>NZ_JASCQP010000002.1 GCF_030010555.1 Halomonas rhizosphaerae
CGAGCTATGGTGACTTCTGGTGTACGGAAGGAGGTAGGAAAGGTGGCGTATCCTGTTGATTGATCTCGCCAGATCACAATCAACAAGGAATGGATACGCCATGACCAATTCTACCCTCCGGGCTCTTTCACAACCAGAACCCCAAGTCACTGACCCGCTGCACGAGCTGCTGCGCCAAGGTGCCCGTGACCTGATCGCCAAGGCAGTCGAGGCTGAGTTAGCCACCTTCCTGTCGCAGTATGCTGATCAGCGGCTAGACGATGGCCGCCAGGCCGTGGTCCGCAACGGCTACCTGCCTGAGCGCACGGTCCAGACCGGGATCGGGGATGTCAGCGTGCAGGTGCCCAAGGTGCGTGACCGCAGCGGCGGTGGCGCCCGCTTCAACAGCAGCCTGCTGCCGCCCTACTTGAAGCGGGCTCGCAGCATCGAGGAACTGATCCCTTGGCTCTATCTGAAGGGGATCTCCACCGGCGACTACCAGGAGGCCTTGGCGGCGCTGCTGGGCGACCAAGCCAAGGGGCTGTCGGCCAACACGGTGTCACGGCTCAAGAAACAATGGGAAGAGGAGCATACCGAGTGGCGGCAGCGGGACCTGGCAGACCGGCGCTACGTCTACTGGTGGGCTGACGGAATCTACAGCAATGTGCGCCTGGATGACCGCCTGTGCCTGCTGGTGATCATCGGCGTAACCGAGCAGGGCCGCAAAGAGCTGGTGGCCGTCGAAGACGGCTTCCGCGAGTCGGCGGACAGTTGGAAGACCTTGCTGACAGGCCTGCGAGAGCGCGGCCTGATCCAGGCGCCCAAGCTGGCGGTGGGCGACGGTGCCATGGGGTTCTGGGCGGCCCTGAGCAAGATCTATCCGGAGACCGACCATCAGCGTTGCTGGGTTCACAAGACGGCTAACGTGCTGAACAAGCTGCCGAAGTCCGTGCAGCCCAAGGTCAAGGCCGACCTCCATGACATCTGGATGGCAGAGACCCGCGACGGGGCGCACAAGGCTTTCGATCGCACCCTGAAACGCTTCGAGGCCAAGTACCCCAAGGCGATGGGGTGCCTGGCCAAGGATCGGGAAGAGCTGCTGGCGTTCTACGACTACCCGGCAGAGCACTGGGTGCATATCCGCACCACCAACCCGATCGAGTCGACCTTCGCCACAGTCCGCCTGAGGACCAAGCGCAGCCGAAACTGCGGCTCCCGGGCGACAACCCTGGCGATGGTCTTCAAGCTGCTCCAGAGCGCCCAAAAGCGATGGCGGCGTATCAAGCACTTCCAGAAGTTGGAGCTGGTCGTCAGCAACGTCGAGTTTCGGGATGGGGAGCAGGTAACCGATCAGTCAGACAGGAATGCGGCCTGACCGCCATCCACCAGATTTGACGATAACTCAGCGCCGACTTCACCTCGCCCATATGAGCCTCGGCGCTGCGCGCTTGCGATAGAGCACCAGGACCTTCGCCGGTGGCCAGACGAACTTGCCGAGGTTGGTGACCAGGAAGAAGGCATGCAGCAGCAGGTCATCGGGGCTTTCTTGCACCACCAGCACTACCCGGCGCGGTGTCGGACAAGAACCGGCTTGGTACGTCAGGTCGTAGCACCACTCTCTGGGCTGTTCGGGGCGGCGACCTCGTGGACGCCTCAGGTACGGCGCCACCAGCTTCTGAAGACCCGAGTGACCGCGCTGCCGTCCCCAGGTACTCGATGCCTCGCTCTTCCAGGGCCTCCAGCGTGTCGTTGTCGGTGAAGCCCGCATCGATGCGCACCTGCACACTGACCCCGAGGCTCTCACCAGGTGCGGAATCCAGGTACCGGTATTCTCGGCTGGGCCAAAGTTGCCCTCGCGCAACAAGCCACCGACAATTTTGCCGGTCTCGGCCAGCGAGGCGGTCAGCGGTGAAGTGATCCGAGTGCCAACATGACCATGGTAGGCCGACCCGCCCTGATGGCCGTGCACCTCGATTGACAGGTCGTCGATATCCAACGTCAGGTGCTTGGGGCGTTCGCTGCCGTTCTGCGAGATCAGTCGCCAGATGGCCATCCGCAGCAGGCCTTCATGCACGATATCGACGTTGTCGTTGTGTCCAAGACACGTCAGCAAACGCGACAGCGTGGCTTAAGACGGCCGGTCCTGCGCCAATGGCGCTGTCCCCCGCGCGTCGCTGCACGCCGGTTGCCAGACCGGATCGCGGAGCCGTGTGGTGGTATTACTGAGATCGATCCAGCCCATGGCATGCTGCAACACCACGTTGCGCAGCTGACTGGCCAACAAGTGACGGACGCGCTGTGGGTCATGCTGTTCGACCAGAAGCTCCTCAAGCGAGCCGATCATGACTCCGCTGTCGAGGGTTTTACGGAGCAGCGGAGCACCGCTGTCGCTGGTCGTGCGCGCCACTCATTTCGACGCGGATGGACCCGTTGCAGGAGGGCGGCCAGATGGAAATCTTTCTCCCAAGGCGAGCAGTCCTCTTGGAGTGTTCTGGCAGGAACATCTTGATTCTACAAGAGATTGCTCGCCATCTTCATTTCTGCCTCAAACCGATGGAAGAGGAGGAGATATGCACATATAAAAAAACTTTGGTGACATAAGGTTACATATTTTCCCGAGACTAGAAAAAAAGTGTGGTGCTTTTGCTAACATTGGGTGATGAACTCATTAGAAACTAACCGCGCCTTACGAAGGATCGAACCATGGAACAGGAGAAGAGCCAGTTGTTGCTCGTTACCGCCAACAACCCACAGTCACAACTCTTCATCGACTATCTCCACCAGCAGCTCGACCGCCCTGTCTCAGTCGTCGCCCCAAGAGAGGAATGGAAGCCAAAGGGGACTTCGCCAACCGTAGCGCTGCTTGATGCAGATCATATCGATGAATCTATCATGCAGCAGTGGCGTGTCAGGGCAGAAGAAGCCGGAGTCATGTCCTTGGCTGCCTTCAACCTAAGGGACGAGGAGCATGCCGTCGAGGTGCTCTTGGCTATGAACCTAGAAGGGGTTTTCTACCGCAGCGATTCGCTAGACATGATCTGCAAGGGAGTCTCGATTTTGGCGGAAGGCAACCTATGGATGTCACGCTCGTTAATGACGCGGATGATCCAGTTATTTCGTAGCCAGCAACTCAACTCCTATCGCCCGGTCTGTGGACTAACCCATCGGGAGTTGGAGATCATCGCGATGCTTGGCACAGGGGTTTCGAACATTGAGATTGCAGACCAGCTGTTCGTTAGCGAGCACACCGTCAAGTCGCATCTCTACAACATCTTCCGCAAGATCAAGGTGCACAATCGATTCCAGGCGGTAAACTGGGCCCGTCAGAACTTGGGCACCCTACCCCCCTTTGTGGGTCGACGCCAGCGTGACAATTCCAGCCCGAGTTAACTCATTGACCTTCACCCAATAAACCAGCGCACTTTCAATGTGAGATTTCCGCTACTTTTACCCTGATAGCCGGAGATCTCGCGATGAAGCGAAATCGATATAGCGACGAACAGGTCATCACTATCCTCAAGGCCCATGAGCGCGGCGTGTCGGTCGCAGAGCTGGCACGACAGAGGGGCGTCACCGAGCAGACCATCTATCGCTGGAAGGCCAAGTATAGAGGTACCGGAGGTCAAGCGTCTCTGGGAGCTGGAGGCAGAGATGTCCGCCTGGAGAAGCTGCTGGCGGAAATCGCTCTCGACAATACCGCCCTCAAGAAGCTCGTCCCGGGAAAGTGGTGACGCCAGAAACGAAGAAGCACGCGGTGGCGCACCTGGTGACAGGCGGCTGGCTCAATCAGCAACATGATTGTCGATTACTGGGCCTGCCACGATCGGGGCCTGCTACCAGACGATGCCGCGCGACGATGAGCCGCTTGAGGCTCGACTGAACACTTTGGCGACCTGCTACCCCCGCTACGGCGACCTGTAGCTGCATGCCCTGTTACGTCAGGAGGGCCTGGTGGTCAATCGCAAGCGAACTTACCGGCTGTAGCGTGAGGCTGGGCTTCAGGTCCGCAACGGCGGCGCAAACCACTGGTGCGGCCAATAGCGCCGATGCCGTGTCCGGACAGGCCCAACCAGCGCTGGTCGATGGACTTCGTCTCAGATCAGCTGGCCTCGGGGCGCCGATTCCGCCTGCTGAACATAGTGAACGACTTCAGAAGAGATTGTGCTAGCCAGCTGGTGGACACGCCCATTTCCGGGCGTCGCTTGGCCAGGTTCCTGGACGAGGTCGCGCAACAGCGCTCGCTGCCTGCCTCGATTGTCTGCGATAACAACCCACAGCTCACCAGCAAGGCGATGTTCTTATGGGCGCGTGAGCGGAAGGTCACGCTGGCCTTCATCCAGCCGTGCAAGCCGACACAGAATGTCTTCATCGAGAGCTTCAACGGCAAATTCCGGGATGACTGCCTCAATCAGTACTGGTTTCCGAGCCTTGCCGATGCCCGGCATGAAATTGACCAATGGAGAGCCCACTACAACTATGTCAGACCGCACAGCTCGTTCAGCTATCTGCTACCCGTCGCCTATGCCCAGCGGTGTGCATGAAGGAGCGGTTTCTCACATTGTGAGTGGACCTAGATCAGGGGGAAGGTCAAAGGTCACCTCATTCTTGGCCACCCCCTTGTAGCGCACCTTCCGGTACCAAAAGAAGAACTTGATGATATGGCATGAAATGAGTGTTGGTGCGTTACGAGAATTCTGTTATTAGACTTCTCGAGCGTAAAAAGTATAATTTCCTCAGGCACAAACAATTTTTGCTTTCAAAAATATAGACCTATATCGTCGTCGAGACCGCCCCCGTTGGCCTCTAGAACCTGCTTTAGGGCAGCCAGACGATCAGTCAAATCCTCAAATTTCGGGCACAAATCGAAGGCTTTATTGATAGCTTTTGTGGATGTCATTCCTGCTTTTGCATCTCCTTCCGCATATTCTAGCCATTTCTTTGCCTCATGCCACTCAGAGTTTATCTTTATTTTATTTTTTAGTGCGGATATTCGTTGGGATAGACTGGACATCCCTATACACAAATTGAATGCTTCTTTCATGGCCTTGGTTTGATACATACCCTTTAGAGCATCATTTTCTGCATACTCCAACCACCTGATAGCTTTCTTAACTCGTGATTCAGAAAAATACAACTTATCAACATCGTCAGGTTCACAGGCATCCAGAAAGTCCAGCGGCTCAAATTTCAGAACGGTGCCATATTTGGATGCATCACTCAGATCTGTTACGTAGAGTTGCACAGCACGACCAGTCTCCAGCTCATTGCTGACATCATTGATTAACAGCTTAGCTTTGTATTTGCCTGTCACACAGTCGAAATATTTTCGGCCACGATTTTTAATGATTAAGGTTTTGACCAAGGGCATTGTTCCAATCTCCTATACACTTCCTTATGACTCTATACCGAACAATCGTTTACTGAAAGCTAAAACCCTTCTCCATTGACAAAATTTTCAACACCACTTAAAGTCAATCTACGGTATTGCGACTTCTATTGACTTATTATTCCATAAAATAATTCCTGAACTGAAAGAGCGCCAACAATTTGAACTTTGAGCGATTGAAATACTTCGATCCAGCTAGAGGTATACAAACGGACTGCACAGCTGCTCCCGGTTCTTAGCCAGCCCCTTGTGGCGAGCCCTTCCGGTTACCAAAGAGGTTCTTGGTGAGATAAACGCGTGCTCCACCTTAGCGCGGATACTCGCCTTAGACATCTCGATCACCAGCAGTAGCGTCTTTATCGGGCTGTCAGCCTCTTGATAGCGCCATGTCTAAGCATCTTCATCTTCTCAAAGGCCAGCAGCAACATCTGGACGAAAAGGTACTCAAGATAGGGCAGGAAACGCCTCCACCAGATAGCCAGTGTGTAGTGGTCGAGTTGGAGTTTACGACATAATGTCTGAGGCGGAATTCATGTAGTAAATTCTTAATACATTGCTAGCTATATAACCATAATTCGCAGCTGGCTGTCTGGCGAGTGCAGAACCCGCTGAGGTAAGGGGCTTAGGCCTTGGTAAACTCCATCCGATAGACCACCTCCTCACCAGTTATGGGATCGATGCCAGGAGCACCACTGATGACCAACCGGTCACCGTTCAGAGTGAAAGGACGCGACAGCAGGCCTTGCCAGTTCGGGTTCCAGGAGCCATCGACGTGATGCACGACGCGGTCTTCCTCGAGCGTATAGGAAGCAACATACGCCAGCATGTCGTCGAACAGCTGCGCCTTCTCCTCCATCGTCCAGCCCTCCCCCTTGGGCGGAAGTCGTTCACGCCGGAACACGGTTGCCATCATCCGGCCATCTCGATGATAGGCGATATACCCGATGGGAGATGGCCCCAGCGCATCCGTGGTCTCACCTGTCGTGATAGAAGTGCGAGTCCACGCGTCCATACACCACGACCCGATCAATACGCTTTGTTCCGACATACCATCCCCTCCCTCAAATGTTCCTTGATTGCTAAATTTCGGGTGCTGGTGATTCCTTAACCAAAACTATAAATAGCACAGTAATTTCCACGATAGCTTAACCTAACCCCGTGTATAGCAATGCTCTTCGTAGGGCATGAAGTCAAAGGGTACGATAGCTTTGTTAGTGCGTTGGACAGCCATGGTTTCAATGTCCGGAAGATTGTGTATCAGCAGGCCGATCTTGATGACAGCGCGTGGTGAAATGCGCTCAACACGGATACCAACCTGGTTGCTAGCCTCGTTCACTCCAACCTCCACCTCGCCCTTGCCTAGGTTAAACACCGGGTAACGGTCAGGTTCGCCAACTCTCCCGATCACAGTTTCCTCAAGCTTTCGCCAATAGGTCAGCACGAGATCGGGGCTGAGCGAGCTTTTAGGGTCGAGCTTGCGAGTGTCCAGCAGCCGCTGAAGGTCGGCATGGGTGTAATCATTTTGGGTAGTGTTTATGATAAAAAGATCAACGACAAGCGTTCCTCGATCGCGATCCAGCCAAGGCTCCACCGTGCAGAATAGAGGGTAGTCCGGGATCTCCTCTGGCGGGAAAACAAAATTCTGCACAGGTTCGAGTAATAGGGATGCCGAGAACAGCAACCCTGCGCTTAACAAGTTCACCGTAATGGGAACGGCGATGTCACGGGTTAACGCCATAATAAGCAAACAATCCCTTATTGTAATAGTGCGTTCACTCGGGTAACGAGCTGGTTTACCTTGATTCGAACCGCATCGATTTGCGATTGGAGGGAGCGCACGTCTTCTGGCCGTGCCGCATCTGCCTTACCACCACTCCCCGGCTCACTGACTTGAGAAAGTTGGGGCAGGCCCGAAGCAAGTCGGGCACCACGCGGAAGATCGGCAATCGCTTGTCCTCGGGCGTTATAAAACCTCAATGTAGGCTCCGTAGGAGAGAGCCCGAAAGCACTTGCATTTCGGTCCCAGAAGGCCGCCCATGGAGCCCCCTGCTCCGAAACACCGATATCAAGACGGCGTTGACCATTAGCATCGTTCATGCCCAAATAAACTGCTTGCTCGTTTCCTGGCGGCCAGACGCCCATACTCATGCGGACTCGGCCGCGACTATCCACGATGCGTATTTGCTGGGCCTGAAGAGTCTGAGAGTCCTGTGCTTGCACAGAGGTTGGTGTTGCGAACCATGTCAGTACCGCCCCACCTGAAAATGCCGAAACTGATACGATCATCAACAGCCAGACATATTGTGCGCGAGTTAAAACCGAGGGTTTCATGGGAACCTCCGCTTGTCAGCATTCATTAACTTTTCAATGGCCGCCCACCTCTCACCATCCCATTCTGTAACTATTCCCGGTGAACATATTCCCTTGTAAATAGAATCTACGATGGGTCATGGCAACATCATACCTGATGGATCAGGTGTTGCGCTTGGTCATTGATACCGTCGCTCTCGCATCTACTTACTTCACGCATATAAAAAAATTGAAAAATCTACATTGTTCATATTTTCCCAACCCGGCAAGACAACTCGTGGGAGATCAATCTCAGTGGTACTTAGCGCGGAGACCTTATTGCACAGGTCGCGTTGCTGGGCGCGCCGGTGACATCTCAGTTACTTTAGAGTCTTAACCATAGTCTAATAACCATTAACCTTTGTATGAGGAATCTCATCCTCAAGTATGAAATCAAGGGATTATAACTCCGCTCGACCTCGAACTTGATCTAGGTCATGCACCTGTCATGTTTCTCCTTTACTTTGGGCACCTGAACGGCAAAACGCTGCATCCAAGGAGGCTTCTCCATGTATCGTCTTGATAGTCTCTACCTTTCTACCGCCTTGGCGCCCGAAGAGCTAATGGGCTTGGCCATCGACCACGAGCGCGAGGAGATGCACCGCTACCGCTACCTGGCCTTCGTTTTCTTGACATTCGGACGGGGAATCAGTCGATTGATGGCCGTTCTAGGTATCGAGTGCGAAAGGCGCCTGGGCGAACTCAATCGCGTAGCATGCGAGGTGGGGCTTTCGCCAACATGTGTCGAACTCCCCTGCGGAACACCGCCAGCCTCGGGCGATTCCCTCCACCTGATCAATGACCGAAGTCATGCGCTGGCAACCTTGAGGAAGGCTGAAGCACGGGCCGAGCATGCAGTCCGAGTAGCCGAACACCTCCACAAGGTTAACGCCACACCTGCTGTCCAGTCGCTACTGGCTGGTGTGGTAGGTCAGAAACAGTCAGAGCGACATATTCTCCAAGAGTTGATCGAGTCCTATGACATGGAGTTCGCGACGGATGCCCAACTGGCCTCGTGTCCATGGCCGAGGGGTTGGTTGGCAGGAGCCAAGCAATTGCATTTCTCTGCCTCCGGATGACGGAATGGCGGGTGAGGAATAAACGCTTTCTACATAGTGGCTTCTACGATGATGCCCTCGCGCATGAGTAGGTCTTGCTGCCAGGATGGGGTCGACTTCCTGGAAGGTCAGTATCTTCAGGACCTGCTTCTTTAGTAGATGGCATCTTGAATGCCTAGCCAGTGAGCGCATTCTACTGCTGGAGGAAGTAGTAAATCCTCTGCCTGCGCTCCAGTCCGCTGGGCGGCAGACCACGCCTGCGCGAATAATTCCGTAAGTAGGACGACGACAGCACATCGATTAGCCGTTGCCAAGGCACCAGGGCCTCCATCTGGGCCAGGAATCGCTCTCGACGGGTAACCTTCTTCTTGTGCTGATGCTCAGCCTGTACGAACGATACCTGCTTCATCGGATGCCCTGTCAGTCGGTGGTAGAAAGGGCAGATTCGTATTCCGCCGCTGCCACTCAAGAGGTTGCGGTAGTATTTATGAAGCCCTTCCCTCCGTATCAAACATTCCATACTTAATGTACTGATTTCCCCTACAGCTTGAATAGTCCGATCTCCCTCCCTCTCCTCTCGCCCGCGTTCTACCACAGTAACGGTGGCAGACATCCGAAACTACACAAACCACTTTTACCCATGACTTAAAAAATAAGTGCCCAGTTCATGTGAATGCATGCTTTGATCAGGCACAGCAAGCATCGGTATGGCATGAGCCGAGACACGATGTCTTATGAAGAAACGTAATTTCTGAATGAATGGATTTTCGTTCTGGGACCTGTTCTGTCGAACCTTTCGCTAGGCAGTGATGAAGTTAGTTCCCCAATTATCAGTGATAGGCCTTAATCATCTGCTGGGTCGAATGGCCGGTAATAGGCTTTCACGCTTCCTCGTAGCCGCTCCTGAGGTGCTGGTATAAAAAGGCTGACAGCCTCCTCCCACTCGGGGGAACGGTGCCAGTTTTTAATTGCCTCTTTGTATAGTGTTTGCGCTGATTCAATAGTAGCACCCGCCTCTTTAATGCAGAGCATGATCAGATTTGGGGTTGACTCAGTAAATACAGTCGCAATAATTGCGCCTTCTTGCTCCGTGATTTCATCAAGATGAACAGTTCCATGGCGAAGCGCAAGCGCAAGCTGCTTTGTCGTGACTGTGACAGAGTAAGGCGTATTGAGGTGAGTGACAGCTATGCTCAGCCCTGACATTTCCCAGCTCCCATGCGAGAGAAAATCACTTTTTTGAATTGCGATATAATAGCCACGCTGCGAGCGCTACCAGTACACCCAGGCCCAACAGCGGAGATGCTAACAAAATCATTTCGAGGTATTCGTTCACGATGCCCCCTGGGCCAGATTGCTTTCGCTATCCTTTTTCCCCTACTACTATACATATATCATAGCTGCAATATTGGTAGCTGGAAATGAAGGTTCTTCACGTAGATGGGTTGCCTCCGGATGTTCTGTGTGACGACGTGGCATTCATCAATGCAGTCATAACAGGAATCCCCGGACAGGTAGTTCGACAGACGGTTGCCCTGCTTGGCGGGCACCAACAGCTGGTTGCAGAGCTAGCAGGGACTACACCTAGCAATCTTCACCGCACCTACAAAAAAGCAGCTATTGGTAAGATGCAGAGTGAACAGATCCTTGACCTACTGAGTCTGTTCTCGTATAGCTCTTCGATTTTCGACAGCGACGACATCGTCAGAGGGTGGTTTAGTTGCGAGATCCCAGCGCTGTCAGGGTCGCGCCCCATCAATCTTCTGGACACGTTTCAGGGCAGAGCCATGGTGCGGGATGTTCTCGGCAGGATCGAGCGCGGGGAGTTCAGTTAGAGGTCAACCACTGGCACATATTTTGACCAGAGAGTTCATAATATAGGAATCACATGGTTCGTTATGATTTCAAAATGAAATGGAGAGGATAATGAGAACCACGGTCACAATTGATGATGCCCTGTATAAACAAGCCATGGATCTTGCTGATCCCGGTGTAGACAGCACATCAGCGCTTTTCCGTGAAGCGATCCAAACATATGTTCGAGTCCAGGCTGCGCGACGGCTTGCGGCCTAGGGTGGCAAATTACCAGCCATGCGGGATATCCCGCGTCGAGACGAATCATGAAAAACCTCAATGAATTAATTATTGAGTGCATCGAAAAGAAACCAGGAAGCAAGGAGTTTGCCTTGTTTTTCAATCTAGATGGGGAGCCTGTCTGGAAAGCAATGCTGGGAAATGAACTTCCTGTACCCCTCGGCGAGTCCACCGGCGAGTTTAACGGCACAGGAGCCAGTCCCGAAGAGGCTGTCAAACACCTACACAGTAATCTTCTAAACGGCGTCTTGAATGGAGGTTACGACTGGCTGCTTGCACTGCACCGCACGCCGTGGCTTGAGGAATTTTCATCGGGTCGCGAGTACAACATATGGGATGATGAAGATCAGCTGTATAATGACTTAATGGCTTTTATGCGTTCAAAACGCTAAGGGTGAACAAAGATGGACAAAAAAGAAGCGATCAAACAGCTCGTGGCGATTCAGAATAGGTCAGCTGAGTAAAATTCGTGGCTGCAAGAATCGGGGGGTGGATCAGCATAAGCAACATGTTGATGCAGATGAGGTGCTGTGCAAACTACTAGTTAGCTTGGGTCATGGAGATGTTGTTGAGGAATATCGAAAAATCGAGAAATGGTATTCATGACTCGCCAGGTTCCTAACTGATGATCGAGAATGGGGAAGCCACCATTACAATTAACTCCTCTTGATTATTAGCATCAGTACTATATCTGATCTTAGATGATCAATTAGATCGTAAAAAGTGGCTTAAGCTATCACTCATGATCAGTTACAGCTGAAGAGCCAAGAAGAGCGATTCTTATTCTACATTTTCGTGATTTCTGCTAGAGTCATTATTGACCCTTAAAATGGTACTGATCATGAAAGAACCAAATCCCATCAAAGCTCTCCCTGCGTGGGAAGAAACAGCTAGCAGCCATCGTAACCAAGCCTGCATTGTCCAGGAGTGGGAGCTTGTCTCTATCGATCTAGATGGCCAAGAAACACACTTTCTTTATGGCACAGTGGTTAGCGACTACAAGCGTCGATGGCAGTATGGTGACTATGTGTTCACCAGCTCAGTGACAAACTTTGATGAAGAGACAGGGCTAGTGAAAACAAAAAATTCACTTTACTGCCTAGTGGGCGATGGGGAAGAAGTGTTTGCTACTCTGAAGGAAGCTGCCAAAATGAGAGCAATCGGTCAATCGCTGCATACCATCAGGGCCATTGAGCGCGACGTAGGCGAGATCCAAGGGCCGGATCATGACTGATCACAACGGGCACTCCTAGGCGTAACCGCCCTGCTCTATGTGCTCAAGGTAGCGCAGAACCTCAGCCACCCTCCCCTTGTCGACCAGCTGCTGCTCTGTGAGGCTTCCCAGCGACGGGATGGGTGTCTCCCCTGTACCATTGTTCAGCCGCTGACCTGGAGCCTGCCCAAGCCTCAACACCGTGCAAAATCACTTCCAGGGCTAGGTTATTGCCATTTTTCATTTTTCCGCATCTTGTGAGCTATAGAGATGGATAACATGATACGTATAGATGACTATATCTCGCTTCGCATCATTCTGTGGAGTTTTCCTAGCAAGAAAGTCATTTCCCGTCAAGACGCATACGAGCACTACAGTAATACTTGGGAGTATGTGTCGATTCGTTCTCTCAAAGATCATGAGATTGAGCTGATAAATAGCCTGATCAATGAATTTGGCCCCTTGGTGCCGAAATATCGAACTTTTCAGACGTATAGCGCTGAGAGACCGTATACATGGGGTCGTCCTGTTACCCGTCTCACTCCGATCTCAGGAAAAGCCAGAGTCAAAGTGGCTGACTATCCGCAACTCAACAAAAGTGCCCTTCTGCATGGCCTTTCGGATGCCGAGATAACGAATAACGAAGCTCACCTGTGGTACACCGAACACTGGTTCGATATCGATCTGGACACCATGACGGATCGCGAAAAGCATTTCCTGAATAAATTGATTTATGAATTCGGCCCGATCCTACCCAGCCTTTCACCCGACAGTGATGAGGTCGGAGCCCCTATCCTCAGCGTGTAGAGTGAATCATCAGATGGTTCGAATGACCAATTATAGTGTTTCATCTCCCTTCGGCCAAGCCGGCACAGTAGCTCACCGATCATTCTGGGGCAAAGCCAAAACCTCATTCGTGGGCACTCTCCCCAAAGTCATTTTTCGATGCTGCCTGGCTAGCTTAAAAACTCTTTTCTGGCTTCACGGTTCCCCCAGTTTCTCGCTCGCCTGCATGATGGCTACAACGGCATTACGTGCAAAGGTAGGAACCTCCGAGCAGTCTCATTGGCGAAGTCCCTATGCCGTCAATGGCCAGAGCAAGGCAATAAATGCCCATAGCTTGTATCTACGCCTCCCCCGTCCATCCCTAGAGAGGAACCAGTAAACCGAGGAAATCGAAAGATATTGAATCAAAACCCTATTGCGGATTTTTATCTAGTTATTTGCCAGTCTTTTCTTCGAAATTATTGACTCAGGCCCAGCCACCTGAATAAAATAGAACCACAATTTGTTGATAAGACATGACACTTGAAGACCATCTACAGCAGAATATCGCTGAATACCTAGTTAGCGCTGGATTAGACAAGTCTTTGCCTTCATTCACCGAACCTGAGGCTATAGATTTTTTAACTTTTGCAATTCAGCCTGATGACACTCAGCATGATTACACTAATGCTCGAGAAACAGCCTTAATCTTCAAGGCAACAATTGATTTCATAAGGGCGAGGAAGCATGTTGGAATCGCTTTTCATAGATGTCACATTCTTAATTAACAGTTGATAGCTTTCCGGAAGAATCCCTGGTAAAAAATCAACCCAAGGAATAGGAACAACCCTAAATCCTGAGAGTGTTTACTATCGACACTCTTTGATATCATCAATGCACAAAGGAGAAATGAAATATGAGCCGCATCTCAATTTCTGGCAACAGCCTAGAGGTCCATTGCTTCAATGGAAATAAAGATAGCGACACACCGTCCTATTGCGGGACTGGACGTTGTGAAGTAAATGGCAGACATGTGGGCGCCTTTGAGGGCTATGTGTCTACCATTCAAAAACGTCATGAAGATACTGATGCTTTGTACCGTATCTACACCTTTGATAAAAGTAACTTCACCGTGATGATTATAGATGAATGGCAGGAATATGTCGAGAAAGAAGTTCCAAACTACAAATCTGATCTTTCCCGATCTTTTGAAGAAGTAATGACTGATGAACTCAATGTTCCCGAAGTGAGCGTCGCTGTGGATGCTCGCATTTATACTGAGGAAGAATGGAACAGCGGATTCTTTGATGTCGATATTGTGATTGATCCAAGTAAGATGGCTACTAAGCAGGGTATTAGTAGAGAGGCCATGGTATTCGAACGCGTGCCTTTTGAAATTGACGAGAACGGCTTGGAGTTCAGTGGTGATAATGACGACGAATTCAATGAAAGCCTGAGTGAGTTTTTTGATAAATACTCAGTTAGTGAGCGGGGGCAGGAAATAGTCAGGGATATGATTACGGGAAATGTTGAGTCCAAACTAGAGGAATATGGTATTGACGATTATCAAAGCGCTGTGAATTTTGATGACAACAAATATCAATAAACCGCTTCTTCTCATAAAGGCTGAGTAGCACTGTCAACGGTGCATCGCCCCTGCAACGGTTTTTGTTGAAATCTAGGATGGAAAATACCCCACCTGTAAGAGCCAGCTAATGGCAGTGGTAACGACTTCTGAGGGCTTTACAAGGAGTGCATCAACAAGCGTCACGGGCAGGATAGTCTACTCCGCGTCGATCGTCACCCTGCCGGGGACCAAAGCCTAGCTTCGAACCACTCATTGATGAGTTCATAGTTGGCCATCACGCGAGAGCTGTGCAGTTCCGGCCTCGGCACCACATCGATGAGCGAGATCAGCTTGGCCAGTCAATATCAGACAAAACGACCTTGTAAAGCATCTCGCTGGTCTCGTTGGGATTGATCAAAAAGCGTCGGCGCAGCGTCTCTGCCTGATCAGCTGCTAATCCGTGTGCGAGGTGATGGTAGAACGCCAAGAGCATCAGCTCACCGTGGTCAGGCGCTGCTGACCGACTATCACCATGAGCGGCTATTGCCTAACGAGAATCGACTGAGCACGCTCAACGTAGACGATGGTACCGAGGAAGTGAGGGGGCCTGTTCGTCAGTCCCCACGGCCAACACATCGTTGAGTTAAGCCTGTCGCCGGACATAAGGCTAGGTTGCTTAGCTAAGCAGCGACGAAGGAACGGTGTTGCTTAGACTTACTGACAAGATAATTCTCTCTATGGACCTAATCAGCAAGACCGGCGTCTCAGTGACCTTCCCCCTGATCTAGTCCACCCACAATGTGAGAAACCGCCCCTTCATGCACACCGCTGGACATAGGCGACGGGCAGCATATAGCCCAGCGAGCTGTGCGGTCTGACATGGTTGTAGTGGGCTCTCCATTGGTCGATTTCATATCGGGCATCGGTCAGGCTCAGAAACCAGTGCTGATTGAGACAGCCATCCCGGAATTTGCCGTTGAAGCTCTCGACGAAGGCATTCTGTGTCGGCTTGCCAGGCTGGATGAAGGCCAGCGTGACCTTCCGCTCACGCGCCCAGAAGAACATCGCCTTGCTGGTGTCAACGCCAATGAAGGTTGTCCGCTTTTCATCAATTCAGATTGTCCGCTTTTCATCAATTCAGATTGTCCGGTTTTCATCAATTCAGATTGTCCGGTTTTCATCAGTCTGAACTCATCGGTACCGGGTCAGGGGCGTGTGAGGGCTCGTCCTCCTTCGTAGCAGGTGTCGTCACCAGGCCGGCTCGACGCTTATCCTTCAGCCAGTAGCTCTCGCCTTTGATGTTCAACGTGGTCGAGTGATGCAGTAGCCGATCCAGGATCGCCGTGGCGATGACCTGGTCGCCAAAGATCTCGCCCCAGTCCTTGAACGACTTGTTCGAGGTGAGAATGGTGCTGGCCCGTTCGTAACGTCGGTTGATCAAGCGGAAGAACAAGCTGGCCTCCTCGCGGGTCATCGGCAGGTAGCCCATCTCGTCCAACACCAGCACCTTGGGATAGGTCAGCTGCTGGAGCTGCCGATCCAAGCGATTCTCCTGGCGAGCGCGCATCAGGGTGCTGACCAGCCGATCCAGGGTCATGAACAACACGCGGTGGCCGGCCTCGGCGGCCTTCACCGCCAAGGCGACTGCCAGATGCGTCTTACCGACACCGGGCGGGCCGAGCAGCACGACGTTTTCCCCGCGCTCGACGAAGCCCAGGCCGGCAAGATCGCGCACGATCTTGTGATCGATGCTGTGCTGGAAGCTGAAGTCGAACTGCTCCAGGGTCTTGATCCACGGCAGCCTAGCCTGCTTCAGGCGGGACTCCAGCCCTTTCTGGTGGCGCCCGCCCCATTCCTGTAGCAGGGCCTGCTCCAGGAACTCGCGGTAGTTCAGGTCCTGCTTGCTGGCGTGCTCGCAGAGGCTGTCGAGCGAGGACTGGAGGTGGTCCTCCATCTTCAGGCGGTTGAGTAGTTGTTCCAGGGCCATCAGAGCACCTCCTCGTAGACCCGCAGGTCACGCTGCTGTACCGATAGGGTCTGCTGCCACAGGGCGGCATGGTGCTCCGGGACTGTGCGCCAATCGGCCTGTGGCATTTGCAGGCGGTGCTGCGCGATGGCGTCACCGCTCTGCGAGTAGACGGTCAGCTCGTCCTCCAGGCTCAGCCAGATCACGACCACCTGTCCGCAGTAGCGCTCGGCCGGGGCCTGGCAAACTGTCGCAGCGGTCGCTGATCGGCCACCTCCTCCAGCCACAGATGGAGCAGCTGGTTCAGATGGAGCAGCTGGTTCAGATGGACCTACTTCTCGAACTGCCACCTTCTGGTTATCGACCAGAAATGTGCACGGCACGCCCCCAAAGTGGCGGAAGGCCTGCACCAGCGCCTCATAGGTGTGCTCGGCATCCTGGCAGGGCGCCGCCCAAGCATGGAAGAGCCGCGAATAACCCAGCGTGTCGACGGCGACGTTGACCTTGCAGCGCTGCCCGGCGTCACGCTCAAGTGTGCCGTGTTTGTACTGACAGGCTTTGTCACGATTTCGCAACTAGGTGGCTTCGGGCTTACCAGCTAAACACTAAGCTACTGCATATAACAGGCCTTCGCGGAAGGAGGAGCTGTGTTGACCGAAGCTGTAGGTCAAAATACGTTGAGCTTCATCAAAATGCTTTTTCATTATCGTGCTTTCAGCAGTTACAGCTCAGATCCACAATGAGCTTCAGTAAGAGGTCAAGCTTTTTGAATACATTACTCGGTTAAAAGCTCACTAATGATCTGAATGATACCTACTCAAGAACCACTCCCTAAAAGGTTCTTGGATATCTACATCCCCTACCAATTCATCCTCTTCACCATACGCACTTGTAACAACCATTCCATCCTTAACTTCATAAAAATACTCAGACTTGTATACCATGGCTTCAATTAGAGAGCATAGTTTTCCAGCTGCATCAAGCTCTCCGCTTTCCCTTACACCTCTATCTCCACCATTGTTAGAAACTATAGTCTTATCACTGCCCATGCCTATAATGTTCCCACCTGACATGTGACTTTCTTTAAAACCATCCTCTAAGCTCAAGCTGTTTTCGATAAACAGCTTAAGGCGTGAATTTTCGGCCTCAAGCATCTTCACTTTTAACATGAGGGAAAAGTCTTTTAAATTTTGGCTTGACTTAGATGCTTTGTCAAAAGCATCATTATATGAATCTAAAAAATTATTAATAAGATACCTGTAGTCAGGCGTCCTATACAAAGTACTTTTACTTATGGAAACTTTTTTTTCTTCATTATCACCCAGCTTTATCTCGCTCACCACAAAATCAGCAAGGTGGGAGAATGACGTAAAGCTAACCCTGAGAGCCTTTGCTTTCCGTAGGGCTTCTTTTATTGCTACAACTCTTTTTAATTTCATGTTCTCCTGATAGCACTTAAATCTATTTTCTCCTTTCCTAGCTCCTAGCTCAACTTCTTTGTCTTTTCCCGCCATAACCAACAACTCTCCCTTTACAGCTTTGGAATCAGATTGCTTGATGACATCCCGGCATTCTCTGTCAAAAGAGATTTAGTTTCGTTATTCTCTACGTAACTTACCAACTCGCTTGGAGCTTTTCCTGTGGCTAGACAGAATGCTCTTACATGGTGCCGAAATCCTTCTACAGGGTCATAATCATCATTTTCACCATAGTACTCTGCAAGCTCATTCTTAGATGCTACAATCCTAGTTCTACATCTCAATACATTCGCTTCAAGAGTACTATTAGACAATTCTGGATAGGCTACGGCATCCTCGCATTCTATTAGCAGTTTACTTAGCCAGTCTACTGGAACTTCTCTTTCTTCCACGGCCCCCATTAGCAACTCTGGCTTATTCACTAAAACCTTATCCTTTAGCTGTTCGTAGTTTGTCCTCAGAATTCTCTCTGTCAATGTCCATGCAGCAAGCTCGCTAGCCATTTTCATATATTTTTTTTGAATCACTTCTGATTGCTCTCCTTCTCCATTATTCTTTTTATGGTTTTTCATAATCTTTTTAGTAGCATCCAACTCGCGCGCTAAATATCGGCATTTGGCCTGAATCCCCGGCAAGTGATCTACCGTTTTAACACTATATGGGCATTGACCACACTGTTTCTCCCCTATACTCGCCTTGATACTTCTTGGGCATTCATTTTCAAGCGGACAAATATGTGTCGGAAGAAATGCTAGCTGACTACGATCGACACTCCTTATTTCATCAATTCCAGATACGTATTTATCATCCATCTCTTGGGAAAAAGAGCATCCTCCAAAATCGTTCATCACAGTTGAAATTGATTCATTCCCTTGCGTTAAGAGCCTCCTGATCTTAGAGTCTCTACTGTCCGCATGAATTTTTAATGGTGTTATCAATGCCAACACTTTTTGGACTTTATTTTGAGTCTCTTCATCATTTATCAGGCCCATCTGGCTCATCATATCAATGTTAACAGAAATATAATACCTAACGGTATCAACTGAAACATGTCCTGTAATGAACTGACCTATGATATCAGCAGGCAATGCTGTTGACATTATACTGACAACACTAGCTCGAGTCCCATGCGGAGTAAACCTACTCTTAAATGTATCTACATTCTTCCAGGCAGACTCGAACCCTTCCTTACTAGAAAGCTTTAGAGCCTTTATATTATTGCCAATACTTTCAAGCGGGGCCTCTCCAATTGCAATCTTGACAAGTGACACAAAACACATAAGACTATTGTAGTAGTTACTAACTACCTGCTCTCCATATACTTCTTTTTTATCATATCTTATGAAAACAGGGTAGATCCTACCATGCCTTGTATTTTTTTCGTAGTTATAATTAATCTCGTGATTTACAAGATCATCATCAATCCACTTGTGACTTTCAACCTGCCTATCCAATACTTGTAAAAGCTTTTTTGATGTTGGTCTTATCCAGCTATTTTGAACCTTGTCTGAATTCACATGGAGATTAAAATATACCTTGTTTTCATCAACATCTCCGTGCCTATACGTTTTTTTATCCAACCATCTTATTGTAATATGGCGCAATCCAGTTTCTAATGCCGCAACGATCTGGTTGATATTTTGCATTGCTAGAAATGGTGAATAGCGAGTCGCACCTTTCAATTGAACCGATATTACTTTCAAAACTTTAGTTGGAATAAACTTTAATGGTACCATCAATATCTTATCATCAGAAAAACGTTGATACGAAATAAAAGGGACATACCCAAACTCCTCCATGTCAACTACAGAGCGATTACTATTCTTCCGTAAAGTATTTTCAAAGATGTTGGCACGAAGTACTTTCTGGATATTCAAATTCTCTGTAGGTGAAACATGGCTCCTAATATGCCAGTTTGCATTATCAAAGTAAACTAAATCTGAGACAGATTTTATTTTCTGTGATAACCCTTTGTACATTTCCACACCGCCCGAAGAAATGTAATTCAAGCCCACTCCGTCTGCAATAGTGCTATTAATATGCCAACTCATCTCACTGATGCTGTAAACAATCTCATAGATAAATCTAAAATCATCTATGCTAAATGTTTTTTTGTTCGTTGCCTGCCTTTTTTTCTCTCGAGGCTTATCAAGCTTTAACAGTGGGTTTGTAAACCCCTCTGCTCCGTAAAAGCTTTCTGAGACACTTTCTATGTGATTGAAAAATTGTTGAAGGTTAACAAACAGAGATGTATTGACTATTGTTTCATCTGTCATGCTAGGGTATTCGATTCCATCTAAGAACCTCCTGTTGAAGTCTTTCGGATATGGAGGAGAACCACCTGCCTGCGGCAGCACTGTAAACAAATAAGCATTCAACTTAGATATAGATTGTCCTGCTTGCTTAAGCTTACTTCTCGAATACTGTTTTTCAAGAAGCTTCATGTAAGATTTTTCTAGATTTAACCACGAATCTTTCTGTTCTGAAAAGTCTGTATTAGTGGCAAAGACGTCCACTTCAAACCCTAAATCTTTTGTACTTCTTTCTGCTCTTGGATTGAACTTGCTTACCTTGCCAATGTCAAATTTGCAACGGTCGCCATATTTTTTATATAGCACTCCAAGAAACCCACTGCTTGATACTGGATAGCTTGTCTTTTTGGTTCCATTCTCATTTCTCCTCCTAATTTCTTCAAAATATGTGATCAAATCTTCATTACTTACATCCTCAATTACATGCCAGTCCGAACATACAATTGGTCTCCAATAATACCAGTATACATTTTTGTATGCTGTATGCTTTAAATATGGTATTAAGCTTCTGTCGTTGTCAACATCACCTTTCATCATCGGAGACCTGGCTGCATATAGTAGGTCTGGATAAATTATCCTCGCAGGATCACTGTCTCTTTTCGTAGAAGGCAATACAAAATTCATCGTCAAAAGAACTGCTCTATTTTTCCAAAGACAAAGAAAGAAGAAACGCATCCCGCGAATCAGAGGATTACAGAGCGTTTCCGGTATCTCACCCTCGTTAATCAGGTGTGAAAGCTTCCCTGAATCTATTTTTGAAACGTATCCTCTTCGTCCACCGCTACATACTAGCTTGTAAAACTCTACCAACCATTCCTCAGTATGTTTTATCTTACTAAAGGGGGGGATGTACCTTAAAAAAGCCAACTCCTTGAGTTGATTTTCCCTGCCCGCCGTAACTTGATATGGTTTTACATCAGATTTTATATTATAGCTAACCTTTAAAATCTCAACTGTTTCATTAATGGACAGCCGAATTGTTTCCTCGAGCTGATCTCCTCGCTGAACAATCACTAGCTCATCTGTCATATTAATCATTCGCAACTCCTACTGAATAAGTACAATTGTGTTTATACACCTCTTCTTCTGCCCGTAATATCTGGTCTATTATTACCTCTTCATCATGTTTTGCGTAAATTTCTGTATTTGATATACTTACATGACCAAACATTTGACTTACTATTGCTTTTGGCAGTCCTTTGCCGTTACTGGTAGGGAAATCATTAAGCATGTAAAAACCCCATGCATGTCGAAGAGAATGAATGGATACTCCCCAAGGCAGTTCAACCCCTATTGATTTTGCAAGTTTTCTAAAGGTTGATATTCTATCTTTTCTATTTGACAGGAAAAATGGTCTCCCTTTGTTCTTTCCTTGTAGAATCTGGAAAACATAATTGTGGCTTACATTCACCTTGTACTCAAAGCTCAGATATTTTTGCAGCTCTTTATAAAATACAGTTTTCCATGGCTCTATGAGATACGCTGTTTGATTTGCTCTACCTTTAAATCTAAGTTTTGACATTTCTGATTCAGATAGACCAGCCGAACCCGAACTATCAATAAAGGGGTTTATAATTTTTATCGTATCAAGTCTTTCATGTCGCGCTACATGCTTGAATTGAATTTGCAGTGCTTCATGCGTCCTAATACCTGACGCAGCCAGAAGTGAATATAAAGCCCTATCTCTATACGAGTTACATGAACTCAATAGTTCTGGAATTTTATTCCATGGGAACGCATAATCTTCATCCATAACTTTTAAGCCTGGCTTTTTTGCAGGCATCCTTGACATGGAAAATAGCCTGACTCTACGATTTTTATTCTTATTGGTCCCCCCACGGATCACACCACCTAACCAGCCGACAGTTCTTATTCGTGCTGACTCTTTACTTGATACTCTTTCGATCATATTCGGGAGATATACGCTGAAAAGGGACTCTTTCCTGTTCTCTCTAACTTGGATATCAATCATCTCCAAAAAATGCAGTAAAGCTGACTCAATAACTGGCAATGATTGTGGTGTACACCCTTTCTTTCTTTCTGTATAGCATGCTGTTTCCCTTATGGTCGGGTCCTCACTATCAGAAGCATCCAACAGATACCCTTGATAAAGAATCATCAAGTTTTCCAAATTTTGCTCCTCATAGGAAATTCCTGCTTTTGACGCTGCATAAATAAACTCTATGAATATACCAATATGATTTAAATATGCTTCCATTGTTGACATCCCAATATCAGGATGTCTCGAAATGTACCTCTTGTACTCAACAAAAGCTTCAGACACGCTACCGCCAGGACCAATCAGGACTGCCCTGAGGCCCTTCCCAACAATGTTGAAATGCTTCACCTTGACCTCCCATGAATAGAGTCTTTTGGAAGCTAGCAGACGCCGAGGATTAGTACAATTTAATATATTGTAAATTAAATCTAATTTTTATTAGCCTGGCGTATGGGAGCCATGCTTTGGATAAGGTGGGGGCCCCTGATGATCAGATGAGCCATAGAAGTTACTTTCTATTGGCGAGGATCTTCTACAGCAATTCATCCGGGAGCACAGACATGGACATCAAGCTGCATAAACAAGCGACGACGACACATGACGATCCGTGCCGAGATCCAGGCAGCCCTCCAGCATCATGGATAGCGTGCTGGCTCGCCAGTACGCCGTCTCCACCGCGACTACCCTACGCTGGCGGTACCGTGACGAAGTCCATGACCTACCGCACACGCGTCACAACCTCCTGGCTATGCTGACTCTTGAGCAGGAGGAGGTGCTGATTGCGGCTCATGAATTCCTTCGCCTCGAGCTAGACGATCTGCTCGCCGTGGCACCTGAGTTCCTGAACCCTCGGCTGACTCGCTAAGGCCTGCACCGCATGTTCACGCGGCGTGACGTGCCGACGCAGGTGGCGTTGACCCAGCAAGATGTCGGTGGTGATGACACCCCCGGCACAAGCCTTTCAAGGGCTACGAACCGGGGTATGTGCGCATCGTCATCAAGCACCTGCGCCAGATGCCTGACGAGCAGCAGAAGCGCTACCTGTACGTGGACATCGGCCGGGCAACGCGGTGGGTGAATCTGGAGATCCGAAGCAGCCAGTCCGCGAAATTGCTCGCGCGTTCATTAAGCAGGTGGAAGAGAAGGCGACCTGCATGATCCAGACGGTGCTGACTCACAACGGCAAATCCTTTACCGATCGCTTCACACGGGCCGGTGAGCACAAGCCCAGCGTCCGGCATTCGTTTGACCAGGAGTACCAGGCACATGGCATCAAGCATCGCTTGATCAAGCCTGGGCGGCCTCAGACGAACGGCATTATGGAGTGCTTCAACGGTCGCATCAGCGATGTGCTGGCCACTCGACGCTATGTATCAGGTGAGGATCTAGAACTGACGCTGAAGCGGTACTGTTGGCTGTACATTCACCATATCCCTCAGGTGGAGCTGCCCCATCAATCACCGATTGCCGAGATGAAAGAATGGGAGGCTAAATGCCCTGAATTATTTACCAAGCTGGTGGTTAATCACACAGGGCCCGACACTTAAGCTAAAGCACCTCATTGAAGAGTAAGCGGAGCTATAAGTGTGAATGGATAAATTTCATCATTAGGGGGAGAGGAAAGTGGAGGGATGACCTTTCCACAATGCATAAATTAATGGAAGTATATGATTTTTTTAGCTGTTCATCTTTAATGAACGACAAGCTCTCTTCACCGACGCAGTTGATATACCGAAGTTCTCCGCTGTACCCTTAATGCTGGCATTGTTATCCTGGCGCCATTGGACCACGGCGGCGTCATCGATCACCTTCTCACGCCCCAGGTTCTTACCTTCAGCCTTGGCCCTCTCGATCCCGGCCATCTGTCGAGCCTTGATGTTGGTACGCTCCATCTCCGCCATGGCGGCTAACATGGTCAGCATAGCCTTTCCCACGGGAGTAGACAGATCGAAGCCCTCTCGGATAGAAACCACCGTGACACCCTTGGCTTTCAGCCTTTCGACCGTCTCCAATACGTCGATGGTATCTCGGCCCAGGCGATCGATGGCATAGACCACCAGGGTATCGTCCTCCCTAACGTAGCCTAGGAGCTGCCCGAACCCCTTCCTGTCCTTAGCCTTGATAGCCCCAGAGGTCGCCTCATCGCTGAACCACTTGTCCACCTTATAGCGGTTCTCGATGGTGTGGCGCTGAGCACTGACGGTCTGATCATTGGTACTGACTCGGACATAGGCAATGCGAGCGGACATGGCTTGCTGACCCTCGATAATGGCTCACAATCTTTAGCTCATAAGTAGAGAATAGCTCATTGTATTTCAACAGCTTTGATCCATGTTTTGGTGCCACTGCGACCGATGGCTCACAAGGTCTACTCAATGAGCCACCTTCCATGCGACATCAACTGGGTAGCAATTACCTACGAGGGAAGCGATTTTGTCTCATTCACGCCCCATGAGCCAAAACGGTAGCTGTGCACATATCCATCGGGCAGGCCCTTAAAAAGGGGATGAGGGTGCGCTGTATATCTGTCCAACATTGTGAGTCACAGCATGACTCCTCGCACCAGAGCATCTCGGCAGGAGTCGAGGTGGCTTACACAGATGTTCACACAAGACGCAGGTCAGGATAGAGATAGAAAGAAAGACTCAAAAAAACAGAAGCTTATGCGATCTGGTTACACAGACCCTGTTTGACTTCAGGCTGTTATGAAGAACAGCTGTGCTGGCATTCCTCGCCTTTCACAAGGGCCACTTCCGAAGCCGGTCTTGACAGATTTCCGAGCAAGCCTAGATGAAGAAGGAAAGCTACGCATCAACGTGGCATACACCTTCTCCAACGATGCTAAGGTCACGCGCTTAGCGGGTACGATTTCGCTGGGGCAGTGCAATGAACAGCAGGTCAGTCGACATTGCCTGAACGTGGAGAGCCCGACGACGCAAGCAAGATCTTGCAACCGCACAAGTCATGATCGGGATTACGTCATCACCCGACCTCGCCACACTCAAGCTATTGATTTTATTGAAAAAATATGGTGGGCCGTACAGGGATCGAACCTGTAACCAAAGGATTATGAGTCCTCTGCTCTAACCAATTGAGCTAACGGCCCTGAGAGAATGGGTGGATAATCTACCACACCACCCATATTCGCTAAACTTCCAATCCCCACATAAGAACCAGCGACCAAGGGATTATGAGTCCCCTGCTCTAACCAACTGAGCTATAGGCCCTTGCAGCGGATGGCGCCGAGCGGCGCCGCCGTATGATAGCGAATGGCGATGAAGGTGACCATAGCCGGCAGACCTTGGCTGGCCGAATCTCCCGCCGCGGCACTTCCTTCCCCGACCGTGGTCTGCAGGTGGCCTGCCCATCTGGAGATCGACCGGTGCGACCTTTCCCCCATCGCCGTTTCCCTGCCCTTGGCACTGCGCTGTTCGCCCTGCTGCTGGCCCTGCCGGCAGCCGCCGCCTGGGAGCTGGACCCCGAACGCTCGCGGGTGGCCGCAACCGTGGTGCAGATCGCCCCGACGGGTCCCATTGCCCATCAGCACGAGGTGCGTCGCCTCGCCGGCACCGCCGAGGCGGACGGCACCCTGCGCCTGCCCCTGCGGCTGGCGCAGAGCGATGTGGTCGAGCGCATGGGGCCGTTGCCGCCCTGGCTCTCCGGCCTCACCGAGCAGCCGCTGGCCACCGTGAGCACGCGTTTCCCGCCCCAGCGCCTAGAGGCGCTGGCCGTGGGCGAGTCGCTGGTGGAGGTGCTCGAGCTCTCGGTGCAGTCCGGCGGCACCACCCACCGCGAGCCGCTGGCGGTGCGCTTCACCCGCGAGTCCGCCGGTCGGGTCCGGGTCACCAACGCCGAGCGCGTGGCGCTGGATGGCCGCGAACTGATGGCCAACCCGACGCTGCGTTCGGTGCTGCTGCTGCTCGGCTACGAGCAGATCGGCGACGAGGTACCGGTCCTTCTCGACGCCATGCTGGTGCGGCGCTGAGGGGCTACCCCGGCAGGCTCTGTCCTTCCCATGATGCCGGCACAGCCCTTTATTGATAATGATTATTGTTTGTATAATGAGGCTTTCCGCGGCTCCGGTGGTCTCGCCATGCCCTCTTCCCTGGCCCGGCTCTACGTCGGCCCCCTGCAGCACCTCGCCGCGCCGACGATCGCGTCGGCAGCGTCCGACGGCATGCCGGCCCGTGACCTGCTCGACCCGGCCTACCTGGACGCGCTGTTGGCACGCTTCGGCGCCCAGTACCCTCAGGGCGACCGCCGGGCGGTGGCCTCGCTGTGGTCCAAGTGGCACTTCAGCAGCCTCTGCGGCCATGGCCTGGCGGCCAACCTGCTGCTCGAGCGCGACCTGCCGCTGGGGCTCGACGAGCTCCATCTCCAGCAATCTCCCGAGGGGCAGACCACCGGCCTGGTGCTGCATCATGCTGGCCGGCCCCTGGCCGAGCTCGACTCCCATTCGCGCTTCGCCACCCTGCTCGACGGCCACCTGACGCCACTGGTCGAGGCCCTGGCCGCGGCCAGCGGCGCCTCACCCAAGGTGTTCTGGAGCAACGCCGGCAACTATTTTGAGTACTTCGCTAGCGCCCTGGCCGACCATCCCATGGCCGCAGCGGACGTCGCTGAGCCCGCCCTGGCGCTGCTGGCGAGTCGCAATCTTCCCGACGGCCGGCGCAACCCGCTCCATCGCCCGGTGCGCTATGTCGAGGGCGATGACGATGCCCCCCGGCGGGTGCGTCGCCTGTGCTGCATTCGCTACCTGATCGACGAGCTGGGCGTCTGCGGGAACTGCCCGCTGACCTGCCGCGACAGGACCCGTGCCGCCGAGACGCCCTGATCGCCACACCCACGCGAGGGCCCACCCCGCTGCCGGGGTGGGCCCTCTTGGCATGACTCGCCGCTGATGGGCTCAGTAGCGCCAGGTCAGGTTGGCCATGACATGGCGCGGGGCGCCGTGGAAGGCCTGGTCCCACTTGAGGCTGGTCAGGTACTTCTCGTCGGTGACGTTGTTGACGTTCAGCGAACCGGTCAGGCTGTCGCTGAAGTCGTAGCTCGCCATCAGGTCGACCAGGGCATAGGCCTCCTGGCGGGTCTTGCCCTCGGCGAGGTCACGGTCACGCTCGATATCGTCCTGCCAGCGCAGCCGTGCGCCCACCTTGAGGGCGTCCAGGGCGGCCGGCCGGTAGCTGGTGGTAGCGCGCACCAGATGGCGCGGGATGTAGGTGTTGGTGGCCTCGCCGTCGGCATCCTCGACCTCCAGGTAGGTATAGCCGACGCTGGCCTGCCAGCCCGGGGCCAGCTCGCCGGCGAGTGTGGCCTCGACACCCTCGCTGGTGATGTCTTCTTCCTGGTGGATTTCTTGAACACCCAGATACTCGCCAGTCCCCTGCGCGAAGTTATTTTGTTCCGTACGGAAAACGGTCAAAGAAGCATCGGCTGCGCCATCGAATACATCGGCCTTCACGCCTAGCTCGTAACTCTCACCCTCGGAAGGAGACAGCATCTCACCGTTTCTGTCGATTTCAGTCTGGGGGTTGAAGATCTCGGTGTAGCTGGCGTAAAGCGATGCCTGGTCGGTGACGTCATAGATCAGGCCGGCATAGGGTGTCAGCTCGCTGTCGACGCTATTATCCTGAGGTGCACCATACTGCCGGCCCACTGTGTCCAGCCAGCTTAGCCGGGCGCCGGCCACCGCAGTCCAGCGCTCGGCGAGGTCCAGCTTGGCCGCGCCATAGAGGCTGCGCTCCTTGACCGTGGCATCGCCTCCATCACCGGAATCGCCGACCCAAACAGTCGGCTCGGGGTAGCCACCATTCCAGTCGTCCAGCGGCGGAAGGC
Source organism: Halomonas rhizosphaerae (assembly GCF_030010555.1). Lineage (GTDB taxonomy): Bacteria > Pseudomonadota > Gammaproteobacteria > Pseudomonadales > Halomonadaceae > Halomonas > Halomonas rhizosphaerae. The sequence goes on from NZ_JASCQP010000002.1 coordinate 28,002, forward strand.
CCTGGCCGCCCGCATCGAAGCTCGCCGTGGGGTAGCGAGAGAGCTGCTGGTTGCGGCTCTGGCTCCAGTCCGTGCCCAGCACCAGTTGGTGGCTGCGCCCGAAGGCATCGACGTCGCCCTTGGCATGCAGGTCGGCCACCCACTGCTCCAGATGGCGGTCGTAGCGGCTAAGGGTCAGCTGGTTGTCGGCGATGCGCCCGGTCGTGGCATCGGGCGTGCCGTAGATGTAGAGCAGCTGGGTGTCGGAGCGCATGTCCAGGTGGGTGAGCGTGCCCTTCAGCGACCAGCGGTCGCCGAGTTCCTGCTGCACCTCGAGGAAGCTGCGGTGGGTCTCCACGTCCCAGTAGGACCAGTCGGGCGCCGAGGAGGTCGCGACATCGTAGTCGGTGGGGTTGCCGGCCGAATCATAGAGCGGCAGCGAGCCCCACATGTTGCCGTCGGTGTCGTTCTGCTGCCAGGTGTGGCCCAGGGTCACCAAGGTGCTGTCGGTGACATCGGCTTCCAGCACGCCGTAGAGCAGCCCCCGCTCGCGGCTCAGCCGGTCCAGGTAGGAGTCGCTCTCCATCCCCGCCGCCACCAGGCGCCCGCGGACGCGCCCCGCCTGATCCAATGGCCCCGCCACATCGGCCTCCAGGCGCCGCTGGTCCCAGGCGCCGAGGCTCGCCGAGACCGAGGCCTGGGGCTCGTACGTGGGCCGCTTGCGCACGAAGTTGACCGTCGCCGCCGGGTTGCCCGAGCCGGACATCAGGCCGGTGGCGCCGCGCACCACCTCCACCCGGTCGTAGATCGCGGTGTCCATGTCGCCGTGCACGTTGTTGTAGGGCATCGGCACGCGCACCCCGTCGACCTGGAAGTTGGAGATCTCGAAGCCCCGCGCCGTGAAGTAGGTGCGATCCGTCTCGAGGCGCTCCACCGTGACCCCGGGGGTGCTCTCCAGGACGTCGTTGGTGGTGTCGAGGCTGAAGTCGTCGATCTGCGCCCGAGTCACGGTCGAGACGGACTGGGGCGTCTCGCGGGGCGTCAGGTCGAGCCTGGTCGCGGTGCTGGTGAGCGGCACCCGGTAACGCTCCGTGCCCTCGGTGATGACCGACAGGGCCTCGGCCTCGACGGTCACCGTCTCGAGCTCCTCGGCGGATCCGGCCTCCTGGGCCAGCAGGGAGGGTGAGACCAGCACGAAGGCACCGGCGGTGGCCAGGCCGAGGGCCCGGCGCACGGCCTGGGCCAGGGGATCGTCCCCGATGGGGCGGAAAGCGGGATGGGACATGGTTGAGCAAGCCTTCGGTTCTTATAAAACGGGAATGCGCATGATAATGAGTCGCATTAGCTAAAACAACCAGGAACACTTCTCTTTTGAGGTGTTAATAGAGGAGGTATTCTTCACCGGGAGGCGGCGAGAGCCGGGCGGTAGACGCCACCGGCGGCCCCAGGGCCGCCGGTGGCGAAAGGGATACAGGGAAGGGAAAAAAGATCAGGCCAGGGGCGCGTCCGCTACCTCGATCTCGCCGGTCTGCACCCGCCACTGGGCGGCATAGCGCCCGTTGCGCGCCAGCAGCTCGCCATGGGTGCCGCGCTCGACCACTCGCCCGCCGTGGACCACGGCGATCTGGTCGGCATGGACGATGGTCGAGAGCCGATGGGCGATCATGATCACGGTGCGCTGGTGGGCGATGCGCTTCAGCGAGCGCTGGATGGCCGCCTCGGTCTCGTTGTCCACGGCGCTGGTGGCCTCGTCCAGCACCAGGATCGGTGGGTCCTTGAGCAGCGCCCGGGCCAGCGAGAGGCGCTGGCGCTGGCCGCCGGAGAGGCGCACGCCGCGCTCCCCCACCGGGGTGTCCAGGCCCTGGGGCAGCGCCTGGATGAACTCCCAGGCCTCGGCGGTCTGCGCCGCGGCGATGATATCGGCATCGGGGGCATCGGGGCGGCCATAGGCGATGTTGTCGCGCACCGGGCCCTCGAACAGGTAGACGTCCTGGCTGACCAGGCCGATGGCCCGGCGCAGCGAGGCCAGCTCGAGCGTGCGGATCGGCTGGCCGTCGATGCGGATCTCCCCCGCCTGGGGGTCGTGGAAGCGCAGCAGCAACTTGATCAGGGTCGACTTGCCCGAGCCAGTGGCGCCGACCAGGGCCAGGGTATGGCCCGCCGGCACCTCCAGCCGGACCTCGCTGACCCCCTCGCCGCTGCCCGGGTAGCGAAAGCTCACGTCGGCGAAGGCCACCTCGCCGCGCACCGGCTCGACCAGCGCCCGCCCGCCGTCGTCGCGCACGCGGATCGGCGTGGCCAGCAGGTCGAGGATACGCCGCGTGCTGGCCATGGCGCGCTCGAAGAGGTCGATCACCTGGGCCAGGCCGGTCAGCGGCCACAGCAGCCGCTGGGTGAGGAACACCAGCACGCCGTAGGCACCGACGTTCAGGTCACCCCGCAGGGCCATCATCCCGCCCACGGTGAAGGTGGCCAGGAAGCCGGCCAGGATCGCCATGCGAATCACCGGGATGAAGGCCGAGCTGATGCGGATCGCCCGCCGATTGGCCTCCACGTAGGCTTCGCTGGCCAGGCGCAGCCGCTCGGCCTCGCGAGCCTCGGCGGTGAAGCTCTTGATGGTAGCGATGCCGGCCAGGTTGTTGGAGAGCCGGCTCGAGAGGTCACCGACCCGCTCGCGCACCTCGGCGTAGAGCGGCCCGGCCTTGCGCTGGAAGTAGAAGGCGCCCCACACGATCAGCGGGATCGGCGTGAAGGCGAGCAGCGCGATCAGCGGCGAGAGCACGAAGAACACCGCCCCCACCGCCACCACGGTGACGCCGACCTGGATCATGGCGTTGGCGCCGCCGTCCAGGAAGCGCTCGAGCTGGTTGACGTCGTCGTTCATGGTCGCCACCAGCTGGCCGGAGCTCCTCGACTCGAAGAAGCCCATGTCGAGCCGCTGGGCATGCTCGTAGGCGTCCTGGCGCAGGTCGGCCTGCAGCCGCTGGGCCAGGTTGCGCCAGAGCACCTGGAAGAGGTACTCGAACAGCGACTCCCCGGCCCAGATGAAGAAGGTCAGCGCACCAAGGATCAGGATCTGCTCCCGGGCGGACTCGAAGCCGAGCCCCGCCACGAAGCTCTGCTCCTGGTTGACCACCACGTCGATGGCCACACCGATGAGGATCTCCGGGGCGATATCGAACAGCTTGTTGATGACCGAGCAGGCGCTGGCGGCGAGGATCCGGCGGCGATAGCCGCGGGCATAGCGCAGCAGGCGCGCCAGGGCCCGGAAGCTGGAGGTGGTGGCATCAGGCATGGGGAGCGGGGGTCCTGGAGGGTGAAACGCCACAGCATACCGGGAAGGCGGCCGGCCCGAAACAGATCTTATTGATAACCATTATCACCGGAGGTAAGGTAGCGCCCATCGCCCGCCCCGTCCGGGGCCCGTCGAAGGAGCGTCCTGCATGTTCGAACTGCGCGGAGCCGGTTTCGCCATCGCCGACCGGCTGCTGCTCGCCGCTACCGACCTGACCCTGGAGGGCGGCCGGGTGCACGGCCTGATCGGCCACAACGGCTCGGGCAAGTCGACCCTGCTCAAGCTGCTGGCCCGTCAGCAGCCGGCCAGCCGAGGCGAGCTGGCCTTCGCCGGCCGACCCCTGGCCCGCTGGGGCCAGCGCGCGTTCGCCCGCCGCGTGGCCTACCTGCCCCAGCAGCTGCCCGCCACCGAGAACCTGCTCGGCCGCGAGCTGGTGGGCATGGGTCGCTACCCCCGGCGAGGTCTGCTGGGCCGTCACACCCGCGAGGACGCGGCGGCCATCGAGGGGGCCATCGCCGCGACCCACACCGAGGCCTTCGCCGACCGCCTGGTCGACACCCTCTCCGGCGGCGAACGCCAGCGGGTCTGGCTGGCCATGCTGCTTGCCCAGGGCAGCGACTTCCTGCTGCTCGACGAGCCGCTCGCCGCGCTGGACATCGCCCACCAGGTGGAGGTGCTGACGCTGATCCGCGAGCTCAGCGAGACGCTGGGGCTCGGCGTGGTCATCGTGCTGCACGACGTCAACATGGCGGCGCGCTACTGCGACCACCTGGTCGCCCTGCACGGCGGGCGCGTGCTGGCCCGGGGCACCCCGGCCGAGCTGATGGAAGAGGCCACCCTGGAGGCCATCTACGGCATCCCCATGCGCGTGATGGCGCATCCCGCCGGCCATCATCCCGTCGCCCTGGTCCATGCCTGACGCGCTCGCCCGGCTGCTTCGCGGTCTCGTTCCTGGGCTGCTGCTGGTCCTGGCGCTGGTGCCGACGACCCGCGCTCAGGCCCAGCCGGCCATCGCCACCCTCGACTGGACCCTGGCCGAGACCCTGGTGGCGCTGGGCGTCACGCCGGCCGGCGTCGCCCAGCGCGACGCCTACCATGCCTGGGTGCGCGCGCCGCGCCTGCCCGAGGCCACCGTCGATCTCGGCCTGCGCAGCCAGCCCAACCTGGAGCTGCTGGCGAGCCTCGCGCCCGACCGCCTCCTGATCTCGCCGATGTTCGCCAACCTGGCGCCGCGGCTGTCGCGCATCGCCCCGGTCACGACCCTGCCGCTCTACTCCCCGGGCCGCGAGACCTGGCCACAATTGCGCGAGCTGAGCCGCGAGGTCGGTCGCCTGGCCGAGCGGGAGGCGGCCGCCAAGAGGCTGATCGCCGAGACGGAGACGCGACTGGAGGCCCTGCGGCGGCGACTGCCCGAGCGGGTGTCGCCGCTGCTGGTGGTGCAGTTCATGGACGAGCGCCATGTCCGGGTGTTCGGCGAGGGCGGCCTCTACCAGGCCGTGATGGCCCGCCTGGGGCTGGACAACGCCTGGCACGGCGAGACCAACGCCTGGGGCTTCTCGCTGGTCGGCCTCGAGCAGTTGGCCGGCCTGGAGGCGCGGCTGGTGGTGGTCGAGCCCTACCCGGTGGGCGTCGAGACGGCGCTGGCCGACAGCGGCCTCTGGCAGCAGCAGCCCAGCGTGCGCGATGACAGCCTGATCACCCTGCCCCCGGTATGGAGCTTCGGCGCCCTGCCCTCGGCGCAGCGCTTCGCCGAGCATCTGGTCGCCGCTCTGGAGGACGCGCCCCATGGCGACTGAGGCCGCCCGCCGCCACGCGCCCGCCCTCGTCTGCCTGCTGCCGGGCCTGGTGCTGCTGGCCCTGGTGCTGGGATCGCTCGCCGAGGAGGGGCTCCTCGAGGGCCTGCGCGCGCTGGCGACGGCGACGCCGGAGAGCACCGAGGCGCTGGTGCGCCACTACAGCTGGTGGCCGCGGCTGGCCATGGCGCTGATGGCCGGCGGCGGCCTGGCCCTGGCCGGGGTGCTGATGCAGCAGGTGCTGCGCAACCCGCTGGCCGCCCCCACCACCCTGGGGGTGGCCAGCGGCGCCAACCTGGCGCTGATGGCCGCTACCCTGCTCGCCCCGGGCCTGTTGCTGGCCGGGCGCGAATGGGTGGCCCTGGCCGGCGGCGGCGGCGCCATGGCGCTGGTCTTCGCCCTGACCTGGCGCCGCGGCCTCTCCCCCGCGGTGGTGGTCCTCGCCGGCCTGGTGGTCAACCTCTACGCCGGGGCCCTGGGCATGGTGCTGTTGCTCTTCCACCAGGAGACCCTCAAGGGGCTGCTGATCTGGGGCGCCGGCTCACTGGCCCAGAACGGCTGGGGCGACGCCGCCTTCCTGGCCCCGCGGCTGCTGCTGGGCGGCCTGGCGGCCTGGCTGCTGCTGCGGCCGCTGACGGTGCTCGAGCTCGACGATGCCAGCGCCAGGAGCCTGGGCGTCTCGCTGAAGCACCTGCGCCTGGCGGGGCTGGGGCTGGCGGTCTTCCTCACCGCCTGTGTGGTCAGCGAGGTGGGGGTGGTCGGCTTCATCGGCCTGGCGGCGCCCAACATCGTGCGCCTGGCCGGCGCGCGCCGCCTGGGGGCGCGGCTCGTCTGGTCGACACTGCTCGGCGCCCTGTTGCTCGCCACCACCGACCTGCTGCTGCAGCGCTTCGCCGGCACCCTGCCCACCCTGATCCCCACCGGGGCCACTACCGCCGCCCTGGGGGCGCCGCTGCTGCTGTGGCTGATCCCCCGGCTGCGCCTCGAGGCCGGGCGCCCGCCCGCTGCCGCCACGGCCCTGGCACCGCGCCATCCCACTCCCGGGCGTCTGGTCGCGGGCCTGGCACTGGGCCTTCTCGCCGCGCTTCTGCTGGCGCTGCTGCTGGGCCAGGCGGCCGGCGGCTGGTTCGCGACCCTCGACGAGGCGGTGCTGACGTGGCGCTGGCCACGGCTGCTGGCCGCCGTGGCCAGCGGGATGATGCTGGCCATCGCCGGCACCCTGATCCAGCGCCTCACCGCCAACCCCATGGCCAGCCCCGAGGTGCTGGGCATCAGCGGCGGCAGCGCCATCGCCCTGATCGCGGCGCTCTTCCTGCTGCCCGCCCCCGGCAACCTGACCCTGGTCGCTACCGGCACCCTGGGCGCGCTGGCCAGCCTGGCCGTGCTGGTCATGCTCAACCGGCGCAGCGGCTTCGTGCCCGAACGGCTGCTGCTCAGCGGCGTGGCCATCACCGCCCTGTTCGACGCCGTGCGCGCCATCGTGCTGGCCGGCGGCGACCCCCGCGGCCAGCAGGTCATCGCCTGGCTCTCGGGCTCCACCTACTACATCGACCCCGTCAGCGCGACAGTGGTCGCGGGCCTCGCCGTGGTGCTGTCCCTGGCGGCACGCCCCTTCGCCCGCTGGCTGGATATCCTGCCGCTGGGAGCGGCCACGGCCGCGGCGCTGGGGGTACGGGTCGAGCGAGCCCGGCTGGCGCTGCTGCTGCTGGTCGCGCTGCTGACCGCCTGCGCCACCCTGGTGGTGGGCCCGCTCTCCTTTGTCGGCCTGCTGGCGCCCCACATGGCGCGGCTGGTGGGCTTCTCCCGGGCCCGCACCCACCTGCTGGGGGCCGCGCTGATCGGCGCCCTGCTGATGGTGCTGGCGGACTGGTTGGGCCGCCAGCTGCTGTTCCCCGCGGAGATTCCCGCCGGCCTGGTGGCCTCGCTGCTGGGCGGCGCCTACTTCATGTGGGGCCTCGGGCGCCGATGATCGGACCCCGCGGCGGGCTCGCCATTGAACTCGCCGGCCGCTGGCCACACTAACGTAAGTGAGGCGTCGAAAGACGCTGTTGATCACATGGACCTTACACGGATCACAAGGAGTGAACGCATGGCCCAACGCACACCGCTGAATCACACCATCAAGCAGGCCACCCTCGGAGCGCTGCTCGCCGGCGGCCTGGCCGTCACCGGCAGCGCCTTGGCCGAGCCCCAAGGCCTCTACTCGGCCAACGAACTGCTCGATGCCGATGTCTACGCCACCTCCGGCAGCGAACAGATCGGCGACGTCGAGGACATCCTGCTCGACAACGACATGCAGGTCCGCGCCTTGGTCATCGACACCGGCAATCTGCTCGACTTCCAGGGCAACCAGCAGTTCGTGATCGAGACCGGGAAGTTCACCGTCGCGACCCAGGACGGCAATAGCCTCGAGGAAATCGAGTACCGGGTGAATGTCGACCTGAGCGAGGAGCAGATCGCCCAGCAGCCGCAATACACCAACGACTGGTGGCAGAACGCCCGGGAAGGGGCCCAGCAGGCCTGGGAAGACACCAAGGAGGGCGCCGCCAGCGCCTGGGAATCCACCCAGGAAGGCGCGTCATGGGCCCTGGACAGTATCGGCGAGGCCCTGGAGAACGTCGGCGAACAGACCCAGGAGGCCGCCGACCGCCCCGCCGAATGACGGCTCGGCCGCTTACCGCCCTTCAAGCCCGGTCATCGACCGGGCTTTTTGCGGAGCGAAATAAGGCGCCGCTCGCGTCGACGGCTCTGGCTCTCCGCCAGTTACACGTTCTAACCTGAAGAGGCTGGCGTTTCGATCCTTGGCCCCGGCCCTTGCCGGGGCCCTTTCATGCCGGCGGCACGCCGGAGTTGCCCCGAGGGGCCAGCATTCACGACAATACGCGGCCTGCTCCCACCGCCACGCAAGGATGCCGCCCATGCTCGCCGAACTCTTCGCCGTGATGGCGCCCGTGCTCACCGGCGCGGGGCTCGGCTTCGTCTGGGTGCGCCTCGGCCACGACTTCCCGGTGGCCTTCGTCACCCGACTGGTGTTCAACATCGGCACCCCGGCCCTGGTACTGGCCTCGCTCTCCGGCGCCGAGATCGATGCCGGCAGTTTCGGGCGCACCATGCTGGCCACGGCGCTGGTGCTCACCGCCATGGCCGGCATGGCCTTCCTGCTGGCACGGCTGCTGGGCAAGGACTGGCGGGTGCTGCTGGCCCCCACCATGTACCCCAATACCGGCAACATGGGCCTGCCGGTGGTGCTCTACGCCTTCGGAAGCGCCGGCTTCGCGTTCGGCATCACGGTGATGGTCACGGTCTCGCTGTTCCAGTTCACCCTGGGGACCCTGCTGGCGAGCCGCGGCAACCCGCTGAAGGCGCTGGCGAAGACGCCGGTGGTCTACGCCATCCTGATCGCCCTGGGGCTGCTGCTCAGCGACACCGACCTGCCCCGCTGGCTCGCCAACAGCGTCGATCTGATCTCGGGCTTCACGGTGCCGCTGATGCTGATCACCCTGGGCGTCTCGCTGGCCAGCATCCACGCCCGCAACCTCGGCTCCGGCATCGGCTTCAGCCTGCTGCGCATCCCGGTGGCCGCCGGGGTCGCCTGGGGCATCGGCACCCTGCTGGCGCTACCGCCCATGGCGCTGGCCATCCTGGTGCTGCAGATGAGCATGCCGGTCGCGGTGTTCAACTACCTCTTCGCCCAGAAGGCCGGACGCGAGCCGCAGTACGTGGCGAGCCTGGTGTTCTGCTCCACCCTGCTGTCGCTGGTCTACCTGCCGATCCTGCTGGCGATCCTGATGTAGCACTGCCATCGCCTGTGCCCCCTCGCGGGGAACACCCTCGCCGCGGCAGAGTCCCTGTGTAGGGTCTTTGTGAAGAGTCCCTATGCGGGTACAGCCAACGAGGGGGAAGCCACATGCACTCGCCACGTCATGCACTCTCGACCGCCCTGCTGCTGAGCGGTGCCCTGCTCGCCGCCCCGGCCGTGGCCGCGGAGGTGGTCGAGGAACGCATCGCCACCGACCACCTTGAGCTGCGCCTGGAGCGCGTGGCCTCTGGCCTCACGCATCCCTGGTCGGCCGCCGAGCTGCCCGACGGCCAATGGCTGGTCACCGAGCGTCCCGGGCACCTGGTGCGCATCGATGCCCAGGGCGAGGTCACTCGTCTCTCCGGCGCGCCCGAGGTCTCCACCCGCGGCCAGGGCGGCCTGCTCGATGTCGCCCTGCATCCCGACTACGGCGAGGGCAGCGACTGGGTCTACCTCACCTGGAGCCAGGCCGGCGATGGAGGCAGCGCCACCACCCTCTCCCGCGGGCGGCTGGAGGGCGACGCCCTGGTGGACCTGGAGACACTGTTCGTCCAGGACCGCTTCTCCCGGCCGGGTCGCCACTACGGCTCGCGGCTGGCCTGGCGCGAGGATGGCACCCTGCTGATGAGCATCGGCGAGCGCGGCAGCCCCGAACGCGCCCAGGACCGCGGCGACCACGCCGGCAGCGTGCTGCGCCTCACCGCCGAGGGCGGAGTGCCGGACGACAACCCCTTCGTCGACGACGATGACGTGCACGACGAGATCTTCACCTACGGCAACCGCAACCCCCAGGGCCTGATCGTGGCCGCCGACGGCACCATCTGGTCCACCGAGCACGGCCCGCGCACCGGCGACGAGCTCAACCGCCTCGAGGCCGGGGTCAACTACGGCTGGCCGGAGGTGAGCCGCGGCAACGACTACGCCACCAACCAGCCCATCGGCCGCGACAGCGCCCCCGGCATGCGCGACCCCGTGCACGTGTTCGCCGGGCGCTTCGCCCCCTCGGGCCTGGCCCAGGTGAGCGGCGACGCCTTTCCCGCCTGGCAGGGCCACCTGATGGCCGGGGGGCTGGCCAGCGAGAGGCTGGTGCGCCTTGCCCTGGACGACGACAGGGTCGTCGAGCGCGAGGTGATCCTCGAGGGCGAGATCGGCCGCATCCGCGACGTGCGCCTGGGCCGCGACGGCGCCCTCTACCTGCTCAGTGACCACGCCGACGGCGGCCTCTACCGCCTGGTGCCCGCCGACTAGCCACGACAGGGGCCGCACCGGACGCGGCCCTGACGACCACAGGGATCCCCCATGCGCCTGCGCAACCTGATCATCGTCACGGTCATCGTGCCGCTCTTCCTGGTGCTGATGGTCTTCAGCCTGGTGGCCATCAAGTCGCTGGAAGACAACGTGCGTTCCAAGCTGGAGACCGAGGTCCAGACCATCAGCCGCGCCATCGGTACCTCCCTGGGCTATGCCCTGACCCGCGAGAGCCCGGAGTCGCTGCAGGAGACCCTGCAGTCGGCCTTCTCCTACAACCGCATCTACGGCGCCTATGTCTTCGACATCAAGGGCAACGAGATCCATGGCCTGGGGCTCGGCGAGGCGCTCTACGAGGCCTCCGAACTGCAGGCGGTGGTCGAGGAGGGGGAGATGCGCAGCGACTATCGCGAGGAAGACGGCTGGACCTACTTCTCGACGCTGATGCCGCTGCAATCCCCCGACGGCAATACCCTCGGCGTGCTGCAGGTCAACCGCCTCAATACCGGCATCGAGAACTACACCGGCTTTCTCAGCCAGGTCGCCCTGGTCGCCTTCGGTATCGGTGCGGCGGGCATCGTGCTGGGCATCTGGTGGATGTTCCGGCGCCATATCGAGCGCCCGCTGAGCCGACTGCTCGAGGTGATGGAGCGGGTCGCCCGGGGCGAGCGCCGCCAGCGGGCAACGATCCGGGGCCTCGACGAGTTCCGCCGGCTCGGCCTGGCCCTCAACCACATGCTCGACGCCCTGGCCGAGAAGGATGCCGACATCGAGGCCCGTCAGCGCCGCGAGATCGAGCTGGAGCGGCGACTGCGCAAGTCGCGCAAGCTGGCCGAGCTCGGCGTGCTGGCCGCCGGGGTGGCCCACGAGGTCGGCACGCCGCTCACCGTCATCGAGGGCCAGGCCCAGCGCCTCGAGCGCCGTGCCGGCATCGGCGACGACGAACGGCGGCGACTGGGACGCATCCGCGGCGAGGTACAGCGCATCGTCGAGATCGTGCGCCAGCTGATGGACCTGGGGCGCCAGCACAGCGTCGACAAGGCGCGGCTCGCCCTGGACGACCTGGTCCACGACGCCCGGCAGCTGGTCGAGGCCGACCTCGAGGCACGCGACATTCGCCTCGAGCCAGTGCTGCCGGACCCGCCGCTGATGCTGCTGGCCAATGGCCAGCAGCTGGTCCAGGTCCTCACCAACCTGCTGCGCAATGCCACCCAGGCCGAGGGCGTCCGGCGGATACGACTGGCGGCCCGCCGCCGCGACGACAGTCTCTGCCTGACCATCGAGGACGACGGCTGCGGCATCCCCGAGGCCGACCGCACCCGGGTCTTCGACCCCTTCTTCACCACCAAGCCCGTGGGCCAGGGCAGCGGCCTCGGGCTCTCCATGGTCCATCGCATCATCAACGACCACGGCGGTTCCATCGGCGCCTTCGACAGCGCGCTGGGAGGCGCCGGCTTCGAGATCGTGCTGCCACTCGAGGACACCACCCCATGAACGGACACGACATGCCAGACACGGAACGCGACACGCCTGCCCTGCCCCTGCTGGTCGTCGAGGACGACCCGGCCATCCTGGAGTTGCTCGAGGAGGAGCTGGCCGACGCCGGCTACGCGACCCTCGCCGCGACCAGTGCCGAGCAGGCCCTGGCCACGCTCAGCCACAGCGAGGTGGCCCTGGTGATCAGCGACGTGCGCCTGCCGGGCATCGACGGCATGCAGCTGCTCGAGCGGCTGCGCCGCGAGGGGAGCACGGTGGGTTTCATCGTGATCACCGCCTTCGGCACCATCGACCAGGCGGTGGAGGCACTCAAGCAGGGCGCCGACGACTTCCTGACCAAGCCGCTGGACCTGGAGGGGCTGCGCGAGGCGGTCTACCGGGTGCTGGAGAGCCGTCGGCTGGCCTCGCGCCTGGCGAGCGACGGGACGGCGAACAGCTTCCACGGCATCGTCGGCGAGAGCGAGGCCATGCAGTCGCTGTTCCACGACGCCGCCCGGCTGGCCGACAGCGACGCGCCCATGCTGCTGCTCGGCGAGAGCGGCACCGGCAAGGAGCTGATGGCGCGGGCCGTGCACGCCGAGAGTCCGCGTCGCGACGGCCCCTTCGTCGCAGTGAACTGCGCCAGCATTCCCGCCGAGCTGATGGAGAGCGAGTTCTTCGGCCATGTGAAGGGTGCCTTCACCGGTGCCGACGAGTCCCGCCAGGGGCTCTTCCAGGCCGCGCGGGGCGGCAGCCTGTTCCTCGACGAGATCGGCGAGATGCCCGTCGCGCTGCAGGCCAAGCTGCTGCGGGCCCTGCAGGAGAAGAGCGTGCGACCGGTGGGCGCCGAACGGGAGGAAGCGGTGGACGTGCGCATCATCGCCGCCACCCATCGCCAGCTGGAGCAGGAGATCGAGGCGGGTCACTTCCGCAGCGACCTCTTCTATCGCCTCGAGACCTTCTCGCTGCGCATCCCGCCGCTGCGCGAACGGGAGGGGGACATCGAGCGGCTGATCCCGGCGCTGATCGACAAGCATGCCGGTCAGCAGGACAAGCACATTGCGCGCATCGAGCCGGCGGCCCTGGAGGCCCTGCTCGGCTATGACTATCCGGGCAACGTTCGCGAGCTGGAGAACGCCATCATGCGGGCGGTGACCCTGGCCGAGGCGGGACAGCTCTGTCACGCCGACCTGCCCCAGCGGATCCGCGATCAGGGCGAGGCCCGGCGTCGTGCCTGCCGCGAGACCCGGGCCGAGGGGGCGCTGGCGAGCACCGCCACCCAGGCGGACTGGCCGAGCCTGGAAGAGGTGGAGAAGCGCTATATCCGCAAGGTGCTGGCGGCCACGGGCGGCAACAAGCGGCGTACCGCCGAGGTGCTGGGGATCGCCCGTCGCACCCTCTACCGTCGCCTCGAGGAGGAGTAGCCACACAAAAAGGACCCCCGCCGCAGCGGGGGCCAGGGGTCACATGCCGGGCCGGCCAGAGGGGAACGCGATACACCGGCCTGGGAATGGCATGGACCGGGAGAACCGTCCATCACGCGAGTGCCGCCCCGCTGAGCGGGGCGGTGGAGCGGGCTTACCAGCCCTGCTCCTCATCCTCGCTGTCGTCGCCCTCCTCGTCCCAGGGCGCCTCCTCTTCCACGTTCTCATACTCCTCTTCGGCGCCGGGCATCGCCTCGGTGCCTTCACCGAAGCCGGGGTCCTGAGCCGGGTCGCCCTGGGCGTTCGGATCGCCGGCCGGCTCACCCGCCGCGGGGTCCGCCTGCTGGGTAGTGGGATCGGCCGCGGAATCGGTGCCCTGGGTCGCGGGGTCGTCGCCCGGCACCGCCGGGTCGCCGCCGGCCGGATCGCCGGTCGTCGGGTCGGCTGCCGCCGGGTCACCCTGGGCATTCGGATCGGCCGCCGGGTCGCCGGACGCAGGATCCGCCTGCTGGGTGGCAGGGTCGGCCGCGGAGCCGGTGCTCTGGGCGGCGGGGTCCTCGTGCATGTCACCGAAGGCCAAGGGGCTTGCGATCAGGCCGAACGAGACACCGAGAATACCGAGCCTTTTGAGGGTTTCCTTGGACATCATCTTGCACCTCCTTCCTTACATGAAGATCGAGGGTGGATCGGGCGGGGTTTGCCCGTCGGGTGACCGGCGGCTGTCCGGTCGGTCACCGATGAGAAATGGCGGTCAGGTGCCGCTCTGGTCGTCGTCTTGCTCCTGGTCATCGGATGGCGATTCCGTGGTGGAGGTCGATTCACCGGATGACGCCTGTGAATCCATGGTGGACTCCTGGTCCATGGCCTGGTCCTGCTGCATGGCGGGATCCTGGCTCTCCATGTCCGAGTCCTGTCCCATGGAGGAGGACTCTTCACCCATGGTGGAGGACTCTCCATTCATGGTTGAAGACTCCTCGCCGGCCGGCTCCTCCATCGGCGGCATCTCCTCCTCGCCGTTGCCACAGCCGGCCAGGGCCAGGCTGCCGAGCCCCAGGGCAGCGATCGCGGCGAGGGTCGTCAGTCGGCGCGAACGCTTCCCGCGGGGCCTGTCTCGGTTCAGCTCATGGTCGGTCATCGCTTTCTCCCTGAGTCATCGGGACTTCACCCAACAACGAGCAGCCACCGTGCCAGTCACGGCAAGAAAGTATATAAAAACTTTAAAATCATCATGTTAAATAACCCTTGCAACACGGAAGGCGCGGCCCACCAAGGGCCGGGCGTTGGTCAGATTCGACACATGGGTCACCCCTGCGCCATCCTGCAGGCCTTCGACACCCCGGGTTTTAATTTGAATGGTCATTCAAAAAACGCTAGGGTAGCGTCCACTCCATCGTCACCCGATGCCGCTGTCAACGCAGCAGCCTGGCATCATGACGTCGTTTTCTTACGTCACGACACTCGACCCTTCGGCGCTTTCCGCCCGATGACGGGGGAGCCGACAAAAGGCAGAGCCAATGAACGAGAACCGAAACGTCAAGATTCGGGTACGCAACCTGAGCAAGGTCTTCGGCAACCAGCCGAAGAAGGCACTCGAACTGCGCAAGCAGGGGCTAAAGCGCCCCGAGATCTTCGACAAGACCGGCCAGACGCTGGGCCTGTCGAACATCGATTTCGATGTCTACGAGGGGGAACTGCTGGTGATCATGGGGCTGTCCGGCTCGGGCAAGTCCACCCTGATCCGTTGCCTCAACCGTCTGATCGAGCCCACCGAGGGCGAGATCGTCATCGACGGCGAGAACATTCCCGAGCTCGGCGACAAGGCGCTGCTCGATTGCCGTCGTCGCCATTTTTCCATGGTGTTCCAGAACTTCGCGCTCTTCCCTCACCGCACGGTGCAGCAGAATGCCGAGTTCGGCCTGGAGATCCGTGGCGTGGACAAGGAGGAGCGCGCCAAGGTGGCGCGCCATGCGCTTCACCAGGTCGGCCTGGACGGCTGGGAGGATGCCTATCCCAACCAGCTCTCCGGCGGCATGCAGCAGCGCGTCGGGCTGGCCAGGGCGCTGGCCAACGACTCCACGGTGTTGCTGATGGACGAGGCCTTCTCGGCGCTGGATCCGCTGATCCGAGGCGACATGCAACAGGAGCTGCTGGAACTGCAGCACCGCATGCAGAAGACCACGGTGTTCATCACCCACGACCTGGACGAGGCGATCAACATCGCCGACCGCATCATCCTGCTCAAGGATGGCGAGATCGTGCAGATCGGCACCCCGGAGGAGATCCTCACCCATCCCGCGGACGATTATGTGGCGCGCTTCATCGAGGGCGTGGACATGTCCAGGATCCTCACCGCCCAGCATGCCATGCGGCCGGTGCGTGCCACCGCCCGCGAGGAAGACGGCCCGCGCACCACCCTGCGCAAGATGCGCGAGAACGGGCTGGACTCCATCTACGTCACCAGCCGCGACCGCAAGCTGCTGGGTCTCGTGGTGGTGGACGCCGTCGAGCAGGCCGCGAAGGAAGGCAAGGACAGCATCCGTGACATCATGACCCAGTACTTCCGTGCCGTCGGCCCCGTGGAGCCGCTGCACAACCTCTTCGCCATGTTCAGCGAGAAGAGCTTCCCCATCGCCGTGGTGGATGACCACCGCAGGCTGCTGGGCGTGGTGGTCAAGGGCGCCGTCCTCGACGAGCTGGCCCAGGCAGCCGAGCCCGCCAAGGTGGGCGAGAACCAGAACATGGCACCGGCAGGAGACGCATGATGGCTATCGAGATTCCGAGCATTCCGCTGGGCGACTGGATCGAGGGCGGCCTCGACTGGCTGACCAGCGAATACTCCATCGTCACCCGCGCCATCTCCCGGGTGACCCAGACCGGCATCGACGTGCTCAACGATGCCCTGATGTGGCTGCCCGAGTGGGGCCTGCTGGCGATCATCGTCGGCCTCTGCTGGTGGGTGGCGAGCCTGCGCCTGGGCATCGGGGCCGCCCTCGGCCTGGCGCTGATCTGGAACCTGGGGCTCTGGGAGCCGATGATCGAGACCCTCACCCTGGTGGTGATCGCCACCTTCGTGGCGGTGGTGATCGCGCTCCCGGTGGGCATTGCCGCGGCGCTCTCGGAGCGGCTCTACAAGACGATCATGCCGGTCCTGGACTTCATGCAGACCATGCCGGCCTTCGTCTACCTGATCCCGGCGATTCCCTTCTTCGGCATCGGCTCGGTGTCGGCGATCTTCGCCACGGTGATCTTCTCCATGCCGCCGGCGATCCGCTTCACGACCCTGGGCATCCGCCAGGTGCCGGTGGAGCTGATCGAGGCCGCCGACGCCTACGGTGCCACCCGCGGCCAGAAGCTGGTCAAGGTGCAGTTGCCGATGTCGCTGCCCACGGTGATGGCCGGCATCAACCAGACCATCATGCTGGCACTCTCCATGGTGGTGATCGCCGCCATGATCGGCGCCGATGGGCTGGGCAGCGAGGTGTGGCGCGCCATCCAGCGCCTGCGCCCGGGTGACGGCTTCGAGGCGGGCATCGCCGTGGTGATCCTGGCCATGCTGCTCGACCGCGTGACCCAGTCCCTGCGCAAGGGCCGCAAGTCCTGATAGTTGAGGCCACCCCTTGAATCCGTCGGGAGGCACCTCCAAGGTAAATGGTTGAACATCAAGAGAAGGGGAACACGATGAACAAGCACCCGCTGAACCGTCGCATCCGTCTCGCCGGCCTGGCCATGGCCGCCGGCACCGCGCTCACCGCCGGTTCCGCCCAGGCCCAGGACAAGGGCAGCGTGCACCTGGCCTACGTGGAATGGTCCTCAGAAGTGGCTTCCACTAACGTGGTGCGCGCCGTACTGGAGCAGGCCGGCTATGAGGTGGAGATGACCTCGCTCTCCGCCGCCGCCATGTGGCAGTCCGTGGCCACCGGTGATGCCGATGCCATCGTCGCCGCCTGGCTGCCCACCACCCACGCCGACTACATGGAGCGCGTGGGCGACGAGGTCGTCGACCTGGGCGTCAACCTGGATGGCACCAAACTCGGCCTGGTGGTGCCGGCCTACAGCGACGTCGATTCCATCGCCGAGCTCAACGACCACGCCGACGACTTCAACGGCGAGATCATTGGCATCGATCCGGGCGCCGGCCTCATGGGGCTGACCGAGGAGGTGGTCGACACCTACGACCTCGACCTGGCCCTGCGCAGCGGCAGCGGTGCCACCATGACCGCCGCCCTGGAAAGCGCCATCAACAACGAGGAAGACGTCGTGGTCACCGGCTGGACGCCGCACTGGAAGTTCGCCCGCTGGGACCTCAAGTACCTCGAGGACCCCGAGAACGTCTACGGCGGCGCCGAGCAGATCCACACCATCGCCCGCCAGGGCCTCGAGGAGGAGATGCCGGAGGCCTACGCCATCCTGGACGCCTTCGAGTGGACCCCGGAGCAGATGGGTGAGGTCATGTTGATGAACCAGGAGGACGACGCCGACCCCTACGAGAACGCCAAGCAGTGGGTCGAGGAGAACCAGGACGTGGTCGAGGAGTGGCTGCCCGAATCGTGAGGGCATGCCGGGCCGCGCCTGATCGGCGAGGCTGACCGCATCGAGCGCAAGGGGAGGCACCACAGGGTGCCTCCCCTTCTCATTGGGGGGGCTCGAATCTCGACGACCCTGTCGCCCGATGCAGACAGGCCCACTGCAATCAACGGCGAGGATGGGTACCATGCCCGCTCGGGATGCGCAGTGCCGCCGTTGAAATGTCGCCTGGCAAGGTGGCGAGGAACGGTCACACTGAACAGACTCGCAGGACCTCTGCGGCCAACAAGGAGATACAGGCATGTTCCACAAGATCATGGTGCCGGTCGACCTGGCACATATCGAGCTGATCGAGCCGTCGCTACAGGCCGTGGCCGACCTCGCTCGCCACTATGATGCCGAGGTCTGCTACGTGGGCGTGACCGCCAATACGCCCGGCAGCGTGGCGCGCACCCCTCAGGAGTACACGCAGAAGCTCGAGGCCTTCGCCCAGGAGCGGCACAAGGTCCACGGCCAGCCGGTCAGCACCCATACCATCGTCAGTCCCGACCCGATCGCCGATCTCGACGACGATCTCATCGAGGCCATCGACGAGGTGGGCGCCGACCTCGTCGTCATGCCGACCCACCCCCCCAAGCATCTGGACGTCATCATGCCTTCCCACGGCGGCAAGGTGGCGACGCACACCAAGGCATCGGTGTTCCTGGTGCGTCCGGGGGCCGGCAAGTAAGCCGAACCAGCAAACGCAAGCACACCAATAACTGCAAGGGAGATGTCTCGTGGCTCAAGATCCCCAAGACGAGAAACCCAAGGAGCCGAGTGCGGGCTCCGAGGGAATTCCCGCCCCGCAGGGGGCGGCGAACCTCATCGATACCGACTATGTGATCGGCCAGGACAACATCACCGCCTCACCGCTGGGCGTGAACGTGGACCTGCATGGCAAGGTCTTCTTGTTCTCCTCGATCGTGATCCTGCTGTTCGTGGTCCTGACGCTGGCCTTGCAGGATCAGATGGAGCCGATCTTCAACAGCATGTTCAGCTTCCTGACCACCAACCTGGGCTGGTTCTTCCTGCTGGGGGCCAACGTCTTCGTGCTCCTGGCGCTAGTGCTGATCTTCACCCCGATGGGCAAGGTGCGCATCGGCGGCGCGGATGCCACGCCGGACTTCGGCTACGCCGGCTGGTTCTCGATGCTGTTCGCCGCGGGCATGGGCATCGGGCTGATGTTCTACGGGGTCTCGGAGCCGCTGGGCCACTATGGCACCGCCATGGGCGGTATCAGCATGGGCGAGGACGGCGTGCGCACTGACTGGGCCCCGCTGGGCGGTGCCGAGGGTGACCAGGCCGGCGCCATCTCGCTGGGCATGGCCGCCACCATCTTCCACTGGGGCCTGCATCCCTGGGGCGCCTACGCCATCGTCGGCCTGTCGCTGGCGATCTTCGCCTTCAACAAGGGCCTGCCACTGACCATGCGCTCGATCTTCTACCCGATCCTGGGCGAGCGCGTGTGGGGCTGGCCGGGCCATGTGATCGACATCCTGGCGGTGTTCGCCACCCTGTTCGGCCTGACCACCTCGCTGGGCATCGGCGCCACCCAGGCGGCCGGTGGCCTCGAGTACCTGTTCGGCATCCCCGCCGGCGACACCACCCTGGTGCTGCTGATCCTGGGGATTACCCTCGTGGCCCTGGGCTCGATCATGCTCGGCGTCGACAAGGGCGTGCAGCGCCTCTCGCAGATCAACATGGTGCTCGCCGCCCTGCTGCTGCTGTTCGTGATCTTCGTCGGCCCGACGCTGATGATCGCTACCGGCGTGCTCGAGAACCTGATCGGCTACGTGACCCACCTGCCGGCGCTCTCCATGCCGTTCGGGCGCGAGGACGCCAACTTCAGCCAGGGCTGGACGGCCTTCTACTGGGCCTGGTGGATCGCCTGGTCGCCCTTCGTCGGCATGTTCATCGCCCGCGTCAGCCGCGGCCGCACCGTGCGCGAGTTCCTGATCTCGGTGCTGCTGGTGCCGTCGATGGCCTCGGTGGTGTGGATGACCGCCTTCGGCACCACTGCCATCGACCAGGTGGTCAATTCCGGCATCACCGACGTGCAGGATGCCGCCCTGGAGCTGCAACTCTTCACCATGCTCGAGCACCTGCCGCTGACCGCCATCACCTCCTTCGTCGGCATCGTGCTGGTGATCGTGTTCTTCATCACCTCCTCCGACTCCGGCTCGCTGGTGATCGACTCCATCACCGCCGGCGGCAAGGTGGACGCTCCCAAGCCCCAGCGTATCTTCTGGGCGCTGATCGAGGGGGCACTGGCCATCGCCCTGCTGCTGGGCGGCGGCCTCGCCGCCCTGCAGACGGCGGCCTTGACCACCGGCCTGCCCTTCACGCTGGTGCTGCTGGTGGGCTGCTACGCCATCGTCAAGGGACTGATGAGCGAACCTCGCGCCAAGTAAGCCCGGCACGCCTCATTGGCGTTCGGCAAGCAACGAAAAGGCGGCCCGTGGGCCGCCTTTTCGCGTGGGGGACTCCCCTGTCGGGCAGGGTCTCAGCTCCAGAGCTCGCCCACCG
Organism: Halomonas rhizosphaerae; assembly: GCF_030010555.1. Taxonomy (GTDB): domain Bacteria; phylum Pseudomonadota; class Gammaproteobacteria; order Pseudomonadales; family Halomonadaceae; genus Halomonas; species Halomonas rhizosphaerae. The sequence continues at coordinate 48,108 of NZ_JASCQP010000002.1, forward strand.
GGGTCGTCGGGCTATAGTGGCTCGCCACCTGGGCCTGCAGCAGCTCGGCAGTGGCCAGGGCGTCGATAAGCGCATGGTGCCCCGCATAGACGGGCAGGCCGTAGCGCGCGCGGCTGTCGTAGAGGCGGATGGAGGCCGGCGGCCTGCCGATCCAGCGCTTGAAGCGGGCCAGCAGCGACTGGCGGTGGATGCGCGCCTCCAGCGACATGGTATCGATGACCGGGAACATCACGCCCTCCCCCAGCCGCGCCTTCAGTGCGGCGTTCAGGAAGGGCCGCTCGATATGCCGGTAGTGGACCACCACCAGGCGCCCCGTCAGGGCCTCGAGCAACTCGTCGAGGATCTCGCCGAGGTCCGGAGCCCGGGCGATGTCGGCGTGGGTGATGTGATGGAAGGTCACCGACTCCTCGCTCAGCGGGCGCGAGGGGCGCACGACCCAGTAGCGTCGCCGTGACAGGGCGATACGCCCCAGGGTGAAGGGCACCACGCCGATGCTGACGATGGCATGGCGCCGCTCGTCCAGTCCGGTCGTCTCCATGTCCAGGGCCACCATCGGCGCCTCGCCGATGGGGGTCTCGGGGCCCGGTAGCCCGGCGGCGAAATAGCGGGCCAGTCGCGGGTCCCTGGCCGTCTCGGCCCGGCCGGCCAGGTACTCCGGCCAGCCCGGGGTCGGCGGAGACATTCGCGGACGCAGGCGGATCATGGCCACCTCAGCGAGACCGGGAGCGCGACGGCATGGGGTAGCGGAACTTGAGGAACTTCTGGGCGTTGCTCAACACCTGGAAGGCATCCTTGAGGTTGTGGCGCTCGGTGTCGGAGACGTTCTCCGGCTCGATGTTGTTGTCCGGTGCCCGCTCGTGCTCGATATCGATCACGTGATGGCGGATCCGCGACATCGAGAGGAACTCGAGGGCATAGCGCAGCTTCTGGCTCACCCCCGGCGCCAGCAGCTGGGTCCGGTCGATGTCGTCGAGCCGCGCGAAGCTGTTCTGGGCCCGCGACCCGCAGGCCAGGGCATGCACCCGGATCAGGTCCGTCATCGGCGCGGTGCCGCGGCGCTTGAGGTTGATGGAATTGTTGTGCTTGCCGTCCTTTTCCATCACGAAGGTCCGGAAGAAGCCCAGCGGCGGAGTGCGGTTCAGTGCATTGCGCGCCATGGCGGCCAGGAACAGCGGGCTCTTGTGGGCCCGGCTGGCCACCAGGTCCTGGAGCTGCTCGACGAAGGCATTCTCGCCGTGCACGGCGTCCAGGTCGAAGAAGATCGAGCTGTGCAGCAGACGCTCCGGGGAGGGGTGATCGATCCAGTCACGGAAGTACTGCTTCCATACCGACAGGGGCTGGCGCCAGCGGTCGTTGGTGGCCATGATGTCGCCCTTGCAGTAGGGGTAGCCGCAGGCATCCAGGCCGTCGCTGACGCGCTGGGCCAGCGCCAGGAAGTAGGCATCGTGGCGCTCGGGGTCGAAGTCGTCGGCGAGCACCAGGGCATTGTCCTGGTCGGTGACGATGGACTGCTCGTTGCGCGCCATGGAGCCCAGCGCCATGAAGCAGTAGCTCACCGGCGGGGGGCCCAGCTCCTCCTCGGCCAGTTCCAGCAGCCGGCGCGTGAAGCTGCGCCCGATGGTGGAGAGCGCGCTGCCCACCATGCGCGAGTCGGCGCCCTCCTCGACCATGCGCACGAAGGCGGCACGCACGTCGGGCGCCAACCGCGCCAGGCCATCGACGCTGGACTGGTGGAAGATGTTGCTCACCAGGTAGAGGCTGCTGCCAGTCTCGTAGCGGATGATGTCGGAAAGATGCACGATCCCCACGGGGTGGCGACGGTGCATCACCGGCAGGTGATGGATATTGTTGCGCAGCATGCACAACATCGCCTCGTGCACCGACTCATCGGACTGGATGGCGATCAGACGGGGACCGATCACCTCCCCCACCGGCGTCTCGGGGGAGCGACCCTCGGCCACCACATGCTTGCGGAAGTCGCTGTCGGTGAGGATGCCTCGCACCTGCCAGTGGCGATCCTCGCTGTCGCGGAAGGTGTAGCGAGGGGTATCGCCGGGGGCGTCGAGCACCAGCACCGCCGAGGCGCCGAACTCGGTGATCTGGCGGGCGGCCTCCTGCACCGTGGTGCTGGCCTCGACCATCACCGGGTAGCGGGTCAGCAGCTTGCGCACCCGGGTGATCATCATGTCGCTGTTCTTCTTCTGCTCCTTGACCGTCGACTCCAGGCGCGGCCGCTCGAGCTCGACGAAGTCGGCGAAGTTGTCGTCGGCCTCGCAGAGCCGCTGGAAGGCGGACTCGGGGATGAAGTAGATCAGGCAGTCTTCCATGGCCCGGGCCGGGAAGCGGGTGCGATGATTCCGCAGCAGGCTGAAGTGGCCGAAGATATCGCCCTCGCCGAGGCGATTGTAGAGTTCGCCGCCGCGGCGATAGACCTCCACGGCGCCGCTGCGGATGTAGCAAAACTCATGGACCTCCTGATCGAGCACCAGGATATCGCTGCCGGCCTTGAAGTAGGCCACCTCCACGCTGCCTGCCACCTCGTCGAGCAACTCGTCGGAGAGCCCCTCGAAAGGGGGGAAGCGCCCCAGGTGCTGGCGGATCTCAAGCAGTTCCACGTCCATGCGTCACGCTCCCGCCCGTTACATGTATGGCACCAGTCTGGAATGGCCGCACGGGGCTGTAAAGAGGACAGGGACGAGCGACAGACACGAAGAGGGCCACCCCGTAGGGTGGCCCTCGTCTGCCGATCGAGTCGGCGGAGATCTGCCCGTGCTTAGGACTCGGCCATTTCCTGCACGCGCTGCATCATCTCCGGGTCTTGCTGGATGGCCTGGCCAATGGCGTTGAAGGTATCCACGTCGAGACCGCTGTCCTCGACCACTTCGACCATCTTGTCGTTGGCTTCCATGCGCACTTCCTGCTGGGCTTGCTCATCCTCTGCCGCCTGCAGCTCCTCGGTGTACTCCTGGGAGATCACGGCGATCTCTTGGGAGGCGTCGGCAAACTGCTGCAGTTGCTCATCGGAGAAGTCCTGGGCCGGCGCCTGGGCCTGCGGCTGTTCCGCAGCGGCCGGGTCCTGGCTCTGCTGGGTTTCCTGAGCCTGCACGGCGGCAGCCATACCGAGAGAGAGAAGTGCGGCCGAGAACAGAGCAGTCATCCGTTGCATGAATACCTCCAGGGTGTTGCGTTGTGAATGTGCCCCCCTGTGACGCCCCCCGGAAGCGCGAGTTCAGACTATCTCGTAACCAAATGTAAAACTTAGGGATATTCCCATGCCCACGAAAAGGCGCTCCCCGCAGGGAGCGCCTCTGGTGGCTTGCCGGGGCGAGCGCCTGGCATCAGCCATAGGCCAGGTTCGGCAGCCAGGTCACCAGCGCCGGGAAGAGGATCACCAGCAGCAGTCCCACCGCCTGGATCCCCAGGAAGGGGAAGGAGGAGCGGAAGATCTGCGCCATGGTGATATGCGGCGGACAGACGCCCTTGATGTAGAAGAGCGCATAGCCGAACGGCGGGCTGAGGAAGGACATCTGCATGTTGACCAGGTAGATGACGCCGAACCACAGCGAGACATCGGCAGGGTCGACGCCGGGCAGGCCGAACACGCCGTCGAAGGTGAGACCCTTGATCAGCGGCACGAAGATCGGCACCGCCAGCAGCAGGATGCCCACCCAGTCGAGGAACATGCCCAGGGCCACCAGCAGCACCATCATCAGGGCCAGCACCGCATAGGGGCCGAGGCCCGCGCCGGAGATCAGCTCCTGCACGAAGGTCTGGCCGCCCTGCAGGATATAGAAGCCGACGAAGATGCTGGCACCGAAGATGATCCACATCACCATCGCCGAGGCGACCAGAGTGGTCATGCAGGCGGCATGCAGGTTGGGCCAGGTGAGGCGCTTGTGCATCGCGGCCACCACCAGGGCGCCGAAGGTACCGATGCCGGCCGCCTCCACCGGGGTGGCGATGCCGGTGAAGATGATGCCCAGCACCAGTACCACCAGGACGATCGGTGCCAGCATATTGCGCAGCAGGCGCAGCTTCTCCTTCATGTCGACCCGGTCCTCGACCGGCATCGGCGGCGCCATCTTGACGTTCAGGGTGCCGCGCATCCAGCAGTAGAAGCCGTACATGAAGGCCAGCAGCAGGCCGGGGATCAGCGAGCCCAGGTAGAGCTCGCCCACCGACTGCTGGGCAATGACGCCGTAGATGATGGCGAGTATCGACGGCGGGATCAGGATACCCAGGGTGCCGCCGGCCATGATCGAACCGATGGCGATCTCCGGGTCGTAGTTACGCTTGAGCATCGCCGGCAGGGCGATCAGGCCCATGGTCACCACCGCGGCCCCGATCACGCCCACCATGGCGGCCAGCAGCGTGGAGGCGATGACGGTGGCGATGGCCAGGCCCGCCTTGAGGCCGCCCATCCACTTGTAGACGACGTCGAACAGCTCCTCGATGATGCCCGCCTTCTCCAGCACCGAGGCCATGAAGATGAACAGCGGGATGGCCGAGAGCTGGTAGTTGGTCATCATCGGGAAGATGCGCGAGGGCATCAGGTTGAGCATGTCCTGGGTGCCGACCAGGTAGAGGAAGCAGACCCCCAGGCCGCCGGTGACGAAGGCCAGCGGAAGGCCCGCCACCAGCACCACCATCAGGGTGCCGAACATCACCAGGGTCAGGCCACCGATGCCCACGTTGGCCAGGGCTCCCTCGAGGCTGCCCGCCAGGCTCTCGTAGTCGGTGGTGGCGATGTTGACCATCTCGAACAGGGTCCACGCCGCCAGGATGGCCCCCGCCGCGACCAGCAGGGTGGAGAAGGTGCGGCTGCCGTCATGCATCCGACGATGGTGCCGGAAGGCCTGGAAGTCGCGGATCAGCTGGGCGATGCCCTGGAGCAGCAGCAGCAGCGCGCCGAAGAAGAGCATGAACTTCACCGGGTAGAACTGTATCGCCCACTCGGTGAAGGAGGTCTCGTTGGCGTAGCTTGAGCCGAAGAAGAAGCGGTCGCTCACCGATTGTGAGAAGAACTTCCATCCGGTCACCAGCAGGGCGAGGGTGAAGATGAAGAAGAACACCGAGGTCAGCAGGTCCAGCGCCGCCTTGTTCACCGGCCTGGCCCGCGTGTAGAGGATGTCCACACGCACGTGCCCACCCTCGCGCAGGGCGAAGGCCCCGGCGATAAGGTACTGCATGCCGAACATCAGGGTCATCGATTCGTGGGCCCAGTTGGTCGGCGAGTTGAAGGCATAGCGCATCAGCACTTCGTAGGCGAAGACGAAGGGGGCGATCAGCGCCCAGTAGGCCACGTAGCGGCCGAAGAACCCGGAAATGCGATCGATAACGGCGGTGAACAGGTTGCCGGGGGGCTGGTAGGCGACCTCGGCGGCCTCGCCGGCGGGGATCTCGGCGGTGTCACCGCCGCTGATGGTGCCGCCGCGGCGGAAGCTGCGGTCGACGAGCAACATCACCACGAGGGGCAGGAAGAACAGTACCGACCAGTAGAGCCAGTGCGGCAGAACGAAATTGATCTCAAGATTCATGGAAACTCCTCCGCGATACCATCGCCTCCCGGCGATGGTGACGGATCATCGAGCCGACGGGATGCGGGATTGAGAGTTGTGCCCTATGCAAACCGGGCGCTGCGGCCCTCGGCCGACAACACCCGGAGTGGTCGAGCAGACGGGTCAGACGTTGAGTTCGTAGTCCTTGATGTCGTCCTCGGTGATCAGCGCCACCGCGGGGTCCATCATGGTGTCGAGATGCACCTTGAAGAGCCGCGCGGCATCCGGGTCCTTGTTGGCCCACTTGAACCACAGCGGGATGGCGACCTCGCGGAAGCGGGTGGCATCCTCCTCGGAGAGGTGGATGATCTCCACGCCCTTCTCGCGGTACTTGGGCCAGGCCTCGGCGTTGGCCTTCTGGATCGCCGCATAGTGCTCCCGGGAGTAGGCCGCCACCAGGTCGTGCATCAGGTCCTGGGTCTGGGAGGACATCCGCTCGAAGATGCGACGGCTGACGGCGATGTCCATCAGGTCGACGGACTGGTGCAGGCAGGGCGTGGAGGGCGGCCCCATGATGATGTAGTCGGCCACCTGCCAGAAGCCCAGCTCGTAGTTGACCGCGGCACCGGTGAAGTCGGCGGCATCGATGGTGCCCTTCTCCAGGGCCGGATAGACCTCGGAACCCGGCAGCAGGGTGGTTCGGGCGCCCACGGCGGCGAAGGTCTCGGCGACGATGCCCCCGGGCATGCGGAGCTTGATACCGTCGAAGTCATCGAAGCTGCGCAGCGGCTTCTTGGAGTGGATCAGGTTCAGGTCATGGTGGACATAGCCCAACAGTTCCTGGCCCTGCTTGCGGTAGAGGTCCTTGGCGATGTCGAAGCCACCGTAGGCGCCAAACATCATGTCCCACTGGTGGGGCAGCGACAGGCCCATGGGGAAGGCGGTGAGGAACACGCCGGCCGGCATCTTGCCGGCCCAGTAGACGGTGAACCAGTTCTGGCCATCGAGCACGTTGTTGCGCACGGCATCGGCGACCTCGAAGGCACCGGCCACGGCCCCGGCGGGGAAGGGCTCGATGTTGACCTCGCCGCTGGTCGCCTCGGCGACGCCCTTGGCCCAGGCCTCGAAGGTGCGATAGCCGACGGTACCCGGCTGCCAGGAGGACTGCATGCGGATGCGGATGCCCTCCTGCGCCTGGACGTTGCCGATCCAGGGGGCCGCCACGGCCGCCGCCGACCCGACGGCCGCGGCCTTCAGGAAGTTACGCCGGCTCGGGGTCTTGAACTCCTTGAGGACTTTCGTGTTGTCGTTGTCGACGGAAGAGATGCTTGACGGCTGCTTGTCGTCTTGCATGTCATGGACTCCTGGTTGGGTCGCGAGCCCGCACTCATATGAGCGGGCATCAACGGGATCTTGTTGTTTTCCTCCCTGCGCCATCTCGCGTGCCTGCTCGTTCTGGCGACCGACCGGCACGCAGGGCCCGCTATCCTTATGGGCCTCAGGGAAGATTCCATATATCTGGAAACGTCTTCCATGGCGAAAGCTAGCGAAAAGCCGCCCCCCGGCCAATAGCGACTTTCAACGCAAGCCGCCGTCGGACATTGGTCAGACCAAGCGTTCACGCGTGGCAAGACCCTGTCTATTCAGGCAAAATCATGGTCTTACCAATTTTCCGGCGTCGCCGCGTCTACTACCAAAGCACGAGCCGCGAGGGTGGCATCCCGTGCCACGGGCCGCGATGATGCCCCCACCCCCTGACCCTGGAAGCCCTTTGCCATGACATCGGAACGTCACCGCCAGTCCTGGCTGGCTGCCATGCCCATCCTCTTCGTGGCGCTGTGGAGCACCGGCTTCATCGGCGCCAAGTTCGGCCTGCCCCATGCCGAGCCCTTCACCTTCCTGTTCGTGCGCTTCGTGCTGACCCTGGCCCTGCTGGTCCCGCTGGTCGTGCTGCTGCGAGCGGGCTGGCCACAGGGGCCCCGGCTGTGGGGGCATATCGCCATCTCCGGCCTGCTGGTCCACGGGGCCTACCTGGGCGGCGTCTTCTACGGCATCTACCAGGGCATGCCGGCGGGCCTGGCCGCACTGCTGGTGGGGCTGCAGCCACTGCTGACCGCCGGGCTTGCCGGTCCCCTGCTGGGCGAGCGGCTGGGGCGCCTGCAGTGGCTGGGACTGGTGATGGGGCTCGTCGGCATCGCCCTGGTGCTGGGCGGCAAGCTCGACCCGGGCGAGATGCTGTTCCAGGGGTTCGGTCTCGGGGCGCTGGCCAGCGTAACGGTGGCGCTGGTCGGCATCTCGCTGGGCACCCTCTACCAGAAGCGGTTCTGCACCGGCATGCCGCTGCTCTCCGGCACCGTGGTGCAGTATCTCGGTGCCGGGACGCTGCTGGGCCTGGGCGCCCTGCTGTTCGAGACCAGGGAGATCGACTGGGCGCCCACCTTCCTGCTGACCCTGGCCTGGCTGGTGCTGGTGCTCTCCATCTCCGCCATCCTGCTGCTGATGGCACTGATCAAGCGCGGCGAGGCGTCGCGGGTGGCCAGCCTCTTCTATCTGGTCCCGCCGGTGACGGCGCTGGAGGCGTGGTGGCTGTTCGACGAGCGCCTGCCGCCCTTGTCGCTTGCCGGCATGGCCATCGCCATCGCCGGCGTGGTGCTGGTGGTGAGAAGCGGGCCCGGCAGCCCTCAGAGCCGCTCGAGATAGCCGGTGCCGCCGAGGTTGCGCATCTGCTGGCGGATCCAGGCGCTGCGCCGCTCCACCTGGGGGCCGGGGCGCGCCGCATCACGGCCGCGGGGGTCGGGCAGGATCGCCGCCAGCCGGCTGGCCTGGGCCTCGCTGAGCTGGCCGGCGGCGACGCCGAAGTAGTGGCGTGAGGCGGCCTCGAGGCCGAACACCCCGCTGTCCCACTCGACGATGTTGAGGTAGACCTCAAGGATGCGCTGCTTGGGCCACAGCCCCTCGATCAGCAGGGTGAACCAGGCCTCCAGCCCCTTGCGCACCCAGCTGCGCCCGGTCCACAGGAAGAGGTTCTTGGCGGTCTGCTGGCTGATGGTGCTGGCCCCGCGCAGGCGCCCCCCGTTGCGGCTGGCCTCCCAGGCGCGGCGCATCTCGCCCAGATCGAAGCCGTGATGGAGCGGGAAGCGCTGGTCCTCGGCGGCGATCACCGCCAGCTTGGCGTGGTCGGAGAGGCGTTGCCAGGGCTGCCACTGGTGGCGGATGTCGAGGGATTCCCCGGCGATCCAGGACTGGACCTTGCGCTCCACCATCACCATGGAGCCGAACACCGGCACCACGCGAAGCAGCAGCACCAGCACCAGGGAACACACCACGAAGCCCAGCAGGGTACGCCACAGCACCCGCCAGGCCCGCTGCCGCCACTCCCTCATTGCGTGTCTCGCTCGGCCATGGGCTCCCCTCGCCGCTCGGTGAATGCCGCCAGTATAACGACGCTGCCTCCCCGAAGGGAGGCAGCCTGTCATCCTGGTGCGGGCATGCGCCCGCTCAGCGCTTGTTCAGTCGTTCGGCGTGGTAGCGCAGGTGCTCCTCGATGAAGGTGGCGATGAAGAAGTAGCTGTGGTCATAGCCCGGCTGGCGCCGCAGGGTCAGCGGGTGGTCATGCTCGGCGCATACCGCCTCGAGCCGCTCGGGGCAGAGCTGCTCCTCGAGGAAGTCGTCGGCCTCGCCCTGGTCAATGAACAGCGGCTGGCTCGAGGCCCCGCGGGCCACCAGTTCGCAGGCATCGTACTGGGTCCAGAGGCCGCGGTCCTCCCCCAGGTAGCCGGAGAAGGCCTTCTGCCCCCAGGGGCACTCGCTGGGATTGACGACCGGCGCGAAGGCCGATACCGAGCGGTAGTGCCCGGGACGGCGCAGGGCCATCACCAGGGCACCGTGTCCGCCCATGGAGTGGCCGCTGATCGACTCTCGGCCGTTGACCGGGAAGTGCTGGCGCACCACCGAGGGCAGCTCCTCGGCCACGTAGTCATACATGCGATAGTGCTTCTTCCAGGGCTCCCGGGTGGCATTGACGTAGAAGCCGGCGCCGCTGCCGAAGTCGTAGCTGTCATCCTCGCCCGGCAGGTCGGTGCCCCGCGGGCTGGTATCCGGACAGACGATGGCGATGCCGAGCTCGGCGGCAACCCCATGGGCGCCGGCCTTCTGCATGAAGTTCTCGTCGGTGCAGGTCAGCCCGGAGAGCCACCACAGCAGCGGTACCCGACCGGCCTCGGCCTGGGGCGGCAGGTAGATGGAGAAGGTCATCTCGCAGTCCAGTGCCCGGGAGCGGTGGCGATAGCGCTTGTGCCAGCCACCGAAGCTCTTGTTGGCCGAGACCAGTTCGAGGTGTTCGGTCATGGTCATGGTGTCAGGCTCCTGATCGATGGCTCAGTAGTGCAGGACGGTGCGGATGCTCTCGCCGCGGTGCAGCAGCTCGAAGGCTTCGTTGATCTTCTCGAAGGGCAGGTCGTGGGTGATGAAGTCGTCGATGTTGATCTCGCCGTTCATGTAGCGCTCCACGTAGCCCGGCAGCTCGGTCCGCCCCTTCACGCCACCGAAGGCGGAGCCCTTCCAGACCCGCCCGGTAACCAGCTGGAACGGCCGCGTGCTGATCTCCTCGCCGGCGCCGGCCACGCCGATGATCACCGACTCGCCCCAGCCCTTGTGGCAGCACTCCAGCGCCGAGCGCATGACGTTGACGTTGCCGATGCACTCGAAGGAGTAGTCGACGCCGCCATCGGTCAGGTCGACGATCACCTGCTGGATGGGGTCGCTGTACTCCTTGGGATTGACGAAGTCGGTGGCGCCGAACTGCTCGGCCAGTTTGAACTTCTCCGGGTTGACGTCGATGGCGATGATCCGCGCGGCCTTGGCCATCACCGCGCCCTGGATCACCGCCAGGCCGATGGCGCCCAGGCCGAAGACGGCGACGGTACTGCCCGGCTCCACCTTGGCGGTGTTCATCACCGCGCCGATGCCGGTGGTCACGCCGCAGCCCAGCAGGCAGATCTTGTCCATCGGCGCCGCCTTGGAGACCACGGCCAGCGAGACCTCGGGCAGCACCGTGTACTCGCTGAAGGTGGAGGTGCCCATGTAGTGGTGCAGCATCTGGCCGTCCAGCGAGAAGCGCGAGGTGCCATCCGGCATCACGCCCTTGCCCTGGGTGGCGCGCACCGCGCTGCACAGGTTGGTCTTGCCCGAGAGGCAGAACTTGCACTGGCCGCACTCGGCGGTATAGAGCGGGATGACGTGATCGCCGGGCTTGACGCTGGTGACGCCCTCGCCCACCTCCTGGACGACGCCGGCCCCCTCGTGGCCCAGCACCGCCGGGAAGTTGCCCTCCGGGTCGGCACCGGAGAGGGTAAAGGCATCGGTGTGGCAAACGCTGGTGGCGGCGATCTTCACCAGCACCTCGCCGGCCTTGGGGCCCTCGACGTCGATCTCGACCAGCTCCAGGGGCTTGCCGGCTTCCATGGCGACGGCGGCACGTGACTTCATGG
>NZ_JASCQP010000003.1 GCF_030010555.1 Halomonas rhizosphaerae
CGAGCTATGGTGACTTCTGGTGTACGGAAGGAGGTAGGAAAGGTGGCGTATCCTGTTGATTGATCTCGCCAGATCACAATCAACAAGGAATGGATACGCCATGACCAATTCTACCCTCCGGGCTCTTTCACAACCAGAACCCCAAGTCACTGACCCGCTGCACGAGCTGCTGCGCCAAGGTGCCCGTGACCTGATCGCCAAGGCAGTCGAGGCTGAGTTAGCCACCTTCCTGTCGCAGTATGCTGATCAGCGGCTAGACGATGGCCGCCAGGCCGTGGTCCGCAACGGCTACCTGCCTGAGCGCACGGTCCAGACCGGGATCGGGGATGTCAGCGTGCAGGTGCCCAAGGTGCGTGACCGCAGCGGCGGTGGCGCCCGCTTCAACAGCAGCCTGCTGCCGCCCTACTTGAAGCGGGCTCGCAGCATCGAGGAACTGATCCCTTGGCTCTATCTGAAGGGGATCTCCACCGGCGACTACCAGGAGGCCTTGGCGGCGCTGCTGGGCGACCAAGCCAAGGGGCTGTCGGCCAACACGGTGTCACGGCTCAAGAAACAATGGGAAGAGGAGCATACCGAGTGGCGGCAGCGGGACCTGGCAGACCGGCGCTACGTCTACTGGTGGGCTGACGGAATCTACAGCAATGTGCGCCTGGATGACCGCCTGTGCCTGCTGGTGATCATCGGCGTAACCGAGCAGGGCCGCAAAGAGCTGGTGGCCGTCGAAGACGGCTTCCGCGAGTCGGCGGACAGTTGGAAGACCTTGCTGACAGGCCTGCGAGAGCGCGGCCTGATCCAGGCGCCCAAGCTGGCGGTGGGCGACGGTGCCATGGGGTTCTGGGCGGCCCTGAGCAAGATCTATCCGGAGACCGACCATCAGCGTTGCTGGGTTCACAAGACGGCTAACGTGCTGAACAAGCTGCCGAAGTCCGTGCAGCCCAAGGTCAAGGCCGACCTCCATGACATCTGGATGGCAGAGACCCGCGACGGGGCGCACAAGGCTTTCGATCGCACCCTGAAACGCTTCGAGGCCAAGTACCCCAAGGCGATGGGGTGCCTGGCCAAGGATCGGGAAGAGCTGCTGGCGTTCTACGACTACCCGGCAGAGCACTGGGTGCATATCCGCACCACCAACCCGATCGAGTCGACCTTCGCCACAGTCCGCCTGAGGACCAAGCGCAGCCGAAACTGCGGCTCCCGGGCGACAACCCTGGCGATGGTCTTCAAGCTGCTCCAGAGCGCCCAAAAGCGATGGCGGCGTATCAAGCACTTCCAGAAGTTGGAGCTGGTCGTCAGCAACGTCGAGTTTCGGGATGGGGAGCAGGTAACCGATCAGTCAGACAGGAATGCGGCCTGACCGCCATCCACCAGATTTGACGATAACTCTTGCTGGTCAGCTTGGGACCGTTATCACAGACAATCGAGGCAGGTAGAGCGCGCTACTGTGCAAATTCGTAAAAGAACCTGGCCAGGCGCCGCCCGGAAATGGACGTGTCCACCAGCTGGCCGACGCGTTCCCGACTGAAGTCATCCATGATGTTTAGCACGCGGAATCGGCGCTCCGAGGCCAACTGATCCGAGACGACATCCATCGACCAGCGTTGGTTGGCCCTGTCCGGACACGGCATAGGTGCTCTTGGCCGTACCAGTCGCTTACGCCGCCGGATGCGGACCTGAAGCCCACTCTCACGGTACAGCCGGTAAGTTCGCTTGCGATTCACCACCATCCCCTCATGATGTAACAGGGCGTGCAGCAACAGGTAGCCGTAGCGGGGGTAGCAGGTCGCCAAGACGTTTAGCCGAGCCCTAAGCGGCTCATCATCACGCGGCAACGCCTGGTAGCGGGCCACCGATCGTGGCAGGCCCAGCAATCGATAGGCATGTCGCTGGCTGAGCCAGCCGCCTGTCACCAGGTGCGTTACCGCCCGACGCTTCGCTTCGGGCGTCACCACTTTCCCGAGACGATCTCCTTGAAGGCAGCATTGTCGAGGGCGCTTTCCGCCAGCAGCTTCTTCAGGCGGGCATTCTCTGCCTCCAACTCCCGGAGACGCTTGGCCTCCGATACCTCCATACCACCGTACTTGGCCTTCCAGCGATAGATGGTCTGCTCGGTCACGCCATTCTGTCGGGCCAGCTCGGCGACCGACACGCCGCGCTCATGGGCCTTGAGGAGGGTGATGACGTGCTCTTCGGTATGTCGATTACGCTTCATCGCGAGATCTCCGGCTATCAGGGTAAACGTAGCGGAAATCTCGCATTGCCGGTGGACCGGTTTATGGGGTGAAGGTCAGGACAACGAAGCGCCTTGCTATGTTTCCCATGGGTCCGACCATGTCGGAGATCCTGACATGGATTTTACTCTAAAACTTGATATCAAGCACTTAGTGTGTGCTAACGCACAGAAGCCCGAGTGGATAGACACCTACCATGATGATGAGGTTCGTTCGCGTCGGTTGATCGCCGTAGTATCGGTCGCCACTACCTGCGCCAGGTAGCTAATGGCGCATTATGGAAATGCAATCTTAACAATGTAAGCAGGGAGCTCATCATGATAAGAGTCAACACTGCGGTCATCACTTTTTGTCTTCTCGGTGCACTGCCTATGGCAGCATCCGCCCAATCCTCAGAGTCCGGCCCACACGAGGGCGACCGTGAATTTTCTATCTCCGGGACCGGCAGTAACGACCGGAATTTCAATAGCGGCAACTTCGGCGTGACCGGCGACCTTGGTTGGTATCTGCGGGATAACATGGTTGCCGGTGTCAGGCAAAGCGTCAATTACGCTGATATCGAAGGTGAAGACGTCACAGATGATTTCTGGAACGGATCAACCCGTGGTTACATCAACCATCAGTTCCTCGATGATCGTGCGCGGCCCTTCATCGGCGCCAGCCTTGGCGGAATATACGGCGACGGCGTCAAGGACAGCGCCTTCGCGGGTCTGGAAACGGGCATAAAGTACTATGTTCAGACCAAGACCTTTTTCCTCGCCCGCGCTGAGTATCAGTTCTTGTTCAGCGACACCGATGATGCTACCGATGCGTTTCAGGACGATGGTGTCTGGGCCTATACGGTTGGCCTGGGCTATAACTTCTGAACCACGTCAAGGCGTTGGTTTGAAATGATGGGTTCTTCGTAACATCATGTGGATTTGGCCTGATCCAGCAGGCGCCCCACGGGGCTGCCAATCAACGTGCGCGTGATCGGGCCCCCTGGAACAAACCGTTCATGCCTTCCAGACGGGCGTTGGTCAGGCCGTTCTCGGCATCCTCCAGCCAGCATGGCAAGGCCGCGCGCAGCTGGCCAATGCCGGTGGGCGCCACCCGCCCGTACTCGCCGATCAGGCCACGAATCTGGTTGGCCTTGGAGGTATGCTGCTGAACCAGTTCACTGCGGATGCGATGCGCCGCTTGAACATCCTGCTGTGCGACCGACTTGATGGCCACGAAGCGCATGTGGGGGCGGCCCATGGCCTCGCAGATGGCCTCGGCATCGACGCGACCGTTCTTGTTGCTCTTGACGTAGGACGTGACGAACTGCGCGGCGATCAGCTTGACGTGATAGCCGCGCGCTTGCAGCGCACGGGCCAAATGGTGAGATGACGCGCAGGCTTCCATGCCGATCTCGGCCCCCATGGGGACGCGCTTGACGATGGCGTCCAGCCACCTGTCGCGCTTGTGCTTGCCGCGCCACTCGACCTGGTCATGGTGATCCACGCCGTGGACATGGAAGACGGATTTGGCAACATCGACACCTACGCGTGAAATGGGCATGGGACGCTCTCCTCTGCCAGTGGCCTCTCACCGCTCAGTGTGGTGCATCGGCGCTGGGGTAGGGTGGGGAGGACTCCATCCCATTGCTTGTCCGAGATCTCCAGCTGCCGGGAGACGGCCAGCCCCGGCATCTTCTTGACCAGCGACATGGCCGCCTTCTCGAACAGCAAGGTGAAGTCGCTGCCCTGCCGCGCCCAAGGGACTTCAATGCGCTTGACGCCATGCTCGGGGCACTTGGTGCGGGGCACGTGGGCGTGCAAGTAGCAGTGGTGCTGGAAGAAATTCAGGTGCCGCCACGTCTTCTCGGCAAAGTCGTGGGCCGGGCAGGCCTTGCCGCACGCCGGACAGGGGTAGAGGCTGCCTCGCTCGGTCTCGACATAGAGGTCCACGCGGTGAGGTGACACGGCGGTATTCAGGTGCTGGTCCTTGAGAACCCAGGGCGCTTCCAGGCCCAGGCCGAGGATCAGAATCTGGGTGCCGTCCATTCCATGTCTCCTGTCTATGTGGAGGTCATATCCTGGCCCAGTTCAGGAGGCGAACTCCACACCCAATGACGAAGAGCCCCAAAATGGCAAGGCGCGTAGGGAAAAATGTGTCACTACAGAGCGTTGTCGATCCAATAAAATCAGAGATTTACATGCATATCTGTAAAGCCCGGGAGGATCAGTTCTCTGTATCTGATGCTTGCACCCAATCTTCCGAGACATCATTGGTCCAGCGCCTTTCTTCGTCAGAATCGATGTCTCCACCACAATACCCATCGAAAGAGCTTTGGTTAAGCTACCGTAATGCGTAACGGTTTGTGCACCATTACGAAGGGTCGGCCGGTACTTGAGCGGCATGGATTCACCTCTATTCACGACTCCAGTTTGAGGAGTTCCCACCTTTCGAAGCTCATTCGTTAAGGCCGCTCGCTAGTTCTTTGCACGACCTGTTCGATCTTGCGCGCCATTTCGGGTGTGATTTCCGTGGATCGCGGGGGCAACTCCTCAGCTCCTTGCTCTCCATTTTGTTCAATATCCTTCAGGAGTAGTTTCATTTCGGCTATTTCGCGGACCTGAGCTGCAATGATCTCATCTGCGAGCTTGCGAACGCGGGGATCGCTAATGCTCGCTTTCCTTGAGCTGTTTATGGCAATTGAGTGGTGAGGGATCATGGATTTCATGAAGTCATCATCACCGATCAGCGACTGACTTCTATTCGCGAAAAGAAAAATTACGCACAACAGCGAGGCCAAGACAAGCACCCCGATTTTGGTTTTCACCCCTTTATACATAGACCACATGAAAGCCAACATCACAACGGTCATGACGCACCCCATCACCAAAGAGGCGATCAGGCGGTTTGTGCTTAACATTGCGTGATCGAATGAATAGACGAGTTGATACATCAAGAAAAACATGATGAATGTCGATGTCGCGATCATCGCCGCGAATCGACCCCAGCCCATTCCCGTCATCTGCCTTTTTTCGTCCATCTTTTGTCTTCCTTCTGGTGTGTGACGTATGATTCAATGCGAAGCCTAACGTGCGTCACTTGGTCATTGCGGTCGTCAGGCATCTTCAGGATTGTCATGGTTTTCAAAAATATCGGCTATTCATCAAGGCTCTCGAGCCGCTTTAAGAGAATTTTATGCTTATTCAGGTTGACGCTGCTCTTGGTATTATCGAATTAAAGCTCCTCCATGGTGATAAATAGTTTTCCTCTGCTCATTTAGGCAAGTATGTTTTAAACCATGGCAGCATTTATCAGAACTCTCTGTGCGCCGTCGCACATTACGCTAAAAATGATACATAAACCCCGCTGGAGCTATCTGTTAGCCTCCGACGGGGTTTAATCTGTCTTTACTGATTTCAACTAATAAAGTGGCAGTGCGGCATCGGCGTTGCGTGTTTGTTACCGATGCCGCTTGGCTGTTTTAGCGTTTATTATTCATCACGATCAGGCTCATGGTGCCCGAGACGACGGTGCATCAGGAAGTGCATGCCGAGACAGAGGGCCAGCGGCAGTACCAGCCAGGCGCCGCTGCTCAGTGATTGCCCGCGCCACATGAACAGCAGCACGGCGCCTCCCATCAGCACCACGCAGGCGGTCATCATCCATTTATGGAGTGCCCCGGCATGGGAAGACGGCTCTTGCTGTGATTCGGCCTCTCCCGAGGGGGGCTTGGTGGACTCTGGTCGTGTCATGAGCGGTCGCCTTTGGCTTGGACCGATGGGGTGGCAGTGGAAGGCTCTCCGCGGGGCTGCTCGCGGGCGTAACGCCGCTTGAGCAGCAGCGAGTTGCCGATCACCGAGAGGGAGCTGGTGGTCATGGCGATGACGCCGATCATCGGGTGCAACAGGCCGATGGCGGCGATGGGGATGGCGGCCACGTTATAGGCGCTGGCCCAAATCAGGTTCTGGACGATCTTGCCGAAGGTGGCACGCGAGAGGTGCATGGCGTCTACCACGGCGGTGAGCTCGCCGCGTACCAGGGTCACGTCCGCCGCCTCGATGGCCACGTCGGCACCGGCGCCGATAGCAATACCCACGTTGGCCTGCTTCAGCGCTGCGGCGTCGTTGATGCCGTCGCCGACCATGGCCACGTGGTTGCCGTGCTTTTCCTGCAGCGCGCGGATGGCATCGACCTTGCCTTCCGGCAGTACGCCGGCCTGGACCTCGTCGATGCCCACCTCGTCGGCCACGGCGCGGGCGGCGCGTTCGTTGTCGCCGGTGATCATCACCACGTGCAGGCCGAGATCATGCATGCCACGGATGGCCTCCACCGACTCCTGCTTGAGGGTGTCGGCCACGGCGACCAGACCCAGGGACTGCCCGTTGGCGGCGACGATCACCACGGTGCGTCCCTTGCCCTCGAGCTCGCCCATGGCGTCATCCAGGGCCTCGAGGCCGGTCACGCCTTCCTCTTCCAGCAACCGGCGATTGCCGATCAGCACCGCTTCGTCGCCAACCTTACCCGAGACACCGCGCGCACCGGTGGAACGGAACTCGCTGACCTCTCCGGGTTTCACATCACGCTCCCGGGCACCGTCGACGATGGCCCGGGCGATAGGGTGCTCCGAGGCGTTCTCCACGCTCGCCGCCAGGGTGAGCAGGCGGTTTTCGTCGACGCCCTCGGTGGCGACGGCCTCGGTGAGTTTCGGCTCGCCGCGAGTAATGGTGCCGGTCTTGTCGAGCACCATCACCTTGACGTCCTTGAAGGTCTGGATCGCCTCGCCTGAACGGATCAGGATGCCACGCTCGGCCCCGATGCCGGAGCCCACCATCAGCGCCGTGGGAGTGGCCAGGCCCAAGGCGCATGGGCAAGCAATGACCAGCACGGCGATGGCGGCGAGAATCGCCAGCACCGGCGTGGCGGCCTCGGGGTTCACCCAGGGCAGGAAGGTCGCGCCCCAGTCGAGGATCGGTCGCAGGGCATCCGGGAACAGTGCCCAGGCAATCAGGCTGGCCAGGGCAATGGCCAGCACTGCCGGCACGAAGCGTCCGGTCATGCGATCGGCGAATTCCTGGATCGGCACCCGCGAGCCTTGAGCCTGGTCGATCAGGCGCACCACCTGGGAGAGAAAGGTATCGCCGCCGACGCGAGTCGCCTTGACCCGCAATCGTCCCTCCTTGTTGATGGTGGCACCGATCACGCTGTCCCCGGGGCTCTTGTAGACCGGTATCGACTCGCCGGTGGCGATGGACTCGTCGAGATGGCTCTCGCCCTCGACCACTTCGCCGTCGGTGGGAATCTTGTCGCCGGGACGTATGATCATGATGTCGCCCGGGGCAAGCTCCTTCACCGGCACCTCCACCTCCTCGCCATCGCGTTCGACGCGCGCCGTCTTGGCGCCCAGGTTCATCAGGCGGCGGATGGCCTGGGAGGCGCGCCCCTTGGCCAATGCCTCCAGGTAACGCCCCAGCAGGTGGAAGGTCATGATGGTGGCGGCCATTTCGATGAACGAGGTCATGGGGTAGACGAAGCCGACCAGGCCGATCAGATAGGGCGGCAGGCTGCCCATGGAGATCAGCACATCCATGTTGAAGGTACCGTTCTTCAGCGAGCGCCAGGTCGACTTGTGGGTGGCGATACCGCCATAGAGGAACACCACCGGAAAGGCCAGCACGGCGATGATGGCCAGGTAGCCGGGAATCGGCTGCCAGAACATGTGCGGCATCATCAGCAGCATGATCAGGGTGGTGGGGACCGCAGCGATGATCAGCCGCTTGCGGGCCTGGCTCAGGTAGGCTTCCTCGATCTCGGCGTCGCTGTCGGCGTCCTCCGCCTCGTCGGCCTGCACGGCGGCCACATCATAGCCGGCCCCCTCCACGGCGCTCTTGAGCGCGTCACCATCGGGGCCATCCCGGGCGACGGTTACCGCCACACGGTGGCTGGCGATATTGGTGTCGATCGATTCGACACCCTCGAGCCGCGCCAGGGTGCTGCGGATGATGCCGGCACAGTGGTCCGAGCCCATGCCGGGTACCGTCAGGCGGACCTGTTGCTTGCCGGCCCCTCCACTGACGGCGGCCACGTCATAGCCGGCGCCCTCGACGGCTTTCTTCAAGGCGTCACCGTCGGGCCCACCTTCCTCGATGGTCATGCTGACATGGTGGTTGGCGATATTGGTCTGGATGTCGTTCACGCCATCGAGGCGTTCCAGCGTCTTGCGCACGATACCGGCACAGTGGTCACTGCCCATGCCGGGGACCGTCAGGGTAATCGTGGTCGGGGTCGAATCGGTCATCGCATGCCTCCTGAGGCGGAGCCGAAGGGGCGGCCAAACTGTGGCCGCCCGGACATCCTGGCGCTTCTATCGAAGCGGTTCAGTGATGGGCGTCGTGGTCGTCGGGAGCGACGCTGCTCTCAGGTGTGGCCTGCTGAAGCTGCTGACGTTGCTCGTCGGTCAGCAGGTCATGCATGGCATTTTGCATGCGCACCCTCTCGGCCATCATCTCGCCGTGAAGCTCGGCCAGCCGGCCATGCAGGGTCTTGACTTCTTCGGGATCCGGGCGTTGGCCATGCATTTCCGCCATCAGGTCGTCGCGCAGGTTCATCAGGCGGCCCATGCGTTCGAACTGGGCGGGGCGGTGCTCCTGCATCAGCGCGCGCATCTCGTCGCGCTGCTCCGGGTCGAGCATCCCCTGCATCATGCCCACGCCCGCGCCGCCCATCATCGGGCAGGGCATCATGCCGCCGCCCATCATGCCGTTCGTCATGCCGCCTCCCTGGTCGGGCGGGTTGTACGGCATGCCCTGGGCGAGGGTGACGCCGGAAGCACTGGCGCCGAGTGCCAGGACGAGTCCGAGGGCGAGAGTATGCTTGCGAATTTCCATGATCGTTCTCCTGGCGAGCTATTGGGCCCATTCAAGGCCTTTGCCCACATTATTCCGGCTACGTGCGGCACACAGGTCAATGCCAAGCAACAACGACGGGGTGTGAGGAAAGCCACCCAGGACTCAGGATCTGAACCGGTGCGTCAGCAGGTAGACGAGAAGGGGAGAAGGATCGGGCAGGGCTTGCGGGGCGCCGCTGCTGGCGATTATCCGAGGAGCCGGGTCCATACCGCCCAGGGACTCGTGAACCGTAGCGAACTTGATGTCTTGCTGCGCTACGTGCGACATGACACCAACGAGATGACGCGTGCCATGACCGTGGTGGCAGCTGGGCGCATCCTGGGGGGCGTCGATATGTTGCCCGGTCTCTACCTCGCCCTGGAAGGAGGTCTCTTGGTGGGCGGTGGTTTGGGTCGCAACCAGAAAAAGACCCATTAGCATCAGTGCGGCCATCCCGATACGCATCCACGTCAAGGCATGGACAAGTCTGAGGCGGCGTTTCGGTGGGCTCTTGGCCATGGTGGCAGACAAGTGGTTGGAAGCGGCTCTCTTACCGTAGACCAGTGAGGCCACCTGCCCATTGATCTGCATCAATCTTGCAGAATGCAGGAAACTTGTGTGCGGGGCCCGGGTTTCCCAATCTGGCCACCATCAGATACTGACACTTATCGTTATGAGGCCCGGTTATGGGTCGGCGGTCTCATGTCCCATCCTTATTGCTAATAACTGCTTTACGCACTGCCGGCATTTGCCTTGGCCGTGGCATCGTCAGTGATGGCATGCGGAGACCATGGTGACGAGTCTTGACTGACCCGCCTGCTTGAGTGCTTGCGCCCTACCGGTGCTGGTACTGGAGAGGGGCGGTCATGTAGTCGGACTCGATCACTTGGTTGCACCGCAGGTCTCGAACTGGGGCCAGCTCGTTCAGTCACGCCCGTGGTCGCCTGGGCCGTAAGGCCCTTCTTCGACGACGAGTCCTCGGTAGCCGGATGATTCTCGACGCCTCTCCCGGCGCTGGGCCACTTTCACGGCGAGGCTAACGGGGTGAGTGCGCGATTTACCCTGCCTGCCGTTCCTGTCATCGTATGGGTCAGATCCCGACACGGAGCCAGCATCTCGGGCCGGGCAGCGATGCGGAGATGGCCATGAGGGAGCACGGCAATGCACTCACGGATGGGGGCTGAAGAGGCCTTTCGCCAGCTGGCGGAGGGCCTTGGCAGGAGCGGGACCCCCGAGTTCTACGACACCCTCGTGGCGCGGCTCGCGGCCATCCTGGGGGTCGACCATGTGCTGGTGGCCCGGGTCACCGGGGATGCCATGGTCCGGACCCTGGCGGTCTGGTCGCATGGCCGGTCTCGGCCGAACCTCGCCTATCCGCTGGCGGGCACGCCCTGCGAGACCGTGGTCGTCGAGGAGGCCTGTCTCTACGCGAATGATGTCCAGGCCCGCTTTCCCGACGATGGACTCCTGCGTCAGCTGGGCGCGGTCAGCTACCTCGGCCTGCCGCTCCTGGCCGCGGACGGGACCCCCCTGGGCCTGCTCGCGGTGCTCAAGAACACGCCCATGCAGACCGCTGGCCTGGAGAAAGAGGTGCTGCGCATCGCCGCGGTCCAGGCCGGCGCCGAGCTGGACCGCAGCCGGGCCGAGCGGGCGGTGAAGGAGAGCGAGCGTCGCCTCGACACCCTGCTCAACCACCTGCCCGGCATGGCGTATCGCTGCCTGAATGATCGCGACTGGACCATGCGGATCGTCAGCCAGGGGGCGCACGCGCTGACGGGGTACCGGGCCGACGAGCTTCAGGACAACCGGGTCGCCAGCTATGCCGCGCTGATCCATCCCGCCGACCGTGAGCGGGTGTTCGAGGAGGTCCAGGCCGCCGTTTCACGCAGAGAACCCTTTCGCGTGATCTACCGCCTGCACCATGCCGGGGATGGCACCCGCTGGATGTGGGAGCAGGGCCAGGGGGTCTTCGATGCCGCCGGTGAGCTCCTCCATCTGGAGGGCTTCATCACCGACATCACCGAGCAACATGAGGCACAGCGTGTCCAGGAGGCGGTGATGCAGGTGGCCTCGACCGTCACCACCCGCATCGGCGACGACTACTTCCATCAGCTGGTCAGCACCCTGGTCGAGATCCTCGAGGCGGATGCCGGCTTCATTGCCCTGCTCGACGCCTCCCGGCCGGACGTCGATCCCCTGAGCAGCCGCGCGTCCGCGACCATGAGCATGGTCAGCGTGGTCTCGGAGGGGCAGAGGCTCGACAACTACGCCTATGCGCTGGCGGGCACCCCCTGTGAGCAGGTCCTCGACGAGCGCGAGGCCATGGTTGAATGCGACAGCACCGCGCTGCTGCCAGGTGTGGCCGGGGTGGCCAGGGCCTGGATCGGCCGCCGCCTGGACAACGCCAAGGGCGAACCGATCGGCGTGGTCATGGTGTTGTATCGCCGTCCGCTGGAGGCCAACGCCTTCGCCACCTCGGTGCTGCGCATTCTCTCCACCGGGGCCGCGGCGGAGCTGGAACGGCGCCGTGACCATCGCCGCATGCACCAGCTGGCCTATACCGACGGCACCACCGGCTTGCCCAACCGGGTGCGCTTCATGGAAGAGCTCATGCGCCTGAGGCAGGAGGCCGAGAAGGGCCAGCATCCCCTCCTTCTGCTGCTCCTCGACATCCGCCGCTTCAAGGAGATCAACGACCTCCACGGTCATCAGGTCGGTGACCAGCTGCTCTCGACCACGGCCGGGCGGCTGGCGCGTGCCATGGGGCCGAACGAGGTGCTGGCGCGGCTCTCCGGCGACGAGTTCGCGGTGCTGGTGCCACAAGCCAAGGAAACCAGCCTCGAGCAGAGCGTGCGTCGGCTGCGTGCCGCCGTGGGCAAGCCCATCGAGCTCGGGCATCGCACCTTCGTGCTCGAGGTCAGCATCGGTTCGGCCCGGTACCCGCGGGATGCCGTCACCCCCGTGGAGCTGTTCAAGTCCGCCAGCATCGCGCTCTATCACGCCAAGCAGCAGGAGGGTGGGACCTGCCCCTTCGACGAATCGATGACCCAGGCGCTCCAGCGCCGCCAGCAGATGACGGAACGGCTGAGCGCGGCGATCAGCGGCCAGCGCCTCGAGCTTCATTTCCAGCCCCAGGTCGACCTCCGCACCGGCGAGCTGGTGGGCGCCGAAGCGCTGTGCCGATGGAACGACGAGGCATGGGGCTGGGTCAGCCCGGGGGAGTTCATTCCCCTGGCGGAGGAGCGCGGACTGGTACGCCCGCTGGGCGACTGGGTGCTGCAGGCGGCCTCCCGGCAGATGGCCGCCTGGCGGCGCGAGGGCATGGCCCTGCCCGGCCGGCTCTCCCTCAACGTCTCCGCCCAGCAGTTCGTGGATCCGCAACTGGCCGAGCACATCGCCACCCTGACCCGGGACGTCCCCGCCTCGGCCATCGGCCTGGAGCTCACCGAGAGTGACTTCATGCGCGACCCCGAGCAGGCCGTCGGCATTACCCATGCGCTGCGCGAGGCCGGCTATGCCCTGGCCATCGACGATTTCGGCACCGGCTACTCCTCGCTCTCCTATCTGCGCCGGTTCTCGGCCGATGCCCTGAAGATCGATATCTCCTTCGTGCGGGAGATGCTCGAGAGCCACCATGACCGGGCCATCATCGAGACCATCATCGCCATGGCCCAGACCCTGGGGATGAAGACCGTGGCCGAGGGCGTCGAGACGCCGGAGCAGGCCGAGGCCCTGGCCGGCATGGGCTGTGACCAGGCCCAGGGATACCATTACGGCCGACCGTTGCCGGCCGCCGACTTTGCCGCTGTCTGGGCCCGGGCCATGCGCCGTGAGGCGCCGGGCTAATGGTGGCGGCCGGTAGAACCCTGATGCCATGACATCGTCACCAGCAAGGGTCGGTGACGCCGGCCTGAGCCCTCCCTTCCCCCCCCCCCACCTTGCCTGTGAGCGACACCCCATCGCCCTGAATGCGACATCATTGTCGGTATCAACTGGCGGCGCGGCGGCGGATAGGTAATTGTGACATGCCAGATCACGACGCCTTGCGGTACCTTTCGGGACGGACTTGCCTGATCGCGACAGCCAGACACCGGCGGGCGTCCGGATTCGGACACAACAACACCCTGTGTACGACCCCCCGTACAGGAGTCTCGCCATGACGACCTCTTCCCAGGCGCCGCACAAGTCGGCCGCTCCCCAGGCCATCGGCTTCCTGCTGTTGGAAAACTTCACGCTCTTCTCGCTGGCCTCGGCCATCGAGCCGTTGCGCATGGCCAACCAGCTGGCCGGCCGGGAGCTCTATCGATGGTTCACCCTGAGCCTCGATGGCGAGCCGATCTCCGCCAGCGATGGCTTAAAGGTCACCCCGGATGCGGCGATCACGGTGCCGCTGGCGCTGGACATGGTGGTGGTCTGTGGTGGGGTGGGACCGGCGCGCGCGGTACAGCGCGAGCATGTCGTCTGGCTGCAGGGTCAGGCACGCCTCTCCCGTCGGCTGGGGGGGATCTGCACCGGCAGCTGGGCGCTGGCCAAGGCGGGGCTGCTGGATGGCTACGAGACCAGTGTCCACTGGGAGTGCCTGGCCGCCATGCAGGAGTCCTTCCCCCGCGCCCTGCTCACGACCCGGCTGTTCTCCATCGATCGCGAAAGGGCCACCGCCTCGGGCGGGACCGCTCCCCTGGACATGATGCTCACCCTGATCGGCCGGGATCACGGCCGCGAGCTCGCGGCGGGGATTTCCGAGATGTTCATCTGTGACCGCGTGCGCGGGGAGCAGGACCAGCAGCGCGTGCCGCTCAAGCATATCCTCGGCACCACTCAGCCCAAGCTGCTCGAGATCGTGGCACTCATGGAGGCCAACCTGGAGGAGCCCATCGGGCTCGAGGAACTCGCGGCCTATGTCGACGTGTCGCGTCGCCAGCTCGAGCGGCTCTTCCAGAAATACCTGCTCTGTTCGCCGTCGCGCTACTACCTCAAGCTGAGGCTGACCCGCGCCCGGCAGCTGCTCAAGCAGACCTCGATCTCGATCATCGAGGTGGCATCCGCCTGCGGCTTCGTGTCCACCCCGCACTTTTCCAAGTGTTACCGGGAGTTCTTCGGCCAGCCGCCCCGGGACGAACGACTGGGCGCGAGCCAGGTCAGGCTGCCGGTGGCCCCGTCATGCGCGCAGGCAGGGACCAACCTGGAACTGCTGACCTTCGAGGCCTACCCGACCGAGCCGGTCTCCTCGGCCATCATGGCGCTCGACCAGGCGCGCGGCGAGCCGACCTACGCCAGCGTGCTCCTGCGCTCCTGAACCGTGCCTTCCTGACACCTCCTGCCGGACCCGATCGCCATGCCGACCCTCACGGGCCGGCATGGCGTCGTCGTGCGTCGTAGGCGCGACAGTCATGACGTTTTTGGAATTCTCGTCGTCGCTTCCAGGCGCCGAGCCGGGGTGGGCCAGCGCTATGCTGCCGTCGAGTCGAACACATCCCCGGAGCGGTACACATGACCCCAAGAGAGCTGCACGACGACGCCATCGTCATCGATGGCCTGATCATCGCCAAGTGGAACCGCGAGCTGTTCGAGGACATGCGGCGCGGTGGGCTGACGGCGGCCAACTGCACGGTTTCCGTCTGGGAGGGATTCCAGGCCACCGTCGACAACATCGTCCGGTCCAATGCGCTGATGGCCGAGTGCAGCGACCTGGTCCGCCCCGTGCGCACTACCGCCGACATCACCCGGGCCAAGGAGGAGGGCAGGACCGGCATTCTCTACGGCTTCCAGAACGCCCATGCCTTCGAGGACCAGATCGGCTACGTGGAGGTCTTCAAGCAGCTCGGCGTGGGTATCGTGCAGATGTGCTACAACACCCAGAACCTGGTGGGCACCGGCTGCTACGAGCGTGACGGCGGCCTCTCCGGCTTCGGCCGCGAGATCGTCGCCGAGATGAATCGCGTCGGCATCATGTGCGACCTCTCCCACGTCGGCGAGAAGACCTCCACCGAGGTCATCGAGGCCTCCGAGAAGCCGGTCTGCTACTCCCACTGCCTGCCCTCCGGGCTCAAGGAGCATCCGCGCAACAAGTCCGACGCCGAGCTCAAGTTCATCGCCGACCGGGGCGGCTTTGTCGGCGTGACCATGTTCACCCCCTTCCTGCGTGCCGGCGTCGATGCCACCGTCGACGACTACGTCGAGGCGATCGAGTACGTGATGAACATCGTCGGCGAGGACGCCATCGGCATCGGCACCGACTTCACCCAGGGCCACGACCAGGACTTCTTCGAGTGGCTCACCCACGACAAGGGCTATGCCCGCCGCCTGACCCGCTTCGGCAAGATCATCAACCCCGAGGGCATCCGCACCATCGGCGAGTTCCCCAACCTCACCGAGGCGCTCTCGCGCCGCGGCTTCAGCGAGCCCCAGGTGAGGAAGATCATGGGCGAGAACTGGGTGCGCGTGCTGAAAGACGTCTGGGGCGACTGATAACACCTTTCTCACTTTGCATCGCCCGAGGGGGCGACGGGGGCAGGCTGAAGAGGAGATCCCTTTCCAAGACAGCGCCTCCTCGATGGTCCGGCACCCCGGGACCTGCCGCCGGAAAGCCCCTGTCGACTGACTGCCAAGAACAACGAGTTTAGAGGACTACCACCGTGACCAAGATGGCCCCCGAACTGCCCATCGAAGTGGATAGCGAGACCGGCGTCTGGACCACCGATGCCCTGCCCATGCTCTATGTGCCGCGCCATTTCTTCATCAACAACCATGTGGCCGTGGAGGAGGCGCTCGGCGCCGAGACGTACGCCGAGATCCTCTACCACGCCGGCTACAAGAGCGCCTGGCACTGGTGCGAGAAGGAGGCCGAGTGCCATGGCCTCGAGGGCGTGGACGTCTTTGACCACTACATGAAGCGTCTCTCCCAGCGCGGCTGGGGCCATTTCATCACCGAGGCCATCGACCTCGACGCCGGCACCTGTCGGGTGCGCCTGGAACACAGCGCCTTCGTCTATCAGCTGGGCAAGGTCGGTCGCAAGGTCGAGTACATGTTCACCGGCTGGTTCGCCGGCGCCATGGACCAGATCCTCGCCGCCCGCGGCAGCGACCTGCGCACCGTCGCCGAGCAGACCCAGAGCGCCGCCGAGGAAGGCTGCGAGGTGGGCGTTTTCGAAGTCAAGCCGCTGACCGGCGCCGCCCGCTAAGCCCGGGAACGAGGAGAGAGAACCATGGCATTCGACGCGATCTTCCAGCCGATCGAGATCGGCAAGCTCACCATCCGTAACCGGGTCGTCAGCACCGCCCACGCCGAGGTGCACGCCACCGACGGCGGCATGACCACCGAGCGCTACGTCAGGTACTACGAGGAGAAGGCCAAGGGCGGCTGCGGCCTCAGCATCTGCGGCGGCTCCTCGGTGGTCTCCATCGACAGCCCCCAGGGCTGGTGGAGCTCGGTGAACCTCGCCACCGACCGCATCATCCCACACTTCCAGAACCTCGCCGATGCCGTGCACAAGCACGGCGGCAAGATCATGATCCAGATCACCCATATGGGGCGCCGCTCGCGGTGGGACGGCTACGACTGGTCGACTCTGCTGTCGCCCTCCGGCATCCGCGAGCCGGTGCACCGCTCCACCTGCAAGACCATCGAGGAGGAGGATATCTGGCGCATCATCGGCGATTTCGCCCAGGCCGCGCGCCGGGCCAAGGAAGGGGGCCTCGACGGCGTCGAGCTCTCCGCCGTGCACCAGCACCTGATCGACCAGTTCTGGAGCCCGCGGGTCAACAAGCGCGAGGACCAGTGGGGCGGCAGCTTCGAGAACCGCATGCGCTTCGGCATGGAGGTGCTCAAGGCGGTGCGCGCCGAGGTCGGCGACGACTTCGTGGTGGGCATGCGCATCTGCGGTGACGAGTTCCACCCCGACGGCCTCTCCCACGAGGACATGAAACAGATCGCCGCCTACTACGATGCCACCGGGCAGGTGGACTTCTTCGGCGTGATCGGCTCCGGCTGCGACACCCACAACACCCTGGCCAACGTGATTCCCAACATGTCCTACCCGCCGGAGCCTTTCCTGCACCTGGCGGCGGGCATCAAGGAAGTGGTCAGCGTGCCGGTGATCCACGCCCAGAACATCAAGGACCCCAACCAGGCCCAGCGCATCCTCGAGGGCGGCTATGTGGACCTGGTGGGCATGACCCGGGCGCAAATCGCCGACCCGCACATGATCGCCAAGATCAAGATGGGCCAGGTGGACCAGATCAAGCAGTGCGTGGGCGCCAACTACTGCATCGACCGCCAGTACCAGGGCCTGGACGTGCTGTGCATCCAGAACGCCGCCACCTCCCGCGAGTACATGGGCCTACCGCATATCATCGAGAAGAGCGAAGGCCCCAAGCGCAAGGTCGTGGTGGTCGGCGGTGGCCCCGGCGGCATGGAGGCGGCCCGCGTCGCCGCCGAGCGCGGCCACGACGTCACCCTGTTCGAGGCCGCCGAGGCGCTCGGCGGGCAGATCACCATCGCCGCCCAGGCCCCGCAGCGCGACCAGATCGCCGGCATCACCCGCTGGTATCAGCTGGAGCTGGCGCGCCTGAACGTCGACCTGCGCCTGGGCACCCGCGCCGACGAGGCGACCCTGCTCGACCTGCGCCCGGATATCGTGGTGCTGGCCACCGGCGGTCATCCCTTCCTGGAGCAGGATCCGCAGTGGGGCTACTCCGAGAATCCCGAGGAGAGCCTGGTGGTCAGCACCTGGGACATCCTCTCCGGCAAGGTCGCCCCGGGCAAGAACGTGCTGATCTACGACACCATCTGCGAGTTCTCCGGGCTCTCGGCGGCGGACTACCTGGCCGACAAGGGCGCCAAGGTGGAGATCGTCACCGACGACATCAAGCCCGGCGCCGCGGTGGGCGGCACCACCTTCCCGACCTACTACCGCAGCCTCTACGAGAAGGAGGTGATCATGTCCTCCGACCTGTTGCTGCACAAGGTCTACCGGGAGGGCGACGGCCTGGTGGCGGTGCTCGAGAACGAGTACACCGGTGCCCTGGAAGAGCGCGTGGTCGACCAGGTGGTGGTGGAGAACGGCGTGCGTCCCGACGAGGGGCTCTACTACGCCCTCAAGGCGCAGTCCCGCAACAAGGGGCAGGTGGACCTGGAGGCGCTCTACGCCATTCAGCCCCAGCCCTGCCTGAGCGAGGCGGGGGACGGCTTCCTGCTGTTCCGCCTGGGCGACTGCACGGCGCCGCGCAATACCCATGCGGCCATCTACGACGCCCTGCGGATCTGCAAGGACTTCTGACCACCCGCTGGAAGCCAGAAGCTTGACGCTGGAAGTGAAACGCGGCCTTTCGCCCTTTCTTCCAGCTTCCGGCTTACAGCTTCCGGCTCGCCTATGAGGTGAGCACCATGCTCGAGACCCTGCTACCGATACTGATCTTTTCCGCCCTGGGCGTGGCGGTGATCGGCGCCTGGCGGCGTGTTCGCCTATGGCGCCAGGGGCGGCCCTCCGCCGTGCCGCTGCTCAAGGGCCTGGCCGCCATGCCGCGCCGCTACCTGGTGGATCTGCACCATGTGGTGGGGCGTGACAAGGTGATGTCCAACACCCATGTGGCCACCGCCGGTGGCTTCGTGGCCGCCGCCGTGCTGATGACCCTGGTGCATGGCCTGGGGCTCGCCAATCCCTGGCTGGGTGGACTCTTGTTGCTGGCCAGCGCGACCATGTTCGTGGGCAGCCTGTTCGTGGCCCGGCGCCGCCGCAACCCGCCCGCGCGCCTCTCCAGGGGCCCCTGGATGCGCCTGCCCAGGAGCCTGATGGCCTTCTCCCTGGGCGTCTTTGCTATCACCCTGCCGGCGGTCGGCATACTGCCGGCCGGCTTCGGTCACTGGCTGCTGGGGCTGCTGCTGGCCGCGGTGGTGGCCTGGGGCCTGGCCGAGATGGTCGTCGGCATGACCTGGGGCGGGCCCATGAAGCACGCCTTCGCCGGCGCCCTGCACCTGGCCTTCCATCGCCGCCCGGAGCGCTTCTCCACCAAAGCAGGAGGGGAGGGGCGCTCCACCGGCCTCAAGGCGCTGGACCTGGAAGACCCGTCGGCGCCGCTGGGCGTGGAGACGCCCGCCGACTTTACCTGGAACCAGCTGCTGGGCTTCGATGCCTGCGTGCAGTGCGGGCGCTGCGAGGCAGTCTGCCCGGCCTTCGCCGCCGGCCAGCCGCTCAATCCCAAGAAGCTGATCCAGGACATGGTGGTGGGCATGGCCGGGGGCAGCGATGCCCATTACGCCGGTTCTCCCCACCCTTCACAAGGGCTTGGGGGCAAGCCGGTGGGCGAGCACCATGGCACCCCCCATGGGCCCATCGTGGCCCGCGAGGGCAAGGCGCTGGTGGATGCCGAGACCCTGTGGTCCTGCACCACCTGCCGCGCCTGCGTGGAGGAGTGCCCGATGATGATCGAGCACGTGGACGCCATCGTCGACATGCGCCGCTTCCTGACCCTGGAACGCGGCGAGACGCCCAACAAGGCCCCCGAGGTGCTCGACAACCTGATCGCCACCGACAATCCCGGCGGCTTCGCCCCCGGCGCACGCATGCACTGGGCGGCCGACCTCGATCTGCCGCTGATCGCCGACCTGCAGCAGGTGGACGTGCTGCTGTGGCTGGGCGATGGCGCCTTCGACATGCGCAACCAGAGGACGCTGAGGGCCCTGGTCAAGGTGCTGCGCGCCGCCGGCGTCGACTTTGCCGTGCTCGGCAACGAGGAGCGCGACAGCGGTGACGTGGCGCGTCGCCTGGGCGACGAGGCCACCTTCCAGTCCCTTGCCAGGCGCAATATTGCCACCCTGGCGCAGTACCGCTTCCAGCATATCGTCACCTGTGACCCCCACAGCTTCCACGTGCTGGGCAACGAGTATGGCGAGCTCGGCGGCCACTACCGCGTCTATCACCACAGCACCTACATCGCCGAGCTTTATGAGTCCGGCCGCCTGGCCTTCCGGCCCTGGAAGGGTGGCAGCGTGACCTATCATGACCCGTGTTATCTGGGCCGCTACAACGGCGAGTACGAGGCGCCCCGCAACGTCCTGCGCGCCCTGGGCATCCAGGTTTCCGAGATGGAGCGCTCCGGCTTTCGCTCGCGGTGCTGCGGCGGCGGCGGCGGTGCGCCGATCACCGATATTCCCGGCAAGCGGCGCATCCCCGACATGCGCATGAACGATGTCGAGGCGACCGGCGCCTCGCTGGTGGCGGTGGGCTGTCCGCAGTGCACGGCCATGCTGGAGGGCGTCGTCGATGCCGGTGCCGAGGTGCGCGATATCGCCGAGCTGGTGGCCGATGCCCTGGTGGCGCGTCCCGCCGTCGGTGCGTTCGATGCGACCCGCCGGCCCCAGGCCGAGGAGGTGATCTGATGCGCGAGATTCATCGCCGCGATCCACGTCGCGAGTGGATTGTCCGTAACCGCCTGCATCCCGAGCACCTGAGCGTGCTCGCCGAGCAGGGAGGCGGGGCCGCCAGCGAGTGGCTGGGGCCCCAAGGGGTGATTCGCAAGAATCCCCACGCCATCGGCTTTATCGGCCCCAATGGCGTCAAGCGCATCGACCGTAGCGGCGCCCAGCAGGGTGGCCAGGCCGCGGGCGGTGCCCGCCAGGCGGCCCAGGATAGCCGTCGCCAGGTCACCATCGAGGCCCCGGCCTTCCTGGTGGCGGTGGTGCCGGAGCTCTCCGGCGGTCGCCTCTCCGGCCATGACAAGGACCTGCTGGGCCTGGCCCGGCGCCTGGCCGATGCCGACGCCGAGCGCCCTGGTGCCGTACTGGCCGTGGTGTTCGGCGAGCACAAGGAGGAGGGGTTTGGCGAGGCGGGCATCGATCGGCTGCTGCACCTCGACGACGGCGGCTATGCCGGCTTCGCCCCCGAGGCGCGCCTGGCGGCGCTCTCCGCCGTGGAGCGGGAGCTGGCGCCGCGTCACTGGCTGCTGCCTGATTCGCCCCTGGGCGGGGCCGACCTGGGCCGGCGCCTGGCGCTGCGCCTGGGCGAGCGGCCCGCCACTGGCGTCTGGCAGCTCGAGGCGTCCGAGTCCGGCTGGCGCTGTACCGCCCGCGGCGCGGCGGAGAGCCTGGATATCCAGCGCCCCCTGCCGCGGGTCGCCTTGGCCCTGGCCGAATGCGCCGAGCCGGTGGACGAGACCCGTCACGCCGCCGAGCCCCTGAGCCTGGCGGAGGCGATTCCCAGCGCCCTGTCACGTATCGAGGATCTGGGACAGGTGGCGGTGGATCCCGCCGGGGTGGCGCTCGCCGAGGCGGAGTTCATCCTCTCCGGCGGCAACGGCGTCAAGGATTGGGATGGCTTCCACCACGCCGCCAGGGTGCTGGGGGCCACCGAAGGGGCCTCCCGGGTCGCCGTGGATGACGGTTTCATGGACCGCCACCGCCAGGTGGGGGCCACCGGCACCTGGGTCACCGCCCGAGTCTATATGGCGGTGGGCATCAGTGGCGCCATCCAGCACCTGCAGGGCATTCAGAGCTGCGACAAGGTGGTGGCCATCAACCTCGACCCCGGGTGTGACATGGTCAAGCGCGCCGACCTGGCGGTGATCGGCGAGAGCGCCGAGATCCTCGCCGCCCTGGTGGCCAAGGTGGAACAGCAGCGAGGAGGGCAGCGCGATGCGGCCTGAGCAGCAGGGAGTCGAGGTGGCGGTACTGGTCTCGGTGGGACGCCACCCCATCACCGGGCGCGCCCGCCGCGCCGATCAGGATGCCCGGGGGCTGGAGCTGGCCCTGGGCCTGGAGCGCCAGTTGCCCGGCAGCCGGGTGAGCCTGTTGCATGCCGGCCCGCGCGGCGAGGAGAGTGAAGCGGCGCTGCGCGGCTACCTGGGCATGGGGCTGGAGACCCTGACGCTGCTGGAGCAGGCCGAGGGGGCCGATGCCATCCCGGCCCTGGCCGAGCACCTGGCCGCGGCGCCGCCGCAGCTGGTGATCACCGGGGCTCGGGCCGAGCGAGGCGAGGGCTCGGGCCTCCTGCCCTATGCCCTGGCCGAGCGCCTGGGCTGGCCGCTGGTCAATGGTCTGGCCGCGGTGGAGAGGGTCGAGAACGGCGTGGCGACCCTGCTCCAGGCCCTGCCCCGGGGCCAGCGGCGGCGCCTCAAGGTGCGCCTGCCGGCCATCGTCAGCGTGGATGGCGCCGCCCCGGTGGCGCGCCAGAGCGCCTTCGGTCCGGCTCGCCGGGCCGAGCTCGAGGCCACCCCGGTGGCCGCCGAACCCGACCGGGAGCTGGCCCAGTGGCAACTGGCGCCGGCCCGCAAGCGGCCCAAGCGCCTGAAGGTCATCAAGGCCGCCTCGGCCCGGGATCGCTTCAAGGCCGCGGCGGCCAAGGCCGAGGGTGGGGGCGGGCAGGTGCTTGCAGACGTCACCCCGGCGCAGGGGGCCGAAGCGATCCTCAAGCTGCTGCGCGAGGAGGGCGTCCTGCCCCGCTGACCAGGCGGCCTGTCAGACGACGACAGCCCCGGCCAGGTGCCGGGGCTGTCGTCTGTGCGGGGCAGGCGCGATCGTCAGGGCGCGATGCGCTCGCTGGCGTCGGTGAAGCCCATCAGGGAGATGTCCAGGTCCATGCGGTTACCGCGCGGCCCGATCAGGCTGAGGGTCGCGTTGCTGCCGCCGCGCAGTTCCTGCAGCAGCGACGGTTCCAGGGGCAGGTCGGCGCGGCAGCTCTGTTCCAGGCAGACCTGGTAGGGGAACTGGGCCGGCTCATCGCCACCGACGCTCAGCTGCAGGCCCGGGGCGAGTCGCACGCCCAGTGGCAGCAGGAAGGTCATCGCCGGGCGTCCTTCGAGCTCGGGGGGATAGCCCACGATCACCCGCATCAGGGGGTCGTCGCTGTCCGGGTTGGTGACCAGCTGGCTCATGGTGCAGGCCCCCTGGCTGCGCTCGGGCGGGCAGATCACCTCCCAGTCCCGGAACTGTTCGGTCTCGACATCGGCACCGGGGCTCCCAGGAGATGTCTGCTGGGCGACGGCATGGAAGGCAAGGGCCATCAGCGATAGCAGGGCGGTCAGGCACAGGCGTCTTGCGAAACGGTTCGACATAGGGGGTGTTCCTCCTTGGCATGAGTGGCCATGAACGCTGGGTCGGTGGGTGTCACTCCGGTATTCACCCGACGTCCTGGTGGATACCGAGAGGATAACCATGCCTGCTTGACCCTGCGAGGTCGAGTCCAGGACCGTTTCTGCCATGAGGTGCGGCAGTCATC
The DNA here is from genome assembly GCF_030010555.1 of Halomonas rhizosphaerae. Classification (GTDB taxonomy): domain Bacteria; phylum Pseudomonadota; class Gammaproteobacteria; order Pseudomonadales; family Halomonadaceae; genus Halomonas; species Halomonas rhizosphaerae. The sequence continues at coordinate 23,302 of NZ_JASCQP010000003.1, forward strand.
GACAAGAACCCCGGCGGGTTGCCGGGGTCGTCGGTTCGAGGGCAGGGCAGGGTCAGGCAGTCGGGACGAGCCCAGGGCGGCGTTGCTCCTCGTGCAGCCCCTTGACCAGGCTGAACGCCATCATCAGCAGGATCAGGGTGAAGGGCAGCCCGGTGGCCACGGCCCCGGCCTGGAGGGCGCCCAGTGCGGCGTCGCCGCCGCCGTAGAGCAGGATACCGGCGATCACCCCCTCCAGGGTGGCCCAGAAGACCCGCTGGCTGCGCGGGGCATCGGTCTTGCCGCCGGCGGTGATGCTGTCGATCACCAGCGAGCCGGAATCCGACGAGGTGACGAAGAAGATCAGCACCAGCAGGATCGCCAGGCTGGAGGTCAGGGTGGTCAGCGGCAGCTGCTCGAGCATCTGGAACATCGCCAGGGAGACGTCGCTGATGCCATGGGCCAGCTCGCCGACGCCGGCGGCGGACTGGGCCAGGGCGGTGCCGCCGAAGGCGCTCATCCAGACGATGGTGACCACGGTCGGTACCAGCAGCACGGCGGTCAGGAACTCGCGGACCGTGCGCCCGCGCGAGACCCGGGCGATGAACATGCCGACGAAGGGCGACCAGGAGATCCACCAGGCCCAGTAGAACACCGTCCAGCCGTGGTACCAGGTGGTGTCGTCTCGGCCGATCCAGTTGGAGAGCGGCACGACATGGCTGGCGTAGGCCAGGGTGGTGTCCCACAGGCCGTTGAGGAACAGCAGGGTGGAGCCGGTGATCACCACGAAGGCCAGCAGGGCGAAGGCGATCACCATGTTGATGTTGGAGAACAGCTTCACGCCCCCGTCGATGCCCCGCCATACCGAGAACAGCGCCACCACCGTGACGCCGACGATGATCGCCAGCTGGGTGCCGAGGGTGTTGGGGACGTCGAACAGGTAGTTGAGGCCGCCGGCGGCCTGGGAGGCCCCGAAGCCCAGGGAGGTGGCCAGGCCGAAGATGGTCGCCAGTACCGCGGTGATGTCGATCAGGTGGCCGGCCCAGCC
>NZ_JASCQP010000004.1 GCF_030010555.1 Halomonas rhizosphaerae
GAGTTATCGTCAAATCTGGTGGATGGCGGTCAGGCCGCATTCCTGTCTGACTGATCGGTTACCTGCTCCCCATCCCGAAACTCGACGTTGCTGACGACCAGCTCCAACTTCTGGAAGTGCTTGATACGCCGCCATCGCTTTTGGGCGCTCTGGAGCAGCTTGAAGACCATCGCCAGGGTTGTCGCCCGGGAGCCGCAGTTTCGGCTGCGCTTGGTCCTCAGGCGGACTGTGGCGAAGGTCGACTCGATCGGGTTGGTGGTGCGGATATGCACCCAGTGCTCTGCCGGGTAGTCGTAGAACGCCAGCAGCTCTTCCCGATCCTTGGCCAGGCACCCCATCGCCTTGGGGTACTTGGCCTCGAAGCGTTTCAGGGTGCGATCGAAAGCCTTGTGCGCCCCGTCGCGGGTCTCTGCCATCCAGATGTCATGGAGGTCGGCCTTGACCTTGGGCTGCACGGACTTCGGCAGCTTGTTCAGCACGTTAGCCGTCTTGTGAACCCAGCAACGCTGATGGTCGGTCTCCGGATAGATCTTGCTCAGGGCCGCCCAGAACCCCATGGCACCGTCGCCCACCGCCAGCTTGGGCGCCTGGATCAGGCCGCGCTCTCGCAGGCCTGTCAGCAAGGTCTTCCAACTGTCCGCCGACTCGCGGAAGCCGTCTTCGACGGCCACCAGCTCTTTGCGGCCCTGCTCGGTTACGCCGATGATCACCAGCAGGCACAGGCGGTCATCCAGGCGCACATTGCTGTAGATTCCGTCAGCCCACCAGTAGACGTAGCGCCGGTCTGCCAGGTCCCGCTGCCGCCACTCGGTATGCTCCTCTTCCCATTGTTTCTTGAGCCGTGACACCGTGTTGGCCGACAGCCCCTTGGCTTGGTCGCCCAGCAGCGCCGCCAAGGCCTCCTGGTAGTCGCCGGTGGAGATCCCCTTCAGATAGAGCCAAGGGATCAGTTCCTCGATGCTGCGAGCCCGCTTCAAGTAGGGCGGCAGCAGGCTGCTGTTGAAGCGGGCGCCACCGCCGCTGCGGTCACGCACCTTGGGCACCTGCACGCTGACATCCCCGATCCCGGTCTGGACCGTGCGCTCAGGCAGGTAGCCGTTGCGGACCACGGCCTGGCGGCCATCGTCTAGCCGCTGATCAGCATACTGCGACAGGAAGGTGGCTAACTCAGCCTCGACTGCCTTGGCGATCAGGTCACGGGCACCTTGGCGCAGCAGCTCGTGCAGCGGGTCAGTGACTTGGGGTTCTGGTTGTGAAAGAGCCCGGAGGGTAGAATTGGTCATGGCGTATCCATTCCTTGTTGATTGTGATCTGGCGAGATCAATCAACAGGATACGCCACCTTTCCTACCTCCTTCCGTACACCAGAAGTCACCATAGCTCGACCAGCAAGGCGATGTTCTTTTGGGCGCGTGAGCGGAAGGTTACGCTGGCCTTCATCCAACCGGGCAAGACGACGCAGAATGCCTTCATCGAGAGCTTCAACGGCAAATTCCGGGATGGCTGCCTCAATCAGCACTGGTTTCTGATCCTTGCCGATGCGCGGCATGAAATCGACCAATGGAGAGGCCACTACAATCTTGTCAGACCGCACAACTCACTGGGCTATATGCCACCCATCGCCTATGCCCAGCGATGTGCATGAAGGGGCGGTTTCTCACATTGTGTGTTGGACCTGAACCAGGGGGAAAGTCAGAGTTCCGCGCCCTGTCGCGGCAACTGCCGGAGTTGTGAAACATATTTCTTAAATCACACTTTATGATGTTAATCTACCATTAGGAGTACAGGCGCGAATCCGCCGCCGAGTGTACGAAAATTGGTCGCCTGTCCTCGGTAAAGTCTCGCCGCAGCCATGAGAAAATCGCCGCGGTAGGTATATAGTCGAACATCGACCTTGAGCATCTCCCGCTCACCGTCAACTAGAACCAGGCGCTCCGATGGGGGGATATAGGCTTGGGCAATGTAGTCGCTTTCCAGAATTCGGTTGAATGTGTTTTTGGTGAGTTTGCTGCCCCGATAAACGCCTTTACTCCCATGCCCTGCGACAGGTTTGAAGAACCACTCCCGTCGCTGTTGCCAGAGTGCATCAGCGTTATCAGCCGTAACCTTTACGGTGCGTGGAATACCAGAGTGAAGCAACTCGGCTTTTTCAGGGCTCAAGCCCCAAGCCGAAAGGGTCTCGTGATCTGACAACACAGCCAGGTTGCGTTTATCTGCGAACAGTGCGTGGGCATGGGGGTTGGGGGTTATGACCACTCGCCCGTCCAACCAGGCACACCGCAAGGCGGTGTGTTCGGGGTCTTCGAGCCCGAAGTCCACGAGCCGATTGTAGACCAGGTCGATTCGCTTGCCACTACCGTATAGCGTTCCTGAATCATACCGGAGGTCAGCAGGCGAAAGTATGAGGGCATCGATACCATTCCTTCGTAATGACTGCTGCGCCAGCCTGAATTCAGGATAGAGGTATTGCCCGCTAGGCTGGTCATCGACGATCGCTATCCTCTCCGGACGTCCACTACCACGCTGAGCGCGCCATTCGCTCTCGAATTGGGCAGTCACTGCGGCATCGAAGTCATTGGCCCCGGCCGCACGCGTGAAGTCATTGCAGCACTGCAATTGGGCCTGTGCCAGCATGGCGTTGAGGAAAGCGCCTCCGGCGTTGGTATTGATTTCGATCAGGCGAGGCCCCTCTTTGCTAAGATGGAAATCGTAGCCCATGAAGGCACCCACCGGGCCGGGGTTGAACTGTGCACTTTGCGGGGCCCAGGACAGTACCCGTCGCTGATAGGCGGGGAGCGCAGCAGCTTCCTCCAGGGCTTGAACAATGGCTCCCATTTGTTCCAGGTCCCGAGGAGGAACGAAGACGGCTACATTTGAGAAGAGTTGACGCCAGTTTGGGTTGGTCTGGATCTCGTAGGCGTCATCACCCAACTGGTCAGCGAGTGCACGGGTGATTGCTCGTCGATCGAGAGTAACGCAGGCACAGTGCTAGTTCAGCTTTTCTGCTTCTGTCTTTTCTGAGAAATCGCCGGTTTTGTGCAAGAGCTGACCTCTGATCCCGTTCATACTGACCGACAGCGAGGGCGCATATAGCCCTGACTGGGTCAGCATTGCCCTACCAGTGAATGTGCGTCAAGCATTCGCTCGAGGGGTTCACCAGCGACCAGCTTGAAATAGCGAATCAGAGGCTCACCGACGTGCAACAGAGTAAGTGGGAGGATTCATGAGCGCTACGCAACAATACCTACTACTACTGGGCCTGATGCTGGGTACCGTGGGAGTGGTGCTGTGCCTGTACGGTCTGGCCCGCAGCATGGGGCCGACACACGGGGAGCCGGGCAAGGACGTACCGGCAAGCGCCGGGGTGCTTTCGCGGGATCCGGTGTGGGGGCGCTATCACGCGCGATACTACGGCTACGCACTGCTGTTTCTGGCCTTCGACATGGAGATGGCCTACATGTACCCCTGGGCCGTGGTGTACAAGCAGGAGGGGCTGGTGGCTCTTCTTGATATGGGCGTGTTTCTTGCCATTCTCTTTCTCGGCCTGCTCTACGGATGGAGCCAGGGTGCTCTAAGGCGGCAGTGATGTCTGAGTCAACAATGACCATTGCAGGAGCGCGCAAGGGGCGCCCATCTATCGTGCAGAGGCTGGTTGGACGGGCCCAGGCGCGCAACCTGAGCTGCCTGATCGTCCCAGGACCGGAAGTGGCTCTGGCGCACGGTCTGGACCTGGCAGCGGCTGGCATGCGCATCGCCGCCACGCCGCGCGACGCGGCCGTGCTCGTGGTTATCGGGGCGCTGTCACGGAAACTGGATGAGGCCACGGCGGTGCTCTATGCGCAGATGCCCCGGCCGCGCGCCGTGCTCGTGCTGGGTGGACCAACTCCGTCATCTTTACCACCGGCCGATGTCTCCACGGACCTCTCTCAAGCCGAGCTGATCGAAGCGACCGGTCGGCTACAGCAGGCGCTTGCCGAAGGCGCCTTTACGGCCTCGCCCGAGGATTTCGACGCCTCGGTCCTGCAAGCCAGGATTGAGTATGTCTGTCCCATGCACCCGGAAGTGGTCGAGGACGAGCCGGGCCGCTGCCCCAAATGCGGCATGGATCTGGTGGCCCGCGAGGCCGGCGCCGAATCGGGCGCGACGGAAGGGATGTCGGAGCACGACCATAACCACCATCACGAGCACCACCAGGGTCATGATCACAACCACCACGATCATGATCACGATGACGGGCACCAACAGGGCCACGCTCACGAACACGCCAGGACTGAGTATGTCTGCCCCATGCACCCACAAGTTGTCCAGGACGAGCCGGGCAGCTGCCCCAAATGCGGCATGGACCTGGTGGCGCGGGTGGTCGGGGCCGACGAGGGCGCTGCGGAAATGCCCCTGAAGCACGGCGATCACCATGATCACGAGCATCATGAGCACGAACGACACCAGGGCCATGACCACGAACACCACCATGAACACGGGCAACACAAGCACGATCATGGTGGCCACGACCATTCCGGTCACGACCACGGTGCTTCGGGGTTCATGTCCATGGTCGAAGTTACCAAGGACCTGCCCCGCAGCGCCGATGGTTTAGCGATGGACTGGATCAAGGTGCCGTTCGGTCCGGTCTTTCCCGGCCTGCCGGGTGGACTGAGACTGACGCTGACGCTCGACGGCGACGGGGTGGCCGAAGGGCAAGCGACGTCCCTGGTGGGCATGAGTGCCGTCACTGAAGAGGGCGCTGCCGAGACCTTCGTCGAGCGTCTGGCGACAGCAATGGCGCTGGCGCCGGTAAGTTACCGATTGTTGGCCTGCCGGGCCATCGAGCAGGCGGCTGGTCTGAAGGAAGACCCGGCTACCGCCCGGGCCCGCGCTTGTGCCCTGGAACGCGAGCGCATCGCCAGCCATCTGGGCTGGCTGGCCCAGTTGGGTCGTCAGCTCAGCTTCGTCTGGCTGATGCGTCGCGCCACGACTCTGCAATTAAAAACCCGGTGCGCCAATCGGGAGCAGCTTGTGGCCATGAGACCGGCACTGTGGGCGCTGAACGTTCGACTAGAGCTCACGCCATTGCTCAAGGCGCGCTTGAAAGGAATCGGCGCTCTGCCGGGCGGTTCCCACGACTTTCGGGGTCCGGTAGCGCGCGCCGCGGGCAGCGCCGAAGACGTTCGGCAGGCGGATACTATCTATCGCGAGCTGGGTTTCGAGATACGCACTGGCACCACCGGCGGCGACGCCTGGGGGCGTCTTCAGCAGCGGCTGATGGAGATCATGGCCAGCCTAGACCTTATCGAGGCTGGCGTGGACCCTGGAATGCCCACCCTGCGCGACATCGGCAGTACCTCCGGGATAAGTGAGGCCAGCGTGGAAACCCCGCGCGGGCGCGCCGCTTTGCGGCTGACTCTGGAGCATGGCCAGGTGGTATCGGTCGAGTTGGATACCGCCTGCAGCCACCATATCGGCCTGGTCGCGAACCTCGTCGAGGGCCGAGAGCTAGGCGATGCTTTGGTGGCGGTCGGGTCGCTAGATCTGTCGCCCTGGGAGGTGATCTCTTGACCATCGCTGCCGTGTTACTCGCGCTGATGGTTAGCGCCTGGCTACTTGCCGTGATCGAGGCCTGGCTTTCGACCGGACGCCTGCGCCCCGTCGCGCCGCTGCTTGCCGGCCTGTCACACCTGGGCAGGGAGTCCCTTCTGCCGCGCAAACCCGACCGGCTGTTCTTCGAGACCGCGCCGGTACTGCTGCTGGTGGTAGCGGTGCTTGGCGCCGCGGTCCTGCCCCTGGCGCCAGGACTGGTGATCGCGGACCTGGCCACCGGCGCCCTGTTCGTCAACGCGGCGCTGGCCTATGTACTGGTTGCGTTGATCATGGCCGGCTGGGGCCCGAACGGCGCCTACGCCATGGTCGGCGGCTGGCGCTTCCTGGGGCAGCTCATCGCCTACGCCATGCTTATCGTGATGCCCATCACGGCCGTGGCCATGCGCGCCGAGTCACTGCTGAACACCGCCATCGTCGCCTCCCAGGCAAGCTTGTGGAACATCGTCTACCAACCGCTCGGCTTCGTGCTGTTTTTCATCGCCGCGATGGCACTGGCCTTCCGTGCGCCCTTCGACCTGCCAACTGCGCCAGGGGAACTGGCCGGGGGCGTAGACGCTGAATATACAGGCATGCGCCTGGCGGTATTGAGGCTGGCGCGGCTGGTGCTGGTGATCACCCTGGCCACAGCAACCACGGTGTTCTATCTCGGCGGTTGGCACGGGCCACTCTTGCCGCCTTGGGCGTGGAGCCTGATCAAGACACTGACCGTGGCCGTGTCGATGCTGCTGGCCGGCCACTATCTCCCGCGTATTCGCGAGGCGGATCTGCTGAGCTGGTGCTGGAAGCTGGGTATTCCCCTGGCGCTGCTCAATATCCTCATCGTCGGATTGATGATCCTGGTGGTGCCTTGATGTTTTTACAGGCCTTTTTTGTCGCCGTGTTCGGTCTGGCCGCGATCGGCTTCGGCGTGGCGGTGTTTCGTACCGCGTCCATGGTGCGTTCCGCGTTGGCGCTGCTGTTCTCGCAGGCCGCGGTCGGTTGCATGTTCCTGGCCATGCAGAGCGAATTCCTGGGCGTACTGCAGATCATGATGATGGCCACTGAAATGAGCATCATGGCCATCTTCATGGTGATGTTCATGATGGATCCCGGTGGGCTTGGTGGCATGGATATGAGTCACCAGAAACGCTTTTCAATCGGCGCAGGGGTGATTGCCGCCGGCACCGCCTTCGCGGTGGCGTTAGTGTCCGACTGGGGTCCTGTCACAGTCGAGGCTCCGGATGCGGCCATGCAAGCGCGGGAGCTGGGCATCGAGATGTTGGGGCGGTCGATGCTGATCTTCGAAACCGCCGCTGTCACCATCCTGACCGCGATGATCGCGGCCACGGCAGTAGCGATTCCGGTGCACGAGCCGGCCCGTAACGATGGTAAAGACGAGAACGACAAGGAGGCCTCAAGATGACCCCGGTCCTGATCGTGGCGCTTCTGACCGGCGCCATCCTCTTCGGTGTCGGCCTCTATGGTGCACTGTCGCAGACCAACCTGGTCATGATCATGATGGGCGTGGAACTCATCCTCGCGGGCGCGCTGGTGAATCTGGTGGCCTTCTGGCGCTTTCTGCATCCCGAGATCTACGCCGGGCAGATGTTCGTTCTGGTGGTAATGACGGTCATGGCGGTGGAGATGGCAGTCGGCATGGGCATCGCGATCGCGCGCTTCCGGGCCAAGGGCTCGGTCGAGATGGAGGAAGCGGGGGATCTCAAGGGATGAACGAGATAGCGCTGCCGGTAGTGTTTCCCCTTCTCGCAGCCGTGGCGATTCTGGTGCTGCGGCGCTGGGCACCCGCCCTGGCCCTGGCCGGCGCCACGCTAAGCCTGGCAGTGAGCCTTTGGCTCATGGGCCGAGTCGCCGAAGGTCACCTTGAAACACTGCTGCTGCCGGGCCTGCCGGATATGCCCTTGCGGCTGACCGCCGAGCCGCTGACTGCGCTGCTCACTGTGGTGATCGCCACGGTGGGGACGTTCGTACTCATCCATTCGGTCGGCTATATGAAGCAGGAATCCGGTCTGCCCCGCTTCTATGCTGTCATGTCCTTGTTCCTCGCCGCGATGCAGGCCCTGGTGCTGGCTGGCGACTGGGTTCTGCTGCTGGCCGCCTGGGAGCTGATCGGGTTGTGCAGTTACCTGCTGATCGGTTTCTGGTTTCAGCGGTCCGAAGCTGCGAACGCCGCCAGCCGCGCCTTCCTCTACACTCGTAGCGCCGACCTTGGCCTGTACATCGCGGTATTCATCCTCATCGGGTCGGCGGGCACCAGCGAAATCGCCGCCACAATGAATGTCGGCGGAAGTGTTGCGGTTGCCGCGGGGCTGTTGTTGCTGCTGGCCGCCATGGGCAAGTCCGCCCAGGTTCCCTTGCAGGACTGGCTCATGCGCGCCATGGCGGGCCCGACGCCGGTCTCGGCGCTGCTGCACTCGGCGACGCTGGTGGCCGCAGGTGCCATCCTGCTGATCCGCGTGACACCGCTGCTCGCGCCGGGGGTCCTCCTCGCCATCGGGCTGGTGGGCGGCTTTACCACGGTGACGACTGGTCTGGTCGCTCTCGCCGAGCGCGACCTCAAGCGCCTACTGGCCGCCTCCACCGCCAGTCAATATGGCCTGATGCTGATCTCGATCGGCGCCGGGGCGCCGCTGGCTGCCCTATTGCATCTGGTCGCCCATGCCGCCATCAAGAGTGCCCTGTTTCTCGCCGCCGGCGACTTCCAGCATGCACGCGGTGGTACCGGTTTCGATCGACTAGAGAGCGTTGGTCGCATCAGGCCCTGGGCCTTCGCTGGCTTTACACTGGCAGCATTGGCGCTGGCGGGAATCCCGCCGCTGAGCGGGTTCTTCTCGAAGGACGCGGTGATCGCCGCCGCGCTGTCCGCAGCTGGCGCCGTCTGGCTCGCACCGCTGGCGCTGGCGGGCACATTGTTGACCGGTGCCTACCTGGCCCGGGCGCTGCGCCTGCTGTGGCGCGGCGCTGGCGGAACCCGGCCGGTGGCCGGTGCCGCCTGGATGGGCGTAGGTGTTTGGGGGTTGGCGATCCCAGCCGCTGCCCTGGGCCTGGCCTTTGGCCCCATCGAGGCACTTCTCGACCTACCCGCCCCTGAAGCCGAAGGGGCATGGGCCGTGCTGCTCGGACTCCTCGCTGCGGTGAGCGGCCTGGCGCTGGGCTGGCTAGTGCCGGCCCGGCGACTGCTTGGCCCTGCCAACCCATGGGCGCAATCGGGGCTAACGGTCGCGGGCGGGCTTACGGCCGTGGTAGGGAGGCCCGCAATGGCCGTTTCCCGGGGCTGTGAACGTTTGGAAGACCGCCTGTATGCGGCCGCGCTTCGCGTCGGCCGGAGAGGCCTCACCATTGCGCGGGGGTGCGAGCGCCTGGAACTGAGCCTGTATGCGGTCGTGCTGGGTGCCGGCCATGCCAACCTGGCCATGGGCCATCTGGTGCGCGTCGGAGATGAGCGCCGCATCGACGGCCTGATCTTTGCCCTGGTAGCTAGCGTGCGCGCCTGGGGAGATCGCGCTCGAACCCTGCAAAGCGGCCTGATTCACCATAGTCTCGCCATCAGCGCCGTGGTCACCGCCGTGATGCTGCTCATCCTGATATTGGCTTCATTGCGTTTCTAGAGGACAGCCCTGCCCATGCTACCACTCGTCTCCATTACCCTATTCTTGCCACTTGTCGGCGCCGTCCTGATTCTGTGCCTGCCGAGACCCACGGCGCGGACCGTACACGGCATCGGCATTGGCACCGCAGTCCTGACCCTGGCCGGCGCCCTGGCCATGTGGCTGGAGGGAGTAAGTAGCGCGGGCTTTTCCCAGGTCGAGGAGCTGGAGTGGATCCCGGCCATCGGCGCCGCCTACCGGGTCGGGGTCGACGGCATCAGCCTGCCGCTGGTGCTGCTGAGCGCCGTGATGTTCCTGGTGGCGTTCATCTTCACTTCATCGCTTCGCGAACGCCCGCGCGCCTACGTGGTCCTGGTCCTGCTTCTCGAAACCACGGCAATCGGGACCTTCACCGCCCTCGACGGGATTCTGTTCTATGTGTTCTTCGAGGTCTCCCTGGTGTCGATGTACTTCATGATCGCCGGCTGGGGGCATGAGGAACGGCAAAGGGCGGCCCTGATGTTCTTCCTCTACACGCTGCTCGGCAGCCTGCCTTTGTTGCTCGCTATCCTGGGACTCTATCTGGGCAGCCCCGAGCTCAGCTTTGACATGCGAGCCTGGATCGCCAATCCGCCTCTAGAGGGGGCGGCGGCCATGTGGGCGTTGATCGCCATGCTGATCACGTTCGCAGTCAAGATCCCCGCGGTGCCACTACACACCTGGTTGCCCGCCGCCCATGTCCAGGCGCCAACCGTCGGCAGCGTCATCCTGGCCGGCATCATGCTGAAGTTCGGCACCTACGGCCTGGTCCGCTTTGCCTTGCAAATGACCCCCGGGGCGTTCCGCGAAGCCGGCATCGTTGTCTTGATCTTCGGCGTCGTCAGCGCACTCTACGGCGCCTTTGCCGCCCTGGCGCAGACGGACCTCAAACGTCTGGTGGCCTATACCTCGATCAACCACATGGGCTATGTAATCGTCGGCGTCTCCGTGGCCGCACTGACGCTGGACCCGTCGGTGCGTACCGTCGCCCTGGATGGCGCGGTGCTGCAGATGTTCAGCCACGGCCTGGTCACCGGCGCCCTGTTCTTCCTGGTGGGCATGATTCAGGAACGCGCCCATAGCCGTGAAATGGGCGAGTTCGGCGGCCTGCTCAAGACGGTCCCGCTGATTGGCTGGTCATTTATATTGGCTGCCTTTGCGTCCCTGGGCCTGCCAGGGCTGGCGCACTTTCCGGCCGAGTTCCAGATATTCCTCGGTACGCTGGGTAGCGTGCCCGCAGCGGTTGTCGTGGTACTGGGTATTGCCATCATTGCCGGCACCTTTCTCAAGGCGATCCGCGAGACCTTCCTCGGCGAGCCCCGCCAACGGTGGCATGCCATGCCGGACCTGAGTAAACGAGAATTGCTGGCCGTAGCGCCGCTCCTGGTCCTCACCGTCGCCACCGGCGTAGCACCATCCTGGGTGCTTGACGTCATTCACCGGACCACATCGTCGTTGGTGCTGTAATGGGCCGTGACCTCGCTTTACTGACTCCCGAAATCGCCGTCCTGTTGACGGCCGTCGGCGCGCTGATCGCGGAAATGCTGCGCCGACCTCGAATCTCGCTGGCCCTCGCCGCCGCGGGCTTGCTCGTCGCCACGAGTTTGACGGTACCCTTGCTCGGCACGGACACCACCGTGTTCGGCGGAAGCTTCCGGATCGACGCATTAAGCATCTGGGCAAAGCTTATCCTGTTGCCGGCTACCGTACTGTCACTGCTGCTGGCACGAAACGACATCGGTGGCACCGTCCGCGAGGGCACGGTCTACAGTCTGATATGCCTGGCGACCTTCGGCGCGCTGGTGCTGGCTGGAGCGGGCGATGTGATGTTCCTGGTGCTGGGCATGCTGCTGACCAGCCTGGCTACCTTCGCGCTGGTCGCCTATCCGGACGACGACCCGGCCACCGAGGCCGCCATGAAGTTCTTCGTGTTCGGCTCGGTTGCCGGGGCAGTCATGATCTTCGGGCTCAGCTACTGGTTCGGCGCCACCGGTTCCACGCTGCTCACCGATCTAGCACGCACGGACGCGATGCCGCTGGCTGCCATCCTCGGGCTGGTGGCCGTCGTTGTCGGCCTCGGCTACAAGGCGTCACTGGTTCCGTTTCATTTCTGGGCACCCGACGCCTACGAGGGTGCGCCGCTGTCGATTGCCGCCTACCTGTCCGTCGTGCCCAAGGTCGGTTCCCTTTTCGCACTAACCCAGGTGGTGCGCGACCTGCCCGTGGACAGTGGCTGGCCTGCCGTCATGGCGGGCTTGGCCGTGCTGAGCATGACCTATGGTTATCTAGCCGCACTGGTGCAGGATAACGTCATCCGACTACTGGCCTACTCGTCGATTGCCCAGTCCGGTTATTTCCTTCTCGGCATCGTGGCGGTGGGCTCCAGTGAGCTTGCCTTGCCGTCGATCATCCTGTTCGCCGCTGCCTACGCCGCCATGAACCTAGGCGCTTTCGCTGTCGCCTCCGCGACCGGGCGAACTCTGGAAGAGTTCAGCGGGCTGGGGCGCGCACGGGTGCTGACAGGGATCGCAATGGTGATTTTCCTGTTGTCGCTGGTCGGCATCCCGCCACTTTCTGGCTTCGTCGGCAAGTTCCTGCTCTTCGCTGCCGCCATCGATGTCCAGTTCACCTGGTTGGCAGTCGTGGCTATCATCAACAGCGTGCTGTCGCTCGCGGTGTATTTACGCATCGTCATGCCGATGTACCGGCCGGCGGAAACGACAACCGTTGCACCGGCCACATGGCCCGGCGTCGTGGTGATGATCACGTTTGCCGCTACACTGATCATCGGACTGGCCGCCCAGTTTTTCCTCGCGGGTCGATGAGGTGACGGCAGCCGGAGACATGGAACTCACGCGTTTGGCGATCCTTCTCGGTTCCGTTCTTTAGGCTCTAACAACAGACTTCGTGCTGCTGCGCTTCACTTCGGGACCCTTTAACAACCTCATCATGTCAAAGCTGCCGGATTGTCCTGCAGCCTGACTTGAACGGAGAAGGAGGCTAGACATGACACACCTAAACGCTGCCAGCCGTTTGCGAATCACCGCTCTGGGCAACAGCCTGTCGCTGCTGCTGGTGATCAGCTATCTCCTGTGCGTGGGCTTCGGCTTGCTCGCTCCGGAAAATGTGCGCATGTACGAATCATGGGCGCCGCTGCTGCCCGGTTTCGAATGGCTCACCTGGAGGGGCTTTGTGATCGGCCTGGTAGAAACCTATCTGTACGGCTGGTACCTCGCCGTCTTGTTCGTTCCATTGTATCGCTGGTTTTCCAGAAACGAATGACGACACGACGAGGGCTGCAGGTCCTGCGCGTCACTGGTCCTTTAGACCACTGGCCCACATCCGTCTTTCTTAGTCCTCAAACAAGAACGTAATCGGCGAATCATGAACACGACGTCCTCGGCCACATGAACTCACCGACAACATACTCCATCTCATCCTCATGAGCTGACAGATAATTAAGCAGCATATTGGCAGGCTCTTCTTCGCCATGATCAGCACAGTGAGCAAGACAGCGCGCCAAATGTTCATGAGGCATCCGCGTCCAGTCAACAAAATCGCCAAAGGCTCTTATTTCAATGATACTTCTCCTCTGAAATCAATGAGAATGAATGTTATCACTGTGATTTTATGCCTCTTTCCGAGAAAGAAAGAGACGCTCGGCAACCAGGATAGCCGCCATGGTAGTCGATGCCACAATCAGCACTAGGGGATCTGTCGTCGCTTTCACCCAAAGGAAGCCTGCCAGTACGACGGCATCCAGCAGTATCGCAATCACTAGCACAGTTGCGCTTGCATCAATTTCCCGACGCAGATGACGCAACACTCCCCAATGAATGGCGATATCCATGATTAGATAAAAAATGATACCAAGTGCAGCGATACGGCTGAGATCGAAGAATGCCGTCAGGATCAAGCCAAGCACGACCGTATAAACCAAGGTATGCTTCTGGATGCTGCCAGGCATGTGGAAATGGCGATGCGGCACCAGCTTCATTTCCGTCAGCATCGCCAACATGCGTGAGACCGCAAATATACTGGCAATGATGCCACCCGCGGTGGCTATCATGGCGAGGATGACGGTGAACCAGACGGCGGCCTCCCCCAGTGCGGGCCGGGCGGCAGCTGCCAGGGAGTAATCCTTCGTCTCGATGATCTCGCTCAGCGACAGGTTACTGGCGACGGCGAAGCCCACCAGCGCATAGATCACCACACACAGGGCGATCGAGATCATGATCGCCCGGCCCAGATTGCGGTGGGGATCCTTGATCTCTGAACCGCTGTTGGTGATGGTCGTGAAGCCCTTGAAGGCCAGGATACCCAGCGCTGTGGCGCCCAGGAACCCCGACAGTGAGGCATCAGGCGCCGAGCTCGAGACTTCCATCTCCAAGGAGTCGGCGACCAGGACGCCTACTACCCCGAACACGATGATGCCGCCGATCTTGATGACGCCCAGCACTGACGCAACACCCTGAATCAGCTTGTTGGCAGAGAGATTGATCAAGAATGCGGAAATCAGCAAGGCAACGCCCAACGAAGGGACAAGCAGAGACCTGTTTTCCACATCGAAGAGCTCAAGGGTGTAGGAGCCGAAGGTTCTCGCCAGGAAGCTCTGGGCGATCACCATGGAGAAATACATCAGCAATGCATGGAAAGCGGTAGGTAGCGTCGGGCCATAGGCTTTCTGCAGATACATGCCGATCCCCCCTGCCGAGGGATAGGCACGTGACATCTTGACGTAGGAATACGCGCTGAAGGAGACGATCAGGGCGGCCGACAGGAAAGCCAGCGGGAACAGGCGACCCGTCATCTCGGCCATCTGTCCCGTCAGGGCAAAGATGCCTGCCCCGATCATGACACCTGTTCCCAAGGCAATCGCCCCCACCAGAGACAGGCTCCCTTCCTCGTACTTGGGGGTTCGATCCGTGGAATCCGTCACCCAAGCCTCCTTGTCATCACAGGATGAGCTGTTTCAGGGGCATCCAGAGACCCATGGCGATCATGATCAGGTTCTCGGTCAAGGACACGAATCCCAGGGGGACATTGCTGTTTCCCCCGACACAGGCGCACTTCAGCTCACGCTTGTCGATATAGACGGCCTTGAAGACCGAGATGGCGCCCACCGTGCCGATGAACAGCGCCAAGGGGGCGGCGAACCAAATCAGAGCCCCTGCCAGCATCAGGAGTCCGGCCAGGGTCTCGGCGTAAGGGTAGACGTAGCCGTAGCGGACATGGCGCTGAGCGAGCAGGTCATAGTTGAGGAACATGGTGCTGAAGCTTTCGACATCCTGCAGTTTCTGAAGCCCCAGCAGGACCATGGCGGTGGCAATCGCATATTCCGGCATGCGCAAGGAGAGGAGTGTACCGCTGGCCGCCCAGCTCACCGCCAGGCCGATCAGCAGGGAGGTCGCAAAGATGGCGATGACCGGCTGATAGGTCGTCTCCTTCTCGCCGGGCACGCTCAATCCCAGAAACGCACGAACCTCTTCATAGCCCCCCACACGCTTTTCGCCGATATAGACCTGAGGGGTGGTGTCGACCCCGGCCTGCTCCTGGAACTCCTCGATGGCCTCGCGCGAGGTGAGCGTGTGATCGTCCACCTCGTAGCCCTTGCGCTTGAGCAGGTCCACGGTCTTCAGACCGAACGGGCAGAGGTGCTCTTCCGTCTTCATGCGGTAGACGCGAGCCGTCTCGTGCTGTGTGGAAGACGCCGAAGTGACGGTACTCATGGGCTCAACCTCCTTGCGGTACCAAGAGATGACTCGGGGGCAGGATCCTGCGGCCATACGCTTACTGGCAGGCATGTTCGTGGTCACCCCACCCTGTTCAACCTAGAACCCTTGTGCCACCCAAGGGTCAAGGAGATGCTCACCGAGGCCAATCAGAACATCAGCCGTACCCCGGCCACGACCGCGGTATCCTCGGAGGAGTCGCCACTCGCTCGGGCCAGGTCGGCAGTATCGCCGTACCGTTTCTCCCAATAGGCGCCGACGTAGGGGGCGAGACGGCGGGAAACCTCGTAGCCCAGGCGCATGCCGACCCGCACGGAATTGAGCCCCTCCCCGACCCCGAATTCCTCGACCTCGCTGGCGGCCATGGCAATCTCGGTGCGCGGCTGCAGATAGAGGCGTTGCGTCAGGCGCAGGTCGTACTCCCCTTCGAAACTCGCCGAGACGTCACCCTCGTCGCTGACCTGCAGCGCAACGTCGGTCTCGATGCCATAGGGCATCACCCCCTGCAGGCCGATCACCCCATAGGTGCGCTCGGCATGGTCATCCGAGAACACACCACCCTGGTAGCCGATGCCGCCCTGGAGTTCCCAGAAGTCGGCGATCAACCGGCTATAGAGCAGCTCCAGCGATTCGAACTCGGCATCCTCGCCATCGCCCTGGACGTTCTCGCCCTCGGACTTCAGGTAGACACGGTTGACGTCGCCGCCATACCAGGCCTGGAAGTCCCAGACCAGTTCCTCGTGCCCCTTGTCGGGCACGGCGTACTCGAGTCGGTCGAACAGTGCCATGGCCATGTTGTGCTCGGCCATGGGGGACGGCCAGTCAGCGGGCGCATCGTAACCCTCCTCCGCGTAGGCAGTGGAGAACGTCAGTATGGCCAATACGGTGCCGGTTCCGCTCAGTAATCTCCTGGTTTTCATGCGCTTTCCTTATGCAACCTTGACGACCCGGAACATGCCGGCATCCATGTGGTACAGCAGGTGGCAGTGGAAGGCCCAGCTGCCCTCGGCGTCGGCGGTGATCAGCGCCGAGACGCGCTCCCCGGGCTTGACGTTCAGGGTGTGCTTGCGCGGGATCAGCTCGCCCTGACCGTTCTCCAGCTCCATCCACATGCCATGAAGATGGATGGGGTGCTCCATCATGGTGTCGTTGACCAGGATCAGGCGCAGGCGCTCGTTCTTGTTGAAGCGAATGGGCCCCGTCACCTCGCTGAACTTCTTGCCGTCGAAGGACCACATGTAGCGCTCCATGTTGCCGGTGAGGTGCAGTTCCAGCTCTCGCTCCGGTTCACGGCGGTCCGGCCAGGGGGTGAAGGCCTTGAGATCCCGGTAGACCAGCACCCGACGCTCGCCGGAATCGATGCCGATGCCGGCCTGGTCGTAGCGAGAGCCCGGCTGGGCTGCCCCCGCCGCCAACATGCCGTTGGCATTCATCCTGCTGCGCTCACCCGACATGCCCTGCATGTTGGAATGGTCCATGCCCTGCATGGTGGAGTGATCCATGCCCTCCCTGTCGCCGTCCGCGCCCCGCTCCATCTCGGCGTGTTCCACGCCTTCCATATCATGGGCGCCCATGGCCTCCATGCCGCGGTCGGCGATCTTGCGACGCTCGGGAATCTCGGCCGCCATGCCCTCGCGCGGCGCCAAGGTGGCACGCGCGTAGCCGCTGCGATCCATTGCCTCGGCGAAGATGGTGTAGGCGGAGTCGTCCTCGGGCGTGACAAGGACGTCATAGGTCTCGGCCACCCCAATGCGGAACTCGTCGACGGGAACCGGCTGTACCGGCTGGCCGTCGGCTGATACCACGGTCATCTTCAACCCTGGAATACGCAGGTCGAAGTAGGACATGGCCGAGCCGTTGATCACCCGCAGGCGTACCCGCTCACCGGCCTGGAACAGCGCCGTCCAGTTTTCCTCCGGCGAGTGACCATTGAGCAGGTAGCTGTAGGTGCTGCCCGTGACGTCGGCGATATCGCGCGAGCTCATGCGCATCTTCGCCCACATGCCGCGCATCTCGGCGGTCGCCGAAAGGCCCTTCTCGCGCACGTCGGCGAAGAAGTCGGCGATGGTGCGCTCCTGGAAGTTGTAGTAGCCCTCGGCGGTCTTCAGGTTGCGGAAGACCGACATGGGGTCCTCGAAGGTCCAGTCGGTGAGCAGCAGCACATGCTCACGGTCGTAGCGGAAGGGCTCGCGCTCGGCGGCATCGATGATCAGCGGACCGGCATGGCCGAGCTGCTCCTGCAGGCCGGAGTGGCTGTGATACCAGTAGGTACCGTTCTGGTGAACGGGGAAACGGTAGGTGAAGGTCTCGCCCGGCGCGATGCCGGGAAAGCTCACCCCAGGCACGCCATCCATCCCGGGCGGCAGGATCAGCCCATGCCAGTGGATGGACGTGGGCTCGTCGAGCAGGTTGGTGACTCGCAGCACGGCGTCCTGGCCTTCCTTGAGTCGGATCATCGGCCCGGGGCTGGTGCCATTGATGCTGAACGGCCGTGCCTCCTTGCCATCGATCGGGATCGATTCGCGGCGGATGGCCAGCGACACTTCGGGACCCACTTCGATGCCCTTGGAATAGATATTGGTCTGCCCCCAAGGGTTGGCCCAGCTGGGACGCAAGCCCAGGGCCGCTGCCGACCCAAGACCAAGCGCCGCCCCGCCTTTCAGGATCTGACGGCGTGACAGCGGGTGGGTGATGACGCGCGAGCTTGCCATGTGTGACTCCCGTCAATGTCTGGTCGCAGCATCTTGACGGGTCAAGCTGAATCACAGCTGAACGTGAAGGCTCACGGAAGGCACTCGCCGACAGGCACCGTGATCTCCACGCGCAATCCCCCGAGGGAGCTCGGCGCGAACCGAACCCGCCCCGAGTAGCGTGTCAGCAGCTGATTCAGGATCGAGAGGCCAAGGCCGTAGCCGGGCTGGCTCTCGTCCAGGCGTCTGCCGCGTTGGCCGAGACTGGGCAGGTCCGCTTCGGCCACCCCGGGCCCATCGTCCTCGACGAGAATGGTGAGACAGCCATCCAGGCGCAGCTGGCAGTGAACCTGGTGGGAGGCCCATTTGCCGGCATTATCCAGCACGATACCGAGCATCTCGGACAGGTCCTGTGATTCGACAGGAATACGCTGGTCGAGCCGATCCGGCAGGCTCAGGCGGAACCGCTTGTCGGGGTAGAGGGCGCGGAACATCTCCACCAGTCGAGAGCCGTCGTGGCGCAGCTCCGACATGCGCCCGGCGTGAGGACCGGCGATTCTCGAACGGCGCAGCTCGGCATCCAGCTGGGCATGAGCCACGTCCAGGCGCTCCACCAGCCGCCGGCGGCGCGACTCATCGATGGGGCGGGTACCACGCAACACCTGGGTCACCGCCGCCAGCGGCGTCTTGAGGGCGTGAGAGAGGTTGGCTACCGAGTCGCGAGAGCGCTGCAGGCGACTATCGATCTCGTCCATGAAGCGGTTGAGCTGCATGACCAGATCGTCCAGTTCGGATGGCACATCCAGGGAGAGACGCTCGCGCTCCCCCCTGCGCAGCTCGCCCAGCTGGTCGTGCAGCCGTGAAAGGGGAATCAGCCCACGATTGACCGCCAGCAGATTGAGCGCCACGAGCATCACCAGCAGGGCTGCCGCGATACCGCCGACCCACCAGTGCAAGCGGTGGAGCCCCGCTTCCACCTGTGAGAAGTCCTCGCCGATCAGCAGCACCCCATCCTCGCCGTTGAGCACGAAGGGCTGCCGATAGACCAGCAGGTGCTGCTGCCCTTCCCGCACCTCCACGAGCGTTTCGCTGGACGCACCGAGCAGCGACTGCAGCGCTGCCTGCCAGCGCGGATCCGAGGCCGAGGTGTCATCGCCGAGGCGCAACACGTATAGGTGGTGGAAGACCTGGAAACCGCGACTGGCCGAATCCAGCACGGCGGCGGTGGAGAGGTAGTCGCGCCGCAGCTGCTCGATGGCATGTGCGGCTTCACGCTCGAGCCGCGCCCCGAGGAAGTCGCGCGCCAGATCCTTCAGCAGGATGCCATGCAGCAGCCAGGTCATCCCGGTCACCACCAGGGCGATGCCTGACAGCCACGCCAGCAGCCGGATACGCAGGCTGCGCCGATCAAGGCGTGACGAAGACATAACCCTGGCCCCGCCGGGTCTGGATGATCGACTTGCCCAGATAGCGCCGCAGCCGCGCGATGTAGACCTCGATGAGGTTGGGTGCCGCCGCATCCTGATCCAGGGTATAGAGCTGGTTGAGCAGGTGGTCCTTGGAAAGAACGCGCCCCGGGTGGTGCATGAAGTAGCGCAGCAGGAGAAATTCGGTGCCGGTGAGGGAGTGCCAGGTCCCACCATCGACACGGACACGCTGGTTCGCCTCATCCAGCGAGACGCCATTGAGCATCAGCTCCCGGGACAGGTGTCCGGACTTCCGGCGCAGCAGCGCCATCACCCTGGCGATGAGCTCGGCTTCATGGAAGGGCTTCGTCATGTAGTCATCCGCACCGCCTTCGAGTCCGACCACCTTGTCTTCCCAGGTGTCGCGCGCGGTGAGAATCAGCACCGGCAAGTCCCGGCCTTGCTTGCGCCACTGCTTGAGCAGATCCAGCCCGGAACCGTCTGGAAGGCCAAGGTCGAGGATCGCGAGCTCATAGTGCTCGGTTGCCGTGAGCAACGTGGCCACTCTCAGTGAAGTGGCCAGATCGACACGGTAACCGTTGTCCCTCAGACACTCGACCAGACTCTCGGCGAGCAGGTCGTCATCTTCGAGCAGCAACAGTTTCATGGAGGCGGGTCACTCCCGGATATCGATGTTCCCCGACATGCCTGATTCGTAGTGCCCGGGCAGGTTGCAGGCGTATTCGAGGCGCTCCACGTTGCCCGGAGCGGTCCACACGAGTTCGGCGGTCTCACCGGGGGCGATGGTCACGGCAGGCATCTCGCCGCCATGCGCCCCCTCCGCCATGTCGTGGCCGCCGTGTCCCTCATGGCCGTCGCCGTGGCTGCCATCCATCTCCTGCATCATCTCGCGATGCGCCTCCTGGGCCTGGGCGTCGCCGATAACGAACTCGTGCTCGATATTACCGGTGTTGGTGATCTCGAAGCGAATGGTCTCGCCCGGCGCCACCTCGATCCCCTCGGGATCGAACCACATGTCGCCCGCCTCGACGCGAATGGTGCGGTCGACGTCGGCCTCGCTTGTCGCTGCGTGGGAAGCGTCGTGCTGCCCGGCAGCAAAGGCCGTCGTGGTCGTCAGCCCCAGGACCAGGGCCAGAAGCATCTTGCGCATGATCGATGGTACCTCTCGTGTCGTATCAGGGGAGACTCGGTTGTACCGCAACAACCTGAAACGAGGCTGAACTCGGCCAAAAGGGTTTCGCTGCAACGCGACATCTTGACCTTGGGGCCGCCCATGGGTTGTAGGCTTATAACGATAGCTAGCTCGCCTTCTTCTGCCGAGGAAGTCAACTTCTCTACCATCCGCAAGATGAGAGGAAATACCATGGTCAAGTACAAGCAGTTTCTCGCCGTCGTCCTGGCCGCGAGCATGGGGATCGTCGCCAGTGGCACCGCTGCTGCCCAGGGTATGCAGCAGGGCGCCCATGGGACTGGCGGCACGATGATGGGCGGCCAGGGCGGTATGGGCCCCGGCATGATGATGGGCGGCCAGGGCGGCATGGGCCCCGGCATGATGATGGGCGGCCAGGGCGGCATGGGCCCCGGCATGATGATGGGCGGCCAGGGCGGCATGGACCCCGGCATGATGATGGGCGGCCAGGGCGGTATGGGCCCCGGCATGATGATGGGCGGCCAGGGCGGTATGGGCCCCGGCATGATGATGGGTGGCCAGGGCGGCATGGCCGGAATCCTCGACGAGGAGCAGCTGAGTTCCCTGCGCGAGATACGCAGGGAGCACCGTTCCGCCCACTTCGAACGCATGGGCGAGATGATGAACCTGCGTGACGACATGATGCTGCTGATGCAGGCAGAGCGCCCGGATCCGGAGGAAGTGCAGGCCCTCCATGGTCAGATGGCCACCCTCCACGGCGAGATGATGGCGGACAAGGTGCGCATGAGGAATCGGATGCAGGACCTGCTGACCGACGAGCAGCGCGAACAGTTGAAGCAGGGCGCCTCTTCTCGCAAAAGCCCGCAGTGAACCTGATGCCCGCCGCCTGGCGGGCACCGCTCAGCCATCCCGTTCTCTCTTGCGCTGGATCAATGTGGCGACTCGCACGACTGGCGCAGAATGACGTAGCGATGACGAGGAAATCACCATGACCGCCAAGGCCGGACAACTGCATCTCACCCGAGGAGGACGCCTGTTGGCGTTTCTGCTCGCGGTGCTGCTGTCGGTGACCAGCCTGGCCGGCCAGGCGGCCATGGAGAGCTGCGCCGCTGACTGCAGCACGGCGCAGGTCGAGATGTTCGATCACGCCGACCCCGAATGCGCCGGCTGCGCGGCCCTGGCGGCGATGCCCCTCGTCATTCCTGCCACCCCCGATACCCTGGCCGACACCGACGGACCGGCCGCGGTCGAATTCATCGCCCCGCCCCCGCGCGAACCTCCCAGACCCTGACCGTGCCTCTATCACCTCGGTGACGCTGGCCCTCCGCCTGCCACCGGATTTACCTGTGCACTTTCGTCAGGAGTCTCGACATGATGAGCACCGACTGCTTCGCCCTCATGGGCTCCATGGGCTGGATCGGCTGGCTGATGCCGCTGGCCTTCATGCTGCTGCTGGGCCTCGGCATCGCCGCCCTGGCCAAATATGTCTTCACGTCCCGTCGCTCCCAGGAGGACCGCTCATGAACCGCATCGCCCCCACCCTCGTCCTCTCCACCGCCGTGCTGGCCGGCGCTGCTACCGCCCAGGCCGCCCTGCCGGACGAGGCCACGCTGTACAAGAACCCGCAGTGCGGCTGCTGCGATGGCTATGCCGAACATCTCGAGGAGATGGGCATCGAGGTCACCGTCATCGACGACCGGGATCTCGGTCAGATCAAGGAAGCCTCGGGCCTCCCCTACGGACTCGGCTCCTGCCACACCATCGAGATGGGCGAGTACGTGATCGAGGGCCATGTGCCGCTGGCGGCGGTGGAGACGCTGTTCGAGGAGCGGCCGGCCATCGATGGCATCGGCCTCGCCGGCATGCCCATCGGCACCCCCGGCATGCCCGGCCCCCAGCAGGCACCCTACGAGGTCTACCAGTTCACCGACCGACAGGAGGCGGCCTTCATGACGCTCTGAGGGGGGCCCATCCCGCTCATCTCTCGCGAGAGGACGCCCCGGCTATGAACTGCACCCCGAAAGTTGGACACCCAATTCAACCTTCGGGGTGTTTCTATGAGGAACCAGTACAGCGACCACTTTAAGTTGCAAGTGGTGCAGCAATACCTGGATGGGGATGTCGGCCTAGAAGTGGTCGCCCACCACTTTGGTCTGGACTATTCCATGGTCAGGCGATGGGTGGAGCAGTACCGGCAGCATGGGCCTTCAGGATTGTGCCAGACACGCCGTCACTACAGCCCAGCGTTCAAGCGCGAGGTGCTGGAAAGGATGTGGCGCGACGGCTTGTCGATCCGGCAGACCGAGGCCCTGTTTGATATCCGTGCCGCTGGCGCTATTGGCAGATGGGAGCGCCAGTACCATAGTGGTGGCCTAATCGCCTTGGAACCGAAACGTACGGGACGCCGCCCGATGCCCCAGAAGCCCCCATCTCCACCGCCCGAGCCTCCCTCCGATGGTGAGCGCTCCCATGAGGAGCTGCTCGAGGAGCTGGCATATCTGCGGGCGGAGAATGCCTATCT
>NZ_JASCQP010000005.1 GCF_030010555.1 Halomonas rhizosphaerae
ACCGCTCAGCGCCGATGGTAGTGTGGGGCCTCCCCATGCGAGAGTAGGTCATCGTCAGGCACTTATTCAGAAACCCCGGCCATTGGTCGGGGTTTCGTCGTTTCGGGGGCCTCCCCATGAAGCGTAGCGGAGCGCCGCCCGCCGGAGCCCGGCGCAATCATCCTCAGGCACCTATCCCGAGAAGACCCCGTGTTCGAAAGAGCACGGGGTTCTTTCATGTGCGGCCCGTGAAAGTGTCAGCTGTTATCATGGCGTTGCGAATGACAACCGGAGATCCTTCTTTGACGCTGACCACCCCGGCCCTGCTCTTTCCCGCCATCTCGTTGCTGCTGCTGGCCTATACCAACCGCTTCCTGGTGCTCGCCCAGCTGATCCGCAAGCTGGCAGACGAGGAGCGCGATCATCATCAGTCCGGCACCGCCCGACAGATCGTGCTGCTGCGTCGGCGCATCTCCCTGACCAAGCGCATGCAGGTGGCGGGTGTGCTGAGCTTCCTGCTCTGTACGCTGTCGATGTTCGCACTCTTCCTGTCGCTCGAACTGCTGGGCATGCTGCTCTTCGGCGTGAGCCTGGTGACCCTGTCCATATCGCTGATCTACTCGCTCTGGGAGGTGACCATTTCCACCAATGCACTCAATGTCCAGTTGAAGGATATCGAGGACCTGAGGAAGGGCACTTCCTCCGTGGTGTCCGAGGAGGCCGGCCCATGACAGTGGCCGGTGAGCTGCTGCTCTATTGTCGTCCGGGGTTCGAGCCGGACCTGGCGGCAGAGCTCACGGAAAAGGCCATGGCGCTGGGCTGGCAGGGAGAGGCCGATATCAAGCCAGACGCCGGTTTCGTCCGCTTCATTGCTGCCGGGGATGCGCCAGCCAACGCGCTGCATCGGGCACTGCCGCTGGCGAGTCTGGTGTTTGCCCGCCAGAGCCTGCTCGCGCTGCCGCCGCTATTGCTTCCGCGCGAGGATCGCCTCACCCCGATACTCGACCAGGTCGTGGCGAGTGGCTGGAGCTTCGATTCGGTCTGGCAGGAGACGCCGGACACCAACGAGGCCAAGGCCCTCGCCGGCTTGATCAAGGCGCTCAAACGACCGCTGGAGTCGCTGCTCAAGAAGCGGGGCGCCCTGCGGCGCAAGGCCGGCGGGCGCCGACTTCACCTGCTGTGGAGTGACGGAGACCGGGTGCAACTGGGTATGAGCTTTCCCGGCAATCGCAGCGAACTCCCGGGGGGAATTCGGCGGTTGCGTTTTCCCCATCGTGCGCCGAGCCGCTCCACCCTCAAGCTGGAGGAAGCCTGGCACGAGTTCATTCCGCGAGACGAATGGGGCGAGCGCCTGGAGGAGGGCATGCAGGCGGCCGACCTGGGCGCCGCCCCCGGCGGCTGGACCTGGCAGCTGGTGCAGCGCGGCATGCATGTCTATGCCATCGACAATGGCCCCATGGACAAGGGATTGATGGCAACGGGGCTGGTGGAACACCTGCGCGAGGACGGCTTCGTCTGGGAACCGCCCGGCCGGCTCGACTGGCTGGTGTGCGATATCGTCGACAAGCCGTCGCGCGTGATGGCGATGGTCCAGCGCTGGCTGGTGAGGCGCTGGTGCCGGGAGGCGGTCTTCAACCTGAAGTTGCCCATGAAGCGACGCTGGGAGGAGGTCTCCCGCTGCCTCTCGGGCCTTGAGTCTGCGCTCGCAGAGGCCGGCGTCCGGGCCGAGGTGGCGTGTCGCCACCTCTACCATGATCGCGAGGAGGTGACGGTGCACGTGCGGATCCTGGGCGTGGCCTGATCCGCGAGCCGTCAGTGGGTCGTGGG
The DNA here is from genome assembly GCF_030010555.1 of Halomonas rhizosphaerae. Taxonomy (GTDB): domain Bacteria; phylum Pseudomonadota; class Gammaproteobacteria; order Pseudomonadales; family Halomonadaceae; genus Halomonas; species Halomonas rhizosphaerae. The sequence continues at coordinate 1,807 of NZ_JASCQP010000005.1, forward strand.
CTCGTAGATGCGGATACGTTCCTCCTCGGTCAGCAGCGGCAGCAGGCTCTGCATGACCCGGGCGCGTGTCTCGCTCTGGTACCACTCCTTCCAGGCGCGCATGTCGCGCCACTTGGTGATCATCAGACGTCGATCGCTGTGGCCTAGTTCGACGAGGCTCTCGCCGCCGACGAAGCCGCGCGCACCGAGGGAATGGCGCATGGCCTCCCGGGCGGCCGCCTCGTATTCCTCCTCCAGGCCGGGCATGATACGACGTTCGATAATGATCTTGATCATCCGTTACTCCCTTACTTAACTGTCCTGAAACGAGGTCATCGATGGTTGATTCCGCGGATTCCCTGCCGGCCTGTGATGCACAACTCGATACCACGGGGCTCTACTGCCCCGAGCCGATCATGCTGATGCACAACAAGGTGCGCGACATGCACGCGGGGGAGGTGCTCAAGGTGGTCGCCAGCGACCCGGCCACGACCCGTGACATCCCCAAGTTCTGCAGTTTCCTCGGGCATGAGCTCCTGTACCAGCAGGAAGACGACGGCAGCTACCTCTACTTTATCCGTCTCGGCTGAGTCGCGACCAGTCCGTCAGTCGGTCGGGGGGTCAACGTCGTTGCCGGGCATGACCATCAGCGCCAGGGCCTCGAGGGTGTTGGGGTCCTCGTGGCGGATGCGGTTGGCGATCTGCCGCTGGAAGAAGTAGACCACGCGGTGGCGGCTGTGGCCGGGATAGAGGCAGGGGTCGCCCGGCAGGATCGGGGTGGTCTCGATGAGCCGCTCGTCGGCGAGCAGGGCCTCCACGGTACCGTCGCTGTACAGGCGCCAGCCGAAGACCTGCTTCAGCTGCCAGGGCGCATCGCTCTCGTCCATGCACAGGGCATGGGTCCCCTGGGTCTCGGGAAGCTGCTGGATCAGCGTGGTCTCGTCGGTCTCCTCGTAATCGAAGTAGGCGGCGGCGTGCTCGAGCTCCAGCACCTTGTGTTCGGGGGCCTCCTCGAAGAGCTCCTCGGTCTCCGGGTCGCGATAGCCGATGAAATGGCCGTGTTCGGCGTCATCCAGGCGATGGCAGGGCGTGAGGGCTTCCATCCACGGCACCAGGCCGACCACCTCACCATCTTCCTGCAGCCCCCAGGCCAGCAAGGGCATGCCATACAGGGTGTCGGCATCCGAGGCGAGCCGATAGACCATCTCCAGATTGTCCAGTTCGGGGGAAAGGCGAACCAACCGGCGCCGGGCCAGTTGACGTTGGCGCATGGCCTCGAGGTCGATGACCTGGGCGGGGCGTGGTGACTGCGGGATTCCCATGATGTCCCTCCAAGTGCTGCGTGGTCACGGCATCGGCCTGGTAAGCAGCGCACTGCGTCACTGTAGTCTCATCAATAGCACAGAGTGATTGCCGAGGTTAAGTCCCGGCGGTTCATCGGCAGTGATGGGCGAGCCGATTGCGCAGTGCAGCGTGGCGCTCGCGGGCCGCCGTGAAGGCCGGCAGGGGGGCCTCGGGGTCGATCAGCGACAGCCAGCGTCGCCGATAGTCGGCCACCGCCGGCGGGGGCGCCACATGTACCTCGAGGAGGGCGTCGATGGCCCCGAGCCAGTGCCGGGCGGCGCGGTCTAGCTCATCCAGCCAGGTCGCCAGTCGGGTCGCCTCGGGCGAGCCGGCCAGGCGGTCGGGCGCTTCGCCACAGGCTGCCCCGCCATCGCCTTCCAGGGCGTCCTCGATCAGCGTCGAGGCTTCGTTCAGGCGCTGTTCGGCGAGCAGCAGGGTGCGCAGCAGCTCGGCCGAGAGCGGGCGCTCCTGCAGGGTCTTGAGGTGACCCTCAAGGGTGGCCGACTCGGGAACCCAGGTCCGGTCGAACTGGTGCAGGGTCGCCTCGCGCAGATAGCTCAGGGCGGCGCTGCGTGGCTCGACCTCGTCGAGGGCCTCCGGGGAGAGGGGAGAGCTCGCCCGGGAGAAGTTCTTTACCCACTCTTCGGAGGCGAACAGGGCGTTCCAGCTGACCTGTGGCAGCTGGTCGGTCTTGGTGGCGGTGAGCCGGGCCAGGCGTTCACGGCTGTCATCGGAGAGGGCGTCCGGTGCGTCGCTGTTCCAGCAGCCGCTCAGCCGGCGCCAAAGTTCGAGCTCGTAGAGCCAGCGCTGGCTGGGGGGCGCCACCTTGCCGAGCTGGTTGTTGCGTCCCGCCACGAGGTTGGCGATATGACACTCGCGCAGTGCATAGATGTCGAGCATGCCCTCGCGGGTCTCGACAATCTCGAACAGCCGCTGGTCCTGTGCGGGGAAGGCCGCGATATTGTCCGGGACCGAGCGTGGCGGCGCCTCGAGCGAGAGGGCCTCGGCGAGGCGCTGCTGGTAGTCGCGGAGCAGGACCTCGCTGTCGCCCTCGCCGCAGCCGGCCAGCAGCAGTAACAGCATCGCCACTAGCCCCTGGATCCCGCGATGGCGGGATGCACGGTCGGCGTCACTCCGCAGGAATCTCGATCTCTCCATGGGCCTTCGCCTTGCTGATGCGCCTGAGCCGCTCGCCCAGCAGCACGGCGGCGGTGGTCAAGCCGCCAATCAGGCCGATCCAGTAGCCGTGGACACCCAGCGGGTCGATCCACCCGAGCAGGCCATGCTCTCCCAGCCAGTGACCTCCCCCCAGCCCCACCAGCCAGTAGGCCAGCAGGGTGATCAGCATGATGATGCGGGTGTCCTTGTAGCCCCGCAAGGCCCCGGCCAGGTTGACCTGCAGGGCGTCCGATACCTGGTAAAGAATCGCCAGGCCGACCAGCGTCAGGGTCAGGCGCTGCACCTCGCTGTCGTGAGTATAAAGCCTGATCACCGGCTCGGCGGTGAGCCACAGCAACAGGCTGTTGAGCCCCGCCACGGCCAGCGCCACCAGGATGCCGTGCCAGGCCACCAGTCGGGCGGCATCGGGGCGGCCCTGGCCCAGGGTGTTGCCGACCCGCACGGTCAGGGCCATGCCCAGGGAGAGCGGCAGCATGAACAGGATCGAGGTGTAGTTGAGCGCTACCTGGTGGGCCGCCACGGTGATCTCGCCGAGACTGGCGATGAACAGGGCGATCAGGGTGAACAGTGTCACCTCCACGAAGATCGCTACGCCGATGGGCACGCCCACGTGGAGCAGCTCGCCGATCAGCGCCCAACGTGGGGACGTCGGCGAATGCCAGAGCGCGACGTCACCATAGGCCCGAGAGCGCCGGGTGTAGGCGATCATCGCCAGGCCCATCACCCACATGGAGAGCGCCGTGGCAATGCCGCAGCCCAGGGCGCCGAGGGCCGGCAAGTCCTGCACGCTGCCAGGCAGCCAGTCGCCGAACAGCCCCGTCAGCCCCTCGCCGCCGTAGATCAGTACGAAGTTGCAGGGGATGTTCACCCCGAGGCCGACCAGGCTGATCCACAGCGACGGTCGGGTATGGTTCATGCCGTCCGAGAAGGCGCGCAGCGCCTGGAAGAGGGCCACCCCGGGCATGCCGAAGGCCACGGCGGCCAGGTAGGCGGCGGCGCGCCCGGCGACCTCCTCGGGCACCGCCATCAGGCGGAAGATCGGCATTACCGTGAACCACAGCAGCGCCGCGGCGACCATGCCCAGGACGAGGGCGATCCACAGTGCCTGGTGGACGCAGGGGCGGATCCCTGCCGTGCGGCCGCCCCCCAGCAGCTGGGCGACGATCGGCGTCAGCCCCATGAGCGTGCCGGTCATGAACAGCATCAGCGGCATCCACAGACTGGAGCCCACCGAGACGGCCGCGAGGTCGGTGGCGCTGAGTCGCCCGGTCATCATCACGTCGGCGACGCTCATGCCGGCCTGGGCCAGCTGTGCCCCGCAGATGGGCAGGGCCAGGCGCATCAGGGGGCGCGTTTCCTTGCGGCTGGTGGCCAGCAGGCGTGAGGCGAACGAGGCCAAGGCAGCAGCTCCATGCGTCGAGAGTGAGTCGGCAGCGTCCGGCCCGGGACGAGCGCCGGCAGGCCGCTCAGTCTATCAGGAGGCATCGATTTTCGCGCCGCGCCTCCTTGCCCCTATAATGGCGCCCTTTACGCCTTTCAGGAGCCTGCGTGAGCCACCGACTCGAGGATGTCATTGCGCTGTTCGACGGCCTCTTCCTGCCCCGTTATCAAACCCGCCTGGTGCGCGGCGGCGGCGAGCCCCTCTACCTGCCGGCCGACGATGCCTCTCCCTGGCACCGGGTGATCTTCGCCCGGGGTTTCTACGCCAGCGCCCTGCACGAGGTCAGCCATTGGTGCATCGCCGGGGCCCGGCGGCGACGGCTCGAGGACTACGGCTACTGGTACCTGCCCGACGGCCGGGACGCCAGCGAGCAGCGCGACTTCGAGGCGGTGGAGGTGGCGCCCCAGGCGCTGGAACTGCTCTTCTCGCGAGCCTGCGGCCGGCCCTTCAACGTCAGCGTCGACAACCTGGGCGAGGTGGAGGTCGACCGCGAGGGCTTCCAGGCACGGGTCGAGGCGCGCGCCGAGCGCTACCTGCGCGAAGGGCTGCCGGCCCGTGCGGCGGCCTTCCGGCGGGCGCTGGCGGCCTACTATCGTGAAGGGGCCAGCCTCGAGCAGGCCGTGGCGGCCGGGCGCCGTCGGCTCGCGTCGGCAGGGTCGCAGCCCGTCCCGGCGATCGACTAGGCTTGAGGTCAGTGTCCAGCCGATCGGAGGCCGCCCGTGGCCGACTCCCTGCCCCAGGAGCACCGCTTCCTCGCCGCCCTGCGCGATGATGAGTGGCCCGACCCCGCGAAGGCCGGGCGGCTCGACGAAGTGGGGTTGTCCCCCGAGGCGCTGGTCGAGCTCTTCGATTCACAGCTGACCAGCCGCCACCTCGACCTCCAGGCCCGGCGGCTCCAGGCACGGGGCGAGGGCTTCTACACCATCGGCAGTGCCGGCCACGAGGGCAACGCCGCCATCGCCCTGGCGTTCCGCCCCGGCGATCCGGCCTTCCTGCACTACCGTGACGCCGCCTTCCTGATCCAGCGCAGCCGAGCCGTGCCGGGCCAGACGCCGATCCGCGACCTGCTGCTGAGCGTCACGGCCTCGTCGGAGGACCCGATCTCCGGTGGTCGCCACAAGGTGCTGGGCTCGAGACGGCTCAGCATCCCGCCGCAGACCAGCACCATCGCCTCCCACCTGCCCAAGGCGGTGGGGGCGGCCCACAGCCTCGGCCTGTGGCGGCGCCTGGGTGGCGGCGGCGAGTGGGCGCCGGACAGCGTGGTGATCTGCAGCTTCGGCGATGCCTCCTTCAACCACTCCACCGCCCAGGGCGCCCTCAATGCCGCGGGCTGGGCCGCCTGGCAGGGCGCGCCCATGCCGCTGGTGATGGTCTGCGAGGACAACGGCATCGGCATCTCCATGCCCACGCCGCCTGGCTGGATCGCCGCCAGCATGCGCGCCCGTCCCGGCTTTCACTATCTCGCCTGCGACGGTCTCGACCTGCTGGACACCTGGCGGGTCGCCCGTGAGGCCGCGCACATCGCCCGCACCCGTCGTCAGCCGGTGTTCCTCCACATGCACTGTGTGCGCCTGTTCGGGCATGCCGGTTCCGATGCCCAGCAGGCCTACCTGTCGGCCGCACGCATCGAGGCCGACGAGGCCCGCGACCCGCTGCTGGTCAGCGCCGGCCTGCTGCGTCGCCACGGCGTGCTCTCCGTGGAGGCGATCGCCGAGCGCTACCGGGCGATCGGCGAGCGGGTTGCCCGGGAGGCCGAGGCGGTGATCCGGCGACCGCAGCTCGAGAGCGCCGCAGAGGTCATGGCGAGCATCGTGCCGCCGTCGCGTCCCGGCCGGCAGCAACCCTGGCAGGGGGAGGTCGATCCCACCCCGGCCCCCATGGCCAGGCTGATCAACCAGGCGCTGGCGCGGCTGATGATCCGCTATCCGCACCTGGTGATGGCCGGCGAGGACATCGGCCGCAAGGGCGGTGTCTACGGGGTCACCCAGCGGCTGCAGGCGCAGTTCGGCCCGCACCGGGTGATCGATACGCTGCTCGACGAGCAGAGCATCCTGGGACTGGGGATTGGCCTGGCCCAGAGCGGCCTGGTGCCGATCCTGGAGATCCAGTTCCTCGCCTACCTGCACAACGCCGAGGACCAGCTGCGCGGTGAGGCGGCCACGCTGAGCTTCTTCTCCGCTGGCCAGTACACCAACCCGATGGTGGTGCGTATTGCCGGGCTCGGCTACCAGAAGGGCTTCGGCGGTCACTTCCATAACGACAATGCGATTGCCGTGCTGCGCGACATCCCCGGGCTGCTGGTGGCCTGCCCATCCAGCGGGGCCGAGGCGGTGGGGCTGCTGCAGGAGGCGGTGCGCCTGGCCGACGAGGAGCAGCGGGTGGTGGTGGTGCTCGAGCCCATCGCCCGCTACCACGCCCGGGACCTGCTGGAGGAGGGGGACGATCGCGGCTGCTGCGCCGATCCGGGGCCGGATTACCGCCTGGCGGTGGGTGAGCTCGGCCAATGGGGAGAGGGGCGCGACCTGGCCATCGTCAGCTACGGCAACGGGATCCACCTGTCACGGCAGGCGGCCGTCCGCCTCGAGGACGAGGGCATCGCGCTGCGCCTCATCGACCTGCGCTGGCTGACCGCCATCGACCACGATGCCCTGCATCGCCGGGTGGCTGACTGTGCGGGCATCCTGGTGGTGGACGAGTGCCGGCGGTCGGGCTCGCCGAGCGAGGAGCTGATCACCGGCCTGGTCGAGCGCGGCGTGGCGGGCGAGCGCCTGGCGCGGCTGACCGCCGAGGACAGCTTCATCCCCCTGGGGCCGGCCGCCACGGTCACGCTGCCCTCGGTGGTGGGCATCGTCGAACGGGCCAGGGAGCTGCTGGGGCGGCCGGGGGCGTAGTGGCAGGGTCGCGCTCAGTCGTCAACGTCATCGCCGTCCAGCAGACGGCCATCGAAGGGCAGGACTTCGGGAGAGGCGATGCCCGGGGCGAGGCGTTGGTGCAGGTTGAGCATCACCGCCACCTCGTGCTCGGGGCGCAGCGGCTCGAGGCCTAGCTCGCCGAACAGCTCGCCCCGGGCCCGGGCCCAGTCGCCGGGTTCGATCTCAGCATAGAGGCTCTCTGCCGGGGCCAGTTCGACGAAGGGGTCGAGGCCGTAGGTGTCGAAGAGTCGCGAGATCGCCGCCTCGTCATCACTCACGCCTGCCGTGAAGAGGGTTTTGCTGAAGTGGTCATTCTCGAGCTCGCGGATCACGTCCAGCGGGCTCACGCCCATGCTGTTGAGCTCCTCCAGGCTGTACTCGCCCAGCGAGACCATCTCGCTGTCCAGCCAGTCGTCGTCCGGCTGGATCAGGGTGTGTTTGACCCGCCCGTCGGGCAGTGTCCAGGCGATGGCCAGCGGCAATCCGCCGTCCTCGCCGGTCTCGACGGCGATGAAGCCGGGAATCTCCTTGCTCTCGGGGCCGGCCATGTCAGGACTCCTCATGTTCGATGGCGTGGCGCGTCTCGCCTGCCGGCAGGCGGAAGAAGGCGAGCGCGGTCGCGGTGGTGGCGTGGGCCAGCGCGACCTCGTCCATGCCGCGCCAGTGGGCGATTTCCCGCACGATCCAGGGCAGCAGGGCCGGTTCGTGGCGTCTGCCCTTGAGTTTGGCAGGTAAATTGCGCGGCAGCAGGTACGGGCAGTCGGTTTCCACCATCAGCCGGTCCAGGGGAATCTCGCCGACCAGCTCGCGCAGGTGGTGGCCGCGACGCTCGTCGCACAGCCAGCCGGTCAGGCCGATGTGCAGGTCCAGGTCCCGGTAACCGTAGAGGGTCTCGCGATCGGCGGTGAAGCAGTGCACTACCGCGTCGGGGATATCGTCTCGCCAGGCATGCAGCATCTCGCGCATGCGGCGCCCGGCGTCCCGCTCATGGAGGAACAGCGGCTTGCCGCTCTCCGCCGCCAGGCCGAGCTGGGCCTCGAAGGCGCGCTCCTGCTCGGCGGGGGTAGAGAAGTTGCGGTTGAAGTCGAGGCCGCACTCGCCCACCGCCACCACCTCGGGCTGGCGGTGCAGGTCGCGCATCGACCGCTCCAGCGCCGGGTCCCAGTGGCTGGCATCGTGGGGGTGCACCCCGGCGGTGGCGAAGAGCCCCGGGTGGCGACGGGCCAGCGCCACGGCCTGTTCGGCATGCTCGCGGTCGGTGCCGGTGAGAATCAGGGTGGTGACGTTCGCCGCCCGGGCGCGGGCCAGCACCGCCGCCAGGTCCCGGGCGAAACTCGCGTGGGTCAGGTTGGCGCCGATGTCCACCAGCGGCCCGGGCGAGGTGAAGCGCAGGGCCTGGGGCAGGACGTCGTCGCAGGGGGCGGTCGGGGCAACCAAGGCGGAACTCCTTCTGGGATCAGGCGCGCATTGTACCCGTCGCCACGGCGGGCCGGCCATGCGTTACACTAGCGCCCTCGATGAATGAAGAGGTGAGCGCGTGACCCTGCTACGTCTGGAACAGCTGCAACTGGCCTACGGCACCCAAGTGCTGCTCGACGGCGCCGACCTGGTGCTGGAGAAGGGCGAGCGCCTCGCCCTGGTGGGGCGCAACGGGACCGGCAAGTCGACCCTGCTCAAGCTGGTGGCCGGCGAGATCCAGGCCGATGGTGGCCACATCTGGCGGGCGCCGGGGTTGAAGATCGGGGTGCTCGCCCAGGAGCTGCCGGATGCCACCGGCCAGACCATCTTCGACGTGGTGGCCCAGGGCCTTCCCGAGGCCGGTGAACTGCTCTCCGAGTATCACCACCTGATCCACGACGAGACGCCGGACATGCGACGCATGGCCGAGCTGCAGACGCGGATCGAGGCGATCGACGGCTGGTCCTTCCACCAGCGCATCGACGTGGTGCTGACCCGACTGGGGCTGCCTGCCGACGCCGAGATGGCCGCGCTCTCCGGTGGCTGGCGGCGCCGCGTGGCGCTGGCCCGGGCGCTGGTCGCCGAGCCCGACCTGCTAATGTTAGACGAGCCCACCAACCACCTCGACCTCGACACCATCGCCTGGCTCGAGGAGCAGCTGCTGGACTTCAATGGCGCCGTGCTCTTCATCACCCACGACCGTGCCTTCCTCTCGAAGCTTGCCACGGCGATCCTCGAGCTCGACCGCGGGCGCCTGGGCCGCTATCCCGGGGATTACGCCGCCTACCAGGAGCAGAAGACCCACGAACTGGAGGTCGAGGCCCGGGAGCATGCCGAGTTCGACAAGAAGCTCGCCCAGGAGGAGGCCTGGATCCGCCAGGGCATCAAGGCACGGCGCACCCGCAACGAGGGACGGGTGAGGGCGCTGGAGCAGCTGCGCCGGGAGCGCAGCGAACGCCGCGAACGCCAGGGCAAGGCCTCGCTCTCCGTCGACAGCGGCGCCCGCAGCGGCAAGCGGGTAGTGAGCCTCGAGCACGTCACCCAGCGCTTCGGCGACGAGGTGGTGATCGACGACCTCAGCCTCGAGATCCAGCGCGGCGACCGCATCGGCTTCATCGGCCGCAACGGTGCCGGCAAGACGACCCTGCTCAAGATCCTGCTCGGCGAGCTCGAGCCGACCGAGGGCAAGGTGCAGTTCGGGACCAAGCTGCAGGTCGCCTATTTCGACCAGCTGCGCGCCGGGCTGGAGCCGGAGAAGAGCGTCTACGACAACGTGGCCCAGGGCAGCGATCGCATCGCCGTGGGCGGCCGCGACCGCCACGTGATGAGCTACCTGCAGGACTTCCTGTTCACCCCGGACCGGGTGCGCCAACCGGTCAAGGCGCTCTCCGGCGGCGAGTCCAACCGCCTGCTGCTGGCCAAGCTGTTCACCCAGCCGGCCAATGTCCTGGTGCTCGACGAGCCCACCAACGACCTCGACGTCGAGACCCTGGAGCTGCTCGAGGAACTGCTGCTCGACTTCGACGGCACCCTGTTGCTGGTTTCCCACGACCGCGCCTTCATGGACAACGTGGTGACCAGCGTGCTGGCCTTCGAGGGCCAGGGCCGGGTGCGCGAGTACGTGGGCGGCTACAGCGACTGGGTACGCCAGGGGGGCAGGCTGCCCCCGGCCCCCTGGGAGGGGGCGGCGCGCCAGCAGGCCGAACCCGCGGCCCCGGCGGCGAGCAATAACGCGGCAGAGGCCAGGTCGGCCTCCGAGTCCGCCACGGCGAACCGGCCGGCCAAGCTCTCCTACAAGCTGCAGCGCGAGCTCGACGGCCTGCCGGCCGAGATCGAGCGCCTCGAGGGCGAGGTGGCCGCCTTCGAGGCACGGGTCGGCGACCCGGCCTTCTACCAGCAGGATGCCGAGACCGTGACCGCGACCCTGCAGTCGCTGAACGATACCCAGGCCGAGCTGGAAGCGGCCATGGAGCGCTGGATGGAACTGGAGGCGATGGCGGCAGGAGAGTGACAGGGCGAGGCGTCGCCGGCGTAGGGCCCGAAACAGCAAGGGCGCCCAAGGGGCGCCCTTGCGGTCTATCGGGTCGAAGCGGGCGGTTACTCCTCGCTCTTCTCGCCCTTGGCCCCCACCCGCACGGCCAGTACGTCGCACTGGGCGCCGTGCAGCACACCGGTGGAGGTGGAGCCGAGCAGCAGGGCGAAGCCATGGCGGCCGTGGGAGCCGACCACGATCAGGTCGACGTCATGCTCCTCGGCGAAGCGGTGGATCTCGGTATCGGGCATGCCCACCACCACGTGCTGGTTCTCCTTGGGCACATGGGTGTCGGCGATCTCGGCCAGGCGCTGCTTGGCGTGCTCGTCGAGCTGGTCCTGGATGCTGGTGAGGTCCATGGGGATGTCGCCGCCATAGGCGAAGCCCAGCGGCTCCAGGGTATGCATGATGGACAGCTTGGCCTGGTTGCGGTCGGCGATCTGCATCGCCCGCTCCAGGACCTTGTGGGAGTCCTTTGTCAGGTCGACGGCGACCAGGACATGACGATATTCGTTGCTCATGGTGTGACTCTCCGTACAGCATCCAGCGTGTTTGGGGATGCTTCCACTCTAGGACGGCTCGCGTGACAAGACAACGACTTGCATCAAGATTCACAGGGAGAACGGCATGGCATGGTTGATCATTCTCGTCGCGGTGATGCTGGTGATCTCGCCGCTACTCTGGCTCAAGCCGAACCCGCGCCAGAAGCGGGTGGCGCGGATGCGAACGGCCATGAGCCGGGCGGGCGTCACCGTCAAGCTGGACAAGCCACCCTTTCATGAAGCCAGGGGCGTCATGCCCCACTACCGCTGGCCCTATCCGCCGCAACAGCCGGGGCCCGACTTCACGCTGGTGCGAGATTCGAAGGCCGGGCCGGCGCTCAAGCCGTTCCGGCATGGCTGGTACTGGCGCTTCGAGCCGCTGCGGCCCCTGCCGGCGGCGGCCGAGGCGCCCCTCGAGGCGCTGCTGACGCGCCTGCCGCTGGATGCCAGTGTGCTGGAGTCGAACCGGGCCGCCCTCGGGCTCTGGTGGTGGGAGTCGCAGGATACCGAGCGCTTCTCCAGCTATCTGGAGGACTTCACGGCCCTGCGCGACGCCCTGGCCGGGCGTCCCGACCATCCCGAGAAGGAGGTGCCCCTGGAGGGCCCGCGCGCCTGAGCGCGGTCACTGTGCATCCTCGCGGGCCTGGATCGCCAGGCCGTTCTCCTCGATGCGCGACAGCAGGCTCGCCAGCTGGTCGACCTCCGCGTCGTCGAGGCCGGCCAGCATCTCGCTGCGCGCCTGGCTGACCACCGCATCGATCTGCTCCAGCAGCGGCGTGGCCTCGGGCGTCAGGTAGATGCGCTTGGTGCGGCGGTCCTGGTCGCAGCCGCGCCGCTCGATCAGTCCCTGCTCGGAGAGCTGGTCCAGGGTACGGACCAGTGAGGGCGCCTCGACGCCGATGGCGCGGGCCAGGTCGCACTGCGGCTGGCCGTCACCGAGCCGCCAGAGGTGGTAGAGGGTGATCCAGCGGGTCTGGGTCAGGCCCAGCGGCGCCAGTCGCCGGTCGATGACGGCGCGCCACAGGCGCGGCACGCGGGACAGCTGGAAGCCGATGTTCTGGTGCATGGGTCTGTGCATCCGGGATGAGCCTGAGCGGATTGTCCGAACCGCCGCCGTGTAATGCAAGCAGGCTTATCATTGCACACCCTTGGCCGATCCGGCGTCATCCTCTGCCTCGCCTTCCTCGCCTTCCTCGCCTTCCTCGCCTTCCTCGCCTTCCTCGCCTTCCTCGCCTTCCTCGCCTTCCTCGTCCGCCCGGGTCTCGTCCTCCGGGGCCTCCTCGGGACCCGGGGAGCCGGGCGCCTTCGCCGCCGCCTGCTGGACCTCCTCCTCGGGTGCCTCCTCGGGTCCCGCCTCTGTAACGGACTCGGGCCGGGGCAGGAGCCGCCGGACATCCAGGCCGGGAATGCCCGAGGGCCGCTGTATCGTGCCGTCGGCCAGGGTCGCCGCCCCGGCGTCGTCACTCACCGTGAAGCGCAGCATCCCGATCCGCTGGCCGCTGTCGGTCATCACGTCGATGCGCCATCTGCCGCCCGCCTCCTCGGGGAAGTTCTGCTTGTGGCTCCAGGCCCGGTAGCCGGCCGCGCGTCCCCCCTGGATCTCCAGCGGGATGCGGTCGACCTCCTCGCCGTCCTGTCGCCATACATGCACCACCTCCTCGCGCAGGCCGCGAGGGGCATGGATCGCCGTGAAGGCATAGAGCCCCTCGCTGGTCAGTGCCGCCGGGGTCAGGGACGTGCTGCCGACCGGTCTCCTGGCCTCGGTATCGAACTCGGGCGAGAGGGCACTGCCCGAGATCCACAGGCTGGCCGGCGGCACCCAGGCGCGTCCCGCCCAGGCCACGCCGGCCAGCAACGGCAGCAGGGCCAGCATCGCCAGCCAGCGCGAGGGACTCATGGGCCGCAGCAGGTGCATCAGGCTCGGCAGGCTGAACAGCACCATGGCGCCGATGGCCAGCAGCAGGCTCTGGCCGGTGGTCAGGTGGAGCAGGGTGGGCAGGGTGACCAGGACCACCAGGAACACGCACTGCGCATGGAAGGCGAAGTAGACCCAGCGCAGCCGACCGGCCAGCCGATAGTAGAGCGGGTCGAGGATCGACAGCAGCGCCATGGCCAGGACCAGCAGGGTGAAAAGCGCCTGGCCGCTGTGCCATACCGTGGTGGCGAGCAGGAAGGGCAGGGTGAAGAACAGGGTCTCCTGGTGGATCAACTGGGCGATGAAGGTGGTCACACCCCGGGGCAGGGGCGGGTAGCCACGCCGGACCAGCAGTCGGCCGATCAGGCTCTCGGAGAGCAGCAGTACCCAGGCCAGCAGCATGCCCAGGGCCAGCATGCCGCCCAGCCACTGCTGGCGCTCGACCAGGAAGAAGCTCCCCAGCCCGGCGGCCAGGGCCATCGGGGGCCACAGCCAGCTCCAGGGCCGGGCGCGCTCCACCAGGCGTTCGAGGCGGGACTGCCAGGCGCCGAGGCGCGGTGACGGTTCGCCGGCGGCAGGGGATGCAGGGGAGTGGGGCGCGCCCATCGGCGGTTCTCGGTTCATCCGTCGAGTCTAACAGCGCCCGCCCCGCTGGGGTGAGTCGTCGGGACCTGCCATGCTGTCGGCAGGGGCTTGACGTTAGGGCTCGGCTGCACCAAGCTGTCGAAAATCAAACGGCCGTATGAATTCCTGCATGGAGGTTCGTGGATGATCTATCAAGGCAATGCCATCACGGTGGCGCGTGGTCTCGAGGAAGCAGGCGATGCCATCGCCACCCTGACCTTCGACCTGAAGGGCGAGTCCGTCAACAAGCTCTCCAGCGCCGTGGTCGCGGAACTGGGCGAGGCCGTTGCGGCCATCCGTGCCGAGAAGGGCCTCGAGGGGCTGGTGATCGGCAGCGCCAAGGAGGCGTTCATCGTCGGCGCCGACATCACCGAGTTCCACGGCATGTTCGAGCAGGGCCCGGAGCAGCTCGAGGCCATGCTCGAGCGGGTGCACGGCATCTTCAATGCCATCGAGGACCTGCCGTTCCCCACCGTCACCGCCATCAATGGCCTGGCCCTGGGCGGAGGCTGCGAGATCACCCTGACCACCGACTTTCGCGTCATGGCCGAGTCCGCGAAAATCGGCCTGCCCGAGACCAAGCTCGGCATCCTGCCCGGCTGGGGCGGCTGCGTGCGCCTGCCGCGGCTCATCGGCGCCGACAACGCCATCGAGTGGATCGCCGGCGGCACCGAGAACCGCGCCGAGGCCGCCCTGACGATGGGGGCGGTGGACGCCGTGGTGCCGGGCGAGCAGCTGCAGGCCGCGGCCCTGGACATCCTGGCCCGCGCCCACCGGGGAGAGCTCGACTACCAGGCCCGCCGCGCCGAGAAGAGCGCGCCGCTCACGCTCGGCCCCCTCGAGCAGATGATGGCCTTCGAGACCGCCAAGGGCTACGTCAAGGGCAAGGCGGGACCGCACTACCCGGCGCCGGTGGAGGCCATCAAGGTGGTCCAGAAGGGCGCCGGCGAGTCGCGCGCCCGTGCCCAGGCCATCGAGGCCAAGGCCTTCGCCAAGCTGGCGCTCTCCGAGGTGGCCTTCAACCTGGTCGGCCTGTTCATGAACGACCAGGTGGTCAAGAAGAAAGGCAGCCAGTACGAGAAGCAGGCGCGGCCCGTCAAGCAGGCGGCGGTGCTCGGCGCCGGCATCATGGGGGGCGGCATCGCCTACCAGAGCGCCTCCAAGGGCACGCCCATCCTGATGAAGGACATCAAGGAGGAGGCCATCGAGCTTGGCCTCAAGGAAGCCCGCAAGCTGTTCGCCAAGCAGGTGGAGCGGGGCAAGCTCTCCACCGGGCAGATGGCCGAGAAGCTCAGCAACATTCGCCCGACCCTCTCCTACGGCGACTTCGGCCACGTCGATCTGGTGGTCGAGGCGGTGGTCGAGAACCCCAAGGTCAAGGACGCGGTGCTCACCGAGGTGGAAGGCCAGGTGGGGGAGGAGACGATACTGGCCTCCAACACCTCGACCATCTCCATCACCCGCCTGGCCGAGAACCTCAAGCGGCCTGAGAACTTCTGCGGCATGCACTTCTTCAACCCGGTGCACCGCATGCCGCTGGTGGAGGTGATCCGCGGCGAGAAGACCTCCGACGCCGCGGTGGCGGCCACCGTGGCCTATGCCCGGGCCATGGGCAAGACGCCCATCGTGGTCAACGACTGCCCGGGGTTTCTGGTCAACCGGGTGCTCTTCCCCTACTTCGGCGGCTTCAGCCAGTTGGTGGAGCAGGGCGCCGACTTCCAGCATATCGACAAGGTGATGGAGAAATTCGGCTGGCCCATGGGACCCGCCTACCTGCTCGACGTGGTGGGCATGGACACCGCGGTGCACGCCGGCGAGGTGATGGCCGAGGGCTTCCCGGAGCGGATGGCCGGCATGGCCGGTGAGCGGGGAGACGGCCAGGGCAAGAGCGCCATCCAGGTCATGGTGGAGAACGACCGCCTGGGCCAGAAGAACGCCAAGGGCTTCTACGCCTACGAGGAGGACCGCAAGGGCAAGCCCCGGAAGGTCACCGACGAGGCCGCCATCGAGCTGGTCAAGGGCGTGGCCAGGGAGCGCCGCGAGTTCTCCGACGAGGAGATCATCGCCCGCATGATGGTGCCGCTCTGCCTTGAGACCGTGCGCTGCCTGGAGGACGACATCGTCGGCAGCCCGGCCGAGGCCGACATGGCGCTGATCTACGGCATCGGTTTCCCGCCGTTCCGCGGCGGTGCGCTGCGCTACATCGATGCCATGGGCGTCGACGCCTTCGTCGCCCAGGCCGAGCGCCTGGCCGAGCATCTCGGCCCGCTCTATGCGCCCACCGAGAAGCTGCGCCAGATGGCCGCCTCCGGCGAGAAATTCTACGCCAGCAAGGCCCAGGGCTGACGCGTCCACACGAGATGCCACGCAACGGTCAGGACGTTCCGGACATTATTTAAGGAGTTATCGATGAGCTTGAATCCGAGAGACGTGGTGGTGGTCGACTGTGCCCGTTCCGCCATGGCCAAGGCGAAGCAGGGGGCCTTCCGCCACGTGCGCGCCGAGAACCTCTCCGCCGCGGTGATGCAGGCGCTGTTCGACCGCAACCCGGGGCTCGACCCCGCCGAGGTCGACGACGTGATCTGGGGCTGCGTCAACCAGACCCTGGAGCAGGGCATGAACATCGCCCGCAACGCGGCGATCCTCACCGGCATCCCACACACCGTGCCGGCGCAGACGGTCAATCGCCTGTGCGGCTCCTCGATGAGCGCGCTGCACATCGCCGCCGCCAACATCCGGGCCGGCATGGGCGAGTTCTACATCATCGGCGGCGTGGAGCACATGGAGCACGTGGGCATGACCCATGGCGTCGACGTCAACCCGGCGGCCAGCAAGCACGTGGCCAAGGCGGCCATGATGATGGGGCTGACCGCGGAGTTGCTGGGCAAGATGCACGGCATCTCCCGCCAGGAGCAGGACGCCTTCGGCGTGCGCTCGCACCAGCGGGCCCAGGCGGCGATGGAGAACGGCGGGTTCGACCGCGAGATCATCGGCATCGAGGGCCATGACGCCAATGGCTTCCGGGTGCGGGTCGACCGCGACGAGGTGATCCGCAGCGACGCCAGCCTGGAGAGGATGGCCGAGCTGAAGCCGGCCTTCGACCCCCGCGGCGGCACCGTCACCGCCGGCACCTCCTCGGCGCTCTCGGTGGGGGCGGCCGGCATGGCGGTGATGAGCTACGAGCGCGCCCAGGCCCTGGGCCTTGAGCCCATCGCCCGGGTGCTCTCCACCGGGGTGGCCGCCTGCGATGCCTCCATCATGGGCTATGGCCCGGTGCCGGCCTCGAAGAAGGCGCTGAAGGCGGCGGGGCTGACCATCGACGACATCCAGACCGTGGAGCTCAACGAGGCCTTTGCCGCCCAGGCGCTGCCGGTGCTCAAGGACCTGGGCCTGCGCGACGCCATGGACGACAAGGTCAACCTCCACGGCGGCGCCATCGCCCTGGGCCACCCGCTGGGTTGCTCCGGGGCGCGCATCAGCACCACCCTGCTCAACGTGATGCAGGAGCGTGAGACCACCCTGGGCCTGGCCACCATGTGCATCGGCATGGGGCAGGGCGTGGCCACGGTGTTCGAACGCCTCAGGTAACCCGCCCGGCCTGAAAACGGTCGCGGTGATACGCAGAACGGCACCCTTCGGGGTGCCGTTCTGCGTTGCGGGCACGGGTTTCATTCGAGCCTTGCTGCGGCGTGCTCGGCCAGGCGGGGTTGGTCGTTGCGTTCGGACATCATGCTCTCGGCCTCGACCCATCCCTGTTCTCGGTAGAAGCGCAGCGCCCCTTCGTGCAGGGGCGCGCTGAGCCCCTCTCGGATCATCGCCTGGGGCGTCAGCTGGCCCAGGGCGGGATGGGCCGCCTTGAAGCGTGCGAAGTTGTCGAACACGCTGGAGACCAGCCGGTAGACCAGGTCGGCGTCGGTGTCCGCCTTGGTGACCAGGGTGGCCTTGACCCCGAAGGTGCTCACTGCCTGCTGGTCCGGGCCGTAGAGGCCGGCGGGGATCGAGGCCCGCGTGAAATAGGGGTAGGCGTCCACCAGCAGGTCGACGAACTCGCCCTGCACGTCGACGATCTCGGCATTGCACAGCCGGATGGCCTGGGCCACCGAGGCATTGGGATGGCCCACGGTATAGACCATGGCATCGATGTTGCCGTGGCAGAGCTCCATGGACTGCTGGTCGGCCGGCAGGTCGTGGATCTGGCGAAAGTTGCTGCGGCTCCAGCCCCGGGCATCCATCAGCCTGAGCATGGTGCCGCGCTGGCCGGAGCCCGGGTTGCCGATGTTCACCGAGCGCTGCTGAAGGTCCTCGAAGTCCCGAATCCCGGCATCGCGTCGCACCACCAGGGTGAAGGGCTCGCTGTGCAGCGAGAAGATGGAGCGCAGCGCCTCGTCCGGGCCGTCGTTCCGGAACCCCTCGGTGCCCAGGGTGGCATACTGGTGCAGATCCGACTGGGCCATGGCGAGCTGAAGATCGCCGCGTCGCAGCCCGCGCAGGTTGGCACTGGAGCCGTCGCCGGGCTGCGCCCGGCAGGGCGTCTCGACGACTCGGCACAGTGCCCGGCCGACCACGTGGTAGACCCCGGCAGGGCTGGCGGTGGCGATGATCAGGGGATCGTCGGCCTGCGCCGACGGCGGGTTCCAGAGGAACAGGCTGGTCAGGCCGATCCCCAGCAGCCTTGCGGTTGGTTTCATGACTCACCTCGCGTCAGTGAGTCGGCCAGAGGCACTCCCGGTCCAAGAGGGGGGCCGGGCGGAAGCCGGAGGGAGGGACTTCTCATCGCGTCTGGTCGACGTATCGTGTTGTTCTGTTGATCTTGTCGTTGTCTTGTTGTCGCGCGATCAGCCGATGCGGCGTTCGACAAGGCCCGAGAATCCCTGCGAGTAGACGGGCCTCCTTGAGGTATAGCAGGGGCTTAAGGATCGGAAGGGACTATCGACGGAATTTAATCGCATATGGTTAGAGCACGCCGGCGTCCAGCCCCGCGGCCATTGCCATGCCCAGTTCCTCCACCTGGTCGACGAAGTCCTCTTGCCACTCGCCGCGCAGGGTCAGCGGTTCCTGCACCCACTTCCAGCGCAGGCCGGTGACGATCCCCTCCACGGCCCGGCGGGTGCCGGTGCCGTCGCGGCCGGCGCGGATATAGAGCGCGCAGGGCAGCCCCTGCTTCTCCTCCAGCACCGGGTAGTAGCTGCGGTCGAAGAAGTCCTTAAGGGCGCCGCTCATGTAGCCCAGGTTCTCGGTGGTGCCGAGCAGGATGGCATCGCAGGCCAGCACATCCTCGGGGCCGGCCTCCAGGGGTGGCTTGACGGTGACCTCGACGCCCTCGATATCGGGATGACGTCCCCCGCGCTCGGCGGCCTCGCGGAGCCGGAGGGTATTGGGCGAAGGGGCATGGGCGACGATCAGCAGGCGAGGCATGGCGGTCTCCCGGGTTGAACTCGTGGCTTGCGACCATCATGCCATGGAGAAGTGGCGTTGACAGGCGCCGGGCTTTCTCCGACGCTGAGTCGGCGCTCTCGCACCGTCACGTCGAAACGTAGACATCTTGGATATCCAGGGAGGTTGATCACCATGGCCTTTGCTCTCTCGACCATGCAGCTCGAAAGCTCCGCCTTTGCGGCGGGGGGTGCCATTCCGACGAAACATACCGGGGAGGGGGACGACGTCTCGCCGGCCCTCAGCTGGCAGGGCGCCCCGGAGGGCACCAAGGGCTTCGCGGTGATCTGCCATGACCCGGATGCCCCCCTGGTGCAGAACGGCAGCTACGGCTTCGTGCACTGGGTGCTCTACAACCTGCCCGCCGCCACCAGCGAGCTCAAGGAGGGCAGCGGCGAGGGGACTCCGGGGCTCAACGACTTCGGCAAGACCGGCTATGGCGGCCCCATGCCGCCGGAGGGCCACGGGGTGCACCACTACTACTTCTGGGTGCTGGCGCTGGACAAGGCCACCGACCTGCCGGAAGGCCTCTCGCTGCCCGAACTGCTCAAGCAGGCGGAGCCTCACCTGATCGGCATGAACCGCCTGGTGGGTACCTACCAGCGCGACTGATGGACGCGGCGCCTGATCGCGCCCCGGCTGAGCAAGGCGGGCCCGCGTCGCTGGACGACGCGGGCCCGCGGCGTCTATTGCCCATGGCTCAGGTGACGGCCTCGCTCGGCGCCGGGGCGGCCACGTCGTCGTGGTCGATCACCAGGTGCTCCAGTTCCTCGCAGAAGGCTTCCAGGGCCTCGCTGGTGTGCCCCGGCCGGCGGTGCAGCTCGATCTCCACCTGCCCCAGGGGCGGCAGGCCCTCCGCCTCGCCGACGATGCGACACCCTTCGGGAACACTGCGCGGGGTCTTCACCGTCATCGCCAGGCCCGCCTGGACCGGCAGGTTGATGCCGGTAGGCGACTGGCTGGAATAGTGGACCTCCCAGCGCCGCTCCTCGCGCCCCAGGGCCGAGAGGGCATGGGCGCGGAAGATGCATCCCTCCGGGTTGAGCGCCAGGGGCAGGGTCGCCCAGTCGGCCGGCGAGACGCTCTCGGCCACCACCCAGACCATCGGCTCCCAGCCGAGCAGCTGGCCCGACTGGGTCGGCAGATGACGGATTGACAGCACCACGTCCAGCAGCCCCTCCTGGAAGCGCTTCACCAGGCTGGCGCTCATGTCGCAGTGGATCTCGAGGCGCGTGTCGGGGAAGCGCTCGGCGTAGCGGGGCAGCAGGGCGGGCAGGTAGGCGGCGGCCTGCTCCTCGGAGGTGGCGAAGCGGATCAGCTCGCCGCGCCGCGTCTCGCCCAGGGCCTCGCGGGCCTCGTCCTCGAGCTTGAGCATGTGGCGGGCATAGGGCAGCAGACGCTCCCCCGGGGCGGTCAGCAACACGCTGCGGCTGGTGCGCTCCAGCAGCGACTGGCCCATCTGGTCCTCGAGACGCTTGATCTGCAGGCTCACCGCCGACTGGGTGCGATGCAGCACCTTGCCGGCGGCGCTGAAGCCCTGGCACTCGGCCACGGTGACGAAGGTGCGAAGCAGCACGGTATCCATGATCAATGAGCTCTTGAAATTGATTGTATCTCAATCATTCATTTTCATTATGAATGAGGCGTCACTATGCTGTCCAGCGACATCCCGCAATACTCAGGAGCAGGAGAGCCATGCAGGCAACCGCTGACGTCCAGACGACCAACCCCCTCGATGGCCTGATCGACCTGGCCCGCTACCCCGTCGATGACCTGGACGGCGAGGCCGGCCGCGCCCTGATCGAGCAGTGCCGTCGCCAGCTCGACGAGGACGGCTGCGTGGTGCTCAAGAACTTCGTCCCAGAGGACGCCCTGGCTCGGCTCGAGCGCGAGACCGAACGCCTCTCGCCGGAGGCGCACTACAACCAGACCGAGACCAATCCCTACAACAGCGCCGGCGATGCCGAGAAACCGGCCAGCCATCCGGTGAATCGCTTCGACGACCGCACCAACGGCTTCGTGGCGGGCGATCGCATCGATGGCGACACCATCATCCGCCAGGTCTACGAGCATCCCGACTTCCAGCGCTTCATCGGTGCCGTGGTGGGCATGGAGGAGATCCACCAGTACGCCGACCCGCTCGCCGACCTGGTGGTCAACGTGCTGCGCGAGGGCTGCCAGCATCCGTGGCACTACGACACCAACGAGTTCATCGTCACCATGATGACCCGCCAGTCCCACGGCGGCGGCCGCTTCGAGTACGCCCCGGGCATCCGCAGCCCGGAGGGCGAGAACTTCGCGGAGGTGGAAAAGGTGATCGACGGCGACCGCACGCGCCTCAAGAGCCTCGACCTCCAGCCCGGCGACCTGCAGGTCTTCTTCGGTCGCTACTCGCTGCACCGGGTCACCCCGGTGGAGGGCGACAAGGAGCGCCACACTGTGATCTTCGCCTACGCCAAGGAGCCCGGGTTCATCGGCCGCCCCGAGCGAGCCCAGCGCATCTTCGGCCGCATGGCGCCGGTCCACGAACGGCTCCTTGAGGAGGGCATGAACCGCTCGGACAGCCTGGCCGACTGAGCCCCGACGCCACCTACCTCCCTTGCCGATGGCCGCCCGTGCAGGCGGCCATCCCCTGACGACACAGCGAGAGACCCCCATGAGTATCGTAGAGTCAGAGAAACTGACCGACAGCGAACCGGACCGGATTCCGGTCGTGCCGTCTGCGCCGATGGCCAACGGCGACAGCATCCCCACCGCCTTCGACCCCGTGCAGCTGCGCGCCGGGCGCCTGGCGCGCCTGCGCGCCATGATGGCCGAGCAGGGCTACGCCGCCCTGGTGCTGTTCGACCCGAACAACCAGCGCTACGCCACTGGTTCGCGCAACATGTTCGGCTACTTCCTGCGCAACTCCACGCGCTATATCTACGTGCCGCTGGAAGGCCCGATCATCCTCTTCGAGTACCCGGGCAGCGCGCACATCTCCACCTGGCTGGAGACCATCGACGAGTCGCGCACCTCCAAGGTGGTGTGGTCGGCAGTGAACCAGCGCGACAACCTCTCCTCGGACCCCTTCGGTCTGGAGATCGCCGAACTGGTCCAGGAACACGGCCGCGGCAACAGGAAGGTCGGCCTGGACCGCTGCGCGCTCAACCTGGCCCGCTCCCTGGAGGCCCAGGGCCTCGATGTCTATGACTGCATGCAGGACACCCTGCACTGCCGGCGCATCAAGACCCCCGAGGAGATCGCCTGCCTGGCCCAGTCCATGGCGGCAAGCGAGGCCTCGGTGGCCGAGGTGGAGGCCGCGATCAAGCCCGGCGTCACCGAGAATGAGCTCTTCGCCATCATGTACGGCGAGGTGATCCGCGGCGGCGGCGAGTTCATCGAGACCCGCCTGCTCAACTCCGGGCCGCGCACCAACCCCTGGTTCCACGAGGCCAGCGACCGCAAGATCCGCCCCGGCGAGCTGGTGGCGCTGGACACCGACACCATCGGCTGCCACGGCTACTACTCCGACTTCTCGCGCACCTTCCACGTCGGCCCGGGCAAGCCGAGCGCCTACCAGCGCGAGCTCTACCGCATGGCCTATGACCAGGTGCACCACAACATGGGCATCCTCAAGCCCGGTATGAGCTACCGCGAGATCGCCGAAACGGCCTGGAAGATCCCCGAGCGCTTCCTGGATCGCCGCTACCCCTCGATCATCCACGGGGTGGGCATGCATGGCGAGACACCGCTGGTGGCGCACCACATGGACTTCGACCGCTTCTCCAAGGACGGCGTCCTCGAGCCCGGCATGGTGGTCTCGGTGGAGAGCTACATCGGCGAGGTGGGCGCCGCCGACGGCGTCAAGCTCGAGGAGGAGGTGCTGATCACCGACACCGGGGTCGAGAAGCTCTCTCGCTATCCCTTCAACGAGGCCCTGCTCGGCCGTGAAGTCTGACGCACAAGGACGCGACATGCAGACCCTGACCCACTGGATCGGCGGCGAGCGCCTGGACGGCGACCGCCACCTGGACGTGACGAACCCGGCCAGCGCCGAGGTGATCGGCCGCGTGCCCCTGGCCGACACCGCCACCGTGGAGCGCGCCATCGACGCCGCCCGGGCGGCACAGCCCGCCTGGCGCGACACCCCGCCGGCCAAGCGCGCCCAGGTGATGTTCCGCTTCAAGATGCTGCTGGAGCGCGATGCCGACGAGCTCTGCGCCCTGGTCGCCAGGGAGCACGGCAAGGTGCTCGAGGACGCCATGGGCGAGCTCAAGCGCGGCATCGAGAACGTCGAGTACGCCTGCGGCGTGCCGGAGCTGCTCAAGGGCGAGTACTCCCACAACGCCGGCCCGGGCATCGACACCTGGTCCAACCACCAGCCGCTGGGCATCGTCGCCGGCATCACGCCGTTCAACTTCCCGGCCATGGTGCCGTTGTGGATGTATCCCATGGCCATTGCCTGCGGCAATGCCTTCATCCTCAAGCCCTCCGAGCAGGTGCCCTCCGCCGCCCTCAAGATGGCCGAGCTGCTGGAGGAGGCGGGCCTACCCGCCGGGCTCTTCCAGGTGGTCCACGGCGACCGCGAGGCCGTGGAAGCGCTGATCGACGCCCCCGAGGTGAAGGCGCTCTCCTTCGTCGGTTCCACCCCGGTGGCGAAATCTATCTACCGCCGCGGTGCCGACAACGGCAAGCGCGTGCAGGCGCTGGGCGGGGCCAAGAACCACGCCGTGGTGCTGCCCGACGCCGACCTGGACAACGCCGCCAGCACCCTGATCGGCGCCGCCTTCGGCAGTGCCGGCGAGCGCTGCATGGCGATCTCGGTGGCGGTGTGCGTGGGCGATGCCACCGCCGATGCCCTGGTGGCGAAGGTCGGCGAGCAGGCGCGCACCCTGAAGATCGGCCCTGGCACCGAGACCGGCCTCGACATGGGCGCCCTGATCAACGCCGCCCACCGCGACAAGGTGGCGGGCTATATCGAGCAGGGCAAGGCAGCCGGCGCCGAACTGGTGGTCGACGGTCGCCAGCACCCGCTGGTGCAGGAATCGCCGGGCTACTTCCTGGGCGCCACCCTGTTCGACCGGGTGACCCCGGAGATGGGCATCTACCGTGACGAGATCTTCGGCCCGGTGCTCTGCGTGGTGCGTGTCGAGACCTTCGAGGCGGCCATCGCGCTGATCAATGCCCACCAGTACGGCAACGGCACCTGCGTGTTCACCCGCGACGGCGAGGCCGCCCGGCGCTTCAGCGATGCCATCGAGGTGGGCATGGTGGGCATCAACGTGCCGCTGCCGGTGCCGGTGGCCTTCCACAGCTTCGGTGGTTGGAAGGAGTCGCTGTTCGGGGATCTCCACGCCTACGGCCCCGACGCGGTGCGCTTCTACACCCGTCGCAAGGCCGTCTCCCAGCGCTGGCCCGCCCAGAACTTACGGGAACAGGCCCAGCTGAACTTTCCCTCCAGCTGACGTCGACCCGCCAGCCCCGGCACGCGCATCGCCCATCCCCGAGGATGGGCGATGGTGTTTCTGCCAGCCGAAACACCCCATGGCACAGCCCTCTTTCGCGTGGCCCGCCATCCATGCCCGTGTCCGCTCAAGGCGGCTCCCCCGACTCAGGCATGTGCTGCTGTCCTTGTCGTCAAGAATCACGGAGGGCAGTGGTAAATGGAGCACATCGGGTAAGTCATCGCTTACCTTGTTCGTTGCCGCCGTGCTCTGGGGAGCGTACTTCGCCTTTCCCGAGCCTGACGCCAGCCCATGGAAGGCTGCACAAATTCGAATGCACTCACGTCTATCAGGCTGGCTCATGCCCCTAGCCGCGGGCACATTTCTGGTCTCGTGCAAGTAGAACTGATCGCCAGAAAGCGAGGGAACATGGCCTGGACCCGGGCAGGCGGGGCGCTGAATCCTGGCATTATATCAGGTATAGCTGAACTTACTATTTGGCCGAATGGAGGACGTTAGTCTACCCTCATGGTATGGTTAAAGCAGCTTATGACCCAGAGGGAATGCCTGGGTAAATGCAACATGTACGTTCGTCCCTGTTATACAGCATTCACGAATCGGTTCAGGTAGTAGATATTTAATTAATTTTCAAGTATTTCAATAAATTAAAGACGGGCGGTGTGCGTTATAATTGCTGCGCGTACGTACGCATTGCAAGTCACTATATACAAGAACGAAGTGTAACTCCTGTTGGGTGCCTGATGATTGGTTAAACCAGGCTAGTCGGATCGAAGCTATGAAAAAATCCAGGAGTGAATCAACTGATCGGGAGTCTGAGCTCGGCTCCCCTGCCCGGCAACCGGTGACGCGACTCCCCATGGCTGTTCGGTGTGTAGCATTGTCGGCAGTGCTGATGCTTGCACATTTTCCCGCTATCGTCTTTGCCCAGTCATCATGCCCCGGAATTCACGTAAAAATCCCCAACATTCGTAACAATGCCGGGAGTGTAGCTTGCGCGCTTTTTGAGTCGCCAGCGGGTTTCCCTACGGAATTTCTTCACTCCGCAACCAATATAATGATGATAAAAATTCGGGATTCCGAGGCGCGTTGCCACTTTTTAGATATCCCCCCGGGAACCTATGCGATGGCCGTCATTCATGATGAAAACGTGGACGGCAAGCTTGCCACTAACTTTCTAGGGGTCCCTACAGAAGGTTATGGCTTTTCAAGCGGCGCAAAAGCCACGATGAGTGCGCCTTCGTTCGAGGCCGCTAGCTTTTCGTACAGTGGGCAAAACCTGAACCTGACGATTAGATTGAATTACTGAGCTGCCTTTCCATGGATGCCGAGGCATTCCTAGAACCCGGATTCAACGTCACCATGATCAGCGAGTAAAAGGCTTCGTCGAGGTCGCTCGTCTGGAGGTCTTGCCACATGTCAAGGTGATTGCGAGGATTGGCGATTGAGGCGTCCGGATGAACCAGGCGTTGCGAAGCTGGCGAAGGCTTCGGGTGTAGGTGGGCATCCGTCTGGCCATGACGTGTGATCCTCTGCGACCGTTGGATGAAGAAGTCAGCGCAGCACTGGAGCAGGAGGCAGATGCGGCCATGCCTATAACGCCTAACTCCATGAAACGCGGGAAATAACTATCCAACAATAAGGTAAATTGGCCGCTGGAGCGGTTGCAGGGAAGCGAGCAGGTGAGTATTCAAGCGGCTTCGCGGACAAGTATAGCCGATTACTATACACTGTGTTGTACAGGGCATTTGCTGCTGGATTCTTTCAATGCGGTGGTTCCAAGGTTGAGTAGCAGCACGACGAGGCGCCAAGACAGCCTTGGCAGGTGGTATTCTATTGACTCTGACTAAGGAGAAGTCCATGCAAGATATAAGACGCCTTGAGGTTGGCATGACCACAAAGATTGGCACGGATCAGGTGAAGGAGCCTGAGGTGGGCAGGGAATATGTCCGGGGGCTCGACTCCAATAGCTGGCTCCTGTTTACCGAAGACCCGGCTGAGGATCGGCCAGTTGTTGTTCGTATTGATAGTATCGACGGCGATGTGTGCCACTGCACCGTCACAAGAAAGCTAAGTTGATGGCTGATCAAACCTTTATTCCCCCTCTAGCCTGAAGACCCATCGGCCGACAGAGATGCTGCTGGTGAGTGGGGCGCCATCCTCGGGCGACGGTCAAGCATGGGAAGCCTGGCGGACCCTGGTCGAAGTCCTGTCCTCGGTCAATGTTGCACTGCACAAAAATCCCTGCTATAGTGTGTATTGTTACAGGACGGGAACTCCCGTTCCATAGCATTCAGAACCCCGGAGGTTCTCATCATGACCAACGCATTCGCATTCGACGCCAAGCAATTTGACACCGCCCAGCTTGAGTCCGTTTTCTTCGCCCCGGCGCGCGCCTTCGCTGCCCTCTCTGTCGATTTCACCGAGAAGCTGGTCAATACCCAGCTCGAGGCCACCAAGGTCTATACCGACATCAACCTGGCGCAGCTGCGCAGCCTGACCGAGGTCAAGGACGCCGAAGGCCTGAAAAGCTACCTGGAAGGCCAGCAGCAGGTGGTCCAGGACCTGACCGAGCGCCTGAAGGGCGATGCCGAGAAGGTGATGGCCCTGCAGCAGGAATTCGTTCAGGAAAGCCAGAAGCTGACCGAGACCAGCGTCGAGCAGGCCAAGGAAAGTGCCAAGGAGACCACCGAGACCGCCACCAAGGCCGTCAAGGAAACCGCTCCCAAAGCCAAGTAACTCCTGGCCCGCCGCGCGGGCCGCGATGACGTAATATTACAGGCCGCCGATCCATGATCGGCGGCCTGTTTTCTATCTGGAGGTAGGGTAATGGTGGTAGACCCATTGCCTTGCCGCGGTTCTGTATTGGCGACGGCGCGATGATCGGGCGGGGAGTGTGGTCACGCGAAATGGAAGAAGCGGGTCACTCTGTACTCAAGCCGACTTCGACCGAGAGGTTTGCCGGATTCGATGGCGACGCCAGCCCCGGGGCGAACTCCACCCCCGACGACGAAGTGCCCTATTTTCGGGGCCAATGATGTGGTCATCAATCATGGCGGCATCCTCGCGGGCGCATTCCGTGCCTAGACTGGCTTCAACTAACCAGACCTGATCATAGGTGCCGTTGCGGGGACTATTCTGCTTGACGATGCCAGGAGCATTCTTGCTCTCAAGATCATACGTTTCATGTAACGAGGTTTGGGCGGTTAACTGCACGGGCCCCGAGATCCCGTTCCGCGGTTTGTCGTATATACGAAGGTGATCAAAGTCCATTTCTGGCCGATAGGCGGGTTTGAGGCTAAACTGGAATGTCCTATACGGCACCTGACGGACCAAAGTCCCCATGACAACAAAGACAGCCAGCGTGTCTATCCGTGCTATCTAGCCGGCACGATGATTGAGCCATATCTTTATACCTATTGTATATGGATACTATCCGTTCAAGTGCGAATGGCACGCGGCATAGCCCGGTTGAATGTGCCGGGCGTTCGAGGAAGTCAATGTGCTGGCTGTCTAATGCCCGTTAGTAACTCGGTAGATGATCATTAATCCACTTATCGCCAAGGCACTCGTAACCGAGGCGCAATATCATGAAAGAAAAGACACAAATGCCTGATGAGCAAGCTATAGAAGCAGTGATAAAGCGACAGTTTGGCAGCCTAAGCTGGACGCCGGATGCGTCGGCCGACTGGGATGCGTTCATGTCTGACTTTCTTGCTGGCGCGCCGTTATATCCAGCGAAACGACCTGTGAAGCAGCAGTCCGTCAATGCATTCATGGAACGGCTTTCCGGGCTTGAAGGAACCAAACTTCGCTCATTTCACGAGACGGTTCTGGGCACGGAAGTTCGCGTGTTCGGCAATGTCGCCGTTGCATTAGCTGGCTGCGAAATGGTTGAAAATGAGACTGAGGTAAGCCGGGGAGTGGAGATGCTCTTATTGGTCAAGGATGCTGGCCAATGGAGAATCGCCGGCCAAGCGTGGGATTTGGAATCCGACGAGGTAAAGGTTCCTCCTCATCTGAGCGGTGTAGGCGCGACCTAGTAGCAGCATGTTCCTGCCAACAGCCTTGACTCGGACCGGCTGCTCCGTTGGCCATACGGCCTCTACCGTCTTGTCCAAGGTGCTGCGGTTGCGCTATGAACGCAGTGGCGAAAGCAGATATGCACAGGGGGCACGCGAGTCTAGCGCGATCATTTCCCTCTTGGCTGACCGCCTTGGCGAACCCGGCGAGGGACAAGGGCAATGAAGCTGATACGGTATGAAGCGCCCCAGTCGGCGGAGGTCCAGGCGCTGTTTGTAAGAACCTTTTCCGATTCCGAGTGGCCAGCAGAAGGCGAACTGGTCGGGGGGCTGGTGCGCCAACTGATGGCCGATACCGACCCGCGGGATCTCCTGGGATTCGTGGCCATGGAGAAGGGCCTTATCGTGGGCAGCCTCTTCTTCTCGAGACTCAGGTTCGATACCCCGGTCGAGGCCTTCCTGCTGTCACCGGTGGCGGTGCAGCCCGATTATCAGGGCCAGGGCATCGGGCAGTGCCTGATACGCTTCGGCCTCGACCGGCTGAAGGAGAGGGGCGTGATGCGGGTCTTCACCTACGGAGATCCGGCGTTCTATTCGCGTGTCGGCTTCAGGCCGATCTCCGAGGAGACGGCGCCGGCGCCCTTCCGGCTGTCCCAGCCGGAAGGCTGGCTCGGCCAATCGCTGGATGGGCATGAGATAACGGCCCTGGCCGGTGTCCCTGGCTGCGTCACGGCGTTCGACGATCCCGCCTATTGGTAAGGCATATCATGCCGAGGCTTGCCGTCGTTCGGTGAACCCCTGGGGCCCAGCCGAGTCTGCCTCGGTAGGGTACGAAGGAAGGAGCGTTGTCCGATGTCCAGTCTGCCACCGCTGAAGGTCTACTACGACGGCATCTGCCCCGGCTGCCGGCGGGATCGTGCCCGGTACGAGCGCTGGGCGGGGGAGGCCGGGCGTCAGGTGGCGTGGTGCGACGTGACCGAGCACCAGGCGACGCTGCGCGAGAAGGGCATCGCCCCGCAGGCGGCGCTGCTCTCGCTGCATGTGGAAGAGTCGGACGGGCGCATCCAGGAAGGCATCGACGCCTATATCCTGCTGATGCGCCGGGTGCCACGCCTCAAGCCGCTGGCCTGGCTGGTCGGCCTGCCGGGGATCAAGCCGGCGCTGCGCTGGTGCTATGACCGCTGGGTGAGGCAGCGCCTGGCGAGGGAGGGGCGCATGCCCTGAGCCGGCGCTTGGCCGCACGGGGTAACATCTTTCTCGCCGGGGATGGCTCAGCGCTCCTGCCGGGCCGACCAGTGACGCTGCATCTCGAGGAAGGTGAGCGAGGCCGACCAGGTGATCAGCATGAAGCCGATCAGCGCCTCGGTGCCCGTCATGAAGCGGATCGGGCCGGTGGGGAAGAGATCGCCATAGCCCAGGGTGGTGTAGGTGATCGCCGAGAAGTAGACGTAATCGAGGAAGTTCGTTGCCCCGATGCCCGACAGGCCGCCGGCCAGGGGGTGCTCACCGAGCAGGGCCATGGCTACGGCGAAGATCCAGATCTCGGTGACGTGGGCGGCGAACAGCCCGAAGGTCAGCTTGAGGAAACGTCGGCGCAGGGTGCTGCGTGACTGTTCCAGGCGCCGCCATAGCCTCAGCGACACCTCGTAGTGCAGCAGGATGCAGGCCACGACGGCGATCAGGGTGATGGCCACGGCCCAGAGGTGGCCGGCATCCAGGGCAGCATCGAGCACGGGCAGGCTTCCTGTTGTCGGGATGGCGCCAGCCTAGCGCGATCCCGGGGCCGGCGTCACGGGCCCGGCCCTCTCTCGAATGACGCCCCGGCGGGGCGCTGCTAGGATGGGCCATCCGTCACTCGCGTGATGCGTGGCCGGCAGGCCGGCACCCGCCGCAAGGAAGGCAGTCATGACGACGACGCATGCCACTCGGGCGGAAGCCCTGGACGACACCCTCTCGCCGCTCTCGCTCAAGCGGGTCGGCATCGACACCTACCGCGAGAACGTGGCCTACCTGCATCGTGAATGCGATCTCTACCGCGCCGAGGGTTTCCAGGCACTCTCCAAGGTGGAGGTCCGCGCCAATGGCCAGCGCATCCTGGCGAGCCTCAACGTGGTGGACGATGCCGCCATCGTCGACTGCCCGCAGCTCGGGCTCTCCGAGGACGCCTTCGAGGCCCTGGGGGTGGAGGAGGGGCATCCGGTGAGCGTCTCCCAGGCGGAGCCCCCGGCCTCGATTCCCGCCCTGCACCGCAAGCTCGCCGGCGAGCGGCTCTCCCGGGACGACTTCCGGCACATCATCCGCGACATCGCCGAGCTGCGCTATTCCAAGATCGAGCTGACCGCCTTCGTGGTCGCCTGCGACCGCGGCGAGCTCGACCGCGAGGAGGTCTTCTACCTGAGCGATGCCATGTGCCGGGTGGGGCGCCGCCTCGACTGGCACGAGCATCCGGTGGTCGACAAGCACTGCATCGGCGGCATCCCGGGCAACCGCACCTCGATGCTGGTGGTACCCATCGTCGCCGCCCACGGCCTGCTCTGCCCCAAGACCTCCTCGCGGGCCATCACCTCGCCCTCGGGCACCGCCGACACCATGGAGGTGCTGGCCAATGTCGACCTGCCCTTCGACGTGCTCGAAGACATCGTGCGCACCCATCGCGGCTGCCTGGCTTGGGGGGGCACCAGCGAGCTCTCGCCCGCCGACGACGTGCTGATCTCGGTAGAGCGCCCGCTCTCCATCGACTCCCCGGGCCAGATGGTCGCCTCCATCCTCTCCAAGAAGGTGGCCGCCGGTTCCAGCCACCTGCTGCTCGACATCCCCGTGGGCCCCCATGCCAAGGTCCGCTCCATGCCGGAAGCGCGGCAACTGCGCCGGCTCTTCGAGTTCGTGGCCGGGCGCATGGGCCTGACCCTGGACGTGGTGATCACCGACGGCAGCCAGCCGGTGGGGCGCGGCATCGGTCCGGTGCTGGAGGCCCGCGACGTGATGCGCGTGCTCACCAACCACCCCGAGGCGCCCATGGACCTGCGGCAGAAGGCGCTGCGCCTGGCCGGGCGGATGCTGGAGTTCGACCCGGACGTGCGCGGCGGCGCCGGCTTCGGCATCGCCCGGGACATCCTCGACGACGGCCGGGCAGCCGAGAAGATGCAGGCGATCATCGCGGCCCAGGGCGGCAGGCCCTTCGACCCGGACGCCCCCCCGCTGGCCCCCCACAGCTTCGAGGTGCTGGCCGCGGCGGACGGGGTGGTCACCGGCATCGACAACCTCAAGCTGGCGCGCATCGCTCGTCTGGCGGGTGCCCCCAAGGCGGCCGGTGCCGGGGTCGACCTGCTGATGCACATCGGCGACCCGGTGACCCGGGGCCAACCGCTCTATCGTGTCCATGCCGCCTATCGCAACGAGCTGAGCTTCGCCCACCAGTCCACCGAGCGGGATCCCGGCATCGCCATCGGCCGCGCCGAGGAGATCATCCGGCTCAACGTCGAGTTCTGAACAGGGAGGTCCGATGACTCGCGCACTGTTGCATTTCCAGGACGAGATGGCCCCCGCGCGGCGGCTCGCCCAGGCGGCGGGCTTAGCCGTCCACGCCGTCGAGTGTCACCGCTTTCCCGACGAGGAGCTCAAGCTGCGGCTTCCCTTCGCCGAGGCGGGCGCCTTTCCCGAGACCCTGGTGCTCTATCGCAGCCTCGACCGGCCCAACGACAAGCTCGTCGAACTGCTGCTGCTGGCGCGTCACGCCCGCCAGCACGGCGTGACCCGCCTGGTGCTGGTGGCGCCCTATCTCGCCTACATGCGCCAGGACATCGCCTTCCACCCCGGCGAGATCGTCAGCCAGACCATCGTCGGCGGCTTCCTTGCCGAGCTGTTCGATGCCGTGATCACCGTGGACCCGCACCTGCACCGCATCGAGCGACTCGACCAGGCGATTCCCCTCGAGCACGCCGTCGCGCTCTCCGGCGCCCCGCGCCTGGCCGAGCTGGTCGCCGAGAAGCGCCACGACCCCCTGCTGCTGGGCCCGGACGAGGAGGCCCTGCAGTGGGTCCGGCAGGCCGCCGAGGTCTCCGGCTTCGATGTCGGCACCTGTCGCAAGACCCGCAACGGCGACCGTAACGTGCGGGTCGAGCTGCCGGACATCGAGGTTGCCGGCCGCCAGGTGGTGCTGATGGACGACGTGGCGAGTTCCGGTCACACCCTTGCCCGTGCCGCCGAGGCGCTGCTCGATGCCGGGGCGGCCTCGGTGGACGTGGCGATCACCCATGCGCTGTTCGCCGGCGATGCCCTGGCGGTGATCCAGGCCGCCGGCGTGGGCGAGGTCTGGAGTACCGACTGCA
This sequence comes from Halomonas rhizosphaerae, assembly GCF_030010555.1. GTDB lineage: Bacteria > Pseudomonadota > Gammaproteobacteria > Pseudomonadales > Halomonadaceae > Halomonas > Halomonas rhizosphaerae. The sequence continues at coordinate 34,460 of NZ_JASCQP010000005.1, forward strand.
TCGCGCATCAGAGCAATGCCACCGCCATGGCCCCGGTGCTGGCCGAGGCGCTCGCCGCCCTCGGCTAGCGTTGCCCCTCAGCCGCAGGGCGGGCCCTGCCCGCCCTGCGGCATGCGTCTCACACGCTGGGTACGGTCACGTGTCGGCAGGTTCTGGCTTGTCGGCGCCCTGGTGCACCAACGGCCCGGCCTGGTCCAGGCGCGGGTGGTTGTCGCGGAACTCGCGGTGCGGGTCCGACAGGGCGTCCAGGGCCTGCACGGTATGGGTGATGGCATGGATCGCCGCCAGCACGTCCCTGGTGTAGCCGGTCTCGGAGATGGTGTGCATGTTGCGGATCGGGAAGCCGATGGAGGTGGCCACGCAGTCCACGGCGGCGAGCACCCCGGCCATGCCGTCGGTGCCGGTGTCCGGTCCCACGATGTCCCGCTGCACGGGAATGCCCTGTTCCCGGGCGGTGGTCTCGATGATCCGGTTGAGCTGCTCGCTGGCGATGGCGCCCACCGACAGCGTGAACCCCTTGCCCATCTCCAGCGGTTGCATGCGCCGGTCGCCGATGCCGGGGGCGGCCGTATAGTCGTGGTTCACATCCACGGCGATGATGGCGTCGGGCCGCAGTTCACCGGCCAGCACCCGGCTGCCTAGACGGCCGATCTCCTCGTAGCTGGCGATGGCGAACAGCACGCGCACCTGCTCGGTGCCGCCTGCCTCGGCGATCAGCCTCGCCACCTCGGCGGTGACGAAGCAGCCCAGGCCGTTGTCCAGGTAGGCGCCATAGAAGGTGTCCGGGCTGAAGCCGTGGCGGATAGCCCGGTCGAGGATGATCGAATCTCCGGGCCGAACGCCCAGGTTTTCCACCTGCTGCTTCTTGTTCTCGCCGTGGATCTGCAGGTCGAGATAGATCTGTTCCTTCTTGATGCCCTTCTCGCCCGAGCGCTGCGCCATGTCGGAGAAGTGGATGGCTCCCAGGGCCTCCACGGTGCCGCCCTCGATGCGCCGGTAGCTTCCGGGCGCCTCGGGGTCCTCGCTGAACAGCGTGACCTCGTGGCCGATCAGCACGCCGGGCAGGAAGGAGTCGGTATTGATCCAGATCTTGCCGTCCTCGCCGATGGAGCGGACCTGCATGCGTATCTTGTCGGCATGGCCGATGATCATCACCTTGAAGAGGTCGTCGCGGCCCGGGTGGGTATCCAGCACTACGCCCGCGTGTCCCATGAACTGCCGCAGCTGCCAGCCTGCGGGAGCGAAGCTCTCGAAGTGGGGCTTGAGGACGCCGTAGGTCATGGCGGCCTCGAGCCCTACCGGGCTGGGTGCGGACAGGATGCGCCGCATCAGGTCGAACTGCGGCGCGGGCATGGGGCTGTTCCAGGGCTTTCGCGTATCGCTCATGTCGTTCTTTCTCGCTCGTTCATGAAGTGGGGAATGGGGCGAGCGCCTCAGCGTCGGCGACGCATCCAGTAGCGCCGGCCCATGGCACCCGGGCGCTCAAGGATCACCGGTGGCGCATGGGCGTGGTCCTCGTGGTGATCATGCAGGGGCGGTTGCGGCGGCTCGTCGACGGTCATCAATCGGCGGATGCGCTCCTCCGTCGGCGGGTGGGTGCGCAGCCAGTCGAGCCCCGCGGGCGGATGGCGGCCGAACAGCGTGGCCAGCCAGCGACCATGGTGGCGCTCCAGCACGGCCAGCGCCGAGGCTAGCCCCTCAGGGTCGCCTGTCAGGGACACGGCGTCCAGGTCGGCGGTGTACTCACGGTTGCGGGAGAGGGCCAGCTGGAGCAGGGTGCTCAGGCTGGGCGCGAAGGCCACCACCAGCAGCAGGCCCCAGGGAAGGCGGAGTTCGCCGGCCAGGATCAGGGGCACCATCAGCAGCAGGCTGAGCTGCAGCACCGTGGTCAGCCAGAGGGTCAGGCGGGTCATGGCCGCGGCCATGGACATCACCCGTGTGTCGCCATGGCGCAGGTGACTCACCTCGTGGGCCAGCACACCGGCCAGTTCGCGCAGCGTCAGGGTGCGCAGCAGGCCCTCGGTGACGGCGATGCCGCCGTCGTGCCGGGTGCCGACGGCGAAGGCGTTGAGGTCGGGCGAGGGCGCGTAGAACAGCTGCGGGGGGCGGGTGAGGCCGGCGCGCTTGTAGAGCGTATCGAGCAGTCGGTAGAGCGACGGTGCCTGGTGGCGATCGAGCAGGCCGGCCCCGGCATCGGCGAGGATGTAGCGGGCCGGCACCCAGCTACCGGCGAAGGCCCCGGCCACCACCATCCCCAGGCTCACCACGATCCCGAAACCGCCGGCCAGCAGGTAGCCGGGCACGGCCAGCACCAGGGCCAGGCCGCCCATGATCAGCAGGGTCTGCAGGCTGTTCTTTACCCGGCTGCGCCAGAGTCGTTGTCTCCCGATCGGCATGGCGTCCCTTTGCAGTCGTCAGGCGAGGATGGTCGTCACGGAGGGCGGCTTCCGTGACGCCTCGAAGGCGTGCCGAGGTGTGAAGGGGCGGGGGTCAACCGTGCAGCCGGTGCAGGCTGTCGACCAGTCGCCCGCAGATGGCATCCAGCTTTTCCCCCTGCGTCTCGTCACGCAGCCGGCCGGCCTCGTCGAAGGCCTCCGCGGCCCGCGCCACGGCCAGCTGGTCCGGCAGCACCGTCACGCCGATGTTGGCCAGCAGCTGACGGGCCAGCCCCAGGCTGCGGATGCCGCCCAGTCCGCCGGGCGAGGCGGAGACCACCGCCGCCAGCTTGCCCTGAAACAGCGTCAGGCCGCTCTCGCCCTCGTGGGGCCGGGTCAGCCAGTCCAGGGTGTTCTTGAGCAGCGGGGTGATGAAGCCATTGTACTCCGGCGAGGCGATCAGCAGGCCCTCGTGGTCGGCCAGGCCGCGACGCAGCACGCGGGCGCTCTCGGGCAGGCCCTGCTCGGTCTCCAGGTCGCCGTCATAGAGCGGCATGGGGTGGTCACGCAGGTCGATGAAGGTGGGCCGGCCGCCCAGATGCTCGATGCGCTCGGCGGCCAGGCGCGCCAGTGCCTTGTTGTACGAGCCGGCGCGGCTGCTGCCGGCAAAGACCAGAATACGGGGGTGAGGCTGGCGATCTGTCATGTGGGCTCCTTCGGGGTCCATCGTTCTCCCGGCAGTGACCTATCGATGCTGGCACAGCCTGCTGGGTCGCTGGGTCAGGCGTGGTGGGGCAGGTGGCCGGAGAGCGTCCGGCGAAGCGGCTTTACCGCCAGGCCGGTCAGCACCACGAGTCCCAGCCACTCGACCCAGGCCGGCAGCAGCTCGCCCACCGCCTCGATCTGGCGGGTGATGTCGAGCTGCCACCAGCTCGCCACCGCATCCACGCCCAGCCCCAGCAGCACCGCGCTTGCCAGGATGCCGGCGAGGTAGGCCACCAGGGCCCGGTTGCCCATCTCGCGGCGGAAGACCCCGAGGGTGGCCAGGCTAGTGACCGGCGCGGCGATCAGGAAGACCAGCACGGTGCCGGGCGAGACGCCGGCCAGCAGCAGCCCGGCGGCGATGGGCGTGGCGGCGGTGGCGCACATGTAGAGCGGAATGCCGATCACCGCCATGAGCAGCATGGCCCCCGGGCCGCTGCCGAGTTCGGCCAGCTGCTGCGGCGGTACCAGGGCGATCAGGCCCCCGGCGACCAGCAGGCCCACCAGCAGCCAGAGACTGATATCGTCGAGGATGTCGGTGAAGGCATAGCGCAGTCCGCCGGCCAGCCGACCGGCAAGCCCCTGCGAGGCGGTTTCGGCAGAGGCCTCCCGCGTATCGTCACAGCCGCTGCTGCAGCCGCCCCCGCAGCCTTGCGCGGTGCGGGTCTCGGCGCTGGGTGGCTCGCTCGCCGTAGCGGTACGGCCCACCAGCAGCCCGGTAACGATGGCGGTGAGCACGGCGCTGGTCGCCCGGGCCGCGGCCATGAAGGGACCGAGCAGGGCATAGGTGATGGCCATGGAATCCACGCCGATCCCCGGAGTGCCGATCAGGAAGGCGGTGGCCGGGCCGCGCGAGGCGCCGCCGCGATACATGGCCAGCGCCGTGGGAATCGCCCCGCACGAACAGAGCGGCAAGGGAGCACCGATCACGGCCGCACGGGCAATGCTGCCCAGACCATGGCCGCCGACCCAGCGCTGGAGCAGGGCCTCGGAGACCAGGGCCTTGATCAGCCCGGCCATCACCAGCCCCAGCAGCAGCCAGGGAGCGGCGGAGAGGGCGACGGCCAGGATGGCGTTCAGCAGGGGCATGGAGCACTCCTCGCAGACAATGTTCTATTCTGGGGCCGGCGGTCACCCGTCCGTCAAGCATGGCCGCTCCGGGCGAGCAGGATGCGCCCCTCGTCAGCCCCGGATCTCGGCAATGACCTCGCCGGTCTCCTCGCTCAGTCCCGTCTCCTGGAAGCCGAGGCTGGCGTAGAAGTCCCGGGCGACCTGATTGGTGGATACATAGCAGATCGCGATGCGCTCGAAGGGGCCCTGTGCCCTGATCTCGTCCAGCACGCACTGCATGGCCCGGTACCCGATGCCTCTGCCCTGATGGTGTCGGTCGACCATGAGCCGGAAGATGTTGTAGGCAGGCGACCGGTCGTCCTGGTCGAAGGATTCGTACATGAGAAAGCCGACCACTTCCCCGCCGCAATAGATGGCACGAGGCCGATAGGTCGGATGCAAGCTCGATTCGGCAATGGAGTACAGGTTGTCAGCGACATAGTCACGCTGTGATGCCGCGACCTCCAGCGCAATGACGGCCTCGAAGTTCTCGCGGGTGACGTCCTTCAGTGCTATGTCCATCGCATGCTCCTCCCGTTGGGGGCATTACCCCGCCGCATGGGGTGAGGCGTCGCGGCCGCTCAGCAAGGGTCCGGTGCAGCGGGCTCCCCGGGGATCGGTATCGTCCGGTGCACCTCACCCAGCCGCGGGCTGCCGACCCGCACGGTCACCTCGCCTTCGCCCAGGATCACCCAGCATACACGGGCCTGGTGGCTGTTGCCTCGGGAGCGCTGGAACCAGGGCATCTGAGCGGCGTCGCCGAGGCCGAAGCCCCAGCCGTCCAGGTGCCCCAGCACCCGGCGGGCCCGGTCGGGTTCGAGCAGCTTGCAGCCCCGGGGGGAGGCCTCGGCCTCCACGCCGCCGTTCCAGGGGCGCTGGCGCGCGGCCTCCACGCCATGGCTCGGCAGGTAGCCGTGGTTGGCCACCGTCACGTCCAGCGCATGGACGCCCTCGGCCAGCGGCGTGCAGTGCACCGCCTCGATCACCAGCCGCGGCATCATCGAGGCGACCTGCAGCCAGTAGGCCGCCAGGCCGTCGCAGATCGCCGGCAGGATCTCCGGCGGCGGGTTCCAGATGCCAAGGCACGCATCCAGGCCGCCGACCTCCACCTCGCCCAGCTGGGGGTGCGTCAGCGGTCGCCAGTCGCCGAACAGCCGCTGGCCATTGCTGACCCGGTCCCATTGGGCCAGCCGCTCCATCTGCTCGCGGTCCAGGGCGGTGTAGTGGTCGATGAAGCGCTCGGGGCGGGGCAGACCGAGGCGCTGGAAGAGGTCCCAGAGCTCGCAGACCTGGGCCAGGCAGCCGCGCTGGTGGTAGGCGAACTCGATGAGGTCGCCATGCAGCGGGGTCTCGGGCTGGTAGCTGAACTCCTCGTAGCTGCTCACGGTGGGGTAGCCGGTGTGCGACTGGGCCCAGGCGGCAAGCTGGCGATAGAGCGCGAGGTCCTGCGGGGCCATGCCGCTGTCCGGGGCATCGACCAGCGGGCGGATGAAGACGCCGCCGAAGGTGTGCAGGTTGAGCCAGGCGTAGAGGTTGGGGTGGGCGAGGGCGAAGTCGATCACGGCCCGGGTCTCGGGGGCGTCGCCGGGGTAGTGGCCGGCGCCGACCTGTTCCGGCTCGGGCCGCCAGCCCCAGGGGAAGTTGCGGTTGAAGTCCGGGGTGTCGGCCAGCCAGTCGGGTTCGGGGATCGTCTCGCCGTCCCAGTGCTCGATCATCCCCTCGGGGTAGAGCCGCCAGTAGGGGGGCGGGTCCGCCACGCGGCGCGGCAGCATCAGCCCCGGATGGTCGGGGGAGGCGACGAAATCGCCCGCCTCGTCGAGACAGCGCAGGAAGCGGCAGCGGCCGTCACCGTCCAGGTCCTCGGCGCGCCAGCGGGGCCGCTCGGGGCTGCCGGCGGTGCGCCGTGGGGCGGAGCGCACGAAACCGCCCTGGCGCAGCACCTGTTCGGCGCCGTCCGGCGAGAGGCGTGGGCAGATGTAGAACAGCACCTCGCGCAGCTGTCGGCACTGGTGCTCGGGCCACTCCCCGGGAAGTCGCTCGGGGGCCAGGTGCAGCGCCAGGACCGCTTCCGCCACGGCCAGGGCGACGCTGGAGCCGGCCAGCTCGGTACCGTGCATGTTGCCGTCCACCCAGACGGCGGGACGCCGGCGATCCGGCTCGGGGCCGAGGGTCAGCACCCAGAGGTCGCGTCCCTGAGGGCTGGTGCCGAGACTCTCCAGGCGGGCCAGCTGCGGGTGGTCCCGGGCCCAGGTTTCGAGCTGGCGGGTCAGTGCCTCGTGGCTCAGGTAGCGGTGGCGGAAGGGGCCGTTGAGCGTGTCGTGGGTCATGCCGATGCCTCGCCGTGCCGTGGTGCGCTGTCAGTATGGTGCATCCTTCGGGAAGGGGCGTCGCTGGCGCGTCTTACCCCTCTGGGGCCGGCTGTGCCAAGCTGGAAGCAGCATGAATTACGCATCGAGGTGGCCCATGAACGACCGGCGGCGCGAGGCGCTGGAGCACGAGCATCGCCCGGAGGTGATCGAGCGACGGCTGCGTGCCCCCTCCCGGCTCCAGCACATGCCCGATGCCATCCTCGGCGGCATCGACGGCTGCGTGACCACCTTCGCGGTGGTCTCCGGGGCCTTCGGCGCGGGGTTCTCGTCCACGGTGGCGCTGGTGCTGGGGGTCGCCAACCTGCTCGCCGACGGCTTCAGCATGGCGGTCAGCAACTACGAGGCGATCCAGGCCCAGCGCGATCATGTCGAGGGGGTGCGTCGCACCGAGAACCACCATATCGACGAGGTACCGGAAGGCGAGCGCGAGGAGATTCGCCAGATATTCCAGCGCAAGGGGTTCACGGGCGAGACACTGGAGCGTGTGGTCGAGACCATCTGCAGTGACCACGAGGTGTGGGTGGAGACCATGGTCTCTGAGGAGCACGGCCTGCAGACCGTGGGGCTGAGCCCGTGGCGCTCGGCGCTGGCCACCTTCATCGCCTTCCTGGTGGTGGGCGCCATGCCGCTGCTGCCCTATGCGATACCGGGGCTGGATACTACCCGGCAGTTCCTGGCGAGCCTGGCGGTGGCCGGATTGATGTTCTTCCTGATCGGCATGGGCAAGAGCCTTGTCTATCATCAGCCGGTACTGAAGGCGGGGCTGAGGACCCTGCTGATCGGCGGGGTCGCGGCCGGGCTGGCCTTCCTCACCGGTCACCTGGCGCAGGCGCTGTTCGGCGTGGGCCTGTAGGTCGCCTTAACGACAGGGTCGCGTCGGCGACGATCCAGCATCCGGGTCAAACGGGGGCTGCGCGGGGGTAAGCGGGATGTGGCTGGCATGCTCGGGCCAGGGCGGCGTAGGCTGGGTGGCACCGTAATGCCAGGGAGACAGCGAATGGACCGCTTCATGCAGGCCGCGCTCGAGGAAGCCCGCCATGGTCTCGAGGAGGGCGGCATCCCCATCGGCTCGGTGCTGGTGCACCGCGGGGTGGTCATCGGCCGCGGCCACAATCGTCGCGTGCAGCTGGGCAGTGCGGTGCTGCACGGCGAGATGGATGCCCTGGAGAACGCCGGGCGCCACCCGGCCGAGACCTACCGCGAAAGCGTCCTCTACACCACCCTCTCGCCCTGTCCGATGTGCAGCGGTGCCATCCTGCTCTATGGCATCCCGAAGGTGGTGATCGGCGAGAATCGTACCTTCCTCGGCGAGGAGGCCCTGCTGAGGGAGCGTGGCGTCGAGGTGGAGGTGCTGCAGGATCCCGAGTGCTTTGCGCTGATGGAGGGCTTCATTGCCGCCTCGCCCGAGCTGTGGCACGAGGACATCGGCGAGTAGCGCCCACTGCGTCAGGCATGACGAGAACCATGCTGATCTGGGTCAAGTCGGCCGGCGAGGGCTGGACTACCTTGATGAGGAGGCGAGCCTCACGAGTCGCTGCGGCCGGCATGGGCTGGGCCGCGATGACTCTTGCTCCCCTGGGCCTCGCCATTCCTGAACTGCATTCGAGGAGTTATCGTCATGGCCAAGAAAGCTTCCAAGGACACCAAGGACGTCCCCGTCTCGAGCGGCAAGTCTGCACCTCAGACAGAGTCCCGGGCGATGAGCCCGTTCCGGGAGTTCGATCGCCTGCTCGATACCTTCTTCGATCGTGGCGGAATGCCGTCGCGCTGGGAGCATCCCCTCTGGCAGCGCTTCGCCGCCTTCGAGAAGGGCATGCCGAAGGTCGATGTCATCGACCGCGATGCCGAGGTGGTGGTCCGTGCCGAGGTTCCGGGCTTCGAGCGCGAGGAGCTCGACGTCTCGGTGACCGACGGCGCGGTGACCATCAAGGGCGACCACCGCGAGGAGAGCAAGGAGGAGGAGGGCGAATACTTCCACTCCGAGATCTCCCGGGGGTCCTTTACCCGGACGGTGGCCCTGCCCAGCGAGATCGATGCCGACAAGGCGGCCGCCAGCTTCAAGAACGGCGTCCTCGAACTGACGCTGCCCAAGCACAAGAAGGCCAATCGCCGCAAGGTCGAGGTCAAGTAACCATCCGGAATGACCGGCATGCCGGGTATCGCGGCGTGCCGGCTTCCCTGGCGTGAGGGAACGAAAATGGACACCACCTGGGTGGTAGTCGCCGACCAGGCACGGGCACGGCTCTTCTCGGCATCCGACCAGAGAGGGTCGCTGCAGGAGGTGGAAGACCTGGCCAATCCCGAGGGTCGCCTGCATGACCGCGACCTGAATGCCGACAGCCCGGGACGTGCCTTCGACTCCATGGGCGAGGGACGCCATGCCATGGGCAAGCACCATTCGCCCAAGGAACAGGAGGCGATCCGCTTCGCCCATGAGGTGGGGGAGCGCCTGGCCGCCGGCCTGCACGACGGCGCCTTCCGGCACCTGATCCTCAGCGCGACGCCGCGCTTCCTGGGGCTGCTGCGCGAGACGCTGCCCGAGGCTGTCGCGAAGTGCATCGTGCTCGAACTGCACAAGGACCTCACGGCACTGAGCCCCGAGGAGATCCGAGCACACCTGCCGGAGCGGCTGCCCCGGGCGCCCCTCTCCTCGCAGGGGTAGGGTAAGGAGCCGATGACCGGGACCGGAGGAAGGCGATGGCGGGCGTGACCCTCTGGCTGACCGGGGACGTAATGACCGGGCGCGGCATCGACCAGATCCTGCCGCATCCCGGTGATCCCCGTATCTTCGAATCCTGCATGACTTCGGCCATCGACTATGTCCGGCTGGCCGAGCGAGTGACCGGCCCGATTCCGCATCCTGTCGACTTCGCCTACGTCTGGGGCGACGCCCTGGCGTGGCTCGAGCGCCAGGCCCCCGACCTGCGCCTGATCAACCTCGAGACGTCGGTCACCACCAGCGACGATGCCGAGCCCAAGGGGATCCAGTACCGCATGCATCCCGCCAACCTGCCGGTACTTGCCGCGGCGGGGGTGGATGCCTGTGTGCTGGCCAACAACCATGTGCTGGACTGGGGGCGGCGCGGGCTATGCGAGACCCTGGAGGTGCTCGGGGAGGCCGGCTACGCCACGGCCGGTGCCGGCCTGGACCGGCATCAGGCGAGGGTCCCGGCACGCTTCGAGGTCCCCGGCGGGCGGGTGCGGCTGCTGGCCTTCGGGCTGCCCAGCAGCGGCGTGCCGCGAGACTGGGCGGCCGGTGACGCCCGCCCCGGGGTCAATGTACTGACCGACCTCTCGACCGCCACCGTGTCGACCATTGCCGCAGACGTCGCCCGGGGACGCGAACCCCGGGAACTGGCCCTGGTCTCGCTGCACTGGGGCGGCAACTGGGGCTATGCGATCCCCGCTGAGCATCGAGAGTTCGCCCACCGGCTGATCGACGAGGCCGGTGTGGACCTGGTCTGGGGCCACTCCTCTCACCATCCGTTGGGCATCGAGGTGTATCGTGGCAGGCTGATCCTCTATGGCTGCGGCGACCTGATCAACGACTACGAGGGCATCGCCGGCCATGAGGCGTTCCGTGACGACCTGGCGCTGCTCTACTTCCCGACCCTCTGCCCGACGGACGGCCGCCTGGAACGGCTGGTCATGGTCCCCCTCCGGCGCCGCCATTTCCGTCTCGATCGAGCCCCTCGCGATGAGGCCGACTGGCTGTGCCGGAGGCTGAACCGCGAGAGGCGGGGCCTCGGCACCCGGGTACGGCACGATGGCCATGACCGACTGGTGCTCGAGTGGCAAGGCGAGCGATGAGCCGTTCAGCTCATGTCGTGCCCTCTTTCCCTTCCTGAGCGGTGTCGGGCGGCGCCCCCGACGCTTCCGGGTCGGTGACGAAGGCACTGCGATGGAAGGCCGCCGCGGCCTCCACTTCGGCAAGGCCGCGCAGGCCGGGTTCCGGTGGCTCATCGCCGGCCAGCACCTGAAGCACCGACCTGACGCCGCGCGCCAGCGATATCAGGTTATAGCCGCCTTCCAGCACGAAGACCAGCCTTCCCCCGCACTGCCGGCGGGCCAGGTTCTGCAGGATGCCGGTCATGGCGGCAAAACCGTCATAGGAGACATTCAGCGCCAGGTCATGGCTGTGGGGATCGAATCCTGTCGAGACCAGGATCAGGTCGGGGCGGAACCACTCGGCCGCCGGTATCAGGATCTCGCGGAAGGCCGTGAGATAGGCGGCGTCGCCGGCATCGGCAGGCAGGGGGACATTGACGATGGTGCCTTCCCCGAGGCCCACCCCGACCTCCTCGAGACTCCCCGTGCCGGGATAGAAGGGAGAGGCACGGTGGATATCGAAGAACAGCACATCCGGGTCGGCCCAGAAGATGTCCTGGGTACCGTTGCCGTGATGGGCATCCCAATCGACGATCATCACCCGCTGACAGCCCAGCGCCGCCTGGGCATGGGCGGCCGCCACGGCCACGTTGTTGAACAAGCAGAAGCCGCGGGCGCGTACCGGTTCGGCATGATGACCGGGGGGCCTTACCAGCGCGAAGCTGCTCTCGGCCCGCCCCTCTACCACCGCCTCGACGGCGGCGATCGCCGTGCCGGCGGCCACCTCGGCGGCATCGACGCTGCCGGGGGAAACGGCCGTGGTATCCACGTCCAGCCAGGCGCTCTTGCCGCGCAGCTGGTAGATGCTGTCCAGGTAGGAGTTGGTATGGACGTGCCCCAGCTGCTCGCGAGTTGCCGGCTTGCCGGCCTCGAAGGTCACCCCGGGGACCGGTTCGAGTTCCAGCAGGTGCCGGATGGCGGAGAGCCGGGCGGGGTGTTCGGGATACTTCCAGGGCACCCCCAGCCCCGACAGCAGTGAGCGGACTCGCTTGTCCATGCGCCCCGGCAGGAAGGGCACCTCGATATCCGGTTCATGGGCCAGCATCCGCTCGTCATAGAAGGCGATCACGCTATTCTGTTCGGCCACTGTAAAGGCTCCATGTTGTGCGCAACATATGGGCGAGACGAATCATGCCTCTGGCTACAGCATATCAGGGGGCTGGCATCATGGGGGGAGGACGGCCCGTCACATCAGCGCATGGCGTCGAGCAGTCGCTCCACCGCCAGGAACAGCTGGCGGCGCGGCTGGGCGCCCTCGAGCACGCCGGCATGCTCGCCGTCCAGCGAGAAGCGAAGGCCCGGCACGCCGCCGATACCGAGTTGCCGGGCGGTCTGCTGGTCGGCCCGCACCTGCTGGCGGAAATCGCCCTGCGCCAGGGCCTCGCGCAGGGCCTGGCCGTCCAGGTCGAGCGTCTGCGCCACGTGGACGAGTGCCTCGGGGTCGGCCAGGTCGAGGCTCTCCTCGAAGAAGCCGCGAAACAGCGCCGTGCGCATGGCGCTGTCGGCCCCTGGCCGGACGGCGTCCTGCGTCCGGGCCCAGGCACTGGCCTCGTGGGCCAGCCGCGAACGGGGCTGCAGGCGGGGCAGGCGCAGGGTCATGCCGCGCTCCGCGGCCATGGGATAGACGGCACGTTCCCAGACGTCGTGCAGGTAGTCGCCGTCGGGGTCGAGTGTCGGCTCGGGCTCGGGGCGCAGCTCGAAGGCTCGCCAGCGGATCGCCACGGCCCCGCCGAAGCGCTCGGCCAGGGCGTCGAGTTCCGGCGCTTCCAGGTAGCAGAAGGGACAGACGTAGTCGCTGAAGACATCGAGGGTAATGCGCGGCCGGGTCATCGGTTGCCTCCTGTGGCGATGCGACAGACCCGGGGAGGGTAACAGCGCGTCGGCCGGCAGGACATGGCGGGAGAAGAGGGCGGTCGGTGCGACGTCAGGCGCTGCGGCTAGCCGGTTCGGCGCGGATGTGCAGATGCACGGCGCAGGCGACCCGCAGCAGGGAGGCGAGGTTGGGCACCGCCCCCTTGGTGGCCATCACCTCCCCGTAGAGTTCGCTGATGAACTGTCCGGTAGAGAGTTGCTGATCGTGGGCCAGGTGATCGAGGATCTCCCAGAACTCGTTCTCGAGCCGCACGCTGGTCACGCTGCCCTGCAGTCGAAGCGAGCGGGTGGTGCATTCGTAGCGTTGGGGATCGGTGGAGGCATAGACGTGGCACATGACATTCACTCCGCAGGGAACAGGGTGCCGGAGCGGTCCCGGCTCGTTCGACCTTGCCTTCTGCGGCCGCCCATGAGCATTAGACCATCGTCGATGTAGTAACCCGCTGTTACCCGTCCAGCCGTGCTTGCGCCTACTCTCCATGGAGGTGGCTGGTCCGCCGGTCCACCCCGACAACAAGAAGCAAGGCGCGGCTCACCTTCCCCGGGTGCTGCGCCCCCCACCCCGGAGAGGTCAGCGATGAGTTCACCCACGATTTCCCGCCGCGTCTTTCTCAAGGCGAGCGGAGGCGTTCTGGCCGGCACCCTGGCCTTCGCCAGTGGCCCCATCGCCCTGCTGGCGCCCTCGCGCAGCTGGGCAATGCCGCTCGACAACCTGGGTTCCCGCCAGGGCGAGGTCCTGCTTGCGGTCACCCGGCAGATCTTTCCCCACCCTGACCTCGAGGATGCCGTCTACGCCCACGTGGTGAAGAGCCTCGACCGCAAGGCCGTCGAGGGGGCGCTCCTCACGACACTCAACGACGGCATCGCCGAGTTGGACAAGTCCGCAGGCGGTGACTGGCTGGCGCTGGACGATGCCGCGCGGCTCGATCACCTCGCTCCCCTGGCCGGCACTCCCTTCTTCGAGGCCATCCGTGGCGATGCCGTGGTCTCGCTCTACGACAACCCCCTGGCCTTCGCCCACTTCGGCTACGAGGGCGCTGAGGGCGACGGCGGCTACCTGACCAAGGGCTTCAACGACCTCACCTGGCTGCCCGACCCGCCCCAGCCCGAGGGTGGCTACCTGCCCTTCGAGGAGCCCACGGCCTGACGGGCCCGCCGAGCGACCGACGACCAGAACAACAACGCATGTGGAGACGCCAAGATGGCAATGACCGACAACCAGAAGACCTTTGCCCACGACGACGGCAGCGTCGTCGTGGTAATCGGGTCCGGCGCGGGGGGCGGCACCCTGGCCAACGAGCTGGCCCAGCAGGGCATCGACGTGGTGGTGCTGGAGGCCGGCGCCCTGCATACCACCGCCGACTTCCTGGCCGACGAGTGGGCCTCCTTCGCCCAACTCGCCTGGCTCGACACGCGCACCACCTCGGGCAGCTTCCGCCTGGCCAGGGACTTTCCCAACCTGCCGGCCTGGATCGTCAAGTCGGTGGGCGGCACCACCGTGCACTGGGCGGGGGCCAGCCTGCGCATCCAGCCCCATGAGTTCGCAGCGCTGACGAATTACGGGGAGATCGAGGGTGCCAACCTGCTCGACTGGCCGCTCACCTACGACGATCTGGCCCCCTTCTACGACCGCGCCGAGCGGCGCATGGGTGTCACCCGCACCAACGACAACAAGGGGCTGCCCGGCAACAACAACTTCAAGGTGATGTACGCCGGTGCCAAGAACCTCGGCTATTCGTGCAATACCGGCCACATGGCCATCAACAGCGCGCCACGCGACGGGCGCGCCGCCTGCCAGCAGCGCGGCTTCTGCTTCCAGGGCTGCAAGACCGGCGCCAAGTGGTCGACCCTCTACACCGAGCTGCCCGAGGGCATTGCCACCGGCCATCTGGAGCTGCGCCCGGAGTCCCACGTGGCGCGGATCGAGCATGATGACAACGGCAAGGTCACGGCGGTGGTCTACTTCGATGCCGACGGCAACGAGCAGCGCCAGCAGGCGCGGCTGGTGGCGGTGGCCGGCAACTCCCTGGAGACGCCGCGCCTGCTGCTCAACTCGGCCAGCACGATGTTCCCGGAGGGGCTCGCCAACGGCTCTGGCCAGGTGGGACGCAACTACATGCGTCACATGACCGGCTCGGTCTACGCCACCTTCGACGAGCCCGTGCACATGTACCGCGGCACCACCATGGCCGGCATCGTCTCCGACGAGGCGGGCCACGACCCCACGCGGGGCTTCGTCGGCGGCTACGAGATGGAGACCCTGGCACTGGGCCTGCCTTTCATGGCCGCCTTCCTCGACCCCGGTGCCTGGGGACCGCGCTTCACCGGCGCGCTCGACCAGTACGAGAACATGGCCGGCATGTGGTTGGTGGGCGAGGACCTGCCCCAGAAGAGCAATCGCGTGACCCTCAATCCCGACGTTACCGACCGCTACGGTCTGCCGGTGGCCAACGTCCACTACGATGACCACCCCAACGACATCGCCATGCGCGAGCACGGCTACCGTCAGGGGGCCGAGCTCTACCGCTCGGTGGGGGCCAGGGACATCTACGAGGTGCCGCCGTACCCCTCGACCCATAACCTCGGTACCTGCCGGATGAGCGAGCGCCCCGAGGACGGCGTCTGCAACGGCTACGGCCAGGCTCACGAGATCCCCAACCTGTTCATCTCGGACGGCAGCCAGTTCACTACCTCCGCGGCGGAGAATCCCACCCTGACCATCGTGTCGCTGGCCATCCGCCAGTCCGAGCACATCGGGCAGCTGATGCGGCAGGGTGAGGTCTGACACGCGTCCATGACGCGCCTGGCAGCGCCGGGCGCGTCTCTCTTTCATTCATGGCATCGATCAAGGAGTTGCGACATGAGCTTCGCAGGTGAGCAGTATCCCGGCGTCCAGGCGCCGACCCCCGAGTCCGACGGCTTTCGTCTCAACCACACCATGATCAGGGTCAAGGACCCCGAGGCATCGCTGGCCTTCTATACCCGGGTGTTCGGCATGCGGGTGCTGCGACGACTCGACTTCGAGGCGATGCAGTTCTCGCTCTACTTCCTGGCGCGGCCGGAAGCCGGCGAGCGCGTTCCCGAGCAGACCGGCGAGCGTACCGTCTGGACCTTCAGCCAGCGCGGCGTGCTGGAACTGACTCACAACTGGGGGACCGAGAGCCAGGAGGGGCGGATCTATCACGACGGCAATGCCGAGCCTCAGGGCTTCGGCCACATCTGCTTCTCGGTGCCGGACCTGGAGGCGGCCGAGGCCTGGTTCGACGCCAACGAGGTCGAGTTCGTCAAGCGCTCGGACCAGGGCAAGATGAAGGATGTGGTCTTCGTCAAGGATATCGACGGCTACTGGATCGAGGTCGTCCAGGCCGACCGGCTCTCCGCCCTGGGCGACTGAGCCCGGCCTACCCGGGGGCGTCGTCGCCGCGTGCCGCCCGCTCCTGGGGCAGCAGGGCGGCATGGATCATTTCATTGATCGGGGTGGGGACGCCGGCCTCGCGACCCAGCCGCACCACGGCGCCGTTCTGGGCGTCCAGTTCGGAGGGACGGCCCGCCATGATGTCGCGCTGCATGGAGGCGGTGCTCTCGGCCGGCAGCGCGTCGATGAACCTCAGGGCCCGCGTCACCGCGTCCTCCGGCAGCGCCACCCCTCGGGCCCGGGCCACCGCCTCGATCTCGGCGAGCAGGCGCTCGGTCAGCGAGCGCGTTTCGGGGAGGGTGCGGGTCACCCCGATGGGCGCCCGGGTGATCGCCCCGATGCCGCTCATCGCGCAGATGAACAGGAACTTGCTCCATACCGCGGCCTGGATGTCATCGGGCATCTCGGCGCTGACGCCCGGGGCGCGGTCCAGCGCGTCCCGCAGGCGCCGGGCGCACTCTCCCTGTTCGGGATGCCGGGTGCCCAGGCGCACGAAGGGCGATACGCCCGCATGACGGATACGGCCCGGGCCCTCGCGCCAGGCGAGGATGCCGCACAGGCCGTCGAGTACCGGCGCCTCGCCGAGCACCTCGGCCAGGACGCCCGCCGCCTCGACGCCATTCTCCAGCGGCAGCACCAGGGTCCGCGGGCCGACCATCGGCCTGATCGCCTCGGCGGCCTCGCGGACCTGCCAGGCCTTCACTGCCACGATCACCGCATCCACGATCCCCGCCTCAGCCGGGTCGTCGGTGGCCCTGATCGGTTCGACGGTCACGTCGCCCTCGATGCTCGACACCGCGAGGCCATGCTGGCGGATCGCCGCCAGGTGCTCGCCCCTGGCGATGAAGGTGACCTCCTCGCCGCCCTGTGCCAGGCGGGCGCCGAAGTAGCCCCCCACGCCGCCACTGCCCATGATCGCGACCTTCATCCTCTCTCCCCGTGCTGTCGGTGATGGCTCTCCCGAGCATACCGCCATGGGCGCGCCCCGGCGATGGGCGAACTGGAGCGGCGGGGCCGGTCGGTGTAGGCTTGCCGCCCTTGTTCTCAGCACAGGACCCGATCATGAGCGATCTGCCCAACTGCCCCGAGTGCGGCTCCGCGTTCACCTACGATGATGGCATCCAGCTTGTCTGCCCGGAGTGCGGCCACGAGTGGTCGAGGGATGCCGGCGCGGAGCCGGCCGGGGACGAGGCGGTGGTCCGCGATGCCAACGGCAACCCCCTGGCCGACGGCGACACCGTCACGGTGATCAAGGACCTCAAGGTCAAGGGCGCCTCGGCGGTGGTGAAGGTCGGGACCAAGGTCAAGAACATCCGCCTGGTCGACGGCGACCACGACATCGACTGCAAGATCGATGGCATCGGGGCCATGAAGCTCAAGTCCGAGTTCGTCAAGAAGGTGTGATACCCTCTCGCCACGACGGGAGGAGCACCCCCATGGCCGAGGATTCATCCCCCAATGCTGCTGCGGCCGCAAACGACGTCTCGCTCCGGGACAAGGTCGCGTTCCTGTCGAGTCCCCGGTCCTACCCCGGGTTCGAGGGTGAGGTCGATGTCAGGGAGACCCATATGGCCTGGGTCTTCCTGGCGGGGGCTCGCGTCTACAAGCTCAAGAAGCCCGTCGAGTACACGCATCGTGACTGTCACTTCCTGCGCGACCGCGAGGTGCTCTGTCACGAGGAGGTCCGGCTCAACCGTCGCCTGGCCCCGGAGGTCTACCTCGGGGTGGCAGCCTTGCGGTTCGATCCCGCGGGCAGGCTGGCGCTGGAGGGTGAGGGAACGGTGGTCGACTGGCTGGTCGTGATGAAGCGGCTGCCGGAGCACCTCATGCTGGACATGGCACTGTCCCGGGGCAACGTCACCGGAGCCGGGGTCACCCGGGTCGCCCGGCGGCTCGCCGCCTTCTACCGGGGACTCGCGCCGGTCGAGATGCCGGTAGATACCTACCTGGACCGCTTCCAGCGCGAACTCGACCGCAACCGCGAGGTCATCGCGGATTCGCGATTCTCCCTGGCCAACGATGGGGTGACGGCCATGCTCGACCGTCTCGACCGCCTGCTCGCGGAAGAGCCCGACCTGCTGGGGGATCGCCCGCGCCAGGGACGGATCATCGAGGGGCACGGTGACCTGCGCCCCGAGCATGTCTGCCTCTCCGAGCCCCCCGTTGTCATCGATTGTCTCGAATTCAGCCGTCCCCTGCGGCTGTTGGACCCCTTCGACGAACTGTGTTTCCTCGGCCTCGAGTGCGAGCGACTCGGGGCCGCCTGGATGCTCGAGCGACTGGTCGGCGAGTGCGCCCGAACGCTCCAGGACCGGCCGGACAAGCGGCTGCTGGCCTTCTATACGGCCTATCGTGCCTGTCTCAGGGCGCGCCTGTCGCTCGCCCACCTGCTCGAGCCGGACCCGCGCACCCCGGAGAAGTGGGAGCCGCAGGCCAGGGAGTACCTGGCGCTGGGACAGCGGGCCTGTCGTGAACTTGATTAGCCAAGGGGCCCATGGATTCCCGGCCACTCGGGCGGGGATGCGTGCTGCCGTTAGGCTGGGCCCTCGAGCAGTTCGGTGAGCGAGCCATCCTCATGAACGCGACGGATCGCCTCGGCAAAGAGCGGGGCGGCGCTGACCACCTCCAGGTGCTGGCTGGCCACCTCGGCATCGAGGCGAGTCGGCGGGACGGTGTCGGTAACGACAAGCTTCGTCAGCTGCGGGTCGCGGACCACCCGGTCGGCATCGCCGACGAAGAGGCCGTGTGCCGCCAGGCCATATACCTCCTTTGCGCCCCGGTCCAGGCAGGCTCGGGCGGCGCGCAGCAGGGTGCCACCCGTGCTGATCAGGTCATCCACGACCAGCACGGTGGCGCCGTCGACCTCGCCGGTCAGCAGGGTGCCGCTGACCCTGCCCTCGCTGCGACGCTTCTCCATGTAAGCCGAGCCGATCTCGCGACCCAGCATGGGCTCGAGCATTTCCCTGAAACCCTGCGCTCGCTTCACGCCGCCCGGGTCCGGAGAGGCCACCACTACCGGTCCGTCGCCGCAGCGCTCCTGCATGTGATCGGCAAACAGGCGACGCGTATCCAGGGTATGGGTGGGGCAGCGGAAGGCGTTCTGGAACGCCGCGGGATTATGCACATCGAGCGCCATGACGGCGTCGATGCCCATGGCCTCCAGCAGCATGGCCAGATAGCGGGACGTGAGCGGGTCGCGGGGCTTGGTCCGCCGGTCCTTGCGTGCATAGGCCATGTAGGGGATCACGGCGGTCACCCGCCGGGCTCCCGCGTCGCGGACGGTGCCCAGGAAGAACAGCAGCCGGCAGAGCCGTTCGTTGACCCCCTGTTCCGGGTCGCCATTGAGGCTCTGCAGGACGTAGACATCCTCGCCACGCACGCTCTCCAGCGGTCGCGCCTTGTGCTCGCCGTCCTCGAAGTCGCGCTCCTCGTGTTCGGCAAGCGAGATGCCAAGCGACTGGGCCACCTTCTCGCCGAAGGGGCGGCTGGCATTGAGGGAGAAGAGTTTCATGCCCTGCAGCATAGACGCTGGGTCCCGCGCCTGACGAGCCCAAGGGCGATCGGGGATCAAGAGCCGGAAGGCACCAGGCAGCTCGGCAGGCTCTCGCGCAGCGAACGGGGCAGGATGCCCAGGTCCTGGAAGCCGCCGAGATCCTCGTCGGCGACGTTGTCCGACTGCATCAGGATCACCTGGTCGCGCGTCAGCGGCGGGCCGGGCAGCCAGGCGGCCAGGGCCGCCATCAGCCGCCAGGCGAGAAAGGGGAGTGGCACCAGCGGCCGCTCGCGCTGCAGGTGGGCGAGCAGTGTCTCGAGGGTCTCGCGGTAGCTCAACACCTCGGGACCGCCGAGCTCGAAGAGGCGCCGCTCGGAGGCGGGGTGGCCGGTGAGCCGGGCGATGGCCCGCGCCACATCCACCACATGCACCGGCTGGAGCCGGGTCGTGCCGCGACCGAACAGCGGGATCAGCGGTAGTCGGGTGAGGCCCTCCAGTCCGGTGAGAAAGGCATCCCCGGGGCCGAACAGCACGCTGGGCCGCACGATGATCGCCCGGGGCAAGGCCTCCAGCACCGCGTCCTCGCCCCGGGCGCGGGCCCGCACGTAGGCCGAGGCGGAGTCGTGGCGGGCGCCGATGCCCGAGACCAGCACCAGCCGCTCGATACCGGCCGCCCGGGTCCGGCTGGCCAGTCGCCCGGCGCCCGTCACATGGATGGTCTCGAAGCTGACATCGCGGGTCTCGACATAGAGGCTGACGGCATTGACCACGGCGCTGGCACCCGCGAGGGCCGCCTCGATGCTCGCCTCGTCGCACAGGTCGGCGGTGGCGAGCTCCACCGGGTCCCCGTCTTCCAGCCAGGCGGGCAGGGCCGGATGGCGGGCGGCGATACGCACCCCGCGGCCGGCCTCGACCAGTTCCCGCACGATGGCGTCACCGAGAAAGCCGGTGCCGCCGAAGACCGTGACCGGACCCTCGCGCATCATCCCCCTCCACCCTGGCCGTTCAACGGTAGCCGGCCATCAGCTCGCGCACCAGCGGCGTGTCGGCATCGCGGTGGGTGGGCAGCTCGAAGCGGGCCCGGGCGATGGCGGTGCGTGACAGCTCGGCGGTGATCAGCATCTCGCGGTCCTCGGCCTCGGCGAGTAGCTCGCCGCGCGGGCCGAGGATACGCGAGCCACCCCAGAAGTGGCTCTGGCCCTCGGGACCGAAGCGGTTGGCCATGATCACCGGCGTGCCGTAGGTCATGGCGTAGAAGCGCACGTTCAGTGCCCAGTTCTGCTCGTTGGAGAAGTCATCGCTGACGATGCCCGAGGCCGAGTTGATCGGTGCGCAGAGTACCGTGGGACGGGGTAGCAGCGCGGCATGGACCAGTGCCGGGTTCCACAGGTCGGCGCAGATCAGTTGGGTGGTCGACCAGCCGGGGCGCACCGGGGTATGGGTGAGCTCGCTGCCGTGGGTGAACCACTTGCCCTCCTCGAGACCGCCGTAGGTGGGCAGGTTCAGCTTGCGGTGCACCGCGGCGATCTCGCCATCCTGAAGGATGGCCAGCGCGTTGTAGTACTCGCCGGGACTCGCTTCCTCGACGAAGCCCACCACCGTCTGCATCTCGCGGCAGGCCAGGGCCAGCTCGCGCAGGCGTGGATCCTCGAGCGGCATCGCCACCTGCATCACCCGGCTGCCCAGCCCGTAGCCGGTCAGCGAGAGTTCGGGGAAGACAAGCAGCTCGACGCCCCGGTCGCAGGCGTCCTGGATGGTGTCGAGATGCTGCGCCAGGTTGGCATCCACCTCGCCGAGGGTGGCGTTGATCTGCGCGGCGCCGACTCGGAGTCCGTCCTGATAGTGCATCTCATCCCCCTGAAAGTGGGAAGGCCGCCCGTGGGCGGCCCTCCTTGCCATAGGCAATGGCCGGCATTATGCCAGCCATCTCCGGGTGCGTCACAGCAGCTCGTTCTCCTCGAGGAAGGACTGGGCCACGTCCTCGATGTTCTCGCGCTCGACGTCGACCCGGGCGTTGAGCTCGGCCATGGTCTCGTCGTCGAGCAGCGCCGACAGCGCATTCATCTGCTCGGCGAGGTCGGTATTCGCCTCCAGGGTCTCCTGGCGTACCACCGGGGTCAGGGCGTAGGCCGGGAAGTAGCCCTTGTCATCCTCGAGCACACGGAAGTCGAAGGCCGGGATCCGACCATCGGTCGCGAAGACCAGGCCCACCTCGACGTCGCCATCGCGCAGGGCCGGGTAGACCAGGCCGGAATCCATGCGCTTGACGTCGCCACGGCTGACGCGGAAGTCGTAGGCCTGCTGCAGCGGCCGCCAGCCGTCCTCGCGGGCATAGAACTCCGCGTTCAAGGCGAAGGTCAGCTCCTCGCCGTCATTGACCGCCTGGGCCAGGTCGGAGAGCGAGGCGATGCCGCGCTCCTCGGCGTCATCCTCGCGCATCGCCAGGGCGTAGGTGTTGTTGGCCTCGGAGGGCTCAAGCCACACCAGGCCCTTTTCGGCGTCGAGTTCCTTGACCCGCTCATAGGTCTCTTCGGGCCCGAGGCGTTCCGTGACGTCGTTGTAGTTGATCAGTGAGGTGCCGGTGTACTCCCAGTAGAGGTCGATCTGGCCGTTCTCCTGGGCCTGGCGCAGCACGGCGGAGCCCATGCCGGAGCGATTCTCCACGTCGTAGCCGAGGCCCTCCAGGTACTGGGTGGTCATGTTGGAGAGGATCTGCTGCTCGGTGAAGTTCTTCCCCCCGACGGTGATCTCGGCGGCGCCGGCGGTGGTCATGGCACTGGCCAGGGCCAGGCCGGAGAGGGTGGTGATCAGGCGTTTCATGGGTGCTTCTCCTCGTGTGACTTGAAATGGTGTAGCACGTTGCGCACGATCAGGCCCGCGACGGGTTGACGCCTCGCGGCACCATCAGGAAGGCGACGGTGGCGACCAGCGCATCGACGACGATCGCCAGCAGGGCGGTGGGAATGGCACCGGCCAGCATCATCACCGGATCGTACAGGTCGATGCCGGTGAAGATCAGCTCGCCCAGCCCCCCGGCACCGATCAGGAAGGCCAGCGGCACGGTGCCCACGTTGATGGTCAGGGCGGTGCGCATGCCCGCGAAGATCACGTAGAGGGCGTTGGGCAGCTCCACCCGCAGCAGCCGCTGGGTCGACGACATGCCGATGCCGGCGGCGGCCTCCATCAGCGCCGGGTCGACGCCCTTGAGCCCGGCATAGGTGTTGCGGGTGATCGGCAGCAGGGTGGCGACGAACAGCCCGAAGACCGCCGGCACCGTGCCGATGCCCAGGAAGCTCATGGAGAGCGCCAGCACCGCCAGCGTCGGGATGGTGGTGCCGACGTTGAGCACCTGCATCAGCGACTCCGCCCAGCGGGTCATGCTCGGGCGCGACAGCACGATGCCCAGCGGGATGGCCACCAGGATCGCCAGGCCGCCGGAGATCACCGTCAGCCACAGGTGCTGGATGGCCAGGTACTGCACGTCGGGCAGGTACCACAGGAAGTCGTCGATGACCCCGCTCGACTGGCTCCATACCCCGGCGAAGAAGATCGCCACCAGCAGGAGTGCCCGCAGGGCCCCTTTCAGGCTCTGGATCGGCATCGGCTCACTCCTTGACGGCGCTGTCGGGGTTCCGGGTGGCGGCCTCGCGGGCGCGGAAGCGTGACCCCAGGTGGTGCGTCATGGCGCGCTGGGTGATCTGGCCGCAGACGCGACCTTCGTCGTCCACGCAGGGCAGCCAGGTGGCGTCCTGGGAAAACATCAGCGAGGCGACCTTGCGCAGGTCGTCCTCCAGGGTCACCGTGGCCGGGACGTTCTCGAAATGGTCGCGACAGTAGCCCTTGGTGGTGCGCGCCTTGGCCCGGGTGATCAGGCCCACCGGCTGGCGCTGGTCGTTCACCATCAGGATGGCGTTCTGGTAGCCGTAGTCGTCGATGCGGGCCAGCGCCGTCTCCAGGGTGTCGCCGGGACTCACGGTGGCGATCTCGTCGGAGACGACTTCCTCGACCTTGACCAGGTTGAGGCGCTTGAGCGCGCGGTCCTCGCCGAGGAAGGACTCGACGAAGGCGTTCTTTGGTGCGGCCAGCAGGTCGTCGGGCGAGGAGTGCTGGACCAGCTTGCCCTCGCGGAATATCGCCACCCGGTCGCCCATCTTGATCGCCTCGTCGATGTCGTGGCTGACGAACATGATGGTCTTCTTCAGTTCCTGCTGCATCTTGAGGAACTCGTCCTGGATCACCGCCCGGTTGATGGGGTCGATGGCGCCGAAGGGCTCGTCCATCAGCATCACTGGCGGGTCGGCGGCGAGCGCCCGGGCCACCCCGATGCGCTGCTGCTGGCCACCGGAGAGCTCGCTGGGAAAGCGCTTGAGGAAGGCGTCGGGCTCCATGGAGATCATCGCCATCAGCTCCCGGGCACGCTCCCGGTAGCGGGCCTTGTCCCAGCCCAGCAGCTTGGGCACCACCGTGATGTTCTCCTCGATGGTCATGTTGGGGAAGAGCCCGATCTGCTGGATCACGTAGCCGATGTTGCGGCGCAGGTCCTGGGTATCCAGGGCGGTGGTGTCCTCCCCGTTGATGAACACCTTGCCGGAGGTCGGCTTCACGATGCGGTTGATCATCTTCAGGGTGGTGGTCTTGCCGCAGCCCGAGGGGCCGAGCAGGATGCAGATCTCGCCGCTGGGCACGGTCATGCTGATGTGGTCGGCGGCGACCACGGCGCCCTTGGGCGTGTCGAAGACCTTGGTCAGGTTATCGAGTTGGATCATTCGGGTGTCCTTGTCGTCTCGGTCGTCAGGGGCTCGCCCTCAGGCGGTGGAGGCGTCGAGCTTCATGCCGCGGGGCGTCAGGCGCTTCTGAGCGTAGAGCAGGGTGTAGTCGACGATGATGGCCAGAAGGCTCACCGCCACGGCGCCGACGATCAGCTGGCGCGGATCGGACTGGGAGATGCCGCGGCTGATGAAGGTGCCGAGGCCCCCGGCGCCGATGTAGGCGGCGATCGCCATCACGCCGATATTGAGCACCACGGCCGTGCGCACGCCGGCCATGATCACCGGCACCGCCAGGGGAATCTCCACCATCCGCAGCCGCTGGTTGGGGCTCATGCCGATTCCCCGCGCCGCCTCGCGCAGGGCCGGGTCGACGTTGTTGATCGCGGTATAGGTGTTGCGGATGATCGGCAACTGGGAGTAGAGCAGCACCGCGATCACCGCGGGCAGGTAGCCGATGCCCTGGCCGATCAGCGAGAGCACCGGGATCATGATCCCGAACAGCGCGATCGAGGGGATGGTGACGATGATCGAGGCGGCGTAGAGCACGGCCTGGGCCAGGCGCTCGTTCTTGGTGATGGCGATCCCGATCGGTACCCCGGTCAGGGTGGCGATGCCGACGGCGACCCCCACCAGGGCGATGTGCTCCAGGGTGCGCGTGGCCAAGAGGTCGATGTTGTCCAGTGCGTACTGAATCAGTTCCAAGTCGTTTCTCCTTGCGAGCCCTGTCCCTTGGCAAGCATAGCCGCCTGACGACGGCCCAGCGGTGCCGGGGTGTGACGATGTCGCGGGCAGGGGCGAGGGGCGACGAATTGCCCCATGCGAGGCTCCACAGCATAGCAGAGCGTCCTATCTATTTGTTTTTCCGTGAATGAGGATGCGCAATGAGAAGAATTGGCAGTGTTGATGCCTTCCGGGTAGCCGAGCGCATGCGATAGCCCTTCTCCCTGCCTCTTCAAATGATATCGATTATCGTTCTTGTCGGTAACGTCCGTGAACGTGCCGCGATCCGTTCGATTGGGCGGCGGGGCTTCACATCAAAATGATACAGGACTAAAATGGTCCTCAATCGAACATGAGGGGGAGATATCCCCGGGGAGTCAGGCCTTGCTCAAGCTTTCGCGGCTGACCGACTACGCCGCCGTGGTGATGGCGCAGATTGCCCGTCACCCGGAACAGCCCCACGCCGCCGCGGAGCTTGCCGAGGCGGTCCAGCTGCCCCATCCCACGGTCAGCAAGACCCTGAAGATGCTGGTGCGCGCCGGCCTGCTGGAGTCGCGCCGTGGCGCCCAGGGGGGATACTCCCTGGCGCGCCCCGCGTCCCGGATCACCGCCAGCGACATCATTTCCGCCATCGAGGGGCCGGTGGCGATGACCGAGTGCAGCCAGGCCGGCGGCGACTGCGACCTGGCCGCCACCTGCGGGGTCGCGGACAACTGGCAGCGGGTCTCGCTGGCCATCCGTACGCTGCTCGACAGCGTGACCCTGGCCCACCTGGCCGACACCAGCCCGATCAAGCTGCCAGTGCAGCTGCCCATTCAGAGCGTGAGTCTGGCCGCCGAGGCCTGACGCACCCCGAGCACTCACTACCCGAGGCGAGCCTCGCTCGCCGACCCAACCGCCCGGGAGGGGGACACATCATGGCAACTCAGGAAATGGAACAGCTTGTCCGTCGCGAGTACAAGGAAGGCTTCGTGACCGACATCGAGAGCGACACGGTACCGCCCGGCCTGGACGAGAGCACCATTGCCTTCATCTCGAACAAGAAGGGCGAGCCGGAGTGGATGCTGGAGTGGCGCCTCAAGGCCTACCACCAATGGCTGAAGATGACGCCGCCCTCCTGGGCGCACCTGGACTATCCGCCCATCGACTACCAGGCGATCTCCTACTACAGCGCGCCCAAGCGTGACGAGGACCGTCCCCAGAGCCTCGACGAGGTGGACCCCAAGCTGCTCGAGACCTACGAGAAGCTGGGCATTCCCCTGCACGAGCGGGCGGCCCTGGCCGGCGTGGCGGTGGATGCCGTCTTCGACTCCGTCTCGGTGACCACCACCTTCAAGGAGAAGCTTCACGAGGCGGGCGTGATCTTCTGCTCCATCTCCGAGGCGATCCGCGACTACCCGGAACTGGTCAAGCAGTACCTGGGCAGCGTGGTCCCCCAGGGGGACAATTACTTCGCGGCGCTGAACTCGGCGGTGTTCACCGACGGCTCCTTCGTCTTCGTCCCGGAAGGCGTGACCTGCCCCATGGAGCTCTCCACCTACTTCCGTATCAACGCCGCCAACACCGGCCAGTTCGAGCGTACCCTGATCGTCTGCGAGAGCCGTGCGCAGGTCTCCTACCTGGAGGGCTGCACCGCGCCGCAGCGTGACGAGAACCAGCTGCATGCGGCGGTGGTGGAGCTGGTGGCGCTCGAGGATGCCTACATCAAGTACTCCACCGTGCAGAACTGGTACCCCGGCGACGAGGACGGCAAGGGCGGCATCTACAACTTCGTCACCAAGCGGGGCGACTGCCGGGGCGACCGCTCGCGCATCAGCTGGACCCAGGTGGAGACCGGCTCGGCGATCACCTGGAAATACCCCTCCTGCGTGCTGCGCGGCAAGGACAGCATCGGCGAGTTCTACTCCGTGGCGGTGACCAACGGCCGCCAGCAGGCCGATACCGGCACCAAGATGATCCATATCGGCGAGGGCACGCGCTCGAGCATCATCTCCAAGGGCATCTCCGCCGGCCGCAGCAACCAGTCCTATCGCGGCCTGGTGAAGGTGGGACCGCGGGCCAGGGGTGCGCGCAACTTCACCCAGTGCGACTCCCTGCTGATCGGCGACCAGTGCGGCGCCCATACCTTTCCCTATCAGGAGATCGGCAACAGCACGGCCACCGTCGAACACGAGGCCACTACCTCCAAGATCGGCGAGGACCAACTGTTCTACTGCCAGAGCCGCGGCATCTCCGAGGAGGACGCGGTCAGCATGATCGTCAACGGCTTCTGCAAGGACGTCTTCCAGGAACTGCCCATGGAGTTCGCCGTGGAGGCCGAGGCGCTGCTGAACGTTACCCTCGAAGGTGCTGTGGGTTAAGGCGCTACTGCGCTCGGTCACTCGGTGTGGGAGGCCCTCCTCGGCATGCTCATTGAGCAACAGTCAACTCCGCTGCACTCGTCGGGCCTCCGCCTTGATTGACCGTCGCTCATGACGCGCCTCTGGCGCAGTGGAATGCATCATTTTTTCGGGCCGCGGTGGCGGCTCGCCAGAATCGAAAAGGTAGTCAACATGCTCGAAGTCAAGGATCTGCACGTCACGGTCGAGGGTTCCGAGATCCTCAAGGGCCTCACCCTGACCATCAACGCCGGTGAAGTCCACGCCATCATGGGCCCCAACGGGGCCGGCAAGTCGACCCTCTCGGCGGTGATCGCCGGCAAGGACGGCTACGAGGTGACGAAGGGCTCGATCACCTTCGAGGGCCAGGACGTGCTGGAGATGGAGATCGAGGAGCGGGCCCGCGCCGGCCTGCTGCTGGGCTTCCAGTACCCGGTGGAGATCCCGGGGGTGAAGAACATCTACCTGCTCAAGGCGGCGCTCAACGCCCAGCGCGAGGCGCAGGGCCTGGGCGAGATCCCGGCACCGGAGTTCATGAAGCTGATCAAGGAGAAGGTCGCTTCCATGAAGATGGACACCAGCTTCCTGCAGCGTGCCGTCAACGAGGGCTTCTCGGGCGGCGAGAAGAAGCGCAACGAGATCCTGCAGATGCTGGTGCTGCAGCCCAGGCTCGCGATGCTCGACGAGATCGACTCGGGCCTGGACATCGACGCCATGAAGGTGGTCGCCGACGGCGTCAACTCCCTGCGCGCCGAGGACCGGGCCATCCTGCTGGTGACCCACTACCAGCGCCTGCTCGACTACATCGTGCCGGATCGCGTGCACGTGCTGGTCGATGGCCGCATCGTCAAGAGCGGCGATGCCGACCTGGCCCGCGAGCTCGAGAGTCGCGGCTATGACTGGGTGCAGGAGGAGACCGCCGCATGAGTGATGCAGTGCAGAGCGATGTGCAACGCTTCCTCGACCGGCTGAGCGAGCGCAGCAACGCACGCGGCGCCGAGCCGACCTGGATTGCCGCCCGGCGCCAGGCGGGGGCCGCCCGCTTCGAGGCGCTGGGCTTTCCCCATCGGCGCATCGAGGAGTGGAAGTACACCGACGTGCGGGCCATCGCCCGCGGCGACTTCCACCTGGCCACGGATGCCGACTTCTCCCCGGCCACGGCGGCGCGACTGACCCTGCCCATGGAGGCCCACCGGCTGACCTTCGTCGATGGCGTCTTCGCCCCGGCCCTGTCGAGGCTCGACGACCTGCCCGCTGGCGTGCAGCTGGTGCCGCTCTCTCGTGCACTCGAGGAGAACCACGAGGCGGTGGGCGGCCCGCTGGGTCGGCTCACCGGGGTCGAGTTCTCGCCTTTCGCGGCGCTCAATACCGCCTTCATGGAAGAGGGCGCCGTGCTTCGCCTGGCGCCGGGCACCGTGGTGGAGAAGCCGATCATCCTGCAGTTCCTCTCCCGTGAGGGCGAGGCGCCGGTGATGAGCCACCCGCGCATCCTGCTCGAGATGGCCGGGCGCAGCCAGGCCACGGTCATCGAGCACCATGTGGGCGAGGAGCAGGCCGCCAACTTCACCAACCTGGTGGAGGAGATCATCCTCGACCGCGGCGCGATCCTCACCCACTTCAAGCTGCAGGAGGCGCCGCTTTCCGACCTGCACGTGGCCAGCATCCACATCGAGCAAGCCCGCGACAGCCGCTACACCTCGTTCAACCTGAACCTGGGCGGCGGCCTGGTGCGCAACGACCTGGTGGCCGAGCTCAACGGCGAGGGGGCCGAGGCCAACTTCAACGGCCTCTTCTACGGCCAGGGTCGCCAGCACGTGGACAACCACACCCTGGTCAACCACAACGCGCCCCACACCTTCTCCCACGAGAACTACAAGGGCATCCTCGACGACCGCGCCCATGGCGTGTTCAACGGCAAGGTGATCGTCAAGCGCGACAGCCAGAAGATCGAGGCCGAGCAGAGCAATGCCAACCTGCTGCTCTCCGACCGCGCCGAGATCGACACCAAGCCCGAGCTCGAGATCTACGCCGATGACGTCAAGTGCGCCCACGGCGCCACTACCGGCCAGCTCGACGAGGAGGCGGTGTTCGCCCTGCGCACCCGCGGCATCGACGAGCAGACGGCCCGCGGCCTGCTGACCCTGGCGTTCGCCGGCGAGGTGCTGGAGCAGGTCGACCTCGACGCCATCTCCGAGCGGGTCGAACTGGCCGTGGCGGGCAAGCTGCCCGAGCGCTTCAACCTGGCCGGCCTGGTGGAAACCGCCGCCGCCCTGAACGAGGAGTGAGCCATGGCCGACTTCAGCGACCTGACGCTGGACGTGGTGAAGGTGCGACGCGACTTCCCGATCCTCGACCGGGAAGTCCACGGCAAGCCGCTGGTCTACCTGGACAACGCCGCCACCAGCCAGACCCCGCGCCAGGTGATCGCGATGTTCGACGACTACTATGGTCGCTACAACGCCAATATCCATCGCGGGCTGCATACTCTGGCCGACGAGGCCACGGCGGCCTTCGAGGGGACCCGGGAGACGGTGCGTGCCTTCCTGAACGCGGGCGAGACTCGCGAGATCGTCTTCACCCGCGGCACCACCGAGGCGATCAACCTGGTGGCCAACAGCTGGGGGCGCGTCAATCTCGGCCCCGGTGACGAAGTGCTGATTTCCCGCCTCGAGCACCACTCCAACATCGTGCCCTGGCAGCTGCTGGCCGGCGAATTGGGATTCGCCATCAAGGTGATCCCGGTGGACGAGCGCGGCGTGCTGGACATGGCGGCGTATCGCGACCTTTTCACCGAGCGCACTCGGCTGGTGGCGGTGAACCACATCTCCAATGCCTTCGGCACCATCAACCCGGTTCGCGAGATGGCGCGGGTGGCCCACGAACACGGCGCCCGGATCCTCGTCGACGGCGCCCAGGCCGCCCCCCACCAGGCCATCGACGTGCGTGACATCGATGCCGACTTCTATGCCTTCTCCGGCCACAAGGTCTACGGGCCGACCGGCGTGGGCGTGCTCTACGGCAAGGCCGGGCTGCTCGAGGCGATGCCGCCCTGGCAGGGGGGCGGCGAGATGATCCGCACGGTCTCCTTCGAGACGCCCACTACCTTCGCCGACATCCCCCACAAGTTCGAGGCCGGTACGCCGGCCATCGCCGAGGTGATCGCTCTGGGGCGTGCCCTGCAGTGGGTCCAGGAGATCGGCCTCGAGCTGATCGGTGCCTGGGAGGCCAGGCTGCTCGAGCATGCCACCGAGGGCGTGCAGGGCATCGAGGGGCTGCGCGTTCTGGGGACTGCACCGGACAAGGCGGGCGTATTGTCGTTCGTGGTCGACGGGGCGCACTCCCAGGACATCGGGCTGCTGATCGACCAGCTCGGCGTGGCGATCCGGACCGGCCATCACTGCGCCCAGCCGCTGCTGGCACAGTTCGGGCTGGACGCCACCTGCCGAGCATCCTTCGCCGCCTACAACACGCCCGAGGAGATCGACGTCTTCGTCGAGGGGCTCGAGCGCGTCGTTGGCATGCTGCGCTGAGGCCTATCAAGGAGCGACATGAGCGATATCGAGCAGATTGCCACCCTCCACAAGGGCCAGGAGCTGCCCCTGCAGCGTGACGTGGAGGCGATCTCCATTCCCTTCGGCAAGACCGTGACCCTGCCGGAGGACAGCGTCGTGAACGTGATGCAGGCCAAGGGCAGCACGGTCAGCGTGGGCTTCGAGGGGCGTCTCTACCTGATCGAGGGGGCCAACCTGGATGCCCTGGGCCTCGAGGCACTGCCTCGGCCGACCCTGCCCGAGGATGCCTCGGAGGAGGAGATCGAGCAGTTCGTGTGGGACCAGCTGCGCACCTGCTTCGACCCCGAGATCCCGGTCAACATCGTCGACCTCGGGCTGGTCTATGGCTGTCGCATCGAGCGGCTGATCACCGGCGAGCGCATCGTCACCATCCGCATGACCCTGACCGCGCCCGGCTGCGGCATGGGCGACGTGATCGCCGCCGATGCCCGCAACAAGATCCTCGGTGCCCCGCAGATCAGCAAGGTCCATACCGAGATCGTCTTCGATCCCCCCTGGAGTCGTGAGATGATGAGCGACGAGGCCAAGCTGGAACTCGGGATGTTCTAGCGCCTGCTCCGGGGAGCGCGATGCACCGGCCATTCTGGAAGGTCTTCAAGGCGGTATTGATGTCGCTGGGAGCGCTTGCGCTCCTGGCGACATTGCTGTTCGCGCTGGCCAACTTCTATGTGCTGGGCCGCACCCAGGGGAAGATCGAGGACGAGTTGTCGCAGTGCGGCAGCGAGCCCGTGGGCATCGTCTTCGGGACCTCCCACTGGACGCGCAGCGGGACGCGCAATCCGCACTTCGAGGGGCGCATGGGCGCCGCCGCCCACCTGATCCATCTCGGGCGGGTCGACCACCTGCTGATCTCCGGCGACAACAGCACCCGCTACTACAACGAGCCGGTGACCATGTGGCGAGACCTGCGGGGGCGAGACGTGCGCGACGAGGACATGACCCTGGACTATGCCGGCTTCAGCACCTTCGACACCCTGGCCAGGGCGCGTGATGTCTTTGGCGTGGAGCGGGCGCTGCTGGTCACCCAGGCATGGCACCTGCCGCGGGCGCTGTTCATCGGCGAGGCGCTGGGGCTCGAGGTGAGGGGCTGCGCGGCGCCCGAACGCGCCGTGACCGGGCTCTGGCGGCTCAAGCTTCGCGAATGGGTGGCGCGAGTGGCCACCCTGGGGGATCTCTACTTGTGGGAGCGCGAACCGCACTTCCTGGGGCCGCTCGAACCCTTGCAGATCATGCCCCGGGAACGTGACCGTCTGCTGCTCCCGCCGGGGGTGCTCAACGCTTCTGACGCTGCTTCTGGAGACGATACAGCTCGCGGATCAGCGCCCGACAGCCCTTCCAGCACTCCTCGATGACCGGCTCCATCGGCTCGGGCAGGGGGTGGGTGAACAGCGTCGAGAGCGCCTGCATCAGCACCCGCTCCTGTTCCAGCAACTCGCCGATCACCACCTGGCTCTCATTGCCGACGAAGCTCTTCAGCCGGCTCCACAGCCACATGTAGTCGTCGCGCTCGACATCGGCATCGCGGGGCAGCAGGTTGAGATGCTTGCGTGACAGCTCCTGGAGCTCGTGCATCGACTTCGCCCGCGCCTCGTAGTGGGGCTTCAGGCTGTCGCGCAGCGAGGGACGCAGGCGCTCCAGATTGTCCTGAAAGTAGTCGATGCTGTCGGCCATCGCCTCGAGGGCACTGTCCATCGCCACCTGGCGATTGTCGAGAAACATGAGCGGTCACCTCCTCCGGTGACGCAGATTGTGGGGCTGTCGCCTCCCATTTGCCACCCCCGGGGATCAATAAATTGCCGCTTCCCCGTTAGCCTTTGGGCTGAGAATTCAGCCCTTGGGGCGGGGTGGGACCTTGTGTCGCGGGGCGGCATTCTTCTCCAGGTGCTCGATGATCAGCCCGGCAATGTCCTTGCCGGTGGCCGTCTCGATACCCTGCAACCCTGGCGAGGAGTTGACCTCCATGATCACCGGGCCGTGGTTCGAGCGCAGCAGGTCGACGCCGGCTACCCGCAGCCCCATGGCCTTGGCGGCACGGATCGCCGTGGAGCGCTCCTCCGGGGTGATGCGTATCACGCTGGCGCTGCCGCCGCGATGCAGGTTGGAACGGAACTCGCCCTCGGCGGCCTGGCGCTTCATCGAGGCCACGACCTTGTCGCCGATCACCAGGCAGCGGATATCGGCGCCCTTCGCCTCCTTGATGTACTCCTGCACCATGATGTTGGCCTTCATGCCCATGAAGGCCTGGATCACGCTCTCGGCGGCCTGGTTGGTCTCGGCCAGCACCACGCCGATGCCCTGGGTGCCCTCCAGCAGCTTGATGACCAGCGGGGCGCCCCTGACCATGGTGATCAGGTCGGGAATGTCGTCCGGGGAGTGGGCGAAGCCGGTGATCGGCAGCCCGAGCCCCTTGCGCGACAGCAACTGCAGCGAGCGCAGCTTGTCGCGGGAGCGGGTGATCGAGACGTTGTCGTTGATCACATAGGTGCCCATCATCTCGAACTGGCGCAGTACCGCACAGCCGTAGAAGGTGATCGAGGAGCCGATGCGCGGGATCACCGCGTCGAAGGGCTCGAGCTCCTTGCCCTTGTAGTGGATCGAGGGGTGGTGCGAGGCGATGCTCATGTAGCAGCGCAGGGTATCGACCACTCGTGCGGTGTGGCCGCGCAGTTCGGCCGCCTCGATCAGGCGCCGCGTGGAGTAGAGGTTGCGATTGCGGGACAGCAGCGCGATATGCATTCGGGACTCCAGGGTCGATGGCCGGGAAGGGTCAGGGTTCGCCATGCAGGAAAGCCACGCCGGGCGCCACCAGCAGGCGGCGCAGGGCCCGGCGGCCCAGCAGCATGGGGTGGCGCATGTCGCGGCGGTCGGTCAGGCTCAGCTCCACGGGGAACGCCAGGCTGCCCAGTTGCATCGTCGTGCGGATCACGTAGCGCCATTCGGCCTGGCCGTTGGAACTGGTCACCCGCCGGCGGTCATGCAGGTGCATGCGGTGGACGTGGGCCGGCGTGCCGGGGCCGCCGCTGCGGGTCGTGAAGCCGACCCAGAGATGGCCGTCCTCCTCGTAGGACTCGATGTCCTCGGCATGCAGCGCCGAGGTCCTGGCGCCGGTATCGGCCTTGGCGCAGAGCGTCAGGTGCAATTCCGGCAGGGTGACCATCTCGCGGCGGCCGATCACCGCCTTGGGCGTGTAGGGCAGTTCTTTCATCATCTCGCTCCCAGGTCTCTGCACTCAGCGTGACAGGCCGGCCAGGCGGCGGCCGATGGCGGAGTCCGGCCCGGCCTCGCGCAGCGTCATCAGCAGCGGCAGGCGCAGTCGCGGGATCAGCGCCAGGTCACGGGCCACCGCCATGAAGTCGGCCCCGGAGGTCTCGGCCAGGCGGGCGAGGAAGCGGGGCAGGCGCTCGGCATCCTCCAGGTGGTGCCAGCCGCGCCCGGCGATCGCCGCCAGCAGGTCGGGGCCGCAGGCGTCGGGATCATCAAGCAGCACGTCGAACCAGGCGCCGGCCAGCTCGCGCGAGGCGCCGCCCATGGCGCGCACGCAGGCGCAGAAGGCCTCGATGTCCCCGTCGCGGCCCGCCGCCTCGCCGCGACGGCGCAGGGCGAGGGCCAGGTCGTCGGCAATCGCCACATGCTCCAGACAGTAGCACAGCGAGGTCAGCACCTCGCCGGGCAGGGTGTCGAGGCGAGCCGCCAGCGTCCGGCTCGAGGCCGCATCCAGGCGTACCGCGAAATCAGCCAGGCCCTGCAGGCCCAGGGCTCGCCAGTCGATCGCCTGCTGCCCGGTCAGGTAGGCCTCGACCGGCTCGAAGTGCTGGCTGGCGGGGAGGCCCGCGTCCAGGCTGGCACGCGCATGCAGCACGGCCTGGAAGGGCAGCGCGGGGCTGAAAGCCAGGGGGTTGTCCTTCATCAGGTTGTCGATCCCGGCACTCTCCGTGCGCCCCAGGCCCTGCACGCTGTGGCCGAGGGTCTCCAGCAGGCGCTGCACGAAGGCATCCCGCGGGGCCGGGTCGAGATGGCCCTGCTCGTCCAGCGGCAGGGCCAGGAACCAGATCAGCGGGTCCTCCAGGTCGCCCAGGCGAAAGACCATGGCCAGGCGTGCCGTGCCCTGCCAGGGAGCCGGCCAGGCCAGGTCGCCGGCCTCGAAGGCGGCCAGGGTGTCGAGCGAGCAGGGCTCGACCCGGCGGCCCAGGTGGTAGAGCCTCACCTCGGCACCGCTGCGCAGGAAGAAGTCGTGAAGGCTGTGGATCGGTTGCATGCTCTCTCCGGGTCAGGAACCGTGCACTCTACCGCGGTGTCGGGGTGCTGTCAGCCGCCCGTGGGGGGGCTCGTCGCGATCCGCCGTTGGTCAGTTGTTGACCAGTCTGCGCCATGGCCCATGGGAAGCGGCCAGGCGAGATCTTTCCAGTGTTTATCCACAGGCCCGTTCAGGATATCTGTGCACTGTGCACAAGATGGCTGGCCGGGCAGTGGAGGCCTCGCGGGGTGGCCAGCGGCGGGGCCGAACGGGGATAATGGCCCCACATGCACCGACGAGACTGCCCATGACCGTTCACGACGAACTCGGCACCGCCCTGCGCGAGCTCGAGGCCACCATGAAGGCCGCCAGCCTGTGGCGCATGGAGCGACCCGAGCCGGACGCCTTCCGCAGCGTCCAGCCGTTCTGTATCGACACCATGACGCTGCCCCAGTGGCTGCGCTTCGTGTTCATCGTGCGCCTGGAAGCCCTGGTCGAGTCGCGCTCGCCGATGCCGGCGACCTGCGACGTCGCCCCCGCGGTGGACGCCTGGCTGCAGCAGGAGGGCGCGCGGGCCAGCGACCGGCTGCTGATGTGCAAGGTGGTCGAGGAGATCGACCGCCTGGTCACCGAGAACTGATTCCGCCGGAAGCCTGATATGCCCTACTACTTTGCCTATGGCAGCAACATGAACCCCGCCCGGGTCGCGGCCCGCATCGGCCCTACCCGCCGGGTGCTGGCCGGCGTGCTGCAGGACCATGCGTTGCGCTTCGACAAGGCGTCCCGGGTGGCGGGCATCGCCCACGCCAACGTGGTGCCCCGGCCGGGCGAGCGCGTGGAGGGGGCGCTGTTCGAGCTCGAACACGCCGGGCAGATCCGGTGCATGGACCCCTTCGAGGGCTATCCCCGGGAGTACGACCGTCACCGCTTGCCGGTCGTGACTCGCGACGGGGCCATCGACGCCTGGGTCTATATCGCCGCGCCGGGCACCACCGCCGAGGCGCTGCGCCCGGCGCGGGAGTATCTCGAGCACCTGCTGGCCGGAGAGCCCTTCCTCAGTGCCGCCTACCATGCGCGCCTCTCGGCGGTGGAGGCGGTCGCCGGGCTCGACGAAACGACCCTGGCGGAGCTGGGGCTCTCGCGCCACTCGTCCCGCTAGCCGATTGTCGGCGCCGAACGCAACGAGGCCCGCCGAATGGCGGGCCTCGTCGTGTCGGGCGGCGATCAGAAGCGGAAGCTGAGGCCCGCCATCACCACCACCGGATCGATCTCGACCTTGCCTACTTCCTGACCAGCCACCGTCACATCCGTGTCGATATCCAAGTACCAAGCGGCGGCGTTGAGCGCCCAGTTGTCGTCGATCAGCAGGTCGACGCCCAGCTGGCCGGCCGCGCCCCAGGAGTCGTCGAACTCAACCGGCAGCCCAATATTCAACTCCTCGTTGGAAAAGCGGGTGTAGTTGACGCCGACGCCGGCATAGGGCTGAACACGGGCGTCGGTGCCGCCCAGCGGGTAGTACTGCAGGGTCAGGGTCGGCGGCAGATGATCTGTGGACCCACCGGTCACGCCCTCAACCTGGAAACCGTGGTCGAAGGGCTCGGCGGCCAGCAGTTCGACGCCCAGCTTGTCGGTAAAGCGATAGCCCAGGGTAAAGGCAAAGGCGCTATCGTCTTCGACATTGACGTCGTATGTA
Source organism: Halomonas rhizosphaerae (assembly GCF_030010555.1). Classification (GTDB taxonomy): domain Bacteria; phylum Pseudomonadota; class Gammaproteobacteria; order Pseudomonadales; family Halomonadaceae; genus Halomonas; species Halomonas rhizosphaerae. Next base: position 71,110 of record NZ_JASCQP010000005.1, read on the forward strand.
GAGAGGCCAGGACCGACAGAGGAAAGATCCAGGCTTCCGTTGTCACTCTTGGGCTTGACCTTGGCCACGCCCACGCGGGTGAAGAAGTCGCCGGCGCCGTAGGCGAAGGCCTGGCTGCTGGTGATGAAGGCGGCCGACGCGATGCCGGCGGCGAGCAGGGTGGGAAGGGCGGTCTTGCGCATGGGTCGACTCCTGGTTACGAGGGTGCGGCCTCTTGCCGCAATGGAACATGCGGGCAGTCTACCGCGAGCGCGCCGGGACATTATTGATCCAGCGCAAGGGTTGGTTGTCATTGCCATGAAGGGACTGACAGCAGGGCGCCGGATCATGGGCCCCGAGTCTCCCCACATGGCGGCGGTTTTCTCGCTCAGAAGTGGTAGGTCACGCCGCCCCCGACGGTCACCGGGTCGACCTCGGCCTCGCCGATCTGTGCGCCCCCCGACTCGATGTCGGCGCTGACGTCGGCATAGTTGGCGAAGCCGTTGAGCCTCAGGTTGCGGGTCACGGCGAGGTCGACGCCGAGCTGGCCGACGGCGCCATAGGAGCTCTCGACATCGACGCCGCCGGGCTCACCGGAGAAGCGGGTGTAGTTGACGCCCACCCCGGCATAGGGCTGGACGGGGGAGTCGAGGCCGCCCAGCGGATAGTAGTTGGCCATCAGGTTGACGGGCATGCGATCGACGCTGCCTGCCGATGCGCCGTCCAGGGTCAGGCCATGCTCGAACTCCTCGCTGCCGTTGAGCTCGACGCCGAGCCTGTCGGTGAACAGGTAGCCGAGCCCATAGGTGAGGCCGCGCTCGCCCTCGACGGTCAGCTCGCTGCTGCCGAGGTTGCCGTTGTCGGAGCCCTCGGGTTCCGTCTTGGCGATGCCGCCACGGACGAAGATGTCGCCGGCGCCATAGGCCAGCGCCGCCTGGCTGGCGAAGGTGCAGCCGGCGGCGATGGCGATGGCGGGGATCAGTCGTGTCGTGCGCATGGGATGATTCCTCCCTTTCCTGGTGTCCCGTGCCTGACGCCCCGAAAGGAGCGCAGCGCCGGATGATCTATTTAGGTTCCGATTATAAAAACGGTGTTTATACAAGTCTTGTAAAAAATTGTCATGACCTCGATAGCCTATGAGGCCCGATATCATCGGCATTATCCTGTCCCCGTTGGGCGACGGGGCGTCTCCGTCATGTAATGTCTGTACAAGAAAATACCGCCATCTGGCGCCGGAGCTCGCATCCTAGCCGTGGATCGTCTTGACTGGGGGCAGGCGACAAGGAGAGCCGAGATGGAGACCAAGACACGTCGACGCCTGCCCGGCGTGACCCTGGGGGCGATGCTGCTGGCGGCGGCGCTAGCGCTGTGGCTGCTGTGGCAGCCCGCCCTGATCAGCACGCTGCCCATGGCCTTGCGCCTGCCACTGATCGGGCTGGGGGTCTGGGCGCTGGGCGCGGCCTTCATGGCACCGATGGGGCTGGAGGTGCAACAGTTCTGGCTGAGGCGGATGACTACGCCCCCCTGGAGCCTGGTGGCGCTCGGCGCCTTCGCCCTGGTGCTGCTGGTGCGGGCGGTCATGGCCTGATCCGCTGCAGCGGGCAGTGCGCCGCTTTTGGGAAGACGTGCCACCCGGAAACAAGGAAAGCCGCCCGAGGGCGGCTTTCCTGCGTGTGCGCCAGCCAGTCACGGACCGCGATGCCTGACACCCCCGATAACAGCAAGGGCTCCCGGAGGAGCCCTTTAGCTTGAGTGCGTTAGACGCGTTCTCGCGCTCTGTTAGCGACTGATCTGCTGGTACTCACCGGCGTCGGCAGTCACGCTGCTCACCACCAGGATGGCGATGAAGGCAGCGATGAAGCCAGGAATGATCTCGTACACGCCGGGACCTCCCATGAACGAGCCGTTCCAGCCCAGCGAGATCCAGAGCATGACGGTGACGGCACCCACCACCATGCCCGCGAGGGCGCCAGCGCCGTTGGTGCGCGACCACATCAGCGACAGGATGATCAGCGGGCCGAACGCCGCACCGAAGCCGGCCCAGGCGTTACTGACCAGCCCCAGAACCTGAGAGGTCGGATCGGACGCAATGACGGCGGCAACCAGACCCACCACAACGACGCTGGTCCGGCCAACGGCGACGACCTCCTTCTCCGTCGCCTCCTTGCGCAGGAACAGGCGGTAGAAGTCCTCGGTCAGTGAGGAGGACGACACCAGAAGCTGGCTGGATATGGTACTCATGATCGCAGCAAGCAGTGCCGCATAGAGGAAGCCGGTGATCAGCGGATGGAACAGCAGATCCGCCAGGATGATGAAGATCGTTTCCGGGTCCTGGACATCCATGCCATTGCGGACCGCATAGGCCCGGCCGAACACACCCAGAGAGATCGCGCCGACCAGGGAGATGAACATCCAGCTCATGCCGATGTTACGGGCAATGGGAACATCCTTCTGAGACCGGATGGCCATGAAGCGCACGATGATGTGCGGCTGCCCGAAGTACCCCAGCCCCCAGGTCACGGCAGACAGCCAGCCGACAATGGTCAGTCCCTCCGTCCACGACAGAAGCGTAGGATCGACCTCATTCAGGGTCTGGGAGGCCTGGGAGAAACCGCCGCCACCCTCGCCAAAGAGCACCACTGCCGGCATGATCACCAGGGCCAGCATCATGATGCAGCCCTGCACGAAGTCCGTCATGCTCACGGCCAGGAAGCCGCCAACCACCGTGTACACAAGCACCACGCCCAGGGTGATGACGACGCCCGACGCGTAGTCGCTCATGCCACCAATGTTGAGAACGCCGGCAAACGCGCTTTCGAACAGCTTGCCTCCTGCCACCAGGCCTGAGGCCGTGTAGACCGCGAAGAAGATCACGATGACGATAGCGGATACCGTTCTCAGCGGAATGGCCTGAGTCGGGAACCGGTTTCCCAGGAATTCCGGAATGGTGATCGCATCATTATAGTGAAGGGTCTGCTCGCGAAGGCGAGGTGCGACCAGCGTCCAGTTGAAGAACGCACCCACGAGCAGGCCGATACCGATCCAGGCAGACCCCAGGCCCGATACGAACATCGCCCCGGGGAGGCCCAGCAGCAACCAACCGCTCATGTCCGAAGCGCCGGCCGACAGGGCCGCCACTTGTGGACTGAGCTGTCGGCCACCCAGCATGTAATCCTCAGAGGTGGACGTGGACTTGCGCATGGCATAAAAGCCGATGGCGATCATGAGCGCAAAGTAAGCGAAGAGACTGATCCAAACGCCAGTAGCCATAGAGACTTCTCCCGTTTATTGGGCCGGATGTAGCTCCGACATCTTGTTGGTAGGCATGCCGGCCAGAACACTGGTGGCGAGCACCACGACCGGGCCCGGCGCTAGCGTGAGGCCATTGGTGGCATTGTTTTCCATCATGAGGGGGTTCCTTCAGTTTCTTGTTGATGATGAGTGAGGTTCACTCGTCTCCCAGCGCAAGCAGTGACGCATTGCCACCCAGGGCGGCGGTGTTCACGGTCACTGTCTTCTCGGTGGCGAATCGCAGCAGGTAGTGCGGCCCGCCGGCCTTGGGTCCGGTGCCGGAGAGCCCCTGGCCGCCGAATGGCTGAACGCCGACCACGGCACCGATGATATTGCGGTTGACGTAGACATTGCCAACACGCACCTTCCGGGCGATCTCCTCGGCGAAGGATTCGTTGCGGCTGTGCACGCCGAAGGTCAGGCCATAGCCTCGCCCGTTGATGGCGTCGACCACCCGGTCGATCTCGCTGGCCTTGTAGCGCACGATGTGCAGTACAGGGCCGAACTGCTCGCGCTCCAGCGCCTCGATGCCGTCGATCTCGAAGGCCACCGGCGCGACGAAGGTGCCGTCGGCGGTCTGTGCCGGGTCGAGCCGTGTCTCGGCCACCAGGCGACCCTCGCCCTTGAGCCTGTCGATATGGGCGGTGAGTCCCCGGCGGGCGTCCTCGTCGATCACCGGGCCCACGTCGGTCCCCAGATCGCGGGGATCGCCGACCTGCAGCTCGTCCATGGCGCCCTTGAGGATCTCGATGACCCGGTCGGCCACGTCCTCCTGGAGGTAGAGCACCCGCAAGGCCGAGCAGCGCTGGCCGGCACTCTGGAAGGCCGAACGCACCGCGTCCACCACCACCTGCTCGGGCAGGGCGGTGGAATCGACGATCATGGCGTTCATGCCACCGGTCTCGGCGACCAGCGTGGGCAGCGGGGCATTGTCGCGCGCGGCCAGGGCGCGGTTGATGATCTGGGCGGTGTCGGTGCCACCGGTGAACACGACCCCGGTGATGCGCGGGTCGCTGGTCAGCACGCTGCCCACGGTGGGGCCGTCGCCGGGAAGCAGCTGCACCACGTCGCGGGGCATGCCGGCCTCGTAGAGCAGCTCGATCACCCGATGGGCGATCAGCGAGGTCTGCTCGGCGGGCTTGGCGAGCACGGTGTTGCCGGCCACGGCGGCGGCGACCAGCTGGCCGCAGAAGATCGCCACCGGGAAGTTCCAGGGGCTGATGGCGGCGAACACCCCCTTGCCACCCATCATCAGGTCGTTGGATTCGCCGGTCGGCCCGGGCAGGCGCGTCGGCTCGGCGAAGAGTTCCTCGGCCTTCATGGCGTAGTAGCGGCAGAAGTCCACCGCCTCGCGCACCTCGTCGATGCCGTCGGTGAGCAGCTTGCCGCCCTCCCGGGAGCAGAGCGTCATCAGCTCGGCCATGTGCGCTTCCATCAGGTCGCCGAGGCGGCGGACGATGGCGGCGCGCTCGGCCACCGGCGTCGCCTCCCAGCGGGGGAAGGCCGACCAGGCGGCGTCGAGGGCCTTGCCGGCCTGCTCCCGGGTGGTCCACTGGACGGTTCCGACCTGGCGGCGGCGGTCGTAGGGGCAGGTGACCTCATGGGTATTGGTCGGGTCGCCCTTCACCTCGAAGGCCAGCAGGGGGCCGGCCTGCCAGGTCTTGTCCATGGTCTTCGCCATGGCGTCCATCAGCGGCTGGTACTGGCTGCGGATGTTGAGGTCGAAGCCACGGGAGTTGCGACGCGCGGGGCCATAGATGTCGGCCGGGAGCGGGATCTGCGGGTTCGCGAAGCTGCCGTACTGGCGCAGGGTGTCCACCGGGTGCACGCAGAGCGACTCCACCGGCACCTTGGGATCCACCAGCTGGTGCACGAAGGAGGAGTTGGCGCCGTTCTCCAGCAGGCGTCGCACCAGGTAGGGCAACAGGTCCTTGTGAGCCCCCACCGGCGCATAGATGCGGCAGTAGGTGCCTTGGGGGGCGCGCTTGATGGCGGCATCATAGAGCGCCTCGCCCATGCCATGCAGGCGCTGGAACTCGAAGGCCCGGGTGGCCTCGTTGGCCTGCTCGAGGATGGTGCTGATGGTATGGGCGTTGTGGGTGGCGAACTGCGGGAAGATGCGCCCGCGGGTCGCGTCGGAGAGCAGGAAGCGGGCGCAGACCAGGTAGGCGACGTCGGTGGAGGCCTTGCGGGTGAAGACCGGGTAGCCATCGACGCCGAGCTGCTGGGACTCCTTGATCTCGGTGTCCCAGTAGGCGCCCTTGACCAGGCGCAGCGGGATCTCGTCGCCCTGGGACTCGGCCAGGCGGTTGATGTAGTGCAGCACCGGCAGGGCGCGCTTGGAGTAGGCCTGGACCACCAGGCCGAAGTGGCCCCAGCCCTTGCAGGTCTCGCTCTCGTAGACGGCGCGGAACACCTCCAGGGAGATCTCCAGGCGGTCGACCTCCTCGGCATCGATGGTCACCGCGACGTCACGCTCGCGGGCCAGGGCGGCGAGTTCGCGCACGCTGCTGACCAGCTCGCGCAGCACCTGCTCGCGGCGGCCAAACTCGTAGCGCGGGTGCAGGGCCGAGAGCTTGATGGAGATCGAGGGCGAAGGGGTCTTCGACGACAGCCCCTTGCTGGTCTTGCCGACCTGCTCGATGGCGCGGGCATAGTCGTCGAAATAGCGCCGGGCATCGGCCCGGGTGCGGGCGGCCTCGCCGAGCATGTCGTAGGAGTAGGTGTAACCCTTGTCGAACAGCGGCTTCGACCGCTTCAGCGCCTCGTCGATGTCACGGCCGAGCACGAACTGCTTGCCCATGATCTTCATGGCCTCGAGCATGGCGCGGCGGATCACCGGTTCGCCCATGCGGTTGACCATCTTGTTGATGAAGTTCGATGGCCTGCCCTCGCGGGGCTTGTCCATGGTCACCACGCGCCCCGTCATCAGCAGGCCCCAGGTGGAGGCGTTGACCATCCAGGACTCGCTCTTGCCGACGTGGGCCTTCCAGTCGGCCGGGCCGAGCTTGTCCTCGATCAGGGCATCGGCGGTGGCCTTGTCGGGAATGCGCAACATGGCCTCGGCCAGGCACATCAGCATCAGCCCCTCGTGGGTGTCCAGGCTGTACTGCTGAAGCAGCTCGTCGATGGTGTCGACGGCGGTGTCCATCTCGCGGACCTCGCGCACCAGTTCGGCGGTCTTGCCGGCGATGCGCCGGAAGTCCTCGCTGTTGGCATCGAGGACCTTGACCAGTTCGCCGACGAAGGCATTTTCGTCGACCACGTAGTGGTCACTGATGCGCGCGAAGAGGGTGTCGAGTTCCTGTCGCCAGGTGGTGGCGTCGAGCATGGTGTGGGCGTTGAGCATTCAGGTCCCCCGGTTGTAACCCGTCGTCAGAGGGCAGGACCCGGCCGCTGCGGCGATGCGTCGCAGGCGGGCGCGGGGCATCCGTTGAGGGTAGGGCGGCACGCGGTCTCTTGCTTGTCGAATTCCTGGCCCGATTTTACGATTCCACGGTTTTTGGCCGCAGAAGGGTTGAATTTTCGACCTTGGTCTAACGGCATGGGGCGGACGAGGCGAGCCGTTGGCCCCCGTCGCGGCGCAGCTGGCTGGGGGGATGACCGAAGGCCTGGCGGCAGGCCCGCGACAGGGCACTCTGACTGGTGAAGCCGGTCAGGGCGGCGATCTCTGAGAGCGGCAGATGGCTCTGCTGCAGCATCTGCCTGGCGCAGTCCAGTCGGCGGCGCATCACGTACTGCCAGGGGGAGAGCCCCGTGCGCTGACGGAAGCGTTCGCTGAAGTGCGCCTCGCTCAGACAGGCCTCGGCGGCCAGGTCAGCCACGCGCAGGCGGCTGCTCAGGTGGCGGTCGATGAAGCGGTCGAGGGCGGCCAGGTCGAGTGCGCGGCCCGGTGCCGGCGGCTCGGCGGCAAGGCGGGCATGCAGGGAGCCCAACAGGGTGCCGGCCAGACGCTCGTTGTGGGTGGGGTCGATGGTCGCCTGGCGAGAGAGCAGGCTCAGCTCATGGAGCAGGAAGTCCAGGTAGTGGCGCAGCGAGGTGTCGAGCGCGAAGAAGCGCGGAGCATCGAATAGCCGAACCAGTTCGTGGTGATGTCCGGTGACCGAGAAGGCATCGCTGGGCAGGTCGAGGATCAGCTGGCGGTTGTCACCGGTCCCGGCGTAGTAATGCATATGGTTGGCCGGCACGATGCATCCCGAGAAGGCCGAGATGGAGCCTCCCAACCCCTCGATCTCGAATTCCGCCTCGCCGCGCAGGCCGATCACGATCTGGTGGAAATCGTGGGCATGGTGATGGATCGCGGTATCGAGCGGGATCTGGCGGATGGCACTGGTCATGGACGGCCTCCGGCTGGGCATGTCAGGGACATGACACCACAGTCTACCGGATGGTTCTTCAACGCTGGGCTCAGTCCTGGCGGCGCTGCAGCGAGGTATGCGCCGCCAGGTGGTCGCGCAGGGCCGCGAGCTCCTCCTGGCCGGTGGCGTCGAGCAGCGGCTTCCCGCGCGTCACGCGGCCATGGCGCCCGTGCTCGTCCATCAAGCGCTGGGCGCGGCGTCGGATCCCGTCCAGGTAGTCGTCATGGCGGATCGGATAGCCGATGATGGCGTTCCATTCGGTCTCGCCGACGCGACTCTCCAGTGCCTTGTCGAACAGTTCCAGCAGGTGCTCGGGCTCGGTGCGGTAGCGCGGGGTGCCGGAGAGCATCAGCAGGGCAATCATGCCGCCGAAGATGACCAGGCAGACGACGAGGACCAGCAGGAACAGGGCCATGATTCGCGACTCCGGATGGCCGGGCCCGGTCGCTGCCGGGCCCGGGGGTGCGCGGGATGTCAGGACATCGGAATGTCGAGGATCTGGCGGGCCTGCTGCCAGGTGGCGACAGGTCGGCCGTGCTGCTCGCACATCTCGGCGACGCGCTGGACAAGGGCCGCATTGGAGGGGGCCAGGGTGTCCTTGTCAAGACGCACGTTGTCTTCCAGCCCCGTACGGGTATGGCCACCGGCGGCGATCGACCACTCGTTGAGGGTCTTCTGGTAAGCGCCGATGCCGGCACCGCACCACGGGGAGCCAGGCGCCAGGCTGCCGGTGATCGCCACGCAGATGATGCAGGGGTTGCTCATGGGATCTGTCCTCAATAGCGTTGACCAGAGGGCGGGCCGCTCGATGGCCCGACGGCAGGCTGCTGCCTGGTCTCGTTATCCGTTACCGTCACCCGCCGCTCGCGGGGGGCGGGCGAGTATCAGGGCGCAGGTCTTGAGCCTACCACGCTCGTGTTCGAGGCATTCGGCGCCATGTCCGATGGGGTGGCAGGCATGCCTTGCGTGATGGCGTCCGGTCGGTAGGGGCCCCGTGACGCTGACGACAGCAAATCCAATGACTTATGGCCACCTTTGAGGCATGCGCGAAGGTGAGGGGATAAGGTCGGTACGGGAAGGGGAGGGCCTGGAGCGGGTGAAGGGAATCGAACCCTCGTCTTAAGCTTGGGAAGCTTCTGCTCTACCATTGAGCTACACCCGCGAGGCGATTTCGATAGTAAAACCAATCGGTTAGCCTTTGCAAGCCGTCCCCGGACTTTTTTGTTCCCTTCTCGCTAAGTCCCTGTTTTTCTCTGTCTTACCGCAAGTATTAGACGCTCACCCGCCCGGAGAGCGTCCCGGCAGCGATATTTTTTTTCTGCCTGACGAACTTTTCTCCGTGACGCTGTCTGAATGGGCGTAGGCAGCAACGCGATAGCAGTCGCTAACACTGTTGCCTCGGCTTGCACTTTCGATCTTGCCGCCCCATGCCTCATGGGGCGGCTTTTCTTTGTCGGGACACTGTACACGACGACACCCGGCGCCAGGCCGGGTGTCGAGAGGCGGGCAGGAAGGGTCAGGCGTGGCGCATGCGCAGCAGTGCGCTGAGCACGTCGCGGCGGGTGACGATGCCCACCAGTCGGTTCTGTTCGACCACCGGGTAGACCTTGGGCTTGGCGCCGAGCATCTCCTGGGCCAGGTCGGTGATACTCTTGTTGGGCGGCACCGAGAGCACTTCGTTGCGCATCAGTTCCCGAACCAGCGGCGGCTCATCGTTGAGGTAGGAGCTTTCCAGCACCTTGCCCATCACATCCTGCTCGGAGATGAAGCCGATCAGGTGGTCCCGCTCGTCGACCACGGGTACCCCGGGCAGGCGATGCAGCGCCAGGCCTTCGGCCAGGGTGGAGACCGAGGTCTTGCCGGTGACCCGGTAGCAGTCGCGGGACATGATCTCGCGCACGGTGGTGGGGGCCTTGTTGGGCATGGCGTGTCTCCTTGTGCCGGACAGTAATGGCCTGGGCTGCAGCCAGCGTTCTCGATGCCAGGCACGGGCCGCAGCCGTGTCTCGTTTCCAGCATAGCCGAATCGCGGGACTCTCCGGTACGCGCACCGCCAACGTTTCTCCACGCTGGCCGGGGCCTTCGGCCAGCGGTCAGGAACCCGGCCTCGGTTCCCGGCTCCAATGTGACACACTCTGGAACACGGGCCGGCCGCGGTGCCGGCGTGTCACCATCAAGGGAGTTACCTCATGGATGCTCGGGAGTACATGGCCAGAAAGGGGCTGGACGGTGAGCGAGACCAGGAGCGGCCCAACACCCTGGAAGAGAAGGCCTGGTCGCGGGCCCGGGAAGCCGGGGAACACCGTCCCCGCGCTGGGACTCCTTTCGACTGGGAGGAGTGGGAGCGCTACCACGAGACGCTGGCCGAAGGGGCCGACGCTCTCGACCAGAAGATCGACCACGAGGCCCATCGCCGGGCGCTCGAGCACGAGTCCAACGAGGCCGTTCAGCACTTCACCCCGGCGGCGGGTGACCGGGTCAGGGTCGACCGGACATCGGAATCGCCCGCCCGTGACGCGGGGCAGGCACCGGCCGCCGAGCCGCGGCTTGCCCTGCATGTTCTGGCGGTACTGCTGCCGCCGCTGGCGGTCGGTCTCTCGCGGGGGGGTGGGGGGCGTGTCGTGGCCAGCCTGGCGCTGACCCTGCTGGGTTGGCTGCCCGGCGTCGTGCATGCGCTCTGGTGGCTGCGCCACTCTCCGCGCTGACGGGGCGGATCACGCTGCTGTGCTTTGCTCGGCGCGCCTGACGGGTATAATCCGCGTCAACCCACTTTCCTGCAGGAGTTGACCTTGGGCCTTCTCGTCGGTGTCACCGTCCTCTGGGCATTCTCGTTCTCGCTGATCGGCGTCTACCTGGCCGGCCAGGTGGACAGCTACTTCGCGGTCCTGATGCGGATCGGCCTGGCGGCGCTGGTCTTCCTGCCGTTCCTGCGCCCCTCGCTGCTGCGCGGCCGCCAGCGGTTCGCCCTGATGGGGCTGGGGGCGGTGCAGCTGGGTGTGATGTATATCTTCTTCTACCAGTCCTTCCTGCTGCTCTCGGTGCCGGAGGTGCTGCTGTTCACCATCTTCACGCCGATCTATATCGCCCTGCTCGACGATGCCCTCTTCGGGCGCTTCACGCCCTTCTATCTGGTGACCGCGTCGCTGGCCGTGCTGGGCGCGGCCGTGATCCGCTACCAGGGACTCGACAGCGGCTTCTGGACGGGCTTCCTGGTGGTCCAGGGGGCCAACCTCTGCTTTGCCCTGGGGCAGGTAGGCTATCGGCGCCTGTCCGCAGGCCTGCCCGCCTCGTTGCCCCGGCACAGCGTATTCGGATGGTTCTACCTCGGCGCCCTGGCGGTGGCCGTGCCCGCCTTCGCGCTGCTGGGCAATGCCGCCGGCCTGCCCACCACCGGGGTCCAGTGGGGCGTGCTGCTGTGGCTGGGACTGGTGGCCTCGGGCCTCGGCTACTTCCTGTGGAATCTGGGCGCCACCCGGGTCGATGCCGGTGCCCTGGCGATCATGAACAATGCCCTGATTCCCGCGGGCCTCCTGGTCAACCTGGTGATCTGGAGCCGCGATGCCGACCTCGTGCGGCTGGGACTGGGCGGTGCCATCATCGTCGGCTCGCTGGCGCTCAACGAGTGGTGGCTGAGGCGCCGCAGCTTCAAGGCAGCCTGACCGCGTTTGCCCGCCTCGTGGCCAGTCGCCATAATGAGCGGCCGCGAAGCGAGAGGCCTGTGCATGCCAACCTTCAAGAACATCGGCCTGATCGGCCGCCTGGGCAGTGCCAAGGTGGTCGACACCCTCAAGCGACTGATGCGCTTCCTCGACGCCGGTAGCTACCATGTCATCATCGAGGACAGGACCGCCACGGTCCTGCTTGATCATGGCCATCCCGAGGCCAGTCGACGCCTGTTGGGCGAGCTCTGCGACCTGGTGATCGTGGTCGGTGGCGATGGCAGCCTGCTCGGCGCCGCCCGGACCCTCTGCCACAGCGGCACCCTGGTGCTGGGGGTCAACCGCGGTCGCCTGGGCTTTCTCACCGACATCTCGCCCGATGAGATCGAGGCGCGCGTCGGCGAAGTCCTCGAGGGCCGCTATGAGCTCGAGGAGCGCTTCCTGCTGGATGCCGAGCTCTATCGGGGCGACATTCAGGTCGGCAACGGCGATGCCCTGAACGAGGTCGTGCTGCATCCCGGCAAGGCGGTGCGCATGATCGAGTTCGAGCTGTTCATCGACGACCAGTTCGTCTATAGCCAGCGCAGCGACGGACTGATCATCGCCACGCCCACCGGCTCCACGGCCTATGCGCTCTCGGGCGGCGGACCGATCATGCACCCCAAGCTCGATGTCATCACCCTGGTGCCGATGTTCCCGCATACCCTCTCGAGCCGCCCCATCGTCATCGACGCCGCCAGCGAGATCCGCATCCATATCGGCGAGACCAACCAGACCTACCCGCATATCAGCTGCGATGGCCAGACCCGCGCGGTGGCCAAGCCCGACGATGTGCTGGTGATCCGTCGCAAGCCGCGGCGGGTGCAGCTGGTGCATCCGCTGGGCCACAACTTCTACGATGTCCTGCGCAGCAAGCTGGGCTGGAGCAATCGCCTGGGGGACTGAGGTGAGGAGAGCGACGTGAGCATGCAAGGCGGCCTCGAAGGCTACGACCTGATCGGTGATGTCCACGGCTGCGGTGCGACCCTGGGCTCCCTGCTCGAGCGTCTCGGCTACCACCAGCGTGGCGGCGTCTATCGCCATCCGCGCCGCAAGGTGATCTTCCTCGGCGATCTGATCGACCGGGGGCCGCGCATCCGCCTGGCGGTCAGCATCGCCCGACGGATGGTGGAGGAGGGCGAGGCCCACATCGTCATGGGCAACCACGAGTATAATGCCCTGGCCTACTGCCATCGCGCCCCCGGCAGCCTGGGGCGCGAGTGGCTGCGCGAGCATACGCCGCGCCATAATCGAATCATCCAGGAAACCCTGCAGCAGTACCGCGACCATCCCCAGGAGTGGGAGGAGGCGCTGGCCTGGTTCCTGGACATCCCGCTGTGCCTGGAGCTCGACGGCCTGCGGGTGGTGCATGCCTGCTGGGACCAGCCGCTCGTAGAGGCGCTGCGCCGCGAGCATCCCGACGGACGCATCGACGAGGATTTCCTGGCCGCCTCGGTGGTGCCCGGGACCCTGGAGTTTCGTATCCTCGACCGCCTGACGCGGGGCATCCATGTGCCCCTGCCAGAGGGCGTGGAGATCCAGTCGGGCGACGGCTTCACCCGGCGCAGCTTCCGTGCCCACTTCTGGGCCCGGCAGCCGCAGACCTGGGGGGACGTCATCTTCCAGCCGGACAACCTGCCCGATGATCTGGAGCGTCGCGAGCTCACCGATGAGGAGCGCTCGCGCCTCAGCTACTATGGGCCCGAGCAGCCACCGCTGTTCATCGGCCACTACTGGTGCGAGGGTATCCCGGCCCTGCCCGCCGCCAACATTGCCTGCCTGGACTACAGTGCGGTCAAGTTCGGTCGCCTGGTGGCCTACCGCTGGAGCGGTGAGCCGACGCTCGATGCCAACCACTTCGTATGGATCCGCGTGCCTCGTGAGGAGCAGGTCCGGCCGCAGCCCTGGGAGATCGATTTCGATTGATACAATTCGTTACGAGAAAGTCGTGTCATCGGGCTGAACTCTCGCCCACCCACGCCATCAGAATAGGTGTTCCCTTGAATGATCCCTTGCTCTTGTCCGGCGGCCCCCTCCGCCGGACTTTTTCTTTGCGTGGCCTGCACGCGCCGTCACGCCGGGCTCGTCAACCGTTGGAGAGGCCATGTATCGGGTAATCCTGCTGCCCCACGATGTCGACACCCGTGAGCTGCGGCGCGCCCTCTGGGCCCATCGCATCGGGCATCGATTTACCGAGGAGAGCGAGGGGCAGGTGCTTTGGCTGGTCGACCCCGAGCAGCACGACGCGATGCTCAGACTGATCGAGCGCTGGCGGCAGGGTGAACCGCTGATGCCCGAGCGAACGCCGGCCGCAAGGCGTTCACCCGGCGAGCTGCTCGGCCCCTTTCGTCAGGTGCCGGTGACGTCCTTCGCGCTGGCGCTGTGCCTGGTGGTCTTCGCCGCCATGGGGGGGCTCGGCGACCGCGTGGTCGCGGCGCTGACCATCGTGCCGGTGGTCGTGACCAATGGCGGCCTGGCCTTCGGCAACCTCGGCGAGGCGCTCGCCTCGGGCCAGGTATGGCGGCTGTTGTCACCGGCCTTCCTGCACTTCGGCTGGATGCACCTGATCTTCAACATGCTGTGGCTCTGGTACTTCGGTCGCCAGGTGGAGGCGCTGCAGGGCAGCACGCGGATGCTGACGCTGCTGCTCGTTGCCGGCATCGGCGCCAACCTCGCCCAGTACGCCACCGGGACCGTGCTGTTCGGCGGCATGTCCGGCGTCGACTTCGCGCTGTTGGCCTATGTCTGGCTGATGTCGCGGCGTGCGCCGCGCAGCGGCTTCTTCGTACCCCAGATGCTGGTGGTCTTCATGCTCGGCTGGCTGGTCTTCGCGATGACCGACATGGCGGCCACGGTGGGGTTCGGCAACGTGGCCAACGAGGCGCACCTGGGCGGGCTGGTCGTGGGCCTGGCGCTGGGCTGGTATCATTCCGGCCGTGCCCGCCGTCAATCCTGAGAGAACCCGTCATGAGCGAGATGTCCTTCGATCGCATGATCCAGCAGATGACCCCGTCCATCTACGAGAGCCTCAAGCGGGCCGTGTCACTGCGCAAGTGGCCGGATGGCCGGATGCTGACGGCCGAGCAGACCGAGCTCTGCCTCGAGGCGGTGATGCGCTATGAGGTGGAGAACCAGGTGCCCGATGAGCAGCGGGTCGGCTACCTGCAGCGTCGCACCTGCGGCAGCGCCAGCGGCGGGACCGACGTGCCCCCCGAACGGGCCGGCCTGGCCCGGGATGCCAGCCGTGACTGAGTCGATCGAGGCCGCCAAGGCGCTGCAGGGCTGCCTGAGCAAGATGGCCGTCGAGCCGGGCTCCCCGGCCCACTACGTGCTGCGGGCCGGCGAGGCCCGTCTCGACCTCAACGCCTGCCTCGGCAAGCCCCTGCGGCTGGAGTGGACCGGCGCCATCGCCTGCACCCATTGCGGCAGGGCCACCAGGAAGAGCTTCGCCCAGGGCTACTGCTACCCGTGCTTCAAGCGCCTCGCCCAGTGCGACACCTGCATCATGAAGCCGGAGCTCTGCCACTTCTTCGAAGGCACCTGCCGCGAGCCCGACTGGGCCGAGCGCCACTGCTTCCAGCCCCACGTGGTCTACCTGGCCAACGCCTCCGGCCTCAAGGTAGGCATCACTCGCGCCAGCCAGATGCCGACGCGCTGGCTCGACCAGGGCGCCGTGCAGGCCCTGCCGATCCTGGAGGTGGATACCCGCCAGCAGTCGGGGTTCGTGGAGGTGCTGTTCAAGGAGGAGGTCTCGGATCGCACCAACTGGCGCGCCATGCTCAAGGGCGACACCCTGGCCCTTGACCTGGCGGCCGAGCGGGACCGCCTGCTGGCGCGGCTGGAGGCTGGCCTGGCCAACCTGCGCGAACGCTTCGGGGCGGACGCCATCCGCCTCCTCGACGAGGCGCCGCTGAGCTTCGACTATCCGGTGCTGGAGTTCCCCGCCAAGGTGGTCTCCCACAACCTGGACAAGCAGCCCGTGGTGGCCGGCACCCTGCTGGGCATCAAGGGCCAGTACCTGATCCTCGACAGCGGCGTGATCAACCTGCGCAAGTTCACCGGGTACGAGGTCAAGGTCTCTGCCTGATCGTTGGGCTATCCTGCGGGCAGTGAAAGTGTACAGCAGCAGGAGGAGCGTCGATGAGCGAGTCCATGCGTGTCATGCGCCTGCATGCCCCGGGCAGGCCACTCGAGCTGGAGCGGGTCGCCCGCCCCGCGCCCGGTCCCGGGGAGGTCGAGGTGCGCGTGCTGGCCTGCGGGGTCTGTCGGACCGACCTTCATGTCCTCGATGGCGAGCTTACCGAGCCAAGTCTGCCGCTGGTCCTAGGCCACGAGATCGTCGGCGAAGTGGCGGCGCTGGGGGAGGGCGTCCAGGGGCCGGCCCCGGGCACGCGGGTCGGCGTGCCTTGGCTGGGCTGGACCTGCGGCGAGTGCGAGCCCTGCCGGGCCGGTCGCGAGAACCTCTGCGAACGGGCCGAGTTCACCGGCTACACCCGCGACGGCGGCTATGCGGAGTACTGCGTGGCCGATGCTCGCTACTGCTTTCCCCTGGATGTCGAGGATGCCCAGGCCGCCGCCCCGCTGCTGTGTGCCGGCCTGATCGGCTATCGCACCTGGCGGCTGGCCGGTGGCGAGACGAACCGGCGGCTCGGCATCTACGGCTTCGGTGCCGCGGCGCACATCCTGGCCCAGCTCGCCGTCGCCCGGGGGCAGGCGGTCTATGCCTTCACCCGTCCCGGGGACACCCAGGCCCAGGCGTTCGCCCGTCGCCTGGGTGCCGTCTGGGCCGGTGGCAGCGACGAGGCCCCGCCCGAGCGCCTGGACGCCGCTCTGCTCTTCGCCCCGGTGGGCGATCTCATCCCCACGGCACTGGCCGCGGTGCGTCCTGGCGGGGCGGTGGTTTCCGGGGGCATTCACATGTCCGACATCCCCTCCTTTCCCTACCGCCTGCTCTGGGAGGAGCGCCGCCTGAGCTCGGTGGCCAACCTCACCCGTCGCGATGGCGAGGAGTTCCTGGCGCTCGCTCCCCAGGTGCCGATTCGCACCGAGACCCGGGCCTATCCGCTGGAGGAGGCCAACCAGGCGCTGGACGACCTGCGCGAGGGGCGTCTCTCCGGTGCCGCGGTGCTGATTCCTTGAGTCATGCCCTTGGTCGCTCCCTGAACCCGAACGAGGACAGGCCCCTCTCGAGGGGCCTGTCGTGGGTCGCAACGTCGGAGATCAGCCGGGATCGGCAACCGTGGGGTACGGGTTGTCCGGCATCAGCGTGCGCGGCAGCGCCGGGCGTCGCGTATCCTCCTTGGGTCCGTAGTGCTCGGCGAGATAGTCGAGGATGGTCTCCTCGGTCTCGGCCTGGAACTCCCAGAGCCCCTGGGTATCTTGCATCCAGCGGATGAGGTTTTCCCAGTGGTTGCGGGAGCCGCTGTTCTGGGTCACCAGGTTGGCCGAATGGCAGGCGGTGCAGTTGTTGCGCACCGTCTCCCAGCCTTCGGCCTGGACCAGGCCGGTGTCCGGGTCCGTTTCCTGTGCCCATGCCCCCAGCGGGAGGCACAGCAGGGCCACCCCAAGCGTCGGCATGGCGAGTGTGTGCAAAGGCGTCATGGCTACCTCCTAGGCCACCTGGACCGCAATGCGGTGGCAGGCATTATTCAGGTAACCCTTGGGGTTCCAGCCCGGGACGACCATGGGTTGAGCGCGGCCTTCCTCGTCGGTGGCCTTGGCCCACACCTCGTAGTAGCCGGGCTCGGGGAACTCCACGGAGGTGGTCCAGCGTTGCCAGGCCAGACGGTTGGGCGGTGCCTTCAGCTCTGCCTTCTGCCAGGTGGCGCCGAAGTCGATGGAGACGTGCACCTCCTTCACGGCCAGGTCGCCGGCCCAGGCGTGGCCGCGAACCTCCATGGCCTCACCGAGG
This sequence comes from Halomonas rhizosphaerae, assembly GCF_030010555.1. Lineage (GTDB taxonomy): Bacteria > Pseudomonadota > Gammaproteobacteria > Pseudomonadales > Halomonadaceae > Halomonas > Halomonas rhizosphaerae. Next base: position 88,346 of record NZ_JASCQP010000005.1, read on the forward strand.
GCATGGTCGATGCCGGACTTCGGGAAGGTGACCAGCGACTTCACCGGCATCGACTCGATGGTCTCGAAGTCCTCGTTGGGCACGTTGCTGCCCGGAGCCACCGGGTGCTTGGGCACGCTGTAGGAGGGGGCGCCCATCTTGGCGCCGTCGTGCTTCTCGTTGCGTATGACGATGCGCTTGAGCCACTTGCCGGAGACCGACCCCGGCCAACCGCCGCAGACGACGCGCAGGGGGTAGCCGTTGAGGTAGGGGATGTCCTCGTCATTCATGGCCCAGGCGATCAGCGATTCGTCCTCCAGCGCCTTCTCCATGGGCACGCCGCGCGAGATGGCCTCCTTGTTCGGGTCGCCGCTGGCGTGACGGTCGGCGCCGTAATAGCCGATGTAGAAGGCATCGTCCTTGATCCCGCAGGCCTCGAGCACATCGCGCAGGCGTACCCCGGTGAAGGTCGGGCAGGCCACCGCGCCGGTGGTCCACTGGTTGCCGCTGGCCGAGGGCACGTATTCGCTTCGCCCGTTGCCGCCGCATTCCACCTGCAACTGCAGGGTGTGGTGCTCGAACTTCTCCTTGAGGTCGGCGATGGTGAAGGTCTGCGGGTTCTCGCAGGATTCGCCGGCGATCTCCAGTTCCCAGGTATCGGCGTCGATGCTCTCCACCTCGGGGGGAATGCCGTTGTTGCGCACGAACATGTGCTTCGCCGGGGTGATGTCGTCATCCAGTAGGTGGGCCGGGGTCTCGGCATTGATGGGCCTGTCGTTGAGGACGGTCAGGCCCTCCTTGCCCTCGAGAGTGAAGGGCTCGTCGCTCTGGGCCAGGGCCGCCGGGATGAGCCCACCCGGCATGTGGTCGGCGAAGGGAATGGAGCCGCCCACGGCGGCGGCCATGGCGAGCAGGCTGGAGCGTTTCAGGAAGCCGCGGCGGCTGACGGGGTCGACCTCTCGGTCCCAGAGCTTGCGATCCGCGGCCTCGGGATCCTCGGCATAGAGCTCATGGATGCCGCGCGTCTTGGCATCGGGGGGTAGTCTTGTCATGACTGGACTCCTGATAGGCTCTGGCGTGCGTGGGGCGAGACGTCCTGCAAGCGCGCCGGGCCGGTGTTGTGATTGTCTTGTGGGAGTGCTCCATCATTCCATGTCTTACGATATTCCAGCATAGCAGCGAATCGCCCGTTGCAAGCTCGCCTTCGCTACTCGAAGAGATCCCTCTGGGCCCGCGGCGGCCGGAAGACCGAGGTATCCAGCCTCTGGCTCGCTACGGACGCCGGGTCATTGAGGCCGACGCGGCGGCAAGCCTTGTGGAAGCGCTGCTCCAGCAGCTCCGCGAAGACCCCCTCGCCCCGCATGCGCTTGCCAAAGCGCGGGTCGTAGTCCTCGCCGCCGCGGCACTGGCGGATGAGGCTCATCACCTTGCCGGCCCGTTCGGGGTGGTGGGTGGCCAGCCACGCCTCGAACAGCGGGGCGACTTCCCGGGGCAGGCGCAGCAGCATCCAGCCAGCGGTGGTGGCACCGGCGTCCGCGGCGGCCGCGACCAGTCGTTCCAACTCATGGTCGGTCAGCCCCGGAATCACCGGGGCCACCAGGGTACCCACCGGAATGCCGGCCTCGGCCAGGGTGCGGATCACTCTCAGCCGCGCGGACGGGGAGGCGGCCCGCGGTTCCAGGCTACGCTTCAGCGCGGCATCGAGGCTGGTGAGGCTGACCATCACCCGCACCAGGCGCTGTCTGGCCAGTGCGCGCAGCAGATCGAGGTCGCGCAGGATCAGCCCGCCCTTGGTCACCAGGGTCACCGGATGGCGACACTCGAGCAGCAGTTCCAGGATGCCGCGAGTGGTGGCGTAACGGGCCTCCAGGGGCTGGTAGGCATCGGTATTGCCGGCGAGGTTGATGGGCCGGCACTGGTAGCCGGGCCGGCACAGCTCGTCCCGCAGGCGCTCCACCAGCCCGGTCCGGGCGACCAGCTTCGTCTCGAAGTCGAGCCCCGGGGAGAGGTCCCAGTAGGCGTGGCTGGGGCGCGCATAGCAGTAGATGCAGCCATGCTCGCAGCCACGATAGGGATTGATCGAGCGGTCGAAGGGCAGGTCGGGGGAGCTGTTCCGGGAGAGCGCACTGTGCGTGCGTTCCTCGCGCACCTCGGTGGCCAGGCTCTCCGGTGCCTCCTCCAGCCACCAGCCGTCGTCGACCGGCTCGCTGGTGGTCGGGGCGAAGCGGTTGTGGGGATCAAAGGTGGCGCCGCGGCCCTTGCGCGCCACGCCATCGCGTTTCGGCTGATGGACCATCGGGGATGCCTTGTTGCTGTATGGATAGACAGTATAGGGGCGCGGCGATGGCCTGTCAGCCCATCGGCAGGTCGGCTGCGCCAGGTCAATCAAGCGCAGGGCGCGCGTTGACGCTTCATCGAGGGGTTGCTAGCTTACGCGCACTCTTAGGTGCTGGTGGATGCGTCTGCCAGTGAAACGGGAAGTCGGTGATCCCATTCCGACGCTGCCCCCGCAACGGTGATCGAGGAAAGAACGGCCATCACGCCACTGTGCTGCGGCACGGGAAGGCGGTCGTTCGAGACGTCGGGCCTGCTTCATGCCCGGCACTCACTCGTCAGCCCGGAGACCGGCCCGAGAGTTCATGCCGAGTTGCGGTGGGCAAGCTCGAGGCAGGGCTGGCGCCGCTTTCCCGTTCGTCCGTCTTCCTCGATCCCTTGTCGCCTCGGCACTCAACACGCCATCACACCGTGCGGGTGAGCACGGTGAGCAAGGGACACACCATGAAAACCATAAATCACCCCGTCCGTGGCCTGGCCGCCGTTGGCCTCGCCGCGCTTCCGCTGGCCGCCCACGCACAGTCGAACACCGCCGATCAGGCGTCCCCCACCGTCGAACTCAATCCGATGGTCGTGACCGCCGCCCTGGCGCCCCGTACCGCCGACCAGAGTCTCTCCTCCGTCACCGTGATCGACGAGGCCGCCCTGCGCCGCCAGGATCCCGAGAGCATCACCGATGTGCTGCGGGGCCAGCCGGGGGTAGATGTCAGCACCAGCGGTAGTTTCGGCAAGCAGAGTAGCGTCTTCATCCGGGGGACCAACAGCAACCAGAACGTGCTGCTGATCGACGGCATCCGTCTTCGCTCGGCGACCACGGGGGCGGCGTCCTGGGAGTTCCTGGATCCGCGCATGTTCGAGCGTGCCGAGATCGTGCGCGGGCCACGCGGCAGCCTCTACGGCGCCGATGCGGTGGGCGGCGTGGTCCAGTTGTTCACGCCTGAAGGGGAAGAGGGTGATCCCCAGCCGCGCCTCTCCATTGGTGGTGGCTCCTTCGAGTCCCAGCGTCATAGCGCCAGCCTCTCCGGTGCCCAGGGCGGTACCCGCTACCATTTCGCCGCCAGCCGTTTCGATACGGATGGTCAACCGGTGCGCCGTGGCGGCGATGACAAGGGGTACGACAACACGAGTGGACTGGTACGGCTTTCCCATACCTTCGAGAGTGGAGGGGAGGTCGGCTTGCTAGCGCTTAGGTCGCGTGGTAATACCGAATTCGATTCTTTCGGTTTACCAGCTGATACTGATTTTCTTCAGCAGGCTGCGGGTGTATATGGCGAAATTGTAATATCCGAGGATCTTCGCTCACGTCTGACTTTTAGTGAGGCCAAGGATGAGCGAAGAACGTCCGCTACTGATGAGTTCAATACCGAAACGCAAAGTGTGCGTTGGGAAAATACCTTGGATGTTGGGGCTCATCAATTGGTGGCGGGAGCTGAATACAGCGATGATCGTGTAAGCGGCTCCACCGATTTTGAGGAGAGTAGTCGCGATAATATGGCTGTATTTGCTCAGAGTCTGCTGGATTTCGCCCCTGTATCCGTTCAGGCTAGTCTGCGTTATGACGACAATGAGGCATATGGGGAAGAGGTTACCGGCAGTCTGGCCCTAGGATATGATTTAGACGACTCTCATACGCTGAGAGCAATTTACGGTACGGCTTTTAGAGCGCCTACCTTTAATGACCTTTATAATCCTTTTTCTCCGAATGCAGATCTAGAAGCCGAAACATCGGACAGTCTAGAGTTGGGCATCCGGGCAAAGCACGGAGAGTTGTACTGGGACCTAGTAGTTTATCAGAACAATGTTGATGACTTGATACAGCTGGATCCTGATGACAATTTCCGAGCAAAGAACGTTAGCAGTGCCAGAATCCGCGGCGCCGAGCTGTCGGCTGGCGCTGAAGTGAATGAGTGGACTTTGGGAGCGGCGCTCACCTATACCGACCCCGAGGACCGCGAAACCGGGAACCGGCTGGCGCGTCGCGCCACCCAGAGCCTGCGCCTCGATATCGATCGCGAACTGGGGGAGTGGTCGCTGGGCGCGTCCTGGATCGCCCAGAACCATCGCTACAACGACGGCGACAACCAGCAGCGACTGCCGGGCTATGGCATCGTCAACCTGCGGGCCGGCTGGCAACTTGCGCCGATGTGGTCGCTGCGCGCCACCGTGGAGAATCTGACGGACAAGGAGTATGCCACCGCCCAGGGCGCTGACCTCGACCTTTCCACCTTCGAGAGCATCCCCTTCGACTACATCAACGCCGGCCGGGCGGCCTTTGTCAGCGTCCACTTTGGCCCGTAGGGAGTCGCCAGTGGCTCATCGTCTGCCCGGCGTCGGGCTCCTGCTGGTGATGCTGGCCGGCCTTGTCGGTCCGGCCGCCGCCGATGAGGTCTGCGCCATCGACGATACCGACCGCGAGGTCTGCCTGGCGGCCTCGGCCGAGCGGATCGTCGCGCTCTCCCCCGGGGCCACGGAGCTGCTCTTCGCGGCCGGGGCAGGGGAGCGGCTGGTGGCGGTGGTGGATCACAGCGACTACCCGCCCGAGGCCAAGAAGCTGCCCTCGGTGGGCAATCATGACCGCCTGGACCTGGAACGCCTGGTCGCCCTGCAGCCGGACCTGGTGATCGGCTGGGTCACCGGCAACCCCGCCGAGCAGGTGGAGCGCCTCGAGGGGCTGAGGGTGCCGGTGTTCCGGATCGAACCACGGACATTCGAGGGGATCGCCTCGGCCCTCGAACGACTGTCGCGGCTGGCCGGCAGCGAGCCACAGGGACGCCTGGCCGCCGAGCGCTTTCGCCAGGAGCTCGCCGAGCTGGCGGCGCGCCATGCCGACGCGCCCCCGGTGACGGTGCTCTACCAGGTGTGGGACTCGCCGCTGATGACCGTCAACGACGAGCACCTGATCGGCAAGGTGGTCACGCTGTGCGGTGGCGTGAACGTCTTTGGCGGCCTGTCGCGACTGGTGCCGCGCATCGACGAGGAGGCCGTGCTGGCGGCCGACCCCGAGGTGATACTGGCCGGTGGGCGGGGGGAGGAGAACCGCAGCTGGTTGGACGCCTGGAAGCGCTTTCCCGAGCTGACGGCGGTGGCCCGCGACAACCTCTTCTTCGTGCCTCCGTCGCTGCTTCAGCGGCCCACGCTACGCCTGCTGGAGGGCAGCCGGCTCCTCTGCGAGAGGCTGGAGGTGGCCCGTGGGCGGCGCTAGCTCACGCGCCGCGGCCCACGGGCACCTGACCTCGGGTCATCTGGCGTTGACCCTGGGCGTGCTGGCCGCGGTCTCCCTGGCCGCCCTGGTGCTCGCCGTTGCCCTGGGCAGTGCCGACGTCTCCCTGACGGACAGCCTTGCCGTGCTGGTGGGCGGTGGCGACGCCCTGTCACGGACCCTGATCCTGGAGCTGCGCCTGCCGCGTGCCCTGGCCGGCTTCGCCACCGGCGGCCTGCTGGCGGTGGCCGGTGCGCTGATGCAGGTGCTGCTGCGCAACCCGCTGGCGGACCCCTATGTGCTGGGGCTTTCCGGCGGCGCGGCGGTGGGTGCCCTGCTGGCGATGCTGGCGGGGCTGGGCAGCGCCCTGGTCTCGGGGTCGGCCTTTGCCGGCGCCCTGACGGCGACCCTGCTGGTGTTCGGCCTGGCGCACGGGACCGGCAGCTGGACCCCCTCGCGGCTGCTGCTCACCGGGGTGGTCGTCGCGTCGGGCTGGGGGGCGGTGATCACCCTGATCCTGTCGCTGAGCCCGTCCCGACAGCTGCCGGGCATGCTCTACTGGCTGATGGGCGACCTGGCCCATGCGCGGGGTCCCGGGGTCGCGCTGGGCCTGCTGGGCCTGGTCTGTCTGCTGGTGGTGCCGCTCGGGCGAAGCCTCAACGTGCTGGCTCGGGGCGGGCTGCAGGCGGCGGCCCTGGGCGTGGCGGTCCGGCGCCTGGAGTGGCTGGTCTACCTGCTGGCGAGCCTGGTCACCGCCGTGGCCGTGACGACGGCGGGGAGCGTCGGCTTCGTGGGCCTGGTGGTACCGCACATGCTGCGCCTGGTGCTGGGCAACGACCAGCGGCTGATCCTTCCCGCCTGTGCCCTGGCCGGCGGTACCCTGCTGGTGCTGGCCGATACCCTGGCGCGGACGGTGATCGCCCCCGAGCAGCTGCCGGTGGGCGTGATCACCGCCCTGCTCGGCGTGCCGACCTTTCTCTACCTGCTGCATCGGAGCCGCTGATGAGTCGCCTGGAGACCCGTGGGCTGGTCATCGATGTGCCGGGCCGCAAGGGCGGGGACCCCCTGGACCTCGCGGTGCTGCCGGGCCATGTCTGGGGCGTGCTGGGACCCAACGGCGCGGGCAAGACCACCCTGCTGCATACCCTGGCCGGACTGCGCTCGCCGCGCCTCGGCCGGGTGGAGGTGGATGGCGTGCCCTTGACGCGCCTGCGCCGCCGCCGACTGGCCCAGAGCCTGGGGCTGGTCTTCCAGGAGCATCACGACGGCTTCCCCGCCACGGTGGAGGAGACCGCCCTGATCGGCCGCCATCCCTGGCTTTCCCCGTGGCAGATGGAAACCGCCGAGGACCTGGCGCTGGCCCAGCGTGCCCTGGCGCGACTGGACCTGGCCGCGCTGGGCGGACGCCAGGTGGCCACGCTCTCGGGCGGCGAACGCCAGCGGCTGGCGATTGCCACCCTGCTGGCCCAGGCTCCGGGTGTCTGGCTCGCGGACGAGCCCACCAATCATCTGGACCTGCACCACCAGGTGGCGGTGATGCGGCTGCTGGCCGAGCAGGCAGCCAGCGGCCGCGCCGTGATGATGTGTCTGCATGACCTCAACCTGGCTGCTCGCTGGTGCGATCACCTGCTGCTGCTCTATCCGGATGGTGAGGCCTGCTGGGGCCCGGCCGAGAGCATGCTGGTGCCCGAGGCCCTCGAACGCCTCTATGGCCAGCGCCTGGCCAGTGCCGAGGTGGAGGGCTCGAGGGTGTTCGTCGCCGTTCCCTGAGCCTTGCACTTTGGTCGTGCCTCCCGCCCGCGATGGCATCCTGGCCGTCCGTTCTCCAGGCGCCCAGACACGGGATGCTGCGCTCTGCGCCATGGATGACGTTGACGTAAACGTCGCCGAATATCCCGGCAATGTGTCGACAACATTCGAGAACCCGATCTGCTCCATGCCGCTATCTTGGCTGGTGGGCGGTGGTTTAAGTGATGATTGTCGACATCGCGTGTTGCTACCGCTGCCCCACCGTTCGATAGAAGGTCGAATGTCCTCCCTTGCTGCACCCGCGTAAAACGACCATGGCCAACAACAACAACCCTCGACGAGGACCGCTCATGCCCAACCAGAACCGATGAGGAACCGACGTGCTGCTCAAACGCGAATACGGTGAAGAACATCCCTACTGGCCCCTCGGCCCCTTCAAGCTGCGACTGCCGTTCATCCATTTCCGCTGGGAGATTCCCGAGACCGTCCAGGCGCTGGTGATGTTCGTCATCGCCATGGGCATGATCCCGCTGCTCGAGCAGTACCTGGGGGTGCCCTACGAGGTGGCGCTGGCCTTCGTGGTGGTCTGCGGCATCGGCTTCATCCTGCCACCGCTGCTCGGCGTGCCCTTCATCGCCGGCTGGATCACCCCCGCGATCCCGGTGGTACTGCTGTTCCTGAGCGACTTCACGCCCGGCCCCGAGGCGATCCGCGCCATGGTGGCCCTGCAGCTGATGGTGACGGCCATCTTCCTGTTCATGGCGGTGACCCGGCTGGGCTCGAAGCTGGTCAACAACATTCCCGACTCGATCAAGGCCGGCATCCTCCTGGGGGCGGGCATCGCCGCGATCAGCGGCGAGATCAGCGCCGGTGGACGCCTCTACAACACGCCGATCTCGCTGGGCATCGGTGGCCTGGTGACCCTCTACGTGCTCTTCTCGCTGTCGTTTCGCGACCTCGCCGAGAAGCATCGCTGGGCGCGCAACATCGCCGCCTACGGCATGGTGCCGGGGATGCTGGTGACCATGGCCATCGGCTGGGGCGTGGGCGAGTACCCGCTGCCCGAGATCGAGTGGGGCATGGCCCTTCCCGACTTCGCCGGTATCTGGGGCTACCTGCCGTTCGCGGTCGGGCTGCCGGGCATGGAGCTGCTGCTGGCTGCGATCCCCACGGCGGTCATCGCCTATATCATCGCCTTCGGTGACATCATCGTCGGCCAGAGCCTGATCAAGCGGGTCGACCACCTGCGGCCCGACGAGAAGATCGAGGTCAACGTTGATCGCGTGCACCTGATCACCGGCCTGCGCAACCTGATGCACGCCTTCCTCGCCCCCTACCCGGGGCTGGCCGGTCCGCTCTTCACCGGTGCCATGGCGACCATCGCCGAGCGCTACCGCTATGGGCGCAAGGCCATGGACACCATCTACTCCGGTGCCTCGGTGTTCTGGATCGTCGGCTTCCTGGCGCTGTTCATGCTGCCGCTGATCACCCTGTTCCGGCCGGTCCTGCCCATCGCCCTGTCGATCACCCTGCTGATCACCGGCTACCTCTGCATCGCCGTGGCGGTGGAGCAGATCCGCAATGCGACGGCCATGGGCGTGGCCGGCATCATGGGGGTGGTGCTGGCGACCCACGGTGCCGCCTGGGGGCTGGGTGTCGGCCTGGTGCTCTATTTCATGGTCGAGCACCGGTCGCGCCGGGCGCGCGTCGCCGAACCCGAGGAGCCGATCGCCGTGGAGGACGACATGGCGGTGGAAACGGACGATGGCCTCGAGCCGGAGCCCGTCACGCGCTGATCGTGCACACGAGTCTTGCCACGCTGCGGGCCGCCTTTCGAGGCGGCCCGCCTCGTTGTGGGGAAGGGGTCAGGCGTCGGGCAGGTGGCCGACGAAGCGCGCCGGGTCGTCGCTGATCACCGCCTCGACGCCCCATTGCCAGCGCGGGGCGAAGGCGGCGGGGTCGTTGGCCGTGTAGCAGAGCAGCCGGTAGCCGGCCTCGACGACCTCGCGAACGCGCGACTGCTTGAGGCGCCTCCAGTCGGCATGCACGCTGAAGGCCTGCACCGGCTCGCAATGCCGCCGCCAGTCCCGGCCGATCGCCTCGTAGAGCACGCCCAGTGCCAGCGTCTCGGGCCCGGCCAGGGCGCGCGCGCGGGCCAGGGCCGTGTCGTTGAAGGAGGAGACCACGCATCGCGCTGGCGGAAGCGCCTCCCTCACCGGGGGCAGGGCGGCCTCCACCAGGGCACGGGGGTCCCGGCCGCGATTCACCTTGAGCTCCAGGTTCACGCCCATCTCCAACTCGTCGAGCAGGGCCAGCATCTCCCCGAGGGTGGCCATGCGCTCGCCCAGGAAGGCGTCGCCGAACCAGCTGCCCGCGTCGAGCCGACGGGCCGCGGCCAGGTCGAGGTCGGACAGTCGGCCGCGCCCATCGGAGCAGCGCCGGATGTTGGCGTCGTGCCAGATCACCGGTGTCCCGTCGCCGAGCAGCTGCACGTCCAGCTCCACCCAGGTGAAGCCCGCGGCGTGGGCGGCGCGCACGGCGGAGAGGGTGTTCTCCGGGGCATGGGCGGAAAGACCGCGGTGGGCAATCAGGCGGGGCAGGGGGATATCGGGGTGAGGCATGAACAGTCGTCCTGGTCTGCGAGGCGCCGTCCATTGGCGGCGTGGAAGCGTCCTGTAGCGTATCGCCATCCGCCATGGCGTGGATATGGTAGGCTGCGCGATTTCGACCCTGGTGATGGTGCCGGACCCCGACGATGCGAGGACAGTGAGATGAGAGTCGTGCATATCAAGAATCCCCAGCAGCGCGAGGCCTGCCTGGCCCGGCTGTGCGCCGAGGCCTATGGCCAGGAGGCGGGCCTCAGGCCGCTGGCGACCTTCGCCGGTACCCTCGGGGTGCTGGTCAAGCAGGAGGCGGCCAGGGTGCTGGCCCTGGTGGATGATCATTCACGCCCGGTGGCGTTGGCCCTGCTCGTGCTCGACGAACTCGGCAGCAGCATGACCGTGATGCTGCTGGCCGAGCTTGACCAGGACCCGCAACAGGCGGGCGTGGCGCGGCCGGCCGAGCGCCTGGTCGCCGAGCTGGCGCTCAAGGCGCCCCTTCGGGTCGATGCCCGGGATGCCGAGCAGGAGGCTCGGTTTCGCGAGGCAGGGATCACGCGCTGGCTGGACGGCAAGGCCGGGGTGCGGATCGGGCTGGGCCCCAAGCATCCCGCCACTTCCCTTGAGGACCTGCCCAGGGCGCTGACCTTCGACGAGGCGGCGGTGATCCAGTCCTTCAAGCGCGACCGCCAGCAGTTCGATGACTACAAGGCGCGCTTCATCCGCGGCCTGGAAACCTTTCCCGCCACGCTCTGATAACGGCCCGACTTGACCCGCGGGGGCCACGGCGCTTGACTGGTGGGCCTATCCCGCAGGCAGCACAAGGAAAGCACTCTCATGGCCAAGCGCGTCCAGTTCGCTCGTACCGGCGGGCCCGAGGTCCTCGAACTCGTCGACGTTACCCCGGCCGAGCCGGCGCCCGGCGAGGTCCGCGTGAGGAACCAGGCCGTCGGCCTCAACTTCATCGACATCTACTTTCGCACCGGCCTCTATCCGGCCCCGTCGCTGCCCTCCGGCCTGGGCACCGAGGGGGCCGGCGTGGTCGATGCGGTGGGCGAGGGCGTCACCCACCTCAAGGCGGGGGACCGGGTCGCCTATGCCCAGGGCCCGCTGGGCGCCTATGCCGAGCAGCATGTGCTGCCGGCGGAGAAGGTGGTGGCGCTGCCCGCCGCCATCGACGTCGAGACCGCCGCCGCCAGCATGCTCAAGGGCCTGACCGTGCAGTACCTGCTGCGCCAGACCCGCGAGCTCAAGGGCGGCGAGACGATCCTCTGGCACGCTGCTGCCGGCGGCGTGGGCTCCATCGCCTGCCAGTGGGCGAAGGCGCTGGGCGTGAAGCTGATCGGTACCGTCAGTTCGCCCGAGAAGGCGGCGCTGGCCGAGCGCAACGGCGCCTGGGCCACCATCGACTACACGCAGGAGGATGTCGTCGAGCGGGTGCGTGAGTTGACCAATGGTGCGATGTGCGACGTGGTCTACGACTCTGTGGGCAAGGACACCTGGGAGACCTCGCTGGACTGCCTGAAGCCGCGCTCGCTGATGGTCAGCTTCGGCAACGCCTCCGGTGCCGTGGAGGGGGTCAACATCGGCATCCTCAACCAGAAGGGGTCGCTGTTCGTCACCCGTCCGAGCCTCAACGGTTATGCCGACACCCGCGCGCGGCTGGAGTGGATGGCCGGCGAACTCTTCGAGATGCTGGAGAGCGGGAAGGTGAAGGTCGACATCGCCCAGCGCTACCCGCTGGCCGAGGCGGGCAAGGCCCAGGAGGCCCTCCAGGGGCGCAAGACCACCGGGTCCACCATCCTGTTGCCGTGAGTCGGATACACGGCTCCCATGCCTGGCGGCCGGGAAACCGCGCAGGGGCATGGGGAGTCGGCCATCATCCGGTGAGTCAGCATCTACCGTCATGGCATTTCATGAACTGACCGCCAGCACGTATTCTGGTCGACAACACCATCCATTCCCCGAGGGTCACCGATGACAGCTTCCCCCCGAGGTGCGCTTCCCCTGAGACTCTTGTTGCTCACGCTGCTCGGCGTGTTGTCCGGCCCCGTGCTGGCCGATGAGGATGAGGCGCCACTGCAACTGGTGGCCACGACCGCGATGGTCGCCGATGCCCTGCGAGAGGTGGGCGGAGAGCGGGTCGAGGTGCAGGGCTTGATGGGGCCCGGGGTGGACCCGCACCTCTATCGCCAGACCCGCAGCGACGTTACCGCCATGACCCGGGCGGATGCGGTGTTCTGGAACGGTCTCAACCTGGAGGCCCAGCTGCGCAACTTCCTGTCACGGCTGGCGGCACGCAAGCCGGTCTTCGCCGTGGGCGAGGCGGTGCCGGCCGAGCAGCGTCTCGCCGATGAGGCGTATCCGGACCAGCCAGACCCTCACGTCTGGATGGACCCCGGCCGCTGGCGGTGGGTGGTGGAGGGCATCCGTGATGCCCTGGTCGAGCTGGCCCCCGAGCATGCTCGGGAGTTCGAGGCACGTACCGATGCCTATCTCGCCGAGCTCGAGGCGCTGGATCGCTACGCTGACGGGGTGCTCGACAGCGTGCCCGCATCGGCGCGGGTCCTGGTGACGGCACATGACGCCTTCGGCTACTTCGGTGACGCCTATGAATACGAGGTCCTGGGGATCCAGGGCTTCTCCACCGAGAGCGAGGCCGGCCTGGCGCGCATCGAGTCGCTGGTCGACGTGCTGGTGGACCGCCGCATCGGCGCCATCTTCATCGAATCGTCGGTGTCGGACCGCAATGTCCAGGCACTGGTCGAGGGCGCGGCCGCCGAGGGCTGGACGGTAGAAATCGGCGGTGAGCTGTTCTCCGATGCCATGGGGCCGGCCGCTACCTACGAGGGCACCTGGCTCGGGATGCTCGATCACAACGTCACCCTGATCACCCGTGCGCTGGGGGGCGAGGCCCCCGCCGGGGGCAGACAGGGTCGACTGAGCCAGGAGGGGAGTGAATGAACGAGGCCCAGCACCTCTCCGATGAGGTGGTCGCGAGCCCGCTGGCGATCCATGGCCTGACCGTCAGCTATGACCATCGGCCGGTGGTTCACTCGGTGGACTTCATCACGCCGCCGGGCTGCATGACCGCCATCGTGGGACCCAACGGGGCCGGCAAGTCGACCCTGCTCAAGGCGGCTCTGGGCATCACCCGGCGCCTGACCGGTGATATCAGGGTGTTCGGCGAGCCCTATGACGGCCGTTCGCGCCGTGTGGCCTATGTCCCGCAGCGCAGCAGCGTCGACTGGGATTTTCCCGCTACGGTAATCGACGTGGTGACCATGGGGCTCTTCCGTGACCTGCACTGGTGGCAGTTTATCCGTCGGCACCATCGCGACAGGGCCATGGAGAGTCTGGGCCGTGTCGGTATGGAGGCCTTCGCCCAGCGCCAGATCGGCGAACTCTCGGGTGGCCAGCAGCAACGCGTCTTCCTGGCCCGCGCCCTGACCCAGGAGGCGGATCTGACCATCCTCGACGAGCCTTTCGCCGGGGTCGATGCAGCCACCGAGAAGGCCATCGTGGAGGTGCTCAAGACGCTGCGTCGCCAGGGCAGGACCCTGCTCTGTGTCCATCACGATCTCGCCACGGTGCGCGACTATTTCGATCACCTGTTGCTGCTCAATGTCCGCCGCATCGCCGCCGGGCCCGTGGCGACCACCTTCACCGCGCAGAACCTGCAGGAGACCTACGGTGGACGGCTCGGCGATGTCCAGTTGTTGCGCCTGCTGGACGAGGCGCCCCGGGAATCCCGGGAGTGCTGAGCATGGAAGCCTGGTGGCGTGCCCTGATCTTCGATGCCGGCTACAACACCAGCCTGGTGACCCTCGGTGCGATGCTACTCGGGGGAGGGGCCGGCATGATCGGCAGCTTCGTGTTGCTGCGCAAGCGCTCCCTGGTCAGCGATGCGATCAGCCATGCAACCCTTCCCGGCCTGGCCCTGGCCTTCATCCTGATGGCGCTGGTTTTCGGGGACGGGCGCTGGATGCCGGGGCTGCTGGTCGGTGCCGGACTGAGCGCCGCCGTCGGGCTCTGGGCGGTGCAGGCCATCAGCCACCGCACGCGACTGGGCGAGGATGCCGCCATAGGCGCCGTGCTCTCCACCTTCTTCGGCCTGGGCGTCGTATTGCTCACCGTCATCCAGTCGATGGCGGTGTCCGGACAGGCGGGGCTGACCGGCTACCTGGTCGGCTCCACCGCCGGGATGCTGGCGGCCGAGGCCCAACTGATCGCGCTCTGTTCCCTGCTGCTGGCGGCCGGCATCTTCGTGATGCGACGGGACTTCCTGATGGTCTGCTTCGATCCCGTCTTCGCCTCCACCAACGGGGTCCGGGTCCAGCGAGTCGATATGCTGCTGATGCTGTTGTTGCTCGCGGTGGTGGTGATCGGACTGCGGATCACCGGCCTGATCCTGATCGTCGCGCTGACCATCATCCCGCCGGTGACCGGCCGCTTCTGGACCGATCGGCCGCTTCGCGTGGTGGCGCTGGCAGCGCTGCTCGGCGCCCTGGCCGGCTACCTCGGCGTTACCCTGTCCAGCGTGCGCGAGGGGCTGCCCACCGGCCCCCTGGTAGTGCTGGCCTGCTTCGTGCTCTTCCTGGTGTCCTTCCTGCTCTCGCCGCGGCGCGGCATCCTGGCCACCCTGATGGCCCACCAGCGCTTCAAGCGGCGGGTCCATCTGCGCCAGGGGCTGCTTGCCATGGCCCGTGATGAGGCGATCTTTGACGACCTGACCATGAGGGTGCTTCGCCGCCAGGGCTTCATTCGCCGCGATGGGGTCGCGACACCGTCCGGTTGGGCCGCGGCTCGGGATGCCGAACACGAGGAGCGGCTCTGGGCGCTCTACCGGCAGTACTATCCGGAGGAGTCCGCACAGCTCGATCACCGCGGTCTGTTGCCGATCGAGCGGGTGCTCTCGCCGGATACCATCATGGTGCTCGAGAACCGGCTGATGATGGGTCGGGGGGCGCACCCATGAGCGATTTCCTGATGTTCAGCCTGGTGCCGATGACGGTCGCCATCGTCATCTGCATGTCCTGCGCCCTGCTGGGCAACTTCCTGGTGCTGCGTCGCCAGAGCCTGATCGGTGACGCCATCAGCCACGTCGCCCTGCCGGGAATCGTGGCAAGCTTCCTGCTCACCGGGACCCTGGCCTCCTCGGCGATGATGCTGGGCGCCGGGGTCTCGGCCTTGTTCACCGTGGCGATGATCGAGCTGATCCGGCGGCTGGGGCGGGTGGAGAACAGCGCGGCGATGGGCGTGGTCTTCACGAGCCTGTTCGCCCTCGGCGTACTGATGCTGGAGTGGAACGAGGTGGGGACGGTCCACCTGGACGTGGAGCACGCCCTCTACGGTAATCTGGAGAGCCTGATCTGGTTCGAGGGCACGAGTCTCGCCGCGCTGGTGGATCCGCGGGCCCTGTCCGACCTGCCGCCGCAACTGGCCCGGGTGGCCTGGATGGGGGCCCTGGTGGTTGCCTTCGTGGTGGCCTTCCGCCGCAGCCTGGTGCTGGCCAGTTTCGATGCGGACTTCGCCGCCAGCGTCGGTGCCCGCCCGACCCTGGTCGGCCTGCTGCTGGTCGTGATGGTGGCCGTGGCCGCCATTGCTGCCTTCGAGGCGGTCGGGGCGATCATCGTCATCGCCATGTTCATCTGTCCCGCCGCCGCGGCCCGGTTGATGACCGACCGCCTCGCCTCCCAGGTCGCCTTGAGCCAGCTGATCGCCGTGGCGTCGGCGGTGCTGGGCTATGTGCTGGCGGGCTATGGCCCGGGCTGGATGGGGTTAGGGGTCTCGCTGAGCGCGGCCGGCATGATCGCCACGCTGTCCGGGGGGTTCCTGTTGCTGGCCTGTCTCTTCGGCCCCCATCGCCATCGCAGGGAAGCGCTCAGCACCTAGTCGATATCGACATAGGCTCCCATCTCGCGCATCCGCGACTCGAAGCGTGCCACGTTGTCGACCAGGTCGTCGGGGCCGAAGGCCACGCACTCGGCCAGCAGCACCTCGATCAGGGTGATCGCCGAAAGGATCGAGGGGAAGAAGTGCGGCGTGGCGTTGGCCACCGGGAAGGTGATGCTGGCCCCGGGGACCAGCGGCGAGCGCAGGGTGTCGGTGACCACGATGGCATTCACGCCGTTGGCACGGGTGATCTCCAGGGCTCGCATGGTCTCGGCACAGTAGGGCTCGAAGCCGAAGGCGATCACCACGTCGCCCTCGCCGAAGGGGGCCAGCTCGGTGAGCAGGCCGCCCTCCTGCCCGCGGATGAGATGGATGTCGGGCATGGCGATGCGTCCCACATAGGCGAAGTGGTAGGCGCAGGCGAAGGTATCGCGAAAGCCCACCACCGCCACCTTGCCGGCGCCCAGCAGCAGCCGCGCCGCCTCGCGGACCTTCTTCTGGTTGTCGGCAGTGAACAGCCGACCGATGTTGTCGAAGGCCGCGTCTCCCACGTCCAGGAACACCTGGTCATCGGTCTGGCTGGCCAGGCTGCGCAGCTGGCTGGCCCGCCCCGAGAGCTCCACCGGGCCGGCCTGTACCGCCGACTGGAACACCTCGCGGAACTGCTCATAGCTCTCGAACTCGAGTCGCTTGGCCAGCCGCATCAGCGTCGAGGGGGTGACCTCGGCGGCGGCGGCTGACTTGCGGATCGACTGGAAGGCGATTTCGACCGGGTGTTCCAGCACGTAGCCGGCCGCCAGCTTGAGCTGCGGGCTCAGCTCCGGATAGGCCTCGGCCAGCTGCTGGTTGACGGCATCCAGTCCCGCCGGGGCCTCCGGCGGCGCATCCGGGCTCGGGGTCTGCGGTTCCAGCACGCGGTTCTCCTCAGCTGATCATGTTGATGGCATCCGCCCATCGTGGCAGAGCGCATTGTAACGCATGCGGGTCGTCATGAATGACACAACTGTATCTCATGGGAAAAATAATGGCACAGCTGTATTGACGCCCATCGGGACCCTCGTCTAGGATGCCCGCAAAACAGACGTGCCTCATTGGTATAGTGAATGATACGTTTGTTTCATTCATCGTCAGCCTCTACCAGGAACGACCGAACCCGACATGAGCCACTCCGCCAAGCATCCCGCCTACGAGACCCTGATCACCCAGCGCCACGGCCAGGTGATGGAGATCCGCTTCAACCGGCCCCATCGCCTCAATGCGGTGGTCGAGACGCTGTATACCGAGCTGCTCGATGCCCTCGCCGTCGCCTCCGCCGAGGTCGATATCCGTGCCGTGATCCTCACCGGTGAGGGTCGCGCCTTCTGCGTCGGCGCCGACATGAAGGAGCATGGCAGTGCCAAGCGTTCCCTGTTCCAGCGCCGCCAGTACCTGCAGCTGGGCAACGACGTCTGCGAGGCGATCCTGCGCCTCAGGAAGCCCGTGATCGCCGCCGTCAACGGCTATGCCCTGGGGGCCGGCGCCGAGATGGCGGTCTCCTGCGACTTCATCCTGATGGCCGAGGATGCCCAGATCGGCTTCCCAGAGACCAGCATCGGCACCTGCGTGGGCGGCGGCGTCTCCAAGCTCCTGCCCGAGCTGGTGGGTCTGGCCCAGGCGCGTCGGCTGCTCTTCACCGGCCGGCGCATCGATGGCGAGGAAGCCGCCCGCATCGGCCTGGCGACCTCCAGCTGGACCGCCGATTCCCTGCTCGACGAGGCCCGGGCCCTGGCGGGCGAGCTGGCGAAGCAGGCCCCGGTCTCCATCGCCATGCTCAAGCGCCTGGTCAACCAGGGCAGCGACACGAACCTGGAGAGCCAGCTGCAGCAGGAACTCGATGCGGTCTTCACCTGCTCCACCACCGAGGACTGGCAGGAGGGCGTCGACGCCTTCGCCGAGAAGCGCACGCCCCGGTTCCAGGGCAGGTAATCCCGATCTCCCGTGCCCGGCCAGTGACCGGGCTCGTCGTCACCGTTCAGCGACCCTCGTGGTCAAGGTCAGCAACACATGAATCCCATCGAAGGACACCTCCCAACCCGCAGCCCGCTTCACGACATCCTGGCGCCGACCGGCATCGCGGTGATCGGCGCTTCCGCCGATCCCACCAAGCGGGGCTACAAGGCGATGGTCGGCCTGATCAAGGACGGCTATCGCGGCGACATCTATCCCGTGAACCCCAAGGCCGACATGATCCTCGGGGTCAAGGCCTGGCCCTCGGTCACGGCGATCCCCGGCAATCCCCAGCTGGCGCTGATCTGCACGCCGGCGGCCACGGTGCCGGGGCTGATCGCCGAGTGTGGCCGTCGCGGCATCAAGGGGGCGGTGATACTCGCCAGCGGCTTCGCCGAGATCGGCGGTGAGGGGGCTGCGCTCGAGCGCGAGATGATGGCCAAGGCCGAGGCGCACGGGGTGCGCATCATCGGCCCCAACACCTCGGGCGTGTTCAACCTGCACCACCACATCAACCTGCTGGCGCTGGACAACGTCAAGCCGGGCGACGTGGGCATCATCTCTCAGTCCGGCAACATGCTGCTGTCGCTGGCCCTGGAGGCCCAGCACAACGGCCAGGTGGGCTTCTCCACCTACGTGGGCCCCGGTAACCAGAGCGACATCGGCTTCAACGACTATCTGCGCTATCTGGGCGAGGACGAGCACACCCGGGTGGCCACGCTCTACGTGGAGGGCTTCCGAGACGGGCGCAAGTTCCTCGAGGTGGCCCGTGACGTCACCGCCATGAAGCCGGTGGTGGTCTACAAGTCCGGGTCCACCGAGCAGGGCCAGAAGGCCGCCAGCTCCCACACCGGGGCCCTGGCCGGCAGCTACGCCATGACCGTGGACCTGCTCAGGCAGTCCGGGGTCAGCGTGGTGCAGTACTCCGACGAGATCCTCCCGGTGGCCGAGGGGCTGGGGCTGCTGCAGAAGTCCCGCGGCAAGCGGGTGGCGGTGATCTCCGACGGCGGTGGCCAGGCCACCATCGCCTCCGACCGCCTGGCCGAGGCGGGCCTGGAGCTCGCCGAGCTCTCCGAGGCCACCCGGGCGAAGCTGCGCGAGGTGCTCTTCCCCCAGGCGTCTACCGTGAACCCGGTCGACGTGGCCGGCTCCACCGATGCCAACCCCTCGCTGCTCGCCACCTGCATGGAGATCGTCGCCGACGATGACAACGTCGACAGCGTCTTCCTGGTCGGCATGTTCGGGGGCTACAGCATCCGCTTCGCCGAGTCGCTACTGGGCGACGAGATGCGCGGCGCCGAGGCGATGGTGGACCTCTCCAACGCCACCGAGAAGCCGCTGGTCATCTACAGCCTCTATACGCCGATCAAGCCGCCGGCGCTGCGTCGCCTGCACGAGGCGGGCCTGCCGGTCTACGCCTCCATCGAGCAGTCGGTGCGGGTGCTCGCGGCGCTGGGCGAGCGCGGCCAGTACCTGGCGCAGATCCATGCCCACGCCCGCGAGACGCCGGTGGATGCCCGTCCCGAGCTCACCGCCATGTTCCGGCAGGCCCGGGCCGAGGGGCGTGACCTCTTCGAGTACGAGGCCAAGCAGCTGCTGCGCGACCACGGCGTCGAGGTCCCGGAGGAGCGGGTCGTCAGGAACGAGGCCGAGCTTGCCGCGGCAGCGGCAGCGCTCGGCGAGACGCCGCTGGCCATGAAGGTGGTCTCGAAGGACATCCTGCACAAGTCCGACGCCGGGGGCGTGAGGCTCAACGTGGTGGGCGAAGCCGCCATGCATGATGCCCGCAATGCGATCCTCGACGCCTGCAGGGCCTACGACGCCAAGGCCGAGATCGAGGGCGTGCTGGTGGCGCCCATGGCGAAGAAGGGCGTGGAGGTGATCGTCGGGGTGATCCGCGACCCGATTTTCGGTCCGGTGCTGATGTTCGGCCTCGGCGGCATCTTCGTCGAGATCCTCGAGGATGTGGCCTTCCGCGCCATCCCGCTGTCGCGCCACGACGCCCGCTCCATGGTCGAGCAGATCAAGGCGAAGCGGATCCTCGAGGGGGTGCGCGGTGAGTCCGCCGTGGACAAGGAGGCGCTGGTCGAGTTGCTGCTCAAGGTGTCGAGCATCGTCGCCGCCTACCCGGACCTCAAGGAACTCGACCTCAACCCGGTCATCGTCAACGCCGATGGCTATGCGGTGGTGGATGCCCGGGTTATCGTCGACCGAGACAGCGATACAACCGACAAGGAAGCCCACACATGAGCACGACCCTGCCGTCACTGACCGATGCCCGCCTGACGCTTGAGGGCCGGGTGGCCACCCTGACCCTAGACCGCCATGACGTGCGTAATGCCCTGACCGGCACCGCCCTGGTGGATGACATCGTGGCCGTGGCCGACTGGGTCAATGCCTGCGACGAGGTCTCCGTGCTGGTCATCACCGGCGAGGGCTCGGCCTTCTCCGCGGGGGGCAACGTCAAGGACATGGCCGAGCGCGGTGGCGACTTCGCCGGCGACGTGGCCGAGGTCGCCAGCCGCTATCGCCGGGGCATCCAGCGTATCCCGCTGGCCCTGCAGGGCGTGGAGGTGCCGATCATCGCCGCGGTCAACGGCCCGGCGATCGGGGCCGGCTTCGACCTGGCCAACATGGCCGACGTGCGTATCGCCTCCCGCAAGGCGAAGTTCGGCGAGACCTTTCTCAATCTGGGGATCATCCCCGGGGATGGCGGCGCCTGGTTCATGCAGCGCCTGATCGGCTACCAGCGTGCCTTCGAGCTGACACTCTCCGGCCGGGTGATCGATGCCGAGGAAGCGAAGGCGTATGGCATCGTGCTGGAGGTCACCGAGCCCGAGACGCTGCTCGAGCGGGTCGGGGAGATGGCCGGGCAGATGGCGGCCCAGCCGCCCAAGGCGACGCGCCTGACCAAGCGGCTGATGAAGATGGGCAGCCGCATGGAGCTGCCCGACTTCCTCGACCTCTGTGCGACCTTCCAGGGCATGTGCCATAACGAGCCCGAGCACCTCGAGGCCGTCAATGCCATGCTGGAGAAGATGGCCAGGAAGTAGGCGACGCCAGCCGTCAGTCCCCGAATACCCCGGCCTGTGCCGGGGTATTCGGTTCCGGGAACGATGAAAGGGCTGGCTTTTCTCTCCTGCGGCTGGTGTGCTTGAGTCTCCACGAATACACACGGAGGTGTCATGGCCGACAGCACGCTGGTCTTCGTCGTCCTCGGGGTGACCCTCGCCGCCTTCGTCTGGGGGCGCTTCCGCTACGACCTGGTGGCGCTCTCGGCGCTGCTGGGCTCGGTCATGCTGGGGCTGGTGCCGGGTAAGGAGGCCTTTCTGGGATTCGGTCACCCGGCGGTGATCACCGTGGCCGCTGTCTTGGTGCTCAGTCGCGGTTTCGAGCGCTCCGGGGTGGTGGACGTGATCGCCGAACAAGTGCTCAAGGCCGGCGAGCGGCTCTTCCTGCAGTTGCTGGTGCTGACCGGCACCGTGGTGGTGCTTTCGGGCATCATGAACAACGTGGGTGCCCTGGCGCTGCTGTTACCGGTGGCCATGCGTCTGGCTCGCGAACATGACGCCTCGCCGTCACTGCTGCTGATGCCGCTGGCCTTCGGCTCACTGCTGGGCGGGCTGACCACCCTGATCGGCACCCCGCCCAATATCATCATCGCCAGCTACCGCGGCTCGGTGACGGGGGAGAGCTTCGGCATGTTCTCCTTCTTTCCCGTAGGCGCCGTCGTCGCCGTGACGGGACTGGCCTTCATCGTGCTGTTGGGCTGGCGCCTGACCCCCAAGCGTGCCGGCAAGGCCACCACCGAGGAGATGTTCGACACCGCCAACTACCTGGTCGAAGTCCGGGTGGGGGAGGAAGCCAAGGCAGTAGGATGGTCCCTCCAGGAACTGCAGCAGGCCCTGGAAGAGACCATCCCGGTGCTGGCCGTGGTCCGCGACGAGAAGCGTCGTGCCGGTCATGCCTTTCACGGCAGCCTGCGCGAGGGGGACATCCTTCTGGTGGAGGCCGGCCCCGACGAGATGAAGCTGCTCGAGGACAAGGCGGGCCTTACCCTGGGGGCCGAACCCGAGGAAAGCGAAGAAGAGGACGACGCGGCACAGGGCGCGCGCGAGCCTGACGTGGCCACGGCGCAGAAGGACCTGGCGGAGGCCGATGGGGCAAGCGGAGAAGAGGAAGAGAAGCAGGACAAGGAGAAGAAAGGGGTCGATACCGAGGGCCTGCAGCTGGTCGAGGTGGTCGTGCGCAACGACTCCATGATGGTCAACCGCACCGTCACCCAATTGCGCCTGCACAACCAGTTCGGCCTGCACCTGGTGGCGGTGGCCCGTGACGGTGGCCGCCTCAAGCAGCGCTTGCGTGACATCCGCTTCCGGGCCGGTGATGTCCTGCTGCTGCAGGGTGGCGAGAGTGAGCTCTCCGAGAGCCTGGCGACCCTGGGCTGCCTGCCGCTGGCCAGCCGCAACCTCACCCTCGGCCAGCCTCGGATGCTGCTGGTCTCCATTGCCATCTTCGCCGCGGCCATCCTGGCCATGGTGCTGGACCTGCTGCCGGCCGCGGTGGCGCTCTCCACGGCGGCCCTGGTCTCGCTGCTGGTGGGGGTGCTGCCGCTGCGCGACGGCTACCAGGCCCTCGATGGTCCCGTTCTCGTCCTGCTCGGCGCCATGATACCGGTGGGCGAGGCGCTGGAGACCAGCGGCGGCGCGGCACTGATCGCCGAGGGACTGCTGGCCCTGGGCAGCGACTGGCCGGTGGTGGTCACCCTGGTGACGCTCTTCGTGATCTCCATGGTGCTCTCCAACGTGATCAACAACGCCGCCGCAGCCCTGCTCATGGCGCCCATTGCGGCCAGTCTCGCCAGTGGCTTCGGTGTCTCGCCGGACCCTTTCCTGATGGTGGTGGCGGTCAGCGCCTCCTGTGCCTTCCTCACGCCCATCGGCCACCAGTCCAACACCCTGGTGATGGGGCCGGGTGGCTACCATTTCAGCGACTACTGGAAGCTGGGCCTGCCGCTGTCCCTGCTGGTACTGGCGGTGGCCATGCCGATGATCCTGATGGTCTGGCCCCTCTAGCAGAACGCCCCGGCACATGGCCGGGGCGGGAGGGTGGCGTGGTGACCGGGTCAGGCCATGGCTGATGGCTCCTCGGTGTGCCACAGCACCCGCGACTTGTCGGTGACGAAGGCATCGTAGGCAAAGTCGTCCACGCTGAGCAGCTCCAGCACCTCGGCCTCGCGCTCGCGCATGAAGGCGGCGTCTTCCTCGGAGATCAGCCCCTTCTCGAGCGCGGCCTCCACCTTCTGCTCGGGGTGCAGGGCGTCGGCCGGCAGCTCGCCCTTGGCATGGGCCTTCTGGACTTGACGGTAGAGGGCCTCGGCGCGCTCCTGGGTGGCAAGCAGCGCATTGTAGTGGGCGAGCGGATTGTCCCGGCTGCCGTCGTTCTCCTGCCAGGTGGTCTCCAGCAGGTAGCGGCGCAGCGCGGTGTCGCGGGAGACGGCCTGGGCGATCTCGCGGGTCAGGTCATCCTGTGGGCGCTTCCAGCGGCGGCCGGCGGGCATCACGACGATGCGCAGCAGCCGGCCCAGGACTCGGCTCGGCAGGTTGTCGAAGAGCTCGTCCAGGGCCTGCTCGGCGCGCCCCAGCAGGAAGCGGCAGCCATAGTGCAGCAGGGCGGCCTCGCCCTCGACCTTGTCGCCCTCGTGCCACTGCTTGAGTGTCATCGAGGCGAGGTACAGGTTGGAGAGCACGTCGCCCAGGCGCGCCGAGAGCATCTCCCGCTGCTTGAGGGTCGAGCCGAGGCTCGCCATGGCGGCATCGGCACAGAGCCCGAAACCGGCGGAGAGGCGGCTGACGTCGCGGGCATAGGGCGCGGCGACCTCGTCGAAGGGGACGTCCGCCCGGCCGAGTCCCAGGCCCTGGGTGAGGGCGCGGGCGGCGTTGCCGAAGATCAGTCCGGCGTGGCCGAAGAAGGCGCGGTCGAAGGCCCGCAGGTCGTCGGCATCCTTGGCGGCCAGTTCCTCGAGCACATAGGGATGGCAGCGAATCGCCCCCTGGCCGAAGATCATCAGGTTGCGGGTCATGATGTTGGCACCTTCCACGGTGATCGCCACCGGGTTGGCGCTGTAGCCGATGCCGAGGTAGTTGCGCGGGCCCAGGGTCACCGCCTTGCCGCCGTGGATGTCCATGGCGTCGCCGAGGATCTGGCGCTGGAACTCGGTGAGCTGGCTCTTGAGAATCGCCGAGGGCACCGCCGGCTTCTCGCCGTGGTCGATGGTGTTGGCCGTCTGGTAGACCGCGGCACGGGAGACGTAGGCCAGCGCGGCCATGCGCGCCAGGGGCTCCTGGACCCCCTCCATCTCGGCCACCGGCACGTTGAACTGGCGACGGATTCGGGCGAAGCCACCGCTCCAGCCCAGGGCGTAACGGGCGGTCCCGGTGGCGCCGGAGGGCAGGGTGATGCAGCGCCCGATGGAGAGGCACTCCACCAGCATCCGCCAGCCCTGGCCGATCATCTCGGGCCCGCCGATGATGGTATCGAGCGGTACGAAGACGTCCTTGCCCCGGATCGGGCCGTTGAGGAAGGGGCTGCCGATGGGGTGGTGGCGGCGGCCGATCTCCATGCCCGCGGTGTCGCGCGGGATCAGTGCCAGGGTGATGCCGCGATCGGTCTCCTCGCCCAGCAGGTGGTCGGGGTCGAAGAGCCGGAAGGCCAGGCCCACCACGCTGGCGATGGGCGCCAGGGTGATCCAGCGCTTCTCGAAGTTCAGGCGCAGGCCCAGCACCTCCTCGCCGTCGATCTCCTGCCGGCAGACCACGCCGGTATCGGGGAGGGCCGTGGCGTCACTGCCGGCGCGGGGGCCGGTGAGGCCGAAGCAGGGGATCTCGCGCCCGTCGGCCAGCCGCGGCAGGTAGTGGTCCTTCTGGGCCTCGGTGCCGTACTTGAGCAGCAGTTCGCCCGGGCCCAGGGAGTTGGGCACGCCCACCGTGACCATCAGCGTCTCGCTGACCGAGAGTTTCTGCAGGACCAGCGACTGGGCCTTGGCAGAGAAACCCAGGCCGCCGTACGCCTGGGGGATGATCATGCCGAAGAAGCCTTCCCGCTTGAGGTAGTCCCAGAGCTCCTGGGGCAGGTCGGCACGTTCCCGGGCGATCTCCCAGGCGTTGCACATGCCGGCGGCCACGCTGCACTGCTGGTCGAGGAAGGCCTGCTCCTGTTCCGTGAGCCCCTCATCGCGGTAGTCGAGCAGCCTCTCCCAGTCGGGTCGACCGGTGAAGAGTTCGCCGTCCCAGGCCACGGTGCCGGCCTCCAGCGCCGTGCGCTCGGTCTCCGAGACCCTGGGCGACACCTTCTTGAACAGGGCGAAGAGGCGCGGGGTCAGCCATCTGGTGCGCAGGGCCGGCAGGCCGGCCGCCGCCACCCCGGCGGCGCCGGCCAGCAGCAGCACGCCCAGCAGGGCAGAGGCGAAGAACAGGCTGGCCAGGCCGGTGACGGCGAGCACGACCAGGGCAGGCAGGGCGCCCGCCTCGCGGCGCATCACCGCCAGCAGGCCGACGATGGCCACGAGCAGCAGGATCAGGGTGAGCATGGGAGACTCCGATTGTTATCGATGGCAAGAATTCGAACAGATGTTTGAATTCTTGCAGACTAGACCACATCGCTGCAACCGGCCAGTGGCATGACTCGTCATTAAGGCTTTCAGGAGAGCGAGAGGCGCCGGGGATAGGCCGAAGGGGAGGTCCGAGGACCAGGGATGGCCGAGGTAGCGTCCAGGGAAGGATTCATAGCGCCTCCCCGAAGCGCCTGTCGCCGGAAAAGCCTCGAGCGTGGTGGTCATCTGCAACATTCTGTAATCCAAAAAAACGCCCCGCGCTGCAGGGCAGGGCGGGGCGCAGTGGTGCCGAGGCACTGGCGTTATCCGTCGAGGCGGCGCTGGGGCTTGCCGCGGGCCGGGGCGTCGCCCGCCACGTAGTAGGGGGCGTCGCTTCTCGGCAGCGGCTCGCGGCCGCGGATGCGGTCGGCGATCTTCTCGGCGAGCATGATGGTCGGCGCGTTGAGGTTGCCGGTGGGGATCACCGGGAACAGCGAGGCGTCCACCACCCTGAGCCCCTCCACGCCGTGCACCCGGCCCTGGCCGTCCACCACCGCATCGTCGCCCTCGCCCATCCGGCAGCTGCCGCAGGGGTGGTAGGCGGTCTCGGCATGGGCCTTGACGAAGGCATCCAGCTCGGCGTCGGACTGCACGTCCGGCCCCGGCGAGATCTCCCGGCCGCGGTAGGGGTCGAAGGCGGGCTGGGCGATGATCTCGCGGGTCAGGCGGATGGCATCGCGGAACTCCTGCCAGTCCTTCTCCCTGGCCATGTAGTTGAAGAGGATGCTCGGTGCCGCCTCGGGGTCCCGGGAGGTGAGGCGGATGCGGCCGCGGCTCTCGGAGCGCATGGAGCCCACGTGGGCCTGGAAGCCGTGGGCCTGCACCGCGCTCTTGCCGTTGTAGCTGATGGCGATGGGCAGGAAGTGGTACTGCAGGTTGGGCCACGCCTCCTGGTCATTGCTGCGGATGAAACCCGCCGCCTCGAACTGGTTGCTGGCGCCCACGCCCTTGCCCAGGAAGAGCCACTCGGCGCCGATCTTCGGCTGGTTCCACCACTTCAGCGCCGGGTAGAGCGAGATCGGCTGGGTGCACTCGTACTGGATATACATCTCCAGATGGTCCTGGAGGTGGGCGCCGACGTTGTCGTTGACCTGTACCGGCGCGATGCCGAACTCGTCCAGTACCGCCTGCGGCCCGATGCCCGAACGCTGCAGGATCTGCGGCGAGGCGATGGCCCCGCCGCACAGCAGCACCTCGCGGCGGGCACGGGCCTGGCGCTCCCCGCCCTTGCGATTGCCCTTGAGAAAGTAGCGCACGCCCACGGCCCGCTTGCCCTCGAACTCGATGACATCGGTGAGGGCGCGGGTCTCGATGGTCAGGTTCACCCGCCCCCTGGCCTGGTCGAGGTAGCCGCGGGCCGTGGAGGCGCGCCGGCCGTTCGGGGTGACGAAGCGGTCCATGGGGCCGAAGCCTTCCTGCTGGTAGCCGTTGACGTCCTCGGTCTCCGGGTAGCCGGCCTGCTTGCCCGCCTCGATGAAGGTCCGGTAGAGCGGGTTGTTGCCCTCTTTCGGGGTCGTGACACTCACCGGCCCGTCGCCG
The DNA here is from genome assembly GCF_030010555.1 of Halomonas rhizosphaerae. Taxonomy (GTDB): domain Bacteria; phylum Pseudomonadota; class Gammaproteobacteria; order Pseudomonadales; family Halomonadaceae; genus Halomonas; species Halomonas rhizosphaerae. Next base: position 115,278 of record NZ_JASCQP010000005.1, read on the forward strand.
CCATGGTAGGCGTCGGGGCCGATGTCGCGGCTTTCGGACTTCCGGAAGTAGGGCAGGCAGTCGGCGTAGGCCCAGTCCGCCAGGCCCGGCGCCTCGGCCCAGTGGTCGTAGTCCAGGGCGTTGCCGCGGATGTAGCACATGCCGTTGATCAGCGAGGAGCCCCCCAGCCCCTTGCCGCGGCCGCACTCCATGCGTCGGCCATCCATGTGTGGCTCGGGGTCGGTCTCGAAGGCCCAGTTGTAGCGCTTGCCCTGCAGCGGATAGGCCAGCGCCGCCGGCATCTGGGTGCGAAAGTCGAAGCGGTGGTCGGGGCCACCGGCCTCGAGCAGCAGCACGCTGACGCCTTCGTCCTCGGTCAGGCGAGTGGCCAGCACGTTGCCGGCCGACCCGGCGCCGACGATGATGTAGTCGAATTCATGGTTCCGGGACATGGGATCTCCTTAAAACACCGACTCGAAGGGGCCCATCTCGATCTGCACCGACTTGGTCTGGGTGTAGTGGGCCAGGGTCTCGAGGCCGTTCTCGCGGCCCACGCCGGACTGCTTGTAGCCGCCCACCGGCATCTCGGCGGGGGACTCGCCCCAGGTGTTGATCCAGCAGATGCCCGCCTCCAGGCGGTGGATCACCCGATGGGCGCGGTTGAGGCGCTCGGTGAAGACCCCGGCGGCCAGCCCGTAGTGGGTGTCATTGGCGCGGCGGATCACCTCCTCCTCGTCAGAGAAGGCCAGGATCGCCATGACCGGGCCGAAGATCTCCTCGCGCACGATGCGCATCTCGTCCGTGCAGTCGGTGAATACCGTGGGGGCCGCCCAGGCGCCGTTCGCCCGCTCGCCGTCGTTCCAGGCCTCGCCGCCGGCCAGCACCGTGGCGCCTTCCTGCTTGCCCAGGGCGATGTAGGAGAGCACCTTTTCCTGGTGCTCGAAGCTCACCAGGGGGCCGAAGTTGACGCTCGGGTCCAGCGGGTCGCCGGCCCTGATGCGCGCCACGCGCTCGGCAATCCTCGCCTCGAAGGCCTCCTTGACGGCGCTCTCGACGAAGACCCGGGTGCCGTTGGTGCAGATCTGCCCGCTGGAGTAGAAGTTGGCCATCATGGCGGCGTCGGCGGCGCGGTCGAGGTCGGCGTCTGCGAAGACGATCAGCGGCGACTTGCCGCCCAGTTCCATGGTCACCTCCTTGAGGGTGGAGCCCCCGGCGGCGGCCATCACCTTCTTGCCGGTCCCCACCTCGCCGGTGAAGGAGACCTTGTCGATGCCGGGGTGCCCGGTCATCAGGGCACCGACGCTGCCGTCACCGTGGATCACGTTGAAGACCCCGTCGGGCAGCCCGGCCTCGGTGAAGATCTCGGCGAGCCGCATGGTGGTCAGCGGAGTGACCTCGCTGGGCTTGAAGACCACGGCGTTGCCGGCGGCCAGCGCCGGGGCACTCTTCCAGCAGGCGATCTGGATGGGATAGTTCCAGGCGCCGATGGCGCCGATCACCCCCAGCGGCTCGCGACGCGTGTAGACGAAGGACTCCTCGCGCAGCGGAATCTGGCTGCCCTCGATGGCCGACGCCAGGCCGGCGTAGTACTCGAGGACGTCGGCGCCGGTAACGATGTCCACCGCAGCCGTCTCGCTGATCGGCTTGCCGGTGTTGCGGGTCTCGAGCTCGGCGAGCTCGTCATTGCGCTCCCTCAAGAGCGCCACCGCGCGGTTGAGGATGCGGCCGCGCTCCATGCCGGTCATCGCCGCCCAGGCCCGCTGACCCTTGCGGGCCGCGGCCACGGCGGCGTCCACGTCGGCCTCGGCGGCCTGTTGCACCTCGGCAAGCCGCGAGCCGTCGAAGGGGTTGATCACCGAGAAGGTCTCGCCGGAGGTGGCGGCCGTGCGACGGCCGTCGATGTAGAGGGTCTGGGTCTCGAGGAATGGCATGGTGACCTCCAGTCAGGAAGGGGAAAGGGTGTCTCGGGTACCGAGCAGGCGATCGAGGTAGTCCCGGGCCAGGCGACGCGCCTCGTCGCTGTCCAGGCCCTCGAGGGTCAGGGCACCGCGCAGCCACAGGCCGTCGATCAGGGCGGCCAGCGAGCGGGCACAGGCGCGGGCCTCGTCACGGGGCATCAGGCGGCGGAACTGGTGGCAGAGGTTGGCGTAGAGGCGGCGGTCATTGACCTGCTGCAGGCGCGCCAGCTCCGGCTTGTGCATGCTGCTGGCCCAGAAGGCCAGCCAGGTCTTGGCCACCGGCCCGGTCACCTGGCTGCGATCGAAGTTGCCGTCGATGATGGCGCCGATGTGGTCCCTGGGGCTCGTGGTGGTGAGCTCGCGGCGCCGCGCCGCCACCGCCTCGCCCAGATCGCTGAGGATCTGGCGCATGGTGGCCTCCAGCAGGCCGTCCTTGCCGCCGAAGTAGTGGCTGATGATCCCGGCGGAGACGCCCGCGTGGCGGGCAATGCGCATCACCGTGGCATCGGCCAGGCCGACCTCGTCGATCGCCGCCATGGTGGCCTTGATCAGCTGCTGGCGGCGGATGGGTTCCATTCCAACCTTGGGCACCGTTGCTGGCTCCTTTCCCGGGGAATTGATCTTGCAACCACCACATGAAGCATGGTTACCATGTGCACAGCTTGCCATTTCTTTATTGAACGTTCAATCAATAAAGTGCCTGGCAAAGGATCCCGCTGGCTCGTGGTGCTGCCACCGCGGCTATACTTCATGTCCAACAAGAGGAATGCCTCCATGCTCACCCGCAACCTGAACCGTCGCCTGACCCTGGGGCTCGGTGTCGCCGCCATCGGCGTCTCCGCCTCGCCGCTGCAGGCCGCCGAGCCCGAGAGCTGCGAGACCGTGCGCTTCGCCGAGGTCGGTTGGACCGACATCACCGCGACCACCGCACTCACCACCGAAGTGTTGGAAGCCATGGGCTACCAGACTCGCATCGACACCGTTTCCGTCCCCATCGCCTACCAGGGCATGAAGAACGACGACTTCGACGTCTTCCTGGGCAACTGGATGCCCTCCATGGCGTCGATCAGCGACCCTTACGTCGAGGATGGCGATGTCGAGCGCCTGGGGGCCAACCTGGAGGGCGCCAAGTACACCCTCGCGGTACCGCAGTACGTCCACGACGCCGGCGTCACCTCGGTGGCCGATCTCGCCGAGCATGCCGAGCAGTTCGACAGCCGGATTCACGGCATCGAGGCCGGCAACGACGGCAACCAGTTGATCCAGCAGATGATCGACGATGACGCCTTCGGTCTGGGCGACTGGCAGCTGATCGATTCCAGCGAGGCCGGCATGCTTGCCGAGCTGAGTGCCCGGGCGCCGGAGGAGGAGTGGATGGTGTTCCTTGGCTGGGAGCCGCACCCGATGAACACCAACTTCGACATGGCGTACCTGGAAGGTGCCGATGACTACTTTGGCCCCGACCTCGGCGGCGCCACCGTCTACACCAACACCCGCGGCGGCTACGTCGAGGAGTGCGCCAACGTCGGTGCGCTGCTGGAGAACCTCGAGTTCACCCTCGAGATGGAGAACCAGCTGATGGGCGAGATCATGGACGATGGCGAGGACCCCCGTGATGCCGCCCGCGCCTACCTGCAGGCCAACCCCGAGGTCCTGGAAGTCTGGCTGGAGGGCGTCGAGACCCGCGAGGGCGAGCCGGCGCTGCCGGCGGTCAAGCGCGCCCTCGACATCGAGGCGTGAAGGGCCACGCGGGCTTGCCATGCAGCGGGCCCGCGTGCATAATCCCTCCCCGTTGCCCGGCTCCGGTCGGGCAAGCCGTTGATAAGGCTACGTAGCTCAGCTGGTTAGAGCACATCACTCATAATGATGGGGTCCCCTGTTCGAATCAGGGCGTAGCCACCAGGACACACGAAAACGCCCGCCAGGCCTCGCGCCGGCGGGCGTTTTCCGTCGGATCCCGGTGCGCCTCGCGAGGGGAGGGGAATGCCAATCCCCGCTTGACCTTACGGGCCCGATCCGTATACTACGCCCCGTGCTTGAGGTCATTCCCCGATAGCTCAGTTGGTAGAGCAAATGACTGTTAATCATTGGGTCGCAGGTTCGAGTCCTGCTCGGGGAGCCAGCTTCGCTCATGTAGCGAAGGATATTGTCAACCTGAAAGGCACATAGCGGCATGCGGTCATTCCCCGATAGCTCAGTTGGTAGAGCAAATGACTGTTAATCATTGGGTCGCAGGTTCGAGTCCTGCTCGGGGAGCCAACCGCTCCTAGCTGCCTGCCGCATCCCCTCGCATTATCCTGCATCGTTCCCCGATAGCTCAGTTGGTAGAGCAAGTGACTGTTAATCACTGGGTCACAGGTTCGAGTCCTGTTCGGGGAGCCAGTCCTGTCTGGCCATCCTCCTCTCCTGCGTCTCCCTCGCGCCGATGCCTCACCGGCTTCTCGCCGGATAACTGCTGCCATTCCAGGGTCTTGTCGTCACCCGTCGGCTGGCACCTCCTGCGGCCTTCAGGGGCGCTCTTCGTGTGAGCCTCTTCGCGCGAAGGTCGCACGCCATGGCTGTCCCGGTCTCCGGATGGCGAGCCGCAAATACAGGGACGCCGGGCCCTGGGGCCCGGCGTCCTTGTTTGCCGATTCCGTAGCGAAGCCGCTGTCCATTCGCTGTGTTCAGGTGCCTTTGGCGTAGTGCCAGGTGCCATCGAGTTGGGTGTAGTCGAGCAGGATCTGGGCCGCCTCCAGGATCTGGGCGCGATCGACCGGCTCCTCGTCGCTCTCCTCCTCGTCGCGGGCATCGACCCACTCCTCCAGCGGCTCCAGGCCCAGGGCGCGCCGGCGCTCGTTCTCCAGGGCGAGCTGTTCGGCCTCCTGGGCCTCCACCTCGCGCTGGCGCTGCTCACGATTGAGGCTGACGCTGGTGTGCTGCTCGCGAAGCCGGCTGGCCAGCTCGGACTGCTGCTCGAGGTAGTGGAAGTTCGGGTGCTGCTCGGCGCGCTCGCGATGGCGGCTGCGCAGCGTCTCCAGATACTGGCGGGGCTCGCCGTAGGTGCGGTATTGCACCTCGCGCACCGTGTCCCATTCCAGGGCGTTGTCGAGGCTGCTCTCGCCAATCAGCTCCGGGTCGATCAGGCTCGGGAAGCGGATGTCCGGCTCCACGCCGCGGTGCTGGGTGCTTTCCCCGGAGATGCGGTAGAACTTGGCGCGAGTCAGCTTGATCTCGCCATGGCTCAGCTCGTTGAGGGTCTGGACCGTGCCCTTGCCGAAGGTGTCGGTGCCCACCACCAGGCCGCGGCCGTAGTCCTGGATGGCTCCGGCGAAGATCTCCGAGGCGGAGGCCGAGAGGCGATTGACCAACACGGCAAGGGGGCCGTCATAGAGGGTGCCGCTCTCGGTGTCGCCGTAGAGGCTGATGCGGCCGCGGGCATCGCGGACCTGCACGGTGGGGCCGCGGTCGATGAACAGGCCGATCAGCGAGTTGGCCTCCTGTAGGGCGCCGCCGCCGTTGTTGCGCAGGTCGAGCACGATGCCCTCGACGCCCTCGTCCTGGAGCCGTTCCACTTCCTTGGCCACGTCGCGGGTGGTGCTGCGGTAGTCTTCCTCGCCGGCCTGCCAGGCATCGAAGTCCACGTAGAAGGTGGGGATCTTGATCACCCCGAGGCGGTGGGTGCCGTCGTCCCGCGCGATCTCGACGACCTCGCCCTGGGCGGCCTGGTCCTCCAAATCCACGGTGTCGCGGGTGATCTCGATGACCTTGGAGCGCGTCATGTCGACGGCCTGGGCGGGTACCACGTCGAGTCGCACCACCGAGCCCTTGGGGCCGCGAATCATGTCGACCACGTCGTCGAGGCGCATGCCCACCACGTTGACGATCTCCTCGCCCTCCTGGCCCACGCCGACGATGCGGTCGGCCGGCTGCAGGGCCCCGGCCCGCTCGGCGGGGCCACCCGGTACCAGGCTCGATACCTTGACGTACTCGCCGTCGGCCTGGAGCAGGGCACCGATACCCTCCAGCGAGAGGCGCATCTGGATGTCGAAAGACTCGCCCTGGCGCGGCGAGAGGTACTCGCTGTGGGGGTCGATGCTGCCGGTCACCGCGGCCATGAGGAGGCCGAAGACGTCCTCCTCGTTGGTCTGGCGCAGGCGCGACAGCTGCCCCTCGTAGCGCTGGCGCAGGTTGGCTTCCACCTGCTCGGCGTCCTGGTCGCTGATGGCCAGGGTCAGGGCGGCGTTCTTGAGCCGCTTCATCCACAGCTCGTCCAGGGTCGCCTCGCGACCGGCCCAGGGGGCGTCCTCACGCTCGAGCTCCAGGCGCTGCTCGCTGTCGAAGGCGAAGTCGACGCCCTCGTCGAGGCGGTCGAGCAGCCATTCGAAGCGCGCCTCGGCGCGCTCGTGGTAGCGCTGATAGAGGGCGAAGGGGCGCGTCAGGTCGCCGTCGAGCAGCGCCTCGTCCATGCCGGTTTCCAGGTCGTTGAAGGCGGCCACGTCGCGGTCGAGCAGGTAGGCGCGTTGGCCATCGAGGATGTCCAGGAAGCGCGAGTAGGCGCGCCGTGACCAGTCGTCGTCGAGGCTGATATCCGCATAGTGGCCGTAGCGCAGCGACTCGGCCACTTCCGCGGCCACCTGGCGCTGGGCGTCGTTCGGCTCGACGGCGGCCAGTAACGGCGTGGTGGCCAGCAGCAGGGCCAGGGCCGCTGAACGCCCAAGGGTGACAAACAGGCTCATCGATGAAGCACTCCCCGATTCGTGTACACTTACTATCTATCCAGACTCCGACCCGGCTGACGAGTTGCATGGACCGAACGGTCATTGTACCAGCTTGGTCGTGCCGCCAAGACCCCCGAAATGCCCCGTGATAGAGGAATTCCATGTCCCAGGATGCCCGACTCGAGCGCCTGCTCGACTTCCTGCGTCGATCCCCCACGCCCTGGCATGCCACGGCCAACATGGCCAGGCGCCTCGAGGAGGCCGGCTACCGGCGTCTCGAGGAGACCGAGGCCTGGCGCCTGTCGCCCGGTGAGCGTGTCTACGTCTCCCGCAATGACTCCTCGCTCGTCGCCCTGCAGCTGCCCCGCGAGCGGCTCACGGCATTGCGGCTGGTCGGTGCCCATACCGATAGCCCCGGCCTGCGCCTCAAGCCCAACCCCGCCCAGAGTGCGGCGGGTTGGCTCCAACTCGGCGTCGAGGTCTATGGCGGGGCCCTGCTGGCGCCCTGGTTCGATCGCGACCTGGGGCTGGCCGGGCGGGTGCACCTGCGCCACGCCGATGGCCGCATCGAGGGCGTGCTGCTCGATGTCGCAAAGCCGGTGGCGATCATCCCGAGCCTGGCCATCCACCTGGACCGCGAGGCCAACAATGGCCGTGCCATCAATGCCCAGACCGAGATGGCCCCGGTCTTCCTGCAGGGCGGGGGGCGGCCCGACCTCGAGCGCCTGCTCGCGGGTTGGGTCGCCGAGCAGCACGGGCTCGAGGACGTCGAACTCCTCGACTTCGAGCTCGCCTTCCGCGACATGCAGCCGCCGTCCCGGGTCGGGGTCGACGGCGAAATGATCGCCAGTGCCCGGCTCGACAACCTGCTCTCCTGCTTCATCGGCCTGGAGGCCCTGCTGGAGAGCGACGGTCGCCAGGGGGCGGTGCTGGTGGCCAACGACCACGAGGAGGTGGGCAGTGCCAGCGCCTGCGGCGCCCAGGGTCCCTTCCTCGGTGACGTGCTGCGGCGGGTGAATGCCCAACTCGGCGAAGCGGGGGAGGAGGGCTTCATTCGCCTGATCCAGGCCTCGCGGCTGATCTCCTGCGACAATGCCCATGCCCTGCACCCCAACTTCCCGGACAAGCACGATGCCGCCCACGGGCCGGTGCTCAACGGCGGACCGGTGATCAAGGTCAATGCCAGCCAGCGCTATGCCACCAACAGCGCCACGGCGGCGCTGTTCCGTGACCTCTGCCGCGCGGCCGAGGTACCGGTGCAGAGCTTCGTGACCCGGGCCGACATGGGCTGCGGCAGCACCATCGGCCCCATCACCGCCACCGAGCTCGGCGTGCCGACCCTGGACGTGGGCGTGCCCCAGTGGGCCATGCACTCGATCCGCGAGACCGCCGGCGCCCGGGACGTGGAGTCCCTGACGCAAGTGTTGACCGCCTTCTTCGATCGCCCCGAACTGGCCTAGGCCGCGGGGCGAGTAAGACGAAAAAACCCGGCGCCAGGGACGCCGGGTTTTCGCTATCTGGTGGCTACGCCCTGATTTGAACAGGGGACCCCATCATTATGAGTGATGTGCTCTAACCAGCTGAGCTACGTAGCCAACAACGGGGGCGAAGTCTAAGGACTTTGCCTCGTCGGGTCAAGGCCTTCGTGCCTCAGACATTGAAGCGGAAGTGGATCACGTCGCCGTCCTGGACGATGTACTCCTTGCCCTCCAGGCGCCACTTGCCCGCGTCCTTGGCGCCCTGCTCGCCGCCCAGCGAGACGAAGTCCTCGTAGGCGATGACCTCGGCGCGGATGAAGCCCTTCTGGAAGTCGGTGTGGATCACCCCGGCGGCCTCGGGGGCGGTGGCGCCCACCTTCACCGTCCAGGCGCGCACCTCCTTGACCCCGGCGGTGAAGTAGGTCTGCAGCCCGAGCAGGGCATAGCCGGCGCGGATCACCCGGTCGAGCCCCGGCTCCTCCATGCCCATCTCGTCGAGGAACATGGCGCGCTCCTCGTCCTCCAGCTCGGCGATCTCGGCCTCCAGCTGGTTGCACACCGGCACCACCACGGCGCCTTCCTCGGCGGCGATCTCGTTGACCACCTCGAGGTAGGGGTTGGCCTCGAAGCCATCCTCGTTGACGTTGGCGATGTACATGGTGGGCTTGAGGGTCAGGAAGCCGAAGCTCTTGAGCTGGTACTTCTCGTCGTCGGTGAGGCCGCCGCTTCTCAGCGGCAGGCCTTCGGCCAGGTGGGGCTGGATGCGCTCGAGGATCGCCTTGGTGGCGATGGCCTCCTTGTCGCCGCCCTTGGCCACGCGCACCAGGCGCTGGATGGCGCGCTCGACGGTGTCGAGGTCGGCCAGCGCCAGCTCCATGTTGATGATCTCGATATCGGCCCGCGGGTCGACCTGGTTGGCGACGTGGATCACGTTGTCGTTGTCGAAGCAGCGCACCACATGGGCGATGGCCTGGGTCTCGCGGATATTGGCCAGGAACTTGTTACCCAGCCCCTCGCCCTTGGAGGCGCCGGCCACCAGGCCGGCGATGTCGACGAACTCCATGGTGGTGGGGATCACCTTCTGCGGCTTGACGATCTCGGCGAGCCGGTCGAGGCGCGGGTCGGGCATCGGCACGATGCCCACGTTGGGCTCGATGGTGCAGAAGGGGAAGTTCTCGGCGTCGATGCCGGACTTGGTCAGCGCATTGAACAGCGTGGACTTGCCGACGTTGGGCAGGCCGACGATACCGCAGTTGAAACCCATGAGATCTTCCTGGAAGCGAGTTCGCGATTGGAAAGTGGCGTGTATTCTACGGAAGCGCGGAGCGCCAAGCTACAAGCACCGAGCGGCCAAGCCGCGAAGATACGGGCCCTCGACGATGCAGGTCGGATTCGGCCTCGGGCAGTGTCGTTCCGGGCATGGCTGCCCGTCGTCGGTCCCCTTGTAGCTCGGTGCTTTCAGTTCGGCGCTGTAAAACTGTGCAGCCGGTTCATGGCCTTCGCCCAGTCACCGGCCAAGGCCTGGGGCAGGGTGGCCAGGCACTCGTCGATGGCGGCGTCGATGGCGGCGCGCTCGGCCTTGCCGGGCCGGCTCAGCACGTAGTTCGTCACCTGGCGGCTGTCGCCGGGGTGGCCGATGCCGATGCGCAGGCGGTGGAAGGCCCGGTCGTTGCCCAGGGCGCGGATGATGTCGCGCAGGCCGTTGTGCCCGCCGTGGCCGCCGCCGGTCTTGTAGCGCGCCGTACCCGGCGGCATGTCGAGCTCATCGTGGGCCACCAGCAGCTCGCCCGGTGCCAGCTTGAAGAACTGGCAGAGGGCCGCCACGGCGCCGCCGCTGCGGTTCATGAAGGTGGTGGGCTCGAGCAGGTGCACGTCCTGGCCGTCCAGGTGGACCCTGGCGTGCAGGCCCAGGAACTTCCTGTCCGGACGCAGCTCGCCGCCCGCCGCCCGCGCCACGGCCTGCACCAGCCAGGCACCGGCATTGTGGCGGGTGGCCGCGTAGTCGGCGCCGGGATTGCCCAGTCCAATGATCGCCTTGACCTGGCTCATGTCGTGTCTCCAAAAAATCATCGGGAATGATTTTTGACGTCGCGTTAGCGGCGGCCCGTAGGATGGCCGCCAGGGAGGGACGGCCACAAAAAAAATCAAGCGCCGAGGCGCTTGATCGATGAAGGGAGGGCCATGCAGAGCATGGCCCCGGGCAAGCGCGCTTACTCGGCGCTACCTTCGCCTTCTTCGCCCTCGGCGGCTTCACCGCCTTCCTCGTCCTCTTCCGTATCACGGACCTTGGGCTTGGTGATGCTCAGCACGGCGTTGTCATGATCCTCGCCATGGGTGAGCGCGACCAGGGTCACGCCGGCCGGCACGGTCAGGTCGGAGAGGTGCAGGGTGGTGCCCAGCTCGACCTCAGTGATGTCGACCTCCAGGAAGTCGGGCAGGTCCTTGGGCAGGCAGCTGACCTCCACCTCGTTGGAGAGCACGTGGAGTTCACCGCCGTCGTCCTTGATGCCCTTGCACTTGTCCTCGCCCACGACGTGCAGCGGCACGCGCAGGGTGATCTCGTGGGTGGCATCGACCCGCAGGAAGTCGGCGTGGGTGATCAGCGGCTTGTAGGGGTGACGCTGCAGATCACGGACCACCACCTGCTGAGCCTGGCCATCCACGTGCAGGTTGATCACGGAGGAGAAGAAGGCCTCGTCTTCCAGCGCCTTGTAGAAGCTGGTCTTGTCGACGGCGATGGGCTGCGGCGCTTGCTCACCACCATAGATGATGGCCGGCACCTGTTCGTTCGCACGACGCAGGCGGCGGCTCGCACCTTTCCCCAGGTCGCTGCGAACGCTGGCATTGAGTGTGTAATCGGACATGGAATTGCCTCTTTCTGGAAGTAAGGAAAGCGCCGTGGCCCGCGACCAGACCGCGGCGTTTCCGGGAGCCCCGCAGGGCATGTGTCCCGCGCCCTGTGCCGCCGGGCGAGTCCCGGTGGACCCGCGTCAGTGGAACATGGCGCTGACGGATTCCTCGTTGCTGACCCGGCGGATCGCCTCGGCGATCAGCCCGGCGACGCTGAGCTGGCGGATCTTGCCGCTGCGCCGGGCGGTCTCGGAGAGAGGGATGGTGTCGGTCACCACCACCTCGTCGAGCACCGAGCCGGTGATGTTGTCCACCGCCGGCCCCGACAGGATCGGGTGGGTGGCGTAGGCCACCACGCGCCGGGCGCCCCGGGCCTTGAGGGCCTCGCCGGCCTTGCACAGGGTGCCGGCGGTGTCGATCATGTCGTCCACCACCACGCAGGTGCGGTTCTCGATCTCGCCGATGATGTGCATCACCTGGGCCTGGTTGGCCGAGGGGCGCCGCTTGTCGATGATCGCCAGGTCGGCGTTGAGCTGCTTGGCGATGGCGCGGGCGCGCACCACGCCGCCGACGTCCGGCGATACCACCACCAGGTCGTCGTAGTTCTGGCGCTCGATGTCGTCGAGCAGGATCGGCGAGCCGTAGACGTTGTCCACCGGCACGTCGAAGAAGCCCTGGATCTGGTCGGCGTGCAGGTCCATGGTCATGACCCGGTCGACGCCGGCCTTGACCATCATGTCGGCGACGATCTTGGCCGAGATCGGCACGCGCGCGGAGCGCACGCGGCGGTCCTGACGGGCATAGCCGAAGTAGGGCACCACGGCGGTGATCCGGGTGGCGGAGGCCCGGCGCAGGGCGTCCACCATTAGGATCAGCTCCATCAGGTTGTCATTGGTCGGTGCACAGGTGGACTGCAGGATGAACACATCCTTGCCGCGCACGTTCTCGTTGATCTCGACCGCGACCTCGCCGTCGCTGAACTGGCCGACCGTGGCATTGCCCAGGTAGGTGTCCAGACTCTCGGCGACCTTTCGGGCGAGTTCGGGATTGGCATTCCCGGCGAAAACCATCAATTTTGACACGCGCAGCCACCTTTGCTGTGTTGGGTCTTCAGGGATTCGGGTCGAGGGTCGTTCCGGGGCGGAATGGCTGGGGCAGGAGGATTCGAACCTCCGCATGGCGATACCAAAAACCGCTGCCTTACCGCTTGGCTATGCCCCAGCAGCCTGCTCCGCTCCGGGACGTCCCGGGTTGCCTTGGCGCCCGTGGGCGGGGCGGGTCATCGACCCAGCGCAGCATGGAGAGGTGAGCGATTCAGGCCGCGGGCCTTGAAGGCCTGCCAGCCGCCGGGAACCTCGGCCAGGAGCCGGTCGGCCTGGGCCTCGCTGTCGAGCCGGGCAAAGACACAGGCGCCGGTGCCGGTCAGCATGGTCGGCGCTCGGGACGCCAGCCAGTCGAGTGCATGCGCCACCTCGGGATACAGTGCCCGGACGGTGGGCTCGCAGTCGTTGCGCCAGCTCGCCGCTCCCCCCTGCAGTGCGCGCGCCATGGTAATCGGGGGGGTGTGGCGTGTCAATTGCGGTGCCTTGAACACCGCCGGCGTAGAGACCGTCACGCCGGGGTGAAGCACCACGAACCAGGGGGTATCGAGCTCGACCGGGGTGAGGCGTTCGCCGACTCCCTCGGCCCAGGCGGCGTCCCCGTGCACGAACACCGGGACGTCGGCCCCCAGGGCGAGGCCGAGGCCGGCCAGGCGTTCGACGTCGAGGCCGAGTCCCCAGAGGGCATCGAGGCCGAGCAGGCTGGTGGCGGCATCCGAGCTACCGCCACCGAGCCCCCCGCCCAGGGGCAGGCGCTTCTCGAGGAGGATATCCGCCCCCAGGCGGCAGCCGCTCTCGGCCTGCAGCAGGCGGGCGGCCCGCACGATCAGGTTGTCCTCGGCCGCCACCCCGGGCAGGCGGGGAGCGAGGCGGATCTCGCCGTCCTCGCGGCCGCGCAGGGTGAGGGTGTCGCCGATGTCGAGGAACTGGAACAGCGTCTGCAACTCGTGGTAGCCATCCGGCCGGCGGCCGGTGATGTGCAGCAGGCGGTTGAGCTTGGCCGGCGCCGGCAGCACCAGCGTGTCGGGAAGGGGGGTGTTCAGCGGCATGTCAGTCGTCGAGGGCCGGGCGCCAGTCGGTGACCGCCAGGGTGACTCGCAGGTCGTCATAGGCCATCACCAGGCGCCTGGGCAGCCAGAGGTCGGCGACGCGCTCCCAGTCGCGGTACTCGATCTCCCAGCCATCCTGCTCGAGGCGAAGGGGAAAGCCCAGTTCGTCCTCTTCCAGTCGATGGGGCGTGTCGTCCGCCGGCAGGCCGCGGATCCAGTCGGAGAGCGCGCTGACCGGCAGCGACCAGCCCAGCTGCTCTTCCATCAGCGCCTCCGGGGTCTCGGCCTCGAAGCGGCCCTCGGCGGTGGTCAGCGAGAAGCGCCCTTCGCGTCCCTCCAGGGTGCTGCGCCCGCTGCCGAAGGGCCCGCTGATCAGCAGCCGGTAGTAATGCGGGTGCTGGCTCCAGTCCAGGTTGGCGCTGGTGGAGTCCTCGGGGGTGCGCAGGCCGGCCTTGCCGACCAGTACCCAGGTGTCGAGTTCGGCCAGGCGTTCGGCCTGACCCTCCCACTGGCCCGCGGCGCGCTCGCCCTCGGGGGCGGGCGCCCGGCCGGCGCAGCCGGCCAGCAGGGCCAGGGCGAGCAGGGGGATCAACAGTCGCGGCAGTGTCGTCATGGCGAGTTCCGTTCGTCGGGGGGGGGTCAGTCGTCACGCCCGGGCGCGTCGAGCTCGGGGTGGCGTTGCAGCAGCTCGTCGATCAGCGGGCGCTCCTCGAAGCGTTGCCGGGCCTCCTCGAGCAGGTCGCGTGCACGCTCTTCCTCGCCCAGCGCCCAGAGCACCTCGATGAGGTGGGCGGCGATCTCCTGGTCGGGCATGGCCGACCAGGCGCGCTCGAGCCAGGGCAGGGCCCCTTCGGGGTCGCCCTGGCGATAGCGGACCCAGCCCTGGCTGTCGAGGATGGCCGGGTTGCCAGGCTCCAGCGCGTGGGCCCGCTCGATCAGTTCGCGTGCCTCCCCCAGCCGGCCCTCGAGGTCGGCATCGGCGAGGGTGTAGCCCAGGGCGTTGAGGGCATTGGCGTTGTCCGGATCGGCCTCGATGATATGGCGAAGGTCCGCCTCCATGGCGGCGAGGTCGCCATCGGCGAAGGCGCGCATGGCACGCTGGTAGCGCAGCCGTTCGTCATCGGGGTGCTGCGAGAGTTCGCTGTCGAGCAGGGCATCCGCCTGCTCGACGAGGCCGGCCTCGTCAAGCAGTTCGACCTCCAGGGAGACCAGCTCACTGCGGTAGTCCTCATGGCGCAGCCGCTCGAGGCGCAGGAAGGCACGCGCGTCGAGCAGCCGGTCATCCTCGATCAGCATCCTGGCCGCACTCAGGCGGGCGGTCAGGAACTGCTCGCCCTCGGGCACCTGGCGGTAATAAAGAAGGGCGTTGTCCACCTCGCCCTCCTCCTCGGCGATGGCGCCCAGCAGCAGGAAGGCCAGCGGCGGGGCCTCGTCGTCACCGACCAGGGGCAGCAACAGGCGGCGCGCCGGGGGCAGGTGCTCCTCTTCCAGGAACAGCCGTGCCAGGCCGAGGCGCAGCTCGGGGTCGTCGCCGTGGTCGTCGAGCAGGGCGTCGGTGGTGGCCTCTGCGGCCTCGATGCCGCCCAGCTGGATCTCGGCGCGGGCCAGCAGCAGCATCAGGCGCGGGTCGCCCGGCGCCACCTCCAGGCCGCGTCGCGCCGCCGCTCGTGCCGCCGAAGGAGTGTCGGCCTCCAGCGCCAGGCGGGCGCGGATCTGCCATAGCTCGGGCAGCTCGGGCGCGACCCGCGTCAGCCGCGACAGGCGCTGCTCGGCCGCCGCACGCTCACCGGCGGCGGCCTCCAGCAGGGCGGTGGCCAGCTCGCTGTCGTGGTCTGCCTCGCCAGCCCCTGCCAGGTGCTCGCGCATCCTGGCCAGCAACGGCGCCGGGTCGGCACCGGCCTCGAGGGCACTCTCCACGAAGCCGGTCAGCTCCTCCTGTGCGCCGCGCGAGATGGCGGCCAGGCGCTGTTCCAGGGCGGCATCCCAGTCGCCGCGTTGGATGGCGAGGCTGGCGAGCAGGCGTGCCGGGGCGTCGCTCTCCGGCGCCAGGGCCTGCCAGCGCCGTGCGGCCTCATCGAGGAGCTGGGGGTCCTCGCTGAAGCGGGCGGCCAGGGTGGCGCGCTCGGCGAGGGGGGCGGAGCCATAGCGCTCGGCGACGTCCAGAAAGCCGCGGGTGGCGCGTGGATAGTCGCCGCGCTGTCCGGCCAGTTCGGCCACCAGCAGGCCGGAGAGGCTCTCGGCATCCAGCCCGCGGGTGATCGACGGCGCACCCGCCAGCGGGTCCTCGGCGGGTTCGGCGGCCGAAGAGGCCCCCGGCAGGCCCTGGCAGCCGGCGAGCAGGATCGCCAGCGCCATTGGCGCCAGGGGGGAGCGACGAGTGATTCGGGAGAGCGTTCCGCGGGGCATGCGCGTCTCGTGCCAAAGGACGAGTCGCCAGCATAACGGCTCGGCTCCCCCGGGCAAAGCATGATCCCGGTCACGGCATGTCATGGCGCCCCGGGCGGGCGGCCTGTGGTAGAATACTGCGCTTCGAGGATGGGCGGTCCGCGTCAGCGGACACCACCATTGCGCCCCTGCCGGAACCACGACTCGCGAAGACGCCGAACGCATGACGCTTCTTGCCCTGGGAATCAACCACCGGACCGCCACCATCGAGGTGCGCGAGCAGGTCGCCTTCTCGCCGACTCAGCTGGAGGCGGCGCTGGCCGAGCTGCGTGCCCTGCCGGAGGTGCGCGAGGCAGCGGTTCTCTCCACCTGCAACCGCACCGAGCTCTACTGCGTGACCGAGGCCGTCGGCGAGCGCGAGATCCTCGACTGGCTGGGCCGTTTCCATGGACTGAGGGTGGAGGACCTCACGCGCTGTGCCTACCACTTCCACGAGAACGACGCGGCCCGGCACCTGATGCGGGTGGCGGTGGGGCTGGACTCCATGGTGCTGGGCGAGCCGCAGATACTGGGCCAGCTCAAGGAGGCCTACCAGGCGGCCCGCCGGGCCCGTGGCCTGGGCGGTGAGCTGGAGTGCCTGTTCCAGAACACCTTCGCCGTGGCCAAGCAGGTACGCACCGAGACGGGCATCGGTCGCAACCCGGTGTCGGTGGCCTACGCGGCGGTGAGCCTGGCCAGCCGCATCTTCGGCGACTTCACCCGCTCGCGGGCACTGCTGATCGGCGCCGGCGAGACCATCGAGCTGGTGGCGCGCCACCTCCACGAGGCCGGCGTGCGTCGGCTCACCGTGGCCAACCGCACCCGCGAGCGGGCCGAGGCCCTGTCCGGGCCGCTGGGCGGCGAGGCGATCACCCTCGATGCCATCCCCGAGGCCCTGGTCGAGGCCGACATCGTGATCTCCTCCACCGCCGCGCCCCTGCCGATCCTCGGCAAGGGCATGGTCGAACGGGCGCTGAAGAAGCGCCGCCACCGTCCCGTCTTCATGGTCGACATCGCCGTGCCCCGGGACATCGAGCCCGAGGTGGGCGAGCTCAGCGATGTCTTCCTCTACACCGTCGATGACCTCCAGGAGGTCATCGAGGAGAACCGCCGGCATCGCCAGGTGGCCGCCGACCAGGCCGAGTCGCTGATCGAGCACGGCGTGGGCAACTGGCAGCACGAGCGGCGGATCCGCAGCGGCGGCGAGCTGATCCGCGACGTGCGCGCCCGCGGCGAGGCCATGCGCGAGCTCTCCGAGCAGCAGGCCCTGGCGCGCCTGGCCCGCGGCGAGGACCCGGAACTGGTGATCCGCCGCCTGGCCCACCAGCTGACCAACCGGCTGATGCACCGTCCCACCGTGGCGATGCGCGAGGCGGCCTCCCGGGAGCGTCGCGACCTGCTGGAGGCCGCCACCGCCCTGCTGCTGGACGAATCCACCGACCACTCCCGATAGGATGCGCCGATGAAAGCCACCCTGCGCCAGCGCCTCGACGCCTTCGTCGAGCGCTTCGAGGAGCTTTCCGCCCTGCTGGCGGAGCCCGAGGTGATCAGCGACCAGACCCGCTTCCGCGACTACTCGCGGGAATATGCCGAGCTCGACTCCCTGGTGGAGGCCTGGCGCGAGTATCGCGCCGTGGAGGCCGACATCGCCTCCGCCGAGCAGCTCCTCGGCGATGCCGATGCCGAGATGCGCGAGCTGGCCGAGCTCGAGCGGGACGAGGGGCGCGACAGGCTGGAGGCCCTCGAGGTCCGGCTCAAGCAGCTGCTGGTGCCCAGGGATCCCGACGATCGGCGCAACGTCTTCCTCGAGATCCGCGCTGGCACCGGCGGCGACGAGGCGGCGCTGTTCGCCGGTGACCTCTTTCGCATGTACTCGCGCTATGCCGAGCAGCACGGCTGGAAGGTGGAGGTGGTCAGTGCCAGCCATGGCGAGCAGGGCGGCTACAAGGAGATCATCTCCCGGGTCAGGGGCGAGGGGGTCTATGCCCGGCTCAAGTTCGAGTCCGGCGCCCACCGGGTGCAGCGCGTGCCGGCCACCGAGTCCCAGGGGCGCATCCACACCTCCGCCTGCACGGTGGCGGTGATGCCCGAGGCCGACGAGGTGGGCGACATCGATATCGACCCGAACGACCTGCGGGTGGACACCTTCCGCTCCAGCGGTGCCGGCGGCCAGCACGTCAACACCACCGACTCCGCGATCCGCATTACCCACCTGCCCAGCGGCGTGGTGGTGGAGTGCCAGGAGGAGCGCAGCCAGCACAAGAACCGCGCCAAGGCGATGTCGCTGCTCGCCGCCCGGCTCAAGCAGAGCGCCGTGGCCAGCCAGCAGCAGCAGCAGGCCGATGCCCGGCGCTCCCTGGTGGGTTCGGGCGATCGCAGCGAACGCATCCGCACCTACAACTTCCCCCAGGGCCGGGTCACCGACCACCGCATCAATCTGACGCTCTACAAGCTCGCCGAGGTGGTCAGCGGCGAACGGCTCGACGACGTGATCGAGCCGTTGATCCACGAGTACCAGGCCGAGCAGCTGGCAGCCCTCCAGCAGGACGCCGGATGACCCTCGACGCCCTGCTGGCACGGGCCGCCCGACGCCTCGTTGATGCCGGATCACCGAGCGCGCGGCTCGATGCCGAGGTGCTGCTCTGTCACGTGCTGGGCGTCGATCGCACCTGGCTCTACACCTGGGGCGACCGCGAGGCGCCGACCCTCGTGCGGGCCCGCTTCGAGGCGCTCCTGGCGGCTCGCGCCGCCGGCCAGCCGGTGGCCTACCTGACTGGCGAGCGCGAGTTCTGGGGGCTGCGGCTTGCCACCTCGCCGCACACCCTGATTCCCCGCCCTGATACCGAGCGGCTGGTCGAGGCGGCCTTTGCGCATGGCGCGTCGCCGCGGGGCCGCTTGCTGGACCTCGGCACCGGCACCGGGGCCATCGCCCTGGCCTTCGCCAGCGAGCGGCCCGGCTGGTCGGTGGTGGGCATCGACCAGAGCCCGGAGGCGGTGACCCTGGCTCGGCACAATGCCGAGCGGCTCGCCATCGCCAACGTCGACTTCCGGGCGGGAGACTGGTTCGCGCCGCTGATCGACCAGAACGGCGGCGAGCCCTTCGACCTCATCGTCTCGAACCCGCCCTACATCGCCGAGGATGACCCACACCTGCGGAAGGGGGACCTGCGCTTCGAGCCGTACAGCGCCCTGGTGGCGGCCGAGCAGGGGCTGGCCGATCTGCGTCACCTGGTGGACGAGGCCCGGGGCCACCTGCTGCCCGGCGGCTGGCTGCTGCTCGAGCATGGCCATGGCCAGGGGGCCGCGGTGCGCGACGCCCTCGCCACGGCCGGCTATGGGCAGGTCGCGACGCTTCGCGACCTCGGTGGCCACGACAGGGTCAGCCTGGGGCGACACGTTGAGGGCGGGACTGGAGGGGGGCGGTCGTGATGTGGTACATCTTGGTCAGAAAAAAACGCCACGTCTCGTCGCCTTTGCATTCGTGAAACCCACCGGGGTGCCATTGGTGGGGTGATTTTCAGGTGATCGTGCTGTCGCGACGACGTGAACTGCCCATTCCTATCGGCACGCCCACGACCATGAAAGCCAAGACCCGCTCGCTCGACCGCATCGACCTAAAGATCCTGCGCTGCCTGCAGGAGAACGCCCGCATCTCCTATGTCGACCTGGCCTCCCGGGTCGGGCTCTCGACCACCCCTTGCCTGGAGCGCGTCAAGCGCCTGGAGCGCGCCGGCATCATCCGCGGCTACAAGGCGCTGCTCGATCCCCGGGCGCTCAAGGCCAACCTGCTGGTGTTCGTCGAGATCAGCCTGGAGACCCAGTCGCCGGCGGTGTTCGACGAGTTCCGTCGCGCCGTGGCCAAGCTGCCGCAGATCCAGGAGTGCCACCTGGTCTCGGGGCAGTTCGACTACATCCTCAAGTGCCGGATTCCCGAGATGTCCGCTTACCGCCAGCTGCTCGGCGACGTGGTGCTCACCCTGCCCGGGGTAAAGGAGTCCAAGAGCTATGTGGTCATGGAGGAGGTGAAGGAGGACTTCAGCCTCCATGTGCCCGACATCGAGGAGTTCGAGGAGAAGTGAGTCCCGCGATGGATGACCAGGCCCTGCTGCGCTATAGCCGCCAGATCATGCTCGACCAGGTCGACATCGACGGCCAGGAGCGGCTGCTGGCCGGCCACGCCCTGGTGGTCGGCGCCGGCGGGCTGGGCTCGCCGGTGGCCCTCTATCTGGCGGCCGCGGGCCTGGGCCGGCTGACCCTGGCCGATGCCGACGAGGTCGAGCTCTCCAACCTGCAGCGCCAGATCGCCCATGCCACCGCCGACCTCGGTCGCAACAAGGCCGAGTCGGCCCGGGAGGCGGCGCTCGCCCTCAACCCCGGCTGCACGATCCGGGCGATCACCGCGCATCTCGACGGCGCGGCGCTGGCGCGGGCGGTCGCCGAGGCGGACGTGGTGCTCGACTGCACCGACCGCTTCTCCAGCCGCTATGCCATCAACGCCGCCTGCCGCGATGCGCGGGTGCCGCTGGTCTCCGGGGCGGCGATCCGCTTCTCCGGCCAGTTGGCGGTGTTCGATGCCCGCGACCCCGACTCGCCTTGCTATGCCTGCCTCTATCCGCCTGGGGGAGGGGAGAGTGAGGAGGGCGACGAGGCGCTCAGCTGCGCCGAGAGCGGCGTGGTGGCCCCCCTGGTGGGGCTGATCGGCAGCTTCCAGGCCCTGGAGGCGATCAAGCTGGTCAGCGGCGCCGGCACGCCCCACCGCGGGCTCTCCACCTTCGACGGCCTCGGCGGCCAGTGGCGCCACTTCCGGGTGCCCCGCGACCCCGCCTGTCCGGTCTGCGGCCCGGCCTGAGGAGGGGCCCATGAGCGACCACCCGATGGCCCCCCTGGGCCAGGTCAGCGACTTCGACGTCCGCCTGATCCGCGTCTTCAAGGCGGTGGTGGAGTGCGGCGGCTTCTCCGCCGCCGAGGGGGTGCTCGGCGTCGGCCGCTCGGCCATCAGCCTGCACATGAACGACCTGGAGCGTCGCCTGGGGCTGCGGCTATGCCAGCGAGGCCGCGGCGGCTTCTCGCTCACCGAGGAGGGGCGTCAGGTGTACGAGGCTGGGCTCACCCTGCTGGCCTCCCTGGAGACCTTTCGCACCGAGGTGAACGGGCTGCACGAGAGCCTGCGGGGCGAGCTCAACATCGGCATCACCGACAACCTGGTCAGCATGCCCGAGATGCACATCACCCATGCGCTGGCCGAGCTCAAGGCGCGGGGCCCGGAGGTACGCATCAATATCGCCATGGAGGCGCCCGACAGCATCGCCCGGGGCGTGGTGGACGGCCGACTGCACGTGGGAGTCGTGCCCGAGGTCAACCTGCCGTCGAGCCTGGCGAGCGAAGCGCTCTACGACGAGCGCTCCCTGCTCTACTGTGCGGACAGCCATCCGCTCTTCGCCGAGGCGGTGACGGACCCGCAGCGCCTGGCGGCCCACGAGGCGGTGGTGCCCGGCTACCCGCTGCCGGAAGCCGCCCGGGCGGCCCATGCGCGGCTGCACGGGGCCGCCACGGCATCGGATCGCGAGGGCGCGGCCTTCCTGATCCTCACCGGCTGCTACATCGGCTACCTGCCCGACCACCTGGCGGCGCCCTGGGTGGCGGCCGGCCGGCTGAGGGCCCTCTGCCCCGATAGCTGCCACTACCGCATCCCCCTGGTGGCGATCACCCAGCGCGACCGGCGTCCCCATCGCGTACTGGAGGCCTTCCTGGCCGCACTCGGCTAGGCGCCGATGCGCGTCACGCCAGCCGGTCCAGGGCCGTGGCCACGGCATCGAACAGCCGCTCGAGCTCCGTCTCCGTGCTGGCGAAGGGCGGGCCGAACTGCAGGGTGTCGCCGCCATAGCGCACGTAGAACCCCGCCTCCCAGAGCGCGAGGTGGGCGTCCCGGGGACGGACGGTCGGATCACCGTCGCGGGGCGCGAGCTGCAGGGCCCCGGCCAGTCCGTGGTTGCGGATATCCACCACGTGCGGGCGGCCCCTGAGGGCGTGGAGCTTCTCCTCGAACGCCGGGGCGATGGCCCGCACCTGCGCTGGGAAGTCCTCGCGCTCGAAGAGGTCCAGCGTCGCCAGTGCTGCGGCGCACGCCACGGGATGGGCGCTGTAGGTATAGCCGTGGGGGAACTCGATGGCGTGCGTCGGCCCGCCACCCGCCATGAAGGTGTCGAAGATCTCCCGGGAGGCGATCACGGCCCCCATGGGCACCGCGCCATTGGTGAGCTGCTTGGCCACGTTCATGATGTCCGGGGTGACCCCGAAGGCCTCGGCCCCGGTGCGCGCACCGGCGCGGCCGAAGGCGGTGATCACCTCGTCGAAGATCAGCAGGATATCGTGGGCGGAGCAGATCTCGCGCAGCCGTTCGAGGTAGCCCCTCGGCGGCACGATGACCCCGGCCGAACCGGACATGGGCTCGACGATCACCGCGGCGATGCTGGAGGCATCGTGCAGGGCGATCTGGTCGAGCAGGGCGTCGGCGAGCTCCGCCCCGCTGTCGGCCTGGCCGCGGGTGAAGGTGAGGGCCGGCTGGAGGGTGTGGGGCAGGTGGGTGACGTCCAGCAGCTGGCCGTAGTGCTTGCGGTTGCCGCCGATCCCGCCGAGGCTGGTGCCGCCCACGTTGACGCCGTGGTAGCCCTTGGCGCGGCCGATCAGCCGGGTCTTCTCCGGACGCCCCTGGAGGCGCCAGTAGGCACGCGCCATCTTCACCGCGGTGTCGGCGGACTCTGAGCCGGAGTCGGTGAAGAAGACGTGGTCTAGCCCCGGCGGGGTCAGCGCCGCCACCCGTTCGGCCAGCTCGAAGGCCAGCGGGTGGGCGACCTGGAAGCCCGGGGCGTAGTCCAGCCGGCCCAGCTGGGCCGCCACCGCCTGCTGCATCTCGGCGCGGTTGTGGCCGGCGCCGCAGGTCCAGAGTCCGGAAAGCGAGTCGAACAGTCGCCGGCCGCGGTCGTCGATGAAGTAGCGTCCCTCGGCGGCGGTGATCATCCGCGGATGGGCATGAAAGTCGCGGTTGGCGCTGAACGGCATCCAGTAGTGGTGGTTGAGCGGGCTGGATCCCTTGCCGTTCTCGACGGCATGGGGGGCAGGAGCGGTAGACGCCGTCATGGGGGTCTCCTCGGTCGGGGCGTGGTCCTCACTGGAGGATGGGGGTAGCGTCGAGCCGATAAAAGGCTCTCCTGCTGACCCTTGCGTGAGTGAACCCTGACGTGAAGGCAGGGCCCTTTCGTGGTGTCGCCCGGGTGAGTGATGGTGATTACTTGACGAGATCTTCCCGGATTTCCGGGTGCCCGTCTATCCCTCTCCCGTCCGTGGTCTTCGTTTTTTCCTTTTTTAAACAGGTTTATACGACGGAGTTGGGGTGTGTCCTTCCGATATCCTGTGGAGCCTGGGGATCTTCAAGGTATTAAATACTTGACAGGTGTTGCGGTGCTGGTGTCAAACTGAGGTGGCCAGTCCGGGCGCTTTCACCGGGCGGGTGATCCAACAACAACCAGCGCACCGCGCATCACAGACAGGTGTCTCGCATGACCACCCCGCCACCGCTGGCGCCGCCCGCCTCCTGGTATCGCGATTCCATCGCCGTCGAGCTCGGTGACTGTCCCCCGCTCGAGGGCGAGGTGCGGGCCAATGTCTGCGTGGTCGGCGGCGGGATCACCGGCTGCTCGGCGGCACTGCACCTGGCCGAGCGGGGATACTCGGTGGTGCTGCTGGAGGCCGGGGAGATCGGGCACGGCGCCTCCGGGCGCAGCGGGGGCCAGATCCTTCCAGGGCTGGGCACCGACATCACCACCGTGGAGAAGGCCCTGGGCCGGGAGCGGGCCCGGGATATCTGGGAGATGAGCCGCGAGGCGGTGCGGCTGACCGCCGAGCTGGTCGAGCGACACGCGATCCCCTGCGAGCTGGCCTGGGGCTACCTGCATGCCGCGGTCAAGCAGCGCCATGTGCGCGAGCTCGAGGCGTTCCGCGAGCGCATGGCGCGCGACTACGGCTACCCGGCGCTCACCATGCTCCAGGGGGAGGCACTGCGCGAGCACGTGGTGACCGATGCCTACCCGGCGGCCCTGCATGATGCCGAGGGCGGCCACCTGCACCCCCTCAACTATACGCTGGGCCTGGCCCGGGCGGCCCGCCACGCCGGAGTGGCGATTCACGAGCGAAGTGCCGCCGTGGAGGTCCGCCACGGCCAGCCGGCCAGCGTGATCACCGCCAGCGGCCGAGTCACCGCCGACTTCGTGGTGCTGGGCACCAACGCCTACCAGGCAGGCCTGATGCCCGAACTCTCCGGTCGCATCATGCGCGCCGCCAACTACATGATCGCCACCGAGCCGCTCTCGGCCGAGCGGGCGGCCCGGGTACTGCCCCGCAATGATGCCCTGTCTGATGCCAACTTCGTGCTCGACTACTATCGGCTCTCCGCCGACCGGCGCCTGATCTATGGCGGCGAGGTCAGCTACGATGGCCGTGAACCGCGGGGCCTCGAGGCGCGCATGGATGCCAAGATCGCGCGGATCTTTCCGGTGCTCAAGGGCGTGCGCATCGACTACCGCTGGGGCGGGGACGTGGCCATTACCCTCGATCGAGCGCCGGACTTCGGCCGGCTGGGCCGCAACGTCTACTACGCCCAGGGCTACTCCGGGCATGGCATGGCCCTGTCGGGGCTGGCCGGCAAGCTGCTGGCCGAGGCCATCGCCGGCCAGAGCGAACGCTTCGACGTCTTTGCCGCCATGCCCCATCGTCACTTCCCGGGCGGGCGGGCGATGCGCAAGCCGCTGCTGGTGCTGGCCACCAACTTCTACAAACTGCGGGACCGGCTATGAACCGGGCCATCGAGAACCGAGAGGGCACCCCCATGAGCGACACCATCACGGCGGAAGCCATCGAGTCACCGGGCACGCGACCGGCCGGGGAGGCGACGCAGGGCGAGGCGGCCCGCGAGGCCTCTTCCATCGAGATGCGGGGCCTGCACAAGCGCTTCGGCCGCGACACCGTGGCGCTGGACGGCGTCGACCTCACCATCGAGGCCGGCGAATTCTTTACCCTGCTCGGCCCCTCGGGCTGTGGCAAGACCACCCTGCTGCGCATCCTCGCCGGCCTCGAGGAGGCCGACGACGGCCGCCTGGCGATCGGCGGCAAGGACATCACCGAGGTGCCGCCCCACAAGCGCAGCGTCAATACCGTCTTCCAGTCCTATGCGCTCTTCCCCCATCTCTCGGTGCGCGAGAACCTGGCCTTCGGGCTCAAGATGCGCGGCCTACCCCCGGAGGAGCGCGAGGCCCGGGTGGCGAAGATCGCCGAGTTCATCAAGCTGGGCGATCTGGTGGACCGCCGCGTCGACCAGCTCTCCGGTGGCCAGCGCCAGCGGATCGCCCTGGCCCGCGCCCTGGTCAACGAGCCCGACGTGCTGCTGCTCGACGAGCCACTCTCGGCACTGGACGCCGGCCTGCGCAGCCAGCTGCAGGTGGAGCTCTTGCGGGTCCAGAAGCGCCTCGGCATGACCTTCGTGTTCGTCACCCATGACCAGCAGGAAGCCATGGTGATGTCCGACCGCATCGCCGTGCTCAACGGCGGGGTGATCCAGCAGGTGGGCCCGCCCCGCGAGGTCTACGAGCGTCCGGCCAACGCCTTCGTCGCCCGCTTCATGGGCCACGACAACCTCTATCCGGTCACCGCCCGCCAGGGGGCGCGTCTGAGCACGCCGATCGGCGAACTCACCGCCGAGAACCCGGGGGAGGGCGGGCTGCTGCTGATCCGTCCCGAGACCCTGGACCTGCTGCCCGGTGAGGTGGCGGGCGACAACCACCTGCCGGCCGTGGTGAGCGAGCGGCTCTACCGAGGCAGCCATGCCGAGTATCGCCTCGAGATCGGGACCAGCACCCTGCAGGCGACCCTCAACAACCGCGGCCGGCACCTGCCCGAGGTGGGCCATCGGGTAACGGTATCGGTGGCCCCCGAAGACCTGGTCACCCTGAGCGAGTGAGGAGACGCACATGGCCTACACCGGCGTAATGCCCTCCGCCCGCAGCCGCGGTATGGTGCGCGAGGCACGGCACCTGCTGTTCACCGTGGCCCCCGGGGCGACCTGGATCGTGATCTTCCTGGTGCTGCCCAGCGCCTACCTGATGAGCGTGGCCTTCATGACCAACGGCTCCTATGGCCTGCCGGAGTTGCCGCTGTCGCTGGAGTCGTTCCGGCGCCTGGCCGGTTTCGGCTTCCTGGGCTGGAGCCCCGGCAACCTCTACACCCTATTGCGCTCCCTGTGGCAGACGCTGGTCTCCACCGGGCTGGTGGTGATCGTCGCCTACCCCATCGCCTACTACATCAGCACCTGCCGCGCCAAATGGCGGCCGATCATGCTGCTGCTGGTGGTGGTGCCGAGCTGGACCAACCAGGTGATCCGCACCTTCGGCTGGATGAACCTGCTGGCGCCGGGCACCCCGCTCTCCGAGCTCGCCGAGGCGCTGGGCCTGATCAGCGCCAACATGGGGCTCTACCCCTCGAACTTCGCGGTGACCCTGGGCCTGGTCTACAACTTCCTGCCGTTCATGGTGTTGCCGCTCTATGCCGCCTTCGAGAAGCTCGACACCGCCCAGGTGGAGGCCGCCCAGGACCTCTTCGCCTCGCCGATCCGCGCCTTCTGGCACGCCGTCTTCCCCCAGACCCTGCCAGGGCTCTTGGCCGGCATCGTGCTGGTGGCGATCCCCGCCTTCGGCATGTACGTGATCCCCGAACTGCTCGGCGGCGGCAAGGGCATGATGCTCGGCAACCTGGTGGCCAACCAGTTCGCCGGCGGGGCCAACTGGCCGCTGGGGGCGGCCGGCGCGATCCTGATGCTGATCGCCACCTTCATCGGGCTGTACGCCATGCGTCGCATCGGCAGGCGCCTGGGTGGCGGCGAGGAGGTGGTGATATGAGAAAGCGCACGCTCAAGCGCGGCCTGACAGGCTTCTGGTGGTTCACCCTGGCCTTCCTCTACCTGCCGCTCGCCGTGGTGGTGCTGTTCTCCTTCAATGCCTCCAACAGTGCGGCCACCTTCACCGGCATCTCGCTGCGCTGGTATGGCCGCCTGATGGGCAACGAGGAGATCCTCTCGGCCTTCGCCAACAGCATGATCCTGGCCATCACCTCCTCGGTGATCGCGCTGGGGATCGGCTGCCTGATCGGCTACGGCATGTATCGCCATCGTCACCGCAAGCTGGGCTGGCTGATCGTGCTGATCTACCTGCCCATCGTGCTGCCGGACATCGTCTTCGGCATCTCGGAGATGGCCTTCTTCGTGCAGATCCATCGCCTCACCGGGCTGCTGCAGCCGGGCCTGGTGACCATGATCATCGCCCACGTCACCTTCCAGATCCCCTTCGTGGCGCTGATCGTCTACTCGCGCTTCGTGGGCCTGGACCCGACGCTCTTTGAGGCCGCCAAGGACCTCTATGCCTCGCCGACCAAGCGGGTCGTGCACTTCATGCTCCCGACCATCAAGCCCGCGTTGATCTCGGCCTTCTTCCTCTCCTTTACGCTGTCGGTGGATGACTTCGTGATCAGCTTCTTCACCGCGGGACCGGAGAGCGCGACCCTGCCCATCTACATCTGGGGGGCGATCAAGAAGGGGGTATCGCCAGAGATCAACGCCATCGCCACACTGATGATCGGTGCGGTGGCCATCGCCGCCATCATCAGCCTGGTGTTCAGCCGTCGCCGGCAGGCATGAGCCGGCCAACCCTTCCCTAGGGGAAACGAGGAGAGTCCGAGATGACAATCAACAAGACCGCACTTGCCCTGTCCGTCGGCGCCGCGCTGCTGGCCGGCAGCGTCCAGGCCCAGGAGAACAAGCTCTATCTGTTCAACTGGACCGAGTACATGGACCCCGAGATCATCGAGGCCTTCGAGGAGAAGTACGACGTCGACGTCGTGCAGAACTACTTCAACTCGCTGCCCGAGATGTTCGCCAAGCTCAATGCCGGCGGGGTCTCGCAGTACGACATCATCGTGCCGTCCAACTACTATGTGCCGCGGCTGATCCAGACCGGCCTGGTGCAGAAGCTCGACAAGTCGAAGCTCGACAACCTCGACAACGTCATGGAGCAGTTCCAGGACCCGGCCTACGACCCGGGGGCCGAGTACAGCGCGCCCTATCAGTGGGGCACCACCGGCATCGTCTACAACACCGAGACCTTTCCGGATGCGCCCAAGAGCTGGTCGCTGCTGTTCGACCCCGAGGTCAATCCCGACCATCCCTTCGCCCTGATGGGTGACGGCCAGGTCAGCATGGGCGGCGCCTGCGCCTTCCTGGGCCACGGCTATGACTGCACCGACATGAACGCCTGGAAGGAGGCCGCCCGGCTGCTCATCGACACCAAGGGGCGCGACACCTTCAGCGGCTTCTCCGACGGCACGCCGGCGCTGCAGCAGCTGGCCCGCGGCGTCACCCACGTGGGGCTCTCCTACAACGGCGACTACCTCTTCTTCAAGGACGAGGACCCGGAGACCTTCGAGACCCTGGACTTCATGATCCCCGACGAGGGCGCCGAGATGTGGGTGGATGCGATGCTGATCCCCTCCGAGGCCCCCAACCCTGACATGGCCCACAAGTTCATCGACTTCATCCTCGATGCCGAGGTCGGCGCCCAGCTCTCCAACTACAACTACTACGCCAGCCCCAATGCGGCCGCCGAGCCCCACCTGGACGCGGTGCTGACCGAGCCGCCCGTCCAGCCCAGCGAGGCGGACATGGAGCGACTGCGTTTCACCCCCAGCCTGGAAGGCGACGCCCTGCAGACCTTCCAGCAGCTCTGGTCCGAGGTCCAGTCTCGCTGAGCGCAGGGCCCCCGGCATCGGGCCGGGGGCTCGCCATCCCGAGCAAGGAAATTCCCCATGAGTAACCGACAGGAGCAGCCGCTCCTCAACGACTGGTTCCAGAATCACGGCATCACCGAGGTGGAGTGCCTGGTCAGCGACCTGACCGGCATCCTCAAGGGCAAGATCATGCCCGCCGGCAAGTATCTCAACGGCGGCCGTCCGCGGCTGCCCGACTCGATCTTCATCCAGACCGTCACCGGCGGCTATCCCGACGACGAGGACATCCGCTTCTGGAATCCCGCCGAACGGGACATGGAGCTGGTGCCCGACGCGAACGCCGTCTACCTGGTGCCCTGGGCCGAGGACCCCACGGCGCAGATCATCCATGACTGCTTCTACCTCACCGGCGAGCCGGTGGAGCTGGCACCGCGCTACGTGCTCAAGCGGGTGCTGGAGCTCTACGCCGCCCGCGGCTGGACACCGGTGATCGCCCCGGAGGTGGAATTCTACCTGGTCAAGACCAATACCGACTCCGACTATCCCCTGGAGCCGCCCATCGGCCGCACCGGCCGCCAGGAGAGCAGCCGCCAGTCGTTCTCCATCGATGCGGTCAACGAGTTCGACCCGCTGTTCGAGGAGATGTACGACTACTGCGAGGCCATGAACCTGGACCTCGACACCCTGATCCACGAGGAGGGGGCCGGCCAGATGGAGGTCAACTTCCAGCACGGCGATCCCCTCTGCCTGGCCGATCAGGTGGTGATGTTCAAGCGCACCCTGCGCGAGACCGCGCTGCGCCACGGCATGTATGCCACCTTCATGGCCAAGCCCATGGCCAACGAGCCGGGCAGCTCGATGCACATCCACCAGAGCCTGCTCGACGCCAAGGACGGGCACAACGTCTTCGCCGACGCGGACGGCCGGCCCAGCAAGCTGTTCCACCACTTCCTCGGTGGCCTGCAGCGCTACCTGCCCTCGGTGATGCCGCTGCTGGCGCCCAACGTCAACTCCTACCGCCGGCTGATGCGCACCGAGACCAGCGGTTCGGCACCGATCAACGTGGAGTGGGGGATGGACAACCGCACCGTGGGGCTGCGTGTGCCGGTCTCCCCCCCCGAAGCGACGCGGGTCGAGAACCGCCTGGCGGGTGCGGATGCCAATCCCTACCTGGTGATGGCGGCGTCGCTGGCCTGCGGCTATCTGGGCCTGATGGGACGCCTCGAGCCGCGACCGCCGATGGTGGGGTCCGCCTGGTCTGGCGGCAACAAGCTGCCCGACGACATCGGCCCGGCCCTGGACCTGCTGCACGACTGCCAGCCCCTGGCCGACATCCTCGGCGAGCGCTTCATCCACAGCTACCTGGCGGTCAAGCGCGCCGAGCATCGCGCCTACTTCCAGGTGATCAGCTCCTGGGAACGCGAGCACCTGCTGTTGCGGGTATAGTGCGCTGAGGGGCACCGGCCCCACACCAAAGTAATCCATCAGGGAGGGGACGACATGCTGCTGCGACAGTGGGCCCGGCTGGCGGGCCTGGGCCTGATGGCCGTCAGCCTGGCGGCGACGGCCGAGGAGGGCAAGCTCCGACTGTTCAACTGGTCGGACTACATGGACCCGGCGATCATCGACGACTTCGAGACGGAAACGGGCATCGAGGTGGTGCAGAACTACTACAACTCGAACGCCGAGCTCTTCTCCAAGCTCACCGCCGGGGGCGATGCCCAGTACGACCTGATCGTGCCCTCGGACTACTTCGTGCCGCGGCTGATCGACGCCGGCCTGATCCAGCCGCTGGCCGCCGAGGGCGAGGGGCTCGAGGGGCACGACAATATCCTCGCGGAGTTCCGCGCGCCGAGCTACGACCCCGAGGGTGACTACACCGTGCCCTACCTGTGGGGCGTGACCGGGGTGGTCTACAACCGCGAGACCTGGCCGGCGCCCGAGCCCAGCTGGGGGCTGCTCTACGACCCCGAGGTCAACGCCGACTATCCCTTTGCGCTGCTCAAGGGCGATGCCCAGTTCACCTTCGGTACCCTCTGCGCCTTCCAGGGCCAGGGCTTCGACTGCGTCGGCGAGAAACCCTGGGTGGAGGCGGCCCGGGGGGTGATCGAGACCCGCCAGCGGGACAACTTCGTCGGCTTCGTGGATGCCACGGCGGCCATCGAGCAGGTGGCCAACGGGGTGATCCATGCCGGCATCGCCTACAACGGCGACCTGGCCGGCAAGCGTGCCGAGGACCCCGAGACCTACGGCAAGCTGGGCTTCTTCATTCCCGAGGAGGGCTCCCAGCGCTGGGTGGACGTCCTGGCGATCCCGGCGCGCGCCCCGAACCCGGACGCCGCCAGGGCCTTCATCGAGTACCTGCTGCACCCAGAGGTGGCCGCCCGACTGGCCGACTACAACTTCTACACCACCCCCAATGAGGCGGCCCTACCGCTCGTCGATGATGCCCTGCGCGAACCGCCGGTGATGCCGGATGCCGCCGCCCGAGAGCGGCTGCATTTCACCCCCTCGGTGAGCGGCGAGGAGCTCGAGCTGCTCCAGGAGCTGTGGAGCGAGGCACGCAGTCGCTGATCCCGGCACCCCGTGCCCCGGTGCCGCCGGAGGGGGAACCCCCTCCGGCGGCCTTTTTTTCTGGTGATTATCCCATGGCGGTTCATTGCCATTGTCGGGATGCTCCGCCTAACATGGGGTGTTGATGTTGAATAAAATTGCCAACAGGGGGTTCCATGTCTGTTCCATTCGAGCGCGATCACGCCGCGTCCTGGTACGCTGCCACCGCCAACGCCGCGCCCGAGCGTGCCGCCCTCGAGGGCGAGGTGGGCTGTGACGTCTGTGTGGTGGGGGCGGGGTTTACCGGCATCTCCGCCGCCCTGCACCTGGCCGAGCGCGGCTTGTCGGTGGTGGTGCTGGAGGCGGTAAGGGTCGGCTATGGCGCCTCGGGTCGCAACGGCGGCCAGATCGTCAACAGCTACAGTCGCGACATGGACGTCATCGAGGAGAAGTACGGCGCCGATACTGCCCGCGCCCTGGGCGACATGGCCTTCGAGGGCAACCGCATCATCCGCGAGCGGGTCGAGCGCTACGCCATCGACTGCGACCTCAAGGACGGCAACCTCTTCGCCGCCTGCAACGCCAGGCAGATGCAGGGGCTGCGCGAGCACAAGGCGCTCTGGGAGCGCTACGGCTATCGGGAGCTCGAGCTGCTGGAGGGGGAGGCCGTGAAGCGCGAGGTCAACACCGAGCGCTACACCGGCGCCCTGGTGGACCATGGCGGCGGCCACCTGCACCCGCTCAACCTGGTGTTGGGCCAGGCGGCCGCCATCGAGTCGCTGGGCGGGCGTATCTTCGAGTATTCGCCGGTCACCGGCGTGGAGCACGGCGAACCGGTGGTGGTGCGCACCGCCGGCGGCCGCGTGCGGGCCGATCGGGTGGTGATGGCCGGCAATGCCTACCTCAAGGGCGTGCTGCCCGAGATCGAGGGGAAGTCGATGCCCTGTGGCACCCAGATCGTCACCACCGAGCCGCTGGGCGAGGCGCGGGCCCGCGCCCTCATCCCCAACGGCCTGGCGGTGGAGGACTGCAACTACCTGCTGGACTACTTCCGCCTCACCGCCGACAACCGGCTGCTCTATGGCGGTGGCGTCAACTACGGCGGCAGCGACCCGGCCGACATCGCGGGCGTCATTCGGCCCAAGATGCTCACGACCTTCCCGTCGCTCGACGACGTCAAGGTGGACTACGCTTGGAGCGGCACCTTCCTGATGACGCTCAACCGCCTGCCGCAGTTCGGGGTGGTCAACGACAACGTCTACTATGCCCAGGGCTACTCGGGGCACGGCGTCACCTGTACCCACCTGGCCGGGCGGCTGATCGCCGAGGTGATGACGGGACGCGAGGAACGCTTCGATGCCTTCGCCGGCCTGCCCCACCTGCCGTTTCCTGGCGGCCGACTGCTGCGGGTGCCGCTGTCGGCCATCGGCGCCTGGTACTACGCCACCCGCGATCGCCTGGGCCTCTAGGAAACACTGATTTATTGCTGCGCTCGATATCTTGGCCGACGGCGGTGCGCGAAATCCTCACCTAGTACCGCATAGGCTCCGGTTTCTGTGCTCCGGCGGCGGCCAACCTCTCTTCGCTCGCGACATAAATCAGCTGTTCCCTAGCCTCAGTAGAGGCCGACCGTCTCGCCATCCTCGTCGATATCGAGCCGTGTGGCGGCCGGCGAGGGGCCGAGCCCGGGCAGGGTGCGGATGTCGCCGGCCAGGGCATAGACGAAGCCGGCGCCGGCGGAGAGGCGCACCTCGCGCACCGGCAGCCGCCAGCCGGTCGGGGCACCGAGCCGGCTGGCATCGTGGGAGAGCGACATATGTGTCTTGGCGATGCACACCGGAAACGTTCCGTACCCCTGGTGCTGCCAGGTCTCCAGTCGCTCGCGGACCCCCGGGGCGAAGTCGACCCCCTCGGCGCCGTAGAGGCGTGTGGCGATGCGCTCGATCTTCACCGCCAGCGCCATCTCGGCGGGGTAGAGGAAGCGGAAGCCGCTCCCGGCCTCGTCGGCTTCGTCGATCGTCTCGACCAGGGCCTGTGCCAGGCCCAGGGCGCCCTCGCCGCCGTCGCGCACATGGGTGGAGACCTCGGCGCGCACGCCCACCGAGGCGCATAGCTCGCGGATGGCGGCATGCTCGGTGGCATGGTCTCCGGGGAAGGCGTTGATCGCCACCACGGGCGTGAGGCCATGGGCACGCACGTTGTCGATCTGCTTGAGCAGGTTGGCCCCCCCTTCCCGGACCTCGTCGGGGGACTCCCCCAGCAGCGAGGCGGGCAGCGGCTGGCCGGGCACCACCCGGTGACGGCCGCTGTGGTACTTCAGGGCGCGTACCGTGACCACCAGCACTGCAGCGTCCGGGACGAGGCCCGAGGCCCGGCACTTGATGTTGAAGAAGCGCTCGGCGCCCATGTCGGCACCGAAGCCCGCCTCGGTCACCAGGAAGTCGCCGGCGTGCAGGCCGATGCGGTCGGCGACGATCGAGGAGTTGCCGTGGGCTATGTTGCCGAAGGGCCCGGCATGGATCAGCGCCGGGCCGTGTTCCAGGGTCTGCATCAGGTTGGGCTTGAGCGCCTCCTTGAGCAGCACCGTCATGGCGCCGGCGGCGCCGATCTGCTCGGCGGTGACCGGCTCGCCGTCGCGGTCCAGCCCCACGATCAGCCGGCCCAGGCGCCGGCGCAGGTCGGCCAGGGAGTCGGCCAGCGCCAGCACCGCCATCACCTCCGAGGCGGCGGTGATCTCGAAGCCGCCCTGGCGGGGAAGCCCGTCGCCCCGTCCGCCGAGGCCCAGGACCAGGTGCCGCAGGGCGCGGTCGTTGAGGTCGATGACGCGCTGCCAGCGCACCTCGCGGGGATCCAGCTCGGGCTCGAGGCGGTGGTGCAGGTGATTGTCGACCATGGCCGCCAGCAGGTTGTGGGCCGCCCCCACCGCATGGATGTCGCCGGTGAGGTGCAGGTTGATGCGCTCCATGGGCAGCACCTGGCTGTAGCCGCCGCCGGTGGCGCCCCCCTTCAGGCCCAGGGTGGGGCCCATGGAGGGCTGGCGCAGGGCCACGCTGGCGGTGTGGCCGAGGCGCTGCAGCCCCTGCACCAGCCCGATGGCGGTGGTGGTCTTGCCCTCGCCGGGCGGGGTGGGGGTCATCGAGGTGACCACCACGTACCGCCCCCGCGGGCGCTCGGCCAGGGGCATCATGGCCGCCAGGTCGAGCTTGGCGATGCCACGGCCGTAGGGCTCCACCCCCTCGCCGGGCAGGCCCAGGCGGTGGGCGATTTCCTCGATGGGCCAGAGACGCACCGCGCGGGCGATGCTCAGGTTGTCGGCGGGTCGGGACGGGGCCAGTTCGGTCGCTTGGGGGGCCATCAGCGTCTCTCCTCTTGGACGTTGGCGGGTCATGCGTCGCGTTCCGTTCAGTATCGTGCGCCTAGCGCGACGCTTTTGCCTGCCGACGTCAGCGGCCTTGGGCGCAGCGACACCCGGCCCGCCACTCCGGCCTTGCCGACGGTCGAAGGGATGGGCTATCCCTGATGACAACGTCGCCGCGACCGTGCGCCGGCGAGGGGAAGGAGGCATGATGGAGGTTCCCGTACCGGCGAAGGACCACTATGACATCGGCTTCCTGCTGCTGTCCGGGTTCTCGCAGCTCGCCTTCTCCGCGGCGCTGGAGCCGCTGCGCATGGCCAACCATCTGGCCGACCGTGCCCTCTATACCTGGCACCTGGTGAGCCGCGATGGCGCCGCGGTGAAGGCGAGCAGCGGCCTGCCCACGGCGGTGGATCAGGCGCTGGAGCCCATGCTGCAACTCGACCTGCTGCTGGTGTGCGGCGGGGTGGATGTGCAGGCGCACTGCGATCGCGCGACGCTCACCTGGCTCAGGCGCCTGGCCGAACGGCGCATCCCCCTGGGCGCCGTGTGCACCGGGGGCTATGTGCTGGCCCGGGCGGGGCTACTCGACGGCTATCGCTGCACCCTGCACTGGGAGCATATCGGCAGCCTCCACGAGGCGCGACGCTTCCCCGAGGTGACCTTCACCTCCCAGCTCTTCGTCATGGATCGCGACCGCTACACCTGCTCGGGCGGCATTGCCCCCCTGGACATGATGCTCAACCTGATCGGCCGCCAGCAGGGGCTGGCACTGGCCGAGGCGATTGCCGAGGAGTTCATCCACGAGCGCATCCGCGGCGTGGGCGACCGCCAGCGCAGCCCGCTGAGGGTGCGCCTGGGCCACAGCCATCCCAAGCTGGAGGAGGTGGCCACCCTGATGGAGGCCAACCTCCAGGAGCCCTTGGCCCTTGACGAGCTGGCCAGTTATGCCGGCCTGTCGCGGCGCCAGCTGGAGCGCCTCTTCCAGCGCTACGTGGGCTGTTCGCCGCTCAAGTACTACCTGGAGCTGCGCCTGGCTCGGGCGCGTCTGCTGCTGCAGCAGACACGGATGCCGATCACCGAGGTGGCACTGGCCTGCGGCTTCGTCTCGCCGCCCCACTTCACCAAGTGCTACCACGACCACTTCGGCCACTCGCCGAGCGGCGAGCGCAAGCGCCGGCAGCAGCGTCAGGCCGAGCTGGAAACGCCGGACGACCGGGTGCCGGGGAGCTGAGGCCTCAGCCTCGCGGCCGGGCGTTCTCCGGATCATAGAGGGCCCGATAGCCGACGGCCGCCACCCGCATCGGGAAGTGCTCGGCGAAGTACTCCAGCAGCAGGGGTCGCCCCTCCTCGGCGTGGTCGGCGGGCAGGTAGGCCAGGGCGATGTTGCGTCCAAGCGAGGGGCCATAGGCGATGCTGGTCACGTAGGAGCGCCGGCCCAGGGCGTCCACCGGCACCTCGCCGCTCTCGGGGTCGAGCAGCGGCGACTGGCCGACCGGGAAGCGCGGGGTGCCGGCGGCGTCGTGGTGTGCCTCCATGACCAGGGTGCAGAGCGTGGCCGGCTGGCGCTCGCGGCCTCGCTGTTCCAGGTAGACCGCCTTGCCGTGGAAGTCCGCGGCCTTGACCCTCGGCCGCGCCAGGCCCGCTTCGACGAGGTTGTAGTCGGTGAGCAGGTCGACGTTCTGCAGCCGCAGGCTCTTCTCCAGGCGGCGGCTGTTGGCGTAGGTCTCGATGCCCACCGGCGTCACCCCGGCGTCATACAGTCGGTCCCAGAGCGCCAGGCCGTAGCTGAAGGGCACATAGAGCTCCCAGCCCTGCTCGCCGACATAGGAGATGCGGAAGGCCCACACCGGCAATCCCTGCACGCGGATCTCGCGGGCGGTGGCGAAGGGGAAGCGGGCGTCGTCCAGGCCCTCGGGGTCGTCGGCCAGGGCCTGCAGGGTGCGCCGGGCGTTGGGGCCCCACAGGCCCAGGGTGGCCAGGGCGTCGCTGCGATCCTCCAGGTGCCAGCGGGTCAGCCCGGCCGCCTCGGCGCGGCGGGTGATCCACATCAGGTCGCGGTGGCCGGTGTCGCCGCCGCAGATCACCCGCCAGGCGTCCGTGGCCAGGCGCACGATGGTGAGATCCGAGTGGACGCCGCCGGCGGCATCGAGGAAGTGGGTATAGACCCCCTTGCCGACGGTGGTGTCGCCGCCCACCCGGGCCACCGAGAGCCACTCCAGCAGCGCCTCGGCATCGCGGCCCGAAATGTCGTAGATGGCGAAGTGGGAGAGGTTGATCATGCCCACGTCGTCGGAGAGCGCCAGGTGCTCGGCATTGGACACCCGCCAGAAGTGGCGGGCGTCCCACTCCGCCGGGCGCTCGGGTACGTGCTCGGCATAGCGCTCCAGCAGTGCCTCGTTGGCGGCGTAGCCGTGGGCGCGCTCCCAGCCGGCGGCCTCCATGAAGAAGCCGCCGAGCTCCTTCTCGCGCGGCCAGAAGGGACCGCGGCGCAGGTCGCGGCCGCTCTCGAAGGGTTCGCGGGGGTGCACCGGCGGGTCGTAGATCTTGCGGGCGATCTCCCGGCAGCGGCCCTGGACGTGATGGGGTGTCTTCTGCACCGGGTAGAAGCGCGCGATGTCGATGCCGCAGGGGTCGGGCTCGGCGCGGCCGTGGGTCAGCCAGTCGGCCAGTAGCTTGCCCATGCCGGGGCCGTCTTTGACCCAGACGGCCTCGCAGAACCACAGGCCGCGGG
Organism: Halomonas rhizosphaerae; assembly: GCF_030010555.1. Classification (GTDB taxonomy): domain Bacteria; phylum Pseudomonadota; class Gammaproteobacteria; order Pseudomonadales; family Halomonadaceae; genus Halomonas; species Halomonas rhizosphaerae. The sequence goes on from NZ_JASCQP010000005.1 coordinate 152,280, forward strand.
TCTCCGGCGACTCGCCCACCAGGGAGCCGCCGTCCGAGGTGACCGAGAGCAGGCCGTTGAAGGAGTGTTTCTCGTCCCAGCCCAGCTCGCCGAGAACGGGGGCGAGGTCGATGGCCCGCTCGAAGGCCTCGGCCACCTGATCCAGCTCCAGGTCGCGCATGGAGGGCGAGAGGCGCGCCCGGTCGCGCTCGAGGATGGCGCGAGGGGCCACCAGCCGCGGTTCGCGGGACTCGTAGTAGCCCCACTCCAGCTGGCCGCCCTCGGTGCTGGTCGGGTCGCCGGTATCGCGCATGTAGGCGGAGTTGCCCTGGTCGCGGAGCAGCGGATAGCCGATCTCCTTGCCGGTGCCGGCGAAGGTGTCGAAGGGGCCGAAGAACAGCAGCGGATGCTCCACCGGCATCAGCGGCAGGGCCGCCCCGCCCATGGCGGCGGGGATCGGGCCCCAGATGCCCGAGGTGACGATCACCCGCGGGGTGGCAACGTAGCCCCTGGGCGTCTCGACGCCGCATACCCGGCCGTCCCGGACGTCGATATCCAGCGCCGGGGTCTCGGCGAAGGCGCGCAGCCGGCCGCCCGTCACGGCGCGTTCGATCAGTTCGCCGGCCACCCGCTGGGAGCGCGGGATCACCAGGCCGGCGTCGGGATCCCACATGCCGCCCAGCACCCGGTCGCGGTCGAGCAGCGGGAAGCGTGCCACCACCTCGTCGGCGTCCACCATGCGCACGTTGGTGCCGAACGCCTTGCCCGAGGCGACCTTGCGCTGGAGCTCGGCCAGCCGCGCCTCGTCGCCGACCCGGGCGATCTCCAGGCCGCCGACCTTGTGGTAGTGGCCGAGCGCCTCGTAGAAGCGCTGGCTATAGGTGGTCGTGTAGCAGGAGAGCCGGTCGTGGGAGGTCATGAAGCAGAAGTCGGAGGCGTGAGCAGTGGAGCCGATGTCCGACGGGATGGCGGATTTCTCGAGGCCCACCAGGTTCGTCCAGCCCTGCTCGATCAGGTGATGAGCCACCGAGGCGCCGACGATGCCGCCCAGGCCGATGATCACCACGTCTGCCTGTGAGGGGAGTGCCGCCATGATCGTCCTCCTCAGTCCGAGGGTTTCCCCGCAGGATAAGGCAGGCCCCGAGAGGCACGCTGTCCCGCGGCGACGCCCCCTTGCCTGGCGGCGACAGGCCGCGGCCGGCCCTGTCGCCCACGCCAAAGAGCTCGACGCCCACAGCGAGATGGGCGGTCGGCCCAGGGGCTAGTGTCGAAGGCAAGGGCGGCCGGCGGGCGTCGGTCCCCGCCACAGCGACACTCGAGGAGGCGGTCATGTCCCAGGCCATCGAGAGCATCCAGAGCACTCAGAACACCCCATCGGCGCCGGAGATCCTGCTCTATCCGCGCATCCGCAAGTCACCGTTCTTCTACGCCTCGCGGCGGCACGGGGTGCGCAAGTACAGCGTCTACAACCACCACTACCATCCACGCCTCTACACCGACCCGGTTGACGAGTACTGGGCCCTGGTGCAGGGCGTGACCCTGTGGGACGTCGGCGTCGAGCGCCAGATCGAGATCAGCGGGCCCGACGCCTTCGCCTTCACCCAGCGGCTGGTCCCCCGCGACATGCGCCACTGCCAGGTGGGGCAGTGCAAGTACGTCTTTGTCACCGCTCCCGACGGCGGCATCCTCAACGACCCGGTGTTGCTGCGCATCGAGGAGAACCGCTTCTGGCTCTCGCTGGCCGACAGCGACATCCTGCTGTGGTGCCGGGGGCTGGCGGTCAATGCCGGGCTCGACGTGACCCTCCAGGAAGTGGACGTGGCGCCGGTGCAGGTCCAGGGACCGAAGGCCAAGGCGGTGATGGTGGACCTGTTCGGCGAGGCGGTGCTGGGCATGCCCTACTACCACCTGATGGAGGCCGAGCTCGACGGCATGTCGGTGGTGATTTCGCGCACCGGCTACTCCGGCGAGATCGGCTACGAGATCTACCTGCGCGAGGCCAGTCGCTTCGGCGAGGCGCTCTGGCAGCGGGTCTTCGAGGCCGGCCGGCCCCACGGCATGCAGGTGATCGGCCCCTGCCACATCCGCCGCATCGAGGGCGGCATCCTCGCCTTCGGCTGCGATATCTGGTACGACACCAACCCCTTCGAGGTGGGCATGGGCTACGACTGGATGGTCGATCTGCGCGGCGACGACGACTTCATCGGCCGTGCCGCCCTGGAGCGCATCAAGGCCGAGGGGGTGACACGCAAGCTGGTGGGGGTGGAGATCGACGGCCCCAGCGTGGGCTACTTCACCGACGGCTCGATGATCGATGTCTTCCCCGTGTTCGATGCAGACGGCGAGCGTATCGGCAAGGTGACCTCTGCCACCCGCTCGCCGCGCCAGGAGCGAAACATCGGCTACGCCATGGTGCCGGTCGAATACGCCGAGTTGGGCACGGCGCTACGCATCGAGGCCAATACCGGCCTGCAGGAGGCCAGGGTGGTGGAGAAGCCCTTTCACGATCCCTCCAAGGAAATTCCCAAGGGGTGAGGACGATGACGGCGACCCGCTACGAGCTGCTACCCATCGCAGGCATGCAGGAGGCGGCCCGGGACCTGCCGCATGGCGCCATGGTCACCGTGACCTGCTCGCCGCGCCACGGCCTCGAGCGCACCCTGGAGGCCAGCGAGTGGCTGGTCGGGATGGGCGTTCGGGTGGTGCCGCACCTCGCCGCCCGGCTGGTGCGCGACCGCGCCCACCTGGAGCAGTTGCTGAGACGTCTCGCAGCGGTGGGCATCGAAGATGCCTTCGTGGTGGGCGGGGATGCCGAACGTCCGGTGGGGGCCTATCCCCACGGCCGGGCGCTGCTCGAGGCCATGACCGGGCTTGAGCTGCGGCCGGCGCGTCTCGGCGTGCCCGCCTATCCGGAGGGGCATCACCGCATCGAGGCGACGGCACTGCAGCGCGACCTCGAGGCCAAGGCGGCGCTGGCCGACTACGCCGTCACCCAGCTGTGCTTCGAGGCGACGCCGCTGCTGGCCTGGCGTGAGCGGCAGCAGCGGCTCGGCCTGCCCCTGCCGTTCCATGCCGGCATCCCCGGGGTGATGGAGCCCAGACGACTGCTGGCCATCGCCCTGCGCCTGGGCCTAGGGCCCTCGGTGCGCGCCCTACGCCGCCAGTCGGGCTGGCTGGCACGACTGCTGAGGCCCTCGTCCTACTGCCCCGATGCCCTGCTGGAGGGGCTTGGACCGGGCCTGGGCGATCCCGCTGCCGGTTTCGCCGGCCTGCACGTCTTTACCTTCAACCGGGTCGCGGCTACCCGCGGCTGGCTGGAGGCGCGTCAGGATCTGATGCCCGAGCGGCCAGCGAGAGATGAAGCGAATCCCCACCTCATCACCTCCGCCGGCGAGCCCCTGGCCTGACCGCCGCGACTGTCTCCATCAGACGACGCGTAGGGAGAGAATGTGGAAGCCGGCTCCTCCGTCACTCCGACAGGGCGCATCGTCCTATACTGGGCCGCGTGGGATGGCGCCGGACTGCGCTACCCCTCTCATCGCCCCAAGCCTTCATGGTCACGCACGCCTGGAGTCCGGTGGTGTTTCAGCGAGTGGCGTCCCGCGCCCTTCAGGAGGTGAAAGATGAGCAAGTCGATCGTGGTGGGTTCCACCCTGGCCGTGCTGGGGCTGGGCGGGCTGGCCTTCGGGGCCTGGCAGATCCAGGACCAGCAGCGCGGCCCCGAGTACGCCGAGATCACCAACGTCGAGACCCTGACGCGCACCGTGGAGACCCCACGCGAGGTGTGCGAGGACGTGGTCGTGCAGTCGCAGCCGGAGGCACCTTCGGGACAGGGCGCCAGCCGTGATCCCCACCGTGTGGTAGGCACCGCCGCCGGGGCCATCGTCGGCGGCCTGCTCGGCAACCAGGTCGGCGGCGGCAGCGGCAAGAAGATCGCCACGGTGGCCGGTGCCATCGGCGGCGGCCTGGCCGGCCGTGAGGTCCAGGAGCGCGTTGAGGCGCGCCAGCATGCCCAGGCGGCACAGTCCCAGCCGCGAACCACCACCCGCCAGGAGTGCCGTACCGTGGTCGACACCCGTCAGGAGGCCGAGGGCTACGAGGTCACCTGGCGCCACGGCGAGACGGTCGAGACCAGCCGCCTGGACAGCCCGCCCCAGGGCGACCGGGTCCTGCTCGAGGAGGGGCAGCCGCAGTGGAATGCCGTCTCCTCGCAAGGTGGCTGAGCGAGCTCCATCTCGTCATGAAAGACAGCGCCCCGGTCAGTGATGGCCGGGGCGCTGTCGTTGGGGGCAGGTGTCTCGGACGTGTCGCCGGTCAAGGCGAGACCTCGTCATTCACAGGTACCCGAGTACCAGGTAGGCACCGGATGCCAGGATGCCCGCCAGTGCCGCATAGGGCAGCTGGGTGAAGGCATGCTGGAAGGGGGTGCAGCCGCTGGCCTGGGAGGTCAGCACCGTGGCATCCGAATAGAAGCAGGCGTGGCTACCGAAGGTGCTGGCCGACAGGGTGGCCCCGATCACCAGCGTCATGTCGGCGCCCAGGTTGTGCCCCAGGGTGGCGACGATGGGCAGAATGATCACGAATACGCCCCAGTTCGAGCCAGTGGCGAAGGAGACGAACCCCATGATGCTGAAGATGATGAAGGGCAACAGCTCGGCGGAGATCAGCGGTTCCACGGTGGTGATGATGTACTCGTTGAGGCCCAGCGCCGTATTGACCTCATTGAACAGGAAGGCCGCCACCAGTACCGCCAGGGCATCGATCATCGACTTGAAGCCCTCGACGATATTGTCGAAGGTCTCGCTGGCGGACAGCTTCTTCAGGGCGATGAAGGTCACGATCATCCCGGCCAGGGTGATGAAGATGCCCATCAGGAAATCCAGGTCGAACCACCAGGTGAAGAAGGCCAGGGAGGCCATGGGCAGCAGGAAGGACCAGACGCTGCCCTTGTGACTGGCATCCGCCTCGAGGTGGCCAATGTCCTCGTCGATGTGCTCGGCCCCCGCGGGCACGCATTGCCCGTGTTGTTCGGCGCGACGTTCCGCCGTTTTCATTGGCCCGATCAGCGGGATCTTGCCGTAGATGACCAGCGGCACCATGGCCACGGCAATCCACGGGTAGAACATGAAGGGGATGGCCTGGATATAGGTCATCACGCCCTGGCCGTCCGCGGCGACGCCGTTCTTCTCGATCAGGGCGCCGAAGAATACCGCCCAGGTGGAAATGGGGATCAGGACGCTGATCGGTGCCGCGGTGGAGTCGATGACGTAGGCCAGCATCTCGCGCGATGTCTTGAAGTGGTCCGTGATCCTGCGCATCGAGGTGCCCACGGCCAGCGAGTTGAGGTAGTCGTCGACGAACAGCACGATCCCCATGAACCAGCAGCCCATCAGGGCGCGGGGCTTGTCGGTCGTGTAGCGCATCATGGCCCGGGCGAAGGCCTGGGACGAGCCCGATTTCAGCAGTAGGGCGATGATGCTGCCCATCAGGCCGCAGACCATGATGACCCAGGCGACATCCTCGTCGGTCATCACGCTCATCAGGCTCTCGGAGAGGCTGCTCAGCGCATTCGTGGGATCCATCATCAGGGTGCCGGCGAAGGCACCGAACACCAGCGGTTCAAGCGCACGCCTGGACAACAGCGCAAGCAGCAGAACGAGTCCCGTCGGGACCAGGATCAACGGCCCGTCGATGGCGTCGGCACCGCTGGTGCCGACCACGGCGCTGACGACGGCGGCCAATGCGATAGCGAGCAATATCATGACCATCCAGCGGTGCCACGGGCGGGCGCCCTGCTTGATCAGCTTGTCGTTGGCTTCCATGGAGACCTCCTCGATCTTGTCATTGTGTGAGGGTGGTAGGGTGGGTCAGCGCAGGCGTTCCAGCAGCTGGTAGTACCACATGCCGGCGGCCAGCAGGGTGTTGCCGAGACGGTCGCTGAACGGGACTCGCCAGTGACGGACATTGGCGAAGGCATCGAACTCCCGCCTGCTGCCATCGACCGCCTCGGCAAGGATCTCGCCGACGAGGTGCGAGGTGGCGATGCCGTGCCCGGAGTAGCCCTGGGCGTAGTAGACGTGGGGGGAGAGCTTGCCGAGCATCGGCACGCGGTTGATCACGATTCCGGCGAGTCCCTGCCACTGGAAGTCGAGCGCCACGCCCTCGAGCTGTGGGAAGGTATGCTCCAGCCGCGGGCGCAGCTCGGCGGCGATGTCGGCTGACGTCCTGCCCGAGTAGTTGGCGCCGCCACCGAAGAGCAGCCGCCGGTCGGCGGTGAGGCGGTAATAGTCCAGCACGAAGCGGGTATCGTAGACGGCCAGGTCCTGGGGGTTGATCGCGATGGCGGTGGCCTCGTCCAGCGGGGCGGTCGTGACGATGCCGAGCGAGGCGGGGAAGAGCCTGCCGCCGAGCCGCCGGCGCTCGAGGTGGTGGTAGGCGTTGCCGGCCAGGATCACGCTATCGGCCTCGACGCGGCCATGCTCGCCGATGACGGCCGGGGATTCACCGTGCACCACCTCCACGACGGGTGACGCTTCGAAGATCCTGGCCCCCAGGCTTGCTGCCGCCCGGGCCTCGCCGAGGCAGAGGTTCAGGGGATGCAAATGCATGTTGTAGTCGTTGCGGAGGGCGCCGTGGTAGAGCCGCGTGCCGAGCACGTCTTCGACCCCTGCCTTGTCCAGCCAATGGACATGTTCGCCGATCCAGTGGGACTGGGAGGCCTCGTAGTCCCGCCGCAGTGCCTTCAGATGGCTTGGCTGGTAGGCCGCCTGGAGATGCCCGTGCTTGAGGTCGCAGGGAATGGCGTATTTCTCGACACGTTCGCGAATGATGCGCTGGCCGCGCCAGCGCAGGTCCCAGACGAAATCGGCAGCCTCATCGCCGAGGGTGCGCCGCATTTGGCGGCGCATGACATCCTCGCCGGACAGGCTGCCGGTGACCTGGCCGCCGTTGCGTCCACTGGCCCCCCAGCCGATCTTGTTCGCCTCGATCACCGCCACCCGATAGCCCCGCTCGCTCAGCTCGACGGCCGTGGCCACGCCCGTGAAGCCGCCACCCACGATGGCGACGTCGACCCGGTGATGGCCCTCGAGGACGGGGTAATCGGACTCCCTGATGACGGACGCGGAGTAGTAGGAAGGGGGGCGCGATTGGGTCATGAAAATGCTCGCTGCAAGATGTGATCACATACGTGTGATCACACTAGCAGGGCCTTGCGAGAGTGGCAACCCGGTGCGGGGCGGAGCCGCAGTGGCGCCAGTTTGGGGTATGCTGGCGGGGTGTATGACGACGACATGGCAAGCCGATGGAGCAACAGACACAGGGCGAAGGGTTCTCGCCGGATACCGCCGCCACCCGGCTGCATCGGGAGCTGCGGACGAGGCTTTGCGAGGGGGATTTTGCGCCGGGAGACCTGATCTCGATACGCCGTATCGCCACCGAGTACGGTACCAGCGCGATGCCCGCCCGTGAGGCCGTGCGCTGGCTGGTGACGGAGGGGGCACTGGTCTTCTCCGACAGCCGCAAGATCCGGGTCCCCGAACTGAACCGCGAGCGCTTTCACGAGGTGCTGTTTGCGCGCAAGAGCCTCGAGACCGAAGTCTCCCGCCAGGCCTTCCCCCGGCTGACCGCCGCGGACCTGGTTGAGCTCGAGGGCATCGATGCCCGGATCAATGCGGCCATCGAGGCCGGCGATATGCAGGCGTACATGCGTGGCAACCATCGCTTCCACTTCCTGATCTATCGACGCAGCCGCTCCCGGGTGCTGCTGCCCCTGGTCGAGCTCCTCTGGCTGCAGTACGGGCCCAGCATGCGACAGATCGGCACGCGCTGGGGCGCATCACGCATCGCCGATGACCATCATCGCGACGTGACCCATGCCCTGTCCCGGGGCGACAGGGAGGGCTTCTGCAACGCCATTGCCGCCGATATCGAACAGGGAATGCGCCTGCTCGAGTAGGCCTGCCGCGTCGCGCGATCGGTGTCGTGACGGCGCGACAACGCTCTGCCGGCGCCCATGGAGTCCCGGGCGCCCGAGGTCACACGTGGCGCAGGTACCAGTCGTACTCGAGCTTGCTGACGGCCTGCATGGCCTGGTCCCGCTCGGCTCGGCGGTTGGCCAGGAAGACCGCGAGGAAGTCCGCGCCCAGCGCCTCGGCCAGGGGCTCGCTCTGCTCCAGCAGGTCCAGGGCCTGGCACCAGCTGTTGGTCAGGCTGGGCGCGGCCTGGTCATAGGCGTTGCCGGTGATGGCCGGCGGCGGCGTCAGCCGCTGCTGCAGCCCGTGGTCGATGGCGCCGAGCAGGGTCGCCAGCAGCAGGTAGGGGTTGACGTCGGCGCCGGCCACCCGGTGCTCGATGCGCCGCGCCGCGTTGGGTCCCGAGGGGATGCGCAGCGCCACCGAGCGGTTGTCGTAGCCCCAGGTCGGGGCCATCGGCACATAGAGCCCGGGCTGGAAGCGGCGGAAGGAGTTGAGGTTGGGGGCGAAGAGCGCCATGGAGGCCGGCATCAGCTCGAGCAGCCCGGCCACGGCGTGCTGCATCAGCGGCGTGCCGAGCGGGGCGTCGTCCTCGGCCGCGAAGACGTTGTTCCCGGCTTCGTCGAGCAGGCTGATATGGACGTGGGTGCCGTTGCCGGCTTCCTGGCCATAGGGCTTGGCCATGAAGGTGGCCTCGAAACCATGGTGCAGGGCCACGCCCTTGATCAGGCGCTTGAGCAGCACCGCGCTGTCGCAGGCCGCCAGGGCATCATCGCAGTGGATCAGGTTGATCTCGAACTGTCCCGGGGCGCACTCCTTGAGGGCGGTGTCCAGCGGCAGCCGCTGGGTCCGGGCGGCGGCATGGATCTCCTCGAGCAGCTCGGCATACTCGTCGAGCTCGTTGATCGAATAGAGCTGGCTCTGGGCGGCGCGCTCGCCGGTCGCCGGCGAGCAGGGCGGCTGGACCATGCCCAGGGCGTCCCGGCGGCGGTCGACGAGGCTGAACTCCATCTCCACGGCCACCACCGGCGTCAGCCCGTCGCGACGGAAGCGCTCCAGCACCCGGGCGAGCACCTGGCGGGGGTCGGCGAAGAAGGGCGCCCCGTCGGCCTCGGTCATGGTCATCAGCAGCTGCGCCTGGCGGGCGTCGCGCAGCCAGGGGCTCGGCATCAGGCTGCCCGCCACCGGGCGGCAGACCCGGTCGCTGTCGCCGATCGAGAGGCCCAGGCCCGTGGCCTCGATGGTATTGCCCAGGATATCCAGGGCGAAAACCGAGGCCGGCAGGTTGACCCCGTCACGGAAGGCCTTCTCGAGGTTGTCGCGGGGGATGCGCTTGCCGCGCAGCACGCCGTTCAGGTCGCTGATCAGCAGGTCGACGCTGTCCACGTCGGGATGGCGGTCGAGGAAGTCGCGGGCTTCATCGGCAGGGGAGGACATGGGGCCACCTATCGGCTTGGGGTCATTGTTCGATGGCTGTCATCTTTGAAGCACACACTCATGTTGTCAAATCTTTTACGTATTTCGCCAGGCGTCGGCGACCTTTCGGACTTTTCCATGTCAATTTTATCCTATTATTACAGTCACCTGATGGATATCTATGGTGACGGGGTGTCGATGGGGGTTGGCAAGGTTAATCAACGGATATATGTTGAGCAAAGCATAACAATCATCACGCGTGTTTCGAGGAGACCGCCATGCGCACCCGACCCCTGGTAGGCGTGATCGCCTGCCGGCGCGAGGTGGAAGGCCACCCCGCGCACATGGTCACCGACAAGTACCTCTCCACCCTGTGCGACTATGGCCTGGCGCCGGTGATCCTGCCGGTGTGGGAGGACGCGGTGGAGAGCGAGCTGCTGGCGTCGCTCGACGGCCTGCTGCTCACCGGCAGCTACACCAACGTCGAGCCGCAGCGTTACGGTGCCGAACGGGCCCCGGAGAACACCCGGGATGACCCCCATCGCGATGCCGCGGCGCTGGGCTGGATTCCCGCCGCCCTGGACCTGGGGCTTCCGCTGCTGGGCATCTGCCGCGGCTTCCAGGAGCTCAACGTGGCCTTCGGCGGCACCCTGCACCAGGCGGTGCAGCGGGTGCCGGGTATGCTCGACCACCGTGAGCCGGAAGGCGACCGCGAGGCGAAGTATGCCCCGAGCCACGACATCTCGCTGGTGCCCGGCGGGCGGCTCGCCGCGCTCCATCCCGAGCCGGCGTCCCGGGTCAACTCCCTGCACCAGCAGGGCATCGCCGAGCTGGGGCCGGGGCTCGTCGCCGAGGCCCTGGCCCAGGACGGGCTCGTCGAGGCGATCTCGGTCGCGGGTGCACCGGGTTTCACCCTGGCGGTGCAGTGGCACCCCGAATGGAAGCCCCGCGAGCACCCGCTCTATGACGCCCTGTTCCGGGCCTTCGCCGCGGCCTGCCAGGCCCATCGCGGTGCCCGCATCCCGTCACCCGCCGTCGACGCCTGAGGCCATTGCCTCGACCCGGAGAGCCATCATGTCCCATTCGCTTCAGGCACTGGACCGCGCCCACCACCTGCACCCCTTCACCGACTTCAAGGCATTGGGCGAGGAGGGCAGCCGCATCATCGAACGCGCCGAGGGGGTCTACATCCACGACGCCGAGGGCAATCGGCTCCTCGACGGCATGGCGGGCCTGTGGTGCGTCAACCTGGGCTACGGGCGCGTGGAGTTGGTGACGGCCGCCACCGAGCAGATGCGCCGGCTGCCCTACTACAACAACTTCTTCAAGACCACGCACCCACCGGCGGTGAGGCTCGCCGAGAAGCTCTGCGCCCTGGCGCCGGCACACCTCAACCACGTCTTCTTCACCGGCTCCGGCTCCGAGGCCAACGACACCGTGCTGCGCATGGTGCGCCGCTACTGGACACTCAAGGGCAAGCCGGAGAAGCATTGGGTGATCGGCCGCGAGAACGGCTACCACGGCTCCACCGTCGCCGGCATGAGCCTGGGTGGCATGGCGCCGATGCACGACCAGGGCGGCCCCTGCGTGCCGGGCATCACCCATGTGCGTCAGCCCTACTGGTTTGGAGAGGGGCGGTTCGGCGATGTGCGCGATCAGGATCCCGAGGCCTTCGGTCGCCAGTGCGCCGCGGCCATCGAGGAGAAGATCCTGGAGCTCGGCGAGGAGACCGTCGCGGCCTTCATCGCCGAGCCGGTGCAGGGCGCCGGCGGCGCCATCATGCCGCCGGCGAGTTACTGGCCGGCGGTCAAGGAGGTTCTCTCGCGCTACGACATCCTGCTGGTGGTGGACGAGGTGATCTGCGGCTTCGGCCGCCTGGGCGAGTGGTTCGGCAGCGTTCACTATGATCTCGCCCCCGACCTGATGCCCATCGCCAAGGGGCTCTCCTCCGGCTACCTGCCCATCGGCGGGGTGCTGGTCGGCGATCGGGTCGCCGACACCCTGATCCAGGAGGGTGGCGAGTTCTTCCACGGCTTCACCTACTCCGGCCACCCGGTGTGCGCCGCGGTGGCGCTGAAGAACCTGGAGCTCATGGAGGCCGAAGGCGTGGTCGAGCGGGTCCGCGACGAGCTGGGGCCCTACCTGGCGCGCCGCTGGGCCACGCTCGCCGACCATCCCCTCGTCGGCGAGGCCCGCTCGCTGGGGCTGATGGGGGCCCTGGAGCTCATCGACCCGGCCAGCGGCGAGCGCTTCGACAAGGCCCTCGCCGCTGGCAACCTGTGCCGCGACATCAGCTTCCGCCGTGGCCTGGTGATGCGCTCGGTGGGTGATACGATGATCATCGCCCCGCCCCTGGTGATCACCCGCGAGCAGATCGATGACCTGGTGACCCTGGCCCGTGAGGCGCTGGACGAGACCGCCCGGTGCCTGGTGCCGAGGGCCGCCGACGAACCGCAACCCGAGGAGAGACCCGCATGAGCCGTCCCGACCCCCCCAAGACGCTGGCAGACTGGCAGGCCCTGGCCGATGCCGTGACGCCGGGCCTGGAGGCCCGCGCCTTTATCGACGACACCTTCGTCGAGGCCGTCAGCGGCGAGACCTTCGAGACCCTTAATCCCGCCACCGGCGAGCGCCTGGCCCGGGTCGCCAGCTGCGACGCCGCCGACGCCGAGCTGGCCGTGGGCCATGCCCGGGCGACCTTCGACGGCGGCGCTTGGTCGCGCCTGGCGCCGGGGCGGCGCAAGAAGGTGCTGCTGCGCCTGGCCGACCTGATGGAGGCCAACAAGCACGAGCTGGCGCTGCTCGACACCCTGGACATGGGCAAGCCGGTGGGCAGCTCGCTGGGCGACATGGCCGGGGCCATCGGCTGCATCCGCTACCAGGCGGAGTGCATCGACAAGCTCTACGGCGAGGTGGCCCCTACCGGGGAGGAGACCCTGGCGCTGGTACTGCGCGAGCCGCTGGGCGTGGTGGCCTCCATCGTGCCCTGGAACTTCCCGCTGATGATGACCGCCTGGAAGATCGCCCCGGCGCTGGCCGCCGGCAACAGCGTCATCTTGAAGCCCTCGGAGAAGTCACCGCTCTCGGCGCTGCGCCTGGCCCAGCTGGCCCGTGAGGCGGGGCTGCCCCGCGGCGTCTTCCAGGTGCTGCCGGGCTTCGGCCACACCGTCGGCAAGGCGCTGGCGCTCTCCATGCAGGTCGACTGCCTGGCCTTCACCGGCTCCACCGGGGTGGGCAAGCAGCTGATGCAGTATGCCGGCCAGTCCAACCTCAAGCGCCTCTACCTGGAGTGCGGCGGCAAGAGCCCCAATCTGGTCTTCGCCGACTGCAGGGACCTGGACAGGGTCGCCCGCCATGCCGCCGAGGCGATCTTCCACAATCAGGGGGAGGTGTGCATCGCCGGTTCCCGCCTGCTGGTGGAGAACTCGATCCGCGAGGCCTTCGTCGAGAAGGTGCTGGCCGCCGCCGAGACGATGCAGCCCGGCGACCCGCTCGACCCCGAGAGCTTCATGGGGGCGATCGTCGACGAGGCCCAGTACCGCCGGATCCTCGACTACATCCGCCGCGGAGTGGAGGAGGGCGCCCGGTTGCGTACCGGGGGCCAGGCGCTGGAGGGCAAGGGGCTGTTCATTCCTCCTACGGTGTTCGACGGCGTGACCCCGGCGATGGCCATTGGCCGCGAGGAGGTCTTCGGCCCGGTGCTCTCGGTGTTCGGCTTCGACAGCGAGGAGGAGGCCATCGCCCTGGCCAACGACAGCGACTTCGGCCTGGCCGCGGGCCTGTGGAGCCAGGATATCGATCGCATCATGCGTGTGACGCGTCGGCTGGCCTCCGGCCAGGTGTTCGTCAACAACTGGGCCGGCGGCGACCAGACCATGCCCTTCGGCGGGGTCAAGCAGTCCGGCAACGGCCGCGACAAGTCCCACCACTCCCTGGAGGAGTACTCCGACCTCAAGAGCGTCTGGATGTCGCTCGCCACCTGACCCGCGCTCCACTGTATGAAAGCGTAGAGGCCGGCACCCGAGTGCCGGCCTTGTCTTTGTACTGATAATAATATCTGTACAGCTTGTGCATAGCCTTTTACCTCCGGGGCGAGTAGCCTGTAAGGACATTCCCCGGCAGGAGACAGCGCCATGTTCGGACTCTTCAAGAGCGACCCGTCGAAGAAGCTGCAGAAGGCCTACGAGCAGAAGCTCGAGCAGGCCATGCTGGCCGCCCGCAACGGCGACATGCGCGCCAACGCCTCCCTGACCGAGGAGGCGGAGGCACTGCGCGAGGAGATCGAGAAGCTCAAGGCGTCCTGAGGGACGGGTCAGAAGGTCCGCGCCGGGGTCGCGCAGCTGACCAGGCGGCAGGGCTCGCGGCCGGGGTTGCGGAAGCGGTGGGGGACGTTGGTCTCGAAGTAGTAGGCCTCGCCGGGACCCAGCACCCGGGCGTCGGCGCCGATGGTGATCTCGATCTCGCCCTCCAGCACCACGCCCGCCTCCTCGCCCTGGTGGGCGATCATCTCGCGGCCGGTGTCGGCCCCGGGCGGGTAGGTCTCGATCATGAAGGCCAGGGCGCGATCGCGGCGATCGGCGCCCACCAGCTTGTAGATGACGTCGCCGGAGCCCACGTCGGCCAGCTCCTCGGCCGAGTAGAACACCCGTCGTCCGTTCTCCAGGTCCATGGTGAAGAAGTCCCCGACGCTCATGGGAATGGCGTCGAGGATCTTCTTCAGCGAGCTGACCGAGGGGCTCACCTTGCCCTGCTCGATCAGCGACAGGCTGGAGTGGGTGACCCCGCAGCGCTTGGCCAGCTCGCGCTGGGAGATGCCCTTCAGGGTGCGCAGGGCGCGCAGTCGCGCGCCGACATCATCCGACATCCGGTTCTCCTTCCCTCAGCGCGGGATCAGCACAGCGCGTCGAGCTTCTCTTTCAGCAGGGCATTCACCTGCTGGGGGTTGGCGGTACCCCGCGAGGCCTTCATCACCTGGCCGACGAAGTAGCCGATCATCTTGCCGCGCTTGTCGGGCTCGGCATCCCGGTATTGCGCCACCTGGGCGGGGCTGTCCGCGATCACCTGGTCGATCATCGCCTCGATGGCGCCGGTATCGGTGACCTGCTTGAGCCCCTTGGCCTCGATCACCTCGTCGGCACTGTCGCCCTCGCCGTTCCACAGTGCCTGGAAGACCTGCTTGGCGGCCTTGCCGTTGATGGTGTCATCCATCACCCGACTGACCAGCTCGCCGAGCTGGGTCGCCGAGACCGGGCTGTCCTGGATCGGCAGGCCCTCGCGGTTCAGGGCGCCGGAGAGCTCGCCCTGTACCCAGTTGGCGGCCAGCTTGGCATCGCCACACACCTCCTTGACCACCTCGAAGTACTCGGCCATCTCGCGGCTCGCCGAGAGCACCCCGGCGTCGTAGGCGGAGAGGCCCAGCGCCTCCTGGAAGCGGGCGCGCTTGTCGGCGGGCAGCTCCGGCAGGTTGTCGCGCAGGTGGTCGACGTAGGCCCGGTCGAGCTCCACCGGCAGCAGGTCGGGGCAGGGAAAGTAGCGGTAGTCGTTGGCCTGCTCCTTGGTGCGCATGCTGCGGGTCTCGTCACGCTCGGGGTCGAACAGGCGGGTCTCCTGGACCACCTCGCCGCCGTCCTCGAGCAGCTCGATCTGGCGCTCCACCTCGAAGGCGATGGCGCGCTCGACGAAGCGGAAGGAGTTGACGTTCTTGATCTCGGTGCGGGTGCCGAAGCTCGCCTGTCCCCTGGGACGCACCGAGACGTTGACGTCGCAGCGCATCGAGCCCTCGGCCATGTTGCCGTCGGAGATCCCGAGATACGTCACGATGGAGTGGATGGCCTTGAGGTAGGCCGCGGCCTCCTTGGCCGAGCGCATGTCCGGCTCGGAGACGATCTCCAGCAGCGGGGTGCCGGCGCGGTTGAGGTCGATGCCGGTCATGCCGTGGAAGTCCTCGTGCAGCGACTTGCCGGCATCCTCCTCCAGGTGGGCGTGATGCACGCGGATGCGCTTGGTCTCGCCGTCCTCCAGAGTGATCTCCACCTCGCCTGGGCCGACGATAGGATGATACATCTGGCTGGTCTGATAGCCCTTGGGCAGGTCGGGGTAGAAGTAGTTCTTGCGGTCGAACACCGACACCTCGGGGATCTCGGCATGGATCCCCAGCCCGAACTGCACGGCCATGGCCACCGCGGCCTCGTTGAGCACCGGCAGCACGCCGGGGAGCCCCAGGTCCACGGCGCACGCCTGGCTGTTGGGCTCGGCGCCGAAGGCGGTGGAGGCGCCGGAGAAGATCTTCGACTTGGTGGCGAGCTGGACGTGGACCTCCAGCCCGATCACGGTTTCCCATTGCATCAGAGGGTCTCCTCGGCAAGCGCGGGGCGACGCAGGTGCCAGTCGGTGGCCTGCTGGAACTGGTGGGCGACGTTGAGCAGTCGCGCCTCGGCGAAGTGGGTGCCCAGTATCTGCAGGCCTACCGGGCGATGGCCCACGAAGCCGGCCGGCACGCTGATGCCGGGGATGCCCGCCAGGTTGATGGCGATGGTGTAGATGTCCTGCAGGTACATCGAGACCGGGTCCTTCCTGGCGCCCAGGTCGAAGGCCGGGGTCGGCGAGGCAGGCCCCATCAGCACGTCGACCTCGTCGAAGGCGTCGAGGAAGTCCTGGCGGATCAGCCGGCGTACCTGCTGGGCCTTCTTGTAATAGGCATCGAAGAAGCCCTCGGAGAGGGTGTGGGTGCCCATCAGGATGCGTCGCTTGACCTCCTCGCCGAAGCCCTCGGCCCGCGAGCGCTTGTAGAGGTCGGTGAGGTCGGCGGGGGCGTCGCAGCGGTGGCCGAAGCGCACCCCGTCGTAGCGCGACAGGTTGGAGGAGGCCTCCGCCGGGGCGATGACGTAGTAGGCCGGGATGGCGTAGTGGGTGTGCGGCAGGCTGACCTCGCGCACCGTGGCGCCCAGCGACTCGTAGACGCGGATCGCCTCGCGTACGGCGCTCTCCACCGCGGGGTCGAGCCCCTCGCCGAAGTACTCCCGGGGCAGGCCGATCTTCAGTCCCGCCAGGGGGGCGTCGAGCTCCTCGGTGTAGTCGGGCACCCCGCGGGCCACACTGGTGGAGTCGCGCAGGTCATGGCCGGCGATGGCGCCGAGCAGGCGGGCGCAGTCCTCGGCGGTGCGCGCCATGGGGCCGGCCTGGTCGAGGCTCGAGGCGTAGGCGATGATGCCGTAGCGCGAGACCCGCCCATAAGTGGGCTTCAAGCCGGTGATGCCGCAGAAGGCGGCCGGCTGGCGGATCGAGCCGCCGGTGTCGGTGCCCATGGCGGCGGGTACCAGGCCCGCGGCCACGGCGGCGGCGCTGCCGCCGGAGCTGCCGCCCGGCACGGCGTCCCGGTCCCAGGGGTTCTTCACCGGGCCGAAGAAGCTGTTCTCGTTGGAGGAGCCCATGGCGAACTCGTCCATGTTGGTCTTGCCCAGGCTCACGGTGCCGGCGGCCCTGAGCTTCTCGACCACGGTGGCGTCATAGGGGGCGATGAAGTTGTCGAGCATCCGTGAGCCGGCACTGGTCTTGACGCCCTCGGTGCAGAAGATGTCCTTGAGCGCCAGGGGCACGCCCGTCAGCGGGCCCGCGTCGCCGGCGGCGCGGGCGGCATCGGCCCGGTCGGCGGCGGCCAGGGCCTGCTCGGCGGTCACCGAAATGAAGCTGTTGAGGTCGCCGTCGAGGCGGTCGATGCGCGCGAGCAGTGCCTGGGTGAGCTCGCGGCTGGAGAACTCGCCGGCGGCGAGGCCGGCGGCGAGTTCCGTCAGAGTCTTGTCATGCATGGGCCCTGGGCTCCGTGATGGCTTGCCGGAAACGGATGGGAGTGGCGCGGGTCATTCGACGACCCGCGGGACCAGGTAGAGGCCCTGTTCCACCGCCGGGGCACAGCGCTGGAAGCGGTCGCGCTGGTCGGTCTCGGTGACCTCGTCGGCGCGCAGCCGCTGGGTGGTCTCCAGGGGGTGGGCCAGCGGGTCGACCCCCTCGGTGTCCAGGGTCTGGAGCTGGTCGACCATCGCCAGGATGCGTCCCAGGTCGTCCAGGTAGTGGGCGGCCTCGTCGTCGTCCAGGCCGAGCCGGGCCAGGTGGGCGGCCCTGAGAACGTCTGCGTGTTCAAGCGCCATGATTGGATGTCCTCGACAGGCAGTGGGGTCTGGGAAATGACCGCAGAAGGTACCACATCCGCCGCCTCGCTGGCAGGTCCGGGAATGCCGCGCGCCGCGGGACTTTGCTTGCTGCCGGTAGGCCGCGGTGATACCGTTTGCGTCCGCACAGGGTTCCCGGACTGCACTAGGTAACGACTCCATGTTCAAACGCTTGAGGGGGCTGTTTTCCAGCGATCTGTCGATCGATCTGGGGACGGCCAATACGCTGATCTATGTCCGCGGTCGCGGCATCGTGCTCGATGAGCCATCGGTCGTGGCGATTCGCCAGTCCGGCAACATGCGTAGCGTGGCCGCAGTGGGGGCCGACGCCAAGCGCATGCTGGGTCGGACCCCCGGCAACATCACCGCCATCCGCCCGATGAAGGATGGCGTGATCGCCGACTTCACCGTCACCGAGCAGATGCTGCAGTACTTCATCCGCAAGGTGCACCAGAGCACCTTCCTGACGCCGAGCCCCCGCGTGCTGGTCTGCGTGCCCTGCATGTCGACCCAGGTCGAGCGCCGTGCCATCAAGGAGTCCGCCGAGGGCGCCGGGGCCCGCGAGGTGTTCCTGATCGAGGAGCCCATGGCGGCCGCCATCGGCGCCGGCCTGCCGGTGGAGGAGGCCCAGGGCTCGATGGTCGTCGACATCGGCGGCGGCACCAGCGAGATCGCCATCATCTCGCTCAACGGCGTGGTCTACTCGGAATCCATCCGCGTCGGCGGCGACCGCTTCGACGAGGCGATCATCGCCTACGTGCGCCGCCACTACGGCAGCTTGATCGGCGAGGCCACCGCCGAGCGCATCAAGGAGGAGATCGGCTGCGCCTATCCGGGCGGCGAGCTGCGCGAGATCGACGTGCGCGGCCGCAACCTGGCCGAGGGCATCCCGCGCAGCTTCACCCTCAACTCCCACGAGATCCTCGACGCCCTCCAGGAGACCCTCGGCTCCATCGTCGCCGCGGTGAAGAGCGCCCTCGAGCAGTCGCCGCCCGAGCTCGCCTCGGACATCGCCGAGCGCGGCCTGGTGCTGACCGGCGGCGGGGCGCTGCTGCGCGACCTCGACAAGCTGATCGCCGAGGAGACCGGGCTACCGGTGATCGTCGCCGAGGACCCACTGACCTGCGTGGCCCGCGGCGGTGGCAAGGCCCTGGAGATGATCGACCAGCACACCTTCGAGCTGCTGTCCAGCGACTGACTCGGGGGGACGCCCTATCAAGCCGCTGTTCTCGCATGGACCGCTGCCGGGCTATCGCATGCTGCTGTGCGTGATCCTGGCCTCGGCGCTGATGTTCGCCGATACGCGCTTCACCCGCATGGAGCCCGTGCGGGCCCAGCTCTCCACCCTGGTGGCGCCCATCCAGTGGCTGGTCAGCCTGCCCAGTGACGTCCTCAACTGGGCCTCGCTGGCACTCTCCGACCAGCGGGCCCTGGTGGACGAGAATCGTCGCCTGCGCGAGCAGATCCTGACGCTGTCCCACCGCGTGCAGCGAATGGCGAGCCTGACCGCCGAGAACGTGAGGCTGCGGGAACTGCTCGCGGCCACCCGCCAGCGTGACATGCCCTACATCACCGCCGAGCTGCTGTCGCTGGACCCCGATCCCTTCACCCACCAGATGGTGATCGACCGCGGTCGCCGGGATGGCGTCTACGTCGGCCAGCCGGTGCTGGATGCCTCGGGACTGGTCGGCCAGATCACCGCCACCTCGGCCTATTCCAGTCGGGTGCTGCTGCTGGCCGATGCGAGCCATGCCCTGCCGGTGCAGGTCAATCGCAACGGGTTGCGCTTCGTCCTCCAGGGGGCGGGCAGCTACGATGCCCTCAACGTCACGCATGTGCCCGACACGGCCGATATCCGCGAGGGCGACCTGCTGACCACCTCGGGGCTGGGCGGGCGCTTCCCGCCGGGCTACCCGGTGGCCAGGGTATCGGAGGTGGTCCACGACCCGGGCCAGCCCTTCGCCCGGGTCACCGCCGCGCCGGTGGCCCAGCTTCAGCGCTCGCGGCACTTCCTGCTGCTGTTTCCGCCCGACCCGCCCGCCGCGCCCCCCGAAGGCGAACTGGCTGCCCCGGCCCTCGAGGCGGCCCGTCGCATCGGCACGGCGGTGTCCGACGAGGAGACGCCCTGATGGCCACATCCCCGCCTGCCAACTTGCTGTGGATCTGGGTGACCCTGCTGCTGGCCCTGTGCCTGCAGGTGATGCCGCTGGCCGATGGCTGGCAGGTGTGGCGTCCCGACTGGCTGGGCCTGATGTTGATCTACTGGTGCATGCGCGAGCCGCTGCGGGTCGGTGTCTTCCACGGCTTCGTGCTGGGCCTCCTGGTGGATCTCATCGAGGGTGCGCCGCTGGGACAGAATGCCCTGCTGCTGTCGCTGCTGGCCTTCCTCTGCGCCCTGGTCTATGCGCGCTTCCGGGCCTATTCGCTGGTCCAGCAGGCGGTGCTGATCTTCGTACTGCTGGGCATGGTCCAGCTGGCCGAGCAGTGGCTAAGAACCCTCTTCGGGCCCGCCTCGATGCACCTCTCCTTCCTGCTCTCCGCGCTGATCGGGGCGGTGCTCTGGCCCTGGCTGACCACCCTGTTCGAGGCGCTGGGACGCCGCCTCGCCCGCGACTGACCCGCCCCGGAGCCGTCATGACCCCTGATCCCGAGCTGTGCCTGGCCTCTGCCTCGCCACGCCGCCGCGACCTGCTCGCCGCGATCGGCGTGGCGGTGGAGGTGCGTCCCGTGGATATCGACGAGACGCCGAGATCCGGCGAGGCGGCGCACGACTATGTGCTCCGCCTGGCCCGCGAGAAGGCGCTGGCCGGTGCCCGCTTATCCGCGCTCCCCGCCCTGGGATCGGATACCGCCGTGGTGTGTGATGGCGCGATCCTCGGCAAGCCGGCGGGGCACGAGCAGGCCGCGGCCATGCTGCGAGGGCTTTCCGGTCGTGCCCACGAGGTGCTCACCGGGGTAGCGGTCACGGGCCCCGCCGGGCTGCTGGCGGCCTGCGTGACCACCCGCGTCTTCCTGCGCCCGATCAGCGATGCGGAGCTTGCCGCCTACTGGGCCACCGGGGAACCGGCGGACAAGGCCGGCGGCTATGCCATCCAGGGCCTGGCGGCGGTGTTCGTCGAGCACATCGAGGGCAGCCACTCGGCGGTGGTGGGGCTGCCGCTCTTCGAGACCGCCGAGCTGCTGGCCCGGCAGGGCGTGCCGCTCTGGAACGGGGCGCTGCCGATCGGGCCTATGTCATAATGGCCGCAGACTTTTCTGGACAAGGATTTCCGCATGAGCGGTGAAGTACTCATCAACCTGACGCCGATGGAAACCCGTGTCGCCGTGGTGGAGAACGGCGTGCTGCAGGAGGCCTTCATCGAGCGGGCCCGGCGCCGCGGCATCGTCGGCAACATCTACAAGGGCAAGGTGGTACGCGTGCTGCCGGGCATGCAGGCCGCCTTCGTCGACATCGGCCTCGACCGCGCCGCCTTCATCCACGCCCACGAGGTGATGCCCCCCGGTACCCCGGCCGACGAGCAGGTCTCCATCGCCCAGCTGCTCCACGAGGGCCAGGCCCTGGTGGTGCAGGTGACCAAGGACCCGATCGGTTCCAAGGGGGCGCGGCTGACCACCCACCTCTCGGTGCCCTCGCGCTACCTGGTCTACATGCCCGATTCTCCCCACCACGGGGTCTCACAGCGCATCGAGGACGAGATGGAGCGCGAGCGGCTGCGCGGTCTGGTCGAGGCGGCCGGTGCCGACCAGCAGCTGGAGGTGACCGGCGGCTTCATCGTGCGCACCGCCGCCGAGGGCGTCGGCGTCGAGGAGCTCGCCGCCGACATGCACTTCCTGCTGCGCCTGTGGCGGCGGGTCAGCGAGCGCAAGGTGACCGCGCCGGCCCCCAGCGTGGTCTACGACGACCTGCCGCTGTTCATGCGCACCCTGCGTGACGTGATGCGCGACGACATCGAGAAGGTGCGCATCGACTCCCGGGAAAACTACGTGAAGTTGATCGAGTTTGCCCAGGAGTTCATGCCCGCGGCGGTGGAGCGCATCGAGCACTATGCCGGCGAGCGGCCGATCTTCGATCTGTTCAGCGTCGAGGACGAGATCCAGAAGGCGCTGGGGCGCAAGGTACAGCTCAAGTCGGGCGGGTATCTCGTTATCGATCCCACCGAGGCGATGACCACCATCGACGTCAACACCGGCGGCTACGTGGGCCATCGAAACCTCGAGGAGACGATCTTCAAGACCAACCTCGAGGCCGCCACCGCCATCGCCCGCCAGCTGCGGCTGCGCAACCTCGGCGGCATCATCATCATCGACTTCATCGACATGGACGACCCGGAGCACCAGCGCCAGGTGCTGCGCATGCTCGAGAAGTCGCTGGAACGCGATCACGCCAAGACCAAGTGCACCGGCGTCACCGAACTGGGCCTCGTCCAGCTGACCCGCAAGCGCACCCGGGAGAGCCTGGAACAGACGCTGTGCGAGCCCTGTCCGACCTGCGCGGGGCGCGGCACCCTCAAGACCCCGGAATCGGTCTGCTACGAGATCTTCCGCGAGATCCTGCGCGAGGACCGGGCCTACAGCGCCGAGACCTATGCCGTGCTGGCCTCCCAGGCGGTGGTGGATCGCCTGCTCGACGAGGAGTCCGCCGCGGTGGCCGACCTGGAGGAGTTCATCGGCAAGCCGATACGCTTCCAGGTGGAGACCCACTACTCCCAGGAGCAGTACGACATCGTGCTGATGTGAGCCCATGTCCCTGACCCGCCTCGTCGCTCGCTGGCTATTGACCCTGGTGGCGCTGTTGCTGGCGCTGCTGGCGGTGCTGGTCCTGGTGCTGCGCCTGCTGCCGGTGCTGCTCGAGACGCAGGCCCCGCGACTGGAGCGCATGCTCTCAGCGCGCTTCAATGCGGTGGTGGAGCTGGACGAGCTGACGGCCGGCCTGCAGCGCTATGACCCGCACCTGGCGATCGACGGCCTGCAGATCCGCTCCCGGGAAGGGCTGGGACATGTCCCGCTGCTCGAGGTGGAGCAGGCACAGCTGCACCTGGACAGCCTCGGCAGCCTGGCCGCCGGCGTGCCCCTGGTGGCCGATGCCCGGGTGCAGGGCGTGACCGTGCACCTCTACCAGGACCAGGCCGGACGCTGGCACTGGCCGGCCCCCGCGGAGCTTCCCCCCGAACTGGTCCCCGAGACCACCTTCGACCTCGAGCGCCTCGACTTCTGGGTCGGCATGCTGCTGCGCCAGAGCGCCTGGGTCGAGGAGGTCAGCCTGGTGCTGCATGGGCGCAAGGAGCGTGCCGTGCTCAAGGCGCCCCGATTGGTGATGACGGGGGATGCGCGCCGTACCCACCTGGAGGGCGAGGTGCTGGTGGAGGGGCAGCGGGAGCAGGCCATCCGGGCGGTGATGGAACTGGTCCCCGGGCCGTCCGGGCTGCGCGACTTCAGCGCGGCCCTGCAGGCCGAGATGCGGCTCGACAGCCTGCTGGGGCTGTCCGAGGTGCTGGGTTATGGCGATGCCCTGCGCCTGGAGGCCGCTAGCGGCGAGGCGCGTCTCTGGGGCCGCTGGCATGCCGGCCGCCTGGCCGACCTGCGCCTCGACGTCGATGCCCCCCTGCTGGCGCTGGCCCAGCCCGAGTCTACCGACGACGAGGCGTCATCCCCTGCCATCGTGCTCAATCGGGTGTCGGCCCGGGGCCAGTGGCTGCGCGAGGCGTCGGGCTGGCAGGCCTGGCTCGAGGGCGATGCGCGCAGTGCCGACTGGGCCCGTCCCGAGGGAAATGGTGACGCAGCGGCCACGGGGCCGGCCGTGCCTCGCTACTGGCATGCCCGCAGCCGTGACGATGGCTGGTGGCTCAACACCAGCGAGTTCGACCTCGGCGCCCTGGCCGCCTGGCGCGATCGGCTGCCGCTGCCCGAGGCCCTGGCACGGGTGATCGACAGCCTGGACCCGCGCGGACGGGTCAGCGGCCTGGGACTGGGCCGGGAGGGCGGCGATTGGGTCGCTCGGGCGTCTGCCAGCGAGGTGGCGGTGTCCCCCTGGCAGCAAGCTCCCGGGGGCGGCCCCCTGGATGTCTGGGTGACCTCGCGGGACCTCAGGGGCCACGTCGAGTTCGCCGGGCGCGACAGCCAGCTGCACTTTCCGCGAGTGTTCGGCCCACCGCTGGCACTCTCCCGCGCCAGCGGCGTGATCGACTGGGCCTACGATGGCCCGCGCAGCTTCGTCAGCGGGCGCGAGCTCGAGGTCGACTGGAACGGGGCCCGGGTAGAGGGAGGCTTCGGGCTCTCGGTGGGGGGTGGCCAGCGCGGCGGCTTCGGTCTCCAGCTCGACCTGCACGACGTGGACGCCATCGAGACCCCCCTGGTCGATTGGCTGCCGGTGGGCGTGCTGGGGCCGGAGCTCACCGACTGGCTGGTCGACGGGGTCGCCGGCCGGGTGCCCGAAGGCTCGCTGCGCCTCCATGTGCCCCTGAGTCGTGAGGGCGTGAAGGTCGAGCCGGTCCTGCAACTGGCCCTGGAGGTGGAGGAGGGGCGCCTCTCCTTCGCGCCCGGCTGGCCGGCCATCGAGGGGGTCGGCGGTCGGCTGCGGATGGCCGACGGGACCCTGACAGCGGAAGTGGACCGCGCCGAGAGCCTGGGGGTCGAGGCGC
Organism: Halomonas rhizosphaerae; assembly: GCF_030010555.1. Lineage (GTDB taxonomy): Bacteria > Pseudomonadota > Gammaproteobacteria > Pseudomonadales > Halomonadaceae > Halomonas > Halomonas rhizosphaerae. The sequence goes on from NZ_JASCQP010000005.1 coordinate 176,451, forward strand.
GCGGCGGCGAGGTCCGCCTGGCGGACGAGCGGCTCGAGGTGAGCGGCGGGCTCGAGGCCTCCGCCGAGGCGCTGCGACGCTACCTGCTGGCGCTGCCCGTCGAGGGCATGGCGGCGGTGGAGGACTGGCAAGGCGAGGGCCGGGCGTCCGGTACCCTGGACCTGGCCCTGACCCTGGGCGAGCCCGGCTCCCTGGAACTGGACATCGCCACCGAGGCGGACTTTGCCAGGCTGGTCCATGACCCCCTGGAGCTGACGTTCCGTGACCTCCAGGGGCCCCTCGCCTGGCATCAGCGCGGCGAGGAGGGCGGCCTGGAGGGGCGCCTGGCCGGGCGGCTGCTGGGCGGGCCCGTGAGCAGCGATATCGACACCCTGGCCGGCGGGCTCGACCTGGCCGGCACGGCCGAGGCCCAGGCCATCGCCGAGTGGAGCGGCATGTCGGGCCTCGGCGGCCTGATCGAGGGTCAGCTGCCCTGGCAGGGCCGCCTGGCGATCGGCGACGAGGGCGCCTCGCTGCGCCTCGACAGTGGCCTGGAGGGGCTGGCCATCGCCCTGCCGGACCCGCTGGGCAAGCGCCGCGAGGCACGCCTGCCCCTGCGGCTGACCTTCGACCTGACCGGGGGGCGCCTGGATGGCCGCCTGGGCGACCGGCTGGGCCTGCGCTGGCGCGAGCTCGACGATGGCGCCTCCGGGCAAGGGCAGGCATGGCTGGGGCGGCAGCCGGACGCCTGGCCCCGGGGGCCCGGCTGGCGCGTCGAGGCCTACCAGCCGCGCCTGCCGGTGGCCGACTGGGCCCGGGCCCTGTCGCCGCTGGTCGCCCGGGGCGGCCGCGGTCAGGGAGATAATGCCGCCCCGGCAGTCCTCTCGTCGCTGGTCTTCGAGACCGATTGCCTGCAAGTGCAGTCACGCTGCCTGGGGTCGCTGGTCGTGGAGGGCGGTGCGCGCAGCGGGGGCTGGGAGCTGGACCTTGCCGGTAGCCTGGCCACCGGCCACTTGTCGTATCGACCCGCCCTCGAAGCCCCCCTGGATATCGTGCTGGAGCGCTTGTCGCTGGACGCCCTGGTGCCGCCGGACAGCGGCAGTGGCCAGCTGCTGGACGAACTCGATGTGCCGCCCGAGGCGACCCCCCTGCCGGAGGGCCTGGAGGCCGTGCCCGACGGGCGGCTGCGGGTCGCCGAGATCGCCTGGCAGGGTCAGCGCCTCGGCCCCTTCAACGGACGCTGGCGGTCGGCGGCCGACCGGCTGGTGGTCGATCCCCTGGGCCTGACGCTGGGGGAGATCAGCGCCCATGGCAACCTGGTGTGGGAGGCGAGCGGGGCCGGGGACAGCCTGACCCGGGCGCGGCTCGACCTGGACGGCCGGGACCTCGGCACTGCCCTGGCGGTGCTGGGCCAGCCGGTCGCCGTGCGCAGCGCCGAGACCCGGGTGACGAGCCAACTGGCCTGGCCGGGGGCCCCCTGGCAGTTTGCCCTGGCACGCTCCCGCGGCAGTCTCGAGATGGCGCTTCGCGATGGGCGTTTCGTCAACATCGAGTCGCCCTCCGCGCGGGTCGTCGGCCTGCTCAACGTCGACAACCTGCTGCGCCGGCTGAGGCTCGACTTCTCCGATGTCACCGGCCAGGGAACCGCCTTCGATCGTGTCACCGGTGCCGCTACCCTGTATGGTGGAGTGCTGGAAACCCGCGGTCCGGTGGAGATCGAGGGGCCGGCGACCCGCTTCACCCTGGACGGCAGCGTCGACCTGGCGCGTCGGGAACTCGACCAGCGCCTGGCCGTCACAGTGCCGGTGAGCAGCAATCTCCCGCTGGCGGCGGTACTGGCCGGCGCCCCGGTGGTCGGCGGTGCCCTGTTCCTCGCCGACAAGCTGTTCGGAGAAGCCATCGACCGCGTGACCCGAATCCACTACCGCGTGCAGGGCCCCTGGACCTCACCGCGGATCTCTCTGGAAAGTGCCGAATGACATCACAGACTCACGCCATGCTCGACGAGGCCAGCGCTGTCCTGCTGACGCCCGGCGGCCTCGACCTCGCGGCCCTGGATGACGGGCTCGGCCACGCCATGGGCCCGGGCATCGACTATGCCGACCTCTATTTCCAGCGCAGCTGGCACGAGGGCTGGGTGCTCGAGGACGGCGAGGTCAAGGAAGCCAGCTACAACATCGACGGTGGCGTCGGGGTGCGCGCCCTGGCCGGCGAGAAGACCGGCTTTGCCTACTCCAACCAGATCACCGCCGATGCCCTGGCCGAGACCGGACGCACCGCCGCCGGCATCGTGCGCCGCGGCGAGCGGCTGGCGGTGGCGCCGGGCGTGGCCATGGCCAGCCAGGCCCGCTATGCTGGCGTCGACCCGCTCACCGGCCTCTCTGCCGAGGATAAGATCGCCATGCTCAAGCTCGCCGACCGGGTGGCCCGGGCGGCGGACCCCTCGGTATCCCAGGTGAGCGCCTCGCTCACGGGGGTCCACGAGGTCGTGCTGGTGCGTGCCAGCGACGGCACCCTGGCGGCGGACATCCGCCCGCTGGTGCGCTTCAACGTCAGCGTGATCGCGGTGCGCAACGGGCGCCGCGAGCGGGGCAGCGCCGGCGGTGGCGGCCGCTTCGCGATGGTGCGGCTGCGCGACGAGAACGTCGCCGAGCGCTATGCCAGGGAAGCGGTGAGGCAGGCACTGGTCAACCTGGAGGCCGTCGAGGCGCCGGCCGGCCAGATGCCGGTGGTACTGGCCCCGGGCTGGCCGGGCATCCTGCTCCACGAGGCGGTGGGCCATGGGTTGGAGGGTGACTTCAATCGCAAGGGCAGCTCGGCCTTCGCCGGGCGAATCGGCCAGCAGGTCGCCTCGCGCGGCGTCACCGTGGTCGACGATGCCACCCTGGTCGACCGGCGCGGCTCGCTCTCCGTCGACGACGAAGGGACCCCGGGCCAGAGCACCACCCTGATCGAGGACGGCATCCTGACCGGCTACATGCAGGACAAGCTCAATGCCCGGCTGATGGGCATGGCGCCGACCGGCAACGCACGGCGCGAGTCCTTCGCCCACCTGCCGATGCCGCGCATGACCAACACCTACATGCGCGCCGGCAGCGACGCCCCCGCGGATATCCTGAAGAGCGTGTCGCGGGGCCTCTATGCGGTGAGCTTCGGCGGCGGCCAGGTGGACATCACCTCCGGCAAGTTTGTCTTCTCGGCCAGCGAAGCCTACCTGATCGAGGACGGCAGGATCACCGCGCCGGTGAAGGGGGCGACCCTGATCGGCAACGGCCCCGAGGCCATGGGCCGAGTCTCGATGATCGGCCACGACATGGAACTCGACACCGGTATCGGCGTCTGCGGCAAGGAGGGGCAGGGCGTGCCGGTGGGCGTGGGCCAGCCCACGCTGAAGCTCGACGAGCTGACCGTGGGCGGCACCCAGTCATAAGCGGGAAGCTTGAAGCCGGAAGCTGGAAGGTTCCAGAGCCGTCAAGGCTCGGTATCTGCCGGCTTCCAGCCGCAAGCAGCGCTCTTCCGGCTTCCGGCTCTAGAGGCCCGCGGTGTCGCGGATCAGCCGGAACAGCCGGCGGGCGTTGGTTGGCGGTTTCCCCTGGTCCCGCTCGCGGCGGGCATTGCGGATCAGCTGGCGCAGGGCCTGGCGGTCGACCGCGGGAAACTCGCTGACGAAGGCCTCCACGGCCTCGTCGCCTTCGGCGACCAGCCGGTCGCGCCACGCCTCCAGGCGGTGGAAGGCATGGTCACGACGCAGCGTCTCGTTCTCGATCTCGTCGAACACCGCCTGGATGCCGTCGAGGTCCTCGCCGCGCATCAGCTTGCCGACGTACTGCATGTGGCGCCGGCGGGCCTCGCGGGCCTTGATGCGCCCCGTCTCCTCGATGGCTCGCAGCAGGTCGTCGGAGAGCGGGAAGCGGGCGCGCTGGGCATCGCTCATGGCGATGATCTGTTCGCCGAGCTGCTGCAGGGCCTGCATCTCGCGCTTGAGCTGGGACTTGCTGGGCCGCTCGTCGGCCGGGGAGAGGTCATCCTGGGTCATGCTGGTTCCACGTCAGTCGGGATCGAATTGCGCACCAGTATATCAGCCCGCGGCACGGGGCTGGACAATGCACCATCGACAGGGCCGGCCCGATGGCCGGCCGAGTGAGGAGAGACGTTCATGACACAGGCTTTCGATGCCGCCGCGCAGCAGACCCTGCTGGAGAGTCGCGCCCGGATGGCCCTGGACCTGGCCCGTGGGCTGGGGGCCGATGCCTGCGAGGTGGGGGCCAGCGTCGACCAGGGCGTCGGCGTCAGTGTCCGCGAGGGCGAGGTGGAGACGGTCGAGCTGTCCCGGGACCAGGGGATCGCCGTGACCGTCTATGTGGGGCAGCGCAAGGGCAGCGCCTCCTCCAGCGACGCCGGCGAGGCCTCGGTGCGTGCCGTGGTCGAGAAGGCCCTGGCGATCGCCCGTCACACCGGCGAGGATCCGGCCTCGGGCCTGGCCGACGCGCGACTGATGGCCACCGAGCTGCCCGACCTCGACGTCCACCATCCCTGGCCGCTCTCCATCGATGAGGCCACCGATCTGGCGCTGCGCTGCGAGTCGGCCGGTCGGGTCATGGCGGGCATCAAGAGCTCCGACGGGGCCAGCCTCTCCAGCGGCGAGGGAGTGCACGTCTACGCCAACAGCCATGGTTTCCTGGGTAGCCAATGCGGCAGCCGCCACTCGCTCTCCTGCATGCTGATTGCCGAGGACGAGAACGGCATGCAGCGGGACTACGACTACACCAGCGCCCGTGCACCCGGTGACCTGGCCGCTGCCGAGGCGGTGGGCGAGAGTGCCGCGCGCCGCACCTTGCGGCGACTCGGTGCCCGGCGACCGGCCACCGGGCGGATGCCGGTGCTCTTCGATCCGACCCTCGCCGCTGGCCTGGTCGGCCACCTGATGGGGGCAATTGCCGGGGGCGCCCTCTATCGAGAGGCCTCCTTTCTGTGCGACCGACTGAACACCCCTCTCTTCCCGGAGTGGTTCAGCCTCGGCGAGCGGCCCATGGAAGTCGGCGCCATGGCGAGCTCGCCGTTCGACGGCGACGGGGTGCAGACCCGCGACAATGTCTTCGTTCGCGACGGTCGCCTGGCCAGCTACATGCTCTCGGCCTACAGTGCCCGGCGGCTGGGCCTCGAGACCACCGGCAATGCCGGGGGCGCGCGCAACCTGCGCATCACCGCGCCGCTGGAGAGCCGCGAGGCACTGCTCGCCCGCATGGGCCGCGGCGTGCTGGTCACCGAGCTGATGGGGCAGGGGGTCAACGGCGTGACCGGCGACTACTCCCGTGGCGCCGCCGGCTTCTGGGTCGAGGACGGCGAGATCCGGCATCCGGTGGAGGAGTTCACCATCGCCGGTAACCTGGAAACGATGTTCCAGGGCCTCGTCGGCGTCGGGGATGATACCGATACCCGTGGCAGCATCCATACCGGCAGCTGGCTGGTCGACGAGTTGATGGTGGCGGGGGGCTGACGGCCTCAGCCGTCCTCGTCGAAGCGGGCCTCGAAGAGCCGGGTGATCGCCTCGAGGGCCGCCTCGGCGTCCTCCCCTTCGGTGCAGACCTCGAGCTCGGTGCCGCAGGGGGCGGCCAGGATCAGCAGCGACATGATGTTGCCGGCGTCGGCCTGCTGGTCACCGCGGCACACGGTGACCCGGGCGTCGAAGGGCTGGCAGCACTGCACCAGCTTGGTAGCGGCGCGGGCATGCAGGCCGCGCCGATTGGTCAGGGTCAGCTTGCGACTCGGCACGCGTCAGGTTCCTTCCTGGGCGGGGTTGTCCTCGGCCATCTCCTGGCCGGCGGGGAGGGTGATCTGCACCCCCAGTTCACGATGGCGTAGCCGCACCCCGTCGTGCCGGTTCGCCAGCCGGTCGGCCAGGCGTTCGGCCAGGTAGACCGAGCGGTGCTGGCCGCCGGTGCAGCCGATGGCCACGGTGAGGTAGCTGCGCTGACTGGCCTGGTAGTGTGGCAGCCAGCGCTCCACCCAGGCGAGGATGTCGTCGAGCATCTCGGCAACGATCGGGTAGCCGTCGAGGAAGGCGATGATGCTGGGATCGCGTCCCGTGGCATCGCGCAGCGCCGGATCCCAGTAGGGGTTGGGCAGGCAGCGGGCATCGAAGACGATGTCCGCGTCCAGTGGCACCCCGCGCTTGAAGCCGAAGGATTCCACGGTCAGGGTCATCCGCTCGGCCCGGTGGCCGGCGACCTGATCGGTGATGCGCCCCCGGAGCTCGTGCACCGAGAGCCGCGTGGTGTCGATCACCAGGTCGGCGAGGTCGCGGATCTCGGAGAGAGACTGCTCCTCGGTATCGATCGCCTCGGCGAGGGTCATGTCGCTGCCGCGGGTCAGGGGGTGTCGGCGGCGGGTATGGGAGTAGCGCTCGAGGAGAATGCGCGCGTCGGTGGTCAGGTAGACCACCTGGCAGTCGACCCGGCGGCCACGCAGTTCCTCGAGCAGCTCGGGAAAGCGCTCGAGGGCGGCGGGCAGGTTGCGGGCATCGATGCTGACGGCGATCGAGGAGCGCAGCGAGCGGTCATCCTGCAGTTCATCGACGAGCGCACCGAGCAGCATGGCCGGCAGGTTGTCGATGGCGTAGTAGCCCAGGTCTTCCAGCGCCTGCAGCGCGATCGACTTGCCGGAGCCTGACCGGCCACTGATGATCACAAGCTGCATGCGGGTCTCCTGGTCGTGGGATGGCCGGGCAGGCCCGAGGGGGAAGGATCAGCCGGCCGGGGCCTGTCGTCGGATCGCCTCCGTGAGGCGCTCATGGAGTTCGCGCTGGCTGGTGCTGTGACGCAGCCGGGCACGGGTATCGGCATCGTTCATCACCCCGGCGACCTGGCCGAGCAGGGCCAGATGAGCCTCGTCGGCTTCCTCCGGCACCAGCAGCACGAACACCAGGTCGACCGGCTCGCCGTCGATGGCGTCGAAGTCCACCGGCTCCGCCAGCTTGAGGAAACCGGCGATGGGGGCCTTGCAGTGAGGGTTGCGGGCATGGGGAATGGCGACCCCGTTGCCGATACCGGTACTGCCCAGTCGCTCGCGCCCGATCAGACGGCTGAAGACCTCCTGACTGTCGAGACTCGGGGTGTTCTGGGCGATGAAGGTGCTGAAGAACTCCAGCACCCGTTTCTTGCTCCCCCCCGGCACATCGAAGAGGGTGCGCTCGGGGGGCAGGATGGCGTCCAGTGTCATGACGAAATCAGCGGGCGCCAGCGCCCTGGGCGCGGGCCTGGGCCTTTTCCTTGTGCTTGACCAGCTGGCGGTCGAGCTTGTCGGCCAGGGCATCTATGGCGGCATACATGTCGTTCTCCATGGCCTCGGCATGGAGATCGGCACCGGCAGCATGCAGGGTGCAGGCCGCCTGCTGGCGCTCCTTCTCCACGGAGAGGGTGACCTGCACGTTGGTGATGTTGTCGTAGTGGCGCTCCACGCGGGCGAGCTTTTCTTGCACATAGTCACGCAGGGCGTCGGTCAGTTCCACATGATGGCCGGTGATGTTGACTTGCATGACACGCTCCTTGCTCTGTCGGGTTATGGGTCGATTGTAACCCTTTTTGCTGTCCTGCATACCCCCTCGGACGAGGGGATTCGAGAGGCGCATGACCGGCGTCATTTCAACCGCTTGCGTCCGTGTGGGAGGAAGAAGTCCGGGGGCCGCGGGAGCGCCAGCGAGAGGCCTTCAACGCAGCCGCTTGCGTTCGCTGGAGGAGGGGATGCCCATCGCTTCGCGGTACTTCGCGACGGTGCGTCGCGCGACGCTGATGCCGGCCTCATCGAGCAGGGTGACCAACTTGCTGTCGGAGAGGGGCTTGCGAGGGGGCTCGTCCTGGATCAGCTTGCGGATGCGTGCCCGGATGGCGGTGCTGGAGTGGGCGTCGCCCTCGCCGCTGCCCCCCACCTGGCTGGAGAAGAAGTACTTGAGCTCGAACATCCCGCGCGGCGTGTGGATGAACTTCTGGGTGGTGACCCGCGAGATGGTCGACTCGTGCATCTCCACGACCTGGGCGATGTCGGCCAGGATCAGCGGTTTCATCGCCTCCTCGCCGTGCTCCAGGAAGTCGAGCTGGCGCACCATGATCTCGCGGCCCACCCGCAGCAGGGTGTCGTTGCGGCTGGACAGGCTCTTCATCAGCCAGCGCGCCTCCTGCAGGTGGTCCTTGAGGAACTGGTTGTCCTCGCTCTTGTCCGCCCGTCGTATCAGGGCGGCATAGTCGGGCTGGATGCGCAGCCGCGGCATCGCCTCCGGGTTGAGTTCCACCTGCCAGCCATCGCGGGTGTGGCGGGCGATGAGGTCGGGGATGACATAGGCGCCGTCACTGTCGGTGAAGCCGCTGCCGGGGCGCGGGTCCAGCGAACGCACCAGCTCGATCACCGTGTCCAGGGCGTCGTCGTCGAGGCCGAGCCGTCGCTTGAGCAGGCGGCGGTCGTCGCCGGCGAGCGCCTCGAGGAACTGGCGGACCAGGCGGCGGGCCTGCGGCAACAGCGGGGTGTCGTCGGGCAGGGTGGCCAGCTGCAGCATCAGGCACTCGCGCAGGTCCCGGGCGAAGACCCCCGTGGGCTCGAACTGCTGCAGGCGCAACAGCACCTGCTCGACCTCGCGGGTCTTGAGGCCCTCGAGGCCCTGCGCTCGGAGGCCGTCGCGGATCTCCTCCAGGGGCTGGGTCAGGTAGCCGTCGCCGTTGACGCCGTCGATCAGGCTCTCGGCGATGCGTTGCTGGCGTGCGTCAAGGTCGGTCATGGCCAGCTGCCAGGCCAGGTGCCCCTGGAGGCTCTGGCCCGAGGCCTGGCGCTCGAAGTCCGGGCCCTCGCCACTGCCGCCGGCGGGCGCGGTGCCGAGGTCCTGGTAGGTGTCGGACCAGTCGCTGTCGGTGCTGAGCTCGTCGGGGATCTCGCTGGCCCACTCCTCGTCGGGCGCTTCGCTCACCGCCTGCTCGCCGAAGTCATCCTCGACCTCCAGCATGGGGTTGGACTCCAGTGCTTGCTGGATCTCCTGGCGCAGGTCCAGGGTCGAGAGCTGCAGCAGCGCGATGGCCTGCTGCAGTTGGGGGGTCATGGTCAGCTGGGTGCCGACGCGCAGCTGCAGGGACGCCTTCATGGCCATGAGAGGAGTGCCCTCGACTCGCCGAAAACCCCAACCCTAGCCGCTGGTCGGGAGGCTTGCAAGCACAAAATCTGCAACAATCGTGCCATCCGCAATCTTCATGCCGTCGCGGAATAACGACAAGCATATCAGTTGATTGCGGTCAGAGACGAAAGTCCTCGCCCAGGTAGACCTCGCGGACCCGCTGGTTGGCGAGGATCGCCTCGGCATCGCCCTCGGCGATGATGCGCCCATCGCCGACGATGTAGGCGGTGTCGCAGATGTCGAGGGTCTCCCTGACGTTGTGGTCGGTGATCAGTACGCCGATGTCGCGGGCCTTGAGCTGGCGGATGATGCCCTTGATCTCGCCCACCGAGATGGGGTCGACCCCGGCGAAGGGCTCGTCGAGCAGGATGAAGGCGGGTTCCGTTGCCAAGGCCCTGGCGATCTCGACCCTCCGGCGCTCCCCCCCGGAGAGGCTCATCCCGAGGTTGTCGCGGATATGCGTCACGTGGAAGTCCTCGAGCAGCTGCTCGAGCCGGGCCCGGCGCCCGGCGCGGTCGAGGTCCTTGCGGGTCTCGAGGATCGCCATGATGTTGTCGGCGACCGACAGCTTGCGGAAGATCGAGGCCTCCTGGGGCAGGTAGCCGATGCCGGCCCGTGCCCGCTCGTGCATGGCCGCCGTGGAGAGGTCGAGGTCGTCGATATGGACTTCCCCGGCGTCGGCGCGCACCAGTCCGACGATCATGTAGAACGAGGTGGTCTTGCCGGCGCCGTTGGGGCCGAGCAGCCCGACGATCCGGCCCTGCTCGATGGAGAGGCTGATGTCTTGCACCACCCGGCGGCGCTTGTAGCTCTTGGCCAGGTGGAGGGCGCTCAGGGTCTTCATCACTGGCCGTCCTGCTGCTCGGGTTCCAGCGTCATGCGCACGCGCTGGCGGTCATCGACGCCCTCGGCATCCGAGCGGGCCTGGACCACCCGACGGTCGAGGAAGTATTCCAGGTAGCCGCCGTCGAAGGTGTCGCTGCCCTGGTGCAGCTCGGCCCGGTCGATCAGCTCGATCCGCCGCTCGGCGACGTGGTAGATGATGGTGCGCCCCCAGCCGCGGACCAGGGGCTCGTCCGGGGCGGGCTGTTGCTCGATGTAGGCGCGTTCGCCGGTGGCGGTGGCGCGGGTGAGCTGGCCCTGGTCGTTGCGCTGGATCTCCACCCGGGCGCCGGTCAGCTGCATGCTGCCCTGGCGGATGTCCACGTCGCCGGTGTAGACGGCGGTGCCGGCACGGTCGTCGAGGTCGAGGCGGTCGGCCTCCACCTCGATCGGGGCACTGGCATCGCCCTCCAGGGCCAGGGCCGGGGTACTGCCCAGCAGCAGGCCGATGACGCCGAGGGTCAGCAGGGGGGCGAAGGGGGGACGCGTCATGACTCGGGGTCCTCGCGGGTGTCGGGTGGATGGTGGCCGCGCACATTGTCGGTCAGCCGGGCACGGTTGTCATGGATCCAGGCGTCGAAGCGCTCGCCACGCATCCGCTGGGGTGGCTGGCGCAGCAGGGCCGGGGTGTCGCTCCAGGCATGGCCGCTGTCGGCGTCGAAGTGGAGCACCTCGGTGTCGAGCTGCCAGCGCTCGGCGGGGGCCAGGAGGCGCGCGTCGCCGGAGAGGGTCAGCGGGTTGCCGCCGGCGCCCAGGGTGCCGCGGTCGCCACTGGCCAGCCAGACACGACCCGAGTCGTCCAGCAGGCGTCCTCGTGGCCGCTCCAGGCGAGTGACGTCGTCATGCGGGGTGTGGGTCAGGCGCGGCGTGTCGAGCCGCTGGTGGGGGTGTCCCCGGGCATCGAAACGGGTCAGCCGGGCGTCCTCCAGGTAGTAGTCCGGCTCGCCGGCCTCGTCCCCCGGCACGGGGCCGGGGAGCGGGGCATCGCGCAGGTCGAGCAGTGCCAGTCCGCCGCCCAGGGCGAGCAGCAGCAGGAACAGGCCGGTGCGAAAGCCGGGGCGCGGCAGGCGCATGGCTCAGGTCGTGCCGTGCAGGTAGGTGTCGAGCACCGCATCCCAGTGGCCCTGGGCCTGGAGCAGGGTGTCGCAGATCTCGCGCACGGCGCCATGGCCGCCCTCGGACTCGGTGACCCAGTCGGCATGCTTGCGGATATAGGCCGGCGCGCCGGGCACGCTGATGCCGACCCCGGCGCGCCGGATGGGCGCCACGTCGGGCATGTCGTCACCGCAGTAGGCGACCTGCTCGAGCTCCAGGCCCAGGCGGCTACAGAGCTCGCGCAGCACGGTGAGCTTCTTCTCGGCTCCCTGGAAGACATGCTTGACGCCCAGCGCGGCGGCGCGCCGGCTGACCATCGGCGAATCGCGTCCGGTGATGAAGGCCACCACGATGCCGGCCCGTTGCGCCAGCTTGATGCCATGGCCATCGTGGGTGTGGAAGGCCTTGATCTCGACGCCATCGGCCTGGAAGTAGAGGCGACCGTCGGTGAGCACGCCGTCCACGTCCAGGGCGAGCAGGCGGACGCGGCGCAGGCGATCGACGAGTTGGCTGTCGAGCAGGGGGGAATCGAGGCTCATGGTGTCTCCAGCAGTCGGGGGGGCGAGGTGGGCGTACAGGGCGTCAGATGACGCCGCTGGCGAGCAGGTCATGCATGTGCAGGGCGCCGACCGGGTGGCCGTCGGCATCGACCACGGCCAGCGCCGAGATGCGGTTGTCCTCCATGATGCGCACCGCCTCGGCGGCCAGGGTGTCGGGGGCGACCCGCTTGCCGGGGCGGGTCATGACATCGTCGACGAGCAGGCCGGAGAGGTCGCTGTGCTGGTCGAGGGTACGGCGCAGGTCGCCGTCGGTGTAGACCCCGGCCAGGCGACCGTCGGCGTCGACCACGCAGGTGAAGCCCAGCCCCTGGCGGGTGATCTCCAGCAGGGCATCTCGCAGCGGGCTGCCCAGGGCGATGCTGGGCAGCCGGGGCCCCTCGTGCATCAGGTCGGCGACCCGCAGCAGCAGGCGCTTGCCGAGGCTGCCGCCGGGATGGGAGAGGGCGAACTCCTCGGCGGTGAAGCCGCGCGACTCGAGCAGCGCCACGGCCAGGGCGTCGCCGAGCGCCAGGGCGGCGGTGGTGGACGAGGTCGGGGCCAGGTCCAGCGGGCAGGCCTCGCGCTCGACCCCGGCATCCAGGTGGGCCTCGGCGTGTCGCGCCAGGGTCGAGCCCGGTCGGCCGGTCATGCTGATCAGCGGCGTGCCCATGCGCTTGAGCAGGGGCAGCAGGGCGGTGACCTCGGCGGTCTCGCCGGAATTGGAGAGGGCCAGCACCACATCGCCGGGGGTGATCATGCCCAGGTCGCCATGGCTGGCCTCGCCGGGATGCACGAAGAAGGCCGGGGTGCCGGTGCTGGCCAGGGTGGCGGCGATCTTGCCGGCGACATGGCCCGACTTGCCCATGCCGGTGACCACCACGCGTCCGCGACAGGCGAGGATCAGCTCGCAGGCGTGGTCGAAGGCGTCGTCGAGGCGTCCTGCCAGGGCGGCGATGGCCTGCTGTTCCAGTTCCAGGGTGCGGCGGGCACTCTCGCGCAGGAGGGATGTGCCGGCGGCTGAGGGAGCATCATTGGTCATGGCGGTGATTGTTGCCCGTTGTGGGGTTTCACTCAAGGGGATCAGCCGACGGCGGAGGAACCGGCGCTGCCGAGCCAGGCCAGGTAGCCGGCATAGCCGAGCACCAGCAGGCCCCCCGGCAGGCGCCCCAGGTGGCCGTGGCGGTTCCACAGCAGCAGCGCCCCCAGGGCCAGGGTCAGCAGCAGCATCACCGGGTAGTCGCGACCGGCCGCGGCGGGGTCCGTGGCGCCCGGGGCCAGCAGCGCCGGCACCGGAAGCACGGTCAGCATGTTGAAGAGGTTGGAGCCGATGACGTTGCCGATGGCCAGGTCGTGGTGGCGCTTGAGCGCGCTGGCCACGCAGGCCGCCAGTTCCGGCAGGCTGGTGCCGATGGCCACCACGGTCAGCCCGATCACCAGTTCGCTGACGCCGAGTCCCCGAGCCAGTTCGCTGGCACCCCACACCAGGGCGCGGGAGCTGGCCACCATGATCACCAGGGTGGCCACCAGCCACCCCAGGGCCTGGCCCAGCGGCATGCCGGGAACCTCGCCGGCACTCTCGTCATCGGGGGTGTCCGCGCGGAACAGCCACCACAGGCTGAAGGCCAGCAGCACCAGCAGCAGCAGGCCGTCGAGCCGGTCGAGGTGGCCGTTGGCCAGGGCGTAGCCGGCCAGGCCGGTGGCGCCGAGCAGCAGCGGCAGCTCGCGACGCACCATGGAGAAGCGCACCGGGATCGGCACCACCAGCGCCGTCACGCCCAGCACCAGGGCGATGTTGGCGATGTTGGAGCCCAGCGCGTTGCCGATGGCGAGGTCCGGCACGCCATCCAGCGAGGCCATCACCGAGACCACGATCTCCGGTGCCGAGGTGCCCAGCGAGACAACGGTCATCCCCACCAGCAGGGTGCTCATGCCGGCCTGCCAGGCGGTGGCCGCGGCCGCGCCGACGAAACGGTCGGCACTCCACAGCAGGCCGACGAAGCCGAGCATGACGATCAGCAGGGGGAGGAGCATGGCGCGGTCCGGGACGGTGTGTGGAGGGCGCACATTGAACATGCCGAACCCTGGGGGTGCAAGACGCGAGGACGCTGGCGCCGCGGGGCATGGTTAGGATACGATGTTCGATAATATTTTCGAGGATGGTGAAGCGATGACGGACTCCCCCTTCGTGGAAGTGGAGAGCCTGCACTTCTCGCGCGGCGAGATGGACATCTTCAGCGGCGTCGACCTGGTCATCCCCCGCGGCAGGATCACGGCCATCATGGGCCCCAGCGGTACCGGCAAGACCACCCTGCTCAAGATGATCGGCGGCCAGCTGACTCCCGATGCGGGGCGGGTGCGCATCGATGGCCAGGATGTCCATGCGCTGTCGCGCAAGGCGCTGTTCGTGTTGCGCCGGCGCATGGGAATGCTGTTCCAGAGCGGGGCGCTGTTTTCCGACCTCGATGTCTACGAGAACGTGGCCTTCCCGCTGCGGGTGCATACCGACCTGCCCGAGGCGATGATCCGTGACGTGGTGCTGATGAAGCTGCAGGCCGTCGGGCTGCGCGGGGCCCGGGAGCTGATGCCCTCGGAGCTCTCCGGCGGCATGGCGCGCCGGGTGGCGCTTGCGCGCGCCATCGCCCTGGACCCGGAGCTGATCCTCTACGACGAGCCCTTCGCGGGGCAGGACCCCATCTCCATGGGCGTGCTGGTGCAGCTGATCAAGCGTCTCAATGAGGCCCTGGGGCTGACGGCGGTGGTGGTCTCCCATGACATCAAGGAGACCCTGTCCATCGCCGACTATGTCTACGTCATCGCCGATGGCCAGGTGATGGCCCATGGCACGCCGGCGAGCCTCGACGCGGACCTCGACCCCCGGGTCAGCCAGTTCATGCATGGCGAGCCCGACGGGCCGGTGCCTTTTCATTACCCGGCGATGGATTTCCATGCCGATATCCTGGGCAGCGGGGGACCGCGATGATCGACCGGATCCGACACCTGGGACGGCGTGGCTGCGACCTGATGGAATCGCTGGGCCGGGCCGGGATCTTCCTCGGCCAGTCGGTGGTGGGGATGCCGTCCCGCGAGGGCCTCTACCTCTGGGTGCGGCAGATGCACTTCGTCGGCGTGATGTCGCTGGCCATCGTGCTGGTCTCGGGGCTGTTCATCGGCATGGTGCTGGCCCTGCAGGGCTACACGATTCTGGTCGACTTCGGGGCCGAGCAGGCGCTGGGGCAGATGGTGGCCCTCTCGCTGCTGCGCGAGCTGGGGCCGGTGGTGGCGGCGCTGCTGTTCGCCGGCCGCGCCGGCTCTGCCCTGACCGCCGAGATCGGCCTGATGAAGGCCACCGAGCAGCTGACCAGCATGGAGATGATCGGCGTCGATCCGCTGCGTCGCATCGTGGCCCCGCGACTCTGGGCCGGCTTCGTCGCCCTGCCGTTGCTGACCATCGGTTTCAGCGTGGTGGGCATATGGGGCGGCCAGCTGGTCGGCGTCGACTGGCTCGGCGTCTTCGAGGGCTCCTACTGGGGCAACATGCAGGCCAGCGTCGAGTTCATCGACGACGTGGGCAACGGCCTGATCAAGAGCCTGGTGTTCGCCCTGGTGGTGACCTGGATCGCGGTGTTCCAGGGCTATGACCTGATCCCCACCTCGGAAGGCATCTCGCGTGCCACCACCCGGACGGTGGTCTATTCCTCTCTGGCGGTACTGGGCCTGGATTTCGTGCTCACCGCCCTGATGTTCGGAGAGCTTTCCTGATGTTCGGAGCAAACGGATGAAGCGCAGCAAGACGATGGAGCTCGGGGTCGGCCTGTTCATGCTGGCCGGTATTCTGGGCCTGGTGTTCCTGGGGCTGAAGGTCAGTGGCCTGAGCCTGACCCTGCCCAGCGAGACCTTCCGACTGGAAGCCAACTTCGCCAACATCGGCGGCCTCAAGCCGCGGGCGCGGGTCACCATGGCCGGTGTCACCGTGGGGCGGGTCGAGGCCATCGAGCTGGACACCGACTGGTACGATGCGCGGGTGGTGATGGAGCTCGATGGCCAGCTGGAAGGCCAGCTGCCCGAGGACAGCACCGCCGCCATCCTCACCGCGGGTCTGCTGGGGGAGCAGTATATCGGGATCTCGGTGGGCGGGGCGCCCGAGGCCCTCGCCGACGGCGATACCCTGCGTGATACCCAATCTGCCCTGGTGCTGGAGGAACTTATCCAGCAGTTCGTGTCCAGCATGGTCAAGGAGTGAACGAGATGAAGATATTGAACCTTCGCGTGCTTTTCGCCGGGCTCGGCCTGCTGCTGATGGCGCTGCCGCTGATGGCTGCCGAGCCCGACCAGCGTCCCGAGCAGATGATCCGCGCCAGCATCGACGAGCTGATGACACGCATCGAGGGGCGCGAGGACTACTTCGCCGACAACCTCGGCGAGCTCGAGGCGATCGTCGACGACAGCCTCGAGGACGTGGCCGACTTCCGCTACATCGGGGCCAGCGTGATGGGGCGCTACTTCGGTAACGCCACGCCGCAGCAGCGGTCCCGCTTCGTCGATACCTTTCGCAAGACGTTGATCGATACCTACACCAAGGGGCTGGTCACCTTCGACTATCGCGAGATCCGGGTGCTCGACAACCAGCAGGCCTCGCGCTACGAGGACCAGGCCAGCGTGGCCATGGAGGTGGTGGCCAACGACGGCACCGTCTATCCCGTCAGCTATTCGCTGCGCCTCTCCGGGGACCAGTGGAAGGTGGTCAATGTGATCGTCAACGGCATCAACCTGGGGCTGACCTTCCGTAACCAGTTCGACCAGGCGATGCGCGACCACAATCGCGACTACGATGCGGTCATCGACGGCTGGTCGCCCGAACTCGCCGTCGAGGAGTTGGAGGAGGGCGGCGACGCATGAGCGTGCTGCTGGAGCAGCGCAGTTCCTGCCTGGCCTCCGTCGACGGCGGGCTGGCGGTGACCGGTGAGGTCGGCTTCGAGGTGGCCTCGGCGATGGCCGAGGCCGGCAGTGCCTGGCTGGCCGACCGGCCGGCCGGCAGCGAGGTGGTCTTCGACCTGAGCGGCGTCGGCCGGGTCAGCAGCGCCGCGCTCAGCGTGCTGCTGGAGTGGACCCGCCAGGCCCGCGATGCCGGTGTCGAGGTGGCCGCCGTGCGGCTCTCGGCCCCCCTCGAACGCCTGACCCGGGTCGCCGGGCTCGACACCCTGTTGCCCCTCGCCGAGCCGGTCGCCGCCTGAGCCGGCCTCCCTCCCCATCGCCAAGCGCGGTGCTTTTCTTTACCATGTCGTGCCATGAGATCCCCGCTGCCGGGGCCACGTCGTGGACCCGGCAGCGTGTCCCCGACGAATCGACGAACCACAGGAGTGCCGGTGCCATGCAACCGAGCGAAGTGAAGGCGCTGCTCGAGAGCCGACTCGACGGCTGCGAGTTCCATATCCAGGGCGAAGGCTGCAACTTCCAGGTGGTGGCCGTGGGTGAGGTCTTCGAGGGGCTCTCGCCGGTCAAGCGCCAGCAGATGATCTACGGTGCCCTGTCCGAGGAGATCGCCTCCGGCGCCCTGCATGCGGTGAGCATCAAGACCTACACCCCGCAGCAGTGGCAGGCCGCCACCGACAACCAGGGGGCCTGAGGGTCGACCTTTCATGGACAAGCTGATCATTACCGGCAACGGCCCCGTCGACGGTGAGGTCTGGGCCAGCGGTGCCAAGAATGCCGCCCTGCCGATCCTCTGCGCGACCCTGCTGGCTGACGAGCCGGTGACCATCGGCAATCTGCCGCACCTCCAGGACATCACCACCACCCTCGAGCTGCTCGGTCACATGGGCGTCGAGCCCGTGATGGGCGATAGGATGTGCATCCAGCTCGACGGCTCCCAGGTCACCGACTGTCACGCGCCCTACGAGCTGGTCAAGAAGATGCGCGCCTCGATCCTGGTGCTCGGTCCGCTGCTGGCCCACTTCGGCCATGCGGACGTCTCGCTGCCCGGCGGCTGTGCCATCGGCTCGCGCCCGGTGGACCTGCACATCCGCGGCCTCGAGGCCATGGGGGCCGAGATCAGCGTCGAGGCCGGCTACATCCGGGCACGGGTCGATGGTCGGCTGCACGGTGCCACCATCTTCTTCGATACCGTCACCGTGACCGGCACCGAGAACCTGCTGATGGCGGCAACCCTGGCGGACGGCACCACGGTGCTGGAGAACGCCGCCCGGGAACCCGAGGTGGTCGACCTGGCCGAGTGCCTGAACAAGATGGGCGCCAGGATCCGCGGCCAGGGCACTGACACCATCGTCGTCGAGGGCGTCGAGCGGCTGCACGGCGCCTACCATGACGTCATGCCCGATCGCATCGAGACCGGCACCTTCCTGGTGGCGGCGGCGCTCTCCCGGGGGCGGGTGCGGGTGCGCAACACCCGCGCCGACATCCTGGATGCGGTGCTGGCCAAGCTCGAGGAGGCGGGGGCCACCATCACCACCGGCGAGGGCTGGATCGAGCTCGACATGCGGGGCAGGCGGCCGAAGGCGGTCAACGTGCGCACCGCGCCGTATCCGGCCTTCCCCACCGACATGCAGGCCCAGTTCGTGGCGATGAACGCGGTGGCCGAGGGCACCGCCCGGGTGGTGGAGACCATCTTCGAGAACCGCTTCATGCACGTGCAGGAGCTCAATCGCATGGGGGCCGACATCGCGCTGGAAGGCAACACCGCGGTGATCACCGGGGTCGAGACCCTCTCCGGAGCACCGGTGATGGCCACTGACCTGCGTGCCTCCGCCTCGCTGGTGATCGCGGCGATGATGGCCGAGGGCGAGACCCTGGTCGACCGGATCTACCATATCGACCGCGGCTACGAGTGCATCGAGGAAAAACTGCAGCTGCTGGGCGCGCGCATCAGGCGCATCCCCGGCTGAGTCGACCAACAGGCGAGACCATGAGCAAGCAACTGATTCTGGCCCTCTCCAAGGGCCGCATTCTCGACGAGACCCTGCCGCTGCTGGCCGATGCCGGCATCGCCCCGGTGGAGGACCTGGGCAAGAGCCGCAAGCTGCTGTTCGATACCAACCTGCCGGACGTCAAGCTGGTGGTGATCCGGGCCACGGACGTGCCGACCTATGTGCAGCTCGGGGCGGCGGATCTCGGCGTGGCCGGCAAGGACGTGCTGCTCGAGCACGGCGTCGAGGGTCTCTATGAGCCCCTCGACCTGGAGATCGCCCGCTGCAGGCTGATGACCGCCGGCATCACCGGGGCCGAGCCGGCCCGGGCCCGGCGGCGGGTGGCCACCAAGTTCGTCAACGTGGCGCGCCGCTACTACGCCGAGCAGGGGATCCAGGCCGAGGTGATCAAGCTCTACGGTGCCATGGAACTGGCCCCGCTGATGAACCTTGCCGACGAGATCGTCGACATCGTCGATACCGGCAACACCCTGCGGGCCAACGGCATGGAGCCGCGGGAGCTGATCGCCCCGATCAGCACCCGGCTGGTGGTCAACAAGGCGGCCATGACCATGAAGCACGACCGCCTGAAACCGCTCATCGCGCGCCTGCGCGAGGCGGTGGCCGTGCGTCGCGATAGCCTCGCCGTGTCGGCCCCATAGCCAGGCCTGCCTTGCCCGCGGCCAGGCGCCGCGGCAGTCTCACAGACGACGAATCCCGTTTCGAGAGGAAGCCACTGCCATGAGCCAAACCCCCACCGACGGCGTCGACATCGCGCGGCTGTCCACCTCGCAGGCCGACTTCGATCGCCACCTGGCCGACCTGCTGGCCTGGGAGGGGGTCTCCGATGCCGCGGTCCAGCAGCGCGTCGACGAGATCCTCGTTGCCGTCAAGGCCCGGGGCGATGCCGCGCTGGTCGAGTACTCGAACCGCTTCGACCGGCTCGCCGTGACGTCCATGGCCGAGCTGACCCTGAGCGAGGGACGGCTGCGCCAGGCCTTCGAGGGTCTGCCGGCGGAGCAGCGCGAGGCCCTGTCGAGCGCCGCCGAGCGCATCCGCGCCTATCACGAGCGCCAGAAACCGGCCTCCTGGCACTACACCGAGGCCGACGGTACCGTGCTGGGCCAGCAGGTCACGCCCCTGGATCGCGCGGGCATCTACGTGCCGGGTGGCAAGGCGGCCTATCCCTCCTCGGTGCTGATGAACGCCATTCCCGCCCATGTGGCCGGCGTGCGCGAGATCGTCATGGTGGTGCCGACCCCCGATGGCATCCTCAACGAGCTGGTACTGGCCGCCGCCTACCTCGCCGGCGTCGACCATGTCTTCACCATCGGCGGTGCCCAGGCGGTGGCGGCCCTGGCCTTCGGCACCGAGACGGTGCCACGGGTGGACAAGGTCGTCGGTCCGGGGAACATCTACGTGGCCACCGCCAAGCGGGCGGTGTTCGGCCAGGTGGGGATCGACATGATCGCCGGTCCCTCGGAGATCCTGGTGGTCTCGGACGGCGGAACCGACCCGGACTGGCTGGCCATGGACCTCTTCTCCCAGGCTGAGCACGACGAGGATGCCCAGGCGGTGCTGGTGAGTTGGGACCTCGCGCACCTGCAGGCGGTGGAGGCGTCGATTGCGCGGCTGCTGCCGACCCTGGAGCGTGCCCCCATCGTGCGCGAGTCGCTGGCCCGTCGCGGCGCACTGATCCACTGCCGGGATCGTGACGAGGCGGTAGGGCTGATCAATCGCATCGCCCCTGAGCACCTGGAGCTCTCGGTGGCCAATCCCGAGGGCTGGCTGCCCCAGGTGCGCCATGCCGGGGCCATCTTCATGGGACGCTATACCGCCGAGGCGCTGGGTGACTACTGCGCCGGCCCCAACCACGTGCTGCCCACCTCGGGGACGGCGCGCTTCTCCTCGCCGCTGGGGGTCTACGACTTCCAGAAGCGCTCCTCGATCATCCACTGCTCGGCGGAAGGCGCCGGGGAACTCGGCAAGATCGCCTCCACGTTGGCGCGAGGCGAGTCGCTCACCGCCCACGCCCGCTCGGCCGAGTATCGCCTCAAGGCGTGACGCCCCGGTGAGCGGGGTGATGCATGGCATGCCGCATGACAGCAGAGGGCCCCGCCGACCGGCGGGGCCCTCGTCGTCGGGGGCGTCACTCCCCGTCGGGGCGGCGCGACTCCGGGGTCGGGCGCTCGCCGAGCTCGATCGTCACCTCCCGGCGCTCGCCGCCACGCACCACCGTCAGCGGCAGGCGGGTACCGGGTGCCACCGCGGCGATGTCGCTCATGGTGCGTCGAGGGTCGAGCACCGGCTTGCCGTCGACCTCCAGCAGCACGTCGCCGGGCTGCAGGCCCGCACGATCGGCGGGGCCGTCCGGCACCACGCCGGCGATGATCACCCCGGTCGGTGCCTGCAGGCCGAAGGAGGCGGCCAGCTCCTGGTTGAGCTCCTGGGCCTCGATGCCCATCCAGCCGCGGATGACGCGCCCACGGGTGACCAGCTCCTCGAGGATGTTGCGGGCCAGGTTGGCGGGGATCGCGAAGCCGATGCCCTGGGAGCCGCCGGAGCGCGAGAAGATGGCGGTGTTGATGCCGACCAGGGCGCCCTCGGCGTTGACCAGCGCCCCTCCCGAGTTGCCGGGGTTGATGGCGGCATCGGTCTGGATGAAATCCTCGTAGGCATTGAGCCCGAGGTGGCTGCGCCCGGTGGCGCTGATGATGCCCATGGTCACCGTCTGGCCCACGCCGAAGGGGTTGCCGATGGCCAGCGAGACGTCGCCCACGGCGACCCGGGTGGTGTCGGTCAGCTCGATCACCGGCAGCGATTCCAGGTCGATGCGCAGCACGGCAAGGTCGCTCTCGGGGTCGGTGCCGATTACCTCGGCCAGGGTCTCGCGACCGTCGCGCAGGGCGACCTGGATCTGGTCGGCCCCGCGGATCACGTGGTGGTTGGTCAGCACGTAGCCATCGTCACTGACGATGACCCCGGAGCCGAGGCTGGAGAGCATGCGCTGGCGGCTCGGCAACTCGTCACCGAAGAACTGGCGGAAGAAGGGGTCCGACATCAGCGGGTGCTCCTCCCGCTCGACCACCCGGGTGGAGTAGATGTTGACGACCGCCGGCGCGGCCCGCTCCACCGCCTGTGCATAGCTGGCCGGCCCCTGCCGGCGCGTGAGGGGCTCGGCCTGGCGCACCTCCGGGGCCTCGCGTGAGCTGGCCTCGTCGTCTGACTGCACCAGTGCCGGCGTGGCGGGAGCCGTCGGCGGGGGGGGCGGCCGGCCGATCAGCTGGGGGAAGGCATTGAGCAGCACGATGGCCGCCAGCACACCGATCAGGACGGGCCAGAGGTAGGGGAGCAGGGAGCGTCTCATGCAGCGGGGGTCCTTGTCGGCGGTGCCTGGTCGCGGGGTATCCTCCCGCTGGTTACACTGTGCGGATTGTAACATTGCCAACGCGACCGCGCCCGGAGGCTGCATGACGAATCGTGACGACCTGGTCGCCACCTGCGACCGACTGCTGCAACCCGAATGCTTCAGGGACTACACCGTGAACGGCCTGCAGGTGGCCGGCAGCGAGCGTGTCACCCGGGTCATGACCGGGGTGACCGCCTGCCAGGCGCTGCTCGACGAGGCCGTGGCCTGGCAGGCCGACCTCGTGCTGGTGCATCACGGCTACTTCTGGAAGAACGAGCCGGTCACCATCACCGGCATCAAGCGCCGGCGCCTGGCGACGCTGCTGGCCCACGACATCAACCTGCTGGCCTATCACCTGCCGCTGGATGCCCACCCCGAGCTCGGCAACAACGCCGAGCTCGGCCGGCGGCTGGGCTTTGCCGTCACGGGCTGTGCCGATGGCGAACTCGGCGAGGGGCTGGTGTGGGTGGGCGAGCCCCGGCCGGGCCTCGACGCCGCAGGCCTGGCCCGCGACGTCGAGGCGTGCCTGGGGCGCGAGCCGCTGCTGATCGAGGCGCCGGGGGGCGGCGAGATCCGCCGTGTCGCCTGGTGCACCGGCGGGGCCCAGGACATGATCGCCGGCGCCCGGGAGGCCGGGGCCGATGCCTTCATCTCGGGCGAGATCTCCGAACGCACCACCCACCTGGCCCGCGAGATGGGCATCCACTACCTGGCCGCGGGTCACCACGCCACCGAGCGCTACGGGGTCCAGGCCCTGGGCGAGCGGCTCGCGGCCGAGTTCGGTCTCGAGCATCGCTTCGTCGACATCGACAACCCCGCCTGAGCGCCAGGCATGTGCCGCGCCGCGGCACATGCAGCGGGGCGCGGGAGGGGGTCAGTAGCGCGGCGGCTGGGGGGTGGCGGCCTCCTCGCCGTTCTTGAGGCCGAAGTCCTCCGAGAGGGTGCCGCGGTTGCCGTCGGCGTAATCCCGGGGCACGGCGGGTTCCGTCGTGGTCTTGGTCGGGGTCGCGGTGGGGGCAGGCGCGACGGCGTCCAGGGCCTGGCGGCGCAGCGAGCGGGCGCCCAGGCGGTCTCTGGCCTCTTCGGCTTCCTGCTCGAGGCCCTGGCTTTCGCGGTGCAGGCTCTCGGCGAGCCGGGCGATACGTTCGAGGCTGTCGCCCATGCCATCCTTGAGTTCCGCCAGCTCCCGCTCGCGCTCGGCGAGACGCTGGCGCAGGCGCTGGGTGTTGCCGGCGCTGGCATTGAGCAGGTGGTAGCCCAGTGCCCCGATACCGATGCCGGCCAGCAGGCAGGCGATGGCCAGCACCCAGTTGATGTTGGTCTCGTCCACGTTGTGCTTTCTCCCTGGAGCGTTGGGCGACATGCCGCGCGAGCCGCGGGGGTCATCATCCGGCCGGATGAGATCCGGGTGCCCATTATAGGGGTGACGCAGTGCGCCGGGTCAACGCGGTGGCCGGCGATGCCAAGTGGGGTCGGGATGCGTATAATGCCTCTCCGCGAACGTCCCGAGTACAGGCCCTCAGGAATCCCCATGAGCGAGACGCACCCCCCTACGGCTTCCCGCGACGCCCGGCACCCCGAGACGCCGATGACCCGCTACCGGGCGGATCTCGAGCGCAACGGCTTCCAGCCCGACGCCGCCCAGCTGCAGGCGGTGAAGCACCTGCAGCGTCTCTACGACGAGCTGGTGGCCACGCCGCCCTCCCGGGTGGTGCCGCCGAAGCGCGGTGGCGGGCTCAAGTCGCGGGTGGCCGGCCTGTTCGGCCGGCGCGAGCACGAGGCGTCACCCGAGCCGGCACTGCCCGCGATCCACGGGCTCTACTTCTGGGGTGGGGTGGGGCGCGGCAAGACCTACCTCATGGATACCTTCTTCGAGACGCTGCCCTTTCCCGAGAAGATGCGCACCCACTTCCACCGCTTCATGCAGCGGGTGCACAACGAGCTGGAGCACTACAAGGGCGAGCGAAACCCGCTGACGCTGATCGCCGCCAAGTTCGCCGCCGAGGCTCGGGTGATCTGCTTCGACGAGTTCTTCGTCAAGGACATCACCGATGCCATGATCCTGGCTAACCTGCTCGAGTCGCTCTTCGCGCACGGCGTAGTGCTGGTGGCGACCTCGAACATCGTCCCGGGGGAGCTCTACAAGGAGGGCCTGCAGCGGGCTCGCTTCCTGCCGGCCATCGAGCTGCTCGAGCGTCACTGCGAGGTGGTCAACGTGGACTCGGGGATCGACTACCGGCTGCGCGCCCTGGAGCGCGCCGAGATCTTCCATGCCCCGCTGGACGACGAGGCCGAGGCCGAGCTGGCCCGCAGCTTCCGCGAGATCGCCGGCCACGAGGGTGAGGAGGGGGCGCCGATCGAGATCAACCGCCGGGTGCTTCATGCCCGCCGGCTGCATGACGACGTGGTGTGGTTCGAGTTCACCGAGCTGTGCGACGGGCCGCGCAGCCAGAACGACTACATCGAGCTGGCCCGCGAGTTCCACAGCGTGCTGGTCTCCAACGTGACCCGCATGAGTGGGTCGACAGATGATCAAGCCAGACGCTTCATCAACATGGTCGACGAGTTCTACGACCGGGGCGTCAAGCTGCTGATGTCCGCCGAGGTGCCGGCCGAGCAGCTCTACCGCGGTGGGCGCCTGGAGTTCGAGTTCCAGCGCACCCTGTCGCGGCTGCAGGAGATGCAGTCCCACGACTACCTGGCGCTGCCCCACAAGCCATGAAGGCGATGCTGCCCCCTTTTCCTGAGGGGGCAGGCTCGTGTAGAATGCGCGCTCGCTCGACTGTTGCCGCACCTCCGGGAGCAGGCAACCAAGAAGAATAGGGATGGTTCCATGCCGGACGCCCGGCGGCAGAACCCAATACATCAAATGGTGATTCATCCATGAAGACGTTCACTGCCAAACCGCAGTCAGTCCAGCGCGACTGGTTCGTCGTCGACGCTGCGGACAAGACGCTCGGCCGCCTGGCCACCGAGATCGCTCGCCGCCTGCGCGGCAAGCACAAGCCGGAATACACCCCGCATGTGGATACCGGCGACTACATCGTCGTGATCAATGCCGAGAAGGTCCATGTCACCGGCAACAAGGCCAGCGCCAAGACCTACTACCGCCATACCGGCTATCCGGGTGGCCTGCGCTCCATGAATTTCGAGAAGATGATCGCCCACGCACCGGAGCGTGTCATCGAGTCCGCCGTCAAGGGCATGCTGCCGAAGGGTCCCCTGGGTCGTGCCATGTACTCGAAGCTCAAGGTCTACGCCGGCACCGAGCATCCGCACGCTGCCCAGCAGCCGCAAGAACTGAACCTCTGAGGGA
Source organism: Halomonas rhizosphaerae (assembly GCF_030010555.1). Classification (GTDB taxonomy): domain Bacteria; phylum Pseudomonadota; class Gammaproteobacteria; order Pseudomonadales; family Halomonadaceae; genus Halomonas; species Halomonas rhizosphaerae. The sequence continues at coordinate 201,742 of NZ_JASCQP010000005.1, forward strand.
GTCTTCGCCATGACACAGCAGTATTACGGTACCGGGCGCCGCAAGACCTCTACCGCCCGCGTCTTCCTGAAGCCGGGCACCGGCAAGATCACCGTCAACAGCCGTGAGCTGGACCAGTACTTCGGCCGCGTCACCGGTCGCATGGTGGTTCGCCAGCCGCTGGAGCTGACCGACACCCTCGGCCAGTTCGACGTCTACGTCACCGTCAAGGGTGGCGGTGGTTCGGCCCAGGCCGGCGCCATCCGTCACGGCATCACCCGGGCCCTGATGGACTACAACGAGGACTTCCGCGGCCAGCTGCGCGAAGCGGGCTACGTCACCCGTGACGCCCGTCAGGTCGAGCGCAAGAAGGTCGGCCTGCGCAAGGCGCGTCGCCGCCCGCAGTTCTCCAAGCGCTGATACGCCTCGTATTGCCGCACGAAAACGCCCAGGTCCAGTGACCTGGGCGTTTTTTGTTCTGGATCAAGAATTTGTCGTCAGGTTTCCCGCTTGCTCAGGGAACCTTTCCTTGTGCGGGGCGACACGATTTTTTACCATAGACTGCATTTGGTATCCGTGGTCGCGGGGGATTCACTGCCCGTGATGGAACAACGGGTAAGCTGATGGGAGAAACCTGAAAATGGCAGATAACGGCGTAAACAAGGGTCGGCGCCGTTTCCTCGTAGGTGCCACCACCGTCGTGGGTGCGGTGGGTGCCGTCGGGGTTGCGGTCCCCTTTGTGGCTTCCTGGCAGCCTAGTGCCAGGGCAAGAGCGGCGGGAGCCCCCGTCCAGGCCGACGTGTCAAAGCTCGAATCCGGGCAGCGCATGACCGTCGAATGGCGCGGCAAGCCGGTATGGATCATCAACCGCACGCCGGAGATGATCGAGCGCACCGAGGGCTTCGATACCTCGCGCCTGGCCGACCCGGATTCCGAAGAACCCCAGCAGCCCGCCTACATCGAGGGCCCGCTGCGCTCCATCAAGCCGGAGATCGGCGTGATCGTCGGCATCTGCACCCACCTGGGCTGCTCGCCGCTCTATCGCCCCGAGCCCGATGCCGAGGGTGTGGGGACCGATGACTGGCCGGGCGGCTTCTTCTGCCCCTGCCACGGCTCGCGCTTCGATCTGGCCGGTCGGGTATTCCGCAACGTGCCGGCACCGACCAACCTCGAAGTCCCGCCCTACCGCTTCGACAGCGATGAGCTGATCACGGTCGGCGAAGATGAGGAGACTGCCTGATGGGTAACCCGAACAAAGTCAAGGCGGAGCGCGGGGTGATGCGCTGGGTCGATGACCGCTTCCCGGCCACCCAGATGTGGCAGGACCACATGGCGAAGTACTACGCGCCGAAGAACTTCAACTTCTGGTACTTCTTCGGCTCCCTGGCGCTGCTGGTACTGGTCAACCAGATCCTCACCGGTGTCTGGCTGACCATGAGCTACAACCCCTCCGCCGAGGGCGCCTTCGCCTCGGTGGAGTACATCATGCGTGACGTGGAGTACGGCTGGCTGATCCGCTACATGCACTCCACCGGTGCGACGGCCTTCTTCGTGGTCGTCTACCTGCACATGTTCCGCGGCCTGCTCTACGGCTCCTACAAGGCGCCCCGCGAGCTGGTGTGGATCTTCGGCATGGCCATCTACCTAGCGTTGATGGCCGAGGCGTTCATGGGCTACCTGCTGCCCTGGGGCCAGATGTCCTACTGGGGCGCCCAGGTCATCATCTCGCTGTTCTCGGCGATCCCGGTCATCGGGCCCGACCTGACACAGTGGATCCGCGGTGACTTCCTGATCTCCGGGATCACCCTCAACCGCTTCTTCGCCCTGCACGTGGTGGCGCTGCCGATCGTGATCCTGGCGCTGGTGGTCCTGCACATCATCGCCCTTCATGAAGTCGGCTCCAACAACCCCGACGGCATCGACATCAAGAAGAAAAAGGACGAGAGCGGCAAGCCGCTGGACGGCATCCCCTTCCATCCGTACTACACGGTCAAGGACCTCGTCGGCGTGGCGGTGTTCCTGTTCGTCTTCTGCGTGGTGATCTTCTACTTCCCGGAGGGTGGGGGCTACTTCCTCGAGAAGCCCAACTTCGAGCCGGCCGACCCGCTGAAGACGCCCGACCACATCGCGCCGGTATGGTACTTCACCCCCTTCTACGCGATCCTGCGCGCGATCACCTTCTCGCTGTTCGGACTCGACGCCAAGTTCCTCGGCGTGATCTGCATGGGCGCGGCCATTGCGGTGCTCTTCGTGCTGCCCTGGCTCGACCGCAGCCCGGTGCGCTCGATGCGCTACAAGGGCTGGATGTCCAAGACGATGCTGGCGCTGTTCGCGATCAGCTTCGTGATCCTGGGCGTGCTCGGGGTACTGCCGGTCACCGAGGGGCGCACCATCCTGTCCCAGGTGTGCACCGTCATCTACTTCGCCTTCTTCCTGCTGATGCCGTTCTATACCCGGCTGGAGAAGACCAAACCCGTTCCGGAAAGGGTGACTGGCTAATGAAAAAGCAACTGTTCGCACTGCTCTTCGCGCTGGTGCCCGTCACGGCGATGGCTGCGGTAGGTCCGAGCGTGCCGTACTCCATGGACCCCGACCTCGACGACAAGGCCTCGCTGCAGAACGGCATGAAGCTCTACGTCAACTACTGCATGGGGTGTCACTCCCTGGAGCACCAGCGCTTCGCACGTGCCGCCGAGGACCTGGACATCCCCCAGGAGCTGGTCGAGGAGAACCTGATCTTCTCCTCCGACCTGGCCTTCAACGACCAGATGCACATCGCCATGAGCGAGGAAGACGGCGAGGCATGGTTCGGTGCGCCGCCGCCCGACCTGACCCTCGAGTCGCGCCTGCGCGGCACCGACTGGATCTACTCCTACCTGCTGAGCTTCTACAAGGACCCCAGCACCGGTACCGGCGTCAACAACGCGGTCTTCCCGCTGGTGGCCATGCCCAACGTGCTGGAACCGCTGCAGGGGGTGCAGGAGAAGGTCTGTGCCGAGACGGACCAGCCGGTCGACGGGGCCGAGCTCGACCCCCTGACCGGCAAGTACCAGTCCTGCGAGACGCTTCAGATCACCCAGCCCGGCGAGATGGAGCCGGAGGAGTTCGAGGAGGCGGTCTACGACCTCACCAACTTCCTCGCCTACGTGGGTGAGCCGTCCAAGCTGCAGGCGCAGTCGCTGGGGCCGAAGGTGCTGATCTTCATCTTCATCTTCGGGGTCATCTCCTACCTGCTCAAGCGCGAGTACTGGCGCGACGTCCACTGATCCGTCAGCGACGGACATCCACGGGGGCGCATGGTCGAGGACCATGCGCCCCTCGTGGTCTCTGCCCGATACCGGGCAGCACGATGGCCCTCAAGGCGGGGCCGGTCGTGTTATCATCTCGGCACGAACTGATGCGAGGATTGTTACATGGGTGTAGTGGCCAAGCGGTCGTCGATGATCTTCTACTCCGGAGGGGATGACCATTACAGTCATCGTGTGCGAATCGTGCTCGCCGAGAAGGGCGTGGCCGTCGATATCGTCGAGGTGACCGACGAACAGCACCCCGAGGAACTCGCCGACCTCAACCCCTACAACAGCGTGCCCACGCTGCTCGACCGCGACCTGGTGCTCTACGAGTCCAAGGTGATGATGGAGTACCTTGACGAGCGCTTTCCGCACCCGCCGCTGCTGCCCGTCTATCCCGTGGCGCGTGCCAAGAGTCGCCTGTGGATGCACCGCATCGAACGCGAGTGGTGTCCGCTGGTCGAGCAGATCCAGCGTGGCACAAAGAAGGACGCCGAGAAGGCCCGCAAGGAGCTGCGCGAGAGCCTGGTCGGCATCTCGCCGATCTTCGAGGACATGCCCTACTTCATGAGCGATGAGTTCACCCTGGTGGACTGCTGCCTGGCCCCGATCCTTTGGCGGCTGCCGGTACTGGGCATCGAGCTGCCCGAGAAGCAGGTCAAGCCGTTGATGAGCTACATGGAGCGCCTGTTCGACCGCGACGGCTTCAAGGCAGCCCTCAGCGAAAGCGAACGCGAGATGCGCCCCTGAACTTCGACCCGGTGCAGACCGGGTCCCCGACCCCGGAGGGCCAAGCGATGCAATCGAGCCGTCCCTATATTGCCAGGGCCCTTTACCAGTGGCTGCTGGACAATGACCTGACCCCCTACATCGTCGTCGATGCCGAGCAGGCGGGCGTCGAGGTCCCACGACAGTTCGTCCAGAACGGCCAGATCGTGCTGAACCTGGCGCCCACCGCCGTGCGTGACTTCGCCATGGAGAACGAGGCGGTGAGCTTCTCGGCCCGTTTCGGCGGGCGTCCCATGCAGGTGATGGTGCCCATCGAGGCACTGATCGCGATCTATGCCCGAGAGAACGGTGTGGGCATGGTGTTCGGTCATGAGCCGGTGATTCCGGCCGAGGCCGACGAGGCGGAGGAGAAGGAGTCCCACCTCAATGAGGTGGAGAGCGCCGATGACACCCCGCAGGAAGAGGAGCATGGCGACGAGGCGCCGCCGCGCAAGGGGCGTCCCTCGCTGCGGGTCATCAAGTGATTCGCAGGTGATCAGTTTGCCGCGCCCTGCGCAGGCGGGTCATCGACGCGAAACGGCAGGCCACAGG
>NZ_JASCQP010000007.1 GCF_030010555.1 Halomonas rhizosphaerae
CCTATCTAAAAAAGCTCGATGCCTTGACCCGAGAGAAGTGGGCGACGACACGGGGCAAAAAGCCCAAGCCGTCCAAGGGTTAAGGCATGAGCACCCACTGGCGCTGCTGCTACGTGCGGCATCGCTACCGCGCAGCACGTTCTACTACCAGCTCAAGGCCCTGGGGGCTGGCGATCCGTATGCGTCTCTGAAGGCGCGTATCCAGGCGATCTATGATTACCACAAGGGACGCTATGGCTATCGCCGTATCACCGCTGTGCTGCGCCAGACAGGCGAGGCGGTCAACCACAAGACCGTCCAGCGGTTGATGCAACAACTGGGCTTGAAGTCCCTCGTTCGCCCCAAGCGGTATCGGGCTTATCGAGGAGCCGAGGGCTACGCCGCCCCGAATACGCTACGGCGTCGGTTTCAGGCCCAAGGACCGAATCAACGATGGGTGACCGACATCACCGAATTCAAGGTCGATGACCAGAAGCTCTACCTGTCACCGGTCATGGATCTGTATAACGGCGAAATCATCGCCTTCCAGACCGGGCCACGACCGGTATTGGGCCTGGTGAAGCACATGTTGAGGAGCGCCTTCGACCGGCTGAGGCCGGGTGATCGGCCTCTATTGCACTCGGATCAGGGATGGCATTACCGGCACCCCAACTATCGTCGCCTGGTGGTGGAGAAACGGATACTGCGCAGCATGTCACGGAAAGGGAATTGTCTGGACAATGCCGCCATGGAGAGTTTTTTCGGCACCCTGAAAGCCGAGTACTTCCATCTGAACCGGTTCGACACCGTTGAGCAGTTGCAGCAAGGCATTGCCGACTACATCCACTACTACAACCATCAACGGATCAAGCAGAGACTAAAAGGCCTGAGCCCCGTGCAATACAGGACTCAGGCCATGGCCGCCGGTTAAGAGAACTAACCGTCCAACGATTGGGGGTCAGTTCACTTGGCCGGGCGCTGTCGTACAGAGGGCTCGCGGGCGGGCCTAGCCGATCCGCTCCAGCTGCCGCTCTAGCTTGCCCATGGCATTGAGCAGGTCGCGGTACTCGCCCGCACTGAGGGTCGCCACGAGCTCCGCCTCCCAGTCCTGGGCCTCCGGGATCAGGCGCGAGAGCAGCTCTGCCCCCTCGCGGGTAAGGTGCAGGTCATGGACCCGCTGGTCCCTGGCCGAGGGCGTCCGGGTCACCAGGCCACGATCGACCAGCGCCTGCACCGCCCGGGAGACGCGCGCCTTGTCCATGTTGGTATAGGTGCAGACCTTCTTGGCGGTCAGGTCATCGCAGTGGCTTAGCCAGGCCAGCACTCGCCACTGGGCCACGTTGAGGTCGTAGCGCTGTGCATACATGCGCTCCAGTTCGTCGCTGATGCGATCGGCCAGCCGGTTGAGCCGATAGGGTAGGAACTGGTTGAGGTCCAGCTCCGGCTTGGGAGGAAGGCCCACCCCGGCAGCCTCCCCCACAGGACTCGCCGGCTCTTGAGACATCTTCGGTCGCCCTTCCATCTCCATCATCCCCTAGTAAAGCAGTTGCGGCAGGAACAACACGATGCCCGGGAACACCAGCACCAGCAAGGCACGCAGCGTACCGGCCACCCAGAACGGCGTCACCCCGCGGAAGATCGTCCCCGTGGAGACGTCCGGCAGTACCGCCCTCAGGACGAAGACGTTCATCCCCACCGGCGGCGTGATCAGGCTGATCTCGATCACGATCACCACCAGGATGCCAAACCACACCAGATCGTAGCCGAGCCCTGCCACCACCGGGAAGAACACCGGCACGGTGAGCAGCAGCATCGACATGCTCTCGAACACGCAGCCCAGCACCACATAGATGGCGATGATCACCAGGATCACCACGAAGGGCGCGACATCCAGGCCGTTGACCAGCGCCAGCAGGTCATTGGGCAGCCCCGCGCGGTTGATGAAGTTGGCAAAGATCAGGGCGGTGAGTACCACGGCGAACAGCATGGCCGTGGTGCGTACGGTATCCATCAGCACGTTCATGAGCACCTGCAGGGTCAGCGCCCGCTTCAGCAGAGCGATCACGAAGGCCCCCATGGCCCCGATGCCGGCCGCCTCGGTGGGCGTGAACACGCCCAGATAGATGCCGCCGATCACCAGCACGAACAGTGCCAGGGTGCTGCCGACATCCTTGAGGGCGGCAAAGCGCTCCGACCAAGGCACCGTCTCGCCGGCCGGGCCGGCATCAGGGTCGCGCCACAGCACCCATTTCACCGCCACCAGGTAGAACAGGATGCCGATCATCCCGGGAATGAATCCCGCGGCAAACAGCTCGCGGATGCTGGTCTCGGTGAGGATACCGTAGATCACCAGCATCACGCTGGGCGGAATCAGGATGCCCAGGGTGCCGCCGGCGGCGATGGAGGCCGCGGCCAGCGAGTCCTTGTAGCCGTACTTGCGCATCTGGGGCATGGCCACCCGACCCATGGTGGCACAGGTGGCCAGGCTCGAGCCGCAGATGGCACTGAAGCCACCGCAGGCGACGATGGTCGCCATCGCCTGGCCCCCCTTGCGGTGACCGAGAAAGCCATTGGAGGCGCGGAACAGGGCATCCGATAGGCCGGCATGGGATACGAGGTTACCCATCAGGATGAACAGCGGGATCACCGACAGGCCATAATCCATCCCCGTATCCACGACGCGGCGCGCCGCCATGGCCTCGGCTGCCGTCCAGTTACCGGTGAGGTAGTAGAACCCGACGAAGCCGACGATGCCCATGGCGAAGGCCAGTGGCACCCGCAGGAACGCCAGCATCAGCAGCGCGGCAAACCCGTAGAGCGACTCGATCATGGAGTACCTCCCGGGCTCAGCGGCCCCCCCCGCTCGAGGACGCCGATGCCCTCCAGCAGGTAGCCCCCAGCGCGCATCAGGGTGAGCAGCGCCGAGAGAGCCAGCATGATCGCCATGAGGTAGATCAGGTAACCCACGGGAATGCGCAGAAACTCGGTGACATCCCCCCAATCGAAGGCTCGTGCACCCAGTGCCCAGACACGCCCGGCCATGACCCAGAGGGCCAGGGTAACGATCAAGTTGACGATCACCTGTCGCCACCAGACCCAGCGCGCCGGAAAGATCGCATCGAGCAGGTCGACGCTGACGTGCTCCTCCCGCCAGCAGACCACTGGCAGTGACAGGAAGACCACTGCCGCCAGCATCAGCTGGGTCAGCTCCACGCTGCCGAGGATCGGGGAGTTGAAGATGAAGCGGCCGGTAACGTCGGCCGTGGTCAGCAGCATCATGGCAAAGAGGGTGGCTCCCGCCACCCCCTCCAGCCCGAGCTGCAGGCCCCGGCCGACGCGATGCCAGCGGGTCGGCATGCTAGTCATGGTCAACACTCCAGACGGGCTTATTCCTGCACCACACGGGACTCGATGCTGTCGGCGTCGGCCGCTTCGGCAAGCCGGTCACGGAAGAACGCCAGCGCCTCCCTGGCGTCCAGGTCGCCGTTGCTGACCTTGTCCGCCCACTGGTCGATCAGGTCATCGCTGACCTCCTGAAGCATGGCGATGTCCTCTTCGGAAGCCTCGGTGAAGGTGTTGCCGAGTTCCTTGGCAAATTCGACGCCACGCTGATCCGAGACATCCATCATGTAGCCGAACAGGCGCGACAGCGACTCGCCCGATACGGCCTCGATGGCCTCGCGATCCTCGGCGGAGACTCGGTCCCAGACCATCGGGCTCATGATGATGGCGAAGCTGCCACGATAGAAGCCGCCATCGACCTGCAGGGTGTTGGGCAGCACCTCTGCCACGCGGAAGCTGCGCAGACCTTCCAGGGTCAGCATGGCACCATCGATGACCCCCTGAGAGGCCGCCTCATAGACCCCGGTGGGCGGCAGAGCGACGCCGGTCACGCCCATGGCATCCGCCAGGTCGCTCATCACTCCGCCACCCGTCCGCAGGCGCTTGCCTTCCAGCTCGTCGAAGGTCTCCACCTTGTCGGCGGTATAGATCTGCCCCGGGCCGTGTACCCCTACGGCCATGACCTCCAGGCCGCGATGCTCGTTGCCCTGGGCAAGATGCGCCTCGAAGGTTTCCCAGTATGCGGAGGAGGCAACCTCGGAAGAGAAGTCCTCGAAGGTAGGGAATTCCGGCAGCTTGGTCAGCTCGAAACGGCCCGGCATGTGGCCATGGAAGATCCAGCTGGCGTCGGCGACGCCATCGGCCACCAGGGCCATCTGGGCCGCCGGCGGACCCAGGTCCTCGGTGACCTGAAGCGTCACGCGCCCCTCGGTGGCTTCCTCGATCCAGGCCTTCCAGGTCGGCCAGACGATGGTGTTGATGCCGTGGTTCGGACCACCCCAGCTACTGACATTGATGGTGGTCTGGGCAAGAGCCGTGGAGCTCAGAATAGCTGCCGCCAGGGTCCCCAAGATCAGTCCGGTCGCTTTCTTCATCTTGTACTCCTCCGTCGTCACGGGAAAGGCGGCCAGGTCACCGCCGGTTGTTGTAAGGATCTTCTTCTATCGGGCAGAGGCAGGAAACGCTGCCAGTTGCACGGGGAACGATGTTCCTCTGGGCGACACCTTGCCCGCTGCTTAGTCTCCTGTGCAACTAAAATGCCTAGAACTTAGGTCTAACAGCGGTGGTAGAGGCCGGCTTACGGGCCTATGCGCGCCTCTCCCAGGCCTTCACAGCAACAGAGAAGTATGTTCGACTGGACATAAAGTTTCACAGGAAACTATTATCGCTTCACTGCCGACCCCCCCGTCGGCATAGCCCGACGATGACCGGGGACCCCGGCGCCCTGACGACACTGGAGGAATCATGAGCAAGAAGTTCGCGTCCCACGCCGATACCGAAGAGAAGCAGATCAGCTTCGACAAACTGGCCGAGGGCCTCTACGCCTATACCGCCGAAGGCGATCCCAACACCGGCATCGTCATCGGCGACGAGAGCGTGATGGTCATCGATACCCAGGCCACCCCGATCATGGCCCAGGACGTAATTCGCCGGATCCGCGAGATCACCGACAAGCCGATCAAGCACGTGGTACTGACCCACTACCACGCCGTGCGCGTGCTGGGTGCTTCCGCCTACGAGGCCGAGAACATCATCGCCAGCCAGCACACCTTTGATCTGATCGTGGAACGCGGCCAGCAGGACTATGAGTCCGAGGTCGGCCGCTTCCCGCGCCTGTTCAAGGGCGTCGACTCCGTGCCCGGCCTGACTTGGCCGAACATCGTCTTCCAGGAGGAGCTGACGGTGTACATGGGCAAGCGCGAGGTGCGCATCATCCACCTGGGCCGCGGCCACACCAAGGGCGACACCATCGTCTGGCTCCCCGAGGAGAAGGTGATGTTCTCCGGCGACCTGGTCGAGTTCGGGGCTACCCCCTACACCGGCGACGCCTATCACGAATACTGGCCCGCCACCCTGGACCGCCTGCAGGCCATGGCCCCCGAGAAGCTGGTGCCGGGACGCGGCGAGGCGCTGCAGACACCCGAGCAGTGCGAGGAGGCGATCCAGGGTACCCGCGATTTCCTCGCCGACATGTACGAGAGCGTCAAGGCGGGCAAGGCCGCCGGCAAGTCGCTGTCCGAGTGTTACGCCGAGACCTACGCCCTGCTCAAGCCGAAGTACGGCCACTGGGTGATCTTCGACCACTGTGTGCCCTTCGACATCACGCGCTGCTATGACGAGGCGGGTGGCGAGTACCCGGATCCGCGCATCTGGACCGCCGAGCGTGACAACGACATGTGGCACTCGCTGCAGGACGTCGTCGAGAACCAGTAACCCCTAACTGCCGTCCGGATCACGACACGCTCGCCGGGGTCCTGGCCCGGCGAAGCCGTGGGAGCCACTCATGCCCAAGACCTACAAGAATCCCGTCTATCCCTATCGACGCCCGTCCGAACTGGACCTCAGCGAGACACGCCACTGCCCGGTGGTGATCGTCGGGGCGGGCCCCTCGGGGCTGACCGCCGCCATCGACCTGGCCCTGCAGGGCATCGACAGCATCGTGCTCGACGACAACAACACCGTGAGCGTCGGCTCGCGGGCGATCTGCTTCGCCAAGCGCACCCTGGAGATCATGGATCGGCTGGGCGCCGCCCAGCCCATGCTCGACAAGGGCGTGACCTGGCAGCATGGTCGCGTCTTCTTCCAGGATCGCGAGGTCTACGACTTCAACCTGCTGCCCGAGGAGGGCCACCGCGTGCCGGCCTTCATCAACCTGCAGCAGTACTACCTGGAAGAGTATCTGGTCGATCGCGCCCAGGCGCTGGACGCGCACATCGACCTGCGCTGGCTGAGCCGGGTCACCGCGGTGGACAGCCAGCCGGAGCATAGCGTGGTGACGATCGCCACCCGGGACGGTGACTACCGGCTCAGCTGCGACTACCTGCTGGTGGCCGACGGCGCCAACAGCAAGATCCGCGACATGCTGGGCCTGGAGTGCAAGGGCCAGATCTTCCAGGACCGCTTCCTGATCGCCGACGTGGTGATGAAGGCCGACTTCCCCACCGAGCGCTGGTTCTGGTTCGACCCGCCCTTCCACCCCGGCCAGTCGGTGCTGCTGCACAAGCAGCCGGACAACGTCTGGCGCATCGACTTCCAGCTCGGCTGGGACGCCGACCCGGAAGAGGAGAAGAAGGAGGAGAACATCCGCCCCCGCGTGCAGGCCATGCTCGGTGAGGAAGTGGAGTTCGAGCTGGAATGGGCCAGCGTCTATACCTTCCGCTGCCGCAAGATGGACAACTTCATCCACCAGCGGGTGTTCTTCATGGGCGATGCCGCCCACCAGGTCTCACCCTTCGGGGCCCGCGGCGCCAACGGGGGGGCCCAGGGCATCGACAACCTGGCCTGGAAGCTGGCCCGGGTGATCAAGGGCCAGGCCCCCGCGGCCCTGCTCGAGACCTACGACACCGAACGCCAGCACGGGGCAGAGGAGAATATCCTCAACTCCACCCGTGCCACCGATTTCATCACGCCCAAGAGCCGCGTCAGCCGGCTGTTCCGCGACACCACCCTGGAACTGGCGGAGCAGTATCCCTTTGCCCGCAGCCTGGTCAACAGCGGTCGGCTGTCGAAGCCCTGCCGCTACGAGGACTCGCCGCTCAATGGCCCCGATGCCGAGGGGATGCCGGCCGAGCTGCGCCCCGGGAGCCCGGCCAAGGATGCCCCCATCCGCCTGGGCGATCAGCGTGCCTGGCTACTCAACCAGATCGGCAACCGCTTCGTGCTGCTGATCGATGGCCGCCTGGGGACGGCGACGGCCGAGGATCTGAAGCATCGCCTGGACGAGCTGCTGCAGGCGCGGCCCGACCTCGACCTGCTGGTGCTGGGGCCCGCCTCCCATGCCCTGGCGAGCCTGCCACGCATCACCCTGATCGAGGATGCCGAGGGCCTGGTGGCCGAGCGCTACGGCCTGACCCCCGGCGCCGGCTACCTGTTCCGCCCCGACCAGCACGTGACGGCCCGCTGGGGCGAGGTGTCGGTCGAGGCGGTCGGCACAGCACTGGACCGCGCCCTGGGCATCCACCTTACCCCTCATTCCCGAATTCAGGGAGGTCGCCATGCCACGGCTTGAACTGACCCCGAACTTCACCGATCCGGACGCCTTCTACGCGGCGCTGACCGAGGTGCACCGCGAGCGCAGCGAGGAGGCGAGCGAACGCATCAACGCCCGGCTGATCCTGCTGCTGGCCAATCATGTCGGTGACCAGCGGGTACTCGAGGAGGCCCTGGCCATCGCCGGCCAGGCCGTGGAGCCGGCACCGGCTCAAGGCTCGTCCGCCCAACAAGAACAGCGCTGAACGAGGATAATTCCATGACCACCGATACGCTTCAGTACCAGAGCGGCTTTCGCAACCACTTCGCCACCGAGGCCCTGCCCGGTGCCCTTCCCGAGGGGCAGAACTCGCCCCAGCGTTGCGCCTACGGCCTCTATGCGGAGCAGTACACCGGCTCGGCCTTCACCGCCCCGCGCCACCAGAACCTGCGCAGCTGGCTCTACCGCATCCGTCCCTCGGTGCTGCAGAGCGCCTACCAGCCGTTGCCCGACAGGCCCGTGGCCACCTCTCCGCTGGCCCGGCCTGCCGCCGACCCGAACCAGATGCGCTGGGACCCGGTACCGGTGCCCGGCGAGCCCACCGACTTCGTCGATGGCCTGCTGACCATCGCCGTCAACGGGGATGCCGGGGCCCAGAGCGGCGTTGGCGTACATGTCTACGCCTTCAACCGCGACATGACCGGGCGCTTCTTCTACGATGCCGACGGCGAGCTGCTGATCGTGCCGCAGCTCGGCACCCTGCGCCTGCGCACCGAGATGGGCGAGCTCGACGTCGCCAGCGGCGAGATCGCCGTGATCCCGCGCGGCATCAAGTTCCAGGTCCGCCTGGGTGACGGCGCCGATGCCGCCCGGGGGTATGTCTGCGAGAACTACGGCAGCCCGCTGGAGCTCCCCGGCCTGGGACCCATCGGTGCCAACGGCCTGGCCAACCCGCGCGACTTCCTGAGCCCGGTGGCCGCCTACGAGGACCTCGAGGGTGAGTTCTCGCTGGTCGCCAAGTTCTCGGGCCGCTTCTGGGAGACACGGCTCGGGCACTCGCCGCTCGACGTCGTGGCCTGGCACGGCAACGTTGCGCCATACAAGTACGACCTGGCCCACTTCAACACCATCAACACCGTGAGCTTCGACCACCCCGATCCGTCGATCTTCACCGTGCTGACCTCGGCCTCCGACACCCCCGGAATGGCCAACCTCGACTTCGTGATCTTCCCGCCGCGCTGGATGGTGGCCGAGAACACCTTCCGCCCGCCCTACTTCCATCGCAACCTGATGAGCGAGTTCATGGGCCTGATCCACGGCGAGTACGATGCCAAGGCCGAGGGCTTCCTGCCGGGTGGCGCCAGCCTGCACAACTGCATGTCGCCCCATGGGCCGGATGCCGAGACCTTCGAGAAGGCCAGCGAAGCCGAGCTGACGCCGCAGTACCAGGGCGATACCCTGGCCTTCATGTTCGAGAGCCGTTACGTCTACCATCCGACCGAGGCGGCGCTGGAGGCCGATTTCCGCCAGCGCGACTACGTGGACGTCTGGTCCACCCTGCGCTCGCACTTCGACCCGCGCCAACCCTGAACCACCGACGCCACGAATCGACCGGCCGGGGCCGACTGCCCCGCCCCTGACGACAAGGACCGAGACAAGATGAAGCTCGCCACCCTCAAGAACGGCCGCGACGGCGAACTGGTCGTCGTCTCCCGCGACCTGACCCGCGCCGTTCGCGCCGCGGACATTGCGCCCACCCTGCAGCAGGCCACCGAGAACTGGGACGCCGTCAGCCCGACGCTCGAGTCCCGCTACGCCGAACTCAACGCGGGCAAGGCCGAAGGCGCCTTCGACCTCGACCAGAGCGCCCTGCACTCGCCGCTGCCGCGCACCTACCACTGGGCCGACGGCTCCGCCTACCTCAACCACGTCCAGCTGGTGCGCCAGGCGCGCAACGCCGAGATGCCCGAGACCTTCTGGACCGACCCGCTGATGTACCAGGGCGGCGGCGACAAGTTCCTGGCACCTACCGAGGACATCGAGGCGATCAGCGAGGAGCACGGCATCGACTTCGAGGGCGAGATCGCCGTGATCACCGACGACGTGCCCATGGCGGTGACGCCCGAGCAGGCGGCAGCGCACATCAAGCTGGTGATGCTGGTCAATGACGTCAGCCTGCGCGGCCTGATCCCGGGCGAGCTGGCCAAGGGCTTCGGCTTCTTCCAGGCCAAGCCGGCCTCCGCCTTCTCGCCCATCGCGGTGACGCCGGACGAGCTGGGCGACGCCTGGCGGGACGGCCGCGTCCACCTGCCGCTGACCGTGCACCTCAACGGCGAGAAGTTCGGCGAGCCGCAAGCCGGGCCGGACATGATCTTCAACTTCCCGCAGCTGGTGGCCCATGCGGCCAGGACCCGCTACCTGGGCGCCGGCGCCATCGTCGGTTCCGGCACCGTCTCCAACCCGGACCCCGACGGCGGCCCCGGAAAGCCGGTGGCCGACGGCGGCGTGGGCTACAGCTGCCTGGCCGAGGTGCGCATGGTGGAGAAGATCCAGCACGGCGACAGCAAGACGCCGTTCATGCGCTTCGGCGACCGGGTACGCATCGAGATGTTCGACCGGGAAGGCAAGAGCATCTTCGGCGCTATCGACCAGCAGGTCGTCAAGTACCAGCCCAGGTAAGGGAGGCTCCATGACGACGCTGTACGGCTACTTCCGCTCGTCGGCCGCCTACCGGGTGCGCATCGCCCTGAACCTCAAGGGCCTGGCCTATGACCAGGTCCCGGTCAACCTGGTGAAGGGCGAGCAGCGCACTGAGGCGAACGTCGCGCGTCATCCCCAGGGCCTGGTACCGACGCTGGAGACCGATGACGGGGTCCAGCTGATCCAGTCGCTGGCGATCTGCGAGTTTCTGGACGAGGTGCACCCCGAACCGCCCCTGCTGCCGGCCGATGCCGAGGGGCGAGCTCGGGTGCGTGCACTGGCCCAGCTGGTGGCCTGCGAGATCCATCCCCTCAATAACTTGCGGGTGCTCAAATACCTGGTGGGCGAGCTCGGGGTGGGCGAGGAGGCCAAGCTGGCCTGGTACCGCCACTGGATCGCCGAGGGGTTCGACGCCCTGGAGGGGATGCTCTCTCGCGAGGCCGGCACCGGTGACTTCTGCCATGGCGACACCCCGACCCTGGCCGATCTCTGCCTGGTGCCTCAGGTCTTCAACGCCGAGCGCTTCGCGTGCGACCTCTCGGCCTACCCGACGATCCAGCGCATCACCGCCAACTGTCGGGCGCTGCCTGCCTTCCGTCAGGCCGCACCGGAGGCGCAGCCGGACGCTCGCTGATATACTAAGCGGGCTAATGATGCGGGCACGGCTCACGGCAAGATGCCGATGCCGTGCCCGCTTTTCTGTACCGGGACAACAAGATCATCGAGGAGAACCGGGTGCTGAGGCTGACTTCTCCCGCCACCGTGGCGGTACTGGCGGCACTGACCGCGCTGGGTCCACTGGCCACCGACATGTACCTGCCCGCCATGCCAGCCATGGCCGAAGCGCTGAATACCGGTCCCGACCAGGTCCAGCTGACGCTGAGCCTCTATATGGCAGGGTTTGCCCTCGCCCAGCTGTTCTGCGGACCGATCTCCGACCGCTTCGGGCGGCGCCCGGTGATGATCGCCGGCTTCGGCCTGTTCCTGCTGGCCAGTCTGCTGTGTGCCTTCGCGCCGAATGTCGAGTGGTTGCTGGCGGGGCGCTTCCTGCAGGCCTTCGGCGGTGCCGCCGGCCCGGTGCTAGGCCGCGCCGCGGTGCGCGATATCTACGGCCCGGTCGAGGCCGGACGCGTGCTCTCCTACATGGCCAGTACCATGGCGATGGCCCCGGCGCTCGCGCCGGTGGTGGGAGCAGGGCTGCTGCTGTTCTTCGGCTGGGCGTCGGTCTTCCTGCTGCTGGCCATCTATTCGGCGATCATGCTGCTGGTTCTCGCCCTGATGATGCCCGAACCGCTGCCCGCCGACCGTCGCCAGTCGGTGGCCCCCCGAGTGATACTGGCCAACTATCGCATGCTGCTGACCCAGCGGGCCTTCATCGGCTACACCCTGATCAACGCCAGCGGCTTCGCCGGCCTGTTCGCCTTTCTCTCGGGATCCTCCTTCGTGCTCATCGAATACATGGGCCTGTCGCCGTTCCAGTACGGCATCGGCTTCATGCTGATCGTCTTGGGCTTCTTCTCGGGCACCCTGTTCAGCGGCCGTTACAGCCACCGGCTGGGACGCGACCGACTATTGCTGCTGGCCACCCTGCTGTGCGCCCTGGCCGGCACCACCATGGCGGGACTGGCGATCGCCGGCCTTCATGAGCCTTGGGCGGTGATCGGGCCCCACATCCTGTTCCTGTTCGGCTTCGGGATCGTGATGCCGCAGAGCATGGCCGGCGCACTCGCACCCAACCCCCAGTGCGCCGGCTCGGCCTCGTCGCTGTTCGGCTTCCTGCAGATGACCATCGCCGCCCTGGGCGGCGCCCTGGTCGGCCAGTTCCACGACGGCACCTCGCGCACCATGGCCATCGCCATTGCATTGGGGGGCCTTGTATCGCTCACCGCCTATCTTGGATTGATCAGGCAACGCAACGGGGCCTCAAGCATCTCTCAACCGAACTGCCGGCAAGGCTGATCAGCAAAGAAGCTCGGCGCGAGAGCGCCGGGCACCCTGGCCAGCCCTCATGAACTGATGCTGGCGCCCTCCCGGGCCTCGTCGATGGCGGCCATCACCCGCTCGACCTCGGGCACGCGGTGGGCCAGGGCCAGCGCCAGCTGGGCAAGAAAGTGGCTCTCCTGCGCCTCGGGCAGGGCGTCGAGGGTCTCGGCCAGGTGCTCGTAGACCCGCTCCAGGTCGGCAAAGGGCAGTGTCGCATCGGTCATGATGTTTCTCCTTCCAGGGCCCGACCTTGGGCAAGGTTCAGGGCGGCCTCGAGGGCGGCGGGCTCGAAAGACTTCCAGCGGGCCGCCACGTGGCGGTCGGGGCGCGCCAGGTAGGCCGCGCCCGGCGCGGCACCATAGCCGGTGAAAAGGCTGCCGTCGGGGTCGACCAGGGCGTCCTCGGCGCCCGGCGACCGGGCCACGCGCAGCAGGGTGAGATCGATACCCTTGGCCTGAAGCGCCGCGAGTCTCTGCTGCAGGGGCGGCTCGACCTCGCCTGCCTCGCTGAAGTGCATCAGGGTGAAGCCCGTGCCGAGGTGGTCGAGCAGGAAGTCGTCATCCCCCAGACGGCGATTGATCAGGGGCGCGCCGGGAATCGGCCCGGCCTCGAAGGCGGCACCGTCGGCCAGGGTCAGCGGGCTGTCGGCATAGGTGTAGGGGGTGACCTGACGCGGGTTGGCGAAGCCACTGGCGTAATCATTATGGAACGCCAGGGCCAGGGCGGCATCGCGCATCAGCGCATGGCCCCGGGTCGGCGGGGTCATGAAGCGCGTGCTCTTGCCGGCGTTGGCGAAGACATCCAGGGTGGCGCCACGGCGCTCCGGGCTGTAGCTGTCGAGCAGCCCGTCTGTGCCCTGGCCCTTGAGCACGCAGGCCAGCTTCCAGCCGGCATTGGCGGCATCGGCCAGGCCGTTGTTGAGGCCCCGCACACCGAAGATCGGCACCAGGTGGGCACTGTCGCCGATGAACAGCACGCGCCCGTGGCGATAGTCGTCCAGCGCCAGGGTATGCGCCTTGTAGAGGCTCCACCACTCCAGCTCCCAGTCGCCGCTCTCCTGCATCACCTCGCGTACGATCAGCTCGACCTTCTCGCGGATCCGCTCCTCCAGAACCGCCTCTTCCGGGTCTTCCCCTGGCGCCAGCTGATAGTCGATGCGCCAGATGTCATCGGGCTGCTTGTGCACCAGGATGGTGGTATCGGGCAGCGCATGGGAGTGGAAGAAGGCGCGGCGCTCGGTGGGAAAGTCGGACCTGAGGCGCACGTCGGCGATCACGTAGCGCCCCTCATAGGCCTCGCCATGCAACGAGAGGTCGAAGGCCTTACGCACCACGCTGCGCGCGCCGTCGGCGGCCAGCAGGTAGTCGCACTGCAGCCGGTAGTCACCTTCGGGGGTGGTCACCTGCAGGGTGACGCCGGCATCGGCCTGACTCACACCGGTCACGGCACTCTGCCAACGCATCTCGATCAGGTCACTGGCTTGAGCCTTGTCGATCAGGAACTGCTCGATGTACTGCTGCTGCAGATTGACCATCGGGTAGTAGCGCTCCTGGTCGGAGTGCGGCATCTGGAAGCGGTAGATCTCGCGGTCGCGGAAATAGGTGCGGCCCTGGGTCCAGCCCAGCCCCTTCTCCTCGAAGGGCGCAGCGATGCCGAGTTGCTGGAGGATCTCGAAGCTGTGGCGTGAGAGGCAGATCGCCCGCGAGCCGTCGTTGACGGTGTCCTTGTCGTCCAGCACCACCGAGGCGATGCCGTGGCGGGCCAGCTCCAGGGCAGCGGTCACCCCCACCGGCCCGGCACCGACGATGGCCACGCGGTGACGAACCGCCTGGCCATCCAGCTCGGGAGGACGAACGAAGGGAAAATGCGGATAATCGAAGTAGAGCGAGTCGGTCTCGGCGCGTCCGGCGGGTCGCATGGGCACCTCCTGCCAGGAGTTCAGGTTGTGGTCTGACGTGCGGGCAGGTTATCCCGGTGCCGCGCCGCTCCCTGTCCCGTGAAAGCGGGGACAGACGACACACTCCCTACGACGATGGTAGCAACCCTGATGGCGACAGGATTCCCGAGGAAGGCCCCCCCGGACTGGCCGGGGCTGCTGGCCACCCTGGCCGAGTGCGTCACGCACCTGGGCACGGAATGCTTCGACGGCCAGCTGATCGCCCTGCTGCGTCAGGGGGTGGGCATCGAGCAGTGCATTCTCTTCGCCTACTCGGGACGCGACACCATGGAGTCTCTGCTGGTGGACAACCCGCGCTACCCCAAGGTGGCCGGACGCCTGGCCGACCTCTACGCCGGCGGGCTGTTCCGCCAGGACCCCAACTATCCCCGGCTGCGACAGCTGCTCGAGGCAGGCAGGGAGCAGGCAGACGCCGAACTGATGCCTATGCCGACCGAGGCGATGTCGCCGGCCTACCGCAGCCACCTGTTCGCCTTTCCCGACCTGGCCGACAAGGTCTCGGTGGTGATTCCCGCCGGCGCAACCGTCTACTACCTGAACCTCTACCGTGACCTCGGGCGCGGCCCCTTCGCTCCCCTGGACATGGCGCGGCTGGAGGCCCTGATCCCGCTGCTGGCCAGCCTGGTATGCCGCCATTATCGCCAGGCACACCCGGCCGCCCTGCCCGCCAGTCACGAGGAAGCCGAGGCCCTCAAGCCGCTCTCCGCGCGGGAACGCCAGCTCTGCCTCTCGCTGCTGCGCGGCCACACCCTCAAGACCGCCGCCGCCGAGCTCGACATCGCCCTCTCCACCGCCGAGACCTACCGCAAGCGTGCGTACGCCAAGCTTGGCGTGCGCTCCAAGGCACGGCTGGTGGCGCTGTGCCGGAAAGGCTGATTCCAGTCATAAGAAGCCCCGGCGCATGGCCAGGGCCCGACGACGCCTTTTGCCGAATGACCTCAGCCAGCGGCGAGGCTGTCGAACGCCCTGGCGTTGGGGCAGAAGCCGCGACACTCCTCGACCTCGGCACCGGCGCGCATGGCCTTCCAGCAATGGCCGACGACCGGGCAGCCATTGCAGGTCTTGCGCATCGCGTTGTATCCCGGCTCCGCCGCCACCTCGGCATCCTGCAGGCCGAAGCGCTGCATCATCACCGGCATCAGGGTCCTGGCCGGGACGAAGTCACTCGGCTGCCCCGCCGCCAGCTGTCGCGCCATCTCGCGTTCGAAGCCAGGCTCGAGGGGGCTCTCCAGGTCATTCAGAAGGGCATGATAGGTAGGGCCCGCGTCGTGCTGGACGTCACGCACCAGCTGGGCCGTGGACGTGGCATAGCAGCGTTCGGTCAGGCGCTCCCACCAGGAGGCGGTGCGGGTGGTCTGTGCAGTGGCCATCGTAATGCTCCCGTCAGGTGATCGTGCTGTCGGTACCAGTATCGAGCTGGGGGAGCCGGGCTGCCTTGACGGGGATCAAGATAGTTTCAATTGAAACAGAATGACGGGTCCCGGTCCGAACGATGGCGAGCACGGCCGTGGCCGTGCTCGTGGGTCGGGCCGATGGCTGCCAGGGATCAGGCGCCCGGGTCGATCACTTCATCGGCGGAGAGGCCTTCTTCCTCGCCGACGGCATCGAGCTGTTCGAGGAAGTAGCCGCGGGCGGCTTCGCCATCCACCCCCTGGGCGCCGGCCGTTTCGAACCAGGCACCCGGCAGTTCTGTGGCCATCTGCTGGAAGCGCTCGACCTCCTCGTCCGGCAGTTCGATGAAGGTGTTGCCCTGTTGCTCGGCGAATTCGATGCCGCGCACGTCCACGACATCCATCATGTAGCCGAACAGCCGGGAGAGGCGCTCACCCGAGACCTCCTCGATCGCTGCTCGGTCCTCGTCGGAGAGCGACGCCCAGGTATCCGGGTTGATGACCAGGGAGAAGCTGCCGCGATAGAAGCCGCCTGGCATCTGCACCGTGTAGGGCAACACCTCGGCCAGGCGGAAGCTCTTGAGGCCCTCGAGGGTGAGCATGGCGCCGTCGATCACGCCCTGCGTCGCGGCCTCGTAGGTGCTGGCCGGCGGCAGGGCGACACCGGTCAGCTCCAGTGCGTTGGAGATGTCGGCCATGATCCCGCCGCCGATGCGCACGCGCTTGCCGTCCAGGTCATCGAGGCTGTCGATCGATTCATCGAGGAACAGCGACCCGGGGCCGTGCACGCCCAGACCGATGACCTCGACGCCGCGGTGCTCGCCGGCCTGGGCCAGGTATTCATTGTGGGTGCGCCAGTAGGCTACCGAGGCCGCTTCGGAGGAGAAGTCCTCGAAGGTGGGCAGCTCGGGCAGCTTGGTCAGTTCGAAGCGCCCGGGCATCAGGCCATGGAAGAGCCAGGTGACGTCGGCCACGCCGTCCGCGATCAACTCCATCTGGGCGTCGGGCGGGCCCATGTCGTGGACCACGTTGACGGTGACCCGCCCCTCGGTCGCCTCCTCCACCCAGCTGGCCCAGGTCGGCCAGACGATGGTGTTGACGCCGTGGTTGGGGCCCGCCCAGGTGCTGACCTGCAGCTCGGTGGCCGCAGCGCTCTGGAAGGCGCCAAGGGAAAGGGCGGTGAGTGTCGTCAGTGTCGCCAGTTTCTTCATTGTCGGTTTCCTTGGTTGTTATTGATGTCAGGGTTGGCGTGCGCAACAGGCTGTCCTGATGATCATCAGGATCATAGCGAGAGCACCAGACGCTTGCCCTTGGCGCGCGAACAGCAGGCCATCATCCGGTCGTTGGCATCGCGCTCGGCGCGGCTGAGCACCAGGTCGCGGTGATCGATGTCGCCCTCGGCCACCGCCACCTCGCAGGTACCACACAGGCCCTCACAGCAGTCGCTGGGCACATCCACACCGGCCGCCGTCAGTGCCTCGAGCAGGGTCTGGTCGTTGCTGACCCGTACCGTCAGGTCGGAGTCGGCGAGTCGTGCGTCGAAGGCATGTTCGTGCTCGGGATCGAGGATGCTGGAGCGGGCCGTGAAATGCTCGACATGCAGCGTGCCCTCGGGCCAGTCCACCGCCAGCGCCTCGAGCGCCTCCAGCATGCGCTCCGGGCCGCAGGCGTAGACCTGCTCGCCCTCGGATAGGCCGGCGAGCCCTCGCGGCAGGTCGAGGCGGCAGCCCTCGTCGCCGGCATGGAGGGTCAGCGCTGCCTCATGGTCACGTTCGACCCGGTCGAGAAAGGCCATGGTTCGCCGCCCGGCGCCGCAGTAGTGGAACGCATAGGGCTTGCCGAGCGCCTTGAGCCGATCGGCCATGGCCAGGATCGGCGTGATGCCGATACCGCCGGCAATCAGGGTATAGCGCGGCACGGCCTCGTCCAGAGGGAAGTGGTTCTTGGGACCGGCGATATGCAGCACGTCACCCGGCTCGAGGGTGTCGTGGAAATGCACCGAGCCCCCTCGCCCCTCGGGCTCGCGCAGGATGGCGATGGACAGGCGGCTGCGGTCACCGCACGTCCCGCACAGCGAGTAGCAGCGGCGCCATTCGCCCGACACCAGCTCGATATGGGAACCGGGGGACCAGTCGGGCAGCTCACGCCCATGGGGATCGACCAGGTCGACACGGATCACCGCCTCGGCCTCGCGCTCCACCTCGCTGACGACGACCCGGCGCAGGATGTCATCCTTGACCGGTGCCCCGATGCGGAAATGCGTGGGGTTTTCCAGCACCGAGGGAGTGCGCCGTTCGGGATTCTGCGCGGGATCCCATTCCACCCATAGCGACGTGGCGCCACGAAACGAGATATTGGGCAGGTACTCGAACGCCTGGTCCTCGACCAGCTGCATATGCGGCAGACGACGGACGAATTCATCGAGGATGACCCGCATTTCCATCCGGGCGATGTTCTTGCCCATGCACTGGTGCGCACCATAGCCGAAGGTGAGGTGCTCGGCCGCGTTGTGGCGGTAGATGTCGAACGCCTCGGGATTCTCCCAGTGGCGACGATCCTGGTTGGCCGACGCCTGCACGATCAGCAGTCTGCCGCCCTTCGGAATCTTCTCCCCACCGACTTCGGTGTCGTCGGTGGCGATGCGACGCCAGGCCACGACCGACCCGGCGACGCGCAGGCACTCCTCGATCGCGCTGGGAATCAGGGCAGGGTTCTCGCAGATGTCGTTCCAGGACTCGCGGTGCGACAGCAGGGTACGAAAGGCGTTGGTGGTGGCGAAAGCGGTGGTCTCATGGGCGGCCACCAGGATCGCCATCATCATCGAGCGCAGATAGCTCTCCGGGACGATGTCAGGATGCTCAGCGTGCATCCGGATCGAGTCATACATCCAGCCCTCGCCGGTCGGCTCGGCCAGCATGCGATCGAGGATCGCCTGTGCCGACTGCCAGAAGCGGCCGACGTCCTCGGCAATCTGCAATTGCTGTGCCGGGGAGGGGCGGCCCCAGGTATTGAGCGTGTGGGCGACCGAGAAGCGGCGAAGCTCCTGGGCATCCTCCTCGGGCACCCCCAGGAAGCGCAGTGCCACGGTCATGGGAATCTCTCGGAACATCTCGGCCACCAGATCGACGTGCCCCTTGTCGATAAAGCGGTCCATGTAGTCGCGCACCAACTCGCGCACCCATGCCTCGTGCTTCTCGAGGTGCTCGGGCAGGAAGGCCTCCATCAGCAGTCGGCGGCGTTCCATGTGGTCCGGCTCGTCCTCGTTGACCATGGTGCGGCGCATCGCATAGCCGTGACTCTCGAGGATCTTCATCGCCTCGGGAGGCGCCGGGGTGAGCTTTTCCAGGGCGATCGAGGGCGAGAAGAGGAGGTTGTCGCGGAACACCGCCTTCACGTCCTCATAGCGGCTCACGACCCAATAACCGAGCCTCGGGCTGTAGAACACCGGCTGCTGCTCGCGCGCCCAGCGCAGCGCCTCGGCAGGGTCGAGCTGATAGGGCGCATCGAAAGGATCGAAGGCGGCGGCCTCGGGCGATACCGGGCAGCCGGTGGGCGATACGGCGGCCTGGTGGAAGGGGCAGCCGGCCACGCCGGTTTCGGTCCGGTGGATTGCTGATGTCATGGGGCCTCCCGCGGGACTGTCGCCCGGCATCGTAGCGGTCATGAGTCGCGGATCTATTGTTACTTTTATCGCACAGGATGTATCGTTTATCGAACTTATGGCTGAACATAGGCAGTTCCGATGGGGACGTCAATCCCCGGGCGACTGCACTTTCTTGCCCCGCCACCCCCGACTCGAGGAATGTCGTTCGATGGCCACCACCCTGCAAACCCTGGATCGCGGCCTGCGCGCGCTCGAAATCGTCGCCGAGCATGCCGAGGGCGTCACCATCGCCGAACTCGCCGAGCAACTGGCGGTGCACCGCGCCATCGCCTATCGCATCGTCACCACCCTCGAGGGGCATGGGCTGATCACGCGGACCCGTGAGGGCCCGGTGCGCCTGGGGGCGGGCATCTCGCTGCTGGCCTCGCGCTTCGAGCCCCAGCTGCGCGGCGTGGCACAGCCCCTGCTGCAAAGGCTGGCGAGGGCCACCCGGGCCACGGCCTTCATCTCGGTCGCCCAGGGCGATGAGTGCGTGGTGATCATGGAAGCCGAGCCCGAGGAGGGGCTGCTGCGGGTCGGTTACCGGGTGGGCAGCCGCCACCCGCTGACACGAGGGGCGGCCGGCATCGCCATCCTGGCCGCTCGTCCCCCGCAGCCAGACGATGACGAGGCCGTACGCCAGGCGCGAACCGAGGGCTTCAGCCTGACCCGCGGTCAGCTGCAGCGCGGGGCCGTCGGCGTGGCCAGTGCCATCGCCTCGCCGCAGGTCCGGCCCGGCGTGGAGGCCTGTGTCGGCGTAGTCGCCATGGATGATCTGGACACCGACACGGCCATCCGCGAGGTGATGGACCATGCCGGCCAGCTCGCCGACCTGATCGGCCAGTAGCTTGAGGCGGGCGGCCCGTGAAGCCATCCCCTCGGGGGGGTACACTAGCCCCGTCCCCCAGCCACCAGCCGAGGCCTGTGATGAGTTCCCACCTGCTATCCATCGACTCCCTGTCCCGCGACGACATCGACCACCTGATGCGCGTCGCCGCGCGGATGGAGCCCATCGCAAGTCGGCGCAAGATCACCCGGGTACTGGAAGGGGCCGTGCTCGGCAACCTCTTCTTCGAGGCCAGCACCCGTACTCGGGTCAGCTTTCATGCCGCCTTCTGCCGGCTCGGCGGCAGCGTCTGCGACACCACCGGCTTCACCTTCTCGTCCATGGCCAAGGGCGAGTCGCTCTACGATACCAGCCGGGTGATGAGCGGCTATTGCGACGCCATCGTCATGCGCCACCCGGACCAGGGCTCGGTGGCCGAATTCGCCGCCGCGACGAAGGTGCCGGTGATCAACGCCGGCGACGGCCCCGGCGAGCATCCCAGCCAGGCGCTGCTGGACTTTTACACCATCGACAAGGAGTTCGCCCTGCAGGGCAAGGCGCTCAGGGACGCCCACGTGCTGATGACCGGCGACCTGAAGTATGGCCGCACGGTGCACTCGTTGATCAAGCTGCTGTCTCGCTACGCCCCGATGCGCGTCACCCTGGTGGCGCCGCCCGGCCTCGAGATGCCGAGCCACCTGATCGAGCGGGTCAGCCGCCAGGGGCTCAGCGTGGAGGTTCGCGAGAGCCTGGCCGGCGACTTCTCCGACGTGGACGTGGTCTACACCACCCGCATCCAGAAGGAGCGCTTCACCGCCGAGATGAGCGAGGGCTTCAACCTCTCCCGGGACTTCACCGTGGATCGCGCCTTCCTGGACAGCCGCTGCGGCCCCTCCACCATCGTCATGCACCCGCTGCCCCGCGACAGCCGCCCCGAGGCCAACGACCTGGACGTGGACCTCAACGGCGACCCGCGCCTGGCGATTTTCCGCCAGACCGACAACGGCATCCCGGTGCGCATGGCGATTTTCGCGACCCTGCTCGGGGTCGAGGCGCTCATCGACAGGGACCTGCGCGACGTGCCCTGGTTCGTGCCCGACCGCCTGGGCGTTGACGACGCCACCTTCTGAGCGGCCTGCAGGTCGCAACCGATCGCCTATGCTGGTGGGGAACGACAATCCGCGTCGCCGCACATGGCGACCAGGCCTGGAGGCGCAACACCGATGAACCTGAAGCGTGCGTACCTGTTGCTGTGTGGCTTCTACACCCTGTTGATCCTGATCGGCGTCATCGCCCTGCTGATGGGGGGAGGGTCGCTGCTCGCCATGATCCAGCTGGGCGTGGGAGCGGTGGTGGTGATCGGACTGTGGGGCTACTTCCTGGACAGGGGCTTCATGAACCCGCGGATGTGGCGCCCCCTGGCGGGACTGCTGGCGCTGGGCATCGTCGTGCAGATGGTCGCGGTGTTCACGGCGGATCTCTCCAGCGCGGCGCTGACCTGGACCCTCACGACCGCCATCTTCTCGGTGCTGCCGATGATCTTCCTGTATCGCTACGGCGACCGTGACCAGCCCCTCTGGGCCTCGCCCGAGGAGCGCGAGGGGGGCAAGGTGCTGGGGGAGCTGCTCGAGGGGCAGCCAGAGCTGATGGTCGAGAAACAGGCCGAGGACAGCCAGGCGACCGTCAGGGTGCGCAAGGCCGGTGATGGCTACCTGGCGAGCGTCGAGCGAGAGCGGGAAGGAGAGGTGGAGGCCTTCGAGGAGCGCTTCCGCTGCCCGGCGACCCTGGCGTTCTTCATCGAGAAGTTCACCTGCATCTCGGTGGGCGACTTCGCCACGAAATACCGTGCCGGCGACACCCGTCCGGCCTGATCAGCGCGGCGGCAGACCCTCGTGCCGGGCGAACCAGCCCTCCAGGATCAGCACCGCGGCGATGCCGTCGACGCCCTGTTCACGATAGTTGCCGCGGTGGCCGGCCTCCCGGGCGATCGACTTGGCCTCGCGGGTGGAGCCGCGCTCGTCGACCATCTCGCAGGGGATGCCGTAGCGGCCATAGAGACGCTTGCCGAACTTGCGCGCGCGGGTACTCATGACCGACTCGCTGCCGTCCATGTTGAGCGGCAGCCCCACCACGAAGAGGTCCGGGCGCCATTCGTCCACCAGCCGCGCCACCTGCGCCCAGTCGGGGATGCCGTCCCGGGCAGGCAAGGGCTCGAGCTCCCGGGCACTGGCGAGCAGCTCGTTGCCCACCGCCACGCCGATGCGCCGGGTGCCGAAGTCGAAGGCCAGGATCAGTCGCGAACCGGCTTCGGCCATCAGTCCGGCTCCGTCATCACGCGCCGCCCCCTCATCAGGAGTGGCCCGCCTCGCGGGTCATCAGGTTCAGGTCGATGCCCAGGATGCCCGCGGCGGCGCCCAGGCGCTGCTCGGGCGGCACCGTGAAGAGGATGTCGGCGCGCCCCTCCACCGTGAGCCAGGCATTCTCCTTGAGCTCGGCCTCCAGCTGGCCCGACTCCCAGCCGGCACAGCCCAGGCAGACCAGGAACTGCTCGGGCCCCTTGCCGTCCGCCAGGGCCTGGAGGATATCCATGGAGGTGGTCAGGGCGATATCGTCGGCGACCTGGATGCTGGAATCCCAGGAATCGCTGGACCCGCGATGCAGGATGAAGCCGCGATCCTTGTGGGTCGGGCCGCCATAGTAGACCGGCGCATCGCGATGGGGGCTCTCGTCGCCGCCCAGCTCGAGCTGCTCGAAGAGGGCGTCCAGGGTCAGCTCCAGGGGCCGGTTGACGATCACGCCCATGGTGCCGTTCTCGTCATGGTCGCAGAGGTAGCTGAGGCTGCCGGCGAAATTGGGGTCTTCCAGGTGCGGCATCGCCAGCAGGAAGTGGTTTTTCAAGCCGAAGTGTTGCACGGATTGCATGAGACTCCCCGGCGGACCTATTGCACGCCGTAATGATTGCCTTGGCCGAACCGCCAGACCCGGGTGATGGACAGGCTGTCCAGGGTGCCCATGCCCCGGTCGAAGGGGCGATAGGGGGCGGCACCGTGCACCGTGTCCAGGGCTGCCTGGTCGAGTTCGGCATGTCCCGAGGATTGTACCACCTCTGCCTGGCGAACCTGACCGTCGCGGCCGATCACCACCCGGATGCGCAGCTGCCCCTCCAGGTGACGCGGCGCCGGGTGCACCCGGTTGCCGTAATCCTCGACCCGGCGGGTCCAGTCGTCGATATAGCGTGCCTCGGCGGCCTGCTGGGCGGCCTGGCGCCCCTCCCCCGGCTGCTCGCCGGCGAACTCCGACGAGAGGCCCTGCTCGCGGATGCTGGAGGTGGCCTGGGCGAGCAGGTCGCGCCCCGAGGCGGAGGGGGCCGAGGCGGTGGGTGGCGCCGAGGTCTCGGCCGACTGGGGGGCACTGTCGCGAGGCACGGGCGTCGCCTGGGCCTCGCGGGGGCGCTCGGCCGCCGGGGGCTCGGGCGCCTCGCTTTCGGGCTCGGGGCGGGCGGCACTCTCCGGCTCTGCCGGGGTGGCCGGGTCCACCTCGGGTTCGGCCGCCTGCAGCTCGGGCAACTCGTCCATGGGCGCGGCCCTGGCCTCCGCCGGAGCCTGCTCCTGGGGCGAGCCGGCGGCGCGCTGGTCGGCCTCGGCGATGGCCGAAGCCTCCACGGCCTCCGGCGACGGCCGGCTCACCAGCACCACGTCGATGCTGGAGCGCTCGACGGGCGCCGGCGCGAATTGGCGACTGGCCACCACCCCGATGACCACCAGGTGCAGCAGCAGCGCCAGCGACCAGGCCAGCCAGTGCCGGTACGGCCGGGAGACCGGGGCATACTGGATGGGGTCGCTGAGGGGGCTGCTCGTCATGGGCCGTAGGCCTCCCGGATCAGCGCCGCTCGCCGAGACGGCGCTGGATGGCGTCCATCAGCTGGGCGGCGATATCGGTACCGCGCTGGTCGTCGATCTCGCGCACGCAGGTGGGGCTCGTGACGTTGATCTCGGTAATGTAGTCGCCGATCACGTCGAGGCCGACGAACATCAACCCCTTTTCGCGGATCGTCGGCTGGACCTGCTCGATCAGCCAGTGGTCGCGGGCGGTGAGCTCGCGACTGGTCCCCGTGCCGCCGGCGGCCAGATTGCCGCGGGTCTCGCCGGCCATGGGCACGCGGGCCAGGCCGTAGGGGATCGGCTCGCCGTCCACCAGCAGGATGCGGGTATCGCCCTCGCTGATCTCGGGGATGTAGCGCTGGGCCATGACCTGGCGCCTGCCGCGCTCGCTCAGCATCTCGATGATGGCGCCCAGGTTGCGGCCCTCGGGGCGGACATGAAAGATCCCGGTGCCGCCCATGCCGTCCAGCGGCTTGAAGATCACGTCGCCGTGCTCGGCGTGGAAGTCGCGCAGCACGGCCTCGTTGCAGGAGACCAGGGTCGGGGTGCAGCACTGGGGGAACTGCTGGGCGAAGAGCTTCTCGTTGCACTCCAGCAGCGCCTGGGTGGGGTTGACCACCAGCACGCCCTCGCGCTCGGCGAAGCCCAGCAGGTAGACGGCGTTGAGGAAGTAGCCATCGACGGGCGGGTCCTTGCGCATCAGGATCACGTCGAGTTCGGCCAGGGGCCCCACCTCCGGCTCGCCCAGGTCGAACCAGTGCCCGGGGTCGCGGTGCACCTCCAGCGCGCGCATCCGGCCGAAGGCACGTCCCTCGCGCAGGAAGAGGTCCTCCTGCTCCAGGTAGTGCAGCGACCAGCCGCGGTCCCTGGCGGCCCACAGCATGGCCAGGCTGGTGTCCTTCTTGTAGGTGAGGTCGGCGATGGGATCCATCACCACGCCGATCTTCAGCGCGCGTTCGTTCATGGGGTCGGGATTCCGGTCCGGGGAGTGGGTCCGGTCAGTATGCCGCAGGGCCGGCAGGCGCACCAAGTTGCCAGGCCTGCACTAACCGGTTACTCCCCGCCCGGCACCAGGCGGATCCCGCCAGGCTCCAGGGTGATCTGCTGGTGCTTGTAGAGCCGGCCGATGGCCTGCTTGAAGGCGCTCTTGCTCACCCCCAGCCGCGCCTTGATCTCCGCCGGGTCGCTCTTGTCGCCCAGCGGCAGGTAGCCGCCGCTCTCGCGCAGGGCCTTGAGCACCTGCTCGCCCACCACGTCGAGCCGCGCTTCGCCCGGCGGCAGCAGCGAGAGGTCCAGCCGACCGTCGTCACGCAGGCGCTTCACGTAGCCGGTGAGACGCTGGCCGCGGCGCAGCGGGCGGTTGATGTCGTCACGGTAGAGCAGGCCCCAGAAGCGGTGGTTCACCACGGCCTTGACCCCCAGGTCGGTCGCCTCGGCGATCACCAGTGACACCGCATCACCTGCTTGCAGGCCCACGGCCTCGTCGGCGATGAAGCGCTCGAGCTTCTGGGAGGCCACCGGCCGGCCCTGCTGGTCTTCGTAGATCATCACCAGCACCCGCTTGCCCACGCTGGGACGGAAGCGCTGCTCGCCATAGGGCAGCAGCAGGTCGCGGGGGTGGCCCCAGTCGAGGAAGGCCCCGGTGTCGTTGACGGTAACCACCTCGAGGTAGGCCACCTCTCCGACGGCCGCCCTGGGGGCACAATAGTTGCGCGTGCCGGCGGAGCGAGGCGAGGTGGATGGGCGGCGGTCTCGGGAGTCGGGCATGGGGGAGCTCCGGTGAGGAGAGGCACAAGGCGCCGGGGATGCGTTGGCGCTCACAGGTCGCCGAAGCGGGATTGCAGCAGCGACAGCGCCACCACCGGCGTGGTCTCGGTGCGCAGGATGCGCGGGCCGAGGGAGAGGGGGACGAAGCCGCCGGCCAGGGCCGCCTCGACCTCGGCCTCGGACAGTCCACCCTCCGGGCCGATCAGCAGGGCGGCGCTGGCAGGCGCTTCCCGTTGTTCCAGGGCCCCGGTGGTGCCGGGATGCAGCACCAGGCGCAGCGCTTCGTCGCGGCCGGCCAGCCAGTCGGCCAGGCCGGCGGGGGGGTGCACGGGCGGCAGGGTCGCGCGACCGCACTGCTCGCAGGCGCTGGCCGCCACGGCCTGCCAGTGGGCGAGCTTCTTCGCCTCGCGCTCGCCCCGGAGGCGCACGTCGCCATGCTCGGTGTAGAGCGGGGTGATCGCGGCGACGCCGAGCTCCACCGCCTTCTGGATGGCGTAGTCCATGCGATCGCCCTTGGAGATCGCCTGCCCCAGGTGCACCGCGAGCGGCGACTCGCCGGTGCCCGGGGCCACGGCCTCGATGCGCACCACCACCCGCTTGCGGGAGGCCTCGACGATCACCGCCCTGGCCTCCCGGCCGGCGCCGTCGAAGAGCCGCAGAGGCGCGCCCTCGGTAAGGCGCAGCACTCGTGCCACGTGGCGGGCCGGTCCCTCGGGCAGAACCACGTCGCCGCCGACCACAAGGTCGGCGGCAACGTGGATGCGCGGGGCCTTCACTCGCGGGGCATTCACTGACACGGGCCGGTCACGCTTACTGGGTCGCCTGCTCGCCCGACGGCTGGGCCTGTTCGGCCTGACGCTTCTTCTTCTGGGCGTAGATCGCCTCGAAGTTGACCGGCGCCAGCATCAGCGGCGGGAAGCCGCCCCGATTGACCAGATTGTCGATGCACTCCCGGGCATAGGGGAAGAGCATGTTGGGACAGAAGGCGCCCAGGGTGTGGTCGAGCTGCTGCCCCTCGATGCCGCTGATACGGAACAGGCCGGCCTGCTCGATCTCGGCCAGGAAGGAGGTGGTGCCTTCCTCGCTGTGGGTGACCTGGGCGGTGACCTTGATGACCACCTCGTACAGGCCTTCCCCGACCTGGCGGCTGGTGGTGTTCAGGTCCAGACCGACCTTGGGCTTGAACGGCTGCTGGAAGACCGTCGGCGAGTTGGGGGCCTCGAAGGAGATGTCCTTGACGTAGATGCGCTGCAGGGCGAACTGCAGTTGGGGCTTGTCCTGCTGGCCGGCCGCCTGGCCATTGGGGCCGGCGTTCTGGTTGTTCTCTTCCGCCATGGGAAAGGTCCTTTGATTCGGTGAATGCGTGTCGATGATGCGTCGCGGCCTGATGGGCGCTATTTCTTGACGACCGGCAGGCCATCGGCCTGCCACTGGGCCATGCCGCCCTTGAGCTTGAGCACCCGCTCGAAGCCTGCCTTGGTCAGCTTGGCCTGGGCGACGCCGGCGCTCTGGCCATGCTTGCAGGCCACGATGATCGGCTTGCCCTTGAACTTCTCGAGTTCACGCATGCGCTCATCGAGCTTGCTCTGGGGGATGTTGCGCGCGCCGGCGATGTGGCCCGCCTTGAACTCGCCGGCCTCGCGAAGGTCGAGCACCACGGCGTCCTCGCGATTGACCAGCTGGGTCGCCTCGCCGGAGGTCACGCCACCGCTGCTGCTGTTGCGGACCTCGTAGGCGATCCAGGCGGTCAACACCAGCAGGAAGGCCCCCACCAGCAGAGGGTGATTCTGCACGAATTCGAACAGCTGATCGATCATGGGTTCGGCTAACTCTTGTCTCGGATGCACGGTGAACGGGGCCGGCTCGTCGCGGCGGCGCCCAGTATACACAAAGCCACGGCAGGCCGGGGGCCGCTCAAATGACGTCTGGCGGTGCCCTGCGATATGATGCCGCAAGCAGATGCAAGTCGCGACCCCGGTGACCGCCCGCGCGCCTGCCGGGGCTGACAAGGACAAAGAGGCCCTCCCCATGACCGAACCCCGCACCCCTACCCCGCGTCCGGTGGCGCTGATCATCCTCGACGGCTATGGCTACAACGAGGAAGCCAGGGACAACGCCGTGCTCGCCGCCCGCACCCCGGTGATGGATCGCCTGTGGCAGGAGCAGCCGCACACCCTGATCCATACCGACGGCCGCCACGTTGGCCTGCCGGATGGCCAGATGGGCAACTCCGAGGTCGGCCACATGAACCTGGGCGCCGGGCGCATCGTCTACCAGGACTTCACGCGCATCACCAAGGCCGTCGAGGACGGCGACCTGGACACCATCGAGGTGCTGACGGCGCCGATCGATGCCGCCGTGGCTGAGGGCAAGGCGGTGCACCTGCTGGGCCTGCTCTCGCCAGGCGGCGTGCACAGCCACGAGGACCACTTCCTGGCGATGGCCGAGCTGGCCGCCCGCCGCGGCGCGCGGCGGATCTACGTCCACGCCTTCCTCGACGGCCGCGACATGCCGCCCAAGAGCGCCATGGCGTCGCTGGAACGCACCAACGCGCGCCTCGCCGAGCTGGTGGGCCCCGAGAACGGCTTCGTGGCCTCGATCATCGGCCGCTACTACGCCATGGACCGGGACAACCGCTGGGATCGCGTGGAGAAGGCCTACCGCCTGATCACCGAGGGCGAGGGCGAGTTCGAGGCGATCGGGGCCGAGGAGGGGCTGCGCCGGGCCTACGAGCGCGACGAGACCGACGAGTTCGTCACCGCCACCAGCATCCGCCCGAGCGGCGCGCCGGTGGCCCTGGCCGAGGGCGATGCCGCCATCTTCATGAACTTCCGTGCCGACCGCGCCCGGGAGCTGACCCGCGCCTTCGTCGAGGCGGGCTTCAGCGGCTTCGAGCGCCGCGTGCGACCCAGGCTCGCCGCCGACGGCCTGGTGATGCTGACCCAGTATGCTGCCGATATCCCTGCGCCGGCGGCCTTTCCGCCGGCGGAACTCGTCAACACCCTGGGCGAGGTGATGGAGAAGCGCGACCTCACCCAACTGCGCATCGCCGAGACCGAGAAGTATGCCCACGTCACCTTCTTCTTCTCCGGCGGCCGCGAGGAGGAGTACCGGGGCGAGACCCGGGTGCTGATACCCTCCCCCCAGGAGGTGAAGACCTACGACGAGAAGCCCGAGATGAGCGCCGCGGAAGTCACCGACCGGCTGGTGGAGGCGATCGATGCCGGCACGTTCGACCTGATCGTCTGCAACTACGCCAACGGTGACATGGTCGGTCACACCGGCGACTTCGACGCCGCCGTCCGGGCCATCGAGGCGGTGGACGCCTGCGTCGGCCGGGTGGTGGAGGCGATCCGGCGCGCCTGCGGCGCCTGCCTGGTCACCGCCGACCACGGCAACGCCGAGCAGATGGTCCACCCCGAGACCGGAGCGCCCCAAACCGCCCACACCACCTTCGAGGTGCCGCTGATCTATGTCGGCGAGCGTCCGGTGCGGCTCGCGGACGACGGCAGCCTGTGCGACATCGCCCCGACCCTGCTGACGATGATGGACCAGCCGATCCCCGAGGAGATGACCGGCCGGGTGCTGATCGAGCGCGACTGAGCCGGGCGGGGAGGCCAGGGGATGGCGAGAGGCGTCACAACGCTCGGCGCATGGCTGCCGGGACTGGCGATGGTGCTGGGCCTGGCGTCGCCGCTTGCCGCCCAGCCCTCCGAACGTGAGGCACAGGCGCGCCTCGATGCCCTTGGCGAGGAGCTCAGGGAGGCCTCCGCGCAGCTCTCCACCACCCGGGAGGCCCGGGACGAGGCCAGCGAGGCCCTGCGCGAGGTGGAGACCGCCCTCGCCGAGACCCACCGCCACCTCGATGACCTGCAGGCCGAGCGACGCGCGCTCGGCGACGAGATCGCCTCCCTCGAGGCGCGACGCGAGCAGCTGGCCGCCGAGCGCGCCCAGCAAGTCGAGGCCCTGTCGGCCCAGCTCGATGCCCTCTATCGCCTCGGCCGCACCCCCCAGCTCAAGCTGCTGCTCAACCAGGACGACCCGGCGCGACTCGACCGCCTTCAGCACTATCTCAACCGCCTGGCCCGGGCACGCAACGAGCGCCTCGACGAGCTGGAAAGGCTCGATGCCGAACTGGCAGACAATCGCCGGGCACTGGATGAGCGTGGCGAGCGCCTCGAGGCCGTCGCCACGGAGCTTGCCGCACGCAGCGCCACCCTGGCCGAGCAGATGTCGGAACGTGCTGCCCTGGTGGCCAGGCTAGACGAGCGCTTCGCCAGCGAACAGGCACGCCTGGCGACGCTCGCCCAGGACCGGGCCCATGCCGAGCGCACCCTGCGCGAGGTGCAGGAGCAGCTGGCGCGCCTGGAGCGGCCACCGCCCTCCACGGCCATCGAACAGACCCGGGGCGAGCTGCCATGGCCGGTGCAGGGCAGCATCGCCTCGGCCTTTCATGAGGGGGAGGGCGTCCACCTCAACGGCCTGTTGATCCAGGCTGCCGCGGGCACCCCGGTCAAAGCCGTGCATGCGGGGCGAGTGGTGTTCGCCGACTGGATGCGCGGCTTCGGCAACCTGCTGATCGTCGATCACGGCGACCAGGTAATGACCCTGCATGCCCACCTGCAGCACTTCGAGGTACCGGTGGGGGCAGCCGTCACCCGTGGCGACTCCCTGGGCGCGGTGGGCGACAGCGGCGGTCAACAGCGGCCGGGGCTCTACTTCGAGGTACGCCGCAACGGCGACCCCATCGACCCGCGGCGCTGGATCGCCCGCCAGCCGTGAGCCCCGGCTATTCCATAGACGCCCGGCCACGGGCTATGCTGGGCTGCCACCTCCGGAACCGCGAGAATCTGCATGTCCCTACGTCCCGCCGCTCTGCCCACCGTGACGCGCCGCCTGGTGTCGGCACTGCTGTCGGCCGCCCTGCTGGCGCTCGCTCCCCTGCCTGCCACCGCACAGGGCCAGAGCCCGGAGGATGACCTGCCGGTCGCCGAGATCCAGGCCTTCGCCGAGGTGTTCGAGCGCATCAAGCGCGCCTACGTCGAGGAGGTCGAGGATGCCGACCTGCTGCGCAACGCCATGCGCGGCATGCTCAGCGAGCTCGATCCCCACTCCGCCTACCTGGACAGCGAGGAGTTCGAGAGCCTGCGCGAGTCCACCCAGGGAGAGTTCGGCGGCGTGGGCATCGAGGTGGGCCTGGAGGATGGCCAGCTGACGGTGATCACCCCCATCGACGACACGCCGGCCTCACGAGCCGGCCTGCAGTCCCGGGACAAGATCCTGCGCATCGACGATACGCCCACCGACCGGCTCTCGCTGCAGGAGGCGGTCAACCTGATGCGCGGCGACCCCGGCACCGAGATCCGGCTGACCATCCTGCGCCAGGGCGAGAGCGCCCCCCAGGAGGTCACCCTGACCCGCGAGGTCATCCGCACCGAGAGCGTCAAGAGCGAGCTTCTTGAGGAGGGCTACGGCTACCTGCGGGTCAGCCAGTTCCAGACCCGCACCGGCGAGCAGGTCGGCAGCACCATCCGTCGCCTGGAACGCGACGGGCCGCTCAAGGGCCTGGTGCTCGACCTGCGCAACAACCCCGGCGGGGTGCTGCAGGCCGCGGTGGACGTGGCCGACGCCTTCCTCGACGAGGGACTGATCGTCTACACCGAGGGGCGCCTGCCGGACAGCGAGATGCGCTTCTCGGCCGGTCGCGAGACGGCGGCGGCCGACGTGCCGCTGGTGGTGCTGATCAATGGCGGCAGCGCCTCGGCGGCGGAGATCGTCGCCGGCGCCCTGCAGGACCAGCGCCGCGGCGTGGTGATGGGTACCGAGAGCTTCGGCAAGGGCTCGGTGCAACAGATCATGCCGCTGGGCAACGGCGAGGGGCTTAAGCTGACCACGGCGCTCTACTTCACCCCCGACGGCCGCTCGATCCAGGCCCAGGGCATCGAGCCCGACGTGGAGGTGATCCGTGGCCGCCTGGAGGTGGCCGAGGGCAGTGGCCTGAACGTGCGCGAATCGGACCTGGAGGGCCACCTGCGCTCCCAGGACGAGCAGCGCACCCGCAGCGAGATGAGCGAGCGCTTGCGCGAGGACTACCAGCTCGGCGAGGCCCTCAACCTGCTCAAGGCCCTCGACGTGCTCAGCCAGCGTCGCGGCGGCTGAGGGCGCGACAGGCGCGAGGCAGGCGCCCGCGATGCCCCGTCGCCTGCTGCATCAGCAGCCGCTTGAGCGGCCCGAACCGGTCGACGCCGGAGAGCCCCAGGTTACGCGCCAGGGTGAGCGCCGGGTGGCGCGCCCCGAACAGCAGCCGGAAGCCGTCCATCAGCGCCAGCATGGCGGCATTGTCGCCACGCCGGCGCCGGGCGTAGCGCCCCAGCAGCACGGCATCGCCTGGTGACAGCCCCCGTCGCCGGCCCGTGACCAGTTCCTCGGCGAGCACCGCCGCATCCATCAGCCCCAGGTTCACCCCCTGGCCTGCCAGCGGATGGATGCTGTGCGCCGCATCCCCCACCAGGGCGAAGCCCGGCAGCACGTAGCGCTCGGCATGTCGCTGGGTGAGCGGCACCGCCAGCGACCGGTCGGTCACCGTCACCTCGCCCAACCGGTGCTCGATGGCGACCGCCATCTCGACGCCCAGCGCCTCCCGGGACAGGGCCAGCAGACGCTCGGCCTCCTGCGGGCTGGTGGACCAGACGATGGAGCAGTGATGGTCGCCGCCCTCTATGTGCAGCGGCAGGAAGGCCAGTGGCCCCGTCGGGAGAAAGACCTGGCGCGCCACGCCGCCATGGGCGAGGCGCGTACGCACCGTGGTGACCACCGCCACCTGGCCGGTGTCGCGGGAGCAGACGCCGATGCCGGCCATCGCCCGCAGCGGTGACCGGGCCCCGTCGGCGGCCACCACCAGGGAGGCCGTCAGCCGGCGGCCATCCTCCAGCAGCACCGTCCGCCCGGCGTCGTCAGCCTCGAGACCGGCCACGCGAGCGCCGAAGCGCGCCTGGACGCTCGGCAACTCGGCCAGGCACGCCTCGAGCGCCGCCAGGGTGACGTCGTTCTCGACGATATGCCCCAGCACCGGCACCCCGGCCTGGGACGCGGAGAAGTTCACCTCGCCGCTGCCCTCGCCGTCCCAGACCTGCATGAAGCGATAGGGACTCACCCGGCGCGAGGCCATCCACGCCCAGGCACCCAGTCCCCTCAGCAGCTGTTGCGATACCGGCGTCAGGGCACTGACCCGCATGGAGGGCGGCCCCTTGCCCACGGCGTCGCGGTCGAGCGGCGCCTCGCGGGCATCCAGCAACGCCACCTCAAGCCCGGCCCGGCCCAGCAGGCAGGCCAGGGCCGTGCCCACCATGCCGCCGCCGACGATGATTACCTCGAACGGCGCCGAGGCGCGTCCCTGTCCTGTGCTCATGAACTCTGCTCCTCGTGACGGCCCCGATGACCATGCTGCCTGTTCAGCGTGTCGATACCCAACCTTCGCGCTCCTGCCATCCAGCCCTTGTCGTTTCCTGTCGCAACAGCCTCTAGCGTTCCAGCCCCATGGCCCGGCGGGCCAGGCCGCGGCGCAGTGGCCCCAGCAGGTTCAGCCCCACGAGACCTGCGCCGCGGGCATGGGAGAGCAGGGGAATATCGAGCCCGAACAGGCGAATCAGGCCGTCGCTGAAGCGGATGACGTTGTCACGGTCGGCGTCTCGACGCACCTCGAAGTCCCGCAGGACCGCCGCGCTCCCCGGGCCATCGCCCCGCTCGATGCCGGCCTCGATGGCAGCCACCAGATCCATGACCCCACGCAGCGCCAGGTTGAAGCCCTGGCCGGCCACCGGGTGCAGGGCATGGGCCGCATTGCCCAGCACCGCCAGTCCGGGGCGAGTGGTCTCGCGAGCGGTGATCAGCGACAGCGGGTAGGCATGACGGCGGCCGACCCGTCGGAAATGCCCGACCCGGTCACCGAAGGCCCGTTGCAGCTCGGCCAGGAAATCCCCGTCGGACAGGGCCAGGCGGCGCCCCTCCTCGCCGCGCTCGTGGGTCCAGACCAGCTCCATGGCCTGGCCCTGGAGGGGCAGCAGGGCGATGGGTCCCGCCGGCGTGAACCGCTCATAGGCGACGCCCCTGTGGGGGCGGCTGACCTCGACGCTGGCGATCAGTGCCACCTGGTCATAGGGCCGCTCGCGGCTCTCGATCCCCAGCCGTTCCTTGAGCCCCGAGCGTCCGCCGTCGGCGAGGACCGTCAGCCCGGCTTCCAGCTCGCTGCCATCCGACAGCTGCAGCCGATATCCCTCGGCGACGGGGTGGATCGCCTCGACCCTGGCCGGACAGTGCCAGGCCAGTGGCAGCTCGCTCAGCCGGCCATGCAGCACTCGCCCCATCCAGGCATTGGGGATCACCTGACCCAGCGCCTCGACCCCAAGCTCAGCGGCGCGCAGCCGCGTCACGCCCAGGCGGCCCCGTTCACTGACGTGAATGGTGCGGATCGGGGCGGCCATCTCGGCCATGCTGTCCCAGACCCCCAGGTTAGCGAAATGCCGGGCGGAGCCACCGGCGATGGCGCTCGCCCGGGCATCGAAGCTGGGCTGCCAGGGTTCGGCCTGCGGCGGCGGCAGCGGTGCCGCCTCGATCACCGCCACCCGGAGCCCCGCCCGCTCGACCAGCGCAGCCAGGGCACAGCCCAGGCTGGCCCCCACGAGTCCGCCGCCGATGATGGCGATATCCACCCGCAGCTGCGCGGTCGAGCTCATGGCAGGCACCCTTTTATCCCATAACGTACATTACATAAAGGCATTGCCAACGGCTCCTTGACCGGTCAATTACTGTCCATCAGGGCTTCGATTTCCGCTACCCGCTTGGGCACGTCCACGGTCAGTACCTCGCGGCCGTCGGACGTCACCGCCACGTCATCCTCGATGCGGATGCCGATGCCGCGGAAGGCCTCGGGCAGATCGTCATCGGCAGGCACGTAGAGGCCGGGCTCCACGGTGAGCACCATGCCGGGCAGCAGGGCGCGGGGCTGCCCCTCGTGGCGATAGGCCCCCACGTCATGCACGTCGAGCCCCAGCCAGTGGGAGGTCGAGTGCAGGTAGAAGCGCTTGTAGCTGCCATCGTCGATGCGCGCCTGGACGTCGCCCTCCAGCAGCCCGAGCTCGATGAGACCGGCGGTGAGGTCGTGCACCACGCCCTCGTGGATCGTCGCCAGGGTGATGCCGGGGCGGACCGCGGCGACGGCGCGCTCCTGGGCGGCCAGCACCACCTCGTAGAGGGCCCGCTGGGCCTCGGAGAAGCGGCCGTTGACCGGGAAGGTGCGGGTGATGTCGCCGGCATAGAGATCGAACTCGGCGCCGGCATCGATCAGCACCAAGGCGCCATCCTCCAGGGGGGCATGGTTCTCGATGTAGTGCAGCACACAGGCATTGATGCCGCCACCGACGATGCTGGCGTAGGCCGGGCCGCTGCCGCCCTGCCAGCGGAACTCGTGCTCGAGCTCGGCCTGCAGCTGTCGCTCCATGAGCCCCGGGCGAGCCGTGCGCATGGCCCGCACATGGGCCCGGGCGGAGATCGCCCCGGCGTGGCGCATCAGGGCCAGCTCCGCCTCGCTCTTGCACAGGCGCTGCTCGTGGATCAGTTCGCTGACGTCGGCGAAGGCCGATGGCGCCACCGCCCCGCGACGCGAGCGGCCGGCCAGCTCACC
The DNA here is from genome assembly GCF_030010555.1 of Halomonas rhizosphaerae. Classification (GTDB taxonomy): domain Bacteria; phylum Pseudomonadota; class Gammaproteobacteria; order Pseudomonadales; family Halomonadaceae; genus Halomonas; species Halomonas rhizosphaerae. Next base: position 35,338 of record NZ_JASCQP010000007.1, read on the forward strand.
ACGCACCTCCTCGGCGAGCGCCAGGGCCTCGGCATCGCCCAGCGGCAGGTAGAGCGTGTGACGACCGTCGAGCAGCTCGGCCAGCCGCGCCTCGCGCTCGGCATTCTCGAAGGCCTGGTCGATGCCATGCTTGCGCACGGTACCCTCCGCGCCCAGGCGGATGCCGGTCCAGGCTTCCAGCGTCGGGTCGCGGTCCTGGCAGAACAGCACGCTCTCGCCGGCCTCGCGGCCCGGCAGCAGCAGCAGCAGGGCCTCCGGTTCGGGGAAGCCGGTCAGGTAGTGGAAGTCACTGTCCTGGCGGAAGGGGAACTCGCTGTCCCGCGAGCGGGTGACCAGTGCCGCTCCCGGCAGCAGGACGGCGCTGTCGGCGGGCAGCCTATCCATCAGGGCCCGGCGGCGGGCACGGTACTCGTCATTGGTGATCGGGGCGGGACGGGGCAGGATCTCGGGGTGCATCACGGCTCCTGGGTGGGTTCTCTGGCCGCTCTCAGTGGCGGGTGGGCTCGTCGACCTGCTCGACCTGGGGCTTGCCGGGATGCCGCTCGGTGTAGAGCAGCATGGCGGCCATGCGTGCGTGCTCGGTGAGGGCGAAGAGGTCGTTCTCGTTCTCCGGACTGTCCTCGATATCGGTCTCGATGCCCGTCAGGCCCTCGAGATCCTGGAGGGCCTCGCGCAGGGCCGGCGACCAGGCACGGCGGGGCTCCTCGCCGGCATCGGCCACCACCTCGAGGAAGCCGAGGGTCCACTCCTGCAGGCCCAGGGCACGCTCGGCCAGGGAGAAGAGCTCATCCGGCAGCAGGGGCTCGAAGTTGAGCTCGGCGGCGGAGAGGGCCTCGAGGGTCTGGCGGCGCCAGCCCAGCAGCCGCTCGGCACTCGGCTCGTCGCGGGGCTGGTCGACCCCGAGACTCAGGCAGACCTCTTCCAGCCACGCCTCGGGGGTGAGGTCGTGCAGCGCAAGCTCGGCACAGAGGCGCCCGTCGAGGAAGGCCGGCGACTGCATGCTGCCGTGCAGCAGGAAGGTGTCGGCAATGGTCGAGAAGTCCTGGCGTTCGTTGATCAGTGACATGGCAAGATCCGCTGGTGGGGCCGCCGGGCGCGTTGACCGCCCGCAAACGGCTCTCTTATAGTGACTGGCATTCATCCTCTTGGCGCCTGTCGGATTTGACCGATCGTCGTGAGAGCGTCGGACTTCGAGACAGATTTATCGATCTGAAGTAGCGAATAGCCCGCTATGTAATGAATCAGATCGAATGAAATTGGCCGCAAGACCGGCCCTCGTCGTAGGTCAGTGTTAAGTGCGACAGGCTCCTGGCCTCGATGTTAACGCATCGGCTCCCTGTGACGCGCACCCGGCGTGCGATCCCCTTCCTCTGCCCCTTTCCGGAGCCTGCCATGACCGAGCCTAAACGGCCCACCACCGAGATCACCCTCCTGGAGCGCAGCTATGCCATCGCCTGCGCGCCGGAGGAGCAGGACAAGCTCGAGCGGGCCGCCCGCTACCTCGACCGCGCCATGCAGGGCATCCACTCACGTGGCCGGGTGATCGACCGCGAGAAGATCGCCATCATGGCGGCCCTCAACATCGCCCATGAGCTGCTCGAGGCCCTGGATGACCAGCGGGCCGGCGAGGAGAGCCTCAACGAGCTCAACGCCCGCCTCGAGAAAGCGCTGGACGCCATGCCCGCGCGTTGAGCCGACGCAATCATCCCTTTGGCCCTGCCAGTGCCTCTGGTAGGATGAAGGGGTTCCCTGGGGTGTTTGCCAGTCGTTATCGTCCCTCGAGCCTATGCGCAGTACCCAGGGGGCCAAATGCTAGCCGGACCCGTGTGCATGTCCGTGCGTCGGAAAGCCTGACGGTTCGGCTGCGGCCACCCACCTTGAACCACTGGGTTCAAGGGCCAGAACGACAGCGGCACTCTGGGGAACCCTCATCCGACATGACCCACATGCAGGATACCGCCGCCACCCCCCTGACCGACGACGCCCGTCGCCGGCTGAGACGCGAATTGCGCCTGCGCCGACGCGAACTGAGCGCCGACGCTCGCCGTGACGCCGCAGAACGCCTCTGCCGACACCTCCGGAAGCTGCCCGAGATCCAGCGCGCCCGTCGCCTGGCCCTCTATCTGCCCAATGACGGCGAGATCGATCCCACCCCACTGATTCCCTGGCTCGAGCGCCGCGGCACACGCGTCCACCTGCCGGTCCTCAAGCCGCTCTCCCGCAACCAGCTGTGGTTCGTGCACTACCATTCGGGGACGCCCATGGTGGCCAACCGCTTCGGCATCCCGGAACCCGAGGCCCGCCACGGGGCGCATCGTGCGCGGCGCACCCCGGCCTGGGCCCTCGATGTGATCCTGCTGCCGCTGGTGGGCTTCGACGACCGAGGTCAGCGCATGGGCATGGGCGGCGGCTTCTACGACCGCAGCCTGGCCTTCACCCGCCGCCCGGGGCCGCGCCCTCGCCTGATCGGCCTGGCCCACGACTGCCAGCGTGTCGAGCGCCTCCCCGCCGCCCCCTGGGACGTGCCGCTGGACGCCATCGTCAGCGATGCCCGGGTAATACGCCCCTGAGGGATTCTGCCGCACGAACGACGAAGGCCGATGCAGATATGCATCGGCCTTCGTCATCGGGCGATTCCGGCGCTCTCCACTCCGTTTGCGGGGGGATTCAGCCGCCCGCCAGCGCCTGGGCATAGCCGGTCGCCACGACCCCGATGCCGAAGACCAGCACCAGTGCCATGACCAGATCGGGCTTGCGCTTCATTGTCGACTCCGTGGGAGACAGGACCGCGAGGGTCGTTGTGGATGTTGTTGTGGGGTGACCGCGAGGCATGCGGCAACGACGTGACTATAGGGCCTGATGCCTCAGTATGACAACCAGCATACTTAGGGTGTTACATTTTTAAACACTCGGGAGATCCAGGCTGCAGAGTGAGTCAGCGCTCACTCGGCGTGTCGAGGATGGCCCGGCCTCAGGCCATGAAGAGCCGATAGGCCGGGTTGTCGCTCTCCTTCCAGTAGCGATAGCCGATATCATCGAAGTACTCCTCGACGTGGGTGCGATCTCCATTGGGGACCTGCATGCCCACCAGCACCCGGCCATAGGCGGCCCCGTGGTTGCGGTAGTGGAACAGCGAGATGTTCCAGTCGTGGGGCAGGTGGGTGAGGAAGTTCATCAGCGCCCCGGGCCGTTCCGGGAACTCGAAGCGGTAGACCTCCTCGTCGAAGCGCTCCTTCGGCCGGCCGCCCCCCAGGTGGCGGATATGCAGCTTGGCCAGCTCGTTGTCGGTGAGGTCCTCCACGGGATAGCCGGCCCCACGGAGCTTGTCGATCACCGCCTGGCGGTCCTCGCCACCGGGCTTCACCTGGACGCCGACGAAGATGTGGGCCTTCTCCGGGTCCGCATAGCGGTAGTTGAACTCGGTGACCATCCGCTTGCCGATGGTGCGACAGAACTTCTTGAAACTGCCGGGCCTCTCGGGGATGGTCACGGCGAGGATCGCCTCGCGCTGCTCGCCCAGTTCGGTACGCTCGGCGATGTGCTGCAGGCGGTCGAAGTTGGTGTTGGCCCCGGAGTTGATGCAGACGAGGGTCTGGTGCTCGGCACCGGTCTGCTGGATGTACTTCTTGAGGCCCGCCAGCGAGAGCGCCCCGGAGGTCTCGGAGACCGCCCGGGTATCCTCGAAGATGTCCTTCACCGCGGCACACATCTCGTCGGTGTTGACGGTGATGACGTCGTCGATCAGGTCGCGCAGGATCGAGAAGGGCACCTCGCCGACCTGCGCCACGGCCACGCCCTCGGCGAAGACCCCGACCTGGTCCAGCACCACGCGCTCCCCGGCGGCCAGCGCCGCCTTGAGGCAGGCGCTGTCCTCGGACTCCACCCCGATCACCTTGATCTCGGGCCGCAGGTACTTGATGTAGGCGGCCATGCCGGCGATCAGGCCGCCACCCCCTACCGGCACGAAGATGGCGTCGATCGGCCCGCCATGCTGGCGCAGGATCTCCACGGCGATGGTCCCCTGGCCGGCGATGACATCGATGTCGTCGAAGGGCGGGATGTAGGTGTAGCCGTGCTCGGCGATCAGCTCCTGGGCATGGGCCGCCGCCTCGGCGAAGGCATCCCCCTTGAGCACCACCTTGGCGCCCCGCGCCCGCACCGCCTGGACCTTGATCTCCGGCGTGATGCGGGGCATCACGATCACCGCCTTGACGCCCATCAGCTTGGCCGCCATCGCCAGCCCCTGGGCATGGTTGCCCGCCGAGGCGGCAATCACGCCCTGGGCCTTCTGCGCCTCGCTGAGCTGGGCCATCTTGTTGTAGGCGCCGCGGATCTTGAAGGAGTAGACCGGCTGCAGGTCCTCGCGCTTGATCAGGATCTGGTTGTTGAAACGGCGGGAGAGGAAGGGGGCCGGGGAGATCGGCGTTTCCCGGGCGGCTTCATAGACCCGGGCCTGGAGAATCTTCTTGACGGTAGCTTCGAGCATCCTGATATCCCAGAGGCGTGACGCGGGCGGCAGATCTTGCTGCGCTGCAGAGAACCCCTATTGGTAGCATTGCGGCGGCCATGGCGTCCAGCACCCGCCACCGGCATCGCCTATAATGGCGCGGCATTCGCCATCCACCCGACAGCGAGCACGACATGACCCAGGACGAACTCAAGGACGCCGTGGCCGCCGCGGCCATCGACGAGATCCGCCCCCGCCTCGAGCGCGACACCATCCTCGGCATCGGTACCGGCTCCACCGCGAACCGCTTCATCGACCGGCTGGCGGCCCTGCGCCATGACTTCCGCGGTGCCGTGGCCAGCTCCGAGGCCAGCGCCGAGCGCCTGCGTGGCCACGGTATCGAGGTCTTCGAGCTCAACGAGGCCGGCACCGTGCCCTTCTACATCGATGGCGCCGACGAAGTGAACGCTCACCTTCACATGATCAAGGGGGGCGGTGCGGCCTTGACACGAGAGAAGATCGTCGCCGCCTGTGCCGAACGCTTCGTCTGCATCGCCGACGCCTCCAAGAGGGTCGAGCGGCTGGGGAACTTTCCGCTGCCGGTGGAGGTGATCCCCATGGCTCGCTCCTACGTGGCCCGGGAACTGGTCAGGCTGGGGGCGGATCCGGTCTATCGCCAGGGGGTGGTCACCGACAACGGCAACCAGATCATCGACTGCTTCGAGTTCATGATCGACGACCCGGTGGCCATGGAGGCACGGCTCAATGCCATCGTCGGCGTGGTCACCAACGGCCTTTTCGCGGCGCGCGGTGCCGATGTGCTGCTGCTGGGGACCGAGAAGGGCGTGGAGCGCCTGCTTCCCGCCTGACTCCTCATTCCGAAGTGAACGCTCACTCCGCCTGCATGAGCCCTTCCAGGCCCGCCAGGGTGCGCGCGAGGGCGCCCCGGTTGGCCGCGACCACGGCGCGGCCGGCCTCGGCGAGGCGGTGCCGCTCCTCCCGGTCGTCGAACAGGCGCAGCAGTTCCGCGGTGAGCGTCTCGGCGTCATCGACCTCCACCAGGGCCCCGGCGCCGCGCATTACCTCGGCCACGTCCTCGAAGTTGGCCAGCGCCGGCCCGGAAAGGACCGGCGTGCCCAGGGCGGCCGGCTCCAGCAGATTGTGCCCGCCGATAGGCACCAGGCTGCCACCGACGAAGGCCAGGTCGACCGCGCCATAGAACGTCAGCAACTCCCCCATGGAGTCACCCAGGTAGACCGCCGTGTCGTCCTGGGGCCACTCGTCGCGCGAGCGGCGCGCCAGCGTCAGGCCCTCCTGGCGGCACAGCGCGGCCACGGCGTCGAAGCGGCGGGGATGGCGGGGCACCAGGACCAGCAACGCATCGGGAAGCCGCTCGCGCAGGCGGGCATGGGCGGCCAGCACCTGCTCGTCCTCGCCGGGATGGGTGGAGCCGGCCACCCAGACCGGCCGGCTGCCGAGCCGGGTACGCAAGCGATCACTCACCTCCCGGGCCTCGCCGCCGGTGCCGATATCGAACTTCAGAGAGCCCACCACCGTGGTGCGTGCCGGCGCCATGCCCAGATCGGCGTAGCGCCGGGCATCGGCCTCGGACTTGGCCGCCAGCCAGGCCACATGGCTCAGGGCCTCCGCCATCAGGGGGCGCAGGCGGCAATAACCCCGCCAGGCGCGGGGCGAGAGGCGGCCGTTGACCACCGCCACCGGCACGCCCGACCGGTCGCAGGCAGCCAGCAGGTTGGGCCAGAGCTCGGTCTCGAAGAAGATGGCGAGTTCGGGGCGCAAGCGGGCGACGAAGCGGCGGGCCGCGCCGGGGAAATCCAGCGGCACGAAGTGATGGTTCACTTCGGCGACAGCTCCCGAATCCTGGCGGCTTCCTGCCAGCGCCAGCACCCGTTCCGCCCCGGTCGCGGTCATGGTGGTGATGACCAGGCGGTGACCGGGCCAGCGCTGCCGCAGCGCCTCGATCAAGGGTCGGGCGGCCTGCACCTCACCCACCGAGGCGCAGTGCAGCCAGAGGGTACGTTCCCCCTGGCCGACGGACGGGATAAGGCCCAGCCGCTCGCTGCGCGGCCGCCCGGGCAGCTGCTCGCGCCAGACGCGTCGCCAGATCAGCGGCGCGAGCAGATAGAGGACCGCCGCATAGCCCCGACGGATCCAGGGGCGAGACACCGACATCATGTCTCGCGGTCGAGGATGGTGGAGATCATCGCCGTGGTGGAGACGCCATCCTCGAAGCCCAGCACCCTGACCTCGCCGCCCGCCTCGCGGACGGCCGCGCCGCCGGCGATCTCCTCGGGACGATAGTCACCGCCCTTGACCAGCACGTCGGGCAGCACCGCCTCGATCAGCCGCTGAGGGGTGTCCTCGCCGAAGGGCACCACCCAGTCGACGGCGCCCAGGCCGGCCAGCACCTGCATGCGCCGCGCCAGGGGATTGATGGGACGCTTGGGGCCCTTGAGGCGGCTGATGGAGGCATCGTCGTTGACCGCGACCACCAGCCGGTCGCCGAGGCGGCGGGCCTGCTCCAGGTAGGCGACGTGGCCGGCATGCAGGATGTCGAAGCAGCCATTGGTCATCACCACCCGCTCGCCGCGGGCCTGGGCGGCACGCACCGCCTCGATCAGCGCCGGCTCCTCGATCACCCCGAACTCGGCCAGCTTGTCGCCGTGCAGGGCGGTATAGAGCTCGGCAATGGAGAGGGTCGCGGTGCCGGGCTTGGCCACCACCAGGCCGGCGGCCAGGTTGGCCAGGGTCATCGCCTCGGCGAAGCCGTGCCCGGCCGCCAGCGCCAGGCCGAGCACGCCGATCACGGTATCGCCCGCCCCGGTGACATCGAAGACCTCGCGGGCCCGGGTAGGCAGGTTCAGCGGCTCGTGTCCCTCGCGAATCAGTGTCATCCCCTTCTCGCTGCGGGTGATCAGCAGCGCCTCCAGCTCCAGCTCAGCGCGCAGCGCTTCGCCCCTGGCGGCGAGCTCGGCGTCGTCCCGGCAGTGGCCGACCACGGTCTCGAACTCGCCCAGATTGGGAGTGATCACGCTGGCCCCGCGGTAGCGGCTGAAGTCGCTGCCCTTGGGGTCCACCAGCACCCGCTTGCCGGCGGCCTTGACCAGCCGGATCAGTGCCTCGACCTGGTTCAGGGTTCCCTTGCCGTAGTCGGAGAGAATCACCAGGTCGCAGTCGGGCAGGGCCGCCTCGACCCGTGCCAGCAACCCGGTGGTGTCGACGTCGCCGAGGCCCTCCTCGAAGTCCAGGCGGATCAGCTGCTGGTTGCGGCTCATCACCCTCAGCTTGGTGATGGTGGGGATACCCGGGCTGCGGTCGAAGTGAGTGCTCACTCCAGCATCCTCCAGCCGGGTGGCCAGCCGGTCGGCATTGTCGTCGTCGCCCACCAGGCCGGCCAGGGCGGCATGGGCGCCTAGGGACGCGATGTTGAGGGCCACGTTGGCGGCCCCCCCGGGGCGGTCCTCGGACTCGTCGACCCGCACCACCGGTACCGGCGCCTCCGGGGAGATGCGCGAGGTGCCGCCATGCCAGTAGCGATCGAGCATGACATCGCCCACCACCAGCAGGCGGGAGCGCTCCAGGGCGGTCAGGTCAAGCTTCATCGGGGAACTCCGTGTCCTTTGGGGTCTCGGGGGAGGCCAGCACTGCCTCGAGGCGGTCGATCACGTCCTCGGCACGAATCAACGACATGGCATCGGGGTGACGGACCCGCTGGCCCCAGGAGAGTTCCGCTGGCTCCTTGTGCAGGAAGGCGCGAGCGGCGTCCGCATAGCGGTCGACCACGAAGTCGCGCCACAGGTAGGGGCCGGCCCGGTCGGGGTTGGTGGTGGCGTAGAGCCCGACCACCGGGGCGCCCAGAGCATTGGCCATGTGCACCGGGCCCGAGTCCGGGGCGATCACCGCCCGGCTCTTCCGGATCAGTGCCAGCAGGCCCTTGAGCGAGGTCTCGCCGATGACGTCGATCACCACCCCACCGGGACAGAGGGCCTGGATGCGCTCGCCGAGCTGGCGCTCCTGGGTGCTGCCACCGCCGGTGAGCACCGTCTTCAGGCCATGCTGGCGCCAGGCATGCTCGATCACCGCCGCGTATCCCTCGGCGGACCAGTTGCGGAAGTTGCGCAGGCGCGGGTTGGCGCACGGGCTGATCAGCAGGTAGGGCGACTCTCCGATAATCTGCCGCGCCTCCTCGAAGGCCGTCCCTGGCACCGGCAGGTCCCAGGCCAGCGAGAGGTCCTCGACGCCCAGCAGGCGCGCGAAGTCGAGGTACGACTCCAGCACATGGGCCCGGGGATGGGGCGCCAGGTGGCGCTGGGTGAACCAGTGCTGGGCATCCTTGGCCCGGGCCTTGTCGTAGCCCACCCGCACGTCGGCCTTGAGCCCCAGGGAGAGCACACTGGCCCGCAGCGCCTGCTGCATGTGCAGCAGCAGGTCGAAGCGGGTATCGGCCAGTTCGCGCCAGAGGGCGCGCATGCCGGCAAGTCCCGTCGCCTTGTCATAGACGACGAACTCGACCCCGGAGAGGCCCGCCAGTAGACTGTGCTCGCCCTTGCCGATGATCCAGGTGAGCCTCGCCTCGGGCCACTGGCGCTGCAGGGCACGCACCGTCGGCACCAGGTTACAGACATCGCCCAGGGCGGAGAGCCGCAGTACGCAGATATGCTGGGGTCGGGCGGGCAGAGGATGCTTCATGCGGTTGGCAACGTATCGAGCGGGAAAGATTTTCATTCTATATGATGCGGACAGTTTATGTGACGCCGGCCGGGCGCCACAAACGGTGCCGCCCATTCCCCCATGCGCCTTCGATCCCGCCTACTGGCGAGACGCCGGTCGGGTCATCGGCGAGGCCCCCGGTCGCGGTGCCAGCCTCTTCCTGGATGCCAGCCCCTTCGAGGAAAGCGCCCAGTGGGTGCTAAGACCCTATCGCCGCGGCGGCCTCATCGCCCGGCTCAGCGACAACTACTACCTGTGGACCGGCCTGGAGCGGACCCGCGCCTTTCGCGAGTGTCGCCTGACCGCCGGCCTGCATGCGCGCGGCCTGCCCGTCCCTCGCCCGGTCGCCGCTCGGGTGACCCGCCACGGGCTCACCTACCGGGCGGCGCTGATCACCGTGCGCATTCCAGGCGCCCGTGCCCTGGCCGAGTTGCTGGTCTCCGGCGAGGCCGACGACGATCTGCTGCAACGCGTCGGCGCCACCATCCGCCGCTTCCATGATGCCGGCCTGGATCACGTGGACCTCAACGCTCGCAACCTGCTCGTCGACCCGCAGGGAAAGGTGTGGCTGATCGACCTCGACCGTTGCCGGCTGCGCCCCACGGGCACCTGGCAGACCGACAACCTGGCGCGTCTCGAACGCTCGCTGGCGAAGTTCGGCGCTTCCAAGGCCATGGCGGCCATCCGTGGGGGCTATGACGCTCCCGTGCCGGCGTCGGCATAAGCCTCCACCAGCCCCTGCACATGGACGCTCAGGGCGAAGTGAGCATTCACCTTCTTGGCGAGCCGCCGGACCCAGGCATTTCCTCAGCGTGGCGTCGCCCGCCAGTTCTCCCAGGGCGTCACGCCAGGCCAGGGGATCATCGGGCGGCGAAGCGGCCAGTCTCGCCATGGATGGCAAGACTGGCGGCAACCCGTGAACCCGCCAGCGCCAGGCCGTGGGGCCTCCTCCCCCCCCTGTCGCCTAAGCTCGGGTATAATCCGCGACGAATACATTTCCAGTCCGCCCCAGCCGTTCGAGAGACAGATATGCATGACCTTTCGTGACAAGGAGATCTCCTTTGCGGTGACGGGGCTCGGGAGCCCGGATGATGACACCTGGTCCTGCCGGCGGTGACGGTAACCGCCCTCGCCTGCTGGTGGTTCGCAACGACAAGCTCGGGGATTTCATGCTCGCCTGGCCGGCACTTGCCTGCCTCAAGGCCCTCGGCGCGGCGCCCCATGTCAGCGTGCTGGTTCCCGCCTACACCGCGCCGCTGGCCAGGCAGTGCCCCTGGATCGACGAGGTGCTGATCGACCCGGGTGGCGCAGGCGGCCGAGCGGGGCGCCGGGCGCTGCTCCAGCGCCTGCGCGAGGCGCGCTTCGATGCCCTTCTGACGCTCTTCTCCACCCCGCGCATCGGCTGGCTGGGCTGGCGAGCCGGCATTCCCCTGCGCCTGGCCCCGGCCACCAAGTGGGCCCAGCTATTCTACAACCGACGCATCGTGCAGCGCAGGTCCCGCTCCGAGAAGCCGGAGTACCTCTACAACATGGAGCTGGCCGAGGCCCTGCTGGGGGAGCTCGGTCTCGCGCTGCCGGCACGCCCCGAGCCGCCCTACTGGCCGCTTCCCGAGGGGACCCGCGAGGCGCAGCGGGAGCGCATTGCCGATGAGCTGGGCCTTGACAGCTCGCGCCCCTGGCTCTTCCTGCATCCCGGCAGCGGCGGATCGGCCGTGAACCTCTCCCTCGAGCGCTATGCCACCCTGGTGCTGGGCGTGGAGGCGCGGCTGGCCGAGGCGAGTCGTCCCGCCCCGGCCTGGGTGCTGACCGCCGGCCCCGGCGAGGAGGCCGCGGCCGACCGACTCCGCAGGCGACTCCTCGGCGAAGGCGTGACGGCAGGCCTGCTGCCGCCCCGCCGTGGTCTCGATGACTTCGCCCTCAGCCTGTCGGCTACCGACCTGTTCATCGCCGGCTCCACCGGTCCCCTGCACATCGCCGGCTGCCTGGATCGCCCCACCGCGGGCTTTTATCCGTCCCGCCGCTCTGCCACCCCACTGCGCTGGCAGACCTGCAATGCCGAGGCCCACCGACTGGCCTTCTGCCCGCCCCCCGGAGCCGGCGAGCGCGACATGGACAGCATCGACCTGGAGGCCGCAGCGAGCCGGATCGCCGACCACCTTCGCCACTTCCCGACCCGCGAGACGACCCCATGATGCCGATCACCGGAATCATCATCACCCTCGATGAGGCGGAGAACATCTCCGACTGCATCGCCTCGCTGCGCCCCGTCTGTGACGAGATCATCGTCGTGGATTCGGGCAGCCGGGACAACACCGTGGCGATCGCCGAGCGCGAGGGGGCCTCTGTCATCTATCAGCCCTACCTCGGTGACGGCCCCCAGAAGGCCTTCGCCGTGCCCCGGGCGCGCAACGACTGGATCCTAGCCCTGGATGCCGACGAACGACTCGAGGAGGATGCCGTGGCCGCCATCCGGTCACTGCCACTGGAGGATCCCGACAAGGCGTATCGCTTCAACCGCCGCAATTTTGCCGGCCAACACTGGATCAAGGCAGCCGGCTTCTATCCGGACCCGGTGACGCGACTCTACAACCGCACTACTTCGGGTTACCTGCCAAAGAAGGCCCACTCCTCCGTTCAGGCACCGCAGGTCCTCGATACGAAGGGCCATATCCGGCATTTCACCTACCGGGACCTCTCCCACTGGGTCATCCGCATCGATCAGCTCTCGAGCCGGGATGCCTGGGCAATGAAGCAGCGGGGGAAGAAGCCTTCCCGCTGCCGCCCAACCTGGCATGCACTGAGTGCCCTGTTGAGGAAACTGATCCTCAAGGGAGGCCTGTTCCAGGGCGCCGACGGGATGACGGTGGCCGTGACCACCGCGTTTCATGCCTACATGAAGTATGCCAAGCTCAACGAGCTCTATGAGAAGGAGCGTTCCGATCATTCGGGGCAGGCCTGATCTCCTGGATGCTGCGCTACTACCGGCCTGGTCGCGAAGCGCCGAACTCACGGTGCCGTTCCACCAGTCGGTGGAACGGGGGGGGGGATGTGGCAGGCTGGGTAGCCACCGCGACGGTAGGACGCCTCTCCAGGACTCATTGGTACTTTCGCTTCCTGTCCCTTGGTAAGCTGTAGGGGAATTCTCCTCAGTGTTTCCCACCATGCCCAGCCGTTTCCTGCCGCCCCCGCTTCGCCAGCCCCGCTGGTGGGCCCTGATCGTCATCGGGTTGTGGCTGGGGTTTGCCGTGGCCGCGCTGCCCCGCATTCCGCTCTGGAGCATGGTCCCGATCACCGTGGGGTGGCTGCTGGTGGCCCGCTGGTGGCGCTGGGGCGCGCCATCACACCCTCGCCCCGTGCGCAGGATCTGGCCCTGGTCGCTGTTCCCGATCGCCCTGTGGGGGCTCTACGTCTACCTGGCCAACAGTTTCGGCATGGTCGATCTCGGGGCGGTATTCTTTCACCTCCAGGCCGGCATGGAAGAGCATGGCGGCGGTGATCGCATCGGCGCTGCCCTGCTCTATACCCTCAGCATGCTGCTGTTGCTGGCCTCCTTCACCTGGCTGGTGCGGGTCGACCATCGCTGGCGACTGGCGGAGCGCCTGCTGGCCCTGGCCCTGCTGGTAGGCAACCCCATGCTCTATGGCATCGGCCAACGCGGCGCCGCCATCGTCACCGAGGATGGCGCCTGGCTGGAGCGCCAGTACGTCGAGCCGGTCATCCTCGAGGCACCTCGCGACCCGCCCAACCTGCTGCTGCTCTACCTGGAGAGCATCGAGCGCACCTACGCCGACCGGGAACGCTTCGGGGATGCCTATGCCCACCTGGAGACCCTGGGGGAGAAGGCCGTGGTCTTCGAGGGGGTCCGCCAGGTCGACAACACCGGCTGGACCATGGCCGGCATGATTGCCAGCCAGTGCGGCACGCCACTGATGCCGGCCGGCCTGCTGCATGACAGCCAGTTCGAGCCCCTCGGCAAGGTAGTGCCGGGCGTCGACTGCCTGGGCGACCTGCTCGCCGCCCATGGCTATAAGCTGTCCTACATGGGCGGGGCCAGCACCCGCTTCGCCGGCAAGGGGGTCTTCTACCGGGACCACGGCTTCGACAGGATACTGGGACGGGAAGAGCTGGAGCCACGGCTCGAGGAGCCCGACTACGTGAACAGCTGGGGCCTGTATGACGATACGCTCTATGACCTCACCGTCGAGGAGATCCGCCGGCTGGAACGGCAGGACGCCCCCTGGGGACTGGTCAACCTGAGCATCACCGGCCATGCCCCCAATGGCTATCCGGCTCGCGACTGCCGGGAGCGTCAGGGCGAGTTCGACGGCGTGGACATCCTCTATTCGGTGGAATGCTCGGCCTGGCTGGCGCGCCGGCTGGTCGAGCGACTCGAGGATGAAGGCCTGCTGGAGAACACCCTGGTGGTGGTCGCCAGTGACCACCTGACCATGCGCGTCTCTGCCTGGGAGCAGCTGGTCGCCGGCAAGCGAGACAATACCTTCATGCTGCTGGGGGATCAGCTCGAGCCGCGCCGGCTCAAGGTCGAGGCATCGACCATGGATGTCCTGCCCACGGTGCTCGAGGCCATGGGGTTCGTCATCGACTGGCATCGTGCGGGACTGGGCGTGTCGCTGCTCTCCGGTGAACCGACCCTGATCGAGGAGCACGGGCTGGACACCCTCAATACCCATCTGCGCGAGGAGACGGCCCTCCAGGAGCGCCTGTGGGAAGGCCTGGCGCCGCCGCAAGCCCCGCCACCCCCTCCCGAACCGGTCGTCGAGCAGGTCGTCGAGACCCCCGAGGACCAGACACCAGAGGCACCCGAGGAACTGCCCTAGCCGGCGGTCGCCAGCATCGCCTGCAGGACCCGTTCGGGCTTGAGCTGCTTCAGGCAGTTGGTGTGCCCCAGCGGGCAGGTGCGCCGGAAGCAGGGCGAGCAGTCGAGGGCGAGGTAGTGCACCTCGGCATTCTCGGTCAACGGCGGCGTATAGGCAGGCGATGACGAACCATAGATGGCCTGCACCCGGGTCCCTACCGCGGCCGCCACATGCATCAGCCCGGAGTCGTTGGTCACGACCTGCTGGCAGTCACCGAGCAGGTCGACGGCATCCGCCAGCCGCGTCCTTCCACAGAGGTTGTGGGTGTGGGGCAGCGCATCGGCGATCACCTCGCCGGCATCCACGTCCTTGGGGCCTCCCAGCACGCGCACCTCGAATCCCTCCACCACCAGTGATCTCGCCAGTTCCCGAAAATACGCGAGCGGCCACTGCTTGGCGGGACCATATTCTGCCCCCGGCATCATGCCGATGGCAGGGCGCGACGAGAGTCCCAGGTCGACGCGGCGCTCCACCAGGTTCTCGGTGTCCAGGCGCAGCCGGGGCCGGGGAATGGGGAAGTCGCCCCGAGCCGCTTCCTCCACCGGCAGGCCCAGGGCCACGAAGCGCTTCACGGTCTGGTCCAGCACCGCCTTGTCGAGCCGCCGGCGGTCATTGAGCAGCCAGAGGCGCTGTTCGCCGGTAAAGCCGGTACGCAGGGGGATACGCGCCAGGAAGGGCACCAGCGCCGACTTCCAGGAGCGTGGCAGGACGATGGCATGGTCGAAGCGTCCTTGCAGGGAACGGGCAAGCCGCCGCCGTGTGGCCAGGCCGAACTGCCCATGCCCTACCTCGAGGCTGGCCACCTCGTCGACCTCGTCCATCCGCTCGAGGATCGGCCGTGACCAGGCAGGGGCCACCACGGTGATCCGGCTGCCCGGCTGCCTCGCCTTCAGGGTCTTGAAGAGGCTCTGCGCCATAACCATGTCGCCGACCCAGGAAGGCCCCACCACCAGGATGCGTGGCTTCCATGAGGCCGGTATCTGCCGGGCCTCAGCCATTCAGCCACTCCAGGTAGTCGCGTACCCCCTGGGCCACGGTACGGAACTCGCGATCGTAGCCGGCCTCGCGCAGGCGGCTGATGTCGGCGCGCGTATAGCTCTGGTAGCGGCCCTTCAGCTCCTCGGGAAAATCGATGTACTCGATCCTGCCGCGGCCATAGTAGTCGACCACGGTCTCGCCGATGGCCTTGAAGGGCTCGGCGCGGCCGGTGCCCAGATTGAAGATGCCGGAGGCCTCGGGGTGATCTAGGAACCAGAGGTTGACGTCCACCACGTCGCCCACATAGATGAAGTCGCGGCTCTGCATGCCGGCCTCATAGCCATCCCAGGCACCGAAGAGCTTCACGTTCTGGCCGGCGCTGATCTGGGTATGGTGATGGTAGGCGACGCTGGCCATCTTGCCCTTGTGCTGTTCCCGGGGCCCGTAGACGTTGAAGTAGCGGAAACCCACCACCTGGCTGGTGAAGTCGTCGTGGCGAGCACGCACGTACTGGTCGAACAGCAGCTTGGAGTAGCCGTAGACGTTGAGCGGCTTCTCGTGCTCGGGGGCCTCGAAGAACACCTCGCTGCCCCCGTAGGTGGCCGCCGAGGAGGCGTAGAGGAAAGGGATGCCCTCGCGCTGGCAGAAGTGAAGCAGCACCTTGGAGTACTCGAAGTTGTTCTCGAGCATGAAGCGTCCGTCCCACTCGGTGGTGTCCGAGCAGGCGCCCTCGTGGAAGATGGCCTCGATGGGCGGCAGGTGTGACGCCTCGCCATTCATCGCCGCCGTCACCCGGGCGAGGAAGTCCTCCTTGTCCAGGTAGTCGCCGAGGGTGCAGTCGGCCAGGTTCACGAACTTGGTACCGTCGCTGAGGTCGTCGACCACCAGCACATCGTCACGGCCGCGGGCATTGAGTGCCTTGACCAGATTCGAGCCGATGAAGCCGGCCCCGCCTGTCACTACGATCATGGGAATCCTCTCGTCTCCGGGCCTGCGCCTATAACCGATCTTCCGGTGATTGTATACTTGACGGCTCGTGAATTCATGGCCAACGGTGCTTCCAATGACACAGTCGACGCCAGACGTGACAACCTTCCAGGGCCTGATCCTCGCCCTGCAGCAGTACTGGGCCGACCAGGGCTGCGTGATCCTCCAGCCCCTGGACATGGAGGTGGGCGCCGGCACCTTCCACACCGCCACCTTCCTGCGCTCCATCGGCCCCGAGACCTGGAACGCGGCCTACGTGCAGCCTTCCCGACGCCCCACCGATGGCCGCTACGGCGAGAACCCCAACCGCCTGCAGCACTACTACCAGTTCCAGGTGGTGATGAAACCCTCCCCCGCCGACCTGCAGGAGCGCTACCTGGGGTCCCTGAAGCACCTGGGGCTCGACCCGCTGGTCCATGACATCCGCTTCGTCGAGGACAACTGGGAGTCGCCCACCCTCGGCGCCTGGGGCCTGGGCTGGGAGGTCTGGCTCAACGGCATGGAGGTGACCCAGTTCACCTACTTCCAGCAGGCCGGGGGCCTGGAGTGCTACCCGGTCACCGGCGAGCTCACCTACGGCCTGGAGCGGATCGCCATGTACCTGCAGGATGTCGACAGCGTCTACGACCTGGTCTGGACGGTGGCACCGGATGGCAGCCGCGTCACCTATGGCGACGTCTACCTGCAGAACGAACGCGAGCAGTCGGCCTACAACTTCGAGCACGCCGACGTTGAATTCCTCTTTGCCTCCTTCGACCACCAGGAGCGCGAGTGCACCAAGCTGCTGGCGGCCGGCCTGCCACTGCCCGCCTACGAACAGGTGCTCAAGGCATCGCACACCTTCAACCTGCTGGATGCCCGCCACGCCATCTCGGTGACCGAACGCCAGCGCTACATCCTGCGCGTGCGCACCATGGCCCGCGACGTGGCCCAGGCCTACTTTGACTCGCGCAAGGCCGCCGGCTTCCCGCTGGCCCCCGAAGCCCTGCGCCGCGAACTGCTTGCCGAACAGGGAGACGCTTGATGGCTGCCAATACCCTACTGGTCGAACTGGGCGTCGAGGAGCTGCCACCGGGCGCCATCGATGACCTCTCCGACGCCCTTGCCGAGGGCCTCCGCCGGGGTCTCGTCGAGGCCGACATCGACTTCGGCGAGGTCCTCGCCCATGGCGGCCCGCGACGCCTGGCCGTCCAAGTGCGCGAGCTGGCCGACAAGCAGCCCGACCGCGAGGTCGAGCGTCGTGGTCCCGCCCTGGCCGCCGCCTTCAAGGAAGGCCAACCGACACGCGCCGCCGAGGGCTTCGCGCGCTCCTGCGGCGTCGGCGTGGATGACCTGATCCACCTGGAGACCGACAAGGGCACCTGGCTGGGGTATCGCGAGCAGCAGCAGGGCGAGGCCACCACGGCCCTGCTCCCCGCCATCGTCGAACAGGCCATCGGCGCCCTGCCGGTGCCCAAGAACATGCGCTGGGGCGCCTCGCGGGTGGAGTTCTCCCGTCCCGTCCACTGGCTTGTCATGCTCTATGGCAACGAGGTCGTCGAGGCAAGCGCCCTGGGCCTGCAGGCAGGACGCGCCACCCGCGGCCACCGTTTCCATGCGCCGGCACCCATCGAGCTGGCCCACGCCGACGACTACCTCGGCGCCCTGGAACAGGCCTGGGTGCTGGCCGACCGCGACAAGCGACGCGAGCGCATCCGCGAGCAGGTGCTGGCCGAGGCCGAGGTCCAGGACGCCACGGCGGTGATCGACGAGGAACTGCTCGTCGAGGTGAGCGGCCTGGTGGAGTGGCCCGTGGCCCTGACCGGCAGCTTCGATGCGCGCTTCCTCGAGGTGCCCGCCGAGTGCCTGATCTCGTCCATGAAGGCCAACCAGAAGTACTTCCACCTACTCGACCAGGAGGGCCACCTCAAGCCGCTGTTCATCACTATCGCCAACATCGACAGCCACGAACCGGAGCAGGTGATCCAAGGCAACGAGAAGGTGATCCGCCCCCGCCTGGCCGATGCCGCCTTCTTCTACGACACCGACCGCCGGCGAACGCTGGCCGACCGGGCCCCAGAACTGGCCGGCGTGGTGTTCCAGAAGAAGCTCGGCAGCCTGGCCGACAAGGCCCATCGCAGCGCCGCCGTGGCGGCCTTCATCGCCGGCCGCATAGACGGTGACGTGGCCCAGGCACGTCGCGCCGCGGAGCTCGGCAAGTGCGACCTGGTCACCGAGATGGTCCTCGAGTTCCCGGAACTCCAGGGCATCATGGGCCGCTACTATGCCGTGAACGACGGCGAGGCTGCCGAGGTGGCCCAGGCCCTCGAGGAGCAGTACCTGCCCCGCTTCGCCAGCGATGCGATCCCCCAGACCCGCACCGGCCTGGCACTGGCACTGGCCGATCGCCTCGACACCCTGACCGGCATCTTCGGTATCGGCCAGCGCCCCAGCGGCACCAAGGATCCCTTCGCCCTGCGCCGCGCCGCCATCGGCGTGATCAACATCCTGGTCAAGGGCAAGCTTGCCCTCGACCTGAGGGAGTTGCTGGAACTGGCCGCGGCGCAGCACCAGGAGCTACCTTACGCCGAAGGGCTGGTGGATGAGGTGCTCACCTACATGCTCGACCGCTTCCGCGCCTGGGCACGCGACGAGGGCATCGATACCGAGGTCTACCTCGCCGTGCGGGCCCGCCCGGTGACCCAGCCCCTCGACTTCGCGCGCCGCCTGCGCGCCGTCCAGGGCTTCTCTCGCCGCGAGGAAGCCGCGGCCCTGGCCGCCGCCAACAAGCGCGTCTCCAACATCCTCAGCAAGCAACAGCACGATGGCACCACCGAGGTAGAAGCCGGTCTCCTCCAGGAAGCCGCCGAGAAGGCGCTCTACGAGGCCCTGGCATCGAGCCGCCGGGCGGTAATGCCGCTCTTCGCCGAGGCTCGCTACAGCGAGGCACTGGACGTCCTGGCCGGCCTGCGCGCACCGGTTGACACCTTCTTCGACCAGGTCATGGTCATGGCCGAGGATCCGGCCGTGCGCCGCAACCGCCTGGCCCTGCTCGCCGGCCTTCAGGCCCTCTTCCTGGAGGTGGCGGATATCGCCCTGCTCCAGCAGTAACGCGAGTTTGAGGTGACAGCGAGGCCGGCGAGCAATCGCCGGCCTTTTTCATGCCTGATATTTGCTGTTCCACGTGAAACACCCCAACGAGACCAGCAGGAGCAGATGGACGAGAGCTCGATCTTGGCGGCTTGGCGGCTTGGCGGCTTGGCGGCTTGGCGGCTTGGCGGCTTGGCGGCTTGGCGGCTTGGCATCAGATGTTCCACGTGAAACACTTCCGCTCAAAGACTACCCACCTCAGGAGATTGCCACCATGCCCGCAGCCGAACGGCTCGTGATCCTCGACCGCGATGGTGTCATCAACCAGGACTCCGACGAGTACGTGAAGTCTCTGGAAGAATGGATCCCCTTCCCCACCGCCATCGAGGCCATCGCCAGGCTCACCCGTGACGGCTGGACGGTGGCCGTTGCCACCAACCAGTCCGGCATAGCCCGCGGCTACTACGGCGTGGAGATGCTGGAGGCCATACACGTTCGACTCCGCGAACTGGTGCAAGAGGCCGGCGGGGAGATTGCCCATATCGCCCACTGTCCCCACGGCCCGGGTGATGGCTGTGCATGTCGCAAGCCATCGCCCGGGCTGCTTGAAGAGATTCGGGAGGCTTTGGCGCTGGACAGCCTTGAAGGCAGCTGGATGGTCGGTGACAGCCTCCGCGACCTTCAGGCCGGTGAGCCGATGGGGTGCCGGCCGGTACTGGTGCGAACCGGCAAGGGACGCCGGACGGAGGAAAAGGGAGAAGGCCTCGAAGGCGCAATGATCTTCGATGACCTGGCCGCCTTCGTGGAGTGGCTGCTGGCCCGGGAGGGAGGCGCCAACGACGCGCAAGCCAGTCCATTCCGATAGAGAGCGCTGAACGCGACAAGGCCGGCCTCGATGGCCGGCCTTGTCATTCTGCTGTCACTTCAGGCAGTGCGATGTTTCACGTGGAACATGCCGTCTCGGCCATCAGATATCCAGGTTGGCCACCAGGGCGTAGCGTTCGATGAAGTCGCGCCTTGGCTCGACCTCGTCACCCATCAGGGTGTTGAACATCATGTCGGCGGCGACCGCGTCCTCGATGGATACCCGCAGCATGCGACGGGTATCAGGGTTCATGGTCGTCTCCCAGAGCTGGTCCGGGTTCATCTCACCCAGCCCCTTGTAGCGCTGAATGGAGAGGCCACGCTGGGCCTCGGCCATCAGCCACTCCAGGGCATCATAGAAGGTCGCGACGGGCTTCTGTCGCTCGCCGCGGGCCACATGGCTGCCCTCCTCCATCAGGCCGTCCAGCGTCTCGCCGAGGCTTGCCATGGCGCGATAGTCGGCACTGGTGAAGAACTCGATGCCCCAGACATAGTCGGTGGTGACGCCATGCGCCGTCAGCGACACCGCCGGAAGGAAGACGCCACGTTCGCCCTCCTCCTCGAGGCGGAAGGTATAGCGCGGTCCACCCTCGTAGGAGACCAGCGCATCCATCTCGGCCTGCAGGAACTCGATCCAGTTCTGCATGGTGACGCGATCTCGCAGGCTCTGCTCACCGTCGAGATGCGCCGCATGGACGATCTTGCGCAGCACCACATTGGGGTAGACGCGCGACAGGCGATCGATGCGTTTCATCACGTCGCGATACTGGTTGACGAGGGCTTCCAGCTGGGCGCCGCCGATGCCAGGCGCATCCGCGTTGACATGCAGGCGGGCGCCATCGAGCGCCGTCGTCGTCAGGTAATCGATCATCGCCTGCTCGTCCTTGAGATAGAGCTCCTGCTTGCCGCGCTTGATCTTGTAGAGCGGCGGCTGGGCGATGAAGACATGACCACGCTCGATGAGCTGCGACATCTGGCGGAAGAAGAAGGTCAACAGCAGGGTTCGGATGTGCGAACCGTCCACGTCGGCATCGGTCATGATGATGATGGAGTGATAGCGTAGCTTGTCGGGATCGAACTCCTCCCGGCCGATACCGCAGCCCAGGGCAGTGATCAGGGTGCCGACCTCGGCCGAGGAGAGCATCTTGTCGAAGCGCGCCTTCTCGACGTTGAGGATCTTGCCCTTGAGCGGCAGGATCGCCTGGGTGCGTCGATCACGTCCCTGCTTGGCACTGCCACCGGCCGAGTCACCCTCGACGAGGAAGAGCTCGGAGAGGCTGGGGTCCTTCTCCTGACAGTCGGCCAGCTTGCCGGGCAGGCCCGCGATATCCAGGGCTCCCTTGCGGCGAGTCATGTCACGCGCCTTGCGCGCCGCCTCACGGGCCCGGGCCGCATCCAGCATCTTGTTGACGATGGCCTTGGCCTCGTTGGGCTTCTCGACCAGGTACTCCGAGAACAACCGGCCCATCTCCTGCTCTACCGCGGTCTTGACCTCGGAGGAGACCAGCTTGTCCTTGGTCTGGGCGGAGAACTTGGGATCCGGCACCTTCACGGAGATGATCGCGGTCAGTCCCTCGCGGGCATCATCACCGGAGGTGTTGACCTTGGCCTTCTTGAGCAGCCCCTCTGCCTCGATATAGTGATTCAGCGAGCGGGTGAGGGCCGCGCGGAAGCCGGCCAGGTGCGTACCGCCATCCCGCTGCGGGATGTTGTTGGTGTAGCAGAAGATGTTCTCGGAGAAGGTATCGTTCCACTGCATCGCCACCTCCACACCGACGCCATCCTCGCGTTCGGCATTGAAGTGGAATACCGGATTGAGCACCGTCTTGTTGGTGTTCAGGTGGTTGACGAAGGCCTTGAGGCCACCCTCGTAGTGGAACAGCTCCTCCTTTCCGCTCCGCTCATCCATCAGCCGGATGGCCACGCCGGAATTGAGGAAGGAGAGCTCCCTGAGACGCTTGGCCAGGATGTCGTAGTGGAACTCGATGTTGTGGAAGGTCTCGGTCGAGGGACGGAAGTGCACGCGGGTCCCGCTCTTCTCCGTCTTGCCCACCACCGCCAGCGGTGCGTCGGGTACACCATGATGATAGACCTGTTCGTGCACCTGGCCCGCACGCCAGATGGTCAGCTTCAGCTCCTCGGACAGCGCATTGACGACGGAGACCCCCACGCCGTGCAGGCCACCGGACACCTTGTAGGAGTTGTCATCAAACTTGCCGCCGGCATGCAGCACCGTCATGATCACCTCGGCCGCCGAGACGCCCTCCCCCTCGTGGAGATCGGTCGGCACGCCACGGCCGTTGTCGGTCACGGTCACCGACTCGTCGGGGTGGATGATGACCCGGATCTCGCTGCAGTGCCCGGCCAGGGCTTCATCGATGGAGTTGTCCACCAGTTCGAACACCATGTGGTGCAGGCCGGTGCCGTCGTCGGTATCGCCGATGTACATGCCCGGCCGCTTGCGTACGGCATCCAGCCCCTTGAGGACCTTGATGCTCGTTGAGTCGTAAGCCTGTTCGCTCATTGACTACTCCGTCATGAAGTCTGTCTGTCCATTGGCAGCAGCTGTCCCTGCCCCGATTCGGAATGTTTCACGTGGAACATCGCCACCTGGGTATCCGGCTGCCAGAGGCCCATCAGGGCATCGGGATCGACGCTGGTGATGAACACCTGGCAGCGCATGCGCTCCAGCCAGCCGCAGAACACCCGGCGATGCTCGCTGTCCAGCTCGGCAGGGAGGTCGTCGATCAGGTAGATGCAGGTGCGGCCGGTGGCCTGCTCGAGCAGGCGCCCCTGGGCCAGTTTCAGGGCACTCACCACCAGCTTCTGCTGTCCGCGGGAGAGCACTTCGACCGCCGGGCGCTTGCCGAGGCGGATACCCAGCTCTGCCCGCTGCGGACCCTGCTGGGTAAAGCCCATCTGTCGGTCGGTGTCTCGGGCGTGGCGAAGAATGTCCGCCAGCTCACGCTTGCGGTCCCAGCCGCGCGCATAGCGCAGCGTCAGCCCGGGCAGCGTGATCAGCTCGGCCAGCGTGTCCTCGAACACCGGCAGGAACCTCTCGATCCATTCGCGACGCATGTTGTCCAGCCGGTCGCCCCAGTGCACCAGTTCCTGTTCCCAGGCATCCAGGGAAGCATCTGTCATTCTACCATGCCTGAGAAGGGCATTCCGATGTTTCAGCGCGCGGCGAAAGCGCCGCCAGACATCGAGAAAGCTATGTTTCACGTGAAACACGCCCCAGTCGAGAAACTCGCGCCGCCCGACCGGCGGCCCCTCCAGGAGACGAAAGGCGTCAGGGTTGATCAGCTGCAGCGGCAGGGTCTCCACCAGACGCGAGACGCGTTCCAGACGCTCACCCGCCAGGCGCATCTCCAGCTCGCCGCCCTCGCGGAGACGGCGTATGCCGATGGTCATCGCCGGATCGCCGGACAGGCGGCCGTGCAACGTCACGGCGTCGGCATCGTGAGCGATGGCATGACGCAGCTGACGGGCGCGGAAGGAGCGCCCCATGCCGAGGACATGAATCCCCTCCAGCAGGCTGGTCTTGCCGCTGCCGTTGGCCCCGGTGAAGAGGTTGATACGGGGACCCGGGCTCAGGTCCACGGCCTGCAGGTTGCGCAGGCCGTGGAAGGCAAGGCGTTCGAGTGGCATCAGGCAGGGTCGACCGCGGCGGTGGCACCCGGCACGGGCGCCATCTGCCGGCGCCTCAGAGGCGCATCGGCATGACGACGTACATGGCGTCGCCGCCGCCGGGCTCTTCCATCAGCGCACTGCTGTTGGGGTCGGCCAGGGTCATCTGCACCCGGTCCTCGTCCAGCACGCTGAGCACGTCGACGAGATAGCCGACGTTGAAGCCGATCTCCATGGCCGGACCGCTGTACTCGATGGCGACGTTCTCCTCGGCCTCTTCCTGCTCGGGGTTGTTGGCCATCACCCGCAGGTTGCCCTCCTCGAGATTCAGCCGCACGCCACGGTACTTCTCGTTGGAAAGGATGGCCGTGCGTGACAGCACCTGGCGCAGCTCGGCACGGTCGGCGATGAAGACCTTGTCACCCCCGCGTGGCACGACCCGCTCGTAGTCGGGGAACTTGCCGTCGACCAGCTTGGACGTGAAGGTGAAGTCACCGGTATGGGCCCGTACATGACTGGCGCCAAGGGTCAGACTGACCGGTTCCTCGCCGTCATCGAGCAGGCGCACCAGTTCCAGGACCCCCTTGCGCGGCACGATCAGCTTCTGGGAAGGCTCCACCTGGATCTCGGCCGGACGCGAGCAGACGGCCAGACGATGGCCATCGGTAGCCACGGTGCGCACCAGGTTGTTGCCCAGCTCGAGCAGCATGCCGTTGAGGTAATAGCGGACGTCCTGCTGGGCCATCGCGAAGGAGGTCGCATCGATCAGGTGCTTCAGGGTACCCCGCGGCAGGCTGAGCTCCACGTTACCCGGGTCATCCTCGATGTTGGGAAACTCGGCCACCGGCAGGGTCGAGAGGGTGAAGCGCGAGCGACCACTGCGCAGCACCGCCCTTCCCTCCTCGAGGGAAAGCTGTATCTCGGACTGGTCCGGCAGTGACTTGCAGATGTCCATGAGCTTGCGGGCCGGCACGGTAGCCGAGCCGGGCTCTTCCACCAGGCTGGCGGCCGTGCGGCCGATCAGCTCGACCTCGAGATCGGTACCGGTGAGGGACACCTGGTCCTGGTCGACCTGAATCAGCACGTTGGAGAGTACCGGCAGTGTCTGGCGTCGCTCCACGACGCCGGCAACCAGCGTCAGCGGGCGCAGCAGCGCTTCTCGGGAGATGGAAAATTTCATGTCGGCTCCACTACTTGTCCTGGAGGGGTTGAGGCCGGCGACCCGACCGCTGGTGTTCCGTTCAGCTGGTCAACAGCCGCAGCAGATTCTTGTAGTCCTCGCGGATGTCCGCGCTCTCCTCCTGCAACGCCTTCACCTTGCGGCAGGCATGCAGCACGGTGGTGTGATCTCGGCCACCGAAGGCATCTCCGATCTCCGGCAGGCTATGATTGGTCAGCTCCTTGGCCAGGGCCATGGCAACCTGCCGGGGCCGGGCCACCGAGCGGGAACGACGCTTGGAGAGCAGGTCGGCAAGCTTGATCTTGTAGTACTCGGCCACGGTGCGCTGGATGTTGTCCACACCGACCTGCTTGTCCTGAAGCGCCAGCAGGTCCTTGAGGGATTCGCGGATGAAGTCCTGAGTGATCGTCTTGCCCATGAAGTGGGAGTCGGCGATCACCTTTTTCAGGGCACCCTCCAGCTCGCGCACGTTGGAGCGGATCTTCTGGGCGATGAAGAAGGCGGCGTCGTGGGGCAGGTCGACCTTGGCCTGATCGGCCTTCTTCATCAGGATCGCCACACGGGTCTCCAGCTCCGGCGGTTCGATGGCCACCGTCAGGCCCCAGCCGAAACGCGACTTCAGGCGCTCCTCTACCCCACTGATTTCCTTGGGGTATCGATCAGAGGTCAGGATCATCTGCTGGCCGCCCTCGAGCAGCGCATTGAAGGTATGGAAGAACTCCTCCTGGGAGCGCTCCTTGCCGGCGAAGAACTGGATATCGTCGATCAGCAGGGCATCGACGCTGCGATAGAAGCGCTTGAAGTCGTTGATGGCATTGAGCTGCAGCGCCTTGACCATGTCGGCCACGAAGCGCTCGGAATGCAGGTAGACCACCCGGGCATTCTCGCGTCGCGTTGCCAGGGCATTGCCCACGGCATGCATCAGGTGGGTCTTGCCGAGGCCGACCCCGCCATAGAGGAAAAGCGGATTGTAGGCGCCGCCGGGATTCTCGGACACCTGGCGAGAGGCGGCCCTGGCAAGCTGGTTTGACTTGCCCTCGACGAAGGTCTCGAAGGTGAAGTTGGGGTTAAGACCACTGCTGTGCTTGAGGCTCCCCTCCACCTGCACCTGACGCTCGCCGCCACGCCGCTGGCCTGCACCTTCCTCGCGCAACTGATCGATCTCGCGCTCGTCCCCCACATCCCCCCGCGGCGGCACCTGGACCGCCGGCGCGGCAGGGGCACGCGCCGCCGAGACGGGATGGCCCAGCTCACGGGGCTGAGGGGACGGCGTCGCGCGACGACTGCCGACGGTCAGTACCAACTTCGGCGGCTTGGCGGGCGAGAGCTCACGCATCAGTTCACTGATCCGCTTGGCATACTTGTCGCTGACCCAGTCACGCACGAAGCGATTCGGCGCCAGAAGGCGCAACTGGTTGGATTCCCCTTCCTCCGCCTGCAGCGGGCGGATCCAGGTATTGAACTGCTGGGAATTCAGTTCATCCTGCAGGGTATCCAGACATTGTTGCCAGAGAGCCAGTGACACGCGACCTCACCATTGCATTGAAAACGACCGCCTATTGTATCGTTCAGGCGACGGGTTATCCACATGCCCGATGCCGTGACACGGTCTGTGGAAAACCCCTCCGTGAGCCGCAGGGAGGCCATGCGGGGCAGAACCAGAGGCCCGCGGATGCCGCCCGCTCCGTCGACTGCCGGGGCAAGTCATCCCCGCAGCATCCCCACCTTGTCCACAGCAAAACCGTGACAACAACACATTGATATTAAAGATTTATAATGGCTTGCTCACAATACATATCCCCAATAGTGATAACAGGCACGGATCACTGACGGTGATGGCCTGGTGCCTCATCGAGGAGGAAGAAGGGTGCCAGGCCCCGCCGGCAGCATCGGGACGCACGGAAGAATTGCACCGCGAGGCTGAAATCACTACAATTTCCGGTCTTGAACCGAATACCCCCGGGTCCGCCAGCGGCATCCGGATGTCTCCGAATGATCGATTCGTTCCGAAAACCACGTGGGAATAACCAGTTATGAAACGTACTTTTCAACCCAGCGTCCTCAAGCGCAAGCGCGTGCATGGCTTCCGCGCGCGCATGGCCACCAAGAATGGTCGTGCCGTTCTGGCCCGTCGCCGTGCCAAGGGCCGCAAGCGCCTGAGCGCCTGACCGCGGCCCTCGCGTGTCCAGTCAGGGCTATCCCCGGCAGTTGCGACTGCTGACCGCCGGGGATTATCGACGTGTCTTCGAAACGGCTGCATTCAAGGTCCACGGCAAGGGGCTGATGGCCCTCGCCTCGCCCAATGAGCGAGGTCATCCGCGTCTCGGCCTGATCTTCAGCAAGAAGAACGTCCGCAGAGCCGTCGACCGAAACCGCCTCAAGCGCATCGTGCGTGAATCCATCCGGCTTCAGCAGTATCGCCTGCCCTCGGTGGATATCGTGGTGCTGGCAAGACGAGGAGTCCATGAACTGGACAATGCCACCGTGCATCGTCAGCTCCACGGGATGTGGCGTCGCCTGGAGCGAGAGGCGCGCAGGTCGTCCTACGGGACGGACTTGCTCAGCCCGGAAAGCGGTGACGCGGGCCGCGAACGATGACCGGCACCCCTGCGTGCCGGTCCGTCCCGGCGCCGGCATGGGCATGACCACTGCCATCCTCGTTGCGCCCCTCCATGCTGACGCCTCGGATGCAGCCAGCCTGCACGCGTTGTCCAGCCTGCCTCCGGCAGGCTTTCGTGTATCTCGGGTGGGCGACCTGCGTTGCACCATCGGAATGTTCACTACCCATCGGGCAGACCCCTCATGGACGTAAAACGACTTCTCCTCGTGATTCCCCTGGCGGTACTCGCCTACCTGCTGATCGTCCAGTGGAATCAGGACTACGGACAGGTGACCCCTGAGCCGCAAGCTCCCGCCATCACAAGCAGTGCCCAGGAAGGGGCTCGCCAGGACCAGGCGTCATCGGGCAGCGATGACCTCTCGGTCCCCGCGACCGCCGGCCCGGCGGACGACATGACCGGCGAGATCCCCGGCGAGGCCGCCTCTACCTCGGGCAGCCGTGACCTGGTGGCCGTCGTCACCGACGTGCTCGATGTCCGCATCGACCCCCAGGGCGGGGACATCGTCTATGCGGCGCTGCCCCAGCACCGCTTCAGCCTCGACTCCGACCGACCCTATGTGCTGCTCTCCGACAGCGAGGGTCGCAGCTATGTGGCACGCTCAGGGCTTCAGCTCGAGGGCCACGAGGGACGCATCACCTTCACCCCCGAGTCGACCGAATACCGGCTGGGCGGGAACGACGAGCGACTCGAGGTCGACCTGGCTGCCGAGGTGAATGGCGTGGAGGTGATCAAGCGCTTCACCTTCGAGCGTGACAGCTACGCGGTGGACGTGGACTACTTCCTGGCCAACAACACCGAGGAGCCGGTCACGGCCCGCTTCATCGGCCAGCTGGCCCGCGACAACAGCAGCGACCCCTCCAGCGGTCCGGCCCTGGGCATGCAGTCCTTCCTCGGCGCCGCCTACTCGACCCCGGAGGATCGCTACCTGAAGGTCGACTTCGAGGAGATCCAGGAAGGCGCTTTCAACAACCGCGACGTCGAGGGGGGCTGGGTCGCCATCATCCAGCACTACTTCACCTCGGCCTGGGCCCCTGCCCAGAACCAGCAGAACCTCTTCTACGCCACCACCGACTCCCGCGGCCGCAACGTGGCCGCCTTCGCCGGCCCCACCAGCAGTGTGGCCGCCAACAGCGAGGCAGCGCTGGGGGCAACCCTCTACATGGGGCCCAAGGTGCAGGAGCGACTGGAGGCCGTGGCCCCCCACCTGGAGCTGACGGTGGACTTCGGCTGGCTGTGGTTCATCGCCAACCCGCTGTTCTGGTTGCTGGACCAGATCCACGACCTGATCGGCAACTGGGGCTGGTCCATCGTCCTGCTGACCCTGCTGGTGAAGCTGGCCCTGTGGCCGCTCTCCGCCAAGGCCTACAAGTCCATGGCCCGCATGCGCAAGCTGGGCCCGGAGATGCAGCGCCTCAAGGAGCAGTTCGGCGACGACCGCCAGAAGATGTCCCAGGAGATGATGAAGTTCTACCAGAAGGAGAAGATCAATCCCCTGGGCGGCTGCCTGCCGATCCTGGTGCAGATGCCGGTATTCATCGCCCTCTACTGGATGCTGCTGGAATCCGTGGAGCTGCGCCACGCACCCTTCATGTTCTGGATCCAGGACCTGTCGGTGAAGGATCCGTACTTCATCCTGCCGATCCTGATGGGCGCCTCGATGTTCGTCCAGCAGATGCTCAACCCGACGCCTCCGGACCCCATGCAGGCGAAGATCATGAAGATGCTGCCGATCGTCTTCACCTTCTTCTTCCTGTGGTTCCCGGCCGGCCTGGTCATCTACTGGGTGGTCAACAACTGCATCTCCATCGTTCAGCAGTATGCGATTACCCGCAAGATCGAGGCCGACCCGAGTATCGGCAAGGGCATGAAGACCAAGTAACGCGGTGCTTCTCCCCGACACCCAGACCCCCGCCCCGGCGGGGGTCTGGCGTTTGCGGGGCCCGACCCGGACAATGTTTCCCTTCCAGCAGAGGTGCCGCCGATGACCGCCAGTCTCCATGATCAGGACACCATCACCGCCCTGGCCACCCCTCCGGGACGCGGCGGCGTGGGCATCATCCGCGTCTCCGGGCCCGCCTGCACGACGATCGCCGAGGCCATGGTGGGCCACTGCCCGGCCCCGCGATACGCCCACTACGGCCCCTTCCACGGCGAATCCGCGGTAATCGACGAGGGCATCGCGCTGTTCTTCCCGGGGCCCCACTCCTTCACCGGCGAAGATGTCCTGGAACTGCAGGGGCATGGTGGCACGATGATCATGGACCTGCTGCTCGAGCGCTGCGTGCAGCTGGGGGCACGGCTCGCCCGCCCGGGGGAGTTCTCGGAGCGCGCCTTCCTCAACGACAAGCTGGACCTGGCCCAGGCCGAGGCCATTGCCGACCTGATCGAGGCCAGTTCCCGGGGGGCGGCCGAGAACGCCCTGCGCTCCCTGCAGGGCGAGTTCTCGCGTCGCGTGGCGTCGCTGGTCCAGCGGCTGATCGAGCTGCGCATGTACGTCGAGGCGGCCATCGACTTCCCGGAGGAGGAGATCGACTTTCTCGCCGACGGGCATGTCGCCATCCGGCTGGCGGCGGTCCAGTCGGAACTGGCCGAGGTGCGGGCCGCCGCGGGTCAGGGGGCCCTGATGCGGGAAGGCATGAGCGTGGTGATCGCCGGGCGCCCCAATGCCGGCAAGTCGAGTCTGCTCAATGCGCTGACCGAGCAGGACACCGCCATCGTCACCGACATCGAGGGCACCACCCGGGACGTCCTCCGCGAGCATATCCACCTGGATGGCATGCCCCTGCACGTCATCGACACGGCCGGGCTGCGCGATACCCCGGACGCGGTGGAGAAGATCGGGGTGGCCCGGGCCTGGGAGGAGATCGAGAAGGCCGATCGCGTGCTGCTGATGGTGGATGCGGCTACCACCGAGGCCATCGACCCCATGGCCATCTGGCCCGAATTCGTCGCACGCCTTCGGGACCCCTCGCGGCTGACGCTCGTGCGCAACAAGATTGACGCCAGCCACGAAGCCCCCGGCATCGATGCTGACGCCGCCACCCCGGTGATCCGGCTTTCGGCCAGGAGCGGCGCAGGGGTGGATGGCCTCAGGGAGCACCTCAAGGCGGTGATGGGCTATGCCGCCACCACAGAAGGGCGTTTCTCGGCCCGACGCCGGCATCTGGAGGCCCTGGACCGGGCCCGACAGGCCCTCGCCAACGGCGAGGCGCAGCTCGCCGGCTATGGGGCCGGTGAGCTGCTTGCCGAAGACCTGCGCGACGCCCAGCAGGCGCTGGGCGAGATCACCGGGGAGTTCAGCGCGGACGACCTGCTGGGTGAGATCTTCGGTAGCTTCTGTATCGGCAAGTAGCCCCTTCCCGCAGGGCCGCGCCGACAGCGCGGTCGATACCACCCCCGCTGGGTGAGATCTTCGGCAGTTTCTGCATCGGCAAGTAGCCCCTTCCCGCAGGGCCGCGCTGACAGCGCGGTCGATACCACCCCGCTGGGTGAGATCTTCGGTAGCTTCTGTATCGGCAAGTAGCCCCTTCCCGCAGGGCCGCGCTGACAGCGCGGTCGTTACCACCCCGCTGGGCGAGATCTTCGGCAGTTTCTGTATCGGCAAGTAGCCCCTTCCCGCAGGGCCGTCACCCTACTCCCCGACCCACCAGTCGCCATGATGGCGGCAGGTCGCGCCCAGCAGCGGCGTGACCTGCCGCATGGCCGCTTCCAGCCGCGTATCGAGCCCCCAGGGCGGATTGATCACCAACATGCCGCTGCCGACCATGCCACGCTCGCCCTCCTGGGGCTCGCGCAGCCTCAGCTCACTACGCCAGATCTTGCGCAGGCCGCCCTCGCGCAGGCCCTCCAGCAGCTCCCGATGGCGGCCGGCCGGCAGCAGGGGGTACCAGACCAGCACGACGGCATGGCGTGCCCTGCGCATGGCCTTGAGCACCGCATCAACCACCTCGCCATACTCCGCCTTGCGCTCGTAGCTGGGGTCGACCAGCACACAGAGCCGCGGGGTGGCCACCGGCAGGCACTTCACCAGCCCCTCGAGACCGTCACCATGGATGCGCTGAACATTGTCAGGCAGTGCCTGACGGGTCAGGTGGCCATGCTCTCCGGGGTGCAGCTCGAAGAGCATCAGCCGGTCACTGGCACGCAACCGGTCCGACAGCCACCATGGCGAGCCAGGATAGTGGTCGAGAGTGCCGTCCCGTGCCTGGACCCGCCCGACCGCCGCGAGCCAGTCGCCGAGCAGCGGGTCGTCAGCCACGTGCGTTCTCGCCTGCCATAGCCGAGCAAAGCCCTTACGGTACTCCCCGAGCCTCGCGGTCTCCTCCGCCGCCAGCGGGTAGAGGCCGCGACCGGCATGGGTATCCATGTACGTAACAGGTGATTCCTTACGTAACAAATGATCGATGACCGCAAAAAGCGTCAGATGCTTGTGAACGTCGGCGAAATTGCCTGCATGATAGGCATGCTGATAGGAAAGCATGGAAGGAGATCCGTGAGTCGGCAAGACAAAAGGGCCCGTCACTGCCTTGCAGTGACGGGCCCGGGGTAAGGGCTTAAGGAAGCTTGCTTACTGCTCCTGGAAGCGGTCCTCGATGGGTGACAGGGTAACCTCCACCCGCCGGTTCTGAGCCCGGCCCTGCTCGGTGTCGTTGCTCGCCACCGGCTGGTTCTCACCATAGCCGCGCATGTTCAAGCGGTTGCGCGACACGCCGGACTGGGCCAGATAGTTGCCCACCGAATCGGCACGACGCTCGGAGAGCCGCTGGTTGTAACCGGCATCACCGGTGCTGTCGGTATGGCCGGCGATATTGACCCGGGTGTCGGGATACTGCTGCAGCACCGAGGCCACGTCATTGAGGGCATTGCGCGCACCGGACGTCAG
Source organism: Halomonas rhizosphaerae (assembly GCF_030010555.1). GTDB lineage: Bacteria > Pseudomonadota > Gammaproteobacteria > Pseudomonadales > Halomonadaceae > Halomonas > Halomonas rhizosphaerae. The sequence continues at coordinate 67,604 of NZ_JASCQP010000007.1, forward strand.
ATCACTGGAGTCGAAATCGAAGGTTACCTCGCTCGGCATGTTGAGCACGATATCGTCACCGCGGCGATCAACGCCGATGCCGGTGCCTTGGGTGCTCTGACGCAGTTGCTCCTCCTGACGATCCATGTAGGCGCCGATGCCACCGCCGGCGGCGGCCCCCACGGCGGCGCCGATCAGGGCGCGATCGCGCCGGCTGGTGCTTCCGTCACCACTGAGGGCACCGGCAGCAGCGCCAACGGCGGCGCCGATGGCCGCCCCCGTCCCGGTCTGGCTACGCTGGGTCTCCCCGCTATAGGGGTCGGTGGTGGTACAGCCTACCAGCAGCGCGGCGGCGGCCAGGGGTGCAATCAGTCGGATCGATCTGCTCATGGTGTCCTCTTCTCCTTGGGTTGAGGAATATCATCCTTCACTGGCCCGCTCATCATCGATCAGAGCCAGCAGCTCGTTCAAGAATAGTAGACCTTGAGGTGATGCCCTAAGCCAGTCGGCATCTTCCACAAGAAGTCCTTTTTCACGGGCCGCGACCAGCCTGGAGAGCAACGCCCGCGTCCCGCGACCCGTATGGGCCTTCCAGATCGACAGGGGTACCCCCTCCACCAGGCGCAGGGCATTCATGGCGAATTCCAGCGGCAGCTCCCGCTCATCGATGTCGAATCGACCGGCAACGAATCCCCTCGGGTCATCGAGCCGGCGCAGGTAGGCATCGGGCAGTCGCGATTTCCAGCGGCGCTGGATCTGCAGGCCTTCGGCTCCCGGGACGCTGAGCTTGCCATGGGCACCGGCCCCGATCCCCAGATAGTCGCCGAAGCGCCAGTAGTTGAGGTTGTGTCGCGAGCCCCGACCAGAACGGGCATAGGCGGAAATCTCGTAGCGCTCCAGGCCGGCGGCCTCCAGGCGCTCGTGTCCCAGGTCCTGGATGTCCCACAGGACCTCCTCCACGGGCAGCTCAGGCGGAAAGGCGTGGAATTCGGTATTGGGCTCCAAGGTCAGCTGGTACCAGGACAGGTGCTCCGGGGAGAGCGAAAGGGCCTGGTCGAGATCGGCCAGCGCCAATGCCGGCGTCTGTTGGGGAAGGCCGTGCATCAGGTCGAGGTTGAGGTTGTCAAACCCCGCTTGACGCGCCTCCTCGACAGCCGCCACGGCATCGTCACCGCCATGGATACGTCCCAGGGCCGCCAGTTGCGCATCCTGGAAGCTCTGCACGCCCAGCGACAGGCGGTTGATCCCCGCCGCCCGGTAGCCGGCGAAACGTCCCCGCTCCAGGGTACCGGGGTTCGCTTCCAGGGTAATCTCGATGTCTGCTGCCAGCGGAAGCCGGCTCGCCACGGCCTGCAGCAGTCTCTCGTAGAAACCGGACGACATCAGGCTCGGAGTACCACCGCCGATGAAGATGCTCACCAGCTCACGCTCCGCGGCCAGCGGCAGGTCGGCCTCGAGATCCGCGATCAGCGCCTCGAGGTAGCTCGCCTCGGGAAGTTCGGCGCTCCGCCCTACCCCGTGGGAGTTGAAATCGCAGTAGGGGCACTTGCGCACGCACCAGGGGACATGGACATAGAGCGAGAGCGGCGGCACTGCACGCGCAGACTCGTTAAGGGCGCTCATGGACGATCTCGTCCGGCATCCATCGCCGCCACCAGCGCCTGCAGGGCCCGCCCGCGGTGGCTAAGCCGGTTCTTCTGCTCGGCGGTGAGCTCGGCGGCACTCGCTCCCTGGTCCGGGAGCCAGAAGAGCGGGTCATAGCCGAAGCCCCCCTCTCCACGGGGAGCCTGCAGGATCTCGCCTTCCCAGCTACGCTGCACGATCAGCGGCACCGGGTCGTCGGCATGACGCAGCAGCACCAGCACGCACCAGTAGCGGGCCCGGCGACGCCCCTCCGGCACCTCGGCCAGGGACGCCAGCAGCTGGGCGTTATTGCGCGCATCGCTCTTCGGCTCACCCGCAAAGCGCGCGGAGTAGATGCCGGGCGCCCCGTTCAGGGCATCAACCTCCAGGCCGGAATCATCAGCCAGGGCAGGCAGACCGCTCAGGCGACTGGCTTCCCGGGCCTTGAGGAGGGCGTTCTCGACGAAGGTCAGGCCGGTCTCCTCGACGTCGGCAACGCCGTAGTCGGCCTGGGGCCGTACGTCGAAGCCCAGCGGCGCGAGCAGCTGATGAAACTCGCGCAGCTTGCCGGCATTGCCACTGGCCAGGACCAGCAGGGCTGGGGTCATGGTCGGTTCTCCAGACGGTCAGGGGTCGCCCATTCTACGAGCCGACACCACAAGGGGGAACGGCTGGGCCAAGGAGTTGAAAGTATGTCATCCACAACAACTACTTTTCTCATTCTTAATTATGAGAAATTAAGTCGTTAAACCGCGAGCACCAGGATGAATTTCCTTGGCAGGCGGTATCGACGGCAGGGGTAGCCGAGCCCTCTTCCGGCGCCAAGTCATTGATCGCGCTAGGTGGCGGCCCAACTATAAACAAACGAAAACAAAAAAGCACATATTTATAACCAAAAGTTAGTAACGAAAAATTACATTATGCCCAAGACTAAGAGCCAGTGTGGCGCTTATGCCACAAATGGCTGATTGCCTCATAATGAAAGTTAACCGCGCCTTGCGAAGGGGTCGCACCATGGAACAGGGGAAGAGCCTGGTGTTGCTGGTCACCGCCAACAACCCTCAGTCACAACTCTTCATCAACTATCTCCACGATCAGCTCGACTGTCCGGTCTCGGTCGTCGCGCCGGGAACGGAGTGGAAGGGCAAGGATGCCTCGCCGACCGTGGTGCTGCTCGATGCGGATCATATCGACGAGGCCACCATGCAGCAGTGGCATGTCAGGGCGGCCGAGGCCGGCGACATGTCGCTGGCCGCCTTCAACCTGCGGGACGAGGAGCATGCCGTCGAGGTCCTCTCGGCCATGAACCTGCAGGGCGTCTTCTACCGCAGCGACTCGCTGGACATGATCTGCAAGGGGCTGAAGATCCTGCTGGAAGGCAACCTGTGGATGTCACGCACGTTGATGACGCGGATGATCCAGTTCTTTCGCCGCCAGCAACTCAACTCCTATCGGCCGGTCTGCGGCCTGACCCACCGGGAACTGGAGATCATCGCCATGCTGGGTACGGGGGCCTCGAACATCGAGATCGCCGACCAGCTGTTCGTCAGCGAGCACACCGTCAAGTCCCATCTTTACAACATCTTCCGCAAGATCAAGGTGCACAACCGCCTGCAGGCGGTGAACTGGGCCCGCCAGAACCTCGGTGCCCCGCCGCCGCTGGTGGGTCGCCGCCAGCGCGAGGCCAGTCACCAACCACCCAACGGCACCTGAGAGGTCCTCAGATCAGTCGCACGTGATCCTGGATCAGACCCGCCAGGGTCTCGGCGGCATTGTCCGCCGTGGTATCGAGGTGCAGCAGGTGCAGGCGCTCCTCGTCGCCGAAGGCCTCGAAGTCGGCCTGCTGGCGCGCCAGTATGGCGAGACTGTCCTCCACCGGGACGCTGTGACGCCGGGCGCGCTTGTCGATGCGCCGGTGCAGCGTGACGTCATCGGCCTCGAAGCTGACCAGCAGCACCGGCAGGCCACGGGCCTCGGCTTGCTGGCGCAGGAGATCCCGCTGCTCCCGCTTCAGGAAGGTGCCATCGACGCAGGTCGGGAAACCCGCCTCCAGAAGCGTGCCGGCACATTCGGCCAGTCGACGATAGGTCCGCTCGGTGGCTTCCCGGGCAAAGATGTCCACAGGCGATTCCCTCACGACCGCCTGTGGATCGATGCCGTGAAGCCGTCGGCGCTCCACATCCGAACAGAGGCGAACGGCCCCCAGACGACCGACGAGGGTCCGGGTGAAGCGGCTCTTGCCACTGCCCGAGACACCGATGCCGATGATCAGCGGCGGGAAGCGGAACTCGGCATAGGCCTCGGCCAGGTCCAGGTACCCACGGCACTCCCGCATGGTCTCGGCCAGCAGGGCAGGGCGTTCGCCGTCCTCACCGGCAGCCTGATGGCGCTGCAGGGCGCGGCGCGCACCGGCCAGGGCCTCGACGACACGGAAGGCCGAGAGCAGGCGAGCCAGCCCATAGTCCCCGGACCGCCGCAGGTAGCCATCGAGGGCCTGGCGTGCCAGGCCGGTCTCGCCATGGGATTCCAGTCCCACCAGCAGCGAGGCCAGGTCGCTGCCCGGGTCGACGATGCCCTCCCACCCGGGCCCCTGGAGGTCCCGACCGATGGCATTGGCCAGCAGCACCCGACCCTGGTCGCAGAGCCGACTGTCGGGATGCGCGACGGCCCAGCTGGCCGCCAGCACGCGCTCCCGGCGTGCCAGGAAGACCGGCGCCAGTCGCGCGAGGTCCTGTTCGAGCCACTGCCGAAGACAGGCCAGACGCTGGCGATCCTCCTCCCCGGCGAGCAGCGGCTCGATGGCCGCCACTTCCCCGTCGAGGCGTTCCCGGAAGGCAGCCAGCCCGGCATCTTCGGGCCCAGCCGCGCCGCGCGAGCGGCGATGGAAGGCCACCAGCCGGTCGACCAGCTCCTCCAGCTGCAGCGCCTCCTCGCAGGAGGCCGCTTGATCGGCATCTGTCTGGCTCATCTGGGGTCTCCCGTTATGGAGGTGGAGTCTCAGGCCGGCTTCATCGCCGCGAATGCCTTCTCGGCAGCGTCCAGGGTCAGCTGGATGTCCTCCGGGGCATGGGCACTGGACATGAAGCCCGCCTCGAAGGCCGACGGCGCCAGGTAGACCCCCTGGTCGAGCATCAGGGAGAAGAAGCGACGGAAGGCATCGGCATCGCAGGCGGTGGCCTGGGCGAAGTTGTCGACCCGGCTCTGGCCGGTGAAGAAGATCCCGAACATGCCGCCGGCACGCTGGGTGATCATGTCGATACCCGCGGCATCGGCCCTCTCCTGAAGACCGTGGCAGAGGGTCTCGACCCGCTGCGCCAGGGCATCGTGAAAGCCCGGCTGGCGAAGCTTCCCGAGCAGGGTGATGCCGGCCGCCATGGCCAGCGGATTGCCGGAGAGGGTGCCGGCCTGGTAGACGGGACCGAGCGGCGAGATCACCTCCATGATCTCGCTACGACCGCCGAAGGCACCCACCGGCATGCCACCGCCGACGATCTTGCCCAGGCAGGTGAGGTCCGGCTCGATGCCGTAATGGGCCTGGGCGCCCCCCATCGCCACGCGGAAGCCGGTCATCACCTCGTCGAAGATCAGCACGCTGCCGTGCTGGTCGCAGACGCGCCGCAGGGTCTCCAGAAAGCCCGGCTGCGGCGGGATGCAGTTCATGTTGCCGGCCACCGGCTCGACGATGATGCAGGCCACCTCGCTGCCGATCTCCTCGAAGCACTGCTCCACGGCATCGGGATCGTTGAAGGAGAGGGTCACGGTGTGCTCGGCCAGGGAGGCCGGCACCCCGGGGGAACTGGGCTCACCGTGAGTGAGGGCGCCCGAGCCGGCCTTGACCAGCAGCGAGTCGGAGTGGCCGTGGTAGTTGCCCTCGAACTTGACGATCTTGTCGCGGCCGGTATAGCCGCGTGCCAGGCGAATCGCTGACATGGTGGCCTCGGTACCGGAATTGACCATGCGTACCATCTCGATGGTGGGGATCATCTCGCAGATCAGGTCGGCCATGGTGGTCTCGATGGCCGTGGGGGTGCCGAAGGAGAGGCCGCTGTCGAGCCGCTCACGCACCGCGCCCAGCACCTCGGGGTCGGCGTGACCGGTGATCATGGGCCCCCAGGAACCGACGTAGTCGACATAGCGCTTGCCCTCCACATCGAAGAGATAGGCGCCGCGGGCACGCTCCATGAACACCGGGGGACGGTCCATCCCCTTGAAGGCGCGAACCGGCGAGTTGACCCCGCCGGGAATGTGGCGGCAGGCCTGCTCGAAGAGCTGTGCGGATGTGGTCATGTCAACCTCTTGCCCTGTTGATGCGTGCCCGGCCAGGCGGGCTGTGGATAGATCTCTGGATAACCTCGTGACGGACAGTGAAGCGTCGGTGAATGTCGTCGAACGACGCTTGACCGCGCCTCTGCCGGTTCCGCCCCATTCTCGTCTGCCGGGGAAGCGATGACCAGCCCGCCCGTCATCCCGGCGGCGTCGCGGCGTCGATGGCGAGAAAGGCGGGCCGCGCCGGCAACTGCCAGAGGCGCCGCGGCAGCCGCTGGTCCTGCCCCGGCTGCCAGCCATGGGCCAGCGCCTGCCAGGTGAAGGCCTGCGCCTGCTCGCAGGCCGTGACCAGTGACTCGCCCGATGCCAGGCGCGCCGCCAGCGCACTCGCCAGGGTACAGCCGGAACCGTGGAAGCGCCCCCCGAGTCGCGGCCAGGTCCACTGCCGGCTGGTCTCCGGTGCATGCAGGGTATGTTCCACCCGGTCGGCCGGCACCCGTCCCGCGGGGTGGTCGGTGCCGGTGACCAGCAGGGCCTGGCAGCCGAGGGACATCAGCCTCACCGCCCGCTCGGTGTCATCGTCGAATTCGTCTCCCGCCAGCCGGGCCAGCTCCTGGCGGTTGGGTGTCAGGATATCCACATGCGGCAGCAGGTGACGGCACATGGCGTCGATGAGCTCGGCTGTGGACAAGTCACTGCCACCGCCGGCCCTCAGTACCGGATCCATCACCACCGGTACCCCCGGCCGGCGCCGCATGATATCCACCACGGCATCCAGCACGGCGCCATCCGGCACCAGGCCAATCTTGATCGCGGCGATCTCGAAGTCGTCCAGGGCCGCCGCCATGGCGTACAGGTCAGCGGCGGACACGGGCCTCACCGCGCTCACGTCCCGGCAGTTCTGCACCGTCAGTGCCGTGGGCACGGTCAGCGCCCAACCGCCGCAGGCCGCCACCGCCTCGCTGTCGGCGACCAGGCCGGCACCGCCGGTGGGGTCGTGGCCGGACAGCACCAGCACCGTCGGCAGGTGGGGGGAGAGTTCAGGGGAATCGGCCATCAGAAGGGCTTCAGCACGGCCAGGAAGATGATCAGCAGCAGGGCGATCACCGGTAGCTCGTTGAACCAGCGAAAGAACACATGGCCGCGCCGACAGCGCGCTTCGGCGAACTGCTTCAGGTAGATCAGGCAGACATGGTGATAGCCCACCAGCAATACCACCAGCAGCAGCTTGGCATGGATCCAGCCCTGAGCGAACCAGGCGGGATTGAGCACCAGCAGGGCACCCCCGAACAGCAGCACGGCGATCATCGACGGCGTCATGATCCCGCGGTAGAGCTTGCGCTCCATCACCAGGAAGTGATCGATGGCCTGCTGTTCGCCCCTGTCCCGCGCCATGGCGTGGTAGACATAGAGGCGCGGCAGATAGAACAGGGCGGCGAACCAGGTCACCATGGCCACCAGGTGCAGGGCCTTCATCCACAGATACATGACGACTCCTCAGCCGTGGGTCGAATCGGAAAAGCGGTAGTAGCGCTCGATGGCGTCGCGGGTGATGATACCGGAAATCCGCTTCTGCTTCGGCCGGTGACCGTGCTCGACGTAGAGGGCATCCAGCGCCTTGTCGTTGAGCCGCTCGAAGGCCTCGGAGAGCGTCGCCTGCAGGTGGATCGGTGCCATGTCCAGGCGCTGGCCGGGGATCTCCAGCAGGTCCAGCAGGGCGCTGTCCTCCTCCGACTCGGGCGCATCATGCTCCAGCAGCCAGCGGGCCAGGTCGGCCGCCTTGAGCGCCAGGGTCGGCTTGTCGTCCGTGGAACGCTCGATCAGCACCCAGGCAGGATTGGACTCGAGCAGGACGCTGGCCTGATCACGGGTCACCATGCGCGAGGTCCGCACCAGGCTGCGCTCCATCACCGCCGGCACCGAGACCCGGGACAGTGCCTGCATCAGGGGCTGCTGCAGCGGGTGCAGCCCCTGACGGGTCTGGGTGAGGAAAAACCCCTGGCTGCGGCTCAGCTGCCGCGCCGTGAGGCCGGCCACCACCACCGCCAGCATCCCCGGCATGATGATGCCGGGATTGTGGGTGAGCTCGAGCAGGGCCATCAGGGCCGCCAGGGGCGCCTGCAGCACGGCCCCCATCATGGCGGCCATGCCGAGCAGGGCATAGACCTCGGGGGCCGAGGCCCCCACCGGCAGCAGGGCCTGGCCCGCCAGGCCGCACAGGGCACCGGCCGCACCGCCGACCACCAGGATGGGGCCGATGATGCTGATCGGGATGCCGCAGGCCACGGTGAAGGCCGTGAGCAGCAGCTTGCCGATGGCCACCGCCAGCAGCACGTCCACGGCGGCGGCCCCGCCCAGCGCCCGCTGCAGCGTGTCATAGCCCATCCCCTGCACCTCGGGGTACCACCAGGCGACCCCTGCCACCGCCAGCGCCGCCAGGGCGAAGCGCAGCGCCATGGGCAGCCGCTGAAGCCGTTCATGCCCCCGGGCCACGCGCACGAAGAGTGCCGCCAGCAGCCCGATCAGCAGGGCGCTGGCAAGGATCCAGGGTAGGTCCAGCAGGGATCTCAGGTGCAGGTCGGGGATGCCGATGGCGGGTTCGGGTCCGTAGACCAGCTGGGCCACCACGGCGCCCATGGACGACGCCAGGATCACCGGCATGAAGCCGATGATGGTGTACTCCATCATCACCACTTCCATGGCGAAGATGACGCCGGCGATGGGCGTATTGAACGAGGCCGAAATGCCCGCTGCCGTGCCGCAGGCCACCAGCACCCTGAGACTGTTGTGGGGCAGGCGCAGGTACTGTCCCAGGCCGGTGGAGGCCGCCGCCCCCAGGTGGATGGCCGGCCCCTCGCGTCCGGCGGAAAGGCCACCGATCACCGACACCACGCCCACCCACCACTGGGCCAGCCAGTTGCGCAGCGGGAAGCGACCCTGATGATAGGTCAGCCGGTCGATGACGTGGACCACGCCGATACGCCGTCCCTCCGGCGGCAGGCGTATGAGCCACAGGCCGATCAGGGCCGCCGCAACCAGGGGCATCAGCACCCGCAGGGCCGACGGCAGGGCCTCGAAGGCCTCGGGGTCGCCGTCGGGAAACAGCAGCATGCCCCCCAGGGAAAGCAGCAGGCGGAATACCACCATCAGCCCGCCCGTCACCAGGCCCGACACCACACCCAGCACGCAGAGCTGCGGCAGGGCATCGACGTTGGCCAGCTGGCGACGGAAGCCTTCCAGGCTCAAGTCGGGTAGCGAGAGACGCGGCACGGCGACGATCCTGTTCGGCCTTGCTGGGGAAGACCCGCCAGGCTGGGCCTGGGTAGGTCGCGTCTCTCTTGTGTATCATATCCGGGGACACAGGTCCCAGCATCACGTCACCAATCCCAGGAGGCCATCGTGATCAAGGTCGGAATCGTCGGCGGCACCGGTTACACCGGCGTCGAACTGCTCAGGCTGCTGGCCCGTCACCCGGACGTGGCGGTGGACGCCATCACCTCGCGCTCCGAGGCCGGCATGGCCGTCAGCGAGCTCTATCCCAACCTGCGCGGCCACTACGATGACCTGGCCTTCAGCGAGCCCGATGCCGACCGGCTGGCCCGCTGCGATGCCGTCTTCTTCGCCACCCCCCACGGCGTGGCCCATGCCCTCGCCGGCGAGCTGCTCGACAGGGGCACCCGGGTCATCGACCTCTCGGCCGACTTCCGGCTGCGGGACACCGAGGAGTGGGCCCATTGGTACGGCCAGCCCCACGGCGCCCCCGAGCTGCTCGGCGAGGCGATCTACGGCCTGCCCGAAGTCAACCGCGAACGCATCCGCCAGGCGCGACTGATCGCCGTGCCGGGCTGCTACCCCACCGCCGTGCAGCTCGGCCTGCTGCCGCTGCTGGAGGCGGGCGTGATCGATGCCGACCGGGTCATCGCCGACTGCAAGTCCGGGGTTACCGGGGCCGGCCGCGGCGCCAAGGTACCCTCGCTGCTGGCCGAGGCCAGCGAGTCCATGAAGGCCTATGGCGCCTCGGGCCACCGCCACCTGCCGGAGATCCGCCAGGGACTGGCGGATGCCGCCGGGGGCCCGGTGGAGGTGACCTTCGTGCCCCACCTGACGCCGATGATCCGCGGCATCCACGCCACCCTCTACGGCCGCCTGACCGCCGACCCCGGCGACCTCCAGGCGCTCTTCGAGCGGCGCTTCGCCAGTGAGCCCTTCGTCGACGTGATGCCGGCGGGCAGCCATCCCGAGACACGCAGCGTGAAGGGAGCCAACGTATGCCGCCTGGCCGTCCACCGTCCCGGTGACGGCGACACCGTGGTGGTGCTCTCGGTGATCGACAACCTGGTCAAGGGCGCCTCCGGTCAGGCCGTGCACAACCTCAACCTGATGTTCGGCCTCGACGAGTCGGCCGGCCTCGACGCCCCGGCCATCATGCCCTGATACCCTCATCCAGGACACCCCCCCAACAAAGTTGACCCTTTTGCTGGGGATTGTGGATAATCCCCCCTGGCAAGACATTCATCGATCCAGGGGAGGTCACCCATGAGCGGTGCCGAATCCTTCGTTCCCACCCCCTTGATGCTCTCGGATGGGGCCCGTGCCCGTCTCGCGGCGCTCATCGAGGAACAGGGCAATCCCCGGCTCAAGCTGCGGGTCTACGTCACCGGTGGAGGCTGCTCGGGCTTCCAGTACGGCTTCGACTTCGCCGATGAGGTCGCCGACGACGACACCCTCGTCGAATTCGGCCGGGTGGCCCTGGTGGTCGACCCCCTCTCCTACCAGTATCTCGTCGGCTCCACCGTCGACTACGAGGAGGGGCTGGCCGGTGCCCGCTTCCTGGTGCAGAACCCCAACGCCACCACCACCTGCGGCTGCGGCGCCTCCTTCATGGTCTGACCGCCAGCGTTGGCTCAGCGACGACCGCACGCTTTTCCCTCCACTTGACGCTTCCCCGGGAACTCGCCATGGTTTAAGGCGTAATCCACAACAAATTCTTCCATGGGGAATCGTATGAAACGCCAACTGAAGACCGCCTCCCTGGCCGCCAGCGTCGCTTTCGGGCTGGGGCTTGTCGGCGCAGCCAGCGCCGATGACCATGTCCTCGAGGTCGTCACCGACCCGAGCTTCGTGCCCTTCGAGATGATGGACCAGGAAACCGGCGAGATGGTCGGCTTCGACATGGACATCCTCGCCGAGTTGGCCGAGCGTGCCGGCTTCGAGTACAACCTGCGCACCATGGACTTCAACGGCATCATCCCCGCCGTGCAGACCGGAAACGTCGACATCGCCATCGCCGGCATCACGATCACCGAGGAGCGAGCCGAGATCGTCGACTTCTCCGATCCCTACTACGACAGCGGCCTGCGGATCCTGGTCGGCGCCAATGACGACAGCGTCGAGGAGCTCGAGGACCTCGAGGGCAAGAAGATCGGCACCAAGGTCGGCTCCACCAGCTACGACTTCCTCGAGGAGAACCTGGGCGACGAGGCCGACATCACCCCCTACCCGGGCTCCAGCGACATGTACATGGCGCTGCTCGGTGGCAGCGTCGACGCCGTCTTCTACGACGCCCCCAACGTCGGCTACTTCGCGCAGACTCGCGGCGAGGGCCGCGTCAAGGTCGTGGGGGACCTCTACGAGGGCCAGCAGTACGGCATCGTCTTCGTCAAGGACAGCGAATGGGTCGAGCCCGTCAACGAGGCCCTGGCCGAGATGAAGGAGGATGGCACCTACGACGAGATCTACAAGGAATGGTTCGGCGAGGCGCCCAGCGACGAATGAGGGCCTTCGCTTCCTGATCACGGGGTCGGGTCGAGTGCCCGGCCCCGTTGCGTTGCGAACCCGGCACGCTCCCCCTGTCGCTACCCCCGCGTCTTGACGGAGAAACCTTGTGGACGTCACCTTCCAATTCGACTGGCAGGCGGCCTTTGCCTCCATTCCCTTCCTGCTCAAGGGCATTCCCTACACCCTGCTGATCTCCTTCGGCGGCCTGGCCATCGGGTTCCTGATCGGCATCCTCTTCGGGCTGCTCCGAATCAGCCCCATCACCTGGCTGCGCATCCCGGCCGTGGCCTACATCGAGATCTTCCGTGGCACCCCGGTCCTGGTCCAGGTGCTGTTCATCTTCTACGGTCTGCCGCAAATCCTCGGCGGACCGATCAATGCCCTGGTGGCCGGCATCGCCGCCATCGCCGTCAACTCCGGTGCCTACATCTCGGAAATCGTGCGCGGTGGCGTGCAGTCCATCGAGCGCGGCCAGCGTGAGGCGGGTCTGTCGCTCGGCCTGTCGCGACGCCAGACCTTCCGCTACATCATCTGGCCCCAGGCCTTCCGGCGCATGATTCCGGCGCTGGGTAACCAGGGCATCATCAGCATCAAGGACACCTCGCTGTTCTCGGTGATCGGGGTCGGCGAGCTGGTCCGCCAGGGCCAGGTCTACATCGCTACCACCTTCAACGCCCTGGAGGTCTACCTGATGGTCGCCCTGCTCTACCTGGTGATCACCCTGAGCCTCTCGTTTGCGCTGCGCCAGCTGGAGCGCAGGGGCCTGGTCGGACAATAAGGAAAGCGTGACATGAACCAAGACAAGTCCCCTTCCGGTGCCGACCCCATCGTGCGCCTGGACAAGGTCAACAAGTTCTTCGGCGACCTGCATGTGCTGAAGGACATCGATCTGGCGGTCTCGCCCGGGGAAGTGGTGGTAATCGTCGGCGCCAGCGGCTCGGGCAAGTCGACGCTGATCCGCTGCATCAATGGTCTCGAGGAGTTCCAGCAGGGCCATATCGAGGTCGATGGCAACGAGTTGCTGCCCCATGGCAAGGCCGGCCAGGCGCTGCAGAAGATCCGCACCGAGGTCGGCATGGTCTTCCAGCAGTTCAACCTTTTCCCGCACCTGAGCGTGCTCGACAACGTGACCCTGGCGCCCATGAAGGTACGTGGCTGGAGCCGTGCGGATGCCACCGAGACGGCCGAGCGACTGCTCGAGCGGGTGGGCATCAGCGACCAGGCCGCCAAGCATCCCGGACAGCTCTCCGGCGGTCAGCAGCAGCGTGTGGCCCTGGCCCGTGCCCTGGCCATGGAGCCGCGCCTGATGCTGTTCGATGAGCCGACCTCGGCGCTCGACCCGGAGATGATCGGCGAGGTCCTCGATGCCATGCGTGAGCTGGCGCGAGAGGGCATGACCATGATGATCGTGACCCACGAGATGGGCTTCGCCCGGGAGGTGGCCGACCGGGTGATCTTCATCCACCAGGGCGAGATCGCCGAGGAGGGGCCTCCCGGAGAGGTCCTGGATCATCCCCGCAACCAGCCGACCCAGCAGTTCCTGTCGAGGGTACTCAAGCACTGATCCCGCTCACGTGCACCCTCCCGGAAAGGCCCTGTCGTTATCGACAGGGCCTTTTTTTGCCTGTGGACAGAAATTCCGAGAAACCGGGCTCGAACGGCCTGTAACCCCCGTCACAGAGGCAATGGATGAATCAGGGCAGGTTGTTCACAGTCACGGTGACAAGCCGGGTAGGCGACGGTGGACAAGCGGTGAGCGAGTCTCGCTGTGGACAAGCGAGCTTTCCGTCCACAGGCTCCCGACACCTCGTCCGCAGGCAGTCACCCTCATGTCCCGCCAGGAGTCAACACCTCAAGGTATTGAAAAAATTGAGCTTCATACGGTTATCCACCGAAAATGTCCACACCAGTAGTTACTACCACAACAGAACTTCTCTTTTATATTCTGTTTTATTGTTTAGCAGTGAAGAGATGACCATCGGCAGGGACAATCGAGGTGTGGAAAACCCTGACGATTACCCACAGGGGGGGTTATACTGCCCCGCTGATTTCCACTCCTGACTGCAATATCGGCGCCATGCGCCAAGAGGTGACCCTTGGAGTATCCCGACCGCTTTGACGTCATCGTCATCGGCGGCGGCCATGCCGGAACCGAAGCCGCCCTGGCCTCGGCTCGCATGGGCTGTCGGACCCTGCTGCTGACTCACAACATCGAGACCCTCGGCCAGATGTCCTGCAATCCCGCCATCGGCGGGATCGGCAAGAGCCATCTGGTCAAGGAGATCGATGCCCTGGGCGGTGCCATGGGCCTGGCAACCGACCTGGGCGGCATCCAGTTCCGTGTGCTCAATGCCCGCAAGGGACCCGCGGTACGTGCCACCCGGGCCCAGGCCGACCGGGTCCGCTACAAGGCGGCGATTCGCAGCATGCTCGAGACCCAGGCCAACCTGACGCTCTTCCAGCAGGCAGCCGGCGACCTGATCGTCGAGGGCGATACCGTGCGCGGCGTGGTCACCGAGACCGGCATCCGCTTCCTGGCCGAGACCGTGGTGCTGTGCACCGGGACCTTCCTCGGCGGGGTGATCCATATCGGCCTCGACACCAGCCGTGGCGGCCGTGCCGGAGACCCGCCCTCCAATGCCCTGGCCGAGCGGCTGCGGGCGCTACCGTTCAGGGTCGACCGCCTGAAAACGGGAACGCCGCCGCGGCTCGATGCCAGGAGCGTCGATTTCTCCCGTCTCGAGGAGCAGCCCGGCGACAGCCCGACGCCGGTGATGTCCTACCTCGGCAACCGCGAGATGCATCCTCGGCAGGTAAGCTGCCATATCGCGCATACCAACGAGCGGACCCACGAGATCATCCTCGCCAACCTGGATCGTTCGCCGATGTACTCGGGGGTGATCGAAGGGGTCGGCCCACGCTACTGCCCGTCCATCGAGGACAAGGTGCATCGCTTTGCCGACAAGGCGAGCCACCAGGTGTTCATCGAGCCGGAAGGCCTCGATACCCACGAGCTCTACCCCAACGGCATCTCCACCTCGCTGCCCTTCGACGTGCAGTTGCAGGTGGTGCGCTCCATCGCGGGGCTGGAGAACGCTCATATCACCCGGCCGGGCTACGCCATCGAGTACGACTTCTTCGATCCCCGGGATCTGCGCCACTCGCTGGAAACGAAGTTTATCCACAACCTCTATTTCGCCGGTCAGATCAACGGCACCACCGGCTACGAGGAAGCGGGGGCCCAGGGGCTGCTGGCCGGCCTCAACGCCGCGCGGCGGGCCCGCGGGCAGGAGGCCTGGTCACCGCGGCGTGACGAGGCCTACCTGGGCGTGCTGGTCGATGACCTGATCACGCTGGGGACCAAGGAGCCCTACCGCATGTTCACCTCGCGGGCGGAATACCGCCTGCTGCTGCGCGAGGACAACGCCGACATGCGTCTCACCGAGACCGGTCGCGAACTGGGACTCGTGGACGATGCCCGCTGGTCAACCTTTGCCGCCAAGCGCGAGGCAGTCGAGCGCGAGAGCGCGCGCCTGCGGGCCAGCTGGGTGCAGCCGGGTACCCCCGCGGCCGCCCGGGTCGAGGCCAGGACCGGCACGGTGCTCGCGCGCGAATACAGCCTGATGGACCTGCTGCGGCGCCCGGAGCTTGCCTATGGCGATCTCGCCGACCTGCCCGGCATCGAGGGCCATGCGGTCGAGGACGAGGCGGTGGCCGACCAGGTGCAGATCCAGGCCAAGTACCAGGGCTACATCGATCGACAGCAGAACGAGATCGACAAGCTCAAGCGCCACGAGGCCACGCCGCTGCCGGCCGACCTCGACTACCAGCGCGTCGAGGGGCTCTCTAACGAGATCCGCCAGAAGCTCGAGGAGGCACGCCCCGAGACCCTGGCGCAGGCGGGACGCATCTCCGGCGTCACCCCGGCGGCGGTCTCGATCCTGCTGATCCACCTCAAGAAGCGGCGGCTGCTCGACGACAGCCGGGCGGCCAGCGCATGACGTCGGACGAGCAGATCGTCGAGGCGCGCCTCGATGGTGGACTGGCGGCACTGAACATCGGCGTGGATGACGAGCAGCGGCGTCGGCTGTTGGCGCTGGTGGGACTGTTGCACAAGTGGAACCGCGCCTATAACCTCACCGCGGTACGCACGCCGGAGGAGATGGTGACCCGCCACCTCCTCGACAGCGCCGCGGTGTTGCCCTTCGTCCGTGGCCCGGAACTGCTCGACGTGGGCTCGGGGCCGGGCCTGCCGGGACTGGTACTGGCGATCCTCGAGCCGAGTCTCTCGGTCACGCTGCTCGACAGCAACGGCAAGAAGGTACGCTTCCAGCGCCAGGCCGTGATGGAGCTGGGCCTCGGCAACGCCACGCCGGTACAGGCCAGGGTCGAAGCCTTCGAGCCCGTCGCCGGGGGCTATGCCCAGGTGATCTCGCGGGCCTTCTCCAGCCTGGGCGATTTCATCGCGCTGACCGCGCCCCTGGTGGCACCCGATGGCGAATGGCTGGCCATGAAGGGGCCCGCCGTGGATGATGAACTGGCCGGACTGCCCGAGGAGATCGCCGTGACGGCACGACACGACCTCGCGGTGCCCTACGAGGACGGCAGGCGGCAGCTCGTGGTCCTTCGGCACCGGGATGTGACCCAGGCCTGACCCAGAGGCGTCTGTTTCCCCAGCAAGGGAGTTGCCCGTGACCAAGATCATAGCCTTGACCAACCAGAAGGGCGGCGTGGGAAAGACCACCACCGCCGTCAACCTCGCCGCCAGCCTGGCCGCCCTGGACCGCCGCGTGCTGCTGGTCGACCTGGACCCCCAGGGACATGCCACCATGGGCAGTGGCGCCGACAAGCATGATCTGGATGGCAGCGTGCTCGACGTGGTGCTGGGCGAGAAGCGGCCCACCGAGGTGATCCTCGACTGCCCGCAGGCAGGCTATGCGCTGCTGCCCGGCAACGGCGACCTGACCGCCGCCGAGGTGGAACTGCTCGACGGGCATGAGGGGCGCGAGCGCTGCCTGGTCAAGGCCCTGGAGGAGGTGGCCGGCGAATATGACGTGGTGCTGATCGACTGCCCGCCGTCGCTGAACATGCTCACCGTCAATGCCCTGACCGCCGCCGACGGCGTGCTGATCCCGCTGCAGTGCGAATTCTATGCCCTGGAGGGCCTGTCCGCGCTGCTCGATACCGTGGAGCAGATCAAGGACAGCGTGAACCCCCAGATCGAGATCTACGGGATCCTGCGGACCATGTTCGATGCCCGCAACAGCCTCACCCGCGATGTCAGCAAGCAGCTGCGCGACTACTTCGGCGATGCGCTGCTCAAGACCACCATCCCGCGTAACGTGCGGGTCGCCGAGGCACCGAGCCACGGGCTGCCGGTGACCAAGTACGCCCGCTTCTCGCGGGGCAGCCAGGCCCATCGGGTGCTGGCCAAGGAACTGATCCGGCGCCTGTCGCTGTAGGCCGGCCGCCGAATACCGCTGGTAGTGATGAGGGAATGTCGATGACGCGTAAACGCGCCCTGGGACGTGGCCTGGATGCCCTGATCGGTGCCAATGCCCGCCGACGTGAAAGCCTGGACCTGCCCGAGGTCGATACGAGCGAGGCCACGCCGGCCGCGGAATCGCCGGAGAGCCCTGCCGAGGAGCGCCTCGAGCGGCTACCGCTGGGGCAGCTCTCCCGCGGCAAGTATCAGCCGCGCCGTGACATCCAGCCCGAGGCCCTCGAGGAACTGGCCGATTCGATTCGCGCCCAGGGCGTGATGCAGCCCATCGTGGTCCGTCCCGTCGGCGAGGCGCGCTACGAGATCATCGCCGGCGAGCGTCGCTGGCGCGCCGCCCAGCTCGCCGAGCTCGACGTGATCCCCGCGGTGATCCGCGAGGTCAGCGACGAGGTCGCGCTGGCGCTGGCGCTGATCGAGAACATCCAGCGCGAGGACCTCAACCCCGTCGAGGAGGCGATGGCCCTCAAGCGGCTGCTCGAGGAGTTCGCCCTGACCCAGCAGCAGGTGGCCGATGCCGTGGGCCGCTCCCGTGCCCAGGTGGCCAACCTGCTGAGGCTGCTGACGCTGGACCCCGAGGTGCAGACCCTGCTCGAGCGCGGTGACCTGGACATGGGCCATGCCCGGGCGCTGCTGGCACTCTCCGGTGCCAAGCAACGCAAGGCCGCCCATGAGGTGGTCAACAAGGACCTCACCGTCCGAGACACCGAGGCGCTGGTCAAGCGCCTGGCCAGCGGGGAGCCCGCCAGGCAACGGCGCGAGGCGCCGTCCGCGGACGTGGCCGGCCTCGAGACGCGGCTCGCCGAGGTGCTCGGGGCGCCCGTCAAGATCCAGCACGGGCGCGGGGGCAAGGGGCGGGTGACCATCCGCTATGCCAGCCTCGACGAGCTCGATGGCATCCTGGAGCATATCCGGTGAGACTCTCCATCACGGGCCGTCGTCGCCGCTGTCGACAATCCGTCCCCCTTTGGTCGAAGACGGATCCTATATCACCGGAATCGCCGTCGCTCTGGTTGAAGGGGCGGGGGGGGTTCCCTATAATCCGCCGTTGTTTGCCTGTGGGTCGGGGCCCTATGCGAGGGGCATGGCGAGTGGCACATGGCTAGCCTCCCGGCGATGAGACGGCGTCCGAACTATCGCCGACTGCTGCAGGCTCAGGCAGGCGTGGTCGTGGTCATGACGCTCCTCGGCCTGGTGGCAGACGGGCAGAAGGCAGCCATCTCGGCAGTGACCGGTGGGCTCGTCTGTCTTCTTCCCAATCTGTACTTCGTCTGGCGACTCGGCGTTCTGGGGGATGGCCGACAGGCAAGGCGCTTCGTGTCCAGCTTCTATCGGGCCGAAGCGGGCAAGCTCGGTTTGACGGTGGCACTGTTCGCCCTGGTCTTCGCGTCAGTACCCCCCTCAAACCTGGCTTTTTTCTTTGGCGCATACGTGGCGGTCCACTTCATGCACTGGCTGGCTCCCTGGCTGCTGCGTGGATGACCGACCCCAACGAGAGGCAGATCCATGGCTGGCAACAACCCCTCGCCGACCGAGTATATTCAGCACCACCTGCAGAATCTGACCTTCGGCTATCACCCCGAGAACGGCTGGTCGATGGCGCACTCCGCCGCCGAGGCCCAGGAAATGGGCTTCTGGGCCCTTCATCTGGACACCATGGGCTGGTCCATCGCCATGGGCGTGCTGTTCATCTGGCTGTTCCGCAAGGCCGGCAAGGTGGCGACCACCGGGGTGCCGGGCACCCTGCAGAATATCGTCGAGATGGTCTTCGAGTTCGTCGAGAATACCGTCCACGGTGCCTTCCATGGCCGCAACCCGGTCATTGCCCCGCTGGCGCTGACGCTGTTCGTCTGGATCTTCCTGATGAACCTGCTCAAGCTGATCCCGGTGGACTACGTGCCCGAGATCTTCCTGCGCCTCGGCGTCGACTACATGAAGATGGTGCCCACCACCGATCCCAATGCCACCCTGGGCATGGCCCTCGGGGTCTTCCTGCTGATCATCTACTACAGTCTCAAGGTCAAGGGCGTGGGTGGCTTCGCCAAGGAACTCTCGCTCACGCCGTTCAACCACTGGGCGCTGGTGCCCTTCAACCTGCTGCTCGAGGTCATCGGCCTGCTGGTCAAGCCGCTGGGTCTCGGCCTGCGTCTCTTCGGCAACATGTTCGCCGGCGAGGTGATCTTCATCCTCATCGCCCTGCTGCCGTTCTGGGTGATGTGGACGCTGAACGTGCCCTGGGCGATCTTCCATATCCTGGTCATCAGCCTCCAGGCCTTCATCTTCACCGTGCTGTCCGTCGTCTACCTGAGCCAGGCGCACGAACATCACTGAAACGCGCAACACTTGATCAACCCCCAACCTTGAACCTCAACTCGAGAAACTAGGAGCACCACCATGGAACTCGTCTACATTGCTGCCTCCCTCATGATCGGTCTGGGCGCCCTCGGCACCGGCATCGGCTTCGCCATCCTCGGCGGCAAGCTGCTGGAATCCACCGCGCGCCAGCCGGAACTGGGTGACCAGCTGCAGACCAAGACCTTCCTGATGGCCGGCCTGCTGGACGCCGTGCCGATGATCGGTGTCGGTATCGCGATGTACCTGATCTTCGTCGTCGCCGGTTAACGTGCCGCATACCGGGCGCCCTGCGCTCGGTTTGCCTGTTTCCGGTCGCCACGAACCAGTCAGAGGTACATCCCTGTGAATATCAACATGACGCTTATCGGGCAGACGATCGCCTTCGCGATCTTTGTCTGGTTCTGCATAAAGTTTGTGTGGCCGCCGATCAGCAACGCGCTCCACGAACGGCAGCGCAAGATCGCCGATGGCCTCGATGCGGCCAGCCGGGCTTCACGCGACCTCGAGCTCGCCCAGGAGAAGGCGGATGCCACCCTGCGCGAGAGCAAGGAGCAGGCTTCCCAGATCCTCGAGCAGGCCAACAAGCGCTCCTCGCAGATGATCGAGGAGGCCCGCGAGCAGGCCCGCGCCGAAGGTGAGCGCATCGTGGCTTCCGCGCGTGCCGAGATCGACCAGGAAGTCCAGCGTGCCAAGGATGAACTGCGCGCCCAGGTATCGCACCTGGCGGTCTCCGGGGCCGAGCGGGTTCTTGAAGCCTCCGTCGACGAGAAGGCACATCGCAAGCTGCTCGACAAGCTTGCGGCCGAACTGTGAGGAGGTGACCCATGGCGGAACTGTCTACCGTCGCACGACCCTATGCCAAGGCAGCGTTCGACTATGCCCGTGACCAGCAGGCACTGGATGCCTGGTCCGGCTGGCTGGTCACGCTGGGTCGCGTCGTCGCCGTGCGTGATGTCGAGAAGCTTCTGACCCATCCGGGCCTGACCGCCGAGCGCAAGGTGGCCCTGCTGCTGGAGCTGGCGGAAGTCGACATCGACGAGGCGTCGCGTCGCTTCCTCGACACCCTGGGCGAGAAGGGCCGCCTGCCGGCCCTGCCGGCCATCGCCGCACAGTTCGAGCGGCTGCGCGCCGAGCTCGAGAAGCGCGTCGATGTCACCGTGGTCTCGGCCTTCCCGCTCGACGACAAGCAGCAGAACAAGCTCGCCGGTGCGCTCAAGAAGCGCCTGAATCGCGAAATCTCCATTACCACTCAGGTGGACTCCGCGCTTCTCGGTGGCGTCATCCTGCGTGCCGGCGACACCGTCATCGACGGGTCGGTACGCGGTCGACTGACGCGCCTCTCCGAAGCCCTTACCGCCTGAGTCTGAGGGACATGGCATGCAGCAACTGAATCCTTCCGAGATCAGCGACATCATCAAGCAGCGTATCGAGAAGCTGGATGTCGCATCCGAAGCCCGCAATCAGGGCACCATCGTCAGCGTCTCCGACGGCATCGTGAAAGTGCACGGCCTCGAGGACGCGATGTTCGGTGAAATGATCGAGTTCCCCGGCAGCATCTTCGGCATGGTGCTCAACCTCGAGCGCGACTCCGTGGGCGCCGTGGTGCTGGGCGACTACCTGCAGCTCGAAGAGGGCATGACCGCCCAGTGTACCGGCCGTATCCTCGAGGTGCCGGTGGGCCCCGAGCTGGTCGGCCGCGTGGTCGATGCCCTGGGCAACCCCATCGATGGCAAGGGCGACATCAACGCCAAGATGACCGATGCGGTGGAGAAGGTCGCCCCCGGCGTCATCACCCGCCAGTCGGTCGACCAGCCGGTGCAGACGGGCCTCAAGTCCATCGACGCCATGGTGCCGATCGGCCGCGGCCAGCGTGAGCTGATCATCGGCGACCGCCAGATCGGCAAGTCGGCCATCGCCATCGATGCCATCATCAACCAGAAAGGCAAGGGCATCACCTGCGTCTATGTGGCCATCGGCCAGAAGCAGTCGACCATTGCCAACGTGGTGCGCAAGCTCGAGGAGCATGGCGCGATGGAACATACCATCGTGGTCGCTGCCGGCGCCGCCGACCCGGCCCCGATGCAGTTCCTCGCGGCCTACTCCGGCTGCACCATGGGCGAGTACTTCCGCGACCGCGGTGAAGACGCGCTGATCGTCTACGATGACCTCTCCAAGCAGGCCGTGGCCTATCGCCAGGTCTCCCTGCTGCTGCGTCGTCCGCCGGGCCGAGAGGCCTACCCAGGCGACGTCTTCTATCTCCACTCCCGCCTGCTCGAGCGTGCCGCTCGCGTGAACGCCGACTACGTCGAGAAGTTCACCAATGGCGAGGTGACGGGCAAGACCGGCTCGTTGACGGCCCTGCCGATCATCGAGACCCAGGGCGGTGACGTCTCGGCCTTCGTGCCGACCAACGTGATCTCCATCACCGACGGTCAGATCTTCCTCGAGACCGACCTGTTCAACTCGGGCATCCGCCCGGCGATCAACGCCGGTCTCTCGGTGTCCCGTGTCGGCGGTTCGGCCCAGACCAAGATCATCAAGAAGCTCGGCGGCAGCGTGCGTCTGGCCCTGGCCCAGTACCGCGAGCTGGCGGCCTTCGCCCAGTTCGCCTCCGATCTGGACGAGGCCACCCGCAAGCAGCTGGAGCATGGTCAGCGCGTCACCGAGCTGATGAAGCAGAACCAGTACTCGCCGATGTCCGTGGCCGAGATGGCCCTCTCCCTGTATGCCGCCAACGAGGGCTACCTGGATGAGGTCGAGGTCAACAAGGTGCTGGACTTCGAGCGTGCCCTGCGCGACTTCATGAAGGCCGAACACGCCGAGCTGCTCGACAAGATCAACCAGACCGGCGACTACAGCAGCGAGATCCAGGAAGGGCTGAAAGAGGGTCTCGACAAGTTCAAGGCCACTCAGAGCTGGTAATCCCGTTGGCCCGCCCCGCGTGCGGGGCGGGCCCTGGAGCTTTCTGAGTGCCACGAACGGAGTAGATCGCTATGGCAGCTGCAAAAGAGATACGCACCCAGATCGGGAGCATCAAGAACACGCAGAAGATCACCAGCGCCATGGAAATGGTCGCGGCGTCGAAGATGCGCAAGGCCCAGGACCTGATGAAGGCCAGCCAGCCCTATGCGCGTCAGATCCGCAACGTGGTCTCGCATGTCGCCGATGCTAACCCGGAGTACCGCCACCCCTGGATGGTCGAGCGCGACGCCAAGCGGGTCGGCTACATCGTGGTGTCCACCGACCGTGGCCTGTGCGGCGGCCTGAACGTGAACCTGTTCAAGGCCGTGGTCACGGATGCCAAGGCGTGGCGCGACCAGGGGGCGGAGCTCGACTTCTGTGCCCTGGGCAGCAAGGCCGGCACCTTCTTCAAGAGCTACGGGGGCAACCTCGTCGCGGCGAAGAGCGGCCTGGGCGAGTCACCCGAGGTCGAGGACCTGATCGGCAGCGTGAAGGTGATGCTGGATGCCTATGACGAGGGCCAGCTGGACCGGCTGTACGTGGTGTACAACGAGTTCATCAACACCATGACCCAGAAGCCGGTCGTCCGTCAGCTGTTGCCACTGTCGCCCGACATGGGTGCGGAATCGCACGACGAAGAAGATAAGCGTCCCGGTAGCTGGGACTACCTGTATGAGCCGGATGCCAAGGCGCTGCTGGATAGCCTGCTGGTGCGTTTCATCGAATCGCAGGTCTATCAGGCGGTGGTCGAGAACGGGGCCTGCGAGCAGGCCGCGCGGATGATCGCCATGAAGAGTGCCACCGACAACGCCGGCAACCTGATCGACGACCTGGAGATGGTCTACAACAAGGCCCGTCAGGCGGCCATTACCCAGGAAATCTCCGAGATCGTCGGTGGTGCCGCCGCCGTATAGCGCCAGGGGAGGCCATGGCCCTCCCGGCATGCAGGTTTCATTTTCAGGTATTTGAGAGGAACCAAGATGAGCGGACGTATCGTACAAATCATCGGCGCGGTGATTGACGTAGAGTTTCCGCGGGACGATGTGCCCAAGGTCTACGACGCGCTGAAGGTCTCGGATGTCGAGACCATTCTGGAGACCCAGCAGCAGCTGGGCGACGGCGTGGTGCGCACCATCGCCATGGGCTCCACCGAGGGGCTCAAGCGCGGCATGGACGTCACCAACACCGGTGCAGCCATCTCCGTGCCGGTGGGCAAGGAGACGCTGGGCCGCATCATGAACGTGCTCGGCGAGCCCATCGACGAGGCGGGCGAGATCGGCGAGCAGGAGCGCATGCCGATCCACCGCAAGGCACCGGGCTATGCCGACCAGGCGGCCTCCAACGAGCTGCTCGAGACCGGCATCAAGGTCATCGACCTGGTCTGCCCGTTCGCCAAGGGTGGCAAGGTCGGCCTGTTCGGCGGCGCCGGCGTGGGCAAGACCGTCAACATGATGGAGCTGATCCGCAACATCGCCACCGAGCACAGCGGCTACTCGGTCTTCGCGGGTGTCGGCGAGCGTACCCGTGAGGGTAACGACTTCTACCACGAGATGACCGAGTCCAACGTCATCGACAAGGTGTCGCTGGTCTACGGCCAGATGAACGAGCCGCCCGGCAACCGCCTGCGTGTGGCCCTGACCGGCCTGACCATCGCCGAGAAGTTCCGCGATGAAGGCCGCGACGTGCTGCTGTTCGTCGACAACATCTACCGCTATACCCTGGCCGGTACCGAGGTCTCCGCCCTGCTGGGCCGGATGCCCTCCGCGGTGGGCTACCAGCCGACCCTGGCCGAGGAGATGGGTGTGCTCCAGGAGCGCATCACCTCCACCAAGACCGGCTCGATCACCTCCGTGCAGGCCGTCTACGTGCCCGCGGACGACCTGACCGACCCTTCGCCGGCGACTACCTTCTCGCACCTGGATGCCACCGTGGTGCTGGCGCGCTCGATCGCCGAGCTGGGGATCTATCCGGCGATCGATCCGCTGGACTCCACCTCGCGTCAGCTCGACCCGCTGGTCGTCGGCGAGGAGCACTACAACACCGCCCGCGGCGTGCAGAACGTGCTGCAGCGCTACAAGGAGCTCAAGGACATCATCGCGATCCTGGGCATGGACGAGCTGTCCGACGAGGACAAGCTGGCCGTGTACCGGGCGCGCAAGATCCAGCGCTTCCTGTCGCAGCCGTTCTTCGTGGCCGAGGTGTTCACCGGCTCGCCCGGCAAGTACGTGTCCCTGAAGGACACCATCCGCGGCTTCCAGGGCATCCTCGACGGCGAGTACGACGAGCTGCCGGAGCAGGCCTTCTACATGGTCGGCACCATCGACGAGGCCGTCGAGAAAGCCAACCAGATGAAGTAATCCCGTCTACCTGGGAGACGTCGTCATGACGAAAAGCTTCAAGTGCGAGATCGTCAGCGCCGAAGAAGGGATCTTCTCCGGCCAGATCGAGCGCATCATCGCCACCGGGCGCATGGGCGAGCTGGGGATCCTCCCCGGCCACGCTCCGCTGCTGACCGAGCTCAAGCCGGGTCCGGTGCGCGTGCTTCATGATGGCGGCCAGGAGGAGAACTACTACGTCTCGGGAGGCTTCCTGGAAGTCCAGCCGGACGTGGTGACCATCCTGGCCGACGCGGCCACCCGCGCCCATGACCTCGATGAGGCGGCGGCCGAAGAGGCACGCCAGCATGCGCTGAAGAACCTGAACGACAAATCCGCCGAGCTGGACTACACCCGGGCATCGGCCGAGCTGGCCGAGGCCGTGGCCCAGCTGCGCACGATCCAGCAACTGCGCAAGAAGGCCGGCAAGGGCTGATCCCGCCTCGTGCCGTCGACCGCGCCCCCCGAACCCAGCGTCCGGGGGGCGTTGTCGTCTCTGGCCGGCGCCCGACCCTGCCCCGCTTCCGGCTGACGACACGGCGCGCACAGGAGGATAGCCATGTCCCTCGATGACACCCTCAAACCGCATCGTGCGGCGCTGCTGGCCGCCCTGGAGGAAGAGGACGCCGAGCGGCTCGGCGTGCTGCTACGTGAGCTGCGTTCGGCGGACATCGGCGAGATCGTCGAGGACGCCCTGGGCGAGGACGAGGAGGGCCTGCCGGTGGCCCTGTCCCTGCTCGACGGCCTGCCCCTCGAGCGTCGCGCCAATGTGCTGGGTTACCTGCCCGGCGAGGAGCAGCTGGCCGTCGCCGAGGCGATGGAGGACAAGGCGCTGCTGCTGTTGCTCGAGGAGATGGGATCCGACGAGCGTACCGACCTGTTCAAGGTGCTGGACGAGGATCGTCGCGAGGCACTGCTGCGGCGCATGGCCCACCGCGAGCGGGAGGAGCTCAAGCGGCTGGCGAGCTACGAGGAGGGCACCGCCGGCGCGATCATGACCGCGGACTACGTGGCCATCCCGACCGGGATGACCGTCTCCCGTGCGCTGATGCGGGTGCGACAGACGGCCCCGGATGCCGAGACGGTCTACCAGCTCTATATCGTCGACCCCGAGGGGCGCCTGGCCGGCACCCTGTCACTGCGCCAGCTGATGGTGGCGCGCCCCGGGGCCCTGATCGACGACCTAATGATCAAGGACGTGATCAGCGCCGGCGTGGACGAGGCCCAGGAGGAGGTGGCGCGGACCGTCGCCCGCTACGACCTGCTGGCCCTGCCGGTGGTCGACGCCGAGCGGCGCCTGGTGGGCATCGTCACCCATGACGACGCCATGGACGTGGTCGAGTCCGAGGCCACCGAGGATATCCACAAGGGGATGTCCATCGGCGCGCTGGAGGACGGGGTCAGCCGGGTGCCGCTGTGGAGCCTCTACCGCAAGCGGGTCACCTGGCTGGTACTGCTGGTGTTCGGCAACCTCTTCTCCGGGGCCGGCATCGCCTATTTCGAGGAGACCATCGCCGCCCAGGTGGCACTGGTCTTCTTCCTGCCGCTACTGATCGGCAGCGGTGGCAACGCCGGCGCCCAGGCCGCCACCCTGATGGTGCGCGGCATGGCCACCGGCGACGTGGGCGTCAAAGACTGGGGCAAGCTGCTGGGACGCGAGCTGCTGGTGGCGGGCTCCCTGGGGCTGACCATGGCGCTGGCCGTGGCCCCCATCGGGGTGATCCGCGGTGGCGAGGCGGTGGCGATGGTGGTGGCGGTGAGCATGATCTGCATCGTGCTGTTCGGCAGCCTGCTGGGCATGTGCCTGCCCTTCGTGCTCGACCGCCTGGGCTGGGACCCGGCCACCGCCTCGGCGCCGCTGGTGACCACCGTGATCGATGCCTCGGGGGTGGTGATCTACTTCGGCTTCGCCACCGTCATGCTCTCGGGGCTGTGACCCCCTGACGGCGGACAGCCGGGCCGCGGATGTGTATCCTCTGTTTCCGCCGAGGTGCCGGCGCCTTCCACCCACACGGACCGTTACATGGACTGGCTACAGATCGTTGTCCTCTCGATCGTTCAGGGATTGACCGAGTTCCTGCCGATCTCCAGCTCTGCCCACCTGATCCTGGTGCCGGTCTTCACCGACTGGTACGACCAGGGCCTGGTCTTCGACGTCGCCCTGCACATCGGCAGCCTGAGTGCGGTGGTACTCTACTTCCGCAATGAGCTGGTCGGCATGACCGTCAGCTGGTGTCGCAGCGTGGCGGGAAAGGGCTGTGACGAGGACGCGCGACTGGCCTGGTGGGTGATCCTCGCCACCATCCCTGTGGGGCTCGCGGGACTGGCCTTCCAGGACGCCATCGAGGGAATCATGCGCTCGCCGCTGGTCATCGCCGGCGGCCTGATCGGTTTCGGCCTGCTGCTCGCCTACGCCGACTGGCGCCGTCGCGGAACACGCAACGAGTACCAGCTGAGCTGGCAGGATGCCCTCTGGATCGGGCTGGCCCAGGCCCTGGCGCTGATTCCCGGCACCTCTCGTTCCGGCATCACCATGACCGCTGGGCTGCTGCTGGGCCTGAACCGGGAGGGTGCGGCGCGCTTCTCCTTCCTGCTGTCGATCCCGGTGATCGTGCTGGCCGGCGGCCTGGAGATCGTCGGGCTCGCCGGCTCCGCCGGGCCGGTGGACTGGGGCGCCCTGATCATGGGAGCGCTGCTCTCGGGCCTCAGTGCCTATCTCTGCATTCATTTCTTCCTGGTCTTCATCAAGCGCATCGGCATGCAGCCCTTCGTGGTCTACCGCCTGGTGCTGGGTGTTGCCCTGATCTGGCTATTCGGAGGTTCCCCGTCATGAGCGTGTGGCGTCCCCTGTGGCTGCTCCTGTTGATCATTCCGCTGGCGGGCTGTTCCGAACGCGACCGCCCGCTGGACTCCCCGGTGACCCTCGAGGGAGAGACCTTCGGCACCTTCTACCAGGTGACCATCGCTGATTCCCTGACGCGCCGGGAGGCCGACGAGCTCGAAGAGGGGATCCTCACCGAACTCGAGGCGGTGGATGCGGCCATGTCCACCTGGCGCGAGGATTCCGAGCTCATGGCCTTCAATGAGGCCCCGCTGGGCGAGTGGCAGCCGCTCTCCGACGAGCTGGTCGAGGTGCTGGCCATCGGCCAGTCGGTGGCCGAGGCCAGCGACGGGGCCTTCGACATGACCATCGGCGGGCTGGTCAACCTGTGGAGCTTTGGCCCCGAGGCGCGTCCCCGGGAAGTGCCGAGTGAGGCCACCCTGGCCGCACGACTGGCCGAGATCGGCCCCGACAGCCTGGAGGTCGACGATCAGGCGTTCCAGGCCAGGCGCCTGCGCGATGTCTTCGTCGACCTCTCCGGCGTGGCCAAGGGGCATGCCACCGACCGGGTGGCGGCTTACCTGACCCGGCAGGAGCTCGACCACTACCTGGTCAACCTGGGCGGCGAGGTCAAGGTGGCCGGCCATCGCGACACCGAGTCCGCGCCCTGGCGCATCGGCATCGAGATCCCCCGGGATGGCCCCCAGGAGGCCCAGCATGTGCTGCCCCTGGAGGACATCGCGGTGGCCACCTCGGGCGACTATCGCAACTACTTCGAGCACGACGGCCAGCGCTATTCCCACACCCTGGACCCGCGCACCGGGCGCCCCATCGACCATCGCCTGGCCTCGGTGACCGTCGTCCACCCCTCCGATGCCTGGGCCGACGCCTGGGCCACCGCCCTGCTGGTGCTTGGCGAGGAAGCGGGCATGGCGCTGGCCCGGGAGCGGGAACTCGCGGTGCTGATGCTGGTGCGCCAGGGCGAGGGCTGGGCGAGCCTCGCCAGCCCGGCCTTTTTGGATCACTTCGGCCGCGAGGCCGTCGATGAACTCGGCGCGACCGTGGTCGATGGACCGGCATCCGGCATGGCGGCGGAGGCGGGACGCCCCCTAGAATAGACGGGATGAGATGAACCAGGACAAGGAGTCATGATGACGCTCGACGTGGTGATACTGGCAGCGGGGCAGGGAACCCGCATGCGCTCGACCCGGCCCAAGGTGCTCCACCGCCTGGCCGGCAAGCCGATGGTGCGTCACGTGATCGACACCGCCCGGGGGCTCGAGGCCGAGCGTACCCATGTGGTGGTCGGGCACGGGGCCGAGCAGGTCCGCGAGGCGCTGGCCGACTGCCGGGTGCACTACGCCCTGCAGGCTGAGCAGAAGGGCACCGGCCATGCGGTGGCCCAGACCCTGGAGGCGCTCGGCGAGGGCCGGGTGCTGGTGCTCTACGGCGACGTGCCGCTGATCCGCCGCGAGACCCTGGTCGAGCTGCTGGCCCACGTCGATGAGCGACACCTGGGCCTGCTCACCGTGACCCTGGAGGACCCCGCGGGCTACGGACGCATCCTGCGCAACGCCGCCGGTGAGGTGGTGGCCATCGTCGAGCACAAGGATGCCTCCGAGACCGAGCGGGCCGTTCGCGAGTGCAATACCGGCATCATGGCCATGACCGCCGCCCAGCTGCGGCGCTGGCTGCCGCGCCTCTCCGCCGACAACGCCCAGGGCGAGTACTACCTGACCGACATCATCGCCATGGCCGCCGCCGAGGGAGTGAGCATCGCCACCGCCCAGCCGGCGCGACCGCTGGAGGTCGAGGGCGTCAACAATCGCGCCCAGATGGCCCGTCTGGAGCGCGCCCACCAGCACGACATCGCCGAGCGACTGATGGAGCAGGGAGTGGCCCTCGCCGACCCGTCGCGCCTCGATGTGCGCGGCCGCCTGACCTGCGGCCATGACGTGGAGATCGACGTGGGCTGCGTCTTCGAGGGCGAGGTGGAACTGGGCGAGGGGGTGCACATCGGGCCCCACTGCGTGATCCGCGACAGCCATGTCGGCGCCGAGAGCGTGATCGAATCCCACAGCGTCCTCGACGGGGCGGTGGTGGCCGGCCGCAATCGCATCGGCCCCTTCGCCCGGCTGCGCCCCGGCTCGCGGCTGGCGGTGGGGGCCCGGGTCGGCAACTTCGTCGAGACCAAGAACGTCGAGGTGGGCGAGGGCAGCAAGATCAACCACCTCAGCTATGTGGGCGACGCCCGGCTCGGGCACGACGTCAACATCGGCGCCGGGACCATCACCTGCAACTACGATGGCGTCAACAAGCACCTCACCGAGATCGGTGACGAGGCCTTCATCGGCTCTAACACGGCGCTGGTGGCGCCGGTCAGTGTCGGCAAGGGCGCCACCGTGGGGGCCGGGTCGACCATCAGCAAGGATGTCGCCGACAACGCCCTGGCCGTCTCCCGGGGCCGCCAGGTCAGCAAGGCCGACTGGCCGCGTCCCGCCAAGCGCCAGGAACCCTGAGGAGAGGTCATATGTGTGGAATCGTCGGTGCGGTTGCCGAACGCAACGTTCAGGGGATCCTGCTGGAGGGGCTCAAGCGCCTGGAATACCGCGGCTATGACTCCGCCGGGATGGCGGTGCTCGACCCGGAGGGGCGCCTGCAGCGGCGGCGCGCCCTGGGCAAGGTGGCGGCCCTGGAGGAGCGCCTGGTCGCCGAGCCGCTGCCGGGGCACAGCGGGATCGCCCATACGCGCTGGGCGACCCATGGCCGCCCCAGCGAGGTGAATGCCCATCCGCACCAGTCCGGCGAGCGCCTGGCGGTGGTGCACAACGGCATCATCGAGAACCACGAGGCCCTGCGCCGTGAGCTCGAGGCCGAGGGCTATGCCTTCACCTCCGAGACCGACACCGAGGTGATCGCCCACCTGCTGGAGCGGGAGAGCCGCGAGGCCGGTGACCTGCTTACCGCCGTGCGGCGGGTACTGGCCCGGCTGGACGGTGCCTATGCACTGGGGGTGATCCATGCCGAGGAACCCGATGTCGTCATCGGCGCCCGCAAGGGCAGCCCGCTGGTGGTGGGGGTGGGCATCGGCGAGGCCTTCCTGGCCTCCGACCCCCTGGCCCTGCTGCAGGTCACCGACCGCTTCATCTACCTCCAGGAGGGCGATGCGGTGCGCCTCGCCGCCGGCGGGCGCATCGAGGTGTTCGATGCCCGGGGCATGCCGGTCGAGCGCGAGGTGCAGACCTTCGAGCATGGCGACGGGGCGGCCAGCAAGGGCGACTATCGCCACTTCATGCTCAAGGAGATCCACGAGCAGCCGATGGTGATCGCGGCCGCCCTGGAGGGGCGCCTGGGCGAGCGCTCGGTGCTGGTGGAGAGCTTCGGCCCCGAGGCCGAGGCCCTCTTCCGGCAGGTCAGACAGATCCATATCGTCGCCTGCGGCACCAGCTACCATGCCGGCATGGTGGCCCGCTACTGGCTCGAGCGCTATGCCGGGGTGCCGGTGCAGGTGGAGGTCGCCTCGGAGTATCGCTATCGCCAGGTGGTGGTGCCCGAGGGGACTCTCTTCGTGACGCTCTCGCAGTCCGGCGAGACCGCCGATACCCTGGCGGCACTGCGCTTCGCGCGGGAGCGCGGCTATCTCGCCAGCCTGGCGATCTGCAACGTGCCGGGCAGCTCGCTGGTGCGCGAGTCGGACCTGACCCTGATGACCCAGGCCGGGCCCGAGATCGGCGTGGCCTCCACCAAGGCCTTCACCACCCAGCTTACCGCCCTGATGCTGCTGACCCTGGCGCTGGGCCGGGTACGAGGCCTGGCCGAGGCCGAGCAGGCAAGCCTGGTCCAGGGGCTGCGTGAACTGCCCGGCCTGGTGGCACGGGTACTGGAGCTGGACCCGGCCATCGAGCGGCTCTCCATGGCCTTCGCCGAGAAGCACCACGCCCTCTTCCTGGGCCGCGGCGCCCACTTTCCCATCGCCCTGGAGGGTGCGCTCAAGCTCAAGGAGATCTCCTATATCCACGCCGAGGCCTACCCGGCGGGCGAGCTCAAGCACGGTCCGCTGGCGCTGGTCGACAGCGAGATGCCGGTCGTTTCCGTGGCGCCCAACGACGAGCTCCTCGACAAGCTCAAGTCCAACCTCCAGGAGGTGCGCGCCCGCGGCGGCGAGCTCTTCGTCTTCGCTGATGAGCAGGTGGGGCTGAACGAGGAGGAGCACGTGCACGTGCTGCGCCTGCCCCATGTGCACGAGGCGCTGGCGCCGATCCTCTATACGCTGCCGCTGCAGCTGCTCAGCTACCACGTGGCGGTGCTCAAGGGTACCGACGTGGACCAGCCGCGCAACCTGGCCAAGTCCGTCACCGTGGAGTGAGCCCGCTGGATGCCCTGCCGCGCCTGAACCTGGGCCTGCCCATGTGGGCCAATCCCGACTGGCGCGGCGGGCTCTATCCGCCCCATGGCGGCAGCGAGGGCTGGCTCGCCGACTACGCGCGGGTGTTCGCCACCGTGGAGGGCAACACCACCTTCTACAGCGGCGCACCGCGGGAGGCGACGGTGGCGACCTGGGCCCGCCAGGCGCCACCGGGCTTTCGCTTCTGCTTCAAGCTGCCGGCGAGCCTGACCCACGAGCGGCGTCTCGCCGGCATCGAGGCCGACCTCGATGCCTTCCTCGAGGCGCTCTCTCCGCTGCATGACCGGCTCGGCCCGATGATGGTCCAGTTGCCCCGGGACTTCGGTCCCGACGAGCTGCCCCGGCTGGAACATCTGCTGGCACGCTGGCCGGCAGGGATTCCCTGTG
Organism: Halomonas rhizosphaerae; assembly: GCF_030010555.1. Classification (GTDB taxonomy): domain Bacteria; phylum Pseudomonadota; class Gammaproteobacteria; order Pseudomonadales; family Halomonadaceae; genus Halomonas; species Halomonas rhizosphaerae. The sequence continues at coordinate 100,054 of NZ_JASCQP010000007.1, forward strand.
CGGTGGAAGTGCGCCACAGGGAATTTTTCCACAAGGGGAGGGCCGAGAAGGCCCTCAACGGAATGTTGATAACTTACGGCGCGAACCGCGTGATGCTCGACGTGCGCCCGCTCTTCGCCACTGCCCCCGGCGCGCATCCGGGACTCCAGCACGCCCAGGCCGAGAAGCCGAGAGTCCCATTACACGTGCTTTCCACGGGAGACTGCCCGCTGGTGCGCTTCATCGGCCACCTGGACAGCGACCTCAACGAGCGCTGTTTCACGCCCTGGATCGAACGTCTCATCCTGTGGATAAATCAGGGGAAAACCCCTTACCTGATGGTGCACACCCCGGACAACCACGGGGCGCCGGAACTGGCGCGCCGCCTGCATTCCCGGCTTTGTGAACGCTGTTCGCTACCTCCCCTCGAGGCCTTCGCCGGCGAGCGCCAGACGACGCTCTTCTAGTCGCACTTCGGGCTCTCGCTCTACGCCCAAAGGGGGAGGCAATAATCTTGCCGCCGTGACTGGCCATCGAGCGTTTGATCGGATAGTTTTATGGGCCGGTGTGCCAATACCCATGGATATTGACTGGATCCTGCGCATAACCCGCGTGGATCTTGCGAGTATCGGGCACCCGGGCATCTCCCGTTCCCTGCCGCACCGGCCCGGGACGCGCGAGACGCGACACGGCAGCGATCCTGCCTGGATCCTGTCATGCTCTGGACGGCGTCGTGTGAACCATGGCGCCCTGGACGTGGCAATGACAAGCACAAGCCGTCATCGCGCCCGACCGGCCGTTGGCGACACGTACACTCAGGGTGAAACATGTCGAAACTCTCCCACGCACAGTGGTCATCGAAGATGGCCTTCATTCTGGCTGCCACCGGTTCGGCGGTGGGGCTGGGCAATATCTGGCGCTTTTCCTACATGGTGGGTGACAGCGGGGGCGCAGCCTTCGTGCTCATCTACCTGGCCTGTGTGGCCCTGGTGGGGCTGCCGATCCTGGTGGCGGAATGGCTGATCGGCCGCCGTGGCCAGGAAAACCCGATCAACTCCATGGTCGACCTGGCCCGCAAGAATGGCCGACTGCCTGCCTGGGCGCTGGTCGGGGCCAGCGGGGTGCTGGCCGCCTTCCTGATCCTCTCCTTCTACAGCGTGATCGGTGGCTGGTCGCTCTCCTATACCCTAGGGTCGGTGACCGGCGCCTTTACCGGCCAGGATGCCGATGGCGTCAGCGCGATCTTCACCGGTTTGCTGGGCAACCCGCTGGCCCTGACCCTGTGGCATACCGCCTTCATGGCGCTGGTGGTCTGGATCGTGGCGCGAGGCGTCACCAAGGGCCTGGAGGGCGCCGTGCGCACCCTGATGCCGGCACTGGTGGTGCTGATGCTGGTGCTGGTGGGCTACGGCATGACCACCGGTCATTTCGGCGAGGCGCTGGCCTTCATGTTTAGCCCCGACTGGGGGGCGGTCACTGGCGAGGTGGTGCTGGCGGCCATGGGCCAGGCCTTCTTCACCCTGTCGCTGGGCATGGGCATCATGATGGCCTATGGCTCCTACCTGGGCGAGGACGTCAACCTGATCGGCACGGCCCGGACGGTGATCATCCTGGATACCGCCATCGCCCTGCTGGCGGGCCTGGCCATCTTCCCCATCGTCTTCGCCAACGGTCTGAGCCCGGGCGAGGGGCCCGGCCTGATCTTCGTCACCCTGCCGCTGGCCTTCGGCAACATGACCGGTGGCATGATCCTCGGCCTGATGTTCTTCCTGCTGCTGACCTTCGCCGCACTGACCTCGGCGATCTCGCTGCTGGAGCCGGTGGTGGAGCTGATGGAGGAGCGCACCCCGCTCTCCCGCGTGTCGGCCACCCTGGTCGGCGGCGTGGCGGTCTGGGCGCTGGGCATCGCGGCGCTGATGTCGTTCAACGTCTGGGACGACTTCCTGATCCTGGGCCTGAACGTCTTCGACCTGCTGGATACCTTCACCAGCAAGTTCCTGCTGCCGCTGACCGGCCTGGGGGCCATCCTGTTCGTGGCCTGGCGGCTGGACCGCGACAGCGTGGCGGCCGAGCTGAACCTCTCCGGCGGGCAGGCGACGCTGTGGCATCTGGTGTCCCGCTTCGTGGCACCGGTCGGCGTGATCCTGGTCTTCGTCTCGAGCCTCTGAGCCGGGAGCGCCGGAGGGACCGGCGCGACGTCCCCTCAACGAGCCCCGCTTCGGCGGGGCTCGTTGCGTGATGCGGCGTCAGTGCATCTCGTCTTCCGCCAGCTCCTCGTCGGGGAGCGGGGCGATGTCCCGGGTCAGGCGCTTGAATTCGTTGTGCAGTTCGATGCCGCGCCGGGCGCGCAGGTTGCGCTGGGCGGCGGTGCGTGAACGCTGTTCGTGTTCGACGACTTCCATGCTCATGAAGATGTCGAGAAGCTCACTCTTGAGGGAGGATAACCGTTCGACATTGCGCATGATCGACTCTCCTGAAAGATTCGCGACACTGCATTTCTTACTATACCCCACTTGACAGAATGATGACGGCGCATGCTGCGAGCGCACAACGCTGTACCAACGCTCGCCGAATGCCATGGCATTTTGGCCCGCGCTGGCGCCCAAGTGCGCATCGGCCGTCGGCTTGGGGCATACTGTAAGCCTGAACACGCCAATGTTTCCGCCGCCTCGCCCTTGTCGCGGGGCGGCCAGCCCGCAAGGAGTCCCGCGTGAGCCGCGCCCTGTTCGATGAGATGAGACGTCGCATGGAGCACTTCCGCCGCTCCGAGCAGAAGGTCGCGCGCTTCGTGCTGCGCCAGCCCGAGGAAGTGATCCACATGCGCATCGTCGACCTGGCCACCGAGGCCAAGGTCAGCGAGCCTACCGTGGTGCGCTTCTGTCGCGCCCTGGGATGCAACGGCTTCCAGGACTTCAAGCTCCAGCTGGCGCAGATGCTGGCCTCAGGCAGCCAGTTCGCCCAGTTCTCGATGAACGACAGCGACTCGGTGGCGGAATTCTCCCAGAGCATCTTCGACTCCACCGTAGGGACGCTGCTCTCGGTGCGCGACCGACTCGACAACGAGGCCCTGAGCCAGGCCATCAATGCCCTGGCCATGGCCAACCGGGTGGAGTTCTACGGCTTCGGTGCCTCCGGCGCCGTGGCCTTCGATGCCCAGCACAAGTTCTTCCGCCTGCAGATCTCCACCGCGGCCTACGCCGACCCGCACATGCAGAACATGTCGGCGGTGACCCTGAAGGAGGGTGACGTGGTGGTGGCGATCTCCCAGACCGGCCGTACCCGGGCGCTGGTGGCCAGCGTGCGCCTGGCCCGCGAGGCCGGCGCCACGGTGATAGGCCTCTGCCCCAGCGGCTCGCCACTGGCCGAGGAGGTCACCCTGCCGCTCTACATCGATGTCCACGAGGACACCGAGATCTATACCCCGATGAGCTCGCGCATCGCCCACCTGGTGCTCATCGACGTGCTGGCGGTGGGCGTGGCCAAGACCCGTGGCCCGAAACTCGCCGAGCAGCTCCGCGAAGTGAAGAAGAGCCTCAACCCGCTGCGCTTCCCGGAGCAGGAGGGAAAGCCCTAGGCCTTCGGCAAGCGCCGAGCTTCAAGGAGCAAGCCGCCAAGCTGTAAGGAAGCCACCTTGTGGGCTGCCGCGAGGGGCACACACTTCCTTGCCCCTTGCCCCTTGCCCCTTGCCCCTTGCCCCTTGCCCCTTGCCCCTTGCCCCTTGCCCCTTGCCCCTTGCCCCTTGCCCCTTGCCCCTATGCTAAGCTGTCGGCCCATTTTCCGAGCAGCGATGCCTTCCCCATGGACGACGTCACGGCGATTCTCGACCACATGAACCCGGCCCAGCGTGAGGCCGTCAGTGCGCCCCAGGGCAACATGCTGGTGCTGGCCGGGGCCGGGTCCGGCAAGACCCGGGTGCTGGTGCATCGCATCGCCTGGCTGATGCAGGCCGAGGGGCTGTCGCCCTACGCAGTGCTCGCCGTGACCTTCACCAACAAGGCGGCCCGCGAGATGCGCACCCGCCTGGAGGCGCTGCTGGGCATCTCATTGCGCAATGTCTGGGTGGGCACCTTCCACTCCATCGCCCACCGCCTGCTGCGGACCCACTGGCAGGATGCCCGGCTGCCCCAGCACTTCCAGATCATCGACAGCGATGACCAGCTGCGGCTGGTCAAGCGGCTGCTCAAGGACCATCGCATCGACGATGAGCGCTTCCCGCCGCGCCAGGTGCAGTCGTTCATCTCCGGCTGCAAGGAGGAGGGACTTCGCCCCCACCAGGTCGATGCCCATGGTGATGCCTACCTGGCCCAGATGGTCGAGCTCTACGAGCGCTATCAACTGACCTGCGAGCGTGGTGGCCTGGTGGACTTCGGCGAGCTCTTGCTTCGAAGCCTCGAGCTGCTGCGGGACAACCCGGCGCTGCTGGCCCACTACCAGGCACGCTTCGGCCATGTGCTGGTCGACGAGTTCCAGGACACCAATACCCTGCAGTACGCCTGGCTCAAGCTGCTCACCGGCATGAAGACCCCGATGACCGTGGTGGGCGACGACGACCAGTCGATCTATGGCTGGCGCGGGGCGCGCATCGAGAACCTCCGGCGCTTCGAGCGGGAGTTCCCGGCGACCAGCACCGTGCGACTGGAGCAGAACTACCGCTCCACCAGCGCCATCCTCGATGCCGCCAATGCCCTGATCCGCCACAACAGCGAGCGCATGGGCAAGGAGCTGTGGACCGAGGGCGCCAAGGGCGAGCCGATCTCCGTCTATTCGGGGTTCAACGATCTGGACGAGGCGCGCTTCATCGTCGACACCATCCGCGAGAAGGTCGAGGAGGGCATCAATCGGCGCGAGATCGCCATCCTCTATCGCTCCAACGCCCAGTCCCGGGTGCTGGAGGAGACCCTGATCCGCCAGGGCGTTCCCTACCGGATCTACGGCGGCCAACGCTTCTACGAGCGCCTGGAGATCAAGAATGCCCTGGCCTACCTGCGGCTGCTCCTCAACCGCGATGACGATGCCTCCCTGGAGCGGGTGATCAACGTCCCGGCCCGGGGCATCGGCACCCGCACCGTGGAGGTGCTGCGCAGCCGTGCCCGCCAGACCGAAGTCTCGCTGTGGCAGGCGCTGCACGACGCCCTGCTGGATGCCTCACTCAAGGGTCGGGCCGCCACGGCGGTGCGGGCCTTCGCCGAGCTGATCGAGCGCCTGGACAACGATACCGCCGGCCTGGCGCTCCACGAGATCATCGACCACGTGATCGAGCGTACCGGCCTGATCGAGCACCATCGCAGCGAGAAGGGCGAGAAGGGGCAGGCCCGGGTCGAGAACCTCGAGGAACTGGTCACCGCCGCCAAGGCCTTCACCCAGGGCGAGACCTTCGACCCCCCCGAGGCCGGCGAGGGGGCGGTGGCCCTGGAAGCCTTCCTCTCCGAGGCCGCGCTGAACGCCGGCGACCACGAGGCCGACGAGTTCGAGGACTGCGTGCAGCTGATGACCCTGCACTCGGCCAAGGGCCTGGAATTTCCGGTAGTCTTCATCGCCGGGGTCGAGGAGGGCCTGTTTCCGCACAAGATGTCCATGGAGGAGCCGGGCCGCCTGGAGGAGGAACGGCGGCTCTGCTACGTGGGCCTGACCCGTGCCATGCGCAAGCTCTACCTGACCCATGCCGAGCTGCGCCGCCTGCACGGCAAGGAGACCTTCCAGCGCGCCTCGCGCTTCCTGCGCGAGCTGCCCGCGGAGTACCTCGAGGAGGTGCGACTGCGCGGCCAGATCTCCCGGCCCGTGACCGCCGGTCGCCCGGCCGTGGGACTCTCGCGGCAGACCTCGGTCGACGGGGGCGCTGAGCTGCCGTCGCTCTCGCTGGGCCAGCGGGTCACCCATCCGGTGTTCGGCGAGGGGGTGATCCTCAACGCCGAGGGGGAGGGCGAGCGGGCCCGGGTCCAGGTCAGCTTCGAGGGCGAGGGCGACAAGTGGCTGGTGCTGGGGTTTGCCAAGTTGACGCCCCTCTGATTTTCGTTGACGTTGACGTCAGGTGCGGGTACTTGCCGGGCAATTCGGCCTTGACGCATACTCTCGAGTGGACACATCTAGAGCCCGCAGGCATTGCGGGAATAACAATCATCCTGGAGTCACGCTCGCATGCAACGTCGCAAGTTTCTCAAGACCCTGGGCGCCGGTGCCGCCGCCGGCGCCGCCGTCCCCTTCCTCTCCACGGCAAGCGCCCAGGAGACCATCACCTGGGATATGGTGACCTCCTGGCCCAAGAACTTCCCGGCCCTGGGCACGGGGGCCAACGATTTCGCCGCGCGCATCGAGCGCCTCTCCGGTGGGCGCATGAAGGTTCGCGTGCACGGCGCGGGGGAGCTCGTGCCCGCCATGGAGGTGTTCGACGCGGTAGGCGAGGGCACCGCCCAGATGGGCCACTCCGCCTCTTACTACTGGCGCGGCAAGACCCTGGCCTCCCAGTTCTTCACCGCCGTGCCCTTCGGCATGAACACCACCGAGACCAACGCCTGGCTCTACCATGGCGGTGGCCTTGAACTCTGGGACGAGGTGTACGCCAAGCACAACCTCAAGCCCTTCCCGGTGGGCAATACCGGCACCCAGATGGCCGGCTGGTTCAAGAAGGAGATCAACTCGCTGGAGGACATGCAGGGCCTCAAGCTGCGCCTGCCGGGGCTGGCTGGCGAGGCCATGAACGGCATCGGCGTGACCACCGTGAACACCCCGGGGTCCGAGATCTTCACCTCTCTGCAAACCGGCGTGCTGGATGCCGCCGACTGGGTCGGCCCCTACAACGACCTGGCCTTCGGCCTGCACCAGGTGGCCAAGTACTACTACACCTCGGCCTGGAACGAGCCCAGCGCCATTCTCGAGGGCACGGTCAACCTGGAGGCCTGGAACGCCCTGCCCGACGACCTCAAGGCGGTGGTCAGCGAGGCGGCCATGGCCTCCAACCTGGCGATGATCAGCGAGTTCGCGGTGCGCAATGCCGAGGCGCTCGATACCCTGGTCAGCGAACACGGGGTGGAGCTGCGCACCTTCCCGGATGAGGTACTGGAAGCGCTCTACGCCTCCTCCCAGGAGGTGCTCGAGAAGCAGGTGGAAGCCGACGAGGAGTCGCGGAAGGTCTATGACTCCTACACCGCCTTCCAGCAGAAGGTACGGCGCTTCACCGACGTGGGCGAATTCGCCTACCTGAAGACGCGGGAGAAGGTCGGCGTCTGAGGCCTGGCGGTCACTCGCCATTCTGCCATGGGCGCCCTGCGGCGCCCATCGTCGCTTCTGGGGCGCGATGTCGCTGGATGCGGCATCAGTCGCCCTGGCGGGCGGCCCGGATCCGCCCGTTGTCGTCCAGGGCGACCATCACGAAGCGGGCCTCGGTGACCTTGTGCAGCTCGTCGGGGTCGCGTTCATGGGGGGCACGGATCCACACTTCCACGTCGATCTTGATCGAGCTGTGGCCGATCTCGCTGACCCGGGTGAAGATGTTGACCATCGAGCCCACCCGCACCGGGCAGAGGAAGTCCATGGCCTCGATGGCCACCGTGGCGGTGCGGCCCCGGGCCTCGCGGCCGGCGGCCACCTCGGCGGCCTGGTCCATCCGGGCGATCAGCCAGCCGCCGGGAATGTCGCCGTGCAGGTTGGTATCCTGGCGACTGGCCAGCAGCTTGAGGGTCAGTCGACCCTGGGGGGCGGGAATATCGTCGATATCTGTCATGGAAGGCTGAGCGACTCGGGTTGTTGTTGTGGGACGTTCATCAGCTCGCCATGGTATACGGCGAGGCCATCGGTTCACCACCATTGCGACAGGATGTCCCATTTCCGGCCCGGTTCATCCCTTCATCGAGGAAGCTGAGATGTCTGCCATCCTGCGTCATTGTTTCGCCTCCTCGCTGCTGCTGGTCATGCTCGGTGCGCCCCAGGCCCAGGCCCAGGCCCAGGCCCAGGCAGAGGAGATCGCCGGGACCCTGGGAGCGGTGGGCTCCGATACCATGGCGGGGCTGATGCTGCGCTGGGGCGAGGCGCTGACCCGGCAGCATCCCGGCATCCGCCTGCAGCTGCAGGCCAGCGGGTCGGCCAGCGCGCCGCCGGCCCTGGTCGCCGGTACCACCCGGCTGGGGCCGATGTCCCGTCCCATGAACGAGGCCGAGCGCCGGGCCTTCATCGAGCGCCACGGCTATCCGCCTCGGCAACTGGCGGTCGCCCGGGACGCCCTGGTGGTCGTGGTCCATCGGCATAACCCCCTCGAGAGCCTGGGGCATCGCGAGCTGGATGCCATCTTTTCCGACTCACGGCGCTGTGGGGCAAGCGAGGGAGTCCTACGCTGGCGACAGCTGGGGCTCGACAGGCCGGAGGGACGCATCCGCCTGCATGGTCGCAATGCGGCGTCCGGCACCCAGGGACTGTTCCGGCGGATCGCGCTGTGTGACGGTCATTTCCGTCCCGAGGTCAACGAGCACCCGGGATCCGCCGCGGTAGTGGCGGCGGTGGCCGAAGACCCGCGGGCCATCGGCTATGCCGGGCTCAACCACCTCACGCCGGGCGTGAAGGCCCTGGCGCGCCGCGAAGCCGAGGGGGTGCGCCACTTCCCCGACCCCGAGGCGGTGCGGCGCGGCGACTATGCGCTGTCCCGCGACCTCTACCTCTATCTCAACCACCCTCCCGGCGAGTCCCTGCCGGCCGCCGAGCGGGCCTTCCTCGACCTAGTGCTGTCACCGGCCGGGCAGTCGATCGTCGAGGAGCTGGGTTTCGTGGCCCTACCCGAGGCGAGGCGGCAGCGCCAGCGCCAGCGACAGGGGCTGGTGCTGGACGAGGCGGGCCGCTGATGCTGTCATCTCCCTGTCATCACACTGTCGTACGATTCCGCTAGCCCCCCGTTTCGCGCAGGCCCGGTCATGCCCGACTCCTCCTCCCCGACTTCCGTTCGACGCCGCCTGCGTCAGGGGCGCGATCGCCTGGCCACCGTGCTGGTCACCGCGGGTGGCATCGGCGTAATCGCCGCGCTGCTGGCCATCGGCGTCTTCCTGGCGGTCGAGGTGGTGCCGCTGTTCTGGCCCACCGGCACGACGCAGGCGGTCAGCCAGCAGGCCCTCTGGCTGCCCATGGAGGGCTCGGCTGACCCGGCCCGCTATCGCTGGGATCCCACCACCACCCTGGGGACGGACGAGGCGGCCCGGGTCAGCCTGGTGCCCCTGGCCTGGGGCACCCTGGAGGCGGCGGCCTGGGCCCTGTTGATCGCCGTGCCCCTGGCCCTGGGCGCGGCCGCCCACTCGGCCCTGTTCATGTCGCCGCGCCTGCGCAGCCGCCTGAAGCCAACGCTGGAGCTGATGGAGGCATTGCCCGGGGTGGTGATCGGCTTCGTCGCCGGCCTGGTGCTCGCCCCCTGGGTGGAACGCCACCTGGCGGACGTCCTGGCCATGCTGGTGCTGCTGGTGCCCGGGCTGCTGCTCGCGGGCGGCCTCTGGTCGCGCCTGCCCCCGCGTCTGCAGCAGGCGATGCCGCTGGGCTGGGCGGGCCTGTGGCTGGTGCCCTGGCTGCTGCTGCTGCTGTCTGCCGCCCACGCGCTCTCGCCCTGGCTCGAGGCCTGGGCGTTTGGCGGTGACCTGCGCCACTGGCTGGAGGTGCGCCTGGGGCTCGACGTCGCCGTGCGGAACGCCATCATCGTCGGCATGGCCATGGGCTTTGCGGTGATGCCCAGCGTCTATGCGCTGGCCGAGGACGCCCTCTCGGGGGTGCCGCGAAGCCTCGCGGAGGGCGCCCAGGCACTGGGGGCGACCCGCTGGCAGACCCTGTGGCGGGTGGTGCTGCCGGCGGCGTCCCCCGGGATCTTCTCGGCGGTGATGATCGGCGCCGGGCGGGCCGTGGGCGAGACCATGATCGTGCTGATGGCCAGCGGCAATGCGGCCCTGATGACCTGGAACCCCCTGGACGGCCTGCGCTCCCTGGCGGCCACCATCGCCATCGAACTGCCCGAGGCTGGCCCAGGGGGCCTGCACTATCGACTGCTGCTGCTGGCGGCGCTGCTGCTGTTCGTCTTCACCTTCCTGGTCAATACCCTGGCCGAGCTGGTGCGGACCCGCCTGCGCCGGCGCTACCGGCGCCTGGGGGGCGGGGCATGAGGCCGGTGTCCGGTTCACGGGCGCGTCTGCCCCGCGGTGAGGGCCCCGGCGCCTGGCTGGCGGCGGGCAGCGTGGCGCTCTCGCTGCTGGCGCTGCTGGCGCTGCTTTCGCTGCTGGCGGTTCGCGGCCTCGAACACTTCTGGCCCGCTCCCGTCGCCCTGGTGGTGCTCGAGGACGGCCGACAGCTCGCCGGCGAACGGGTCCGCGAGGTCCCGCTGCCCGAGGGAACGGGGCGCGAACGGCTCTATCGGACCGGCAACCGGGACCTTTACGGCACCCGCTGGGAGTGGGTGGCGGTGTCGGCCATCGCCGAGGTCAGCCATCCGCCCGACCTGGTGGTGCTGGAGCGCCGCCGCTGGGGGGAAGCGATCGGCCGGCTCACGGCGCTGGAGAGCGAGACGGGAGAACGGGTCGAGGGCGAGGGCGCCTGGCCGGCCCTCGAGGCGCGGCTGGCCGAGCTGACATCGCTGCGCCAGGCCCGCGACGCCCTGCGCGACGAGGTCATCCTGCCGCGGGTCCGGGCCCTCGAGGAGGGGGGTGACGTGGACCGCGAGCTGGCTACCGCCAATGCCCGGCTGCGCGCGCTGCAGGCGGCCATGGAAGGCGGCCGGCTGACCCTCGCGACCGCCGACGGCGGGCGGCTGGCGGTGCCGCTGGAGCAGGTACTGCGGGTGCGGCGTCCCAACGCCATGTCGCCGTTCGACAAGCTGGTCGCCTGGGGGGAGGGCGTCTGGCGCTTCCTCTCGGAGGGCCCGCGGGCGGCCAATACCGCCGGCGGCGTCTGGCCGGCGATCTTCGGCACCGTGCTGATGGTGATGCTGATGTCGATTCTGGTGACGCCCTTCGGGGTCCTGGCGGCCATCTACCTCAACGAGGTGGCCCACCAGGGGCGGCTGACGCGGCTGGTGCGGATCGCCGTGCGCAACCTCGCCGGGGTGCCGTCCATCGTCTACGGGGTCTTCGGTCTGGGCGTGTTCGTCTACGGCATCGGCGGCACCCTGGACGAGTGGTTCTTCGACGCGGCCCTGCCCTCGCCGACCTTCGGCACCGGCGGGCTGCTGTGGGCCTCCCTGACCCTGGCCCTGTTGACCCTGCCGGTGGTGATCGTGGCCACCGAGGAGGGGCTGGCGCGGATCCCTGACCAGCAGCGCGAGGGCGCCCTGGCCCTGGGGGCCACCCGACTGGAGATGCTCTCCCGGGTGGTGCTGCCCATGGCCACGCCGGCCATGCTCACCGGGGTGATCCTGGCCGTGGCCCGCGCCGCCGGGGAGGTAGCGCCGCTGATGCTGGTGGGCGTGGCCAAGCTGGCGCCCCAGGTGCCGGTGGACGGCGACTTCCCCTTCCTGCATCTTGACAGGAAGTTCATGCACCTCGGCTACCATATCTTCGATGCGGCCTTCCACGGCGGCGATGTCCAGGCGGCGATGCCGCTGGTCTATGCCACTGCCCTGCTGCTGGTGCTGGTGATCCTGGTGCTTAACCTGACTGCAATATTTCTGCGTCATCATCTCAGTACGCGTCACGGGGCGCTCACCCGTCGATGAGCCCAGTACCGCCACGCCAACCGGGAGCCTCGATGCCATTCGTCCAGGACCTGCGCCCGTCGCCCGACCCGGCGGCGGTCATCGACTTTTCCCCCGAGGCCAGCAGCCTGGCCATCCGGGGGCTGAGCCTCGCCTACGGGGACACGCCGGCGCTGCGGGATCTCACCCTGAGAATTCCCAGGCACCGCGTCACGGCCTTCATCGGGCCCTCCGGCTGTGGCAAGTCGACCCTGCTGCGGGTGCTCAATCGCCTCCACGACCTCAATGACGAGGTGGTACGCACGGGCGAGGTGAAGCTCGAGGGCGAGGACATCCACGCGCCGGAGGTGGACGTGGCCGAACTGCGTCGTCGGGTGGGGATGGTGTTCCAGGCGCCCAACCCCTTCCCCATGTCGATCCACGACAACGTGGCCTTCGGCCTGCGCCTGCAGGGGGGGCTGAGCAAGCGCAAGCGCGACGACATCATCGAATGGGCGCTGCGCTCGGCGGCACTATGGGACGAGGTGAAGGATCGGCTGCGTGCCTCGGCCTGGTCGCTCTCCGGGGGCCAGCAGCAGCGTCTGGTGATCGCCCGCACCCTGGCGGTGGGCCCCGAGGTGCTGCTGCTCGACGAGCCCGCCTCGGCCCTCGACCCCATCTCCACGCTGAAGATCGAGGAGCTGATCGGCAACCTGAAGTCGCACCTGACCCTGGTGCTGGTCACCCACAACATGCAGCAGGCGGCCCGGGTCTCCGACTACACCGCCTTCCTGCAGGACGGCGCGCTGGTGGAATATGGCCCCACCGACACGCTGTTCACCCACCCGCGCCTGCGGCGTACCGAGAACTACATCACCGGGCGCATGGCCTGACGGCCGGCCCCAAGGAGAGATCCCATGGACATTACCAGCGATATCCACAGCCAGCATATCTCCCGGCAGTTCAACCAGGAGCTCGAGGAGCTCAAGACCCACCTGATGGCGATGGGGGGGCTGGTCGAGAAGCAGGTCCAGGACGCCGTGGCGGCCCTGCTCGAGAGTGACTCCGAACTGGGCCAGCGCGTGGTCGCCAACGACCGCGCGGTCAACGACATGCAGATCAAGATCGACGAGGAGTGCACCCAGGTGCTGGCGCGGCGCCAGCCCACCGCCTCCGACCTGCGCCTGGTCCTGGCGGTGATTCGCGCCGCGTCCGACCTGGAACGCATCGGCGACGAGGCGAGCAAGATCGCCCGCAACGCCATCGACCTGATCGAGGCCGACAACGGCAACCGTGGCTTCGTCGAGGTGCGCATGATCAGCGAGCACGTGCGGCGCATGGTGCGCGACGCCCTGACCTCCTTCGCCCGCCTCGACACCGAGCTGGCGCTCAAGCTGGTCCACGAGGACGAGGAGGTGGACAACGAGTACCGCAGCGCCATGCGCTCGCTGATGACCTTCATGATGGAGGATGCCCGCTCGATCTCGTCGGTCCTCAGCGTGATGTGGATCCTGCGGGCCCTCGAGCGCATCGGAGACCACGCCAACAACCTGGCCGAGTACGTGGTCTACCTGGTCAAGGGGCTCGATATCCGCCACACCGACCCCGAGGACCTCGACAAGGATATGCTCGAGGGCAAGGGTTGACCGCAAACGTCGCTTGACCCTCAATGATGCAGGCCGCCGCCCCGTCGGGCGGCGGCCTGCCGTGTGACATGAGGACGTGACGGATGCTCGATGCCTTGACGGCGCTGACCCGCGGGACCCGCCTGGTCTACTCCCGCGGCCTGCGGCGCTTCGTGTTCCTGCCGATAGTCGTCAACCTGTTGGTCTACACGGCCATGCTCTGGTACGTGCTGGGCCACTTCGGCGGCTGGCTGGAGGGCTGGATGGCCATGGTCCCCGGCTGGCTGGAGTGGCTCTCCTGGCTGATCTGGCCGCTCTTTGTGGTCAGCCTGGTGCTGATCGTCTTCTTCACCTTCACCCTGGTGACCCACCTGATCGCCGCGCCCTTCTACGGCTTCCTGGCCGCCCGGGTGGAGCTGGAGGCGACCGGGCGACCGCCGCTGGACGACCGTGGCCTGGCGAAGACGGCGATGGACGCCATGGGGCGCGAACTGGTCAAGCTGGGCTACATCCTGCCACGCATGGCGCTGCTCTTCGTGCTCAGCTGGATCCCGGTGCTCAACCTGGTGGCGCCGCTGCTGTGGGCGGCCTTCTCGGCCTGGATCATGGCGATCACCTACCTCGACTACCCCATGGACAACAACAAGGTCAGCTTCGCCGACATGCGTCGCCGGCTGAAGGCCCGCTGGTGGCCGACCCTCACCTATGGCGGCTGGGTGACCCTGATCACCTGGATCCCCCTGGCCAACCTCTTCCTGCTGCCCGGCGCCGTGGCCGCCGCCGTCCTGATGTGGGAGCGGCACTATCGAGGTATCGAGATCGGCGCGGCGCATGGCGGGCCGCCTCAGGCGCGCTGAGCCCTCTCGCTCGTGTCGCGCAGGCGCTCGGCGGGGAACAGGCAGCGGAAGGTGGCGCCGCGGCCGGGGCGGGAGGCGATCTCCAGGCGGGCGTCGTGGCGCAGCAGCACGTGCTTGACGATGGCGAGCCCCAGGCCGGTGCCGCCGGTGGCGGTGCTGCGGCCCTTGTCGACCCGGTAGAAGCGCTCGGTGAGGCGCGGCAGGTGCACCGGGTCGATGCCTTCGCCGTCGTCCTCCACCTCCAGGCAGGCGCCCTCGCCATGGGGGCGCCAGCGCAGCACGATATGGCGCCCGTCCCCGGCATAGCGCACGGCATTGAAGGCCAGGTTGGAGAGCGCACTGCGGATCTCCTGCTCGCTGCCGACCAGGGCGCGGGACTCCTCGACCTCCACCGCGATCGACTGGCGGCCGGCGGAGAGCGCCGCGGCGTCGCTCTGCACGGCCTCGAGCAGCTCGCCCATCGCCAGCGGGGCGTCATCGCGCCCGCCCTGGTCGATCTCCAGCCGTGACAGCAGCAGCAGGTCGTTGACCAGGTTCTGCATGCGGTCGGTCTGGGCCTTCATCTGCGACAGGCCGCGGCCCAGTCGCGGCGGCAGCTGGCCGGCCATGTCGCCATAGGTCTCCAGGTAGCCGGCCAACACGGTCAGCGGGGTGCGCAGCTCGTGGGAGACGTTGGCCACGAAGTCGCGGCGCATCTGCTCCAGGCGGTGCAGCCGGGTGATGTCGCGGGCCATTACCAGCCGCTCGTCGTCGCCGTAGAGGGTGATCTGGAACTGCAGGATCAGCCTCTCGTCGATGGGCGAGGGCAGGGTCAGCGGCTCGCGATAGTCGCGGCCATGAAAGTAGTCGACGAAGCGCGGGTCACGCAGCAGGTTGGTGATGTGCTGGCCGCGGTCGAGCTGGGGCTTGAGGCCCAGCATGCGTTCGGCCGCGCTGTTCCACCACTCCAGGTCGCCGTGGCGGTCGAGCATCACCACGCTGTCGCGCATCGCCTCGGAGGACTCCTGGATACGCTGCAGCGTGGCCCGCAGCCGCTGCTGGGTGAGGCGCTGGCTCTTCTGGTAGCGGTAGAGGCGGTCGAACAGCTCGCCCCACAGGCCGCTGGCGGCGGGGGGCTCCTCCTGGGGGCGCAGGGTGAGCCACTGGTAGAGGGCGTGCAGCTGGCGCAGGTGGAAGGTCAGGCAGAGCAGCAGACCGGCGGCGATGCCGGCCGGAATGGCGGAAAAGGGCCAGCCGACCAGGGCCCCGGCGGCGACCAGGGTCGCCAGGCGCCAGAGCTCGCGTCGCCAGAGCCGCCCCACGTCAGCCCTTGGTGGAGAACCGGTAGCCGGTGCCACGCACGGTCTGGATCAGCTGGTGATGAGGCTCGCCCAGCGCCTTGCGCAGGCGGCGGATATGCACGTCCACGGTACGCTCCTCGACATAGACATTGCCGCCCCACACCTGGTCGAGCAGCTGCCCGCGGGTGTAGGCGCGTTCCTGGTGGGTCATGAAGAACTGCAGCAGGCGGTACTCGGTGGGCCCCATCTCCAGCGAGCGGCCATCGACGCTGACCCGGTGGCTGACCGGGTCGAGCAGCAGCCCGGCGACCTCCACCGGGTCCTCGATGCCCCGCGGCGTGGCGCGGCGCAGTACTGCCTTGAGGCGGGCCACCAACTCGCGCGGCGAGAAGGGCTTGGTGATGTAGTCGTCGGCCCCGGCCTCGAGCCCCTGGATCTTGTTGTCCTCCTCGCCCTTGGCGGTGAGCATGATGATCGGCAGCTCGGCGGTGGCCTCCTCGCGCTTCAGGCGACGGGCCAGCTCGATGCCGCTGGTCCCGGGCATCATCCAGTCCAGCAGCACCAGGTCGGGCTGGTGGTCGACCACCATGGCGTGGGCATCCTGGGCATTGTCCGCCTCGAGGACGCGATAGTCGGCCATCTCCAGCGCCACCGCGATCATCTCGCGGATCGGCGCCTCATCATCGACAATCAGTACGGTCTTGGCGGTCATCCCGGAGCCTCGTGGTCAATGACAGATCGATGACGATGACAGCACGTCATGATGACAATAGCGTGACAGGTTCGGCCTGTCGCCCGCCCGCTCAGCCGCCGTTCACCGTCGGCCACAGGGAGAGCGCGATGCCGGCGAAGACCAGCAGGCCCGACCAGTGGTTGTTGAGAAAGGCCTGGAAGCAGCGGTCCCGGTCCCGCTCGCGGATGAGGAACTGCTGGTGCACGAAGGTCGCCGCCATGGCGGCGAGCCCCAGCCAGAAGAAGCCCCCCAGCGCCAGCAGCCCGCCGGCCCAGGCCAGCAGCCCCAGGGTCAGGCCCTGCAGCAGGCCGATCATCAGCCGGTCGGCGCGGCCGAACAACACCGCGGTGGACTTGATGCCGATCTTCAGGTCATCGTCGCGGTCGACCATGGCGTACTCGGTGTCGTAGGCCACCGTCCAGGCCACGTTGGCGGCGAACAGCAGCCAGGCGACCGGGGGTAGCGTTCCCAGCACGGCACCGAAGGCCATGGGAATCGCCCAGGAGAAGGCCGCGCCGAGGAAGGCCTGGGGCAGGTGGGTGTAGCGCTTCATGAAGGGGTAGATGAAGGCCAGGATGACCCCCACCACTGAGAGCATCACCGTGAAGAGGTTGGTGAACCAGACCAGCACGAAGGCGGCCATCACCAGCATCAGGAACAGCGCCTGAGCCTCCCCCTCGCTGATCCGGCCGGTGGCCAGGGGGCGGTTCCTGGTGCGCTTGACGTGGCCGTCGAAGTGGCGGTCGGCATAGTCGTTGACCACGCAGCCGGCGGCGCGCATCAGGTAGACCCCGGCCACGAAGATCAGCAGCACCTTGCGACCGGGGATGCCCTCGGCGGCGACCCACAGGGCCCAGAGGGTGGGCCACATCAGCAGCCAGGTGCCGATGGGGCGGTCGAGGCGGGTCAGGTGCAGGAAGTCGGGCACCCGGGCCAGGCCCCTGGGGTGCATCAGGGATCGATCCATCTCGGTCTCTCGCATGTGGAAGCTTGCCGGCAGAGCCTAGCGTGAAGGCAGCCCGAGGTCATCCGCCATGCGCTCGAGAAAGAACTCCTGGACCAGCACGGCGAAGCGCCGGTGGCGGAACAGCGAGCGGCGCGCCCAGGGGCCCGGGGCGGCGTGGAAGGGGGCCGGGTCGGCACTGACCTCCAGGGGGCCGCGCTCCAGGTCCGGCTGGCGGAACAGCCAGCTGCCCAGAGAGCGCTCGCCCAGGCGGTCGAGCCGCTGGCCGTGCAGCCCGTCCAGGGGCACCACCGAGCGCGCCACCACCCAGGGGCGCTCGTCGAGGCACAGCGCCACTTCGCGTAGCCAGGCATGGCGGGCCGGGGGGAGGCCCAGGGCCAGCGCCTCGTCGCGACGTGGCCGGCCGAGGCGCTGGTCCAGCAGCCGGACCCTGAAGGCACGCTGGCCGCCGGCGCTGATCAGCCGGGCGGTGAGCGAGTCGCGGGAGGCGACCCACTGCCACCAGGCAGCGCTCATGGCAGGGCGCGCCGCCGCCAGGGGGCGCCAGCGGGGATCGCTTCCCGGGCCGTTGCTCACCGTCACTCTCCGCGTCGATTTCGGGGGCGGCTAGTGTACCATGGCGACCGGAAACGCTTATCGTGGCCGGCCGCGAGAGCCAGGAAAACTCCAGTCAGCCCCGATCAAAAGAAGACAAATCTGATCTCGACGGCCCCTGCAGGAAGGATTGCCATGGCTGCACCCCTGACCATCATCGGTTCCGGCATGGCGGGCCTGGGCCTGCTGCGCCAGCTGCGCGGGCAGGACCCGGCACGACCGATGACGCTGATCACCGCCGACAGCGGCGATGACTATTCCAAGCCGCTGCTCTCCACCGGTTTCGCCAAGCGCCTGCCGCCGGAGCACCTGGCGGCACGCTCGGCCCTGGAGGTCGCAGCCGATCTCGGGGCCGTGGTGCGCACCCACACCCGGGTGGAGGCCATCGACCCGGTGGAGCGCACCCTGACCATCGGCACCGAGACCCTGCCCTGGAGCGAGCTGGTGCTGGCCACCGGCGCCGCGCCGGTGCGCCCTTTCACGGTACCCGACGCCGTGGCCGACCGGGTCTTCAGCGTCAATGACCTGGACGACTATCGCGCCTTCCACGCGGCTCTGGAGGCGCTGGGCAGGCCGGCACGCGTGGCGATCATCGGCGTTGGCCTGGTGGGCTGCGAGTTCGCCAACGACCTCGCCGCCGGCGGCCACGCCGTCGAGCTGATAGCCCCGGAGCCGGCCCCCCTGCCGCGCCTGGTGCCGGAGCCCCTGGGACGCGCCCTGGGCGAGGCTTTCCGGGAGGCGGGCATGGTGCTGCACAGCGGACGCCAGCTGGTGGCCCTGGGGGCGGATGGCGCCTCCGTCGGCCTGGAACTCGACGATGGCGCCTCGCTCTCGGCCGACCTGGTGCTGGTGGCCACGGGGCTGCGGCCGCGTACCGCCCTGGCCGAATCGGCCGGGCTCAGGGTCAGCGAGGCGGGCATCCACACCGACCGGCACCTGGCCACCTCGGCGCCGGGCATCCATGCCCTGGGCGATGCGGCCTGCGTCGACGGCGTCAATGCCATGTACGTGCAGCCGCTGCTGGCCAGTGCCAAGGCCCTGGCCAGCACCCTGACCGGCACGCCCACCGCGGTGACCTATGGCCCCTGGCCGGTGCTGGTCAAGACCCCCTTGCTGCCGGTGGTGGCCCTTCCGCCGGCCCGTCCCCCGTCCCGCTGGCGCCTCGAGGGCGAGGGCGGTGACCTGACCGCCCTGGCCGAGGCCGAGGACGGACGTTTGATCGGATTTGCGTTGACAGGACGCTGCGTCCGTCGGAAAGTCGAACTGGCGCGAGCCGCGCCGCCGTTGCTAGGCTAGTCTCGTCAACGACGGGGCCTGCAGCGGATAGCGAGCCGGCAAGGCAGCGGCGTTGAGGACCGGTATCATCCGCATGTCGTTTCCCGAGATCTCCCCGTCTGCGGCACGAGGCCCCGGGATCGAGTCAGCCGGCATGCGCGTGATCCACTGACAGGTCATATGCCATAACAACACCGCCGGTGGTGATCGCCGGCAACATGATGCCAATACCAGGAGGGCTGTATGCGCAAGCCAGAACTCGCCGCGGCGATTGCCGAGCGTGCCGATCTTTCCAAGGACAAGGCGAGCCAGGTGCTCAATGTGATCCTCGACGAGATTACCGGTAGCGTTTCCCAGGGTCAGGATGTCACCCTGATCGGCTTCGGTACCTTCAGCGTGCGCGAGCGAGCCGCGCGCACCGGCAAGAACCCCCAGACCGGCCAGCCGCTGACCATTCCGGCCAGCAAGACCGTCGCCTTCAAGCCGGGCAAGGGCCTCAAGGACGCCGTCGCGAAGTAAGGCATTGCGGCCCGTCCCGTGCGGGTCGCCCAACCACTCCCTGTTCCCGGTGGCGGAGCCGATATGAAGCTGCGAATGATGTTGTGGCTGCTCGGGCTGATGCTCAAGCGTGCCCTGCGCCGCAAGGCGCGGTTCCGCGAACTGCTCGGCGAGATGCGTGGCCTCGACTGGGGCATCGCCACCGAGGACCTCTCCATCGCCCGCCACTACCGCATGTCGCCCCGCGGTATCCGCGCGGGCCGCGGCCTGCCGGTGGACCTTGACCTGGAGCTGCGCTTCGAGGACGAGGCAACGGCCATCAAGGTCCTCAAGAAGCCCACCCAGCAGGCCTTTCTCGACGGCATGATGGCCGGCAGCGTGCGCCTGGTCGGCGACTCAGGCGACCTGCAGAAGCTGCAGAAGCTTCTCAAGCATTTGTAAGCACGAGCTGAAAGCGCCGAGCGCCAAGCAAGACGTTGCCCCTTCCCGCCCGTTACGCCCAGCCCCTTATACGCGGATCCTCTGCTTGGCAGCTTGGCGCTGTCACACCTGCCCGTAGCGTCCCGCTTCCTCCCCCAGCCAGCGCCTGATCAGCGGGCGGCTGGCCTGGGGATGCTCGTCGAGTAGCGCCTCGGCCAACGGGGCGACGCGGTCCAGCAGGTCGGCGTCGCGCTCCAGGTCGGCGACCTTCATCTGCGCAAGCCCCGTCTGGCGAGTGCCCAGCACCTCGCCGGGACCCCGGATCTCGAGGTCCTTCTCGGCGATGCGAAAGCCGTCGGTGGTCTCGCGCATCACCGCCAGGCGCTCCCGGGAGTGGGCGGACAGCGGCGGGTGATAGAGCAGCACGCAGAAGCTCTCGACGGCGCCGCGTCCCACCCGCCCGCGCAGCTGGTGGAGCTGGGAGAGGCCCAGGCGCTCGGGGTTCTCGATGATCATCAGGCTGGCATTGGGCACGTCGACCCCCACCTCGATCACCGTGGTGGCAACCAGCAGGTCCAGCTCGCCGGCCTTGAAGGCCTCCATCACCGCGGCCTTCTCGCTGGCCTTCATGCGCCCGTGGACCAGGCCGATGGCCAGTTCCGGCAGGGTCTCGACGAGCTCGTCGCGGGTCGCCTCGGCGGCCTGGCACTCCAGTACCTCGGACTCCTCGATCAGGGTGCAGACCCAGTAGGCCTGGCGCCCCTCGGCGCAGGCGTGGCGGATGCGCGCCATCACCTCGGGGCGCCGCTCATCGGGCATCACCACCGTCTTCACCGGGGTCCGGCCCGGGGGTAGCTCGTCGATCACCGAGACGTCCAGGTCGGCATAGGCGCTCATCGCCAGGGTGCGCGGGATCGGGGTGGCGGTCATCACCAGCTGGTGGGGCGTCAGGCCGCCGGCCTCGCCCTTCTCGCGCAGCGCGAGGCGCTGGTGGACGCCGAAGCGGTGCTGCTCGTCGATGATTGCCAGGCCCAGGCGCTGGAAGTGCACGTCGCCCTGGAAGAGCGCGTGGGTCCCCACCACCATGCGGGCCCGGCCGTCCTGGATGGCCGCCTTGGTGTCGAGTCGCGCCTTGCCCTTGAGCTTGCCGGACAGCCAGGCCACCTCGATGCCCAGCGGCTCGAACCAGGCGCTGAAGGTGCGGTAGTGCTGCTCGGCGAGGATCTCGGTCGGGGCCATCATCGCCGCCTGGCAGTCGGCGGCGATGGCCGAGAGCGCCGCCATGGCGGCGACCACCGTCTTGCCCGAGCCCACGTCGCCCTGAACCAGGCGCAGCATTGGCACCTGGCGTGCCTGGTCGGCGGCGATCTCGTCGAGCACCCGGCGCTGGGCGCCGGTCAGCGAGAAGGGCAGCTGGGTCAGGAAGCGCGCCTGAAGGCTGCGGCCGCCGGGCAGGGCCGGGGCGCCGTCCTCCTGGATGCGCTGGCGCACCTCCTGCAGGCTGAGCCGGTGGGCGAGCAGCTCCTCAAGAGCCAGGCGGCGCCGCGCCGGGTGCCGGCCGGCCGCCAGCTGCTCCGCGTCGGCCTCCGGCGGCGGCCGGTGCAGGGTGTCCAGGCAGTGGTGAAGCTCGGGCAGGCCGAAGCGCTGGCGCAGGGGCGCGGGAATGCCGTCGGGGAGGGCGTCCGGAGCGGCATCCAGGCGGGCCAGGGCCTGGTCGATCAGCGCCCGCAGGCGGGTCTGGTGGAGGCCCTCGGTGGCCGGGTAGATGGGCGTCAGGTGGTCCTCCACCGGCGCCTCGCCACCGGCCAGCAGGCGGTACTCCGGGTGATAGAGCTCCAGGCCGGTGGCGCCGGCGCGGGCCTCGCCGAAGGCGCGCACTCTCGCCCCGGTCTGGAATTGCTGCTGCTGTGCCGGGGAGAAGTGGAAGAAGCGCAGGCTGAGGATCCCGGAGCCGTCGCGCAGGCGCACCAGCAGGCTGCGCCGGCGGCCGCGCACCACCTCGCCGGCCACCACCTCGCCCTCCACCACGGCCTCGTGGCCCGCGCGCAGGGTGGCGATGGGAGTGATGCGGGTACGGTCCTGGTAGCGCAGCGGCAGGTGAAACAGCAGGTCGCTGACGCGCTCGATGCCCAGCCGGGCCAGCTTGAGCGACAGCGCCTCGCCGACGCCCTTGAGCTCCGTGACGGGCGCGTCGAGCTCGTTCATGCCGGCTCGAGCTCTGCCTGACGGCAGTGCGCGATGGCCTCGGTGACGGCATCGATGGCCCGGGGCCGGGGGAAGCTGGCGCGCCAGGCGATGGCCACGGTCCGTGCGGGTGCCGGGGCGGTGAAGGGGCGGCTGATCAGCATGCCGCTCTCGTAATGGCCGGTGCCGATGGCCGAGTGGGGCAGTACGGTGATGCCGAGCCGTGAGGCCACCATGTGGCGAATGGTCTCCAGCGACCCGCCCTCGGCGGTGAGGGTGTTGGAGGGGCTGTTGAGCTGGTGGCTGATGGCCGGGCAGGCCTCGAGGATCTGGTCACGGAAGCAGTGGCCCTCGCCGAGCAGCAGCAGGCGCTCCTCCAGCAGGTCCTCCTTGTCGATGCTCTCCCGGGAGGCCCAGCGGTGGTCGGCCGGCAGCAGCACTTCGAAGGCCTCCTCGTAGAGCGGCTTGGTGACCACGTCGGTCTCGGTGAAGGGCAGCGCGATGATGATGGCGTCGAGCTCGCCGCTGCGCAGCTTGCGGCGCAGGTTGCCGGTGAAGCCCTCCTCGATGTAGAGCGGCATCTGCGGCGCACGCCGGGAGAGCTCCGGGATCAGGTGAGGGAAGAGGTAGGGGCCGATGGTGTAGATGGCGCCGATGCGCAGGGGGCTCGCCAGCTGGTCGCGACCGGCCGTGGCGAGTTCCTTGATGACGCTGCTCTGTTCCAGTACGCGCTGGGCCTGCTCGACGATCTTCTCGCCCAGCGGGGTGACCTGCACGGTGGATTTCGAGCGTTCGAACAGCGCCACGCCCAACTCCTCCTCGAGCTTCTTGACGGCCACCGACAGGGTCGGCTGGGAGACGAAGCAGCGCTCCGCCGCGCGTCCGAAATGGCGCTCCTGGGCCAGTGTCACGATGTAGCGGAGTTCTGTTAGAGTCATTGTGGTGCCGGCAGGCATCCTCTTCCGAATCGGGTGAAGGTCCCAGTGATCTCGCCCGATACACAGGGACACAATAATGCCAATAGGGACTTTTTATCAGGGGGCGAGGGAAAGGTGAAGACAACGACACTGATTCTGGGCTGTGGCGACATCGGCATGGCCCTGGGACGCGAGCTGCGCGAGGCGGGGCACCGGGTGATCGGGGCGCGCCGCAACCCTCGCGCGCTGGAAGGCAGCGGACTGGAGGCCGTCGCGGTCGACCTGACCGACCCGGCCACCCTGGCCGGGCTGCCGGACGCCGATACGCTGGTCTACGTGGTCAGCGCCGACCGCTTCGATGAGGCGGCCTATCGTGCCGCCTACCTCGATGGCCTGACCGCGGTGCTGGCCGAGTTCGCCGGTCGCGACAAGGCGCCCGGACGGGTGTTCTTCGTCTCCTCGACCAGCGTCTACGCCCAGCGCGATGGCGAGGTGGTCGACGAGACCAGCCCCGCCGAGCCCTCGGGCTTCTCGGGCCTGCTGATGTGCGAGGCCGAGCAGGCGCTGATCGACCATGACCTTCCGGGTACCGTGGTGCGCTTCTCGGGCATCTACGGCCCGGGTCGAGATCGCTTGATTCACCAGGTCGGCGAGGGGCGCATCGCCCCCTCGAGCCCCGTCATGTACTCCAACCGCATCCACCGTGACGACTGCGCCGGGGTGCTGGCACACCTGATCGGTCGGCACCTGGCCGGCGAGTCGCTCGAGGCGCTCTACCTCGCCAGCGACTGCGAGCCGGCCCCCCTGCACGAGGTGATGGCCTGGCTGGCGAAGCAGTTGAAGGTCGAGGCCACCGAGACCATCCAGTCGCCGCTGCGCCGCCGCGCCAGCAAGCGCTGCGACAACACCCGGCTGCTCGAGAGCGGCTATCGCTTCCGCTATCCCAGCTTCCGCGAGGGCTATGCCCAGGTGCTGAAGCAAGGGGGCTTCCTGCCAGAAAGGGCCTGATGGAGACCCGAGAGAAAGACGGCCCGCTCAGGCCGACGACGAGCGGGCCAGGGTCGCGTAGCGGGCCCCGTCCTTCTCGGTGAAGGAGCGCACCAGCGAGAGCCGCCGCCAGGGCCAGACCAGGTCGAGCGAGGGCAGTCCCCGAGTCTCCAGGTGGTGGGCGCGGCGCAGCAGGGTAACGTGGGGCACGAAGTGCCCCGGCCTGTGGTTGAAGCCGAACGCTGCCAGCTCTTTCCACAGTGCTTCATGGAGGCGCACCAGCTCAGGGTCCGGCGTCTGGCCGCCGACCCAGACGATGCCGGGGCGACGGAAAGCCCCCCAGGCATCGAGTCGCCACTCCCCCGCCGGGATCGACCGCTCGCCGACCCAGGCCGCGAGCGCCGCTGCTCGCTCCTCGGCCACCTCGCCGAGGAAGGCCAGCGTCAGGTGCAGGCTATCGTCGGGCATGCGGCGCCCACCGCAGCGGGCCTGGGCGAGCTCGGCCAGCTCGCCGAGCTGCTGGCGCAGCGTCTCGGGAGGCTCCAGCGCCAGAAATAATCTCATAGAAGTGGCCGAATCAATCGCCGAGCGGGATGAAGCACAAGGCGCACAGCGCGCAGGAACTGAGGATTCCGAGCGCTGTGCAACGCAGTGATTCGCCCGCGCAGGCATTTATTCGGATGCTTATCAGTCGCCGATGACCATTATGCCCTCGGCCTCGAACTGCGCCCCCTTGGGCAGCGCCTTGACGCCGATGGCGGCTCGGGCCGGGTAGGGTTTGTCGAAGAACTCCTCCATCACCTCGTTGACCACGGCGAAGTGCTCCAGGTCGACCAGGTAGAGGTTGAGCTTGACCACGTCCTGCAGGGTGCCGGCGGCCTCCTCGCAGACGGCCTTGAGATTGGTGAAGACCTGGCGTGCCTGGGCCTCGAAGTCATCGGAGACGAGCGCCATGGTGGCCGGGTCCAGCGGGATCTGCCCGGACAGGTAGACGGTGTTGCCGGCCTTGATGGCCTGGGAGTAGGGGCCGATGGCGGCGGGGGCCTGGTCGGTGTTGATCACGGCCTTGTTGCTCATGGTGGTGCTCCTTTCAGTCCAGCGTCGTGAAATGGGAAAGCCGCCCGCCCACCGCCCCATGCGGCTGGCGGGACGGCATGGGTTCAGTTGCCGAGGCGGGTGATGCGGCCCACGTGGGCGAGGTTGCGCAGGCGCTTGATGATCCGCGCCAGGTGCACGCGGTTGCGTACCGAGAGGATGAGGTTGACGATCGACAGCCGCGCGTCGCGCTCCTCGATGCCGATGCGTTCGATGTTGGCGCCGGCGTCGGTGACCAGGGCGGCGAGCTCCGCCACCAGGCCGCGGCGGCTTTCCACCTCCAGGCGCAGGGCGGCCGGGAAGTCCTCGTCGATGTCGTCGGACCATTCCAGGGCGAACAGCTTGTCCGGGTCGTTCCTGAGCTCGGCGAGGTTACGGCACTCGGCGCGGTGGACCACGATGCCCTTGCCCGCGGACAGGTGGCCGATCACCGGGTCGCCGGGCAGCGGGCGACAGCAGCGGGCGAACTTGATCACCATGCCCTCGGCGCCGCTGATCACGATCGGCCCCTGGGCGCGCTGCGGGTCCTCCGTGGTATCGCCCGACTCGCCCTGCTGCAGGTCGAGCAGCCGGCGGGCCACCACATGGGCGACCCGGGTGCCCAGCCCGATGGATTCCAGCAGGCTCTCCTCCCCCTTCAGCGAATGCTCCCTGAGCAGGCTGGCAAGCAGGCCCTCCGGCAACTCCTCCAGGCTGGTCTCGAACGGCGCCAGGGCCTTGTTGAGCAGGCGCCGACCGAGCTGCACCGCCTCGGTGTGCTGCTGGTGCTTCAGCGCATGGCGGATCGCCGAGCGCGCCTTGGCGGTGACCACGAAATTGAGCCAGGCCAGGTTGGGTCGCGCCCCCGGGGCGGTGATGATCTCCAGCGTCTGGCCGCTCTCCAGGCGGGTCGAGAGCGGGGCCAGGTGCCGGTCGATGCGACAGGCGATGCAGCCGTTGCCGATATCGGTGTGCACGCTGTAGGCGAAGTCGATCACCGTGGCACCCTGGGGCAGCTCCATGATGTCGCCCTTGGGCGTGAAGACGTAGATGTCGTCGGGGAAGAGGTCGTTCTTGACGTGCTCGATGAACTCCAGGGAATCTCCGGCGTGGCGCTGCATCTCCAGCAGGCCCTTGACCCAGGCCCGGGCCCGGGCATGGCTGCCCTGGGCAATGGGGTGCTCGGTCTGGCCGGCCTTGTAGAGCCAGTGGGCGGCGATGCCGTTGTTGGCCAGTGCCTCCATCTCGCGGGTGCGGATCTGCACCTCGATGGGCATGCCGCCCCGGCCGAACAGGGTGGTGTGCAGGCTCTGGTAGCCGTTGGCCTTGGGGATGGCGATGTAGTCCTTGAAGCGCCCCGGCACCGGCTTGTAGAGATTGTGGACCACGCCGAGGATGCGGTAGCAACTGTCGACGTCCTCGGTGATGATGCGAAAGCCGAACACGTCCATGATCTCGGCGAAGGACTTCCGCTGGTCGCGCATCTTGCGATAGATCGACAGCAGGTGCTTCTGGCGGCCGATCACCGTGCCCGGCAGGCCCTCGTCGTCGAGGCTTTGCTGCAGGCTGGTCTGGAGCTGGCGGATCGTCGAGCGGCGATGGCCCCGGGCGCTGGAGACGGCGCGCTTGATGCGCTCGGCGCGCATCGGGTAGAGGGCCTGGAACGACAGGTCCTCGAGCTCGACCCGGATGGTGTTGATGCCCAACCGGCTGGCGATACGGGCATAGATCTCCAGGGTCTCGCGGGCGATGCGGCGCTTCTTCTCGGGGCGCAGGGCGCCCAGGGTGCGCATGTTGTGCAGGCGGTCGGCGAGCTTGACGATGATCACGCGGATGTCCCGGGACATCGCCAGCACCATCTTCTGGAAGTTCTCGGCCTGGGCGACCGCCTTGTCCTCGAAGGTGATCTGGGTCAGCTTGGAGACGCCGTCGACCAGTTCGGCGACGGGCTTACCGAACTGCTCGCCCAGGGCCTTCTTGGAGACGCCGGTGTCCTCGATGACATCGTGCAGCATGGCGGCCATCAGGCTCTGATGGTCCATGTGCATGTTGGCCAGGATGTTGGCCACCGCCAGGGGATGCGTGACGTAGGGCTCCCCGGAACGGCGACGCTGGCCGTCGTGGGCCTGCTCGGCATAGTAGAAGGCGCGCCTGACCTGCCGGATCTCGTCCTGGGGAAGGTAGCCGCCGAGTCGGTCGGCCAGGTCATCGATGGTGAACATGCGGCGCGCCCTGAATGCTGCGTGGTGGCCCTGCGGGAAAGCGCTCCTGCGCCGGGAGGGGCAGGATCACTCCTCGACGTGGGTGCCCGGCTCGAACTCGGGCCGGACCCGCACCGGCGCCGCCTCGACGGGCTCGTCGAGCACGCTGGCGTCGACCAGCCCCTCGGCGATCTCGCGCAGGGCCATGACGGTGGGCTTGTCGTTCTCCCAGGGCAAGAGGGCGTCGCGGGAGCCACGGGCCAGCTGGCGGGCACGGTGAGTGGAGATCATCACCAGCTTGAAGCGGTTTTCGACGTTTTCCAGACAATCTTCGACGGTGACACGTGCCATGGATGCCTTCCTGAATAATGCTGACGGGCAAAACCCCGGCCGGCGTGGGAACGCCCCGGGAATTCCACCGATGGGTAGACCGGATAGATTACTCGACGCCAGGTTGCCCTGACAAGCGCCGTGGCGGGGTCAGGACAGGCGCCGCAGCCTCAAGACAAGCGCCGCTGCTGGCGTCAGGACAAGAGCGCGGCAAGCAGTGGGGCGTGGTGCTCGCTCACTCGCTCGCGGGTCAGGCGGCGGGCGATGACCAGCGACTGCAGCTCGCGCAGGGCGGTGGTGAAGTCGTCGTTGATCACCAGGTAGTCGTACTCGTCGTGGTGAGTCATCTCGTTCACCGCATCGCGCATGCGCCGGGCGACCACCGCGTGCTCGTCGGTACCGCGGCTGGCCAGACGGCGCTCCAGCTCTTCCCGGGAAGGGGGCAGGATGAAGACCGAGACGGCATCAGGCAGCTGCTGGCGAACCTGGCGGGCGCCCTGCCAGTCGATTTCCAGGATCACGTCCTGGCCGGCGGCGAGCATCGCCTCCACGGTGCGGCGCGAGGTGCCGTAGTAGTTGTCGAAGACCCGGGCATACTCGAAGAAGTCGCCGTGCTCGATCATCGCCTCGAAGGCCGGCACGTCCACGAAGTGGTAGTTGACGCCGTCCACCTCGCCCTCGCGGCGCTCACGGGTGGTGTGGGAGACCGAGACCTGGATGCCGTCGAGGCTTTCGATCAGCTCGCGGACCAGGCTGGTCTTGCCGGCACCGGAGGGAGCGGAAACGATGAAGAGCGTACCTTGGGCCATGAGAAGGGGGTCCCCGACGTTACAACGGATGGTGAGCGGCTGCGGAAAGGGTGGAGTATCGCACAACTGGCTTGTCGCCCGCAGCACCCGGGCTTCGAGAACCGAGGCTGTCGCGGTTAATCAGGCTGCTCGGGGCTAAGACCGTCGACAGGTTTGCGAGGGGGCACTGTGACCCCATCCTAGGGCGCTACCGACGCCCTGCGGCGCTCTCGCATCCTGCGACGCTTGCAGGACCGGTGCTGGCCATCCCTGGCCAGCCCGTTCGGAGGAATCCTCCTCACGCGTGGCGTAGGACCCTCTCTTCGACTTGTCCCCGGCGCCGCTCGCCATGTCCGCCTGAGATAGCTCTGCCGTGGAGCTCGGCACGGTTGGCTGGGGCAGTCGGTGGTTAGGTGTCAGCAGGGAGTCGATGCATCGACGTAGTCCAAGGGCGCCTGATGCCAGCGCCCCAGGTCCTCGGCGATCAGCTCCAGGGCGTACTGGGCCGCCACCGAGTTGCCGCTGGCGTCGAGCGCCGGCGACCAGGCGCAGACCGACAGCCGGCCGGGCACGATGGCGACGATACCGCCGCCCACCCCGCTCTTCGCCGGCAGCCCCACGCGATAGGCGAAGTCCCCCGCGGCGTCGTACATGCCGGAGGTGAACATCAGGGCGTTGATGCGCTGTGCCATGGCGGGTGGGACGAAGGGCTCGCCCGTGGTCAGGGCGCGGCCGTCGGCCGCCAGGTAGTTCAGGGCGACGGCGAGGTCCGCACAACTCATGCGCAGCGCGCAGCAGGCGAAGTAGGCAGTCAGGACCTCGTCGACCTCGTTGTAGAGGTTGCCGAAGGCCTTCATCAGGTAGGCGGCGGCCGCATTGCGGGCGCGATGCCCCCATTCCGACGCCAGGACTTCGTGGTCGATCAGCACCCTGGGATTCCCGGACAGCGTCCGGGCGATGTCCTGCAGGTGCTTCGCCGGCGTGGCGAAGGCGCCGACCAGGTGATCGGCGACCACGATGGCCCCGGCGTTGATGAAGGGGTTGCGGGGCTTGCCCTGCTCCGTCTCGAGCTGCATCAGGGAGTTGAAGGGCATCCCCGAGGGGTTGAGCCCGACCCGCCGCCATAGGCCATCCCCATGGGTGCGCAGCGCCAGGCTCAGCAGCAGTACCTTCGACAGGCTCTGGATCGAGAAGGGTATCTCGGCGTCGCCGGCCATGTAGAGGTTGCCGTCGTTGGTGCAGACGGCGAGGCCGAAGCATGCGGGGTCCTGGTTCGCCAGGGCCGGGATGTAGTCGGCGATCCGCCCCATGCCGAGCCGGGTTCGCGCTCGACGCTCGATGTCGTTCACCCAGGCCTGCAACACCGGCGAGGTGCCGGGCCGTGGACAGGAGAGTGTGGCATTCATGCTGGTGACCTCGAGAGGCAGGGAAAATGGCCCGGACGGGGTCCGGGCCGGGTGTCGCTCACTGGGCGGCGGGGCGGGCGGAGGACGCGCGTCGTACCCGCTCGCGGTCCTCGGGTTCGATCGCCCAGGCGGCCGGATCCACGTTCAGGTCGGCGAATCGAGCAGCGTCGAAGATCGGCTGTTTCACCCCATCCTGGATCTGGCCGTCGAAGTCACGCATGAAGCGCAGCCCCGGCTTGAACAGCAGCATCAGGGCGACGAGGTTGGCCAGGGCCAGCAGGCCCATGGTGGTGTCGGCGAAGGCGAAGACGGTGCCCAGGTCGGTCATCGCGCCCCAGGTGCACAGGCCGATGATGGCGACACGGAAGGCGTTGAACAGGGGACGGTTGCGGTGACTGAAGAAGTCGAGGCTGTTCTCGCCCAGATAGTAGTTGTAGAGGATGGTGCTGAAGCCGAACAGCAGCAGGGCGATGCTGACGAAGCTGCGGCCCCACTCCCCCACATGCTCGGCCAGGGAGGCCTGGGTCAGGGCGATGCCGTCGATTCCGGCGCCGGCGGCCGGGTCATAGGCCCCGCCGAGCAGGATGATGAAGGCGGTGGCGGAGCAGATGATCATGGTGTCGATGAACACCGAGAACGCCTGAACGATGCCCTGGTTGACCGGGTGCGGTACATAGGCGACGGCGGCGACGTTCGGCGCGCTGCCCAGCCCCGCTTCGTTGGAGAACAGGCCGCGCTTGACCCCCATCAGGATGGCCGCGCCGATGCCCCCACCGATGGCCGGCTCGAGGCCGAAGGCGCTGTTGACGATCAGTCCGATGACGTCGGGCAGCCGGGTCAGGTTTAGCGCCAGCACCACCAGGGCGATCAGCAGGTAGCCACCCGCCATCACCGGGACCAGCACCTCGGTGACCCGCGCGATCCGCTTGACGCCGCCGAAGATGATCAGGCCCACGAGCAGGGCCAGGGCGAGGCCGGTGACGTGGGCCGGGATGCCGAAGGCATCGTCGAAGGAGGTGGCCACGGCATAGGACTGCAGGGCGGTGAAGGCGAAGCCGAAGGTGGCCAGCAGCAGCACCGAGTAGAGCCCGGCCAGCCAGTTCCAGCGGCGGCCGAGCCCGCGGGCGATGTAGCGCGCCGGGCCGCCGCGAAAGGTGCCATCGGGCTCGGCGGTCTTGTAGGCCTGGGCCAGGGTGCACTCGAGGAAGCTGGTGGCCATGCCCATCAGGCCGACCACCCACATCCAGAAGACGGCTCCAGGGCCGCCGAGCGTGATGGCCACGGCGACGCCGGCGATGTTGCCACCGCCGACACGTCCGGCCACCGACAGCAGCAGCGCCTGGAAAGAACTCAGGTGGCCGTGCTTGTCGCGCTTGAACGCTTGGCTGGCACCGAGGATGCGGAACATGCGGCCGAAATAGCGGAACTGGACGCAGCGGGAGCGCAGCGTGAAGCCTATCCCGACGGCGATCAGCAAGGCGATCAGCACCTTGCCCCACAGCAGGTCGTTGATCAGATCCAGCATCCGGCACCTCCTGTCATCGCGGTGGTCGTCGTGCGGGATGCGGGTGCGGCCGTCGCGGCCGCCATCATTGTTGTTGGCATGGGTCGTCGAACCTCTTGCTCTTGGAGGGTGGTGGCTCCCGTCAGGGAGCCAGCCTATCCAGAGCAAGGCGTGTGCCAATCGGGAGGTTTCGTCATAGGTGGTTGAATAAAAAGGGACTACTGACGGCGCAGGCGGCGAGACGCGGTGCCAAAGGGGTATAACCCCGGGGCGGCACGAGTCGGCGTGGTGTATGTAAGTGCATGAAGTAGAATGGATTATTCGAGCTTATAACCTGGGTTATGGGCGCAAGGAGGTTATAGGGGTTCCGGCCCCGTCTCGCGCATCTTCTTCAGCCGCTTGCTCAGTGCCGGCTGGGAGATGCCGAGCAGCCGGGCGGCGATGGACTGATTGCCCTCGGCGCGACGCATGGCCTCGTGCACCAGCAGGTCGGTCACCTCATGCAGCGTCGGCAGGGGCGCGTCCGGGGCGAAGACCGCCTGCTCGGCCTGCCGCCCGTTCGTCGGCGGAGGAGACGCCTGGGACGGGTCGATGGCGCGCTTGAACACCTCCATGGATAGCGTCCTGGAACGGTGGACGCTCATGGCGTCGTAGGCCATGGCGCGCAGCTCGCGCACGTTGCCGGGGAAGTCGTAGTTGGCCAGCAGCACCGGCAGCTCGGGGGGATAGGTCGGCCGGGCCTTGCCGAGCTCGTCGGCGGCCTCGGCGAGGAAGTGATCCAGCAGCAGCGGGATGTCCCCCTTGCGCCGACGCAGCGGCGGGATCTGGACCTGGTGGGTGCGCAGCCGGTAGTAGAGGTCCTTGCGGAAGGATCCCTCCCGCTGGCGCGCGTCGAGGTCATGGTGGGTGGCCACCACGATCCGCGCCTGCATCCGCTTGGGGCGGTCGCTGCCCAGGGGATAGTACTCCCCTTCCTGCAGCAACCGCAGCAGCTTGACCTGGGAGGCAAGGCTGAGATCGCCGATCTCGTCGAGGAAGAGGGTGCCCTCGGCGGCCTGTTCGACCATCCCGGCGCGGGGCTGGTCGGCCCCGGTGAAGGCGCCGCGCTGGTGGCCGAAGAGGGTGTCGGCGAAGACGTTGTCGTCCAGGCCCGCCACGTTGACGCAGACCAGCGGGCCCCGGCGGCCGCTCAACTCATGGGCTGCCCGGGCGATCAGCTCCTTGCCGACGCCGCTCTCGCCGCCGGTCAGCAGGGGCTGGCTGCTCGGGGCCACCGATTCGAGGTACTGGAAGACCGAGCGCATGCCCTTGTCGTCGGTGACGAAGCGGGCGAAGGCCTCCGGGTGCTCCAGGGTGTCGTG
The DNA here is from genome assembly GCF_030010555.1 of Halomonas rhizosphaerae. Taxonomy (GTDB): domain Bacteria; phylum Pseudomonadota; class Gammaproteobacteria; order Pseudomonadales; family Halomonadaceae; genus Halomonas; species Halomonas rhizosphaerae. The sequence goes on from NZ_JASCQP010000007.1 coordinate 132,651, forward strand.
GAGGAAGCGTCGGCGCAGTTCCTGGTTCTCGTGGCGCAGCTCCTGCAGGCGGATGGCGCGCTTGATGCCCTCGATCAGCCGGTCCTGCTCGTCGGTCTTGACGAAGTAGTCGAAGGCGCCGAGCTTGATGCAGTTCACGGCCGTTTCCACCTGGTTCAGGCCGCTGATCACGATCACGCCGACATCCGGGTGCTCCTCGACGATGCGGCCGAGCAGCTCCTCTCCCGACAGGTGGGGCATGGTCAGGTCCAGGGTCACCAGGCCGATGTTCTCCCGGGCCAGGATGTCCATCACCTCGCGGCTGTCCTGGCAGCGATGGAGGTTGGTGATGCCCCCGCTGCGTTCCAGAGCGATGCTCAGGCTGCGCAGGAAGGAGGGCTCGTCATCGACCAGCAGGAGGCCGAAGGCAGGATAGAGATTCATGCTCATCGGTCGGCTTGCGTCCAGGGGGAGTCGGCGTCGCGTGTCGCGGCCAGGGGCAGCGTCAGGGTGACGGTCGTGCCCTCGCCGGGGCGGGAGTCGAAGTCGAGACGGCCCTGGTGCTCGCGGACGATGCCGGCGGAGACGGAGAGCCCCAGGCCGGTGCCGCCGCACTCGCGCCGGGTGGTGAAGAAGGGATCCGTCAGCCGGTGGATCGACTCGGGATCGATCCCCCGGCCCTCGTCACGGACCTCCAGGGCCACGGCCCCGTCGCCGGGAAGGTAACGGGTCGTCAGGTAGATGCCCTGGCCGCGGCCCTCCAGGGCCTGGCAGGCGTTCAGCACCAGGTTGATCACCACCTGCTCGATGCGCTGGGCGTTGCCCTGGATGTCGGGCAGGTCGTCGGCGTAGCGCGTCTCGAAGCGGTCGGTGGCCTTGCGGATCGAGTTGTCGACCAGGCGCACGGCCGTCTGCACCGCCGCGTTGAGGTCGAGGCATTCGCCGAGCTCGCTGCTGCCCTGCCGGGCGAAATCCTTGAGGTCGCCGACGATGCGCTTGATGCGCTGGCTGCCCTCCAGCATCTCGTCGAGCATGGCGGGGATCTCGTCGCGCATGCGCGAGTAGGGCAGGCCGCCGAGCGGGAAGTCCCCCTGCTGGCGGTAGTGCTCGTCGAGCACCGGTTGGGCGTCGGCGTAGGCGTCGCGCAGCACCGGCAGGTTGAGCAGCAGCAGGCTGCTGGGGTTGTTGATCTCGTGGGCGACCCCGGAGACCAGGATGCCCAGGGAGGTCATCTTGTCGGCCTGGATCAGCTGCTGCTGCTGGCGGCGCAGCTCCTCGGTGCGGCTCGCCACCTCGCGCTTGAGCATGCGGTTCCAGACCACGATGCCGCCCAGGATCAGCAACAGCAGCCCGGAGGCGATGGCCCCGACCAGGCCGATGCGCTTCCAGGGGATGCCATCCGCCTGCTCCATTGGGCCCAGCCACTCGTCGTAGATCGCCTGGTGGCGCCCGGTGTTCTTGAGGATGGCCAGGCCCTCGCTGAACTGGGCCAGCAGGTCGGCGTTGCCCTCGCGCACCGCATAGCCGTAGCGCAGCGAGAAGGGCCGGGCGACGGGCTCCAGGTTGATCAGCCCCAGTTCCCGGCTCAGATAGAGGGCCGGCAGGTTGGCCACCAGGGCGTAGTCGTGCCGGCCGGCGGCCAGCGCGCGCAGCGCGTCCCCATGGGTGTCGGTGGTGATCAGCTCGGCGCCCACCGACTGCTCGACCAGGTAGTCGTGCATGATGTCGCCGCGCTGGACGATGACCTCCTTGCCGCGCAGCGCCTCCAGGTCCTGCACCGGCGGCGTGCCGCGGCGGGCAAAGATCGACTGATGCACGATGGCATGGGGCGGGGCGAAATCGAAGGCGTCGTCGCGCTGCTCGGAGTAGGACATGCCCTGGAGGACGTCGATCTCGCCGCTTTCCAGCCCGCGGCGCATCGCGCTCCAGTCGCCCAGTTCGATGCGCACCTCGATGCCCATCACCTCGGCGATGGCCCGGGTCAGCTCCACGTTGTAGCCGGCGGGGCGGCCGTCCTCGTCGAGGAACTCGTAGGGCGGGTGGTAGCGGTCCCCGCCGACCACGATGGTTTCGTCGCCGTTCTGGGCCAGGCCGCTGGCCGGCAGGGCGGCGAAACCGGCGACCAGCCACACGACGATCTGCCGCACGGTGGTGGCGAAGCGGTGCGAGAAGAGAGGGGTGATCGGCGTCGCGGTCATCCGCGGCCTTACTCGATGTTCTGGATCTGCTCGCGCATCTGCTCGATCAGCACCTTGAGCTCCACGGCACAGCGGGTGGTGGCGGCCACCACCGACTTGGACGACAGGGTGTTGGCCTCGCGGTTGAGCTCCTGCATCAGGAAGTCCAGGCGACGCCCCACCGGGCCTGGCTGGCCGAGCTGGCGCTCCACCTCGGCGACATGGGTGGCTAGGCGGTCGAGCTCCTCATCGACGTCGGCCTTCTGGGCGAGCAGGACCAATTCGGCCTCGAGCCGCTGGGGGTCCAGTTCGGCGCGGATCGCTTCCAGCCGCTCCAGTAGCTGGGCCCGCTGGCGTTCGAGGATCTGCGGCATCAGCCGACGCACCTCGGCCACCTGGGCGTTCACCGCGTTGAGCCGCTCCCGGATCAACGCGGCGAGCTTCTCGCCCTCCCGGGCGCGGCCGGCGACCAGGTCGTCCAGGGCGGCCTGGAACAGCGCCAGCGCCTCCTGCTTGACGGCCTCCATGTCGGGGCCGCGGCTGTCCAGCACGCCGGGGTGGCCGAGCAGGCTCAGGGCATCGGGCATGGCGGTCCCGGGGACGCTTTCGCGGACCTCCTCCAGGGCCGTGGCCAGCGCCGCCAGGCGCCGGCGGTCGACGGCCGGTGCGGCCTCGTCGCCGGCGGGCTCGAAGCGCAGGGTGCACTCGACCTTGCCCCGGGCCAGGCGCGCGCGCAGCGCCTCGCGGAACATCGGCTCCAGGTCGCGCAGCGCTTCCGGCAGGCGGAAGTGGGGTTCGAGGTAGCGCTGGTTCACCGAGCGCAGCTCGAGCTGCAGGGTGCCGGCCGCGGTATCGCGATCCTGGCGTGAAAAGGCGGTCATGCTGTGGACCATGGTGCCTCCCGGTGCGCCGTGATCTTTCTGGGTCGGGCAGTGTAACCGATTCCCCGGCGATAGCGTGTAGAATGGCCGCCATTCCACAGCGTGACGTCCCGTCACCCTTCCGGTTCAAGAGAGGTGCCATGTCTTCGGAGATCCGGCGTCCCAGCGGACGCGCCCCCGACCAGTCCCGCGAGATCCGTCTCACCCGCGACTATACCCGCCACGCCGAGGGCTCGGTGCTGGTGGAGTTCGGCGACACCAAGGTCCTGTGCAACGCCAGCGTCGAGGTCGGCGTACCGCGCTGGCTGCGTGGCAAGAAGCAGGGCTGGGTGACCGCTGAGTACGGCATGCTGCCCCGGGCCACCCACACCCGCGGCAGCCGCGAGGCGACCCGTGGCAAGCAGGGCGGCCGCACCCTGGAGATCCAGCGGCTGATCGGCCGCTCGCTGCGGGCGGCGGTGAACCTCAAGAAGCTCGGCGAGTTCACCATCACCGTGGACTGCGACGTCATCCAGGCCGATGGTGGCACCCGCACCGCCTCCATCACCGGTGGCTGCGTGGCGCTGATCGACGCCATCCGCCACCTGCAGCGCGAGAAGCTGATCAAGGGCGACCCCTTCCACCAGCTGGTGAGCTCGGTCTCGGTGGGGCTGTTCAAGGGGCTGCCGGTGGTCGACCTGGACTACCCCGAGGACTCCAGCGCCGATACCGACATGAACGTGGTAATGGCCGAGGGCGGCGGGCTTATCGAGGTGCAGGGGACCGCCGAGGCCGGCACCTTCAGTCGTGCCCAGCTCGACGCCATGCTCGACCTGGCCGAGAAGGCCGGCAACGAGCTGTTCGAGCACCAGCGCGCGGCCCTGGGCATCCGCGGCTGAATCGGGTTGCCGGCCGAGGCGCTGTCGACCCCTCGCCTCGTGCAAACGCATCGCGCCGGCCCTCGGGCCGGCGCGATGCGTTCCGGGCGGGCCGGAACGGCGACGAAGGGAGTGGGCTCAGAGCGTCAGGTCGTACTCGACGATCAGCGGGGCGAACTCTGAGAAGGTGGCCTCGTAGTCGATCCAGGCATCCACCACATGGCGACGGAACTCAGGGCCTACCACCTGGTAGTCGATGCGCCAGCCCTCCTGGCGGGAGCGCGGCACCTCCTGGTCGAGCTTCGGCCACCAGGTGTACTCGCCGGCGTCGCGGTTGATCTCGCGGAAGGTGTCGATGAAGCCGGTGGGGCCGAACACCTGGTCCATCCAGGCACGCTCCTCGGGCTTGAAGCCGGGCGTGGTCTGGTTGTCGGCCCAGTTCTCCAGGTCGATGGTCTTGTGGGCGATGTGCCAGGTGCCGCAGATGATGTACTCGCGCCGCTTGCGGGCCATCTTCGACAGGTACTCCTGGTACTGGGCCATGAAGGCCTGCTTGGCGGCAACGTCGCTGCCGTCGGGCATCAGGAAGCTGGCGATGCTGAAGCGGTCGTAGTCGGCCTGCAGGAAGCGCGCCTCATGATCGCATTGGGGAAATCCCAGCCCGTACATGATCGCCTTGGGGATCTTGCGGCAGTAGAGGCCGACCCCCGAGAAGCCGTCCTGTTCGGCATCGAGGAAGTAGCCCTCGTAGCCTTCCGGATAGAGGATGCTGTCGTCCAACTCGAAGCTCTTGGCCTTGAGGTTCTGCACGCAGACGACATCGGCGTCCTGGTCGGCGAGCCAGTCGAGGAAGCCTCGACCGACGGCCTCGCGGATGCCGTTGACATTGATGGTGGCGATTTTCATACATGGTCCCTTTTGCGTCGCGCGTGTATGATACCCGACGTTTCGACGTTTGGGTAAATGGCCCCGGTCGATCGACGTGATAGCAGGTCCTTGACCGTGTAGAGGAGGCCCCGTGGCGGACCAGCCCAGCGCGCAGCGCATGCAAGACTATCAGCGGGAGTTCATCGAGTTCGCCATCGAGCAGGGCGTGTTGAGCTTCGGCGAATTCACCCTGAAGTCCGGTCGGGTCAGCCCCTACTTCTTCAACGCCGGCCTGTTCCGTACCGGTGGCGCCCTGGCGCGTCTCGGGCGCTTCTATGCCCGGGCCATCCAGGCCAGCGGCCTCGAGGTCGATGTGCTGTTCGGCCCGGCCTACAAGGGCATCCCGCTGGCGGCCACCACTGCCGTGGCGCTGGCCGACCATCATGACCGTGACCTGCCCTATGCCTTCAACCGCAAGGAGGCCAAGGATCACGGCGAGGGGGGCAACATCGTCGGTGCCGCGCTCGAGGGGCGGGTCCTGATCATCGACGACGTGATCACCGCCGGCACCGCCATCCGCGAGGTGATGGGGCTGATCGAGGGCGCCGGCGCGCGGGCGGCCGGCGTGCTGATCGCCCTGGATCGCCAGGAGCGCGGCCAGGGCGAGACCAGTGCCATCCAGGAGGTCGAGGCCGCCTACGACATGCCGGTGGTCAGCATCGTCACCCTGGACCTGGTGCTCGAGTACCTCGAAGCGCATGCCGGCGAGGCGATGCAGCCCCATGCCGAGGCGATCCGTGCCTATCGCGCTCGCTATGGCGTGGGAGGCGACTGAGCGTCACGCGGCGTGCTGCCGGTGCTTGCCGACGTCCCTCGGGCCCCGCACGGGGCCCGAGGGCGTTGTGAGCCTTTCATATCAGGAGTCGTTGATGCTCGATGTGGTGCTCTACCAGCCCGAGATTCCCCCCAATACCGGCAACCTGATCCGCCTCTGCGCGAACACCGGGTTCCGCCTGCACCTGATCGAGCCGCTGGGCTTCGTGCTGGACGACAAGCGCCTGCGCCGTGCGGGGCTCGACTACCACGAGTGGGCGCGGGTCCGGGTCCATGCCGACTGGTCGGCCTTCCTGGCGGCCGTGACCCCCGAGCGGGTCTTCGCCGTCTCGACCCGCGGGCGCACCGGCTATCATGAGCCCGCCTATCGCGAGGGGGATGCCCTGGTGTTCGGCCCCGAGACCCGTGGCCTGCCCCAGGCGCTGCTCGATGCCCTGCCCGAATCCCGGCGCCTGCGTATTCCCATGCTGGCGGAGAGCCGCAGCCTGAACCTCTCCAATGCGTGTGCGGTGGTTGTCTTCGAGGCCTGGCGCCAGCTGGGATTCGTGGGGTCCGGCCTTCCGGGATCCGGCCTCCCGGGGGCCGGCTTGCCGGCGCGCGACGCCCCCGCGCCTGCGAGGATCCGCTGATGTCACCGACCATCGCCAGCCGGCTCGCCGGCCTCAATCCCCGCCAGCAGGAGGCCGTGCGCTATATCGACGGCCCCTGCCTGGTGCTGGCCGGGGCGGGCTCCGGCAAGACCAGCGTCATCACCACCAAGATCGCCTACCTGGTGCAGGAGTGCGGCATGAGTGCCCGGCGCATCGCCGCGGTGACCTTCACCAACAAGGCCGCCCGGGAGATGAAGGAGCGGGTGGGGAGCATGCTCAAGGGCAAGGAGGGGCACGGGCTGACCGTCTCCACCTTCCACACCCTGGGGCTCAACATCATCCGCAGCGAGCTCAAGGCGCTGGGCTACCGGCCGGGCTTCTCGCTGTTCGACCCGGAGGATGCCAAGGCGCTGCTGCGCGACCTGATGAACAAGGACGCCCAGGTTGACGCCGACCAGATCAACGCCGTGCAGCACCAGATCTCCCAGTGGAAGAATGACCTGGTGCTGCCCGGCCAGGCACTCTCGCACGCCGCGGACGACGACGAGCAGTACGCCGCTCGGGTCTATGAGGCCTATGTGCGCCACCTCAAGGCCTACAACGCCGTGGACTTCGACGACCTGATCCTGCTGCCGGTGGTGCTGCTGCGCGACGATCCCGAGGCGCTGGCGCGTTGGCGGCGCAAGATCCACTACATGCTGGTGGACGAGTACCAGGACACCAACATCAGCCAGTACCTGCTGGTGCGGCTGCTGATGGGCGAGCGCTCGACCTTCACCGTGGTGGGCGACGACGACCAGTCGATCTACGCCTGGCGCGGGGCGCGCCCCGAGAACCTGGTGACCCTGGGCGAGGACTTCCCGCGCCTCAAGGTGATCAAGCTGGAGCAGAACTACCGCTCCACCGGCACCATCCTGCGCGCCGCCAATACGCTGATTGCCAACAACCCCCACGTCTATGACAAGACCCTGTGGTCGGAGATGGGCGAGGGCGCGGCGATCCGCGTGGTGGTCAACCGCCACGAGGAGGCCGAAGCCGAGCGCGTGGCCAGCGAGATCCTCACCCGGCGCATCAAGGAGTCCGCCGAGTGGCGCGACTTCGCGGTGCTCTATCGCGGCAACTTCCAGGCCCGGCTGCTGGAGCTCAAGCTGCAGCACTACCAGATCCCCTACAAGCTCTCCGGTGGCACCTCCTTCTTCTCGCGCAACGAGATCAAGGACGCCATGGCCTACCTGCGGCTGCTGATCAACCCCGCCGACGACAACGCCTTCCTGCGCATCGTCAACGTGCCGCGCCGCGAGATCGGCCCCAGCACCCTGGAGAAGCTGGCCAACTATGCGACCGAGCGCAATATCTCGCTGTTCGCCGCCTGCCACGAGCTGGGCCTGGAGCAGCTGCTGCCGGTCAGAGCCGTCGAGCGGCTGTCGCGCTTTACCCACTTCATCGACGGCGTCCGGCGGCGCATGGACCAGGGCGACGCCATCGACGCCATCCGCGGCATGCTGCACGAGATGGACTACGAGGCCTGGCTCTACCAGAACGCCAGCGCCCCGACCATCGCCGAGCGGCGCATGGCCAACGTCTGGGTGCTGGTCGACCAGCTCGAGAAATCCATGAACCGTGACCCCGAGGACACGGCCAGTACGGAGACCGAGACCGATGACGTGGAGGCGGCCATCTCCCGGCTGGTGCTGCGCGACATCCTCGAGCAGCAGGCCGAGGAGGACGACTCCGACCGCGTCCAGCTGCTGACCATGCACGCCTCCAAGGGCCTGGAGTTCCCCCATGTCTACCTGATGGGCCTGGAGGAAGAGCTCCTTCCCCATCGCAACGCCATCGAGGTAGGCACCGTGGAGGAGGAGCGTCGCCTGGCCTATGTGGGCATCACCCGGGCCCGACGCACCCTGACCCTGACCTTGGCGCGTCAGCGCAAGACCTACGGCGAGCTGATGGACTGCACGCCCAGCCGCTTCCTCGACGAACTGCCGGAGGGCGACCTCGAGTGGGAGGGCCGTGCCGACCGGGAAGACCCGGAGAAGAAGCAGGCACGCGGGCAGGACGCCATCGCCGGGCTGCGTTCTCTGTTGGGCTGAGGGAGTGCTGCGTGATGGCGGTAGCACCGATCAAGAAATGAGCGACCAACGCAAGCGGGGCACCCGAAGGCGCCCCGCTTCTTGTCACATGGTGGTGTGATCGTGAGCTTACTCGGACTCTTCCACCATGTAGTCGACGATGGCCTGGATCTCCTCGTCGGAGGCACTGCTGCCTCCCTTGGGCGGCATGGCTCCCTTGCCATTGATGGCGCTCTCATAGAGGGTGTCCATGCCCTGCTCGATGCGCGGCGCCCAGGCGTCGGCATCGCCCAGCACGGGGGCGCCGGCGGCACCGGAGTCATGGCAGGCGGCGCAGCCGGAGCTGCCATAGAGGGCTTCACCGTCGAAGTCGCTGCCGGACGCGGCCTCGTCATCGGAACTCGCCTCGTCATCGGAAGCGCTTTCTTGCTCGTCGGAGGCGGCGTCTTCCTCTTCACCGGAGGCGGCGCCGTCTTCCTCGGAGGCGGCCTCATCGTCTGAGCTGGCTGCCTCGTCATCGGAGGCGGCGTCACCGCCCAGGTCCGGCACGTCCATCACCGGATCCAGCATGTGGGCCATGGCCGCCTCGACCTCCTCGTCGGAGAGGCTGGAGTTGCCGCCCCTGGCCGGCATGGCGCCGATGCCGTTGATGGCGTTGGCGAGCAGCTCGTCCCAGCCCTTGTCGACACGATCGGCCCAGGCGTCCTCATCCTCGTACATCGGAGCGCCGGCGGCACCGCTGTCGTGACAGGCGGCGCACACGCTGCCGTAGATGGACTCGCCATCGGCACCGTCGGAGGAGCCGCCGTCGTCGCCGCCATCACTGTCGGAGGCGGCGGCGGTGCCGCAGTCCTCGCCCTGCAGGCAGAGCTCCCCGACCGGCTTCAGGCGTTCCGCGACGGCCTCGCGCTCGGCGTCGTCCTGTGCCACGGCGATACCTGTGGTCAGGCCCAGGGTGGCCAGACACCCCATGATCAGCTTGCTGGATTTCACTCTCACCACCTCTCGACGGTCCTGTCATCGGAATCACGCTCGGCATCACGTCAGCCGGTGGACGCCATGGCGCGCATAAGTGTCCGCCAGTATACCGGCATCACCAACGCCTGGAAAATGTCCCGGCTCATACCATGGCCGGGGGCGAGCGGGATGGCCGCTGGACAGCGGCAGGGCTGGCGGGTACGATGTCGACCGCCTGGCACCCACCGCCAGGCACGTGCGCCCGTAGCTCAGTTGGATAGAGTATCGGCCTCCGAAGCCGAGGGTCGCAGGTTCGAATCCTGCCGGGCGCGCCACGAATTCAAGGGCCTGCGACACTGTCGCAGGCCCTTTTTCGTGCGTCTCTCCATTTGGCGCCCTGTCCGGAAACCGCTACCTTCATAGCCGCTTTTGAACCCACCGCTTGGCTCGGGCACCATCCTGATGTCGCCTACGGGCAGCATGGATCGCCAACGACCAAGGACGCGACATGGCTCACCTGCAACGCATCGTGATGATCCACGGCCACCTCGAGGGGGTGGTGGAACTCAGTGTGGACGGCCACACCAACATCTGTGGCACCAACGCCTCGGGCAAGACGACCCTGCAGCGTCTGGTGCCGGTCTTCTACGGCGAGCAGCCCAACAAGGTGGTGCCGAAGACCCGGCTCAAGTTCGATGCCTTCTATCTTCCGCACCGCAATAGCTATCTCGTCTACGAGTACAGTCGTGAGGAGGGCGATGTCTGTCAGGCGGTGCTGACACGCAAGAGCGATGGTGGCGTCGAGTATCGCTTCGTCGGGGCCCCCTATCGCCCCGAGGACTACCTGGTGGAGAGCGAGGGCGGCGTCACCGCCCTGGACTACGCCCAGTGGGCCAACGGCCTGCGCCGACAGGGCGTCTCGGTCTCGCCCAAGCTGGGCGCCACCTCGGAATACCGCTCGGTGATCCAGAATGACTTCACCCAGACCGGGTCCCAGCCCAGGGGCAACAGCAAGGAGGGGCTGCGTCTGCGCCAGGTGGCCGCCCGCTTCAGCCTGGTGCGCCCGGGGCAGCGCATCCGGCATATGGAGAAGCTGGTGTCCGCGGTACACGCCAAGGAGGGCAAGATGGACACCCTCAAGACCATGCTGGCGGCGATCTTCGAGGAGGACGGTGTCGAGCTGCCGGTGACCCGCATCCGCAACACCAAGGCACGGGAGTGGATCGACCGCATGCGTCAGTCGATGCGCCTGGCGCCCCTTCAGCGCTCGCTTTCTGCCCTGGAGAGCCTCGATCGAGAGATCGCCGATGTCGAGACCTCGCTGTGGCAGCTTCGGCCCCAGCTCGAGGCCGACCGCCATCGCGCCGAACGCGAGAGCGCAGATCTCGAGGCGCAGATCCAGCGCCAGCAGCGTGCCTTCCAGGCACGGGAGGAAGCCTACCAGGAGGCCCGCGATGCGCTGAATGATCGCTTGAGTTCGCTCGACAGCGAGCTGAGCAAGGCGCGAGCCGACCTCGATGACCTGCAGCGCCAGTTCGAGGCCTTCGAGGAGGCCGACATGCCGGGCCTCGAACAGGACCTCAAGGCGCTGCCCCAGTGGCGCGACCAGCAACAACAGCTGCGCGACCACCTGGAACTGATGCAGCAGGCAGTGAAGGAGAGCAAGGCCAGGCTGGAGGCGCGTCTGGTGGAGCTGGGCGACCTCCTCGAGCAGCGCCGCGACGAGCTCCAGGCACTGATCGATGCATTGGGCGAGGAGAAGGAGGTCTGTCGCGACCAGCAGAGCGATGCCGAGAGCCGCCTGGACGCCGACTACCAGGCCCGCCGCCAGGCCCTGGAGGAGGACTTCCGCACCCGCCTGGACCAGGTCACCGCGCGGCTCTCCGAGCTCAAGGCGCAGCTTTCCCATGGCGCCCAGACCCCGGAGGAGGCCCGCGAGGCGGAGCAGGCTCAGGCCCGGGTCGACCAGGCCCAGAGCGAACAGAGTGCGGCTGCCGCCGCCATGGAGAGCGTGCGAGCCGAGCTCGATGAGCGCAAGCAGGAACGCGAGGCCGCCGAGCGCGCGCTGGAACGAGTCCGAGCGCAGCGCTCCCGCGCCGAGGCACACCGCGATGCCCTGCTGGTTCAGCGCGACCCCGCCCAGGGCAGCCTGCGCCACTTCCTGCGCCACCACCGCCCGGGCTGGGAGCAGGGCCTGGGCAAGGTGATCGCGCCCGAGCTCCTCGAGCGTCGCGACCTGGCGCCCCAGCTCAACGAGGACGCCAGCGACGACCTCTTTGGGCTGGCGCTGGACCTGGCCGCCATCGCGCTGCCCGAGCACGCCCAGGACGAGGCCAGCCTGCTGGCCGAGATCGAGGCCGCCGAGGCGGCACTGGGTGAGGCACAGGAAGCCGAGAAGGGCGCCGAGAAGGCGCTCCGCGCCTGCCACCAACGGGTCCAGGAGACCGATGCGCGCCTCGACCGTGCCCGGGGCGCTCGTCGCCGCGCCGCCGAGGAGGTCGATTATGCTCTGCAGGCGCGCAGCCAGTGCCAGCAGCGCCACGCCGCCGCGCAGCAGGCGCGCCAGGTCGCCTGTCGCGAGGCGCTCGAGGAGCAGGAGGCCGTGCAGCAGGCGCTTCGCGACGAGCAGTGTCGGGCCCTGGAGGCCCTGGCCGACGGCCACCGTGCCCAGCGCCTGGAGCTGACCGCCGACTTCCAGGGGCGGCTGGCCGGCTTCGATCAGCAGGTCGCCCAGCACCGCCGCCAGCTGGACGACCACCGAGAGGAGACCCGCCGCCAGCGTGACGAGCTGCAGGCCGCCTTCGACCGCGAGCTGACCGAGCAGGGCGTCGACCCGATCACCGTGCGCGAGACCCGCTCACGCCTGGAGGCCCTGGCCATACGCATTCGCCAGACCACCGAGCGCGAGGATGAACTGAGGGAATATCGTCACTTCATGCGCGTGGCGTGGGGGGAGCGCAAGCCGCGCCTGGTGGAAAGGGAGGCCGAGCTCTCCCGCGAGCGCCAGCAGGCCGAGCGCGAACGCGAACAGCACCGGGCCGACTTCCGCACCGCCCGCAGCGAGCACCAGGCGGCGGTGAGGGCGCTGAAGGCCCGCCGCGACGCGGCCAGGGCGCTGGTCGAGACCCTCGCCCCGCTGCTCGACAAGCTCGAGGCGCTGAGTCTCGATCCCGCCCCGGAACCCATCGGCGAGGCCCCGGGGGATGCCGCTGAACGCATCGAGCGCGTTCGCCAGGGGCTTGCCGACCATGCTCGGCGGCTGGACGAGCTGCGTCGCGGCTGCGAGAAGATCGAGTCCGAGCTGATCAAGGGCGCCAGCGCCGACTTCCAGGACATGCTCGAGGCCGAGCGCGCCAAGCTCGAGGGCGAGAGCCCGCGCCGGCTGCTGCCGGTGATCGCCGGCATGCTCCAGCTGCTCGAGGGACAACAGCAGCAGCTGCTGCAGGAGGGACGCAATCTCTCCGACGACCTGGACAAGTTTTTTACCGTGTTCCGCGACCTCAATCGGCGCATCAATGCCCAGAGCCGGCGGCTCTCCGACGAGGTGGCCGACGACCTCAGGCTCGAGGGCATCGGTCGCGCCGAGGTCAAGATCCAGTCGACCATCGACGAGCTCGGGTTCTGGGAGCCGCTCAAGCGCTTCGCCCAGCGCTACCACGAATGGCGCGACTCGGGCCAGCCGCTGCCCGGTGACGACTACCTCGATGCCCTGGCCGAGGTGGTGGAGCTGTTGCGCAGTGATCAGCAGTACAGCTTCGAGAGCCTGCTGCGCCTGGAGCTGCACCTCAACGAGGGCGGCACCGACCTGGTCATCAGGAACGACCGCCAGCTGCTGGAGTCGTCCAGCCACGGCATGGCCTACCTGATCCTGTGCAAGTTCCTGCTCGCCTTCACCCGGTTGCTGCGCGGCCAGGCCCAGGTGGCCATCCACTGGCCCATCGACGAGATCGGCACCCTGGCCTATCACAACGTCGAGAAGCTGTTCGACGCCTGCGACAACAACCGCATCCACATCGTCGGCGCCTTTCCCAACCCGGAGTCGGATGTGCTGCTGCTGTTCCACAACCGCTACCTGATTGACCGCGATGAGGCCGCTCCCGGCAAGCGGCGCCTCAAGCGCATCGAACCGCGCCTGAGCCGCCTGGCCCAGCGGCTTCAGGCCCGCGCCGAGGAGGCCGCCCCATGACCGAGCGCTCGATGACCGAACATGGCCCCCTGCTCGAACGCCTGCTGGCCGGCGAGTTCATCTGCGCGGTGAGCGACGAGAGCGCCTTCCGCCGCCTGCAGGACGACGAGGTTCGCGAGCAGCTCGATACCTACCTGCGCCCGCTCAACCGTCGCCTGGCCACCAACGACGAGGGCAGCGTCTACTTCCTGGCCTGGCGCCGGCTCGACGAGGGCGCTCGCGAGCAGCTCTCGCGCCAGCTGGCGGACACCGTCAACAGCCTGCTGCCGATGCTGGAGTGGCTTCAGCTGGTGCAGGAGACCCTGGGCCGCGACGGCCTGGCTGCCCCCGGCGACGTGCTCAAGCCCGCCGACTTCAGCTCGCGCTGCGAGGACAACCAGGGGCTTCGCGAGCGCCTCGAGCGACTGGCCACCGATCCCTTCTTCGGCTCCCAGAGCGACCAGCTCGATGCCCAGCTCAAGCAGGTCTTCAAGCGCCTGAAGGAGCACGGCTACCTGCTCCAGCCCCACGCCGATCGCCAGTACTTCGTGGTCACCGCCAAGATCGACTACCTGGTCGACCTGGTGCGTTTCATCCGCGACGAGGAGAACCTGCCCGTGGACGACCAGCCCCCGGCCAGCCAGGAGAGCCTGCTGTGAGCGACCGCGATGCCCACGCCCTGGAGAGCCGCCTGATCGGCACCGGCGTCGAGCGCCTGGCGCTGCTCGGCAAGCACGCCGAGGCGCTGATGGCCGGCTATGCCCGGGACGAGGTGCCCCTGGAGGGGCTCAGCACCACCGCCCTCAACCGGCTGCTGGCGGCGCGCATCCTGTGGCGGCCGGACGAGCAGGGCGGGGTGAAGCTTTCCCCCAAGGTGCGCGAGCTGATCGCCGAGATGCTCGCCGACGAGACCCGGCGCCACGTCAACGCCGACGTGGCCGAGACCCTGGAGCTCATGCGCACCCTGGTGCAGAGCTACCGCGAGGCCCGCGACGCCGGCGAGTACTGGCGCCAGGAACAGCAGCTACTGCGCCTGCGCCAGGAGGTGGATGACCTCAACGGCCGCTTCGCCGACGCCATCGACAGCCTGTGGCGGCGCCTCAACAGCGACTTCGGCTTCGTCAGCCGCCTGGGCGACAAGATTCGCGAGAACGAGCGCGCCCAGAAGCAGATCGTGCGCCTGCTCGACAGCCTGGCGCTGATCGACTTCCACGAGCTGATCGAGCTGGTGGGCAGCGATGGCGCCCTGCGCAAGCTGCTGGTCAGCGGCCTGCAGCACCAGCTCACCCAGCACTACACCAGCCTGCGCGAGGTGCAGCGGCGCATGGTCGAGCTGATGGCGCGCTTCCGCCAGCAGCAGTCGCGAAGCCGCCTGGTGGCCGGCATGGCCGGCTTCCTTCGTGAACATCCGGGCTTCGTGCCCGGCAACTACGCCCGGCGCAGCGAGGTGCCGGCGCTGGTCAACCGCGCCGCCCCGCTGATCGCCGCCGGGGCCGCGGCCCTGGATCACCACCCCGATACTCGGGCACTCACCGAACTGCTGCACCAGCTGCCGCGGCCTGTTCATCGCCCGGAACCGGTGACCGCTGCCGGCGCCGCGGCGCCCCAGGAAGACACCCTCGTCGCCGCTCGTCAGCAGGCGCTCAAGGAGGACGTGGAGCGCTTCTATCTTGCGGTGGTGGACCGCGGCGGGGAGGGGCTCAGCGCATTGGCGTACCTGCAGGAGGGCGAGCTGGCGTGGGGCGAGGAGATCTGGCTCTTCCAGGTGATTGCCGAGTTCCAGGGCCTGCCCAGGGGCGAGCAGCGCGCCTTCCGCCTTAGCCAACAGGAGAGCCAGGCCAGCCCCTTCAACCACCTGCGGCTGATCCATGACGTCAACCTGGCGCTGAGGGCGGGGGCATGAACCTGTCGTCGCGCGCTCGCCACCTGCTCCGCGACGCCGGCCAGGCGCTGCGTCGCACGCCCAGCGTAGAGAAGCGTCGCAGCAAGGTGGTGAACGAGGTCGTGGCCTGGTGTCAGGCGCACGATATCGAGCTCGGCCCGCGCCTCACCCACGCCCGCCTGCAGCTCGACCCTGACCTGCTCGCCCGGATCGACGAGACCCTGGTTGCCCTGGGCGAGCCCGCCATCGCCGCCGACCTCAGCGGCCTGACCACCGCCGAACAGGCTCACCTGGGTAACCGCGAGGAGAAGGGTGTGCGCGAGAAGCCCCGCGATCGCCGCGTGCTGGCCAGCTTCCCCGCTGCGGCGGCGCAGCGGCCGGGACTGGTGAGCTGCCCCCGGGATTTCCTCGACCTCGACTGGCGCGACCTCGACCTCGACGCCTTCGACGTGCTGGTTCAGGTCGAGAACCTCGATGGCTTCTACGCCTTCGCGTCGACCACTGCGGCGCTGGCCGACGACGCCCGCCCGCTGGTGCTCTACCGCGGCGACAGGCACTACGGCGGCGCCTTCGCCAGGGTGGCCGCGGCCTGGGCAGAGAGCGCCAGGCCCCACTTCTATCTCGGCGACTTCGACGCCAAGGGGGTGAGCATCGCCCTCGCCAGCCGCGCCACCCATCTGCTGTTGCCGCCGCGCGAGGATCTGGTCGAGCGCGCCAATGCCGCGCACCTGCCGCCTGAGCAGCAGGGCTACCAGCCGGCCCTGCGCGACCACGCCGCCCGCCTGCCCATTGGCCACCCGCTGGCCGACTACCTCGCCATCCTGCTTCGCGAGCAGCGCGGCCTGCGTCAGCAGTGGTTTGGTGATTCACTCCAAGCAGTGCCGTTGGGTGAATCTGGGCTTTAAGGGAAAGGCATCCGCTCACTTCGTTTCACACCTACCACATGGATATCTCGGAATTAGGTCTTTTACCTAGGTGTAGGGTGCCGGGCAACTGATCATCCGGGATCCGCCAGCTGGTGGTATTCCTTTTCTATCCCGTTTCGGCGGGGTCATGCGAGCCGCCAGGCTGTCTCGTTGACCAGGTTGATCGGGCGCTCGCCCTTGAGCGCCAGGATCAGGTTGTCCACGGCCCGCTGGGCCATGGCGGTGCGCGTCTCGTGGGTCGCCGAGCCGATATGCGGCAGGGCCACCACGTTGGTCATGTGCGGCAGCGGCGACTCCGGCGACAGCGGCTCCTGCTCGAAGACGTCCAGGCCGGCGGCGCGAATGCGCCCCATCTCCAGTGCCTCGATGAGCGCCGCCTCGTTGACGACCTTGCCGCGGGCGATGTTGACGAAGATCGCCGAGGGCTTCATCAGGGCAAACTCTCGCTCGCCGATCAGGTGTTCGGTCTCGGCGGTGAGGGGCACGGTGACGCAGATAAAGTCCGCCTCGGCGAGCAGCGCGTCCATCTCGCGACGCTCGGCCCCTAGTTCGCGCTCGAGCTCGGGCTTGGGGGAGGCGTTCGAGTAGAGGACGCGCATGCCGAAGCCCAGGGCGCCGCGCCGGGCCACGGCGGCGCCGATGCGCCCGAAGCCGATCAGCCCCAGGGTCTTGCCGTGCACGTCACTACCGAAGTGTTCGGGACCGATCCCGGCTTTCCAGTCGCCGCGCTTGACCAGGTCGGCCAGCTCCACGGCGCGCCGGGCGGCGGCCATGATCAGCAGGAAGCCGGTGTCGGCGGTGGTCTCGGTGAGCACGTCCGGGGTATTGCACAGCAGGATGCCGCGACGGGTCAGCGCCTCGACCGGGTAGTTGTCGTAGCCCACCGAGATGGTGGCGATGGCTTCGAGCTGGGGCGCGGCGTCGAGCAGCTCGGGGGTGATGGCCAGGCTGGCGCCGATGAGGCCGTGGGCGTCGGGTAGCGCGGCCCGGAAGTCAGGATCGTCGGCGGAGGTCAGGCCGGGAAAGGCCAGGACCTCGAAGTCCTGGCCAAGCTGGGCCAGCTGGTCATCGTTCAGGCGGCCATAGGCCAGGATGCGTTTCTTCATGGTTCAGGCTCCTTTTGGGCAAAGGACAAGGTATCTACCGGGCGGCTCGGGCTTCAGGTGCAGTGAGGCGCTCACGACCGAGCAGACACTCCATGTCCCCACCACCTGCATTACCAGTGCGCCGACCAGGTTGCCGAGGGGTACCGCGTACCGGCGAGAGCGAGTGTCGAGAAGGGGCCAGTCTGCAACCCTTCATGACTAACTGGCCAGCCGCTACTGCGCCATCGAGGGTAAGCCAGCCTGGATAGGCTGCTGGGTGAGAGCATGCTTCGCGGGCACCCTTAAACTTTGGTCGCAATTCGATCAGTAGGACTTGCCCGGCAAGTGACTGGTGATTAATTTGTCATTTGTATGATGTATGACAACACACCCGTTGTCGATCACCCGCGAGGCGGTCGGGGAGCCCCTGACCCGGAAAGCATGAGGACGGTTGCGTGAAGTTTTCCAGAGAAGCAGTGGTGCAAGCCATCGGCGATGGTCTGCTGTCGTTTCCCATCACGGATTTCGACCAGGAGGGCCGTTTCGACGCCGAGAGTTATCGCCGTCGGCTGGAGTGGTTCATCAGCCACGACATCTCCGCGGTCTTCGTGGCCGGTGGTACCGGCGAGTTCTTCAACCTGTCGCTCGACGAGTTCCGCGAGATCGTGCGCGTGGCCGTGGAGACGGTGGACGGCAAGCTGCCGGTGATCGCCAGTGCCGGGCTGAGCGTCGAGAGCGGCAAGGCCTTCGCCCAGGCGGCTGAGGAGGCTGGTGCTGACGGCATCCTGCTGATGCCACCCTATCTGACCGAATGCCCCCAGGACGGACTGGTCGAATATGCCCGCCAGATCTGTGCGTCCACGTCGCTCAATGTCATCTATTACAACCGCGGCAACGGGATCCTCGATGCCGGGTCCGTCAAGGCACTGGCCGAGGCCTGCCCCAACCTGGTCGGCCTCAAGGACGGCAAGGGCGACATCCAGGCCCTGAACAAGATCGTCAAGACCGTGGGCGACCGGCTTGTCTATATCGGCGGCGTGCCGACCGCCGAGATCTTCGCCGAGGCCTATCTGTCCATCGGCGTCAACACCTACTCATCGGCCGTGTTCAACTTCGTGCCCGACATGGCCGTGACCTTCTACAAGGAACTCCGCAAGGGCAACAGCGAAGTCGTCAAGCAGATCACCAACGACTTCTTCATTCCCTTCGTGGACCTCAGGGATCGGAAGAAGGGCTATGCCGTCAGCCTGATCAAGGCCGGCGCCGAGATCATCGGTCGTCCGGCGGGCAGCGTACGCGCGCCCCTGACCATGCCCTCATCCGAGGAGCGCCAGCAGCTCGAGACGCTGGTGGGTATCGCCAAGCAACTATAAATCGACAACAGCTAAGAGGTGTAAGAATGACCTTATCCAAGAAGACACTGGCAGGACTGGGCTCCGCCGCGGTCATGGCGTCGATGACTTTCGGCGCCGGCATCGCCATGGCCCAGGACGGTCAGCTGCGCGGCAACATACGAGTCGTCATCGGTTCCACGTCCACCGGGGGGGACACCTACCAGAACTCCAGCATCGTGGTGGACAAGCTGGCCGAGCATCTCGACCTCAACATGAAGGTCGACGCCGTCGGTGCGAGTTCTGCCTTTCGTACCCTGGACCGCGACGCACGCGGCAACACCCTGATGATCTTCCACGACCAGTCCTATCTGGGCCATCTGTATGGTGTGGAGGGCTACGAGAATATCTTCGAGAAGTACACCATCGGGCCGACCGTGGCGATCAACCCGGGTAACGCCTATCTGGTGCCCAAGGACTCCCCATACGAGACCCTCGATGAGGTCATCGCGGCGGTAGGCGATGGCGAGACCGTGCGCGTGGCGATCCAGCCGGGGGGCGTCTCCGAGATCGGCTTCAGTGCCCTGAAGAACGCCGTTTCTATCGAGCACCCGGGGCAGGAGGACAACCTGGTCGCCGTCAACACCGGCTCGCAGTCGGACAAGAATCAGCAGCTCTTCGATGATCAGGTCGACATGATCCACGGTTCCGTGCAGGCCAATGAGCAGTACACCCGCCTCGCCGAGGACGACCAGAAGGCCATGCGCTTTGTCTGGCTGACCGCGCGCCAGGACACTATTGAACAGGCACCGGAGGAGGGCCTTGGCAAGACCTCCCGCGAGCAGCTGCTCGAGTACGTCGAGCCCAACGTCCACGTCACCATGGGCGACGACGAGACCTTCACCTTCGATAAGGAGTTCTTCTTCCTCTACAACAAGGACATGGATCCGGGCATCGTCGAGCAGATCGACGAGGCGCTGACCGAGATCTATGAAGAGGGAGAAATTCAGGAGACCCAGAAGAACTCCTTCTTCATCCCCAACTTCAAGCCTTCAGACGAGGCCTCGGAGTACCTGAACGAGAAGATGTCTCGCTACGAAGAGATCATCGATAACATCAAATAAGCGATCCGGGCATCGACGGCGGTATGCGGTCGATGCCCCGCCATTTGGCGTGAATCGCTATAGAACACTGATGGGCAGGCTACCCTACTGCTCATGCCGGAGCCGCTATGGAATCAGGTCTTTCCAATCTGTTAAGTGTCTCGATAGACTTCGGGACCTCGCACCTGCTGTTTCCGACGATCATCCACTGGATCATGGCAGGGCTTTTCTTGGTCATCCTGGTGACCAAGGTGGTCCCCTTCCTGGCCGCGGTGAAGCGAGGAGAGCGTACCCTCCCCATCGTGGGGGAGCCCATGGATGCTTACCGTTTCTTCGGCACGCTCGTCCTGATTGTGGCGTATTTCTATCTGATGGACGTGGTGGGCAACCTCTTCCCTTACACGGGCTACGGCTTCCTGTTCGTTTCGATGCCCTTCGTGCTGATCATGTCGCTGATGTATATGCATGAATGGACGAAGAAGGCGGTCATCATCGCGGTGATCAATGCCATCGTCGCTCCCGGCCTGGCCTGGTTCATTCTTGCCAAGCTTTTCACCATCACCCTGCCGTGATCTAAGCGAGTGCCACCATGGAATTCCTTTCACTTCTCGATGTCACCTTTTTCCTGCTTGCCGGATTCGGTGCACTGATCGGCATCATCTTCGGCGCGATACCGGGCATGACCGCTACCATGGCGGTGGCGGTCTGTCTGCCGCTGACCTATGCCCTGGGACTGCACCACGGCCTGGCGTTACTGCTGGGTCTCTACGTGGGCGGTATCTCGGGCGGCATGGTGCCGGCGGTACTGCTCAACATACCTGGCACGCCCTCCTCGATCACCACCACCTTCGATGGCTACCCGATGGCTCGCAAGGGAGAAGGGGAGAAGGCGCTGCGCGTGTGTGTCATCGCCTCCGTCATCGGAGGGCTGATCAGTGCCGCCGTGCTCTTCCTGTTCGCTCCCATGCTGGCCGACTTCTCGATCAAGTTCTCCTACGTGGAGAAGTTCCTGATCATTCTCTTGGCCCTGAGCGTCATCGCCTCGCTGTCGAGCAGCATGCTGGTGGGCATCTTCAGTGGCGTTATTGGTATCTGGCTGAGCCTGATCGGCGACTACAGCATCTCCGATGGCGGCAACGGCAAGACGCGGCTGATGGCCGATTTCATGGAACCCTACCTGTTCGAAGGTTTCTCCCTGCTGCCGGTGCTGATCGGCATCTTCGGCATCTCCACCATCCTGCTCGAGGCCGAGAAGGGGGTGAAGAGTGAGCTGAGCCATGAACGCGTCAAGTTCGGCAAGGGGAGTGGTTTCTCCCTGGGGCTGTTCAAGGGACGCCTGACCAACCTGGTGCGCTCGTCCTTCATCGGGACCTTTGTCGGCATGCTGCCTGGTGTTGGTGGCAGTGCCGCCTCCGTGCTGGCCTATACCCAGGAGAAGAACCTGGCGAGGGACTCCTCGCAGATGGGCAAGGGCGCCCCCCAGGGGCTCATTGCCTCGGAGTCGGCCAACAATGCGCTGACCGGCGGCGCACTGATTCCGCTGCTCTCCCTGGGGATTCCCGGTGATTCCACCACCGCCGTACTGATTGGCGCCTTCACCCTACAGGGTATTCAGGTGGGGCCGCTGTTCATCCCCGAGAATGCCAATACCTGGTACATCATGATGACGGCGCTGGTCTTCGCCAACGTCGTGATGTTCTTCCTGATGTTTTTCGCCATCAAGCATATCGCCAAGGTGGTGATGGTGCCCAAGCATATCCTTTATCCGATCATCGTGATGATGTGTGTGGTGGGCGCCTATGCCATCAACTACGGCATCATGTTCGATGTCTGGACCCTGCTGATCTTCGGCATCCTCGGCTACCTGATCCAGAAGGTCGGTCTGGAAGTGGCGCCGCTGATCATCGGGTTCATTCTGGGCAGCCAGGCGGAGGTCTACTTCGTCAAGAGCCTCGAGTCGTTCGGCACCCTCTCGATCTTCTTCACCAAGAGCCCCATTGCCGTGGTGCTGTGGCTGTTGATCCTGGCATCCGTGGCGTTCTCCATCGCGATGAGCCTGAAGAATCGCAAGAGAGACCGCGAAGAGCAGATTGGCTAGACGCTCCCGTCTAATACTGATGCATCTGGGACGCGCAGCCGAACCCTAGTCTTACGATTGAAATTTTCAGAGGAAAAGCGACATGCTCCCGAAGATAAAGACCATGCGCGTGGTCCCCGTGGCCGGATACGATGGCTTCCTGTTGAACCTCAGCGGCGGGCATGCGCCCTGGTTCATCCGCTGCGTGGTGATCCTCGAGGACGATGCCGGCAACCAGGGGGTCGGCGAGATTCCGGCCAGTGCCGGCATCCTCAAGGGGCTGGAGCAGTGCCGTGAGCTGGTAGAAGGCTCGCGGGTCAACGATATCAAGCAGACCCTCAACCAGGTACGCCTGCGGCTGGCTCAGAACGGCCGCGAGGAGCGAGGTCGCCAGACCTTCGACTTGCGGGTGGCGGTGCACGTGATCACCGGCATCGAATCCGCCCTGTTCGACCTCTATGGCCAGGCGCTGGGCATGCCGGTGGCCGACCTGCTCGGTCATTACGGCCGCCAGCGCGACGAGGTCGAGGCCCTGGGTTACCTGTTCCTGCTTGGCGACCCGGCCAAGACCGACCTGCCCTATCCTCAGGCGAGCGACCCACAGGATGCTTGGGACGAGGTACGCTGCCGTGAGGCCCTGACCCCCGATGCCGTGGCCAACCTGGCCAAGGCCGCCTTTGAGCGCTACGGCTTCAGGGACTTCAAGCTCAAGGGTGGCGTGCTGCGCGGCGAGGAAGAGGCGGACTGCATCCGCGCGCTGCACGAGGCCTTCCCCGAGGCGCGCCTGACCCTCGACCCCAACGGTGCCTGGAAACTCGACGAGGCGGTGCGGGTGCTGGAACCGATCAAGCACCTGCTGAGCTATGCCGAGGATCCCTGCGGCCAGGAGGAGAGCTACTCGGGCCGTGAGACCATGGCCGAGTTCAAGAAGCGCACCGGTCTGCCCACGGCGACCAACATGATCGCCACCGACTTCAAGCAGCTGCAGTACGCCGTACAGCTCAATGCCGTGGATATCCCCCTGGCCGACTGCCACTTTTGGACCATGCAGGGCGCCGTGGCGGTGGGCGAGCTGTGCCACGAGTGGGGCTTGACCTGGGGCTCCCACAGCAACAACCACTTCGACATCTCGTTGGCCATGATGACCCATGTGGCCGCGGCCTGCCCTGGCGAGATCACCGCCATCGATACCCACTGGATCTGGCAGGACGGCCAGCGGATCACTAAGGAGCCGTTCCTGATTCGCGACGGCAAGCTAACCGTGCCGAAGACCCCAGGCCTGGGTGTCGAGCTGGATGAAGAAAAGCTGATGGAGGCGCATCGCCTCTACCAGGGCCTCGATGTGACGCAGCGCAACGACGCCATGGCCATGCAGTACCTGATTCCCGGCTGGGAATTTGACCCAAAGCGTCCGGCACTGGTGCGCTAGGGTTTGCCAGGCTGCTAGACTAAAAGTCATACTTTTGGTCAAAGGCATTTTTCCATGGCAGAGGATACGAAAATGTCGCCAGAAATCGCGCGATTGGACGTGCACAAGGTGGCCAAGCAGGGAAGTCTCTCCGCCCATGTCGCCGACCAACTCGAGGCGCTGATTCTTGAGGGAAAGGCCAAGGTAGGCGAGAAACTCCCCACGGAAAGTCAGCTGTGTGATTCCTTCGGCGTCAGCCGCACGGTCATCCGCGAGGCGATCACCCACCTCAAGTCGCTAGGGCTGGTGGCGACACGGCGTGGCGTGGGCACTACGGTGCTGCGTTCCCAGGCCGTGGAGGCTCGCCCGGCAGAGCGCATCAACCCGACCACGGTGGAGGATATCCTGCATGTCCTCGAGCTCCGCCTGGCCCTGGAGCCTGCTGCGGCGGAGCTGGCCGCGCTGCGTCACGATGAGGCAGACGGTCGCCGGCTCGAGGAGAAGCACGCGGCCTTTCTCAAGGCGTGCGCCGAGAAATCCCAGGCGCGGGTGGAGGACTACGAGTTCCACCATGCCATTACCCAGGCCACCCATAATCCGGCCTTCACGCAGCTCTACGAGCAGCTCAGTCCCAGCAGCATTCCTCGTGCCAAGTTGCTGAGCATCGACATCAATCCCGCCGCGGCGGCGCGTTACCTCGAGCGGGTCCAGGAAGAACACGCCTTTATTCTCGAGGCAATCCTGTCACGCGATGCCGAGGCGGCAAGAGAGACCATGTTTCAGCACCTCAACCGGTCACGAAACATGTACGCCCAGTACCAGGAAAGCTGAACCACCGAACCAAGGGAGACAGCATGACCCCACAAGGCACTTCCCTGATCGGCCAGCGCGCCGTCACCGGCGACCAGGCCGTCATCCGCCCCATCGACCCGGCCTCCGGGGAGGCGCTGGCCCCCGAGTATCCGGGGCTGGACCGCCACGCGGTGGCCGAAGCTTGCCAGCTCGCGGAGGAGGCCCTCACCACCTACCGCGAGACCTCGCTGGAGGAGCGGGCAAGCTTTCTGGAAACCATCGCCGCCGAGATCGAGGCGCTGGGCGATGCGCTGGTCGAGCGCGCCATGGCCGAGACCGGCCTGCCCCGGGCACGGATCGAGGGTGAACGCGGGCGCACCTGCGGCCAGCTGCGCCTGTTCGCCTCCGTGGTGCGTGCCGGCGAGTGGCTCGACGTGCGCATCGACCCGGCTCTCCCGGATCGCCAGCCGATGCCCCGCGTCGACCTGCGCCAGCGCCACGTGGCCCTGGGCCCGGTGGCGGTGTTCGGCGCCTCGAACTTCCCGCTCGCGTTCAGCGTGGCGGGGGGCGATACCGCCTCGGCGCTGGCCGCCGGCTGTCCGGTGGTGGTCAAGGCGCATTCTGCTCACCCCGGCACCTCCGAGCTGGTCGGCCGCGCGGTGCAGAAGGCCGTGGCCAGCTGTGGCCTTCCCGAAGGCGTGTTCTCGCTGCTGTTCGGCTCGGGCAAGGAGATCGGCCAGGCGCTGGTCGCCGATCCGCATATCCAGGCCGTGGGCTTCACCGGCTCGCGCAACGGGGGCCTGGCGCTGATGGCCACCGCCCAGGCCCGCCCCCAGCCGATCCCGGTCTACGCCGAGATGAGCTCCATCAACCCGGTGTTCCTGCTGCCCGAGGCGCTCCAGGCACGCGCCAAGGAGATCGCCGAGGGCTTCATCGGCTCGCTGAACATGGGCGCCGGACAGTTCTGCACCAACCCGGGCCTGGTGATCGCCATCAAGGGCGAGGCGCTGGACGCCTTCACCGCTGCCGCCGGTGAAGCGGTCAAGGGCAGCGCCGCCCAGACCATGCTCACCCCGGGCATCCACGCCGCCTATGACGATGGCGTGAGCCAGCTGGCCGGAGAGGCTCGCGAGATCGCTCGCGGCTCGGCCAGCGAGGGCCCTCACCAGTGCCAGGCCGCGTTGTTCGCCACGAGCAGCGCCGACTTCCTGGCCAACGCGGCCCTGCAGGCCGAGGTGTTCGGTGCCGCCTCGCTGTTGATCGAGTGCGAGGACCTGGCTGAGATGCGCGCCGTGGCCGAGCAGCTGGAAGGCCAGCTCACCGCCACGCTGCAGATGGACGATGGCGACCTGGACGCCGCCCGGACGCTGTTACCGGTACTCGAGCGCAAGGCCGGTCGTGTCTTAGCCAACGGCTGGCCCACCGGCGTCGAGGTGTGCCATGCCATGGTCCACGGTGGCCCGTTCCCGGCGACCTCGGACAGCCGCACGACCTCGGTGGGCAGTGCCGCCATCCACCGCTTCCTGCGCCCGGTGTGCTACCAGAACCTGCCTGAAGGCTTGCTGCCCGAGGCCCTCAAGGAGGGCAACCCGCTGGGCGTCACCCGGCTGGTGGACGGCAAGCGGGATTAATTCCTGGAGTTTGCAAGTGGTTGGACCCTTTGGCGGCCTGCGGGCCGCCTCTTTGTTCTTGGCTCTACTCGGGTGTTGTCATTTCGTATCGGGTGCCGGTTAATCAATCACCCTGGACCCGAAACGCAAGGGCCTTTCACTTCCAGGCTGTTCCCGAGTCCCCTTCGTTAACGGCTTCAATCATCCGCTGGGTCATGCATGGCGTACCAACGCAACACCACCGCCCGGCGGGCGGTGGTGTTGATCACACAGGCAGACACGGCAGGGTCAACGCAGCGACAGGGCGCCACCTCCGAGATTGTCCTCTGCCTCGCGGTAGGCGGTGGCCTCCTGGGCCTCGACCTCCGGCGAGAAGCGCACCAGCAGGGTACAGAGGGCGGCGATGATCACGGCCACGCCCAGGTAGAAGAGCCCCTGCTGGTAACTGAGCGACTCGGAGCGGAACAGGAAGCCGGCGGCCACTGCACCGGCGTTGCCGCCGGCACCGACGATCCCGGCCACGGCGCCCAGCGCCCGCTTGTTGATGAAGGGCACCACGCCGAAGGTGGCCCCTTCCGCCATCTGCACGAAGAGACTGAACACCAGCATGATGCCGATGGCGAGTGCCAGCACATGCATCTGCGAGAAGAACATCAGGGCGATGCCCTCGCAGAGCATGGCGATGAACAGCCAGCGAACACGCCCCTTCAGGCCGGCCTGCCGGGCGAAGAGGTCCGAAAAGATGCCGCCCAGGGTGCGGGCGAAGAGGTTCATCAGGCCGAAGAGGCCGGCGATCATGCCGGCGGTGGCCAGGGTCAGGTCGAAGTTGTCGAAGAAATAGATGGCGGCGATGTTGTGGATGGTCAGCTCGACTCCGAAGCAGGCGGCATAGACCACGAACAGGGCCCAGACCCGGATGTCCCTGGCAGCGGCCAGGAAGGTCTGGCCGGCACTGCTCTCGCCGCTGGCCGCCGGCAGCTCGCCGCGAGCACGCAGCTCATCGAAGTTGCCGTCGGGGGCATCCTGGGTGAAGCGATAGTAGGCGATGCCGGTGAGGAACATCACCACGCCCGGGACCACCATGGCCAGCCGCCAGCCGAAGGCCTCGTTGACGCCCAGCATCAGCAGGCCCGAGAAGATGAGCGGCATGAGGATCTGGGTGGTCCCGCCGCCGAGGTTGCCCCAGCCTGCCGAGGTGGCGTTGGCGGTGCCCACCACGTTGGGCGCGAACATGATCGAGGTATGGTACTGGGTGATCACGAAGGAGGCGCCGATGGCACCGATCGCCAGGCGGGCGAGCAGGAAGGTCTCGAAGCTGTTGGCGAAGCCGATGGCCATCACCGGCAGGGCGCCGAGGCAGAGCAGCCAGGTATAGGCCTTGCGCGGCCCGATGCGGTCGCAGAGCACGCCGATCAGTAGCCTGACCACGATGGTGATGGCCACCGAGGCGATGATGGTGTTGCCGATCTGGGTCTTGGTCAGGTCGAGATCGTCACGAACCACCGCCATGAGCGGGGCGATGCCGAACCAGCCGAAGAAGCAGAGGTGGAAGGCGAACCACGAGAAGTGGAAGGCTCGCATCTGTGGCGTCTTGAGGGTGAACAGGCGAATCCTGTTGGCCTTGTTGCGGATCTCCATGGGAGTACCTCGTCGAGTGATGATCGAACACGCGATGTTGGGCCTTCACCGTTGAAGGTCGGGTCTGACGCACTCGTACTCCGGGGAGCCTGGTCCACGCCTGCCTTGCCGTTGATGAGTAACGCTCGGTATCTGTCTGGGAAGTGGGTTGTTGATCAGTGCCTTGATGGGGCGGCCACCGACGCTTGCGCATGACGCAGCTCCTTAAGGCGACAAGGGTTTGGCCTTGCATGCCCTGCCTTCATGCTTCGATCCACACCTCAGCGCCCTTGAAGCTCACCGCCCAGGTGCGCAGGCGTAGGCCGGGATTCTCCAGGCA
Source organism: Halomonas rhizosphaerae (assembly GCF_030010555.1). Classification (GTDB taxonomy): domain Bacteria; phylum Pseudomonadota; class Gammaproteobacteria; order Pseudomonadales; family Halomonadaceae; genus Halomonas; species Halomonas rhizosphaerae. Next base: position 160,201 of record NZ_JASCQP010000007.1, read on the forward strand.
TTGGCCGTCCGCCAGCCGGTAGTGGTGCTTGTAGAGCGGCGAGGCCACGACCGGCTGGCCCTTCAGGTCGCCGACGATCCCCCGGGCGTTGACGTTGGCGCCCGCCATGGGGTCGTGGTGGTCGAGGGCGTAGAGTTCGGGGTCCTTGCCGGGGAGGTAGAAGAGGGCCACCTGGGCGGGCCCCTCGTCGGTCTCCACCCAGGCGGCGACGCCGGAGAAGGGCACCAGGTCGGCGCGGTGGCAGAGGGTTTGCCAGGTCTGGGTCATGGTCTTGGTCGCGGTAGCCGTATTCATGAGTGCTTCCTTGGAGTCAGCGAGAAATCGACGAGAGATGACGCGTCAAGCAGGGCGCAGCTGGCCGCGCTCTTCGGTCACGATGATGTCCGGGTCCGGGCGACTGTCGTTGACGAAGCTGCGGAAGCGCTTGAGCTTCTCCGGGTCGTCGATGGCATTGGCCCACTCGCACTGGTAGGTGTCGATGACGCTCTGCATCTGGCGCTCCAGCGCCTCGCCTATCCCCAGGCGGTCGTCGATGACCACCTCCTTGAGGTAGTCCAGGCCGCCTTCCAGGTTCTCGCGCCACACCGAGGTGCGCTGCAGGCGGTCGGCGGTGCGCACGTAGAACATCAGGAAGCGGTCGATGAGCTGGACCAGCCGCTCGTCGTCGAGGTCGGTGGCGAAGAGCTCGGCATGGCGTGGGCGCATCCCGCCGTTGCCGCAGACGTAGAGGTTCCAGCCGTGCTCGGTGGCGATGACGCCGATGTCCTTGCCCTGGGCCTCGGCGCACTCCCGGGTGCAGCCGGAGACGCCGAACTTGAGCTTGTGGGGCGAGCGCAGGCCCTTGTAGCGATGCTCGAGCCGGATCGCCATGCCCACGCTGTCCTGCACGCCATAGCGACACCAGGTGCTGCCCACGCAGGACTTCACCGTGCGCAGCGACTTGGCGTAGGCGTGGCCGGTCTCGAAGCCGGCGTCGAGCAGTTCGCTCCAGATCTCCGGGAGATCCTCCAGGCGGGCGCCGAACAGGTCGATGCGCTGTCCGCCGGTGACCTTGGTGTAGAGGTCGTACTTCTGCGCCACCTTGCCCAGCACCACCAGCTTGTCCGGGGTGATCTCGCCGCCGGGCACCCTGGGCACCACCGAATAGGTGCCGTTCTTCTGCATGTTGGCCATGAAGGTGTCGTTGGTGTCCTGCAGCGGGATATGGGCGGCATCGGTGATCGGCTCGTTGAAGCAGGAGGCCAGTATCGAGGCCACCGCCGGCTTGCAGATATCGCAGCCCAGGCGATGGGTCGCCGGGTTGCCGTGCGCCGCCATCAGCTCGCCGAAGGTCTTGATGCCTTCCACGCGGACGATGTCGAAGAGCTCCTGGCGGGTATGGGCGAAGTGCTCGCAGATCGAGCGGTCGACCGCCACGCCGCGTCGCTCCAGTTCGTGCTCCACGACGCTCTTGAGCAGGGCCGTGCAGCCCCCGCAGCCGGTGCTGGCCTTCGTCTCGCCCTTGATCGCGGCGAGATCCCCGGCCCCGCCATCGATGCTGGCGCAGATATCGCCCTTGGTGACGTTGTGGCAGGAACAGAGGGTGGCCGTCTCGGGCAGGGCATCCGGCCCCAGCGTCGGGGCACCTTCGCTGCTGGGCAGGATCAGCGAGGCCGGGTCCTCGGGAAGGTCAAGGCCGTTGCTGTAGTACTGCAGCAGGGTATCGTACACGCTGTTGTCGCCCACCAGCATGGCGCCGACCAGGCGCCTGCCGTCGCCGGAGACCACCAGCTTGCGGTACTGCTGCTTGAGCTGGTCGAGGTAGCGGAACACCCGGGCTCCAGGCGTCCGGTCGCCGTGGGCGTCGCCGATCGCCCCCACGTCGACACCCAGCAGCTTGAGCTTGGTGCTCATGTCGGCACCGCGGAAGCTCTCGCCCTCGCTGCCGAGCAGGGTGTCGGCGGCCACCTTGGCCATCTGGTAGCCGGGGGCGACCAGGCCGAAGATGCTGTTGTTCCAGAGCGCCACCTCGCCGATGGCCAGGATCGCCGGGTCGCTGGTCAGGCAGCGGTCGTCGATCACCACGCCGCCGCGCTCGCCCATCTCCAGGGCGCTGTCCCGGGCCAGTTCGTCACGCGGGCGGATGCCGGCGGAAAAGACGATCAGGTCGGCCTCCAGCACCTTGTCGTCCTGGAAGACCATGCGGTGGCCGGCGTCCAGTCCATCCTCGATGCGCTGGGTGGCCCGGTCGGTGTGGACCTGCACGCCCAGGGCCTCGATCTTCTCGCGCAGCAGCTCGCCCCCTTCGCCGTCGACCTGCATGGGCATCAGGCGCGGCGCGAACTCCACCACGGCGGTCTCCAGGTTCAGGCCGCGCAGGGCATTGGCCGCCTCCAGCCCCAGCAGGCCGCCGCCCACCACCACCCCGGTCGAGGCGCGCTCGGCGGCGGCGCGTATGGCATCCAGGTCGTCCAGGGTGCGGTAGACCAGGCAGCCCGGACGATCGCTGCCGGGCATCGGCGGCACGAAGGGATAGGAGCCGGTGGCCAGCACCAGGCGGTCGTAGGGGGTGCGGCCCTGGGCGGTCACCACGTCCCCGGCGTCACGGTCGATGGCGGTCACGGCCTCCGAGAGGCGCAGCTCGATGCCGTTGGCGGCATACCAGTCGACGTCGGAGAGGGCCAGGTCGTCGGCATCGCGTCCGGTGAAGTACTCCGAGAGATGGACCCGGTCGTAGGCGCGGTGACGCTCCTCGCCGAAGACGGTGATGGCGTAGCGCGCCGTGGCACCGCGCTCGATGAGCTGCTCGACCAGGTGGTGGCCGACCATGCCGTTACCGATGATGATCAGGTGTTGCTTGGGTGTGTTCATGCGGCCTCCTTGACGGGGCGGTCCTGGGTGTCGAAATCGGTGTCGAGGTCGTGGGCATCGAGCAGGGCGTCGGCATCGGCCGCACCGAGCAGCAGGGCCCGGCGACAGGGGCCGAGATCGCGGCCCGCCTGGGCCTGGCCGAACAGCCAGGGGCCCATGGCGGTGTCGCCGTAGAGGACGGCGCCCTCGAGTCGGCCGTCACGCAGCAGCAGTCGGCGGTAGTCGCCCTGCACGGGGTCGTGGTAGGCGAGCACCTCGTGGCCGGCGTCAGGATCGATGGGGCCGAAGGCAAACAGCGAGATGCCGCCGATCTTGAGCCTGGTGGCGCTGGGCCTTTCCTCGTAGCGGGCCCCCTCGGCGGGATTGGCCCCCAGCTGCTCGGCGAGCACCTCGACCTGGCGCCAGATCGGCTCCACCAGCCCGTAGGTGGTGCCCTCGAACTGGCAGCACTCGCCCAGGGCGTGGATCGCCGAGTCGCTGGTGGTGAGATGGCCATCCACCTCGATGGCGCGCTGCGTGGCGAGGCCAGCCTCACGGCCCAACTCGGCGTTGGGGGTGATGCCGGTGGCGATCACCACGCCGTCGGCGGCCAGACGCTTTCCGTCGGCGAGGCGCACTCCGGTTACCCGGCCGTGGTGGTCGCCCTCGATCGCTGCCAGCTGTGCGCCGGTGTGGATGGCCAGGCCGCGACGAGTGAGCTCGGCCTCCAGCAGGCCGGCGGCGGTGGCATCGAGCTGGCGATTCATGAGCTGCGCGGAGCGCTGCAGCACGCTGACCGCCAGGCTGCCCGTGCCCTGGCGGCACGCGGCCTCTCCGCGTTTGCGCAGTCCCTCCGCGGCTTCCAGGCCGAGCAGCCCCCCGCCGATCACCACGACCCGGCCGCCACGCTCGGCGACGCCTGCCAGGGCCTCGGCGTCGTCGAGGTCACGGAAGCCGTGGACGCCCGACAGCTCGATGCCGGGCACCGCCGGCATGGCCGGGCGCGAGCCGGTGGCCAGCACCAGACGCTGGTAATCGAGGGCACGACCGGCATCGGTGGTCAGCCGGCGCGCCGTGCGATCGATGGACGTGACCCGTTCGCCGAGCACCAGCTCGATGCCCTGCTCGGCGTACCACTCGGCCTTGCGCAGGATGAGGGCCTCGCGCTCCATCTCGCCGGCCAGCCAGGGCGAGAGCAGGATGCGGTTGTAGGCGGCGGTGGCCTCGTCGCCGACTACGGTGATCCGTGCCGGGCGGTCCGGTCGCTTGAGCAGGGCTTCGACCAGCCGGTGGCCGGCCATGCCGTTGCCGATGATCACCAGGTGTTCGGTCTCGGGCGGGGCTGGGTACATGATCAGGCACCTCCGGTGCGACAAAAAAAGAAGACGCCTCGGTGCTGCCCCGGCATCGGGGAGCACTGAGACGTCTTCGTCCAGGAGGGGCAATCACCGTTGATCGCCGCTATGACTCAAGGAGTAACAAGAACCCGGCCAGAAGGCCGGGTTTGTGGTATTACTTTTTGTATTTCAACAAGATGGCGGTTTCTGCGTGAGGGGTGAGATCACCGCGCGCGGGCCCTGGCTGCACATCACTGGTGCAGGGCGGCATCGAAATGCACGGCGGTGTGGCACTCGTGCAGGGTGCGGACATCGAGCGAACGCCCCCTGTCGTGCAGGTGGGTGTGCAACGCCTCGGCGATCCGGCCCATGGCCTCGACGTCGGGGCGCAGGAGGTCGCCACCGTAGAGGCGCTGGCGAATGGGGCCCTTCCCCTCGGGCAGGCTGCCGAGATGGCTGACCGAGCGATCCAGGTAAGGCGGCAGCGCCAGCCAGTCTCGGGCCTGGCGACGGTGGTCTGGGGTCTCGGCGAGCCAGTCGCCGGCGTTTTTCAGCGCGCGCAGCAGGGCGCCGAGCGTGGCCGGGTAGCGTCGTGCCCAGGAGCGGGTCACGCCCAATACCTTCTCGGGGTGGTCGGGCCACAGCTGGGCGCCGCTGGCCACCAGCCGGCCGACCCCCTCGTGCTCGGCGAGGCTGCCCCAGGGTTCGCCGACGCAGAAACCGTCGATCTGCCCCTCGCGCAGGGCGGCAACCATGCGCGGCGGTGGCAGGGCGATCAGGTCGACGTCACGATCGGCGGCGAGCCCGCCCAGGGCCAGCCAATCGCGCAGCAGGAAATGCTGGCAGGAGAAGGGGTAGACCATGGCCAGGCGGGGCCGCGCCACGTGGGGATGGCGGGCCAGCCACTCGCCCAGGGCGCGGGCGCTGCCCGCCGGGTCGTCGCCCAGTGCCGCACCGCTCTGCTCACACAGCCGCGAGGAGAGCACGAGGGTGTTGCCGTTATGGCTGAGGGTGGCGGGTGCCAGGGTGTCGCAGGGGGCGCGTTCCATGCCCAGGCTCATGGCGAGCGGCAGGGGCGCGAGCATGTGAGCGCCGTCGAGCAGGCCGGCCGCGACCTTGTCGCGCAGCGTCGACCAGGCGTTCTCCCGTGACAGCGTGACCTCCAGGCCCTGCTCGGTGAAGAAGCCCTGCTCCCGGGCCACGATCAGCAGAACCGCATCGACCAGCGGGATGAAGCCGAGCGTCAGATGCTCGAGTTCCGGTGTCGTGGCAGACGACATGGTGGTGTCCCTCATGACAATGACCCCTTGTCCAGGTGCTCCAGGATATCGATGACGCTGTCGGCCACCTTGGCGATGCGCTGGCCACGGTCCATGGCGATCTTGCGCAGCATACGGTAGGCCTGCTCCTCGTCGCAGTCCTGGTGCTTCATCAAGAGTCCCTTGGCGCGCTCGATGCGCTTGCGGTCGCTGAGCTGGTTGCGCACCTTGTCGAGCTCCTGGCGCATCGATTGAAAGGCGTCGAAGCGGGCGATGGCGACCTCGATGATCGCCTTGACCCGGCCGGGGACCAGGCCGTCGACCACGTAGGCGCTGACCCCGGACTCGAGCGCCGCCTGCATGGTCTCGGGGTCGTGCTGGTCGGCGAAGAACACCACTGGACGGGGGTTCTCGCGGTTGAGTATCGCCATGCTGTCGAGGGTGTCGCGGTCGGGCGATTCCATATCGATGATCACCACGTCGGGTTGGTGACGGGCGACCATCTCGTTGAGGCTGGCCGGGCCTTGGAGCCGACAGGCCACTTCGTGACCTTCCTGGGCCAGGGCCTCCTCGACCATGGCGGCGCGCACGAGTTCGTCGTCGACCAGCAGGATCTTCAGGGGTGGGGGCATGGTGACATCGCTCGTCGTTTGGCGTCTGACCCACCTGCAAGCAAGATGCATTCCAGATTCGCCTTTTGCCGGCGGGGGAGCCGCCCTGGCGGTGCGGCGACACCCCGGGGCGTCTCATGCTGCACTGCAGTGGTGCGGGCACTTGCCCGGGTGCGTCGCGACTGGTGCAGGCGGGGCGCCCATGACGCGCTGCGAGCGTCCCGCCGGGCAGGGCAACCGATCAAGATGACGAGGGTTTTCGTGGCCTGGCACATGGCTTGCTTGGGGTAAAAGCAACAACCGGGGGTGGCCAGGTGGTCATCCCCGCGGCAGACGGCAACGACGCCCACCTGCGCCTTCCCATCCGGGACGACGCGGTGGGCGTCTTCGTTTGGCCGCCCATTCCCGGCTAGCCTCGAGGAGGTCGACATGCAACAGGCCCGAACCACCTGCCCCTACTGTGGCGTCGGCTGTGGCGTTCTGGCCCAGGTGGACGACGAGCAGATGATCCACGTGGAGGGCGATGCCCAGCACCCGGCCAACTACGGACGCCTGTGCGTGAAGGGCTCTGCACTGCACGAGACGCTGGGAGGGCACGGCCGGCTGACCCGACCTCGGGTCGACGGCGCAGAGGTCGACTGGGACACCGCGCTGGAGAGCGTGGCCACTCGCCTGGCGGCCATCCGCGAGGCGCAGGGGGCGTCGGCGATCGGTGCCTATCTCTCCGGGCAGCTGCTCACCGAGGACTACTACGTCGCCAACAAGCTGTTCAAGGGCTTCGTCGGCACGCCGCATCTCGACACCAACTCGCGGCTGTGCATGGCCTCGGCGGTGACCGCCCACAAGCGCGCCTTCGGCGCCGACGCCGTGCCGTGCTGCTACGAGGACCTGGATGAGGCCGAACTGGTGGTGCTGGTGGGGTCCAACCTGGCCTGGAACCACCCGGTGCTCTACCAGCGCCTCAAGGCCGCCAAGACCCGCAACCCGCTGCTGCGCGTGGTGGTGGTCGACCCCCGCGTCACCGATAGCTGCGAGATCGCCGACCTCTACCTGGGCCTGGCGCCGGGGAGCGACGGCCGGCTATTCACCGGCCTGCTGGCCCGGATGGCCGACACCGGCAGGCTCGACCGGGTCTATCTCGACCGCCACGCCGCCGGCCTCGAGGAGGCGCTGGCCGCGGCGCAGGAGGAGGACACCACGGTGGAGGGAATCGCCGCCGACTGTGACCTCGACCCGGAACGGCTGGAGACCTTCTACTACTGGTTCACCACCCAACTGCATGTGGTGACGCTCTTCTCCCAGGGCATCAACCAATCCTCCAGCGGCACCGACAAGGGCAATGCCATCATCAACTGCCACCTGGCGGGCGGCAAGATCGGCCTGCCCGGCGCCGGGCCCTTCTCGATCACCGGCCAGCCCAACGCCATGGGGGGGCGCGAGGTGGGCGGGCTGGCCAACCAGCTCGCCGCCCACATGGACTACGACACGCCCGGCGCCATCGACCGTGTCACGCGTTTCTGGACCACGCCGGGCCTGGTGCCGACCCTGCCCGAGGGGCCCGGCCACAAGGCGGTGGCGCTCTTCGAGGCCATCGAGCGTGGCGAGGTGCAGGCGGTGTGGATCATGGGCACCAACCCGGCGGTGAGCCTGCCCGATGCCAATCGCGTGCGCCGCGCCCTCGAGCGCTGCCCGCTGGTGATCGTTTCCGAATGCGCGGCCGCCACCGACCTGCTGCCCTACGCCGATATCGTGCTGCCGGCCTCCGGCTGGTCCGAGAAGGATGGCACCGTGACCAACTCCGAGCGCTGCATCTCGCGCCAGCGCGGCCTCCTGCCGCCGCCGGGAGAGGCACGCCACGACTGGTGGATCCTGATCGAGGTGGCCAGGCGCCTGGGGTTCGGCGAGGCCTTTGCCTACGCCCATCCCGCCGAGATCTTCGACGAGCACGCGTGTCTTTCGGGTTTCGAAAACGATGGGAGCCGGCTGTTCGATATCTCCGCCCTGGCCGGCCTCGACCGTGCCGCCTATGACGCCCTGGCCCCCATCCAGTGGCCGGTGACGACCGACGCTCCCCATGGTACCGCCCGACTGTTCGAGGCGGGTCGCTTCGCCACCCCGGATGGGCGAGCCAGGCTGGTGCCGGTGCGGCCACGCGGCCCCGCGCAGACCCTCGATCCGGCACGTCCGCTGCGCCTCAATACCGGCCGGGTGCGCGACCAGTGGCACACCATGACGCGCACCGGCCGCGCCCCGCGGCTGATGAATCACCGCGCCGAGCCCTTCATCGAGGTGCACCCGGACGATGCCGCCTCCTATGGCATCGGGGACCAGCAGCTGGCGCGGCTCGTCGGCGCCGGCGGCGACTATGTCGGCCGGGTACGCCTCTCCCGGGCCCAGCGCCGCGGCGAGCTCTTCGTGCCCATTCACTGGACCGACCAGTTCAGCGGCCGGGCGCGCATGGGCGCCCTGCTCGAGCCACACGCCGACCCGCTGTCGGGCCAGCCGGAATCCAAGCACGGCGCCGTGTCCCTCGCGCCCCTGGGCTGTACCTGGGAAGCGACCCTGCTGGTTGCCGATGACCTGGCCGTCGAGCCGAGCTGGTGTGGGGAGGTCGACTACTGGGCGCGCATCCCCCTGGCCCGGGCGCAGCGCTGGCAGCTGGCCGGCGGCGCGGCGAGCGACTGGCTGGCCTGGGCCGCCCGGCGGCTGGGGGTGGCGGCGTCGCTGTGGTGTGACGACCCGGCCCAGGGCCGTCTGCGGGCGGCGGGCCTCGAGGAGGGGCGTCTGCGCTGGTGGCTGATGGTGGGGCCGCCGGCCGAGCTGCCCGGCCTGGCCTGGCTCGATGCGCGCTTTACCGAGGCGGCGAGCGGCGAGGCGCTGTCCACCGGGCAGAGGCGTCGGCTGCTGGCCGGCTGCGATGACGGGGCCGGCGACAGCGGGCCATTGGTCTGCAGCTGTCATCAGGTGGGGCAGGGGACCATCGTCGCCGCCATCCGCGAGGGGGAGACCAGCGTCGAGGCGCTGGGCGCCCGTCTCGCCTGCGGCACCCAGTGCGGCAGCTGCATTCCCGAACTCAAGTCCCTGATCGAAGAACGTGCCGAAGAGGAGGGGAGCCATGCGCGCGTCAAGCCGCAACCCGACGCCATCGATGTCGCTTGAGCCGGCAACCAGGGCGTGCATGCCGCTGGCGCGTCTCGCCCAGGGGACTGGCCGCCGGCTCGCCGAGCGGTTCGGCAGCGCTGCGCGTCGCGTGGACGGGCCGCGGGAAGGCGATTGCCCTAGCGGAACCGTCTATCTGGTGGGCGCCGGCAGCGGGGCGGCCGACCTGTTGACGCTGCGCGCCGCCCGGCTGCTGGGCCAGGCCGATGCCGTGGTCTACGACCGCCTGGTCGGGGATGAGGTGCTGGCACTGATTCCCGCCGGACGGGAGCGCCACGACGTGGGCAAGGCCCGCGGCCACCATAGCGTCCCCCAGGCCGAGATCGGCGAGCTATTGGTCAGGCTGGCACGTCAGGGCAAGTCGGTGGTGCGCCTCAAGGGCGGGGACCCCGGCGTGTTCGGGCGCATGGGGGAGGAACTCGCCGCCCTGGGTGAGGCCGGCATCCCGGCCGAGGTCGTGCCCGGCATCACCGCCGCCTCGGCGGCCTGTGCCGCCATGGGCATCCCGCTCACCGATCGCGCCCATGCCCAGCAGTTGCGTTTCGTCACGGCCCAGCACTGCCGGGAAGACGGCGAGCCCGACTGGGCCTCGCTGGCCTGCCGGGACGAGACCCTGGTGTTCTATATGGGACTTAGCAAGGTGTCGGCGATCTGTGAGGGGCTGCGTGGGGCGGGACTTCCCGACGACTGGCCGGTGATGCTGGTGGCCAATGCCAGCCTGGCCGACCAGCGCTTTCTGATCGGTGAGCTCGCCGACATGCCGGCCAGGCTTGCCGCCGAACCGCTGCCCTCGCCCTGCCTGATCGTGGTGGGCAGCGTGGTGCGGATGGTGGCCTCCACACCAGCAGGACATTCAGGGCAGCGTGACAGGGCGTCAAGGCACGAGACAGTAGGCAGTTGATGCATGCCTGGCCGGGCGGATCATGCGCTGAGTACGTCATTGCGGCCTCGCGCCTTGGCTTCATAGCTTGCCGCATCGGCGCGGTTGACCACGTCATCGATGGCCTGGTCCGCCCGCTGGAAGTCGCTGACGCCGATGCTGACCGTCACCCGCCAGGTTCGGCCGTGCTGTTCCAGGCCAAGGTCCATGATTCGCGCCCGCAGCGATTCGGCGATATGCATGGCCCGGGTCAGCTCGCAGCCCGGCAGCAGCATGGCGAACTCATCGCCGCCCTGGCGAGCGGCATGGTCACTGCTGCGGGTCTCCGCGCCCATCGCGGCGGCTACCTGCTGGAGCATCGCGTCGCCCAGGGCGTGACCGCCCTCGTCGTTGATGCGCTTGAAATGGTCCAGGTCGAACAGCAGCACGGCCGAGGGGGTACCGACCTTCTGCCACTCGGTGAAGGCCTCCTCCAGCCGGCGCTCGAAGCCGCGGCGGTTGAGCAGCCCGGTCAGCGGATCATGCTCCGCTTCCCAGCGGCGCAGGGCATCCTCGTGCTGGCGCTGGGTGATATCGCGCACGGCCCCCACCAGGCCGATGAACTCGCCGTCCACGCTAATCGCGTTGGTGTGCACGTCCAGCCAGATCGGCTCCTCGTTCTCGCCGCAGTAGCGGAATTGGCGATCGAAATCCTGATGGTGGTGGAGGCAGGCCTGCCAGGCCTCTACCACCGGGGCGCGGTCCTCCTCGTGAATGTGCCGGGCCCAGGTCGCAAGTCGGATCGGCGGTGTGATGCCCAGCAACCGCTTCAACGCCTGGTTGACGAAGGTCAGCTGGCCAAGGGTGTCGGTGACGAACATGCCCTGGGGCGAGGCGGCGAGGATGCCCTTCAGGAGGGCCCGGCGCTGCTGCAGGTCTTCCAGCGTTTCCAGCCGTTGCTGCTCCACCTCGTTGAAGACATCGATGACACGGCGAAGCTCCGTCATCCGGGTGGGAATCTCCAGCACGCGTCTGCGCCCGAGGCTCAGTTCCTTGATCTGCTTTGCCAGACGCGTCAGCGGTCGCAGGGCCAGCCAGATCAGCGCGCCCATCATCGGCAGCAGCAGGCCCAGGGCCCACCAGGCCTGGCGGGTGATGCGTTCCATCACGTTGGTCAGCGGGGCATACACCTGGTCGAGGGGCAGGTAGACACCCACCACCCAGTCGGCGGGCCAGATCTGCCGATAGGCCTTGAGAGCCTCGCCGCCCTGGCGTAGCTCCCCGCGAGCCTCGCCCTCCCAGCCCAGCAGGGCATGCTCGAGGCGGGGATCGCCCTCCGCCTCGGTGATGTCCGTCATGTCATGGCGTTGCTCGGGGTGGTAGAGCAGCCGGCCCGATGCCGTGGCCACCACCACATGGCCGGCCTCGCCGAGTCGCAGCCGATCGAATCCCTCGAACAACTCGCTGCCGTCGACTTCCACCAGCCCGCCCAGAAAGCCGGCGTAGCGTCCTTGCGCGTCTCGACGCGGCACCAGCATCATGACCATCGGCTGGCCGGAGAGCGCACCGATGAAGGGCTCGCTGACATGGGGGCGCTGCACGGCTTGCATGAAACGTGCGTAGGCCCGGTCGTTGACGTCCTTGCCGGCCCGGCCCGGCACTCTGGGCCAGTCATCGACGACCGCGTTCTCGGCATCCACGACCACCAGGCCATCGAACAGGGTGAGCAGGGCCTCATGGCGTCCCGTTGCCAGGGTGCCTGGTGAGGCCTCGGGCAGCGTGCCGGCCAGGCGTTCGAGTGCCTCGAGGCGCTGGTCGACCTGGTGGGTAATGGCATTGCGGATGAGGTCGGCCTCATAGCGCAGGTGGACCCGGTTGGTCTCCTCGACCAGCAGGGTGCCGGACTGCCAGCCGAAGCTCAGCAGGAGCAGCGACAGCAGGAACCACACCACCGCGACGCCCAGCAGCAGGCGGCCGCGCAGAGAGAGGAGATGTCGCCGCAGGGCGGCTGTCAGAGGCTTGACGATCTTCAGGCTTATACCGCTAATGTTTTTGTCGCCATCTCTGTAATGACGAGGCCATACGTTTGTATTAGCGAGCATGATGCCAGCCCAGGAGGCAGGCTCCAATACCCGTTGCCTTTCGCCGTCGTTCCTTCCGGCTCTCAACGCTTCAGGTCATCCAGGAGCCGGGTGATATCCAGCAGCGTCTCGCCCTGACCCAGGAATAGAGGCACGGCAGGCGGGGCTTGTCAGTGGACGGGCGATGTTTGCGTGAGGCGCATTCGCTGGCCACCTGCAGGCCGGTGGCCACCCGGTTCACCCGCTGTCTGCCCGAGCAGGGTCACGACGAAGTGGTGCAGATGCCGCCGCCACTGGCAGGAGTCCTCCGCCTCCAGGCACTCGAGGGTAGGTAGCCTTTGCCAGCAGGCCGGGCGGCTCATCCCGGGCGGTGCGTGTCAAACGCCTCATCATCGTGTGATGCTCAATCCGTGTTGCTTGAGTTTCCTCACGACACTGGGCTGGCTGATGTTGAGCCGCTCGGCGATGGCATACGTCGAGGAGAGCGTCATGCAGAGCTCAGCCAGGATGCCGTGCTCGAAGCGGTTTAAGGCGTCCTTCAGGCCCTCTTCCTCGCGCAAGGGGGATGGCCGAGCCGGTTCCGCGCGGTCTTCAACGGGCGCGGCTTCCTGTTGCCTTGCTGCAAGGAGTCCGGGCGAGGCTGATCCCTTGGCATCGATGACATCATCGCTGGACAGCCAGGCCCGCTCCAGCCAGTTCTCCAGCTCCCGCACGTTGCCAGGCCAGTCCTGGCTCATCAACGACTGCCAGCTGCTGCGAGCGAGAAGTTTCTCCTTGCCATAGCGGCGATTGAGCCGCTTCAGCTGGCGCTCTACCAGGCCGGGAATATCCTCGCGGCGCTCACGCAGTGGCGGGAGGGTGACCGGAATAACGTTCAGCCGGTAGTAAAGGTCCAGGCGAAACGACCCTTCTTCCACCCGTCGGCTGAGGTCCTGGTTGGTGGCGACCACCAGGCGGAAGTCGACGCGGCGGGACTGGTTGTCGCCCAGACGAGAAATGCGCCCATCCTGGATGGCCTTCAACAGCTTCGTCTGCACCCCCAGGGGGAGCTCGCCGATCTCGTCGAGAAAGAGGGTGCCGCCCGCGGCCTGCTCGATCAGCCCGATGCGTCCGCCGGGAGCGGCCCCGCTGAAGGCCCCGGCACGGTAGCCGAACATCTCCGCCTCGAACAGGCTTTCGGGTATGGCGGCGCAGTTGACGTCGACGAAGGGGCCATCGCAGCGCGAGCCCCAGCGGTGCAGCTGGCGGGCAAAGGCCGTCTTGCCGACGCCGGACTCACCGAGCATCATCACGGTCGCGTCCGTGGGAGCCACCCGGCGTAGCAGCAGTGCCACCTCCCGCATCAGCGGGCTTTTCACCTCCAGTTCATCGAGCACTTCCTCCAGCGCTGTCTCATCACCCTCCAGTGCCTGGCTGCGCTTCAGGTGGTCGCTGAAGCGCTTTTGGAGCAGCGCGTATTCCTGCTGCAGCAGCTGAAGGTCGGTGAGGTCCATGGAGCGGCTGACCACGGCGACCAGCTTCCCGTCTTCGAAGACCGGATGGGCCTGAGCAATCACCCGGCGTCCGGTACCGGTACGCTGAACAAGTTGTGCCGGTTGACCAGTGCGGATCACTTCCATGCTGATCGACGGGTTCAACACCCCGTCGGCTTCGAGCCGCTGCACGGTGCTGGCCCGGAGCTCTTCGCAGGAGATGCCGTAGACCGCGGCGGCACTGGGGCTCACATAGCGCACCTTCCCGTCGGCATCGACCACGAAGAAGTGGTCATGTGCGGTGTCGACGATGGTTCTGAGGATGAGGGTATCGATGGTGCCCATATGCCCGGCCTTTGATTCATGAATGCATCAATGATTCATTATCGCATCATTGTCGGGCCGGAAGTGATCCACTTTTGAATCAAGATCCCCCTATAGGCCCCAAAACGGGTTTGGCATGGTTCCTGCAAAACAGCATGCAGAGCGCTTGGCGCTTTCATCACTGACCAGGAAACCAGAGGACGTCCGCATGAGTGAGTTCAATCAGCCCCTGGGTGGTAACGAGATGCCGCGATTTGGCGGGCCTGCCACCATGATGCGCCTGCCGACCCAGCAGAGCGCCGAGGGCCTGGATGCCGCCTTCATCGGTATTCCGATGGACATCGGCACCTCCAACCGCCCGGGTACCCGCCTGGGCCCTCGCCAGATTCGTGATGAGTCGCGGATGCTGCGTCCCTACAACATGGCGACTCGGGCGGCACCCTTCGATAGCCTCCAGGTCGCGGATATCGGCGATGTGCCGATCAACACCTTCAACCTCCCCAAGAACCTGGACATCATCTCCGGCTTCTATGACCGGGTGCTGGCCCACGGCTGTGCCCCTCTGACGCTGGGTGGCGATCACACCCTGACCTGGCCGGTGCTGCGCGCCATCGCGAAGAAGCACGGCCCGGTCGGCCTGATCCACGTCGATGCCCATGCCGACATCAACGACCACATGTTCGGCGAGGAGGTGGCCCATGGCTGCCCGTTCCGCCGCGCCCAGGAAGAGGGCCTGCTGGATAGCCAGCGTGTGATCCAGATCGGCCTGCGGGGTACCGGCTATGCCGCGGAAGACTTCGACTGGTGCCGCGAGCAGGGCTTTCGGGTCGTGCAGGCCGAGGAGTGCTGGTACAGGTCGCTCGCGCCGCTGATGGCAGAGGTGCGAGAGCAGATGGGCGATGGGCCGGTCTACATCTCCTTCGATATCGATGCCCTCGATCCCTCCGTCGCGCCGGGTACCGGCACCGTCGAGATGGGCGGCCTGACCGCTCAGCAGGGGCTGGAGATCGTGCGCGGCGCGGCGGGGCTCAACGTGGTGGGTGGCGACCTGGTCGAGGTGGCACCGCCCTATGACCCGAGCGGCAATACCGCACTGATGGGCGCCACGCTCCTGTACGAGATGCTCTGTGTGCTGCCGGGCGTCAAGCGCCGCGATTGAAGCCTCCGGCCTGGGGTCAGGCCGACCATAGATTCAGACAATGACAACTTAAGCTGAGGTACTCCATGTCATCCTCTCTCGACAGCTCCGATAACATTGCACTCGAGGGTGCCCCACTGTCCCGGCACGGGCTGATCAAGTTCCTGGTGCCATCGCTGATCGGCGTGCTGCTGTTCCTGGTGCCCTTCTCGGTGGGCGATACCATCAACATCGGCATGGGGTTCGCCGCCGATGGGCTCAAGGCCCTGCTGGGCGGCGCCCTGCCTGCCATTGCCACGGTGGTTCTATGCCTGTCCGTGGTACTGACGCTGGTGGTCAAGTTCACCCAGCCAGGCTGGGCGCGAGAGGGCATGCTCAGGGAACTGTTCGACGTGGCGCCGCTATGGGTCGCGATGCGGGCGCTGGGTGCGCTCTTCGCCTTGATGACCTACTTTCAGGCCGGCCCCGAGTTCGTTACCGCCTCCTTCACCGGTGGCGTGATGCTCAACGACCTGGCGCCGGTACTGCTGACCTTCTTCTTCTTTGCCGCCATCCTGCTGCCATTCCTGGTCGACTTCGGGTTCATGGAGTTCATCGGCAGCCTGCTACGCACCCCCTTCCGGTGGATCTTCGGGCTGCCGGGACGCAGTGCCATCGATGCCACCGCCTCCTGGATGGGGTCGGGGACCGTGGGGGTGCTGATCACCACTCAGCAGTACGAGAAGGGCTTCTATAACTGTCGCGAGGCGGCGGCCATCGCCACCAACTTCTCCATCGTCTCCATTGCCTTCGCGATTCTGGTGACCAGCTTCATCGGCATCAATCACCTCTTTGTCCCCTTTTACCTGACGGTGGTCGTCGCCGGCCTGGTGGCGGCCGTGATCGTGCCTCGCCTGCCGCCGCTGTCGCGCAAGCCCAATTCCTACTATGAGCCGGTCGGCTGTCAGCTGCAGGAGGAGCGCACTGGCGACCAGGGGCTGTTGCGCTATAGCCTGGGCATGGCCGTGGCCCGCGCGGAGAAGGCCCCCGGCCCTCGGCAACTGGTGCGCATCGCCCTGTTCAACGTCGCCGATATCTTCTTTGGCCTGCTGCCGCTGGTCATCGCCATCGGCACCGTGGCGCTGATCCTGGCCGAGTTCACGCCGCTGTTCACCTGGGTGTCGATGCCCATGGTGCCAGTACTGGAGTGGATGGGCCTGCCGGAGGCCGAGGCCGCGGCCCCTGCCACCCTGGTGGGCTTCGCCGACATGTTCCTGCCGGCGGTGCTGGGCAGCAACATCGAAAGCGAGCTGACGCGCTTCGTGATCGCCTGCCTGTCGCTGACCCAGCTGGTCTATATGTCGGAGATCGGCGCGCTTCTGCTGAAGTCCAAGATCCCGCTGAAGCTCTGGGAGCTACTGGCGATCTTCCTGATCCGCACCGCCATCACCCTGCCGATCATCGTCGTCATGGCCCACTGGCTGGTGGGATGAGGGGCCTCCAAATGACCTGTGCAGAACTGCTCATTCAACTGCTGCGAGACACCTATGGCGTGGACACCGTCTTCGGTATCCCCGGCGTCCACACTGTCGAACTCTATCGCGGGCTGGACGGGGGCGCAGCAGCCAACGGCATCCGGCATGTCACCCCGCGCCACGAACAGGGCGCGGGCTTCATGGCCGATGGCTATGCCAGGGCCACTGGCCGGCCGGGAGTGTGCTTCATCATCACCGGCCCCGGCATGACCAACATCGCCACGGCCATGGGCCAGGCGTTGGCCGACTCCGTCCCGATGCTGGTGATCTCCAGCGTCAACCGCCGCGATACGCTGGGGCGCGGTCAGGGACGCCTGCACGAACTGCCCGGTCAGCAGCAGCTGATGGCTGGCCTATCCCGCTTCAGTCATACCCTGCTCGACCCCGACGGCTTGCCCGAGGCACTGGCCAGGGCCTTTGCGGTGTTCGAGGGGGGGCGGCCGGGGCCGGTGCATATCGAGATCCCCATCGACCTCTTCGATGCGACGGTTGACGAGCCAGGAAGTCGGCGGCACCCGTCACTGGCCAGTGCCTCCCCGGACCCCGAGGCCCTGGAGAGGGCCGGTGACTGGCTGGCAGCGGCGAGGCGCCCGCTGGTGCTGCTGGGTGGCGGCTGCGTCAAGGAGCCGGAGGCGGCAAGGGCGCTGGTAGAAGCCCTGGATGCCCCGACGGTCACCACGATCAATGCCAAGGGGCTGCTGGGCATCGACCATCCACTGGATCTGGGCGCCAATGCCTCCCTGCCAGCCGTGCGTGAACTGGCAAGAGAGGCCGACGTGGTGCTCGCCATCGGCACGGAGCTGGGCGAGACCGATTACGATGTTGTCTTCGACGGCGGCTTCTCCCTTTCCGGGCGGCTGATCCGTGTGGATATCGACCCCGAGCAGCTGGCCAGAAACCAGGCGGCGGAACTGGCCATGGTGGCG
Organism: Halomonas rhizosphaerae; assembly: GCF_030010555.1. Lineage (GTDB taxonomy): Bacteria > Pseudomonadota > Gammaproteobacteria > Pseudomonadales > Halomonadaceae > Halomonas > Halomonas rhizosphaerae. The sequence continues at coordinate 177,710 of NZ_JASCQP010000007.1, forward strand.
GATGCCGGACCCACCCTTAAGGCCCTGGCCAGGCGTTTTGGCGAGACTCCCCGCCAGCGAGACGGCGTGGAAAGGGCTCGGGCTGCTCGGGAGGCACTGGGACTGGCGCAGGACCCGGCCTTCGCGCCCTATGTGCCGCTGTTCGACACCCTCCGTGACACCCTGCCGGAGGCCATCCTGGTCGGTGACTCCTGTGCCACCACCTACGCCGCCAACCACCTGGTGGCACAGCCGGCGCCACGGCGTTTCTTCAACGCCTCGACCGGCTACGGCACCCTCGGATACGGCCTGCCTGCCGCCATGGGAGCGAGTCTTGGGCAGCCCGAGTTGCCGGTCGTAGCGCTGGTCGGTGACGGCGGCATCATGTTCACGCTGACCGAGCTGGCCTGTGCGGTGGAAGAGGGGCTGCCGGTGGTAGTGCTGCTGTGGCACAACCAGGGCTATGAAGAGATCCGCCGCTACATGGATAGCGCGGATGTCCCGCGGTTGGGGGTGGATATCCAGTCGCCGGACTTTCAGATGCTGGCCGCCGGATTCGGTTGCGCCGCTCGTCGCGTTGGTGATGCGGAGGCGCTGGCCGAGGCAATCCGTGGTCGACCCCAGCAAGGGCCGTTGCTGATCGAGATCGATGCGGACGCCTGGAATGCCTCGCTGCAGGAATAGCGTCCCACCGTCCAAGAACCCCACTGCGAGAGAGTCACCCGTGCAACAGCTGACACGACAATTTATCGACAACCGCTGGGTCGAGAGTGCCGGCCAGCGCCGTCTGCCCGTCACCGACCCTTACCGCCAGGAGACAATCGCCGAGGTCACCGCCGGCGATCCCACCGACGTGGACGCCGCAGTGGCCGCTGCCCGCGGCGCGCTGCCGGCCTGGCAGGCGCTGGACGGGAGGCGTCGTGGCGCTTTTCTCCAGGCCTTCGCTGATGCCCTGGTGGCGCGCCGGGACGCGCTGATGCGGCTGTCCGCCCGCAACAATGGCAAGGCCCTGGCCGAGGCGGGCATCGACCTGGACGATGCCATCGCCTGTTACCGCTACTATGCCGGACAGGCTGCCGAACTGGAGCTGCGGCAGGGGCGCATCGTCGAACATGGCCTTGACGGCATCCGGGCCCAGACCTACGAAGACCCCATCGGGGTGGTGGGCCTGATCACCCCCTGGAATTTTCCGCTGGTGACCAGCGCCTGGAAGATTGCGCCGGCCCTGGCGGCGGGATGCACGATCGTCTTCAAGCCCTCCGAGGTCACACCGCTGCCCGAGCAGGCGCTGGCCGAGATCGCCGAGGCCGTTGGCTTGCCCGACGGGGTGCTCAACCTGGTGCACGGCGACGGCGAAGGCATCGGGGCGCCTTTGACCACCCACCCCGGCGTCGACAAGTTCTCCTTCACTGGCAGCAATGCGGTGGGAGAGATGGTGATGCGTGCGGCAGCCGAGGGCGTCCGTAACGTCTCCCTGGAGCTGGGCGGCAAGTCCCCCATCCTGGTGCTGGATGATGCCGAGGTCGAGCAGGCTGCCGACTGGGTGATGGCGGGCATCTACTTCAACTCCGGTCAGATCTGCTCCGCCACCTCTCGCCTGATCGTCCATGACGCCCTCGCCGAGTCGCTCTATGCGGCCCTGGGTAAGCGCATCGACGCCATTCGCCTGGGGGACCCCCTGGCCGACGACACGGACATGGGGCCGATGAGCAGTGCTCGCCAGCGGGAAGCCGTCGAGTGCTACCTGGCGATGGCCCGAGAGGAGGGGCTGGTTGCCGTGCGTGATGGTCGCCATCGCCAGCTGCCCGAGCGCGGCGAGTTCGTCGCGCCGACGCTCTATCGTGATGTTCCGGTCGAGAGCCGCCTGTGGCAGGAGGAGATCTTCGGGCCGGTACTCTGTGGTCGAAGCGTCGCCAGCGATGAAGAGGCCGTCGAGCTCGCCAACGCCAGCCCGTTCGGCCTGGCGGCCACGGTGGTCGCCGGTGATGTCGAGCGCGCCAGGCAGGTTGGCCTGCGGCTGCGGGCGGGCACCATATGGGTCAACAGCGAGCAGCTGGTGATGCCGGAAGCCAGTTGGGGCGGCTTCGGGATCAGCGGCATCGGCCGCGAGCTGGGGCCCTGGGGGCTGGCGGAGTACCTCCAGGTGAAGCACCTCATCGGGCCCGAGGGAGGCACGCACGCTTGACCATGCTCCTCTGGGGGCCGCCGAGCGTCGCGCAGCGGCGCCCATGGCTGCTCTGTCCGACCTTAAGGCACTGCTGAAGCGAGAGGGCTCAGCGGGTATGAGGCCGGAGCCCTGCTTGCCTCACGATCGAATACGAAGAGCGCTCTAGAATTACTGCCCCTTCGTAACCGGGGGATCGATTGACCCTAATCCTGCAACTGCCGGATCCGGGGTAATCGACCCTCCGGGATCATGCACCTTCTCAACCCGGGGCGACTCACTTGGCCAGGGCGGGGGTATCCGATGGACGCGGAACTATACTGTTCCTGTTCGCCGCGTGCTGGGGCCTGCGCCCAAGAGTCGGGTAAGCGGTGGGCGCCTTGTCGGGAGGCATCACCCGGGACGTCGGGAGGTGACATGTCGGATATCCAGGTGGCCGTGCTGCTGGGCGATCCCCGTCTTCCTTATGCCTATGCCGTCGGTGGCGGCTTCGGCGAGGAGGAACTGGCCGCGGTCGAGCATCTACGCGATGCCCTCGCGCGACTCCGGGGGTACCGTTTCACCTACCTCGACGACCACGAGACCTGGATTGACGATCTGCGGGCCGTTTCCCCTGACCTGGCACTCAACCTCTGCGATACGGGCTTCCGCAACGACTGGGAGCTGGAGCGCGACGTACCTGCGCTCCTGGAGATCCTGGGGATTCCCTATACCGGCGCCGACCCCATGGGCATCAGTCTCACCACCGACAAGGCCCTGGTGCGAGCCCTGGCAGCGGGGCAGGGCATTCCCGTCCCCAACGAGACCTACGTGGACCTGAGCGCGGCCCCGCTGGTCTTGCCGGCCATCTACCCTTGCCTGATAAAGCCAAACAGCAGCGGTGGCAGCTTCGGCATCACTCGAGACTGCGTGGTGCGGGATGTCAGGGAAGCAGAGGCCTACCTGCGCTGGCTAGCGGAGCAGCCCGGTGTCGTCGATGCGCTGATCCAGGACTTCCTCACCGGCCCGGAGTATACCGTGGGGCTGGTAGGCAACAGTGCGAGCGGTTTCACGGTGCTGCCGCCGCTGGAGATCGACTACTCGGCGCTGGATCCCGGTCTGCCACCCATTCTGACTTACGGCTCCAAGGCCGATCCCGACTCGCCGTACTGGGAGAAGCTCAGTTTCCGCCGGGCCGAGATCGATGACGTCATCTGGAGTCAGCTTGTTGACCATTCGGTCAAATTATTCCGCCGCTTGGGGCTGCGCGACTATGCGCGTATCGACTTCCGCGAGGGCGAGGATGGCCAGCCGCGATTGCTGGACGTCAACACCAACCCGACCTGGTACTGGGACGGAAAGCTGGCGCTGATGGCCAAGTGGGCGGGCTATTCCTACCATGAGCTGCTTCAGCTGATCCTCGAGGCGGCGATTACCCGCCATGGCCTTCGCCGTCCTGCCTGAGTCAGGTCACAGCAACCGGCGCACGATCTCCTCGTCCCAGTCCCGGCGCGCGAAGAGCGCGTCGCCCTCGTAGGCCTTCAGCACGCCGCGGATCCGGAAGCTCCGTGAGGTGGCGGTCAGGCTGGTGCGGCATTCCAGACGGGTGGACCAGGTGCCTCGCTGGTGGGTGGTGGTCTGCTCGACCGTCACTTCGGCCGTTTCAGGGTCGTAGTCGTGGATACGGTAGGTCTTGGCGAGGGTATAGCCGACCGTCAGGTCGATGTCTTCGATCCGCGCCAGCGCGGCATCGCCGAAGTCGCCGCCGGTGGTGGCGATCCGGTAGGTCGACATGCCGGTGGTCAGGTCGCGTTCCACCCGGCGCTGGAAGGGGGCCACCTTGAGGGTGGTCATCTCCGGCATGGGCCCGCGTTCCGGGGGATCGAAGGGCCGCAGGTCGGTGTCCTCGGGACGGGGCGGTCGTTCCGGCAGTGTCAGCTGGCTGATCCCGGTATGCAGCGTCAGGTTGACCGGTGCCGGTGCCGGCCAGATCACCGGCCAGTAGCTGGTCGAGATCGCCAGCCGGATGGTGTGGCCGGGCGCGAAGGCATAGGCGATGTCGTTGAGCTTCACCTCCACGCGATAGCAATGCCCCGGCTCCAGGGGGGTGGGATCCTCGCAACTGTCGCGTTGGGTGAGGTTGAGCAGGCCGTAGCTCACCCGCGCCGAGGCGCCGTCCGGGGCGACGTCATTGAGGCGCACGATGACGTAGGCCACCGGCCGGTCCACCGACAGCTTGAGCGAGACGTAGGGGGCACCGAGGATCTCGAGGCGCTGGTCAAGGGGATCCGAGTCGAAGACCAGGGACTTGCCGTCGTCTTCCCGCTGGTCGATGGGCGCCTCGCCCTCAGACCCGAAGCCGTACCAGTCGCCGGCCCCCAGGCCGGTGGTCTGGGGCGAGGCGATGCGCATGCGGTCCTCGCCATCGGCCTTCTCGCCCAGCGACAGCACGTTCAGGTGCAGCGTTTTCGGCTGGATTTTCGGCGAGGGCCAATGCGTCTCCGCCACCCAGCGGCCCGGACGCTCGGCATACATCGGGGCGGGCGGGACGTATTCCTCCATCCAGACTCGCAGCAGGGGCTCGTCCATGATCCCGGTGTTAAGGCCCTTCAGCCAGTGGTCCCACCAGCGCAGGGCCTCCTGGAAGAAGCCGATCGCCGGGCCGGGCAGGGCGGCGTGGGGGAAGGCATGTGACCAGGGGCCGATCAGTCCCTTGCACGGCGCCTTCAGCCCGGCCAGCAGACGGGGAATGGCGTTGACGTAGCCATCGGCCCAGCCCCCCACCGCGTACACCGGGCAGGTCACCGCGTCGAAGTCCTCGCAGACCGAGCCGTGCCGCCAATAGGCGTCCCGGTGGGGATGGCGCATCCACACCAGGGGGTAGAAGGGCACCTGCTCGATGCGATGTTTCCACTGGGTGCGCCATTGTGCTCCGACGATGTCGGGATCCGGCGGGGTCGTGGCACACGAGAGCAGCACGGACCCCCAGCCGAGGTTCTCGTTGAGCAGACAGCCGCCCTGGTAGTGGACATCGTCGCTGTAGCGGTCGTCGGTGGAACACATGGTGATGATGGCCTTGAGCGGGGCCGGCCGCAGGGCCGCCACCTGCAGCGCGTTGAAGCCGCCCCAGGAGATGCCCATCATGCCGACTCGTCCGTTGCACCAGGGCTGGCCGGCCAACCAGTCGATGGCCTCCACGGCGTCGTCGAGTTCCTGCGGGAGGTACTCGTCCAGCATCAGGCCGTCCGAGTCGCCGCTGCCGCGCAGGTCCAGGCGCACGCAGGCATAGCCATGCCCGGCGAAATAGCGGTGCAACGGCTCGTCGCGCAGGCGGGTGAAGTCACGCTTGCGGTAGGGCATGTACTCCAGGATGGCCGGCACCGGCTCGGATTCCGCGTCGGTGGGCCGCCAGATCCGGGCCGCCAGTCGCGTCCCGTCAGCCATCGGGATCCAGACATTCTCGATGACGCGGACCTCACGGGGAAAATCCTCGACGATCTTCATGGCGCTTCCCTCTGGGCGCACCGTCAGCGATGGTGCTTGCTGAAGCATATACGACGACGGCAAACCCGGCGTCCGGTCGTGTTGCGCCGCCGACCGGATCAGGGGGCGCGACGCGCCTCATGGCGGTGAGGGTATATGCTGAAGCATGTCGGTGAGGGCCAGGCCGGTGTCGGGGTCGCGATGCGGGATGTTGGGGGAGAAGCGGGGATGGCGGATGCACAGCAGGACGACGTGACGGTCATCGAGAATGCCTGGATCCCCATGCCGGATGGCGCCCGGCTGGCGGCCAAGCTCTGGCTGCCGGCGGTTGCCGAGTCGGTCGGCGTGCCCGCGGTCCTCGAGTACATTCCCTACCGCAAGCGGGACTTTCGGGCGACCCGGGACAGCCAGATCCACGGCCACTTCGCCCGGCACGGCTATGCCGCGGTCCGGGTGGACCTGCGCGGCAGCGGCGACTCGGACGGCGTGCTCCATGACGAATACCTGTCCCAGGAGCTGGAGGATGGCGTCGAGGTGATCCGCTGGATCGCCGCCCAGCCCTGGTGCAATGGCCGGGTCGGGATGATCGGCATCTCCTGGGGCGGCTTCAACGGCCTGCAGATCGCCGCCCTGCAACCCCCCGAACTGCAGGCCGTGATCACCGTTTGCTCCTCGGACGATCGCTACACCGACGATGTCCATTACATGGGCGGCTGCCTGCTCACCGACAACCTCTCCTGGGCCTCGGTGATGCTCTCCTACAACGCCTGCCCCCCGGACCCGATCATCGTCGGTGAGCGCTGGCGCGAGCTGTGGCAGCGGCGGCTGGAGCACAGCGGGCTCTGGTTGAAGACCTGGCTGGACCACCAGCGACGGGATGCCTACTGGCGCCACGCTTCGGTCTGCGAGGACTTCGCGGCGATCCGCTGTCCAGTGTTCGCCGTCAGCGGCTGGGCCGATGGCTACTGCAACACGGTGTTCCGGCTGATCCACCACCTGAAGGTGCCACGCAAGGGGCTGGTCGGGCCCTGGAACCACAAGTATCCCCACCTGGGTGGGCCCGGTCCCTCCATCAACTTCCTCGACGAGTGCCTGCGCTGGTGGGATCGGTGGCTGAAGGATTGCGATAACGGCGTGGATGGGGAGCCCCTGTTAAGGGCCTGGATGCAGGACAGCGTCTCGCCGATCAGCGACGACCGTCCGGGGCGCTGGGTTGCCGAAATGCAGTGGCCCAGCCGACGTTTGCGGCCGCGGGTCTATGCACTGTCACGGGAAGGCCTGGTTGCCGATGCTCCCGCCGGGGAAGACCCCTTGTCGATCCGTAGCCCGCTGAGCGTAGGGTTGTTCGCTGGCAAGTGGTGCAGTTACGCGGAGAGCACCGACCTGCCCACCGATCAGCGCCTGGAGGATGGCGGCTCGCTGTGCTTCGATACGGCATCGCTCGCCCAGGATATCGAGATCCTCGGCGAGCCCGTGGTGGAACTCGAGCTGTCGGCGGACCAGCCCCAGGCGATGGTCGCCGTTCGGCTCTCCGATATCGGCCCCGACGGCACCGTCACCCTGGTGACCTACGGGCTGTGCAACCTCAGCCATCGCCATGGCCACGACTGTCCCGAGCCGCTCCTGCCCGGCGAGACTTGCCGGGTCACGGTCCGTCTCAACCACGTCGCCCAGTGTTTCCCCGCGGGCAACCGCATTCGGGTGGCGATCTCCTCCTCATACTGGCCGCTTGCCTGGCCGTCGCCGTGCCCGGCGACGCTGACGCTCCATCCTCGAGGCTGCAGCTTGACCCTGCCTCAGCGTCCCTTACGCGCCGCGGATAAGACACTGGCTGACCTTGGCGAACCCCGCATGGCGCCGGGCCCGGCCACCACCCTGTTGGTGCCGGCTCACCGGGAGTGGACGGTGCTCTTCAACCTGGCTACCAACGAGGCCACGCTCGGGGTCATCGACAACGATGGCAGCTGGCGTCTCGACGACCTCGGCCTTACGCTCGGCTATGACGTCACCGAGCGTTACACCCAGGCCAACGACGACTACGCCACGGTTAGTGGCGAGGTCATCAATCGACGAATGTTCGAGCGTGGCGGCTGGCGGGTGGATATCGTCACCCGCACGGTGATGACCAGCACGGCGACCCATTTCCATCTCAACGCCACCCTGGATGCCTACGAAGGCGACGAGCGGGTCTTCTCCCGTACCTGGAACGAAGTCATTCCCCGCGACCATCTGTGAGCTTCGCCAGGTGAAGCGTCCACGACCGGACGCTGGAACCCCTTTGTTCCTGCGTGTGACCAGATGGTGCTCACGCTGCGCCTACTCTGGGCGCCGCTTCTGAGAGCCGCTTTTGAGAGCCGCTAGCTTCGTATCCGCTTTTACTGATTGACTATGGGCGAAGCCGGGCAGGCATCTGGGGCACCTAAGGATAGCGCTTGCCAGCGGCAGGGCGGCGGCCTCGCCGACACTGAACGTCAGCATGCCATAGGGCATGAACTACCGAACCAAGGTCATTAAGCGGATTGCTGATGGATACCTCAACATGGAGAGCTCTTGTCTGACGGTTCGCGCGACTTACCCCGGAGACATGCCACGAACCAGGATATGGGGGGAGACCTGAGGCAAGTCGACGCCTTGTGCCAATCTGGACCTTTTCGGTACCATTTTGTCGACTCCTCATCGGTGGCTTGTACGGAGGAGCGTCGCAAGGAACGACCATGCAGCCCAACCTCAAGAAGCACCAGGCGACCCGGCGCATCACCTTCCTGTCCGCGGCAGTCAATATCCTGCTCGGCGTGGCCAAGATACTTGTCGGCTGGATCGTCGGCTCCGCCGCTCTGGTCGCCGACGGCATCCACTCCTTCTCGGACTTGGTGACCGACGGCTTCGTGCTCGCCGCGTCCCACTATGGCCATCAGGGGCCCGACCACGACCACCACTACGGCCACGGCCGCATCGAAACCCTGGCCACCCTGTTCCTGGGCAGCGTACTGATCTTCGTGGCCGGCGGGATCGCCTGGTCGAGCCTTCAGCGCCTGTTCTCCGCCGCCGTGATCCCGCCGCCCGGTGCCTGGGCGATCCTGTTGACCGCCCTGGCGCTCCTGTCCAAGGAGTGGCTCTTCCACCTGACACTACGGGTGGCGCGACGCATCGGCTCGAAGATGCTCGAGGCCAACGCCTGGCACCATCGCAGTGACGTGCTCTCAACCGGCGTGGTGATGGTCGCCCTGGTCGGGAGCCAGTTCGGCGCCACCTGGATCGATACCGTGGCGGCGGTCATCGTCGGCCTGATGGTCGGCAAGGTGGGCTGGGACCTCCTGTGGGAGTCGGGCCGAGAGCTGGTCGACACCGCCCTGCCCGTGGCCACCCAGGAGGCGATGCGCCAGGTGGCGAAAAGCGTGTCCGGCGTCGAGGGCATTCACGACCTGCGCACCCGCCAGTCGGCCGGGCACACCATGCTCGACCTGCACGTGGTGGTGTCGCCGCGGATCAGCGTCTCCGAGGGGCATGAGATCGGCAACGAGGTGAGCCGGCGCCTGCGCAACGCCTTTCCCGCCCTCACCGACCTTACCTTCCACATCGACCCCGAGGACGACGCCGGAGAAGGCGACCCCAGCCGCTTCCCGGGACTGCCGCTGCGCCCCGAGGTGGAAGCCGCCCTGGCGCGGCGCTGGACGGCACTGGACGTCTGGCCGGAGATCCGCGAGATGGAGCTGCACTACCTGGAGGGTGCCGTCACGGTGGTGATCTGCCTGGACGAGCAGTCGTCCTTCGACAGCGACGCAGTGATCCGCCGCCTCGAGGCCTGTGCCCGGGACATCGACTGGCTGTCCCACGTCGAAGTGCGCCGCCTGGCGGGCGCCCCCTATGTGCCGGCGACCGGCTGACGCCCCTGCTCTCTTCCCCTATCTGCCAATGCGAGTAATGGAACCGGACGGTTGACGCGAAGCGGACGAGGCCTGGGGGAAGTGAAACAGAAAGCGGTGGAAAGCTCGCAGAAGCCGATATTTGTGGAGTCTCGGGGGATGGGTTATCCGGGAGCCGACAGCTGATGGCCCCCGTGTCATTGAGTAACTGGCCCCGACGCACATGCATTATCAGGAGCTATTCCCGAGGCTTTCGCGAGCGCCAATAACGAGCGATTGTGGGCTTTACGCTAACCCCGTGAACCAGAATCGACAAGGCAACCACCACCAGGGTCAGGTGTATCAATTCCAGCGCGACCTCCTCTTCCAGCCCATGCTGTATGGCGTACATCAGATAGTAGAGGGAGCCAATACCACGAACGCCAAACCAGCCCGCGAGGTGGCGCATACGCATGGGCGAACTGCTCCCTAGCATGCCAAGGTGCACACTGATGGGGCGGGCGACAAGAAATAGAAACGCCGCGAAACCTACGGCTCTCCAACTCCATGAATCCCAGAAGAGCGAGCCACCGATCAGTAAAACTAGAACGATCTCTGCCAGCCGTTCGAGGTGCTCGTTGAATACCAGCGAGCTTTCGCTTACGTGCACATGCGTTATGGATTGCGGCTCACCTTCCAGGCTTGTCTCGACAGGTGCCGAGTAACCTTGTTTGAGTCCGACCAACTTCAATTCGGTATGGCGCAGAGCAACGGCTGCACTAAAAACGGCCAAGAAGCCCCAGGCATCTACTAACAGGCTGATTCCATAGGCGAACGCGATCAGCCCCAGGCCGAGAAAACTTTCCAGAAAGGCAGTGCCCACAAAGTTCTTGCGTATCTTGCTTACTATCCAACCGACACTAACACCCGCCAGGATGCCGATTCCGATACCTGCGCCACTCGCCCAGAGCACATCCACTGCCAGCCACCGCCAACCGGCGTCGCCGAGATCGTGCAGACCCAGCAACCCCAGGCCGAGCATCACGAACGGGAAGGCACTTCCATCGTTCATTCCGGCCTCGCAGGTCAATGAAAAACGAAGTTCGTCAGGGTCATCGGCGTTACGCACCTGAACTTCGGTCGCCAATACCGGGTCAGTCGGTGCAACCACGGCACCTAGCAACACGGCAGCACCAAGAGGTAATGTAAGCCAGTAGTAGCCGAAGAGCGTCACTAGTCCGACAGTAAGAGCCATCGAAACCACCGCCAGTTGCACGGGATTTTGCCATCGTTTCAGGGTAACAGGCGCCGGCATTTTCACGCCGGCGCAGTACAATGAAATAAGCACGGCTATTTCGGTGAGAAACTCCAATAAAGCCGACTCTTCCAGTGGGTTGAAATGAAACAATTCAAAGCCCATGGGACCGACGATACACCCGATAAGCAGATACACAATGGCAGAGGTGACGGGCACGCTTTTGATGTACGAGAAGGTAAATCCCACTACCAGCAGCAGTGATCCAATCAAGATAAACCAGGTGGCGGTTGTCATAGATGACTCGGCAGGTGTATTCATTCGCCTGGCCGCGCAATCCGATTGAGGGGATCAAGCAGTGCGCCTCTGCTGATCAAGCCCCTCTGCCATGGCGGCGAAGATGGCTCATCTGCACACGACCCGCCTCCACTTGGGGGTATCGGCGTGGAAGGCCGTGGAGCGGATGTTAGTAGGTGATATTCACCAGGTCTTCAGCGGTTCCATTTGAGCTGGAACTCGATTTCTTCCTCATCATCTGAGCGTTCGTGTTCGATAGTGAATTTGGCTCGGAGGGGCACATAGATGCGTTCGCCCGCGATCTGTATCTCGAAACGCTCCTCCTTCTCGATCGCATCTGCCAGGCGCCGTAGCTTGGCCACGAAGTCGGCCTTCGGATAACCCTTTTCCACGTCCCTCTCTGCCTTGGAACCCATCTCTCTCTCCTCGATGACCTTGTTATCGACAGCCCCGATCCACCCTCAGCCTCGGATCCAGTCTAGCAGGTAACCCTTCCCTTCCCCGGACGGCGCCAGGCGGTCTCAGCATCGCCTGTAAGGGGGGGCGTTCATGGGCGCTTCGTCGTTGGTGTGGAAAGCGTTCGATGTGCTCGGCCAGGGTATTGCATCCGCTGGATGGCGCTACGGCATGGACAGCATTAGGAGGCGGTAATCAAGGACAGCATCCCTTTTCCCTGGCCTGAGGGCCCGGCGCCGGCAGGGATGCCGGCCGCTGGCGTCAGTGGGGCGCCATCCTCGGGCGTCGGTCCAGCATGGGAAGCCTGGCAGGCCCTGGTCGACAGTCCTGTCCTTGCCTAATGTTGCACTGCACAAAAATCCCTGCTATTGTGCAGTGCATCAGAGCGGGAATCTCCCGTTCCATGGCATTCAGAACCCGGAGGTTCTCATCATGACCAACGCATTCGCATTCGACGCCAAGCAATTTGACACCGCCCAGCTTGAGTCCGTTTTCTTCGCCCCGGCGCGGGCTTTCGCCGCCCTCTCCGTCGACTTCACCGAGAAGCTGGTCAATACCCAGCTCGAGGCCACCAAGGTCTATGCCGACATCAACCTGGCGCAGCTGCGCAGCCTGACCGAGGTCAAGGACGCCGAAGGCCTGAAGGGCTATCTGGAAGGCCAGCAGCAGGTGGTCCAGGACCTGACCGAGCGCCTGAAGGGTGATGCCGAGAAGGTGATGGCCCTGCAGCAGGAGTTCGTTCAGGAAAGCCAGAAGCTGACCGAGGGCAGCGTCAAGCAGGCCCAGGAAAGCGCCAAGGAGACCACCGAGACCGCCACCAAGGCCGTCAAGGAAGCCACTCCCAAGGCCAAGTAACTCCTGGCCCGCCGCGCGGGCCGCGATGACGTAATACCACAGGCCGCCGATCCATGATCGGCGGCCTGTTTTCGATGTGCGTCAGGCATGGCGCGCAGCGCGTGACTGACGCACCTACGAAGAACGCCGGGTTCAAGGCCCCGGCGTCGTTGCTGGAAACGCTCCAGCCTGGTCGCAGGTGTCGCGCTTCTCTCGGGTGGGTTACGCCCCCTCGGCGTCCGGGAGGGCGGTCCGTGGTGTCGCCTGGCAGAGCAGCCCGTCGAGTCTACTCGGCCGTCGCCAGCAGGCTTGCGTTGCCACCCGCGGCGGTGGTGTCGATGCACAGATGGCGCTCCACCGCATAGCGCTCCGGCGAGATGGTCTGGGTCTCCAGCGACACGATGGCACCGTCGCGCTTGGCGAGCGCGATGCGCAGCTCGCGGGTCCAGTCGCTGTCGCCGGCAGCGGCCACGGCCTCGATACCCTTGACCGCGGTCAGCGTCTCGGCCTCGACGCTGCCCTCGAGCGCGGCGACGGGCGCCCCGGCATCGATCAGCGGCTGAACGGCCTGCGCCGCGCCCGGGGCGACGAGTACCGCCGGGCAGCCCGCACCGAGCGCCTGCGCTGCCTGGGCGACGGCGATGTCCAGGGTCGGCCCGAGGCAGAGCACCGGGCCCTTCGGGTACATGGCCAGGCGGTTGCTTTCCCCCGTCGGCCCCGGCAGCGTCTGCGGTGTCATGTCCAGGGCCGCGGTCTCGGCGAGCGCCTTTCGGACCACGCCGCCCTTGCCGGAAAGCGCCTTGCGCAGCACCTCGACCCGGTCGGGTCGCGCCGCCCAGTTGCGCGCGTCCAGCCCGTCGAGGGCCGACTGGAGGTCGCCGAGTGTCACGGTTCGCCCTTTCGGCGCGTCATGGCGCTCTGCTGCGGCGGTGCGGCGGAAGCGGGTGACGTAAAGGGGACCGCCGGCCTTGGGCCCGGTGCCCGAGAGACCTTCGCCCCCGAAGGGCTGGGAGCCGACGATGGCGCCGATCTGGTTGCGGTTGACATAGATGTTGCCGACATGGACACGCTCGACGATCTGCTGCACGCGGTCGTCGATCCGGGTATGCAGGCCGAAGGTCAGGCCGTATCCCCTGTCATTGATCGCGTCGACCACCTTGTCGATGTCCCGCGCCTTGAAGGTGGCCACGTGCAGGACCGGGCCGAAGATCTCGCGCTCGAGATCCTCGATGCCCCCGACCTTGACCACGGCCGGTGTCACGAAGGTGCCGACGTCCGGCGCGGACAGTTTCTTCAGCACCTTGCCGCCCTTTTCCTGCGCCGCCACATAGGCGTTGATGTCGGCCTGGGCCTCGGCGTCGATCACCGGCGAGACGTCGGTGTCGGTGTTCCAGGGATCGCCGATGGTGAGCGCGTCCATGGCGCCATCGAGCATGTGGAGCAGGCGGTCGCGCGCCTCTTCCTGGACGTACAGCATCCTGAGCGCCGAGCAGCGCTGGCCGGCCGACTGGAAGGAGGAGATCAGGATGTCGCGTACCGCCTGCTCGGTCAGTGCCGTGGAGTCCACGATCATGGCATTCAGTCCGCCGGTCTCCGCGATCAGCACCGCATCCGGCCCCGCATTCTGCGCCAGGGCCTTGTGGATGATCTGCGCTACCGGGGTCGAGCCGGTGAAGCAGACGCCTGCAATCCGCGCATCGCTGGTCAGCGGCCCGCCCACCGTCGGCCCGTCACCGGGCAGCAGCTGCAGCGCCGCCTCGGGCAGGCCGGCCTCGCGCATCAGCTCGACGGCCCGGGCGGCGATCAGCGGTGTCTGCTCGGCCGGCTTGGCCAGCACGGCGTTTCCCGCCGCCAGCGCCGCCGCGATCTGGCCGGTGAAGATGGCCAGCGGAAAGTTCCATGGGCTGATGCAGACGAAGATGCCGCGGGCATTGCCGGGCTCTTCCGCCTCCAGCCGCTCGCCCTCGTTGGCGTAGTAGCGCAGGAAGTCCACCGCCTCGCGCACCTCGGCGATGCCATCGAACATCATCTTGCCGGCCTCGCGGGTCGTGATCACGGTCAGCTCGGCGATGTGTTCCTCGTAGAGGTCGGCGGTGCGGCGCAGGACCTCGGCCCGCTCGGCCGCAGGCCGCGCCGACCAGTCGCGGTAGCCATCCTCGGCGGCGTCGAGGGCGGCCGCCACCTCCTCCGGGGTCGCCTCGTGCACCTTGCCCACCACGCGAGAGCCGTCGGCGGGAGACACGGCATCGCGAGCCGGTCCCTGCGGTGCCGGGCTCCCCGACAGCATGGGGCCGGCAGTCCAGGTGGCGTCGGCGAAGCGCTCGCGCGCCGCCAACAGCGGCAGGATCGAGGCGGGTTCGTTGATCCGGTAGCCGCGGGAGTTCTTCCGCTCGGGGGCGAAGAGCTCGCCGGGCTGGCGGATCAGCGGACTGGCGATGGCGTCGCCCAGCTGCTGCATCCCGGCCACCGGGTCCTTCGAGACCTCGCTCGGGGGAATGGAGTCGTCCACTACCTGGTTCACGAACGAGGAGTTTGCCCCATTCTCCAGCAGACGGCGCACCAGGTAGGCCAGCAGGTCGCGATGCGCGCCCACCGGGGCGTAGATCCGGCAGTGCGTCCCCTCCGACTGCTTGACGATGTGGTGCAGCGATTCGCCCATGCCGTGCAGGCGCTGGAACTCGTAGCTGTCCTTGTCGTCGCCCGCCATGGCCACCACGGCGGCGCAGGTATGGGCATTGTGGGTCGCAAACTGCGGATAGATGCGGTCACGCCGGTCGAGCAGCATCTGGGCGCAGGCCATGTAGCTGACGTCGGTGTTGACCTTGCGCGTGAAGACCGGGAAGGTCTTGACCCCCATCTCCTGGGACAGCTTGATCTCGGTATCCCAGTAGGCGCCCTTGACCAGCCGTACCATGATCTTGCGGTCGTACCGCTCGGCGAGGTCGTAGAGCGTCTCGATCATTGGCGCAGCGCGGCGTCCGTAGGCCTGCACCACGACCCCGAAACCGTCCCATCCCTCGAGGCTGGGGTCGGACATCAGCGCCTCGATGACGTCGAGGGACAGGTCCAGCCGGTCCTGCTCCTCGGCATCGATGTTGAACCCGATATTGGCCTTGGCCGCCTGCTGCACCAGCTCCTTTGCTCGCGGCACGAGTTCTGCCATCACCGTGTCGCGATGGGTGTATTCATAACGGGGATGCAATGCCGAGAGTTTCACCGAGATGCCGGGGCTTCCGCGCACGTCGCCCTTGGCCTGCTTGGCGATCGCAGTGATCGCCTTGGCGTAGGCCTGATGATAGCGGACCGCATCTTCGTCGGTACGTGCCGCCTCGCCGAGCATGTCGTAGGAATAGGTATAGCCCTGCTTCTCGAGCTCACGGGCATTCTTCATGCCTTCCTCGATGGTCTGGCCAAGCACGAACTGGCGCCCGAGGATCTTCATCGACTGGCCGACCGCGGTACGCACTACCGGCTCGCCCATGCGACGCACCAGGCCGCGCAGCGCCCGCGCCGGGCCCTTGGGGTCGTCTTCCAGTACCTTGCCGGTCAGCATCAATGCCCAGGTCGAGGCGTTGACCATCGACGACGACGACTTGCCCAGGTGCGCCCCCCAGTCGGATGGCTCGATCTTGTCGTGGATGAGGTCGTCGATGGTTTCCGCATCGGGTACACGCAGCAGCGCTTCCGCCAGGCACATGAGTCCGACGCCCTCGGCGGTCGAGAGTCCGTACTCGGCCAGGAACGCCTCCATCATCGACGGCGACCTTTCCTTGCGCACACGCGCCACGTAGTTGGCGCCGACATCGGCCACCTTGCGGCGGTCGTCCTCGGACAACTTGAGTCGTTCGACAAGCCCATGCAGCACCGTTGCCTCATCGGCGTCATAGTTGGCGCGGATGCGCGCCCGGAGCTCGCTCACGGCGCCATGCGGGTGAAGGTTTGCTTCGTTCATGTTCGATACCCTTTTGCTACTCGAAACGCATCGCCGATGCCCAGGCTCGGATGCTGTCGTCATTGTCGAAAGTCGTCCATCCAGCTTAGGCGTCCTGGCGGGAATTGTGTGCACTGCCTGTGGACACGCTATCAACGGACGACCCGCCGGGTTGTCCGGGTGGGTATCGAGCATCGGCAGGGAATCGGGCAGGGGGCGAGCGCTATCCGGCGATGGCGGGGGTGCCGGCGGTGCCGAGTCCGCACGGCGTTCGGTGAAACGCCGGATTCCACGGCCCCCTCGAAGGTGAGACACCGACCGTGCTCTCCGCTGACGACATGGGTTGGCAGAAATGTCGCTTAATGTGGAATTTTCGTCGCGCTGCGTCAAAGCGTCAGGCCGGGATGCCCCCACACTGTAGGCACATCCTCGTTGAGCCACAGGAGGCCGAACGTGAACCGCCATGTCATCCTGACCTGCGCCGTCACCGGCGCCGGCGACACCACCGCCAAGAACCCCAACGTCCCCGTCACGCCGAAGCAGATCGCCGACGACTGCATCGCGGCCGCCCGCGCCGGCGCCAGCGTGGCCCATATCCACGTGCGCGACCCCGAGACCGGCGCCATCAGCCACTCCGTCGACCATTTCCGCGAGGTGATGGAGCGGGTGCGCGAGGCGGATGTCGACATCGTCATGAACATCACCGCCGGCGGCGGCGGCGACTGGATCCCCGATGCTGAGGACCCTGCCCGGGGTGGCCCGGGCACCGACATCCAGACCCCCGCCCAGCGCCACGAGCCGGTGGGTGCGCTGCTGCCGGAGCTCTGCACCCTGGACTGTGGCAGCCTCAACTTCGGTGACATGGTCTACGTGAACCCCGCCGACTGGCTGCGCGAGCACGCCCGCCTGGTGCAGGCCGCCGGCGTCAAGCCGGAGCTCGAGTGCTTCGACCTCGGCCACGTCTGGTTCGCCCGCCAGCTGCAGGAGGAGGGCCTGATCGATGGCGACCCCCTCTACCAGCTTTGCCTGGGCATTCCCTGGGGCGCAGAGGCCGACACCGAGTCCATGCTGGCGATGCGCAACAGACTGCCGAGAAACGCCAACTGGGCGGCCTTCGGCATCGGCCGCCAGCAGATGCCCATGGTCGCCCAGGCGATGCTGCTCGGCGGCCACGCCCGGGTCGGCCTGGAGGACAACCTCTACCTCAAGAAGGGGGTGCTCGCCACCAACGGCGGGCTGGTCGAGAAGGCCGGGGACATCATCGAGAACCTCGGTGGCCGGGTGATGACGCCGGCCGAGACCCGCGCCCACCTCAGGCTGCGCGACCCGCGCACCGGTGAGGTCGTTGCACAGGTCCCAGGAGGTGGGGCATGAGCCGCCAACTCTCCGTGATCGGTACCGGGGTGATCGGCAACGGCTGGATCGCCCGCGCCCTGGCCCACGGCTGGGACGTGGTGGCCTTCGACCCCGACCCCGAGGCCCCCGCGCGCACCCGTGCCTTCGTCGATAACGCCTGGGGATCCCTCGAGCGCCTGGGCCTGGCCGAGGGCGCCAGCCCCCAGCGGCTGACCTTCGTGGATAGCCTGGAAGCCGCCGTCCAGGGCGCCGACCTGATCCAGGAGAACGTCCCCGAGCGCCTGGCACTCAAGCGAGAGGTCCTCGCCGCCCTGGACGCCGCCGCCGAGGAGGGCGTGGTCATCGGCTCCTCCACCTCCGGCTTCAAGCCCAGCGACCTGCAGCACGACTGCCCCCGGGCGCCGGGCCGGGTGATTGTCGCCCACCCCTTCAACCCGGTCTACCTGCTGCCGCTGGTGGAGCTGGTGGGCGGCGAGGCCACCGAACCCGGGCACATCGAGCGCGCCCAGGCCCTCTACCAGGCGCTGGCCATGCGCCCCCTGGTGGTGCGCCGCGAGATCGAGGGGCATATCGCCGACCGCCTGATGGAGGCGCTGTGGCGCGAGGCGCTCCACCTGGTCAACGACGGCGTGGCCACCACCGAGGAGATCGATGCCGCCGTGGTCTACGGCTGTGGGCTGCGCTGGTCGCTGATGGGCACCTTCCTCACCTTCCACCTGGCCGGCGGCGAGCAGGGCATGCGCCATATGCTCGAGCAGTTCGGCCCGGCGTTGAAGCTGCCCTGGACGAAACTGGAAGCCCCCGAGCTCACCGACGAGCTGATCGACCGCGTGGTGGAGGGCTGCGAGCACCAGGCCGCCGGTCGCCCGGTGGCCGAGCTGGACCGCCGCCGCGACGACTTCCTGGTCGAGCTGCTCGACCTGGTATACAAGTACTGGCCCGAAGCCGAAGGCCTGGAGGGACGCATCTGATGGTGATCCTGGAGAGCCGCGTCGCCCCCGAGTGGGTCGACTACAACGGCCACATGAACGACGCGGAGTACGCCCGGGTGTTCTCCCTGGCGGTGGAAGCGCTGATGGATCGCATCGGCCTGGACGCCGCCGGCCGCGCCCGTCATGGCGTCACGATCTACACCCTGGAGACCCACCTCTGCTACCGCCGCGAGGCCCACGAGGGGCAGCCGCTCAGGGTCGAACTGACCCTGCTGGATCGCGATGCCAAGCGTCTGCACGTCTTCTTCGAGCTGTTCGACGAGGCGGGCACCCTGCTGGCCACCAGCGAGGAGATGTTGATGGGCATCGACAGCCAGGCGGGGCGCCCGGCGCCCTTCCCCGCGCCCATCGAGGCCGCCATCGCCGCGCTGCCCCACGCCGCGCGGGACGCCTGGCCGGCGCTGGCCGGGCGCACCATCGGCATACGCCGCTGAGTCCGCTCCTGCGCTCCCCCCTTCTCCTCTGTAACGCCCAGGAGGCCGAGATGCCCCGAGAACTTCCTCAGACGCCCGACTACGATGCCTGGCCCATCGAGGCCGACCTCGAGACCGTCTCCTTCTCCCCGCGCCTGGTGGCGGTGCGCTGGGACGATGGGCGTGAGAGCCGCTACCACGGCATCTGGCTGCGCGAGAACGCCGCCGACGAGTCCACCGTCAACCCGGCGACCCGCGAGCGCATCCTGGATCTCTCCACCTTGCCCGGCTGGCCGGAGATCACCGGCGCCGAGATCGATGACGCCGGCGCGCTGTGCGTGACCTTCGCCCCCGAGGATCGCCGTCTACGCTTCCATCCCGGCTGGCTGCGCGCCCACGACTACGATAACGCCGTCGATCCCGAGGCGCCGCCGGTGCCAGTGACCACCTGGCAGGGCGGCCCCGGGGAAGGCCCGGACAGCCTCGACGCCGTCGGCCTGCTCGACACCGAAGCGGGCGGCGAGGCCGAGGAGGCGATCCTCGCCCCGGCCCTGGAAAGCGTGCTGGGCAAGGGGCTGGTGCGCCTGCGTGGCCTGCCCACCCGGCCCGGCTCGCTGGAGGCCATCGCCCGGCGCATCGGGCCGCTGCGACCCACCAACTTCGGGCTGCTGTTCGACGTCAAGGCCAAGCCGGACCCGGACTCCAACGCCTACACCGCCATTGCCCTGCCGCCCCACGTCGACCTTCCGACCCGGGAATACCAGCCGGGGCTGCAGATGCTGCACTGCCTGGAGAACAGCGTGGAAGGCGGCGAGGCGGTGATGCTCGACGGCTTCGCCGTGGCCGAGGCGCTTCGCGAGCGACATCCCGAGGCCTTCGCCACCCTGACCCGGGTGCGTTGGTGCTATGCCAACACCGCCAGGACCACCGACTACGTCTGGTACGCGCCGATGATCCGCCTCGACGAGCGCGGCGAGCTGCTCGAGGTGCGCATCGCCGACTTCCTGCGCGGGCCCCTGCAGGCACCCTTCGCGGAGGTAGAATCGGCCTATGAGGCGCTGATGACCCTGCAGGCGATGCTTCGCGAGCCCGTGTTTGCCATCCGCTTCACCTACCGGCCCGGCGACCTGGTGATCTTCGACAATCGCCGGCTGCTGCATGCCCGTGACGCCTTCGAGGGCAGTAAAGGCCATCGCTGGCTGCAGGGCTGCTACATGGAGCGCGACGAGATCCGCTCGCGTTACCGCATGATCCTACGCGCGCGGCGCCAGCGGCGACTCACCGGCGAGGCCTGAGGCTTCAGGCAGGTCCTGCAATGGGCAAGATGGGCGTCGGGCCCTCAGGGCCCGGCGGGGTTCCACGGGTAGCGGGTGAGAACCTGAAACGCCCCGGCCTTAGTGAACTGACCCCCAATCGTTGGACGGTTAGTTCTCTTAACCGGCGGCCATGGCCTGAGTCCTGTATTGCACGGGGCTCAGGCCTTTTAGTCTCTGCTTGATCCGTTGATGGTTGTAGTAGTGGATGTAGTCGGCAATGCCTTGCTGCAACTGCTCAACGGTGTCGAACCGGTTCAGATGGAAGTACTCGGCTTTCAGGGTGCCGAAAAAACTCTCCATGGCGGCATTGTCCAGACAATTCCCTTTCCGTGACATGCTGCGCAGTATCCGTTTCTCCACCACCAGGCGACGATAGTTGGGGTGCCGGTAATGCCATCCCTGATCCGAGTGCAATAGAGGCCGATCACCCGGCCTCAGCCGGTCGAAGGCGCTCCTCAACATGTGCTTCACCAGGCCCAATACCGGTCGTGGCCCGGTCTGGAAGGCGATGATTTCGCCGTTATACAGATCCATGACCGGTGACAGGTAGAGCTTCTGGTCATCGACCTTGAATTCGGTGATGTCGGTCACCCATCGTTGATTCGGTCCTTGGGCCTGAAACCGACGCCGTAGCGTATTCGGGGCGGCGTAGCCCTCGGCTCCTCGATAAGCCCGATACCGCTTGGGGCGAACGAGGGACTTCAAGCCCAGTTGTTGCATCAACCGCTGGACGGTCTTGTGGTTGACCGCCTCGCCTGTCTGGCGCAGCACAGCGGTGATACGGCGATAGCCATAGCGTCCCTTGTGGTAATCATAGATCGCCTGGATACGCGCCTTCAGAGACGCATACGGATCGCCAGCCCCCAGGGCCTTGAGCTGGTAGTAGAACGTGCTGCGCGGTAGCGATGCCGCACGTAGCAGCAGCGCCAGTGGGTGCTCATGCCTTAACCCTTGGACGGCTTGGGCTTTTTGCCCCGTGTCGTCGCCCACTTCTCTCGGGTCAAGGCATCGAGCTTTTTTAGATAGG
>NZ_JASCQP010000008.1 GCF_030010555.1 Halomonas rhizosphaerae
CCTATCTAAAAAAGCTCGATGCCTTGACCCGAGAGAAGTGGGCGACGACACGGGGCAAAAAGCCCAAGCCGTCCAAGGGTTAAGGCATGAGCACCCACTGGCGCTGCTGCTACGTGCGGCATCGCTACCGCGCAGCACGTTCTACTACCAGCTCAAGGCCCTGGGGGCTGGCGATCCGTATGCGTCTCTGAAGGCGCGTATCCAGGCGATCTATGATTACCACAAGGGACGCTATGGCTATCGCCGTATCACCGCTGTGCTGCGCCAGACAGGCGAGGCGGTCAACCACAAGACCGTCCAGCGGTTGATGCAACAACTGGGCTTGAAGTCCCTCGTTCGCCCCAAGCGGTATCGGGCTTATCGAGGAGCCGAGGGCTACGCCGCCCCGAATACGCTACGGCGTCGGTTTCAGGCCCAAGGACCGAATCAACGATGGGTGACCGACATCACCGAATTCAAGGTCGATGACCAGAAGCTCTACCTGTCACCGGTCATGGATCTGTATAACGGCGAAATCATCGCCTTCCAGACCGGGCCACGACCGGTATTGGGCCTGGTGAAGCACATGTTGAGGAGCGCCTTCGACCGGCTGAGGCCGGGTGATCGGCCTCTATTGCACTCGGATCAGGGATGGCATTACCGGCACCCCAACTATCGTCGCCTGGTGGTGGAGAAACGGATACTGCGCAGCATGTCACGGAAAGGGAATTGTCTGGACAATGCCGCCATGGAGAGTTTTTTCGGCACCCTGAAAGCCGAGTACTTCCATCTGAACCGGTTCGACACCGTTGAGCAGTTGCAGCAAGGCATTGCCGACTACATCCACTACTACAACCATCAACGGATCAAGCAGAGACTAAAAGGCCTGAGCCCCGTGCAATACAGGACTCAGGCCATGGCCGCCGGTTAAGAGAACTAACCGTCCAACGATTGGGGGTCAGTTCATCGGCCGGGCGCTGTCGTTGGCATCGGGAAAGGAACCGGATCGTCAGTCGAAGGCCTGGGGCGGCATGATGGCCTCCACGTGCATCACCAGTTCCTCGAGGATCTGCCGGTCACGGTCGGAGAGCGGGACGCCGTTGAGCCGCTCGATCTCCCGGGCGAACTCCTTGAGGGTCAGGCTCGCGACGGCCGGATCGTTCATGCGCTCCCAGCGGAAGGCCTCCCAGCGTGCCTGCTCCTCGCTCTCCAGGGTCTCCGGATAGCTGCGGGCCCGGTAGCGGAACAGCATCTCCTCGAGGCGTGGATCCTGGAAGGCGAAGCGTGCCCCCACCAGGTCCCAGGGGTCGGTCTCGCGCACCCGCTGCATCTGCTGGCGATCCGCCGGCGAGAAGAAGCCACCGGCATAGAGCATCAGGTCCGGGTCATGCGGCGGCTCGGGATGCGGCGCGGCGAACACCTCGGCGACACGCGAGGCGACCTCCGGGCGACTCGACAGCAGCTTCCAGTGTGCCCGGCAGGCGGCCAGGTCCAGCCCCAGTCGCTCGACGATCGCGCCATACTCGCCCTTGTGCGGCCCCTCCACGTCCTTGAGGGCGCTGGTCGGGAACAGCACCGGACACTTGTTGAGGTGGATCACCTTCAGCGGAATGCGCTCGGCCCCCTCCGCCAGGTCATCGTTGCTGACGAAGACCCGCTCGCGAATCTGCTCAGGGGTGAGCTCCAGCAGCGGGGTCGGATCCATGGAGAGGTCGAAGACGATCACCCCGTTGGGGTTGGAGGGGTGCTCGGCCAGCGGCATCACCAGGGCGCTGCAGCCGCGACTCGCCGGGTAGCGACGCGAGATGTGCAGCACCGGCTTGCGCCCGGGCAGGTCCAGCTGCCGGGCGACGGCCCGCTTGCCGCGCAGCCCCAGCAGGTAGTCGAAGAGCTTGCCGTTGCGCTCGCGCAGCAACCTCGCCAGGGCGATGGTGGCGCGAACGTCGGCCAGGGCGTCATGGGCCCCCGCATGGGCGATGCCATTGGCGGCCGTCAGGTGTTCCAGCTTGAAGCTCGGCGCGCCATCGTCGCGCGTCGGCCACTCGATGCCCTCGGGGCGCAGGGCATGGAAGGCACGCACCACGTCGATCAGATCCCAGCGCGAGTTGCCGTTCTGCCACTCCCGGGCATAGGGGTCGAGCAGGTTGCGGTAGAAGAGGTGGCGGCTCACCTCGTCGTCGAAGCGCAGGCTGTTGTAGCCCAGGGCACAGGTGCCCGGTTCGCCCATGGCCGCCTCGACCCGGCCGGCGAACTCGGCCTCGGGCAGGCCGCGGCGGCGGGCCTGCTGGGGTGTGATGCCGGTGATCAGGCAGGCCTGGGGATGGGGCAGGAAGTCATCGGCCGGCTTGCAGAAGAGCTCGAGGGGCTCACCGATCTCGTTGAGATCGGCATCGGTGCGAATGGCCGCGAACTGGGAGGGCCGGTCGCGACGCGGATCGGCACCGAAGGTCTCGTAATCGTGCCACAGGAAGGACTGCGGGGCGGCGGGGGACTGCGCCATGGGCGGGAGCTCTCCGAAAGGAGTGAATTCACGGCCTCCAGCCTAGCATAGCCCCGCGGACGACTCAGCCGCCGGGCTCGTGCCCAGGACGCGCTCGGGGCTGCCTGTTCAGGACTTGGGCAGGGTCACGTTGAGCTCCAGCACCGAGCAGTTGTCCTCGCTGTCGAGGGTGATGTTCACCGCGTCGTCATCGATCTGCACGTAGCGGCGGATCACCTCCAGCAGCTCCTTCTCCAGCAGCGGCATGTAGTCCGGCTGCCCCCGCTGGGTGCGCTGATGGGCCACGATGATCTGCAGCCGCTCCTTGGCGACCGACGCGGACTTCTTGCGCTCTCGCTTCAGGAAATCGAGCAACTTCACCGGCGGACTCCTCCAAACATGCGGCTCAACAGGCTCTTCTTCTGGTACTCGTGGAAGCGCAGGGGGACCTCCTCGCCCAGCAGGCGGGCCACGGTGTCGGCGTAGGCCTGGCCGGCATCGCTGTCGTCATCGTGGGTGACCGGCACCCCCTGGTTGGACGCCCGCAGCACCGCCTCCGACTCCGGGATCAGGCCAAGCAGGTCGATGGCCAGGATCTCGCGGATGTCCTCCAGGTTGAGCATGTCCCCCAGGTCGACCCGGCTCGGGTTGTAGCGGGTGATCAGCAGGTGCTCCTGGATCGGGTCCTCGCCGCGTTCGGCGCGCCGGGTCTTGGAGGCCAGCAGGCCGAGGATGCGGTCGGAGTCGCGCACCGAGGAGACCTCGGGATTGGTGACCACGATCGCCGCGTCGGCGTAGTACATGGCCAGCTGGGCGCCGCGCTCGATGCCCGCCGGGGAGTCGCAGATGATGAAGTCGAAGTCCTTGGTCAGGGTATCGAGCACCTTCTCGACGCCCTCCTGGGTCAGGGCGTCCTTGTCGCGGGTCTGGGAGGCCGGCAGGATGTGCAGGTTATCGACCCGCTTGTCACGGATCAGCGCCTGGTTCAGCCCCGCCTCGCCCTGGATCACGTTGACCAGGTCGTAGACCACGCGACGCTCGCAGCCCATGATTAGATCGAGGTTGCGCAGCCCCACGTCGAAGTCGATGACCACGGTCTTCTTGCCACGCAGCGCCAGCCCTGTGGCGATGGCGGCTGCGCTGGTTGTCTTGCCGACCCCACCCTTGCCGGAGGTCACAACGATGATCTTGGCCAAGTGTCGCATCCTGTCTTGTGATGATGAAAGGGAATGGTGGTGCAAGCGCGGCTGCCACGCGGTGGCCGGCATCAGGCCAGCGGCGTGATGCCCAACTGGTCATCGCTCAGCCGGACCTGCACGGTGGTGCCCAGCAGGCGCGGGTCGATGTCCTCGAGGCGCTTGTAGTTGCCGGCCACCGAGAGCAGCTCGGCATGCAGTTCACGGCAGAAGATACCGGCCTGGGCATCGCCATGGATGCCGGCCAGGGCACGCCCGCGCAAGGCGCCATAGACATGCACGCTGCCGGCGGCGAGCACCTCGGCGCCGGCATTGACCGCCCCCACCACCACCAGGTCGCCCTCGGGCGCGGTCACCTGCTGCCCGGAGCGCACCGTGCCGCGGTAGATGCGACCGCCCGCCGTGGTGCCAGGCAGCGGGGCCGGCATCTCGGCCTCCCCTGCCGGCGCTATCGGCTCGGCCACCTCGTCGTCGCCGTCACCGGCGACGCTCTCCAGGGGGCGCGGGCGCGAGGCCTCCTGGGGCGGAAACCAGCCCAGCCCCAGGGCCCAGGCCGACTGCTTGACCGGGTCCGGACCGCCGCGCACCGCCACCGGCAACAACTTGTGGGCCCGGCAGACCGCGCAAATGCGCTCCAGGGCCAGGTGGGGTTCATCGAGCTTCTCGACGTTGAGAACGACCGGGGTATGCTGGAAGAAGGCCGGCGACTGGCTGAGCTTGCCCGCGAGCTGCTCGCGGATGCGCTCGGGATCGGCGCTGGTCAGCTCCATGACCGTCATCGGCAGCATCCCCCCCTTGAAGGTGAATGCCATGCTGTCCCTGTCCACTTTGAGACTCATTGCCGAACTCCACGTCGGGTGATGATCGGGGTACAGCCACAAAGCTAAGCGAGTGGCTGCGCCCCTGCAACCGATCATACGGTCAAGGGGCGGCCGTTGTCAGTGTCTCCGGATGGCCACACCTCGCCGCCGGCTGGACTTTTCTGCAGCCTCGGCACGTGCTTAGATACTCTCGACCCAGGCCCCGCGCCATTGCCGCCAACAATAACGATTGTTCCGCGCCCCCGCCGGGGCGCGCTCCCTTTGTCAGGATGCCCCATGTCAGGACTCCTTCGTCGCCTGTTCGCCCCGCGCTGGAAACATCCGGACCCCGAGGTCCGCCGCCAGGCCGTGGCACGTCTCGACCCGGCCCGCGATGACCAGCGCCGTGCCCTCGAGCAGCTCGCCCTCGACCCCGATCCCGGGGTACGCGAGGCGGCCCTGGCCCATCTGGAGGATCCCGAGCGCCTGCTGGACCTGTGCCGGGAGGGAGACGCCCCCCCGGAGCTGCGACGCCACCTGGTGGCCCTGCTCGCCGGCCGCCACGGCCAGCATGACCTGCCGACACGCATCGCCCTGGTGGAACGGCTCGAGGATCCCGAGCTGCTCAACGAGCTGGCCCTGCAGGGCGATAACCTGCAGCTTAGACTCGCCGCCCTGGCCCGCCTCGAGGCGGAAGAGGACCTGATCCGCCAGGCCTGTGACAACGGCATCGCGGCTGTGCGCCATGCCGCCGCCGCCCGGGTCGAGAGCGAGGCAGGACTCTCACGGCTGGCCCACGAGGCCCGGCGCGACCGCCAGGTGGCCCGCAAGGCACGCGAACGCCTCAACCGACTGCGGGCCGACGCCGCCTCCCTGGCGGCGGCCCGGGAACGCCGCGAGGCACTGCTCGAGACACTCGAGCAGCACGCCGGCAGCCCCTGGGAACCGCTCTATGCCGGCCGCTTCCGCCACCTGATGCGCGAGTGGACCAAGTTCGAGGACCTGCCGGACGCCCGGCAGGAGCGGCGCTACCAGGATGCCTGCCTGCGCTGCCGCAAGGTCATCGGCGACCACGAGGCCCAGGAGCATGCGCGGGATGCCGACCATCGTCAGCGAGAGAGTGCCGACCAGACCCGGGAGGCCCTGATCGAGGCCCTGGAGGAGAGCCTCGAGGGCCTGCATCAGGGCGACCGGCTCACCGACCAGGACATCGCCAGCCTGCGCGCCCATAAGCGCCTGCTGGCCACCCGCTGGCAGGCCCTCTCCGACCACCACCTGGCCGACGAGGCACTGCGTGAGCGCTATGACAGGGCGCTTGCCGCCTGTGAAGGCATCGTCCAGGCGCGGGTACGCCTGGACGAGCGTGCCGAGGCGATCGAACAGGCCCTGGCCGATGGCGATGACGAACGCCTCGAGGCCCTGGTGGAGGCCTGCGGCTGGCCTCAGGGACTGGCACCGGCGCCGCTGCTGCAGCGTGCCCGACAGCGTATCGCCGCCGAGCCTCCTCGGGATGACGGCGACCTGGACGCCCGGCTGTCGCGCTTCGTCGAAGAGCTCGACCAGCTCGAGCGCCTGCTGGAGAGCGGCGCCTTCAAGGGCGCCAGTCGGCTCCACCAGCGCCTGCGCCAGCAGGCCGACCAGCTCCCCCAGGCACCGCTGCAACCCCATCAGGCTCGACTCAAGCGCCTCGCGGCGCGACTCGCCGAGCTCCGGGACTGGCGCGGCTTCGTCGCCGGTCCCAAGCGTGACCAGCTGTGCCTCGCCATCGAGGGACTGGCCGATACCCCCCCGCCGACAGAGGCCGAGCTCGATCGCCGCCATCGCCAGCTGGTCAAGGAGTGGAAGGCCCTGGGCGATGCCGCCGCCAACCGTGAGCAGTCGGCCCGCTTCCGTGCCGCCTCCGATCGCATCCACGAACGCCTGGCCCCCTGGCGGGAGCGCCAGCTGGCCGAGCGCCAGCGCAACCTCGAGGCCCGCGAGGCCCTGTGCGAGCAGCTCGAGACGCTGCTCGAGCAGCCCGCCCACGAGGCCGACCCCGATGCGCTGCGCGAGATCCGGGACCGCTCGCGGGAGCAGTGGCGCCGCTTCGCTCCGGTGCCCCGGGAGGAGGCCGAGACCATCGGCCGACGCTTCGGGCGCATCCGCCATGACCTCCAGGCCCTGATCGACCGGCGCGCCCGGGAGATCGCCGAGGCCAAGCGTGACATGATCGAGCAGACCCGCGAACTGCTGGCCCGGGACATGCCAGCGTCCAAGCGGGCCGACCAGGCCAAGGCGCTGCAGCGCCGCTGGCGCGAGCTGGGACGCGCCCCCAAGGGCGAGGAGCAGGCCCTGTGGCGCGAATTCCGCTCGCTATGCGACGACATCTTCGCCAGCCGCGAGGCCGCCCGAGATGACCAGGTCCAGCGCAACCGGGCCCGGCTGGATGCCATGCAGGCGCTGATCGACCGGCTCGACAGCTGGCATCCGTCGCACAGCCGCGAGGCCAGCGTGCTGGACGAGGCCGTGCGCGAGGCCACGGCACTCGAGCCCCTGCCCTCGGGACGGCGCAGCGAGGGCATGCGGCGCCGCTGGAGCGGTATCGTGCGGGCCCGCCGTGAGCGCCTGGCGCGCCTGTCACTGGCCGAGGAAGCCGAGCGCTGGCAGGCCATCCGCCCCCTGCTCAATGCCCACCTGCAGGCGGACGCCCGGCGTCTCGCCGGCGGCCCCGTCGAGGAGGTCGCCCTCCCGGACGGCCTGGCCCTGCCGAGCGCACTGCGTGACGCCCACGAACGTCGCAACGCCGCCCGCCGGGGCGGCGCGGACGACGCGGTGGAGGAGCGACTGGCACGCCTGCGGGCCCACCTTTCGCTGCTGGCCGGCGGACGCGTCAACCAGCGTGACGACCCGCTGCGCCTGGCGATCCAGGTCGAACGCCTCAACGACAGCCTGGGCCAGCAGACCTCACGCGCCGAGGAGCTCCACCAGATACTGGCCGACCTGCTGGCCACCGGCCCGATGCCCGAGGGACTCTGGGAGCGGGAGGTGGGCGAGCTCGACCGCATGCTCGAGAGTCTGGCCGAACTGCCCCCGCCCTGAGCCAGAAAGCCGCCCACCGACGAAACAGCGCGAGGCATCTGCCTCGCGCTGTCGTGCCTGCCGCCGGGGTCGCCGGCGACAGGGGGCGTGCGACGGTCGGGCGATCAGCCCATGAACTGCCCGCCGTTGATGTCGATGTTGGCGCCGGTGATGAAGCCCGACTCCTGGTCGGCGAGGAAGGCCACCAGGCGGCCGATCTCCTCGGGCGTCCCGTAGCGCTTGACCGGGATGGTCTCGCGGATGGCCTCGCGGACCTTCTCGGGAATGTTCATGATCATGTCGGTGGCGATATAGCCGGGTGACACCGTGTTCACGGTGATGCCCTTGGTGGCCGTCTCCTGGGCCAGCGACATGGTCAGGCCATGCATGCCCGCCTTGGCCGCGGCATAGTTGACCTGGCCGAACTGGCCCTTGCGGCCGTTGATGGACGAGATGTTGATGATCCGGCCATAGCCCTTCTCGAGCATGTTCTCGATCACGCTGCGGCAGGTGTTGAAGACGCTGTTGAGGTTGGTGTCGATGACCTCGTGCCACTGCTCCGGCGTCATCTTCTTCATGGTGCCGTCCCGGGTGATCCCGGCACAGTTGACCAGCACGCTGACGGGGCCGTGCTTCTCCTCGATCTCCTTGACCCCTTTCACGCAGGCATCAAAGTCGACCAGATCGATCCCGGCGATGTCGATGTTGTCGAAACCCTCGGCCTTCTGGGTCTCCAGCCAGGCCTTGGCCTTGTCCGGGTTGTGGTATCCCGCAACCACCGTGTAGCCCTGCGAGGCGAGCGAACGGCAGATGGCGCTGCCGATCCCCCCGGTACCACCGGTGACCCAGGCGACGGGTGCTTGAGTTGTCATTGACTACCTCCCTGATATGCATGACATCTTGTGTGGCGTGGCGCCAGGCCGGCCATCACCAGTCTTGTTCATTGATCTGTCACCTTGATGACAGCAGATGGAGTATGGACCAGGGAGTGCCGTCGGGACGAGCGTTTGAAATCAATCCTTGACCAAAGGCGCATAGCCTGTAGAATACGCCACACGTTGATGCGGGGTGGAGCAGTCTGGTAGCTCGTCGGGCTCATAACCCGAAGGTCATCGGTTCAAATCCGGTCCCCGCTACCAAATATCGAGAAAGCCGATTCTTACGGGAGTCGGCTTTTTTCGTACGCGGCATGACCGTCGGTCATCGGTTCCCTGTCGTTTCAGATTCAGCGGTCCCCGCTACCAAATATCGAGAAAGCCGATTCCTACGGGAGTCGGCTTTTTTCGTACGCGGCATGACCGTCGGTCATCGGTTCCCTGTCGTTTCAGATTCAGCAGTCCCCGCTACCAAATATCGAGAAAGCCGATTCCTGCGGGAGTCGGCTTTTCGTATGCGGCATGACCATCGGTCATCGGCTCCCTGTCGTTTCAGATTCAGCGGTCCCCGCTGCCTTCCCCTCGCCCTTTGATGAGGGGCGCCATGCCCAGCCGGCCGATGCCCGGCAGCTTGAGCGCCGGGCGCCGCGGGTCGACCCCCAGCGAGAGGCCCAGCAGGTTGAGCTCGAGCCCTTCGTCGCGCCCCAGGGTCAGCCCCAGCAGCCCGCCCAGCGAGGCGGTGACGCCGAGCCCACCCGGCGCTTCTGCCAGCACGCCGTCGAGCAGATAGTCCTTGCCCACCGCGGTCACCGGCAGCGTCGCCTCGAGTCCTTCCACCTCGCGGACCACCCAGGCGGTGAAGGTGTTGCTGTTGGGCCCCGGCCAGGCACGGTAGGTCGAGGGGGCGGGATAGGCCGCCACCGCCGCCTCGATCCCGGGAACCAGCCGCGCGGCCGCCGCGCCCCGGTAGTCGGCCAGCAGCACGGGCTCGCTGCCGTACCAGGCCCGGTCCGGCGCGGTGGTCGACCGCGACACCAGGGCCGGACGGCGCCAGCTGAGCACATGGTGCATCCTCCAGGCCTCGGCCCCGGCGTCGCGGGTGGCGATCCAGGTATGCACGCCGAAGGCGCCGCGCCATCCCCAGGCCCTTGCCGCATAGAGCTGCACCACCGCCTCGGAGGCTTCGGCAGGGGGCGGGGCGAGGCCGGCCGAGGTTCGATCGGCCGTGGACCAGTGGCCACGGCCCTCCACGCGCTCGGTGGCCAGCATCCACAGCGGCCCGGCCAGCAGCAGGGCCAGCAGCACCGCCAGCCCGGAGACCATTCGCAGAATTCGTCGTATCACAGGCCGGCTCCCCTTGAAGTCGCGGGCGATCACCCGCATCTGTACAGCAAATTCATCCCCACGCAAGGCTATCGATCATGCCCATCGTCGACCCCCGCACCGGTGAGCCGCTCACCGACGACATTCCCGCCGGCGAGAGTGCCGATGCCGCGTCTCCCGGCGGCCAGGACGCCGAGATGATCATCGACGTCGATGCCGGTAACATCCAACAGCTGCTCGAGACCTCGATGCAGGTGCCCGTGCTGCTCGACTGCTGGGCCCCCTGGTGCGAGCCCTGCAAGAACCTGATGCCGATCCTCGAGAAGCTGGCCCGCGAGTACCAGGGCGCCTTCATCCTCGCCAAGCTCAACATCGACGAGAACCAGGAGATCGCGGGCCAACTCGGCGTGCGCTCGGTGCCGGACGTCAAACTGATCAGCCAGGGCGGCCTGGTCGACCATTTCCAGGGTGCCCTGCCCGAGAAGCAGGTCCGCGAGTGGCTGGGACGCTACTTCCCGGCCCCGGAAGAGGCCCCGCAGAGCCCAGAGGACCAGGCCGCCGAGGCCCTGGCCGCCGGCGATGCCGCCACCGCCAGGAGCATCTACGAAGAGCTGGTGCAGCAGTATCCCCAGCACCTTCCCTACCAGGTGGAGCTGGCGCGTGCCCTGGTGGCCGACGGCCAGGCCGAACAGGCCCGCACCCTGCTGGACAACCTCCCCCCGGAGGAGCGCGATGCCGCCCCGGCCCGCGGCGTGCGCGCCAGCATCGAGTTCGGCGAGCAGGCCCCCTCCGCCGAGGAGCTGGCCGCCCTGGAGGGCCGCGACGACAGCGAGGCCCACTACAAGCGTGCCCTGCGTCAGGTGGTCGACGGCCAGTACGAGGCCGGCCTGGATGCCCTGCTGGCGCTGATGAAACGCGATCGCGCCTACGGCGACGATGCCGCCCGCCGCACCCTGCTGCAGGTCTTCGATGCCCTGGGCGCCGATCATCCGCTGACGGTCGCCTATCGCCGCAAGCTCTTCGCCCTGCTCTACTGAAGCTGGAAGCTGGAAGAGCGGCGCTTCGCGCCTGGAAGCTGGAAGAATGCCGCTGCGCGGCATGCCCCCCATACCTTGGGGTGTGGGGTTTTCTTCCAGCTCTCGGCTTCAAGCTTCCAGCTTCAGCGCAGTACCCCATCCAGCCGGGTAAGCGCTTCTTCCAGCTGGGTGGCCGTGGTGCCGAAGTTGAGGCGGGCAAAGCCCGGCCAGCCGAAGTCGGCACCGTCGGAAAGCGCCACGCCGGCCCGCTCGAGCAGCAGTCGCTGCGGCGCCCCCTCCAGCGCTCGCGCCTCGCGCAGGTCCAGCCAGGCCAGGTAGGTGGACTCGGGCGGACTCATGGCCACGCCGGGCCAGCCGGCCACCCGCTCGACCAGCGTCCGACGGTGGCCGCGCAGCACGGCCAGCAGCGCCTGCCGCCATGGCTCGCCGTGGGCATGGGCGGCCTCGGCGGCGACCAACCCCAGGACATTGCCATCGGGTATCAGTCCCTTGATCCCCCTGGCGAAGCGTTGCCGCAGGCCGGCGTCGGGAATCACCGCGCAGGCCGTGGTGAGCCCTGCCAGGTTGAAGGTCTTGGACGGCGCCCAGAGGGTCAGGATGCGCGAGGCCAGCTCGGAGAACTCGGCTGCCAGCGGTACATGGCGGGCGCCCTCGTCGAGCAGCAGGTCGCAGTGCAGCTCGTCGGAGACCAGATACAGGTCGTGGCGCTCGACCAGATCCATCAGCCCCGCCAGCTCCTCTCGCGTCCACACCCGTCCGGTGGGGTTGTGGGGGTGGCACCAGAGCAGCAGCCGGGTCTCGGGGGTGATGGCCGCCTCCAGCGCCGCGAGATCGAGCCGCCATGGCCCGCCGGGCGCGGCCGGGGCCTGCAGGGCCGCCTGCTGGGGCCGCCGCCCGGTGCGCTCGGCCACTCGCAGGAAGGGCGGATAGATGGGCGTCACCGTCAGTACGCCATCGCCGGGCTCGGTCAGCGCCAGGCTCGCCATGTGCAGCGCCGGCACCACGCCCGGCAGCCACAGCTGCCAGCCGGGCTCGATGGCCCAGCCATAGTGCTCGGCGCTCCAGGCGCAGAGGGTCTCGCGCAGGGAGTCGGGCACCAGGCCATAGCCGAAGACGCCATGCTCGACCCGGGCCCGCAGGGCCTCGATGACCGCAGGGGGCGAGGCGAAGTCCATGTCGGCGACCCACAGCGGCAGCACGTCCTCGCCGTAGCGGTGCCACTTTTGCGAGGGCCAGTCACCGCCCGACGGGTGGCGACGCTCGACGGGCGTGGCAAAATCGAATTCCATGTGCAGTTCCCGATCCCAGAAGGCCAGCAAGATGAACGAGACCATGCCCCAAGACGGCTTCTATGCCAAGGTACGCCGCGGCTTGCCCGCCCTGATCGCCCAGTGGCTGACCCTCGGCCAGGGCGGTGCCGACCGCCTGGCCCTGCTGCTCGCCGAGACCGCCCGGGTGACCCGGATCGGTCTCCCCGAGCGGACCCCGGATGGCGACACCCTCGCCGACTGGAGCCGTCCCGACGGCGAGGAACCACCGCTCTGGGCGGCACGCACCGCCACCTTCCTGCTGGTGCAGATGCCGGCCCGGCCGCTGCCGGCCAGCGACGACGAGGCCTGCGCCTGGGCCTACTGCTGGCTGCGCAACCGCGACTTCGAGGACCTCGCCGCCGCCGAGCAGGCACTGCCCGAGCACCTTCGCGAGCCGCTGGCCGCCGCCCTGAGGGCCGCCTGGACCGACCTCAAGGGGCTGCGCCTGGTCTGACGACCGGCTAGCGCCGCCGCGCGGCCCGCTTCTTGGGCCGGAAGCCGGCGGGCTTGGTGGAGAGCCATGCGACGAAGGTCTGGATCTGCGGATGGGCCATCAACGCCTCCCGGCTGCGATAATGCTCGGCCAGTTCACGCTCGCCGAGCACCGCATGGAGGTGCTTGTGGCAGGAGTGGCAGACCCAGAGGATGGCGGTGAGCCGCTCCACCCGGTCGAAGCGCCGTCGGTAGCGGGCCTTTCCGTGCAGGGCCCGCGGAATGAGGTGGTGGCGGGTCAGCGGCGCAGCGCGCCCGCACAGCTCGCAGGCCTCGGGGCGCGGTGGGGGCGTAAGGTCATGGCCGGCCATGCTGGCCTCCAACATTCCGGGACACACCCGAAGGGATAAGGAAAACAGGATGGAAGTTCCCCTGAGCTGGCAGCTGGCCAAGCTGCTGGTATCGATCGGCGTGGTGCTCGGCCTCTCGGTGATCGCCGAGCGGGTCAGCACCCGCGTGGCCGGCCTGCTCGCCGGCTACCCGCTGGGCACCGCCATCGCGCTGTTCTTCATCGGCCTGGAGATCTCCCCGGCCTTCGCCACCCAGAGTGCCGTGCATACCCTGGCCGGCTTCACCGCCACCCTGGCACTGGGCGGGGGCTACCTGCTCTGCGCCCGCCGCGACGGCCTGGCCGGCGTCCTCGCCGGCACCGCGGGCGGGCTCGCCGCCTGGCTGGCGGTGAGCCTGCTGCTGACCCAGGTGGAGTTCACCCGCCTGACCGGCACCCTGACCACCCTGGCGGCGATCATCCTCTTCACCCGGCTCTACCGCCGGGTACCGGAAACCGCCACCGGCGCCCGGGGCGGCTTCAGCTGGGCGGCGCTGGGCCTGCGTGCCGCCCTGGCCGCCGGGATCATCTTCCTGATCACCGGCCTCGCCCACGTGATGCCGGCCGCCTGGGCCGGGGTCATGGCCGCCTTCCCGGTGACCATGTACCCCTTCCTGGTGATCCTGCACCTGACCCATGGCGCGGCCCCGGTGGCCACGGTGATCAAGCACTACCCGGCCGGGCTCGGCGCGCTGCTCTGGTACGCCCTGTGCGTCTCGCTGACCTACGACAGCCTGGGGCTGGTGCTCGGCACCCTGATCGGCTTCGCCGTCGCCACTGCCTGGCTGCTGGCCTGGACCCGCCTGCTGGCCTGGCGGGCCACTCGCCTGGCCGCGCACCCTCGCGCCGGGACTTGACCGAGCGCTTGCTCGGGGCAACGCTGTTTTCCCTGCAGAGACCACAACAAGGAAACGCCAGATGTTCACCCGCACCATCGAGCCCGCCTTCTACGACACCGATGCCCTGGGCCACGTCAACAACACCCGGCTTCCGGCCTGGTTCGAGCTGGCCCGTAACGACCTCTTCCGGCTGTTCACGCCGGACCTGGACCCGCGCAAGTGGCGCCTGATCATGGCACGCATGGAGGTCGACTACCGGGCCGAGCTGCAGTATGGCCGCGAGATCGAGATCCGAACCTATGTCTCGCGGCTCGGCAATAGCTCCTTCACGGTGAGCCAGGAGGCGCGCCAGGACGGCCAATTGACCAACCTCGGCCACACCGTGATGGTGCACTTCGACCACGAGGCCAAGAAGGCCATCCCCATCGAGGGCGAGCTGCGCGAGGCCCTAGAAATCCACCTCCAGGCGGAGCCGGCGGACGCATGACCCCGGCGGTGAAGGTCCTCGAGCAGGCCGGGGTCGCGTTCACCCTGGCCGAGTACGACCATGACCCGCGCAGCCCCACCTACGGCGAGGAGGCCGCCCGGGCGCTGGGCCTCTCGCCCGAGGCGGTGTTCAAGACCCTGCTCGCCCGGCTCGACGACGGCCGCCTGGTGATGGCCATGGTGCCGGTCTCCGCCCAGCTCGACCTCAAGGCCCTGGCCCGGGCGGCGGGGAGCCGCAAGGCCAGCCTGGCCGACCCCGCCGAGGCCGAGCGGGCCACCGGCTACGTGGTGGGCGGCATCAGCCCGCTGGGCCAGCGCAAGCGCTTGGCCGCCTTCCTCGATATCTCTGCCGAGCGCCTCGCGACCCTCCACGTCAGCGGCGGTCGCCGCGGGCTGGAGATCTGCCTGGCCCCGGACGACCTGGGGCGCCTGACCGGGGCCTGCCTCGCCGCCCTGGCACGGCACTGAATCGCCGCCGAGCCGAACCCTGGCCGGCGATGTCACACCATGACCGCCACCCACCGACGGGAGCCCCCATGGCCATTCGCTATACCCTCTGGCTGGACCCGGACGACACGCCCCGGCATCGCGCCGTCGAGGCCGACCTGGAGCGCTATTTCATCGCGCGCTTCGCCGACTATCCCCACATCCGCTTGTTCGGCGCCGACCCTTACGATTATGATGCGCCGTTCAATCGCCTCCATGACGTGCTGATGGCACGGGCCGGCGAGTACTGCGAGCGGGAGTGGCGCTACGTCCCCACCCCCGAGCAGCTCAACCGCGCCTTCTTCCTCGCCGTGGGGCATTCGAACAAGTTCGTACGGGACGAAGACGATGGTGATCCGCACCGACCTGGCCCCTGACGCGCGGCAGCTGGCCATCATCGCCGAGCAGCTCGGCCGCGCACCCCGCGGCATCGAGGCCCTGGCCGCCACCGACGGCGAGGGCACCCCGCTGGTGCTGCGCATGGCGCCCATCGTCGACGGCAAGCCCTTCCCGACGCTCTACTGGCTATGCTCCGAGCGTCTCAAGGTCGAGATCTCGCATATCGAGGCCGCCGGGGTGATCAAGCAGCTGGAGACCCGCCTGCAGCAGGACCCCGACTTCCTGGCCGCCTACCACCGCAGCCACGACGCCTATGTGGCGGCCCGCTGGGCCTACATGAGCGAGGACCAGAAGGCCGAGGTCACCCGCCTGGGCTACGAGGGTGTGCTCACCGAGCGCGGCATCGGCGGCATCGCCAACCGGGACCAGGTGCGTTGCCTGCACACCCAGTATGCCCATCACCTCTGCGGCGAGAACGTCATCGGCCAGTGGCTCGATGCGCACTACGGGGTGGCCGACTGCCTGCCCTGATCATGACAACCCCCCTCCCCTGACCACCCCCTAGGAGAACCCCGGATGTACCTGGATACCCATGTGATTGCCAGTCTCGCGTTGATCGCCAGCATGCTCGGCATCAGCGGCGTGGGCGTGAGGCTGCTACGCCAGGCCATGAAACGCGATGCCACAGGCACGCGCTGAGCCGAGCGGCTCACACTCTGCCAGGGGCGCCTTTTGGCGCCCCTGGCGTTTCCAGGCTTTCGAGCCCCCGCTGCGGTCGCTAGGATGAGCCTTTAGGAGGAAGACATGTCGAGATTCTGCGTCTATCTGGGGTCCCGGGAGGGCCGTGACCCGCAATTCCTCGAGGCGGCGCGCCGGCTCGGTGCCGAGCTGGCCCGACGCGGCCACGGCCTGGTCTACGGCGGTGCCCGCGTCGGCCTGATGGGAGAGCTGGCCGATGCCGTGATGGCGGCCGGCGGCGAGGCCATCGGGGTGATGCCCGACCACCTGGTCGAGCGCGAGCAGGCCCACCACGGACTGACCGAGCTGGTGCGGGTACGCAACATGCACGATCGCAAGGCGAGCATGGCGGCCCATGCCGATGCCTTCATCGTGCTGCCCGGCGGCATCGGCACCCTGGAGGAGTTCTTCGAGGCCTGGACCTGGCACTACCTGGGCCTGCACGACAAGCCCATCGGCGTGCTCGACACCGCCGGCTTCTACGCGCCGCTGCTGGCCTTCCTCGACAATACCGTGGAGCACGGCTTCCTCAATGGCCGCACCCGGGCCGAGCTGGTCGATGCCACCGACCCTGCCGAGCTGCTGGATGCGCTGGAGACCCGGCTGGCCTCGGCCGGCTGAATCGGCGGAATGCCGCTCCCGGTCAGCGGCGAGTCGCGGGCCGAGCGTCAGGCGCCGGCGGCGAGCTCGAGGGTGCGCAGGTAGGTGAGCTGCAACAGGCGGGCATCCTCGCCGGCCCGGTGCCGATGGATGCCCTGTTCGCGGATGATGGCTTCCTTGGTCCGGCTCCACAGGGCCTGCTGCGCCTCGCTGAGCAGGATACGCAGTGCCTCCAGGCGGAACGCCGGCAGCATGCCGGCATGGTGGAAGAGCAGCGACAGCCAGGTGTTGTCGTAGCCCCAGCTGTCGCTGTAGGCGATCCCGACCTCCCCCAGCTCGTCATTGAGCCAGCGGGCCACCTGGCGCACCGGGTAGCCCTCGCGCTGCAGCCGACCGCGACTGATGCCGTGCAGCAGCTCGGCCTTGGGGTCCCAGTGTGTCCACTCGGCCAGCGGCTGGATGAGGAAGGCGCAGGTACTGCCATCGGCGCGGGCCAGGCCGACCTCGATGGGGTAGCTGCCGCGCCCGAAGCCGGACGCCTCGATATCCAGCAGTGTGGGTAGCGTCACGGGCGGGAGAGTCCTTGGTCGAGATGGCCGATGGCAACGGAGGCGAAGGGCTAGTGTCGCGTCTCGCCTTCGGCCCTGTCCATAGAACCAGCGTCCAGCGAACCGGCAAGCCCGGCGAGGCGGTCGGCCAGCGCCTGCCAATGCCCGGCCTTCTCGGTATCCACCGGCAGCCCCAGCTCGCCGTTGCGGTAGGCGCGGGCCAGGCGGGTCGCCGCCAGGGGATGGCCCGCCTCGCCGGCACGCGCATACCAGGTCACGGCATGGTCGTCGCGCCGTGGATACTGGGCGCAGCCGTGCTCGCGAATCTGCCCGGCCTGGTACTGGGCCTTGGCATCCCCGGCATGGGCCGCCTCGAGCACGTAGCGCGCCCCGCGGGCCTTGTCCTGGGGACTGACACCGCGGTGGAAGAGCATATGACCATACTGCGACAGCGCCGCCGGATGCCCGGCATCGGCGCAGCGCTGGAAGAGGTGCATGGTCAGGCGCTGGGTACGTGGCGAGCGGGGCAGCCAGCGAGTATGGAACAGCTGCTGCGCAAGCCGGTACTCGAGCCGGGTGAACAGTGAGGATGCCTCAGACATGGCAACAACCCTGCGTCCAGTGGTGCGGAAGTGATACCGGCCACCTCCTGTGGCCGGTATCGCTCCCTGCGGAAAACGGTGGCCCTGCGGACTCCGCCGGGGCAACGGGGAGGCAAGCATACGCGCGCCCCGGCAGTGACTCAACCCCGGGATTTGCCGCCCTGCCCGGGCCCCGCTACCCTACCGGGTCAACCCCTTCAGCAGCCCTGCCAGGAGTGACGGATGCAGACGCGACCGCTAGGCGATACCGGCATCGAGGTCAGCCGCCTGTGCCTCGGTACCATGACCTTCGGCGAGCAGAACAGCGAGGCCGAGGCCCACGAGCAGCTCGACCGTGCCGTGGCCTTCGGCATCGACTTCATCGACACCGCCGAGATGTATCCGGTGCCTCCCGAGGCCGAGACCCAGGGGCGCACCGAGGCCTATATCGGCAGCTGGCTGAAGCGTCGGGGCAGCCGCGATGACGTGATCATCGCCACCAAGGCCGCCGGTCCCGGCCTCGCGCATATCCGCGGTGGTCCGCGGCTCACCCACGAGCACCTCCACCAGGCCATCGACGAGAGCCTCGCAAGGCTGCAGACCGACTATGTCGATCTCTACCAGCTGCACTGGCCCGACCGGAAGGCCAACTTCTTCGGCAGGCTCGGCTACGAGCACGACGAGGAGGAGGACGCCACGCCGCTGGAGGAGACGCTGTCCGCACTCAAGGCGTTGGTGGATGCCGGCAAGGTGCGCGCCATCGGGCTCTCCAACGATACGCCATGGGGCGTAATGCGCGCCCTGCATCTGGCCGACACCCTGGGCCTGCCGCGGGTCGCGAGCATCCAGAACCCCTACAGCCTGCTCAACCGCACCTTCGAAGTGGGGCTGGCCGAGATCGCCCACCGCGAGCGGGTGGGACTGCTGGCCTACTCGCCGCTGGCCTTTGGCATGCTCTCCGGCAAGTACCTGGATGGCGCCCGCCCCGCCGGCGCCCGCCTGACCCTGTTCGAGCGCTTCCAGCGCTACACCAATCCGCTGGCCGAGGAGGCGACCGCCGCCTACGTGGGGATCGCCCGCGAGCATGGCCTGGACCCGGCCCGGATGGCCCTGGCCTACGTCAACTCGAGACCCTTCCTGACCAGCAACATCATCGGCGCCACCACCATGGAGCAGCTGGAGAGCAACCTGGCGAGCGAGTCCCTGCGGCTCGACGCCGAGGTGCTGGAGGCCATCGAGGCGGTTCACCAGCGCATCCCCAATCCCGCGCCCTGACCCGGCAGCGCCGGCGCGACGGGCTATCACCCCGATAGCCCATCGCCCCCGGGCCGCTTGGTATACTGGCCTCGACTGCTGTCAGGCCATCCCCCTTCAGGCACAGGAGCGCCCCCAATGCTGAGCGTGATCTCGCCCGCCAAGACGCTGGACTTCGAGACCCCGGCCACCACGACCCTGCACACCCAGCCGGAGCATCTCGACCGCAGCCGCGAGCTGATCGAGATCCTGCGCGACTACTCGCCCCAACGGCTCAGCGAGCTGATGGGCATCAGCGACAAGCTGGCCGGGCTCAATGCCGCCCGCTTCGCCGAGTGGCACACCCCCTTCACGCCCGAGAACGCCAAGCCCGCCGCCCAGGCCTTCCAGGGCGACGTCTATGTGGGGCTCGAGGCGGACACCTTCAGCGACGACGACAACGCCTTCGCCCAGGAGCACCTGCGTATCCTCTCCGGCCTCTACGGCCTGCTGCGCCCCCTGGACCTGATCCAGCCCTATCGCCTGGAGATGGGAACCCGGCTCGAGAACCCCGCCGGTCGTGACCTCTACGCCTTCTGGAAGGAGACCCTCACCAGGGAGCTCGACCGCGCCGTGGCGGCGAGCGGCAGCCCGGTGCTGGTCAACCTGGCCTCCAACGAGTACTTCAAGGCGGTCGACACGAAGCGGCTCGAGGCGCGGGTGATCACCCCGGTGTTCAAGGACGAGAAGAACGGCAAGCTGAAGATCATCAGCTTCTACGCCAAGAAGGCCCGTGGCCTGATGGCCGCCTGGATGATCCGCGAGCGCCTGGACGACCCCGAGGGCCTCAAGGACTTCGACGTGGCGGGCTATGCCTACAATGCCGCCCTGTCGGAGGGCGACACCCTGGTCTTCACCCGCGCCGAGGGCGCCGCCTGAGGGCTATCCGGTAAAGACCAGGGGGCGTGCCGAGCGGCCCCGGAGGAAGCGGCGGTGGGCCTGCTTGAAGCGCTCGTCGTCACAGCGGTGCAACCACTCGTAGGCGACCATGTCGGCACTCACCGGTACCGCACCGGCCTGGACCATCCGCTCCTTGGCCAGCCGCGCCTCGGCGGCCCGCCGGCTGGCGCAGGCCTCCACCAGCCAGTAGACCTCGTAGCCCGCCTCGAGCAGGCCCAGGCCGGTCTGCATCACGCAGATATGCGCCTCGGTGCCGCACAGCACCACCTGGTGACGACCAGCGGCGGCCATGGCCTCGGCGAAGGCCGGCTCGGCATGGGCATCGAAGTGGACCTTGTGCCAGAGGCGGTGCGCCGGCAACGCCTCGAGCAGCCGCGGCTCGCTGCCCCCCAGCCCCTCGGGATACTGCTCGGTGACCCACACCGGCACCTCGAGCTCGCCGGCCATGCCGCCCAGCCAGGCGGCCTCGGTCACCGCCTGATCGCCATGTTCGATGACCGGCAGCAGGCCGGCCTGCAGGTCGACGATCAGCAGCAGGCTCTTCTCTCGCATCAGGCGCATCGGCGGCCTCCCTCTCTTTAGTGGTCGTGGCTGCACAGCATGAGGGAGAACCTCTGATACGTCACCTTTGCGTCATGCTCGGGCAGTCACCGGCTTATACCACGAAAGGGTCCACCGGCGTGCTGGGACCGAATACCGTCTCGATGATCTCGGCAGCCTCCAATACCAGGTCGTCGCGAAAGCGATCGGCATACAGCTGAACGGTCATCGGTGCATCATCGATAGGCCTGGTCGGCACTACCGTTGCGGGGATACCCAGCAGGTTGCCGGGGGTCACGAACCACTGCATGTCCAGCATCAACTGACTGCCAGCGGGAGAGGCGACATCGGCGTCATGCGCGAACGGCGCCGAAGGCCAGACGGGTCCCAGGACAATCGGATATTGTGCAAAGAACGACGACCAGGCCCGGCCCAGACGCGAACGCTCCTGATGCAGCTCGGCATGTGTCACCGACGGGTCGACCTTCGCGATCAGGGCATCCATGAGCACCGCCACCTCCGCGCTGAGCAGGGGGCGTATCGACTCGGCCGTGAGGCTCAGGTCGTACATCTGGAACTGCGTCCAGAGATGGTTGATCAGCTCGATTTCCGGCGGTATCGCCTCCTCCACCTGGTAACCGGCGGAAGCAAGCGCACTCCCTGCCGCCCTCACGCTGGCCACAATCGCGGGATCAAGCATGCTACCGGGCAGTGAGGTGACCATGGCGACACGACGGGCCATGCTTGGGCCTTCCAACGCTACCGTGACCGAACGGGGATCACGAACGTGCTGCCGGTGAACCAGTTCCAGCACGAGCCTGAGATCTGCCACACTGCGCGCGATGGGGCCATCCGTCAGCATCACCTGGGCACTCAGGAAACCGTCTCCAGCACCACCGTAGGGCACTCGTCCCTGGGTGGGCTTCAGCGCCGCGACACCACAGCAGAAGGCGGGATTACGCAGTGAACCCCCGATGTCGTTGCCGATCCCCAGCGGTGACATGCCGGACGCCACCGCAGAACCTTCCCCACCACTACTGCCACCGGCAGTCAGATGGGCGTTCCATGGATTGCGTGTCAGCCCTCTGAACGGGTTACTCGTGGAGACCCGCAGGCCCATTTCCGGCATATTGGTGCGCCCGATAAGAATGGCGCCGGCGGCGCGCATCCGCTCGATGACCGGCGCATCCTGCTCCGGCAACGCATTGGCATTCACGGCCAGGCCGAAGGTGGTCGGGGTGCCGACGCAATCGATGTTCTCCTTCACGGTGATCGGCACCCCGTGCAGGGGCGGCAGATCGCGCTTGCCCTTCTTCTTGCGACGGACATCCGCCGCATCCGCCGCCTCACGCGCCGACGTGCGCAACATGACAGTAACGGCATTGAGCATCGGATTGACCGCTTCGATCCTCCCCAGATGCGCATCAACCACCTCGCGGCTCGATACATCACCGGATTTGATGAGGGCCGCCAACGTCGTGGCGGACTGCCGCCAGAGGTCTTGCGAACGGTTCATGGCAGTGGATGAGGCACGCATTTTCATGATTTCAATTCCTTTGTGTCCGTGACACCCGCTAACTGAGGCGGCACGGAGATGCGATCTCGCATCATCACGGCGTACTGCCATCGGTAATAATGATCCAGAAGGCGGTATGGATGGCGAAACCACAACGGCAATACATACATGAAGCAAAAGCTAAAAGACCGATTAAAAAAAGCGCGGTCGAGGCCGCGCCATTCATCGCATGGCCGTTCATGCCATGGTTCAGGCCCTCATGAACAATCCATAGCTGCCCAGCGTTCTGCGCTCAGTTGCGCTGCATAGCCTCACGAAGGGTCTGGTTGCCGTCGAGATCCTCGTATTTGTCGCTACCATAGTCGCCGGATTCGCCATCATCGCTTGAGCGAACCACGAGCTCGTCATCGTTGCGAATCTGTAAATCATCCAGCTTGTAGCCCATCTCGTCCTTGCCGAAACCGAGGAAGCCTCCTTGAGAAATCACGACATAGATATCGTTATTCTGGGTGTCGCGAACCACACGTTCCACGTCACCGATTTCATCATCGTCTTCCTGGCTATAGACGGCATAGCCTTCGATCTCGCTGACCTTCATGTTGGTCAGGTCATTGCCATCTGCGGACTGGTGG
Organism: Halomonas rhizosphaerae; assembly: GCF_030010555.1. Lineage (GTDB taxonomy): Bacteria > Pseudomonadota > Gammaproteobacteria > Pseudomonadales > Halomonadaceae > Halomonas > Halomonas rhizosphaerae. The sequence goes on from NZ_JASCQP010000008.1 coordinate 22,375, forward strand.
TCCTGAGAGTTCTGTTCTGGATCCTCTTGCGCTGGATCCTCTTCATCCGGATCACGCATTTCTGCCTCGGCCTCTTCGGCGCGCTCAACCTCTACGTCGGCTTCACCTGTCTGTTCGACTGTGACGTTGGGCTCGGCCTGTTCGACAGTAACGTTGGGGTCCGGCTGCTCGATGGTGACTTTGGGCGGCTGTTGCTCGACAGTCACATCCGGCGACTGTTGCTCAACCCGAATTTCAGCCGGCTCCTGCTCGACATTGACATCAGCCGGCTCTCCCTCGACGCGAACCTCGGTTCCCTGACCTTGCGATTCCTGGCCGATTTCACCGCCTTCCTGGTTCATCTTCTGCTGTTCGTTTTGCTGCGCACTCTCCTCCTCGGCAAGGAGGCCTTGGGAAATCCCGATACTTAGGGCGCCAACTGCGATAGCAATTGCGGTCCTTTTCATCCTTTTCTCCTTATGCATTCGCTTGCCTATGGCCAGCTGTCATGCATCTTATGAGGAAGACGCCGCAGAATTGTCGGCGAATGATGCAAGATGCTCGTTCAGTTCAGGCACTTCCCTTACCACTCACAAGTAGAGCATAGGAGGTAAATAAGACGCTTTCTGTGCGCTAATGAACATAGCCCGACTATTTCATAGGACATGAAAAGACGACTACAACCGTCTATGATTCAAGCTCATGAACAAACGTTAACCCCGACAGCCGCCTTTCTAAGCAGCCAAGGGCCGCCAGCTCACCGCCGTATTTCGACGGGGGTGTGTCACTTCCGATGGCGACGCTCCCTGCTGCTTCGCCAACTGAATCGCGAGATGGGCCTGACCCGCGCCAACTGGATGACGTCCGTACCTCGCGCCGTTGCCCGCACAAGACCAGGACCATGCTCCGTCAGAGGGTCTTTGACTTGGCGCCAAGTCATGAGGACCTCAGTGATCACCATACCGGAGACTGGCGCCTGCCCCATCACAGCGGTAGCTAGCCTATATGTGAAAGGCCGGGCACTTTGCCCGGCCTTTCGCGAATTAGGCAGCCAGCGGCGGCCTCCCTCACTTTAGTGGTCGTGGCTGACCAGCATAGCCGCTAGAATGGACGCTTCCGACCCTTTCTGACCCCTTCCCCGATGGAGAACTCCCCGATGCGTCACCTTCTCGTCATGCTCGTGGTCGGCGTGCTGGGCTTCGGCCTGGCCGTGGACCATGCCGATGCCCGCCGCCTGGGTGGCGGCAAGAGCTTCGGCAGCCAGTCCCGTACCGTGGAGCAGCAGCCCGCCGCCACCCAGAACCAGGCCGCCGGCAACCGCGCCACCCAGGCGCGCCCCGGCTCACGGATGGGCGGCATGCTCGGTGGCCTGCTCGCCGGCGGCCTGCTCGCTGCGCTCTTCTTCGGTGGCGCCTTCGACGAACTGCGCCTGATGGACATCCTGCTGGTCGCCGGCGTGGCCTTCCTGCTCTTCAAGCTGTTGGCCCGGCGCCGGCTGGCCATGGCCGGTGGCCCCGGCCAGCCGGATGCCAACGCCGGTCCCCAGCGCTTCCAGGCCGAGCAGGCACCACTGGGCAGCGGAGCCGCCTTCGCCTCGGAACCCGAGTGGTTCGACCGGGAACGCTTCCTCGGCGGCGCCAAGGAGCATTTCATGACCCTGCAGCGCGCCTGGGATAACAACGACTTCGCCGGCATCCAGGAGTACGTGACGCCGGGGCTCTACAACCTGCTGCGTGAGGAGCGTGACCGGCAGCCGGCCAACAATCGCACCGAGATCGTGCGGTTGTTCGCCGAACTCGGCGACATCCGCGAAGTGGGCCAGGAGGCCGAGGCCACGGTGATCTTCCACGGCATCATCGCCGAGAACGGGGAAGAGAACGAGTTCAACGAGACCTGGCACCTGACCCGCCAACTGCGCGACGGCGCCCCCTGGTACCTGCAGGGGATCGAGCAGAACCCCGGCGCCTGACCCCCACGGAGTGACAGGTCGAGACGTAAAAGGCCGGGCATGGTGCCCGGCCTTTTCTATGTTCCACCACCGAGGGGGGGCGATCAGTTCTGGGCGTCCTCGGCCGTCTCTTCCATCTCCTCGCCCGCTTCTTCCATTTCTTCGCCCATCTCGTCCATGGACTCGTCGATATTCTCGCCTGCCTCCTCGGCCGGCCCCTGCTCCTCTTCGCAGGCCGCCAGGCCGACACCCAGCATGGCGATCAACAGGGCCAGGCCCAGCTTGCGCATCATGGTGTTCTTCATGCTCATCTCCTTCTGAGACGTCCAGGTCCATTGGGGTCGTGCAGAAAAACCCTAGCCGCTGCCAGACGACCTTTCCACTCCGGCTTGCAACATCATGTAACGGCGTGAGTGCCGCACATGAAAAAACCCCGTGCTCTTTCGAACACGGGGTCTTCTCGGGATAGGTGCCTGACGATGACCTACTCTCGCATGGGGAGGCCCCACACTACCATCGGCGCTGAGCGGTTTCACTGCTGAGTTCGGCATGGGATCAGGTGGT
>NZ_JASCQP010000009.1 GCF_030010555.1 Halomonas rhizosphaerae
AGATAGGCATTCTCCGCCCGCAGATATGCCAGCTCCTCGAGCAGCTCCTCATGGGAGCGCTCACCATCGGAGGGAGGCTCGGGCGGTGGAGATGGGGGCTTCTGGGGCATCGGGCGGCGTCCCGTACGTTTCGGTTCCAAGGCGATTAGGCCACCACTATGGTACTGGCGCTCCCATCTGCCAATAGCGCCAGCGGCACGGATATCAAACAGGGCCTCGGTCTGCCGGATCGACAAGCCGTCGCGCCACATCCTTTCCAGCACCTCGCGCTTGAACGCTGGGCTGTAGTGACGGCGTGTCTGGCACAATCCTGAAGGCCCATGCTGCCGGTACTGCTCCACCCATCGCCTGACCATGGAATAGTCCAGACCAAAGTGGTGGGCGACCACTTCTAGGCCGACATCCCCATCCAGGTATTGCTGCACCACTTGCAACTTAAAGTGGTCGCTGTACTGGTTCCTCATAGAAACACCCCGAAGGTTGAATTGGGTGTCCAACTTTCGGGGTGCAGTTCACAAGGCCGGGCGCTGTCGTGTCGGTCAGGGGCAGGGCGGCGGTCAGGCCGTCGGGACCTTGCCGCCTAACCGCGCGGTGATCTCGGCGGCGGTGTCGCGCACCAGGGCACCCAGCTCGGCCAGCCGCGCCTCGGGGATGCGGGCCTTGGGGCCGGAGACCGAGATGGCGGCCAGCGGGGTGCCGTGCTCGTCGTGGATGCAGGCGGCCACGCACTGCAGGCCGATGGCGTGCTCCTCCCGATCGCAGGCGAAGCCCTGGCGGCGGATCTCGGCCAGTCCCTCCCTCAGCGACTCGGGGGTATGCAGGGTGTTCTCGGTGACGCGCGCCAGGCCCCGCTCGTCGAGGATGCGCTCGAACTCGTCGTCCGGCAGCCAGGCCATCAGCGCCTTGCCGACGCCCGAGGCGTGAAGCGGGGCCCGGGAGCCGAGCCGGGTGATCATGCGCATCATCTGCGGCGACTCGCTCTGGGCCAGGAAGACCGCGGTGCCGTCGTCGCGCACGCCGAGGTTGGCCGTCTCGCCGGTCTGGACGGTGAGGCGACGCAGGAAGGGGCGGCTGGTGCCGACGAAGTCGCGGGCCTCGAGGAAGCTGTTGCCGATGCGGAAGGTCTTGACGTCGATCTTCCACACGCCGAGCTCGCTGTCCTGGGCGACGAACCCCTGGCTCTGCAGGGCCTGCAGCAGCCGGTGGGTAGTGGAGGGGGCGAGCTCCGCCTGCTCGGCCACCTCGGAGAGGGCCAGGCCGCCGGGGCTGGCCGCCAGGCGCTCGAGCAGGTTGAGCCCGCGCACCAGCGACTGGCTGTGGCCGCTGGTGCTCTTGCCCGACCCGGCGGGCCGTCCCGCTGTCCTGCGCTTGCCTTCGCTCACCCGGATTGTCCTCCTGCCGCATTCTCTCGAGGCCACAGGATACCGTGTCAGCTGGGCGCTGTCGCGGTTGCGGAAATGGCTTCCATCCAGCGATGACGTCGCGATCTCAGCGATGTCGCCACTCGGGCGGGCGCTTCTCGATGAAGGCGTCGATCCCCTCGCCCGCATCCTCGGCCATCATGTTGCAGGCCATCACCTCGCCGGCATAGGCGTACGCCTCGTCCAGCGGCATGGCGAGCTGGCGGTGGAACATGGCCTTGCCGGTGCGCACCGCGACCGCGCTCTTGGCGCAGATGCTGGCGGTTAGCGCGCCCACCGCCTCGTCGAGGGCCTCGTCGTCGGCGACCCGGTTGACCAGCCCCCAGTCGCGGGCCTGGTCGGCGTCGATGAACTCGCCGGTGAAGAGCATCTCCATGGCTCGCTTGCGGCCGACATTGCGTGAGAGTGCCACCGCCGGGGTGGAGCAGAACAGCCCGGCATTGATGCCCGAGACGGCGAAACGTGCCGAGCGTGCCGCCACGGCCAGGTCACAGCTGGCCACCAGCTGGCAGCCCGCGGCCGTGGCGATGCCCTGCACCCGGGCGATCACAGGCACCGGCAGGTCGACGATGGCCTGCATCAGGGCCCCGCAGCGCGCGAAGAGCTGCTGGTAGTAGGCCTCGTCGGGGTTGGCACGCATCTGCTTGAGGTCGTGACCGGCACAGAAGGCGCGGCCCTCGGCGGCGATCACCACGCAGCGCACATGCGCGTCGTCGGCCACGCGGTCGAGCTCGCCGCCCAATGCCTCGAGCATCTCCTCGGAGAGTGCGTTGAAGTGCGTCGGCCGGTTCAGCGTCAGGGTGGTCACGCCGTCGAGATCGTGGCGGCGTACCAGGGGGCTGTCATCCTGCATCGTGGGGACTCCGGTGGAAGGAAGAGCCTCCAGCCTAGCGCCCCGGGCAGCGCTTTCGTTAGGCTTGCGACCAAAGACGGTCCCTGGCGAGGAGTGCCCATGAGCGACGTTTCCCCCGAGTCCACCGCCTTCCTGGCGGACCCCACCCGCACAGAGCACAAGGGGGTGCCCGAGACCGGCCTGCGCCTGCTGGCGGACGTGAGCCTGCCGGCGGCGGTGTTGCACGAGGCATCGCTGGCCCACAACCTGGGCTGGATGCAGGCCTTCTGCGACGACCACGGCGCCTTGCTGGCGCCCCATGGCAAGACCACCATGGCCCCGGCGCTCTTTCGCCGCCAGCTGGAAAGCGGCGCCTGGGCTATCACCCTGGCCACCGCTCCCCAGTGCCGGGCCGCCTTCGCTCATGGCGCGACGCGCCTGCTGCTGGCCAACCAGCTGGTGGGGCGGGCCAACATGGCCATCGTGGCGGACCTGCTCGAGGCTGGTGCCGAGCTCTGGTGCCTGGTGGACTCCGCCGACAACGCCCGTGAGCTGGACGCCTTCTTCGCCGGGCGTGGCCTGCGCCTGCCGGTGCTGATCGAGCGGGGGGTGCCGGGCGGGCGCTGTGGCTGTCGCGGCCGCGAGGAGGTGCTGGCGCTGGCCGACGTGGTCCACGAAGCGGCCGGCCTCGAGCTGTCCGGCGTGGAGGGCTACGAGGGCCTGGTCCAGGCCGAGGCGGAGGCGTCTCCGGAGGCGGCGGTGGCGGCCTATGCGGCCGACCTGGTCGACACCCTCACCGCCCTGCAGCGGGCCGGCCGACTGGCGGTGGCGCGGCCGCTGGTCACCGCCTCCGGGTCCGCCTGGCACGACATCGTCGCCGAGGCCTTCCGCGATGCCGGGCTGGACGGCCGGGTCCGAAGGGTGATGCGTCCCGGCTGCTACGTGACACACGACCACGGGCTCTACGGCGAGGCCCAGGCCCGGGTGCTGGGGCGTCGGCCGACCCTCGGCGAGGGGCTGCGCCCGGCCCTGGAGGTCGTCGCCCAGGTGCAGTCGCTGCCGGAGCCGGGGCTGGCCATCGTCGCCATGGGGCGTCGCGATGTCGGCGGCGACCGCCTGCCGCTGGCGCTGCGCCGCTATCGCGAGGGCGGGACGGCGGACCGGACATTGTCGGTCGAAGGCTGGCGGGTGGAGAAGCTCATGGACCAGCACGCCTTCGTGCGCCTGCCCGAGGTGGCGGGCGACAGGCGTGTAGGCGACGTGCGTGTGGGCGACATCGTCGCCTTCGGCATCTCCCATCCCTGCCTGACCTTCGACAAGTGGCGGCGCCTGTGTCGGGTCGACGCGTCGCTGGCGGTGGTCGAGGTCCTCGAGACCTGCTTCTGACCCACAGCGCACGATGCCCCGCCGCCTCGACGAGGTGGCGGGACGGGCTCGTCGACCTCAGACGTCGCTGCGGAAGGGACGCTCCTCGTGGGGCAGGATCAGGTTGAGGACGATGGCGCAGAGCGCGCCGGGAATCAGCCCCGACTCGATGATCGCCTGGAGGTTGTCGGAGAGGTCGGCGTAGAGCCCCTCCTGGGCCGGCAGGCCGATGGCCGCCGACAGCGAGACCCCGATGATCACCATGTTGCGCTTGTTGAAGCTGATGTGGGAGAGCATCTTGATGCCGGCGCTGGCGATCATGCCGAACATGATCACCACCGCCCCGCCGAGCACCGCATTGGGGATGCTGGAGACGATGGCGCCGAGCTTGGGCAGCAGGCCGGCGATGACCAGGAAGCCGCCGCCGATGGCCACCACGTAGCGGCTGACCACGCCGGTCAGCGCCACCATGCCGACGTTCTGGCTGAAGCTGATCTGGGGGAAGGCATTGAAGATGGCGGCGAAGACGCTGGCCAGGCCGTCGGCCATCACCCCGCCGGAGAGCTCCTTCGGAGTGGGCGCGCGATCCAGCCCCCCGGCGGTGGTGCCGGCGATGTCACCGATCGACTCGGCGCAGGTCACCACGGCCAGCAGCACCACCGGCAGCACGGCGGCCCAGTGGAACTCCAGGCCGATGGCCAGCGGCGTGGGCAGCGAGAGCCAGGCGGCGCCGCCGATGGCGGAGAAGTCCACCAGGCCGAAGGCCGTGGCCGCGGCGTAGCCGACCAGCAGGCCGATCAGCGGGGCCGCCTCCGACCAGATGCCGCGACCGAACTGGTGCAGGCCCAGGGTGATGACCAGCACCAGCCCCGCCAGCAGCAGGTGGTGCGAGGCCCCGAAATCCTCGGCGCCGAAGCCGCCGCCGACATAGGCCAGGCCCACCGGCATCAGCAGGGTGCCGAGCATGATCACGAAGGTGCCGGTGACCACCGGCGGGAAGAGGAAGCGGAACCAGGGCAGGAAGAGCCCCACCAGGGCCATGGCGACCCCGCCGCACAGTGCCGCGCCCAGGGCCGCCGGCAGCCCCATGCCCACGGCGATGGGGATCAGCACCGGCACGAAGCCGAAGCTGGTGCCCATGACGATGGGCAGGCGGGCCCCGATGGGACCGAGCCCCAGGGACTGCACCAGGGTCGCCACCCCGGCCACGAACATGGCGGCCTGGATCATGAAGGTGGTCTGCTCCGCGGAAAGGTCCGCGGCACCGGCGATGATGATGGGCACGGTGACGTTGCCGACGAACATCGCCAGCACGTGCTGCAGTCCCAGGGGGATGGCGCGCCCCAGGGGCGGCATGGCATCGACGTCCTGGGTGCTGCGCACCCGGTGCTCCGTGGTTGCGGCGCTGGACTCAGTGGTCATGGGGTGTCTCCTGTTGTCGTTGTTGGAGGTGGTTGAGAACAGAGGGAAACGGGAAGGGAATCAGAGCGACCCACGCAGCTCGCTGGCGGCCTGGTCATGCCGGGCCAGCAGGGCATCGAGGTCGACCTCCCGTGGCCGGCCATCGATCAGGCGCCAGCGCCCGGCGACCATCACCCGGTCGGCGCGGTGGGCTCCGCACAGCAGCAGGGCCGCGACCGGGTTCTCGGCGCCGGAGAAGCGGGCCTCGTCCAGCCGGAACAGCGCCAGGTCGGCCTGCTGGCCGGGCGCCAGCCCGCCGATGTCGGTGCGCCCCAGGCAGGCCGCCGAGCCGCGGGTGGCCCAGCGGATCACGTCGTCGTGGGACACCCGGCTCGGCGAGTAGCGCAGCCGGCCCAGCAGCAGGGCCTGGCGCATCTCCTCGGCCAGGTTGGAGTGATCATTGGAGGCCGAGCCGTCCACCGCCAGGCCCACCGGGCAGCCGGCGGCCTCGAGCTCCAGGGTGCGGCACATGCCGGAGCCCAGCACCATGTTGGACGACGGGCAGTGGGCGATGCCGGTGCCGGCCTGCCCCAGGCGAGCGATTTCGGGGTCGGTGAAGTGGATGCCATGGGCCAGCCAGGTGCGCGGCCCCAGCCAGCCGGTGGCCTCCAGGTAGTCCAGCGGGCGCATGCCGAAGAGCCGCTGGCAGTAGGCCGTCTCGTCCTCGGTCTCGGCCAGGTGGGTGTGCAGGCGCACGTCCTTTTCCTCGGCCAGTCGGGCGCTCTCCTGCATCAGCTCGCGGCTCACCGAGAAAGGCGAGCAGGGGGCCAGGGCGATGGTGGTCATGGCGCCGTCGCCACGCTGGTGGTGGGCGTCGATGAGCCGGCTGCTCTCGTCGAGGATGGTGGCCTCGTCCTGCACCACCGACTGGGGCGGCAGGCCGCCATCGTCGCGGCCCACGCTCATCGAACCCCGGGTCAGGGCGGCACGCACACCGAGGCGGCGGGCGGTCTCCACCTGGACGTCGATGGCGCTCTCCAGCGCGCCGGAGAAGACGTAGTGGTGGTCTGCCACGGTGGTGCAGCCGGACATCAGCAGCTCGACCATGGCGAGTTCGCTGGCGAGTGCCAGCTGGCGCTCGGTGAGGTTGGCCCAGACGTCATAGAGGGTCGTCAGCCAGGGGAAGAGTTCCTTGTTCAGGGCCGGCGAGTAGGCCCGGGTCAGGGTCTGGTAGAAGTGATGATGGGTATTCACCAGCCCCGGTAACAGCACATGCGCCGAGGCGTCGAAGACCTCATCCACCGGCGTTGTCGGTGCGGCACCAGCGGGCACCGCTTCCACGATACGTCCTCCCTGAATCACCACGCCGCCGGCGGCGTGCGCATCGCTGCAGGCGAGCGGCCGGCGGATCCACAGGGTCGGGTTGGGCTGGGGCATGTTGTCCTCCCGGTGGGCCGTCGAGCGGCCGCTGAATGGACAAAGGGTTACCCAAGCATGGCCGGGCAGCGGCGTCTTGGTTCAGGTGCCTTCGACATCATGTGTGTACTTACGGTGTCAGCCAATGCACGGCATATATTGTGTACAAAATGGGAGGCTTCGGGACAACTGTCAAGACCGTGATACTCAACGCTCCTCCGCTCGAGAGCGGACCGGTTGGCATGGTCTTGTCAGGAGGGGAAGGCGTGCAGGAAAGCAAGCCTGCTGCGGGCACCCCATGCATGAAAAAAGAGCCGCCGCGTCATCGACGCGGCGGCTCCGGTCTGCCGGAATGAGACGGGGTCAGTCGGCGTAGCGGCTCTCGGAGTAGAGCACCCGCACGCGCAGGGTCTGCTTCACCTGGCGCAGGGCCTCCAGCGCCCGCGAGCCGTAGGCCTTGTCCACGTCGATGACCACGTAGCCGATGCGCTCGTTGGTCTGCAGGTACTGGCCGAGGATGTTGATGTCGTTCTCGGAGAGCACGCGGTTGATCTCTGAGAGGACCCCGGGCACGTTCTCGTGGATGTGCAGCAGGCGGTGCTTGCCCGGGTGGGCCGGCAGGGCCACCTCGGGGAAGTTAACCGAGCTGACGGTGGTGCCGTTGTCGGAGTAGGTGACCAGCTTCTCGGAGACCTCGATGCCGATGTTCTCCTGGGCCTCGAGGGTGGAGCCGCCGATGTGCGGGGTGAGGATGACGTTGGCCAGGCCGCGTAGCGGGCTCTCGAACTCCTCGTCATTGCCCTTGGGCTCCACCGGGAAGACGTCGATGGCGGCGCCGTTGAGGCGGCCGGCCTTCAGGGCCTCGGCCAGGGCCTCGATCACCACCACGCTGCCGCGGGAGGCGTTGATCAGGATGCCGCCCGGCTTCATCAGGGCGATCTCGGCCTCACCGATCATCCAGCGGGTGGAGGGCAGGTCCGGCACGTGCAGGCTGACCACGTCGGCGCGGGCCAGCAGTTCCTCGAGGCTGGCCACCTGGCGGGCGTTGCCCATCGCCAGCTTGGTCACCACATCGTAGTAGATGACGTCGAAGCCCAGCGACTCGGCGAGCACCGAAAGCTGCGAACCGATGCTGCCATAGCCGATGATGCCCAGCGACTTGCCGCGCGCCTCGTGGGCGTTCTTCGCCGACTTCAGCCAGCCGCCCTGATGGGCGCGGGCGCTCTTCTCAGGGATGCCGCGCAGCAGCATGATCGCCTCGGCCAGCACCAGCTCCGCCACCGAGCGGGTGTTGGAGAAGGGGGCGTTGAAGACCGGGATGCCGCGCACCAGGGCGGCATCGAGATCCACCTGGTTGGTCCCGATGCAGAAGCAGCCCACCGCCACCAGCTTCTCGGCCGCGTCGAAGACGCGCTCGTTGAGCTGGGTGCGCGAGCGGATGCCGATGAAGTGGACGTCGCGGATCCTCTCGATCAGCGTCGCCTCGTCCAGCGAGGTCGGCAGGTGCTCGATGTTGGTGTAACCGGCATTGAGTAGGTTGTCCACCGCGCTCTGGTGGACGCCCTCGAGCAGCAGGATCTTGATCTTGCTCTTGTCCAGGGACGTTTTGGCCATGGTCGATTCAACCCCTTCGTCGGCGCGCGCCGCATGCATGTGTCATGAAGATGCTGAAGAGCCTGGGGCCCAAGGGCAGGCTCGAAACAGGGCCGATAGCTTACCACAGCCGCCATGAGCGAGGATGAAAATGCTAAGCGCCATGGATGAATGGCATGCAAGTTGTCCGGGGGCCGGCCGGGGCAGACGACCCCCCGGGGAGAGCGTGTATACTGTCCGCCCATGAACCAGCCACCAGCGAGAGAGGCGATGGCGGAACAGCACAGCCAAGGCAGCGGCGACGAGCCGGCACCGGCCGACTTCGCCGCCACCGTCGAGCGGCTCGAGCAGCTCGTCGAGCGACTGGAGTCCGGCGAGCTGTCCCTGGAGGGGTCGCTGGCCGCCTTCGAGCAGGGGGTTCGCCTGACCCGCGACGCCCAGCGTCGGCTCGACGAGGCGGAGCTCAGGGTGCGCACCCTGACCGAGGGCGAGGCCGGCGGCGTTGACCTGCAGCCCTTCGCCGCGCCCTCCGCGGAGGACGATGGTGAGCGCTGATCGCCTGGCAAGCCAACTGATCGCGGATCGTTCCCGGGTCGATGCCCGTCTCGAGGCGCTCTTCGCGGCGCGCTCGGCTCCCTCGCCGCGCCTCGAGGCGGCCATGCGCCACGGCCTGCTGGTGGGCGGCAAGCGGCTGCGGCCGGTGCTGGTCTATGCCGCCGGTCGCGCCCTGGGGGCGGCGGACGACGACCTGGATGCCCCGGCCATGGCGCTGGAGCTGGTCCACGCCTATTCGCTGGTCCACGACGACCTGCCGGCGATGGACGACGATGACCTGCGCCGCGGCCAGCCCACGGTGCACCGGGCCTATGACGAGGCCACCGCGATCCTCGCCGGTGACGCCCTGCAGGCCCTGGCCTTCGAGGTGCTGGCGCGGGCCGCCCCCCCCCGGCTGCCGGCATTGGTCGCCGGCCTGGCCGGGGCCGCCGGGCGAGACGGCATGGTGGCCGGCCAGGCGCTTGACCTCGCCGCCGTCGGCGGGCATCCCGACGCGGCAGCCCTGGCGGCCATGCATGGCCTCAAGACCGGCGCGCTGATCCGCGCCGCGGTGCGCCTCGGCGGCCTGGTCGCCGTCGACGAGGCCGACCCTCGGCTGGTCGCCCTGGACGCCTATGCCGATGCCATCGGCCTGGCCTTCCAGATCCACGACGACGTCCTCGACGTGACCGGCGACACCGCCACCCTGGGCAAGACCTCCGGGGCCGACGCCGCCCGGGCCAAGCCCACCTACCCGAGCCTGCTGGGGCTCCAGGGCGCCCGCCGACGGGCCGACGAGCTGGTCGAGACGGCCGTGGCGGCCCTGGCGCCGCTGGGCGAGGCCGCCACTTCCCTGGCCGACCTGGCCCGCTACATGATCGAGCGTGACCATTGACACTACAGGGCCCACATGAAGCTGTTCGATGACATTCCCGTCGAGCGTCCGGCCACGCCGCTGCTCGATACCCTGGACGCTCCGGCCGCGCTGCGCGCGATGAATGCCGGCCAGCTGGCCCAGGTGGCCGACGAGCTGCGTGCCTACCTGCTCTACAGCGTGGGCGTCTCCGGCGGCCATTTCGGTGCCGGCCTGGGCGTGGTGGAGCTCACCGTGGCCCTGCATCAGGCGCTGGAGACCCCCTTCGATCGCCTGGTATGGGACGTGGGCCATCAGGCCTATCCCCACAAGATCCTTACCGGGCGTCGTGAGGCGATGACCGGCATCCGCCAGCATGGCGGTCTCGCCGCCTTCCCGCGGCGGACCGAGTCGGAGTACGACACCTTCGGCGTGGGCCATTCGAGCACCTCGATCTCGGCCGCCCTGGGCATGGCCCTGGCCGCCCGCACCCGCGGCGAGCAGCGCCGGGTCTGTGCGGTGATCGGCGACGGTGCCCTGACCGCCGGGATGGCCTTCGAGGCCCTGGCCCATGCCGGCCACGTGGATGCCAACCTGCTGGTGGTGCTCAACGACAACGAGATGTCGATCTCCGAGAACGTCGGCGGCATGGCCAGCTACCTGGCACGCATCCTCACCAGCAAGCCCTACACCAGCATGCGCGAGGGCGGCAAGCGGGTGCTCTCCCACCTGCCCGGGGCCCTGGAGCTGGCGCGCCGCACCGAGGAGCACATGAAGGGCATGATCAGCCCGGCCACGCTCTTCGAGGAACTGGGCTTCAACTACATCGGGCCCATCGACGGTCACGACCTGCCGCTGCTGGTACAGACCCTGCGCAACATGCGCGATCTGGAGGGGCCCCAGTTCCTCCATGTGAAGACCTGCAAGGGCAAGGGCTTCCTGCCCGCCGAGGCCGACCCTATCGGCTATCACGCCATCACCAAGCTGGAGAAGAACGGCGAGACGCCACCGCCGCTCAAGCCGGCCAGCCCGCCGGCCAGCAGCAAGCAGAAGTACTGCCGTGTCTTCGGCAACTGGCTGTGCGACATGGCGGCGGTGGACGAGCGCCTGGTCGGCATCACCCCGGCCATGCGCGAGGGCTCCGACCTGGTGCGCTTCTCGAAGGAGTACCCGGAGCGCTACTTCGACGTGGCCATCGCCGAGCAGCATGCGGTGACCCTGGCCGCCGGCCTGGCCTGCGAGGCCATGAAACCGGTGCTGGCGATCTACTCCACCTTCCTGCAGCGCGGCTATGACCAGCTGATCCACGACGTGGCGGTGCAGGCGCTCGATGTCACCTTCGCCATCGACCGCGCCGGCCTGGTGGGCGAGGACGGCCCTACCCACCACGGCAGCCTGGATCTCTCCTACCTGCGCTGCGTGCCGGGGCTGGTGGTGCTGGCTCCCGCCGATGAGGCCGAGTGCCGGGCGATGCTCAGTGCCGCCTACCACCATCCCGGCCCCGCCGCGGTGCGCTACCCGCGCGGCACCGGCCCGGGCGTCGCGACACCCGACCACCTCGAGCCGATCGCGATCGGCCGCGCCGAGTGGCGGCGTCGTGGCAGCGGCAACGCGACGCGGGTGGCCCTGCTGGCCTTCGGCAGCCTCAACGGCCCGGCGGCGGAGGTGGCCGAGCGCCTCGACGCCAGCCACCTCAACATGCGCTCGATCAAGCCGCTGGACCGTGACGCCGTGCTGGCCGCGGCCGACGAGCACGACCTGCTGGTGACCCTGGAGGAAAACGTGGTCGCCGGAGGTGCCGGCAGTGCGGTCAACGAGCTACTGATGGCCGAGGGAGTCCAGGTGGAAGTGCTCAACCTCGGGCTGCCCGATGCCTTCGTCGAGCACGGCAAGCCCGCCGAACTGCTCGCCGAGTGCGGCCTGGACGCGGACGGCATCGAGGCCTCGATCCGCGCCCGGCTGCCCTGACACGTCACGTCTTTCTCACGAGGTTGCGATGCTGTTCCTGATACTGATCGGTGCCCTGCTGGGGCTCGCCATCGGCGGCCCCATCGGCCTGCTGGTAGGTGGCGCCCTGGGCTACGGGCTGGGCAAGGGCCTGCGAAATCGGCTGATGAAAAAGCTGGTCGGCGTCCAGTCACAATTCCTGGAATCGACCTTCGCCGTCATGGGGTGCCTGTGCAAGGCCGATGGTCAGGTCTCCGAGGACGAGCTGGAAGCCTCACGAAAGCTATGGGATCGGCTGCGGCTCAGCGAGGCCCAGCGCGCGCAGGCCCGCGCCGACTTTACCCGCGGCAAGAGCCCCGACTTCGACCTGGACGCCGAGCTGGCCAGGATTCGCCGCATTGCGGCACACCAGCCCGCGCTGCGCCAGGTCTTCCTGCAGGTGCAGCTGGCCGCGGTCGCCGCCGATGGTGAGCTGCACCCCGCCGAGCACGAGATGCTGATGCGGGTCGTGCGGGGCCTGGGGTGCAGCGAGGCCGAGATTGCCCAGATCGAGGCCATGCTGCGCGGCGGCCCCCGGGGGGCGGGCGAACAGGGCCCGTCGCTGGAGGATGCCTACCGTGTGCTGGGCGTCGAGCAGGATGCCAGCGACGCCGAGATCAAGAAGGCCTACCGCCGCCTGATGAGCGAGAACCATCCCGACAAGCTCGCCGCCAAGGGACTGCCCGAGAGCATGCGCGAGGTCGCCAAGGAGCGCACCAGCGAGATCGGCAGCGCCTACGAGCGCATCCGCAAGGCCCGCGCCGCCTGACGCTGGCCAGGCGGCCGCTTCCCTCCCCCTCCCGAGCCGCCCGCATCCCATGCCCGGTGCTGGCATCTGCCTCGCCACCGGCGGCGTGCTGCGCTAGCGTATCGGGATCGATGGACTGCCCACGGAGTCGCCCGATGATTACCCTGTACAGCTTTCCCTCCTCCCGTTCGCTGCGGGTCGCCTGGACCCTGGAGGAGCTGGGGCTCGACTACGCCTGCCAGCACGTGGACCTGGCCGCCGGCGAGGCCCGGCAAGGCGCCCATCTCGACCGCCATCCCGATGGCAAGGTGCCGGTGCTGGTGGATGGCGACCTGACGCTGTTCGAGTCGGCGGCGATCTGCCGCTACCTGGCGGAACGCTACGGCGAGCCGGGGGGCCTGCTGCCGGCCTCCCTCGAGGATCGCGCCCGGGTCGACCAGTGGCTGTTCTTCACCACGGGCGAGCTGGAGCAGGCGCTCTGGACCCAGGCCAAGCACAAGTTCGCCCTGCCCCGGGGGCGGCGTGTGCCGGCGGTGTTGCCCACCGCGGCCTGGGAGTTCCAGCAGGCACTCGAGGCCCTGGCGCGGCGCTTCGAGGGCGAGGGCTGGCTGGTGGGCGACCACTTCAGTCTGGCGGACCTGCTGCTGGGGCACACCCTGAGCTGGGCGGTGCAGTTCAAGACCCGCCTGCCGGCGGCGCTGGAGGCCTACCGGCAGCGCTGCGCTTCCCGCCCGGCCCTGGCCAGGGCGGTGGCCCGGGAGCGTGCCGCGGCCGAACCGGCGTGAGGCACGCTCAGGCCGCGAAGGGCAGCACCGCGGTGTAGACCGCGAAGTAGTGGCAGGTGCTGCCGCCCATGACGAACAGGTGCCAGATCGCGTGATTGAAGGGGATGGCGCTGATGGCATAGAAGGCCACGCCCAGGGTGTAGGTGACGCCGCCGGCGACCAGCAGGGCGAGGCCGGTATCGGACAGGCGGGCCGCCAGTTCGTCGCCGGCGAAGACGACCAGCCAGCCCATCACCAGGTAGATGGCGACCCGCAGCCCGGCGAAGCGGTGCGGCCAGGCCAGCTTGCAGGCGATGCCGGCCAGGGCCAGGAACCAGACGGTGGCGAACAGCGTCCAGCCGGTCGGACCGCGCAGGTTGACCAGCAGGAAAGGCGTGTAGGTGCCGGCGATCAGCAGGTAGATCGCGCAGTGGTCGAGCGACTGGAACAGGCCCTTCAGCCGCGGGTGGCGGACGCCGTGGTAGAGGGTGGAGGCGGTGTAGAGCAGCACAAGGCTGAATCCGTAGAAGCCGATGCCGACGAGTTTCCAGGGATCGATCCGGGTGGCCATACTGGCCAGCACGAGCAGCACCACGACCCCCACGAGGCTGAGCGCCGCGCCGATGCCATGGCTGATGCTGTGCACCAGTTCCTCGAGGCTAGTGAAGGGTGTCTCGTCGTCGCGGGTGGGGTGCGTCATCGGGGAGCCTCCTGTCGAGGAGCCAGCCCGATGCCGGGACCCGGTGGCTCAGGGCTTGCGCTCGATATCCACGTCGCTGGCCTGGGTGAAGTCGCCCAGCGCCATCATGTGGCCCAGCTTGCCGGCCTTGGTGGTGAGGTACTGCTCGTTATGCGGGTTTAGACCGGTGGTCAGCGGAACGCGTTCCACGACCACCACGCCGGCCTGGGTCAGGGCGTCGACCTTGCGGGGGTTGTTGGTCATCAGGCGCAGCGCCTTGACCCCCAGATGGTCGAGCATCGGCACGCAGAGATCGTAGCGGCGCAGGTCGGCGGCGAAGCCCAGCTGCTCGTTGGCTTCCACGGTGTCGGCGCCGGCATCCTGGAGGTGATAGGCACGGATCTTGTTGAGCAGGCCGATGCCGCGGCCTTCCTGGCGCAGGTAGAGCAGCACGCCCCGCCCTTCCTCGGCGATGCGCTTGAGCGCTTCCTGCAACTGGAAGCCGCAGTCGCAGCGCATGGAGAAGAGGGCATCGCCGGTCAGGCACTCGGAGTGGACCCGTCCCAGCACCGGTTCGCCATCGGCCACGTCGCCCAGGGTCAGGGCGATGTGATCCTTGCCGGTGGCATCGTCCTCGAAGCCATGCATGGTGAAGGTGGCCCAGGGGGTGGGGAGCCGGGAGGCGGCGATGAATCGAATCGTCACGATGTACCTCGGTGGAAGACCACGGCGTTGCCGACGGGTGGAGGGCCATTCTATCAGGAAGGCCTGGCCGGCTCACCGTTGTGTCACGGGGCTCATCCCCGGGCCGTTCGATGGGGTACAATGGCGCCCACATTTTCCGTGGACGAGCGCCCGCATGGAACTCAAGAACGACCGCTTTCTGCGCGCCCTGGCGCGTCAACCCGTCGACCGCACCCCGGTGTGGATGATGCGTCAGGCCGGCCGCTACCTGCCGGAGTATCGCGAGGTGCGCGGCCATGCCGGCAGCTTCATGGACCTGTGCCGCAACCAGGAGCTGGCCTGCGAGGTCACCCTGCAGCCGCTGGAGCGCTATCCGCTGGATGCGGCCATTCTCTTCTCGGACATCCTGACCATCCCCGATGCCATGGGGTTGGGGCTCTACTTCGAGACCGGCGAGGGCCCGAAATTCCGCAAGCCGGTGCGCACCTCGGCCGAGGTGGATGCCCTGCAGGCGCCGGACGCCGAGCGTGACCTTGACTACGTGATGCGGGCCGTCTCGACCATCCGCCGCGAGCTGAACGGCCGGGTGCCGCTGATCGGCTTCTCCGGCAGCCCCTGGACGCTGGCCACCTACATGGTGGAGGGCGCCTCCAGCAAGGACTTCCGCCACGTCAAGACGATGCTCTACGATGCGCCGGACACCATGCATCGGCTGCTCGATACCCTGGCCCATGCCGTCACCGACTACCTCAACGCCCAGATCCGCGCCGGCGCCCAGGCGGTCCAGGTCTTCGATACCTGGGGCGGTGCGCTCTCCACGCCGGCCTACCTGGAGTTCTCGCTGCGCTACATGGAGCAGATCGTCGCCGGCCTGATCCGAGAGCACGAGGGACGCCGAGTGCCGGTGATCCTCTTCACCAAGAACGGCGGCCAGTGGCTCGAGGACATCGCGGCGGCCGGCTCCGATGCCGTCGGCCTGGACTGGACCACCGAACTCTCCGATGCCCGGGCCCGGGTCGGCCATCGCGTCGCCCTGCAGGGCAACCTCGACCCCCACGTGCTGTTTGCCCGCCCCTCGGCGATCCGTGCCGAGGTGGCGCGCACCCTGGACAGCTTCGGCCACGGGCCCGGCCATGTCTTCAATCTGGGGCACGGCATCAACCAGTTCACCGACCCGGACCATGTGACGGCCTTCATGGAGGCCCTCCATGACCTGAGCCCGGCTTACCATCGCAACATCCCTCATGGCTGACTGGCTGGACCGGCTGGCCGCCGGGGAGGACAGAGGGTGGCGCCGTCGCTGGGCGGTGCTGGCCTGCCTGGCGGCCCTGGTGATCGCCTGGGGCAGCCTGACGCCCGGCAGCGAGTTGCCCGACACCCTGCCCTGGGACAAGGCCAGCCACTTCATCGGCTATGCCGGCCTGGCGGGCCTGGTCGGGCTCGCCGGTGTGCGCCTGCCGCTGGCCTTCCTGGCCGTGCTGCTGCTGGGCATCGTCATCGAGTTTGCCCAGCTCCCGGTGCCCGGCCGCAGCGGCGGTGACTGGGCCGACATCCTGGCCAACGGCCTGGGTGCCGCCTCGGCGGCAGTCCTGCTCCATGCCTTCCGCCGGGTCTGCCTGCGCCGTCCGCCTCGGCGCGTGCCGCGCCCCTAGAGGCGCGGCTCACGGCTGGTGTCGGGCTCCGCCTGGCCGTCGGTCGCGAGGTCCAGGGTCGGCTCGCTGGCGGTGCGCTGGGGGCGGTGGCGTTCGGCGGGGCGCATCACCCGGGCGCTGCCCAGCACGCTTTCCTCCTCGGGCGCGACGCTGCTCGCCGCGCTGGTCCAGGCGGCCTCGCGGTCATGCACCGCCGGGCGTCGCTCCCAGGAACGGGTGACCACGGCGCCGGGGGCGAAACCGGGGCGCTGGGCGCCCAGGTGGTGGGGCAGCAGCCAGAGCTCGGCGAGCAGGCGCAGGGCCACGGCGGCGAGCAGCCAGGCCCCGCCGGCCAGGGCCAGGGTGGGCCAGGCGGAGGCCCAGTCGACGGGAGCGAGCCAGGGCGTGCGAGGGGCCAGCCACAGGGCCGCGCCGGCCAGCAGACCGAACTGCAGCAGCAGGTGGCAGGTCAGCAGGGTGGTGCGGGCCAGCGGCCGGCGGGGAAACAGGAACTGTCGCATCGGGGTCCTCCCGGGGATGCACATCGTGGTGATGAGTCGTGCCGACTTCCGTGCCGGCCAGGGCAGGATGCTACCCCAGATTCCGCCGCCCTGCAGTCATCGCGTGTCGCCAGGTTGACCAACGGGAGCGGGCTTGCCAATGTGGAACGAGAGGCGGAAGTGGGTGTCCCGTCGGGAGGACTTCCGTCAACTCACCAGCATCAAGGAGCGGCTATGACAACCTATATCGTGGTGGCTGATGCGGCGCGGGCGCGACTGTTCACCCGCGATGGGCTCAAGGTCAGCGAGAAGGACAGTCTCGTCCATGCCGAGGGGCGCATGCACGAGGGGGACCTGGTGACGGACCGCGGTGGCGACGTCCACGAGTCGACCTCGACGACCGCGCGCAGCGCCGGCGGGGAGAACGTCGCAACCCAGCACCACGAGGAGATCTTCGCCCGCGAGGTCGCCGACCGGCTCTATCGCGCGCGCGTCGACAACACCATGGAGAAGCTGATCCTGGTCGCGCCGCCTCGCTTCCTCGGCCAGCTGCGGGACAAGGTCGATGGCCCCACCGCCAAGCTGGTGATTCACACCCTGGCCAAGGATCTCACCAAGGCCTCCCTCGCCGATATCCGGGAGGCGGTCAGCGACCTCCGCTAGCCTCCCGCTGTCGCCTTCCTTGCGGCCCGGCCCTGTCGCCGGGCCGCGCTGCGTCAGGGCACCTGAGGCAGGTCGATCTGGTCGCTGCGACGGATGCCCTCGGTCATCTGCCGGCACAGCTTGAGGAACTCGCGCATGCCGGTGGCCAGGTACTTGTGGCGGTGCCAGATGAAGGTGAACTGGCGGCTCAGGTCCAGCTCCGGGGTGGCGATGGGTACCAGGCTGCCGCGGCGGAAGGCGTCGCGCAGGGCCAGTTTCGAGACGCAGCCGATGCCGAGCCCAGATTCCACCGCCCGCTTGATGCCCTCGGTATGCTCCAGCTCCAGCAGGATGTTGAAGCGACCGCGGCGGTGCCGGGCCGCCTGCTCCAGGGTCAGCCGGGTGCCGGAGCCCTGCTCGCGCATGATCCAGGCCTCGCGCAGCAGCCGGTCCAGCTCCACCGGGCCGGCCGTAGCGAGCGGATGGCGGGGCGAGCAGAACACCGCCAACTCGTCCTCCACCCAGGGCTGGGTGATCACGTCCTCCTCCTCGCACTGCCCCTCGATCAGCCCCAGGTCGAGCCCGTGCTGGCGAACGCTGTCGATGATGGTCCGGGTATTGCGCACCGAGAGGCGCACCCGGCTGCCCGGATGGCGCTGCATGAAGTCGCTGATCAGCAGGGTCGCCAGGTAGTTGCCGATGGTCAGGGTGGCGCCCACGTCCAGGGTGCCGATGCCCTGCTGGCCACGCAGCAGCTCCTCCACCTCCTCGGCCCGGTCGAGCAGGGCCACCGCCTTGGGCAGCAGCTGGAACCCCAGGGCATTGAGCTTGAGGCGCTTGCCGATGCGGTCGAGCAGGCGGCAATCGAACTGCCGCTCCAGCTCGGCGAGGGCGGTACTGGTCGCCGACTGGGAGAGCGCCAGGGCGCGGGCCGCCCGGGAGACGCTCTCGTGCTGGGCCACGGCGACGAAGACTTCCAGCTGGCGCAGGGTGTAACGCATGACGCTCCTCGGGGGATTTGATATCCATAGTATAGATAAGTGTTATCCATACAATCCATTTAACAGATATTGCCCCGGCTCTTAGAATTGCACTCAAAGATTGGCTGTCCGATCTATTCTATTCTGGAATATCAAGGAGTCGGCATGAGCAAGTTTGCGCTTGAGGACGTTCTGAGTGTGCACCACTGGAACGATACCCTGTTCAGTTTCCGGACCACCCGCGAGCGCAGCCTGCGCTTCAAGAACGGCCAGTTCGTGATGATCGGCCTCGAGGTGAACGGCAAGCCGCTGATGCGGGCCTACTCCATCGCCAGCCCCAACTACGAGGACCACCTGGAGTTCTTCAGCATCAAGGTGCCCGATGGCCCCCTGACCTCGCGCCTCCAGC
Source organism: Halomonas rhizosphaerae (assembly GCF_030010555.1). GTDB lineage: Bacteria > Pseudomonadota > Gammaproteobacteria > Pseudomonadales > Halomonadaceae > Halomonas > Halomonas rhizosphaerae. Next base: position 18,439 of record NZ_JASCQP010000009.1, read on the forward strand.
ACCTCCAGGTGGGGGACCAGATCATGGTCAGCCGCAAGCCCACCGGCACCCTGGTCACCGACGACCTGCTGCCGGGGCGCAACCTCTACCTGCTCTCCACCGGCACCGGCCTGGCCCCGTTCATGAGCCTCATCCAGGACCCGGAGGTCTACGAGCGCTTCGAGAAGGTGGTGCTGGTGCACGGCGTGCGCAACGTCAGCGAGCTGGCCTATGCCGACTTCATCCAGAAGGACCTGCCCGCCCACGAGTACCTCGGCGAGGAGATCAGCGAGAAGCTGGTCTACTACCCCACCGTGACCCGCGAGGCCTTTCACACCATGGGGCGGCTGACCGACCATATCCGCAGCGGCAAGCTGGCCGAGGACACCGGCCTGCCGGCCATCGACCCCAAGCAGGATCGCGCCATGATCTGCGGCAGCCCGGCGATGCTCGACGACACCAGCACGCTGCTCGACGAGCTCGGCTTCACCATCTCGCCGCGCATGGGCGAGCCCGGCGACTACGTGATCGAGCGGGCCTTCGTCGAGAAGTAAGCAGCGCCGAGCTACAAGCGCCGAGCCGCCAAGCTGTTCGGTGATGCGCGATAGTTAGCGAGGCAGAAACGCCAAACCCCACCGGGCTAACCTCTGGTGGGGTTTCTGGTTACTTGTCACTTTGACCAAGACTCTGCCTGGCCGCTTGGCGCTTAGACGGCGTCTTTTCCCGTTTCGCCGGTACGGATGCGGATGACCTGCTCCAGGGCGGTGACGAAGATCCTGCCGTCGCCGATCTTGCTGAATGTGTCGGTGCGACCTGGAAGATGTCGGTTAGACGGCGTCCTTGCCGGTCTCGCCGGTGCGGATGCGGATCACCTGCTCCAGGGCAGTGACGAAGATCTTGCCGTCGCCGATCTAGCTGAATGTGTCGGTGCGACCTGGAGGATGTCGGTTAGACGGCGTCCTTGCCGGTCTCGCCGGTGCGGATGCGCAGCACCTGCTCCACGGTGACGAAGATCTTGCCGTCGCCGATCTTGCTGAATGTGTCGGTGCGACCTGGACGATGTCGGTTAGACGGCGTCCTTGCCGGTCTCGCCGGTGCGGATGCGCAGCACCTGCTCCAGGGCGGTGACGAAGATCTTGCCGTCGCCGATCTTGCCGGTATTCGCGACCTGGGTGATGGCGTCGATCACCTTCTCGGCCATCTCGTCATCCACGGCCACCTCAAGCTTCACCTTGGGCAGGAAGTCGACCACGTACTCGGCGCCGCGATAGAGCTCGGTGTGGCCCTTCTGGCGACCGAAGCCCTTGACCTCGGTAACGGTGATGCCCTGGACGCCGATCTCGGAGAGCGACTCCCGTACGTCGTCGAGCTTGAACGGCTTGATGATGGCGGTCACCAGTTTCATGGTCTTGATCCTCGTCGTGTCCGTTGGTCGGTGGCGCTGGCCGCCACCCCTGCTACGTTCATTGTGCCAGAGCATACACCCGGTGCGGGAGGAATAAAAAAGGCCCCCCGAAGGGGGCCAGGAGGAGCACGCCAGCTCACTCTGGGGCCTGCCTCACTTCTTGGAAGCGCTGAACTCGGGGTAGGCCTCCAGGCCGCACTCGGCCAGGTCGACGCCTTCGTACTCTTCCTCCTCGGTGACCCGGATGCCCATCACGGCCTTGAGGATCAGCCAGACGACCAGGCTGGCCACGAACACCCAGACGAAGATCCCGAGGATGCCGATGATCTGGGGGCCGAAACCGGCCTCGGCGTTGGTGAAGGGGACCGCCAGCACGCCCCAGATGCCCACCACGCCGTGGGCGGAGATGGCACCCACCGGGTCGTCGAGCTTGAGCTTGTCGAGGACGACGATGGAGGTGACGACCAGCAGGCCACCCACGGCACCGATCAGCACGGCACCCAGGGCGCTGGGCGATAGCGGGTCGGCGGTGATGGCCACCAGGCCGGCGATGGCACCGTTCAGGGCCATGGTCAGGTCGGCCTTGCGGAACCACAGCTTGGCCAGGACCAGGGCGGCGATCACGCCCCCGGCAGCGGCCGCGTTGGTGTTGACGAACACCTGGGCCACGTTGTTGGCGGAACCGACGTCGGACATCTTCAGCTCGGAGCCGCCGTTGAAACCGAACCAGCCCATCCACAGGATGAAGGTGCCCAGGGTGGCCAGCGGCAGGTTGGCGCCGGGGATGGCGTAGATGCTGCCGTCCTTGCCGTACTTGCCCTTGCGCGGACCGAGCACCAGCACGCCGGCCAGGGCCGCGGCGGCGCCGGCCAGGTGCACGATGCCGGAGCCGGCATAGTCGGAGTAGCCGACCTCGGCCAGCCAGCCGCCGCCCCAGGTCCAGTAGCCCGACACCGGATAGATGAAGCCGGTCATGACCACGGCGAAGGCCAGGAAGGACCACAGCTTCATGCGCTCGGCCACGGCACCGGAGACGATGGACATGGCGGTGGCCACGAACACGACCTGGAAGAAGAAGTCCGACCGCATCGAGTAGTAGGGGGCATCGTCACCGCCGGCCAGCACCGCGTCGACGCCGTTCTCGCTACCGATCAGCACGCCGAGGCTGGGCAGGAAGCCGCCTGCGCCGCTGGAGTACATCAGGTAGTAGCCCACCAGCAGGTACATGGTGCAGGCGATGGCAAACAGCGCGATGTTCTTGGTCAGGATCTCGGCGGTGTTCTTGGAGCGTACCAGGCCCGCCTCGAGCATCGAGAAGCCGGCGGCCATCCACATCACCAGGACGCCGCAGATCAGGAAGTAGAAGGTATCGAGCGCGTAGCTCAGCTCCGGTAATTCGACCATGAGGGTCTCTCCACGTCAGGAATGGGAAGGGGGCGTCGGTCAGACGGCATCGGCGCCGCGCTCACCGGTGCGGATGCGGATGACGTCCTCCAGCGGCGTGACGAAGACCTTGCCGTCGCCGATCTTGCCGCTGTTGGCCGCGCTGCAGATGGCATCGAGCACCGTCTCCAGCCGTGAGTCGTCCACCGCGACCTCGACCTTCACCTTGGGCAGGAAGTCGACGACGTACTCTGCACCGCGGTAGAGCTCGGTGTGGCCCTTCTGGCGACCGAAGCCCTTGACCTCGGTGACGGTGATGCCCTGAACGCCGTTGTCGGCGAGTGCCTCGCGCACGTCGTCGAGCTTGAACGGCTTGATGATGGCAGTGATCAGCTTCATCCCGGATCTCCCCTGCTGGATGTCGGCGGCGTGATGCCGCGCGATGGGTGGCTGCCCTGCCCAAGCGCAAACCGTGCCATGTTCCGGAATATGGCTTTGATATCAGCGTCATGAGGTGAGAGGCGGGGGGAGTTTCCGACACGGGCAACCGCCGCGTGGTCGCGACTGCCCTGTTGTGGTGCGCGGTCGTGGTGCGCATGCCCCACAAGAGGGCGGCGGTGGGGAATGCGCCGGGCGGGGGCCTTGCGTATCCTGTGGGCAGGCATCCCATCACGATTCAGGAGAGACACCATGGTGAGCCATGATCGCATCAGCCGCCTGGCCCAGCAGATCGGCGATCGCCTGCAGGGCGCCTCCCAGGCCCCGGAGGAGGTGCAGAAGGGTATCCAGCAAGTGGTGAAGGGCGCCTTCGACCGCCTCGAGCTGGTCTCGCGGGAGGATTTCGACATCCTGATGGACGTGTTGCAGCGTACCCGGGCGCGTGTCGAGGCGCTGGAGACGCAGGTGGCGGCCCTCGAGGCGGCGCTGGACAGCAATGCGTCGCGGGAGGCGGCGCCGAGTGAGCCCCCGGGCGCGCTGCCGGAGGCGCCGAGCCCCGAGGAGGATGCCGGCGCTGGCGAGACCGACCGCTGATCCCCGGCCGGCGCCGGGCGGATCCCGGCGGCCTGGGCTAGCCTGAGGTCAGACGGGCTGCGAGGGATCGCCGATGACGCTGGCAATCATCCACACCCGGGCCGGCCTCGGGCTCGAGGCGCCCGAGGTGCTGGTCGAGGTGCACCTGGCCAATGGACTGCCCGGCATGACCCTGGTGGGCCTGCCGGAAGCCGCCGTCAAGGAGAGCCGCGAGCGGGTGCGCAGTGCCCTGGTGAATGCCGGCTTCGACTTCCCGCTGCGGCGCATCACCCTCAACCTGGCGCCCGCCGACCTGCCCAAGGAGGGGGGGCGCTTCGACCTGCCCATCGCCCTGGGCCTGCTGGTGGCCTCCGGCCAGGTACCGCCCGAGGCGCTGGCGGGCGTCGAATGCGCCGGCGAGCTGGCCCTGGATGGTCGGCTGCGCCCGGTGACCGGCGTCCTGCCGCTGGCCATGGCGACACGCCGCGCCGGCCGGCGGCTGATCGTGCCGCAGGCCAATGCCGACGAGGCGGCCCTGGCCGGCGATCTCGAGGTGCTGCCCGCGGATCACCTGCTGGAGGTGGTGGCCCACCTGCTGGGTCAGGCGCCCATCGCGCCCCATCGGCCATCGAGCGTCGTCCCGACACCCGAGGCGGGCCCCGACCTGGCGGAGGTACGGGGCCAGCACCAGGCCCGGCGCGCCCTGGAGGTGGCCGCGGCCGGCGGGCACAACCTGCTGTTTGCCGGTCCTCCCGGGACCGGCAAGACCATGCTGGCCAGCCGCCTGCCGGGGATCCTGCCGCCGCTCTCCGAGGAGGAGGCCCTCGAGGTGGCGGCGATCCGCTCGGTCAGCGGGCTTTCGCATGCCGAGCAGTGGGGCGTGCGCCCCTTCCGTGCCCCGCACCATACCGCCAGCGCCGTGGCCCTGGTGGGTGGCGGCTCCCGGCCGCGGCCCGGCGAGATCTCCCTGGCCCACCGCGGGGTGCTGTTCCTCGATGAGCTGCCCGAGTTCCCGCGGCATGTGCTGGAGGTGATGCGCGAACCCATGGAGTCGGGGCAGATCCATATCGCCCGGGCCAGCCACGAGCGGCGCTACCCTGCCGGCTTCCAGCTGGTGGCGGCCATGAACCCCTGCCCCTGCGGCCACCTGGGCGACCCGCGCCAGGCCTGCCATTGCACGGCGGCCCAGATCCAGCGCTACCAGGCGCGCCTCTCGGGACCGCTGCTCGATCGCATCGACCTGCAGGTGGAGGTGCCGGCGCTGGCCCCGGAGCAGCTCACCTCCCGTGAACCGGGTGAGTCCTCGGCGGTGGTGCGCGAGCGGGTGCTGTCGGCCCGGGCGCGTCAGGCGGCCCGCGGCGCGCTGAACGCGCAATTGGCCGGTCAGGCCCTGGAGGAGGCCTGCGCCCTGCAGGCGACGGATCGCGCCTGGCTGGCCGGCGTGCTGGAGCGTCTCAAGCTGTCGGCCCGGGCCTACCACCGGGTCCTGCGGGTGGCCCTGACCCTGGCCGACCTGGCCGGCGAGGCGCGTCCCGGGCGTGACCAGCTGATCGAGGCGATCGGCTACCGCCAGCTCGATCGCCTGCTCAAGGGGTGAGGGAATCCGCTCAGAGGGCGGTGGCGTCCAGGGCCCCGCTGATCTCGCTGCCCCACTCTGGCGCGTCGCTCCCCGCGCGTCGCAGCTCCAGGCTCAGTCGATAGGGCAGCAGCTCGCGGTCGGAGAGCTGCAGCCGGGGGCCGTCGGCCTCGAGTCGGCTTTCCAGGCGCCACTGGTTGTCGCCGCCCCCCTCGGCCATGGCGTCCCGCCACTCCAGCACCTGGGGGCCGTCTGAAACCGCCAGCAGGGCACGGGTCAGGCTCTCGAGCACGCGTTCTTCGCCGAGCCCCAGGTCGGGGTCGACCTCCGGCCTGGCCAGCAGCAGGACCTGGTCGGCCGCCGGTCTGGGCATGGGCGGCGTCGCCGTGACCCGTTCGGCGGCGCGCTCGCCAAGCCCGAACAGGGCCTGGCGCAGGGTGGCGGGCTGCTCCGGGGCAGCGGCACAGCCGGCAAGCAGGGTCACCAGCAGCAGGGGCAAGTGGGGTTTCATGGCGAGGTCGTCTCCCGGGGCGAGGTGTCGGCCGGTTCCAGTCGGGCAATGAAGCGGTCGAGCACCGTGAACAACTCGCGACGGATCGGCTCCGCCTCGTTGACCAGATGGTGACGGGCCTCGGGGTGGCGATGGATCTCGGCGTTAGGGAACTTGCGCGCCAGCACTTCGAGGTTCCACTCCCAGTCTACCGTCAGGTCCTGCTCACCCTGCAGGATCAGGGTGGCAACCGGGCTCGGTGGCAGCGCCAGCAGCTGCGGCATCCAGCGGCGCATGGCCCCCACCCAGTCCATCGCCAGGCGGTCCGCCTGGAGGGGGTCGCCCTCGCGCAGGAAGTCGGCGAAGTCGGCATCCGTGGAGTTGGCGCGGAACTTGCGCGGGATCGACTCCACGAAGGGGCCCACCAGGCGGTGCAGCCAGCTCGACTGGTTCCAGCCCCAGGGACGCACCAGCGGCGCCAGCAGCGCCAGGCCCGACCAGGCACCATCGTCGCCGCGGGTCAGGGCGTCGGTGGCGAGAATCGCCGCCCCGGTGCTCTGGCCGACGCCCAGCCAGGGGCGGGGGGCCAGCCCTTCTTCCTCGAGATGTTGCTGCAAGTGGTGCAGGCAGCTGCCATAGTCCTTGAAGTCGTCGATGGAGGCACGGCGGCCGCTGGAGAGACCATGGCCGGGCAGGTCCCAGAGCACGACCCGCCAGCCCCGCGCGAGCAGGCACTCCAGCAGGTGACGGTAGAGGCCGAGATGGTCAAAGTAGCCGTGTACCACGAAGGCCGTGCCGATGGGCGAGTCGGGACTCCAGACCTGGGTCCAGAGGCGGAAGCCACCGGCCTCCAGGTACCCCACATAGAGCCCCACATGCTCGGCAAGCAGGGGCGCCAGGCCGTAGTGACCCAGGTAGTGCTCGAGGTCCTGTCCGGACAGGTCCGCAGGGGCGAGGGGGCCCAGGGCCTGCAGGGGGGTGAAGTCGCTCATCGGTTTCTCCGCAATGCCCGTTCATGCTAGCGCCAAGCCGACGGCCCGGCCAGCAATGCCTCGGTGACCGGTGTCGGCCTCATCATTTGGTCTAGCTCGGGGCGGCAGGCGGCAGGTACGGGTTTACATATGGAAGCATTTTCCACAAAATTGATGCTACGCAGTCACCATTCCCTGTCCGGCCGGTCGGTGCCAGGGGGCACCGAGCAGCCAAGCATGAGGAGCACGACCCATGACCCAACGCATCACTCGCCATCGCCTTCAGGTGGCCGCCGAGCTGGACCGTTTCATCAACGAACAGGCCCTGCCGGGCACCGGTGTCGACCCCGAGGCCTTCTGGGCCGGCGTCGACGCCCTCTTTCATGATCTGACCCCGCAGAACCGCGAACTGCTCTCCGAACGCGACCGCCTGCAGGAGAAGCTCGATGCCTGGCATCGCGAGCATCCTGGGCCGATCCGCGACATGGCCGCCTACCGTGCCTTCCTCGAGGAGATCGGCTACCTGGTGGAGGCACCGGCCAGCGTCAGCGTGACCACCGCCAACGTGGACCGCGAGATCGCCGTCCAGGCCGGCCCGCAGCTGGTGGTGCCGGTCAACAACCCGCGCTATGCCTTGAACGCCGGCAATGCCCGCTGGGGCAGCCTCTATGACGCCCTCTACGGCACCGACGCCATCTCCGAGGAGGGCGGGGCCGAGAAGGGCGCGAGCTTCAACCCCAAGCGCGGCGAGAAGGTCATCGGCTATGCCCGCGGCGTGCTCGACCGCGCTGCCCCGCTGGCCACCGGCTCCCACCACGATGCCGTCAAGTATGCCCTGCGTGACGGTCACCTGGTGGTCTCCCTGGACGGCGGTCGCGAGACCGGCCTCAAGGACCCGGGCAAGCTGGTGGGCTTCAACGGCCCGGCCGAGAGCCCCGAGTCCGTACTGCTGGCCAACCACGGCCTGCACCTGGAGATCCAGATCGATCCGAGCCACCCGATCGGCAAGACCGACCCGGCCGGCGTCAAGGACGTGGTGGTCGAGGCGGCATTGACCACCATCATGGACTGCGAGGACTCCGTGGCCGCGGTGGATGCCGAGGACAAGGTCGGAGTCTATGCCAGCTGGCTGGGCCTGATGAAGGGCGACCTGGAGGAGCAGGTCGAGAAGGGCGGCAAGACTATCACTCGCCGCCTCAATGCCGATCGCACCTGGCACAACACCGACGGGGGAACCATCACCCTGCCGGGCCGCTCGCTGATGTTCGTGCGCAACGTGGGCCACCTGATGACCACGCCGGCGGTGCTGGATGCCGACGGCAACGAGCTGCCCGAGGGCATCCTCGACGGTATCGTCACCGGCCTGGTCGCCCTGCACGACCTGAAGAAGGGCGAGAACGAGCCGCGCAACTCGCGCACCGGCTCCATGTACATCGTCAAGCCGAAGATGCACGGCCCGAAGGAGGTCGCCTTCTCCAATGCGCTGTTCGGTCGCATCGAGGACATCCTCGGCATGGCCCGCGATACCCTGAAGATGGGCATCATGGACGAGGAGCGTCGCACCTCGGTCAACCTCAAGGCCTGCATCGCGGAGGCCAGCTCGCGGGTGGTGTTCATCAACACCGGCTTCCTCGACCGCACCGGCGACGAGATGCACACCGCCATGGAGGCGGGCCCGATGATCCGCAAGGGCGACATGAAGGGCTCCGCCTGGATCCAGGCCTACGAGAAGAACAATGTCCAGGTCGGCCTGGCCTGCGGCCTGCGCGGCCGCGCCCAGATCGGCAAGGGCATGTGGGCCATGCCGGACCTGATGGCCGCCATGCTCGAGCAGAAGGTCGGCCATCCCAAGGCCGGGGCCAACACCGCCTGGGTGCCGTCGCCCACCGCCGCCACCCTGCATGCCCTGCACTACCATCAGGTGGACGTGGCGGCCCTGCAGCGCGAGATGGAAGGCCAGGGCGAGGTGGACTTCCTGAATGACCTGCTCACCGTGCCGGTCGCCGAGTCACCGCAGTGGAGCGACGAGGAGCTCCAGCAGGAACTGGACAACAACTGCCAGGGCATCCTCGGCTACGTGGTGCGCTGGGTCGAGCACGGCGTGGGCTGCTCCAAGGTGCCGGACATCCATGACGTGGGCCTGATGGAAGACCGCGCCACCCTGCGGATCTCCAGCCAGCACATCGCCAACTGGCTGCACCACGGCGTGGTCGATGCCCCCCGGGTCCAGGAGACCCTGGAGCGCATGGCCAAGGTGGTCGATCAGCAGAACGCCGGTGACCCGGCGTACACGCCGATGAGCGCCGACTTCGCCGCCTCGACTGCCTTCCAGGCCGCCAGCGACCTGATCTTCAAGGGCCGCGAGCAGCCCGCCGGCTATACCGAGCCGCTGCTGCACCACTGGCGCGCCGTGCACAAGGCCAAGTAACGCCATCGACGAATGGGGCGCCGGCCAGCGCCGAGCCCCGGTACAGAACGCCCCCGCGGTATCGGCCGCGGGGGCGTTTCCATGATGGGGCCGGCGTTGAAGCGCTCGACGTTCGGCGACTGTCGGCCAGGGGCGGGCTCGGCTATCGTGGGGCCTGCCTCGCCACCACCACCGCAAGGAGCCTGCCGATGACCGTGATGACCGCCGCCGCCATCGAGGACTTTCTCGACGAGATCTTTCCCCAGCGGATGGGGACCATCGAGGGCGTTGACGAGATGCGCGCGACCATGAGCCTGGCCATCGACGACGAGCACCTGCGGCCCGGGGCCAGCGTCTCCGGCCCCACCCTGATGGGGCTGGCCGACGTCTGCCTCTACGTGGCGATACTGGCCCAGATCGGCCCCGAGCCCATGGCCGTGACCAGCGACCTGCACTGCCGCTTCCTGCGCCGGCCCCGGGGCGATCGCGACATCATCGCCAACGCCCGGATCCTCAAGCTGGGGCGCCGCCTTGCGGTGGGGGAGGTGCAGCTCTTCTCCGACGGCGACGAGCGGCCGGTGGCCCTGGTCACCGCGACCTATGCGCTGCCGGACGGCGACTGACCCGTTGGCCGGGCACGCAGCACCGCCACGGCCAGCGCCAGCCAGCCGCCGATCATCAGCACACCGCCCACCGGGGTGACCATGCCCAGGCCACCAAGGCTCGTCAGCGCCATGGCGTAGAGCGAGCCCGAGAAGAGCGCCATGCCGGCTGCCCAGAGCCCCATGGCCAGCCGCTGGCCCGCCTGGGGTCGCGATGCCCGCCAGGCCAGCAACGCCAGCAGCGCCAGGGTATGCCAGGCCTGGTAGCGCACCCCGGTCTCGAAGGCCGCCGCCAGCCGCGGGGCCAGCTGGCTCTCCAGCGCGTGGGCGCCGAAGGCGCCGGCGATCACCATCAGGGCGCCGGAGAGCGCCGTGCCCAGCCACCATCCCCTGTCCTGCATTCTGACCCTCCTTGTCTTGACTGACCGTTATGGTTGCGCGGATTCGCGAGAGGCGCCGGATCAGCCTCGGGTGTCACGTTAGCTTGGACTGCCTACCGTACCCGGCGGCGTCCTGAGCCGCTACAATACGCGCCCCCAGTTGCTTCCAGGCAAGCGTTTCTCCCGACAAGAGCTCCCGCGCCATGACCGACCCGCGACACGACGACAAGATGACCGGCCCCGAGAGGCCGGACGCCCCGCTGCACCGCCGCGGCATCAAGAGCTACGTGCTGCGCGCCGGCCGCATGACCCAGGCCCAGACCCGGGGGCTCGAGGAGGTCTGGCCGCGCCTGGGGCTCTCCCTCGCCGATGGCCGCCAGGACCTCGATGCCCTGTTCGGACGGCAGGCGCCCCGGGTGCTGGAGGTCGGCTTCGGCATGGGGGCCTCCCTGGTCGAGCAGGCCGAGCGCCACCCGGACACCGACTTCATCGGCATCGAGGTGCATGCGCCGGGGGTCGGCAAGCTGCTCGACGAGGCCGACAAGCGTGGCCTGACCAACCTGCGCGTCTACCGCGAGGATGCCCTGGCGGTGCTCGAGCAGTGCCTGCCCGAGGCGAGCCTCGATACCCTGCAGCTGTTCTTCCCCGACCCCTGGCCGAAGAAGAAGCACCACAAGCGCCGCATCGTGCAGCCGGCCTTCGTCGAGCTGGTGCGCACCCGCCTCAAGCTCGGTGGCACCCTGCACATGGCCACCGACTGGCAGGCCTATGCCGAGTGGATGGCCGAGGTGATGGACGCCGCCCCCGGCATTGCCAACACCGCCGGCACCGAGACGGCCCCCTATGTGCCACGCCCCGAGTTTCGCCCGCTGACCAAGTTCGAGGCGCGTGGCGAGAAGCTGGGCCACGGCGTCTGGGACCTGATCTTCAAGCGGGTCGACTGACCTCCGCCCTGCTGTTCTCGTTCGGCGCCCCCGGAATCCGTGTCAGGCGCCGGGCGCCGTCGTCCGGACAAAAGAAAGCCGCCCCGGGAGGGGCGGCAAAGGGACCGTGACTAGCAATGAGAGGGAGAAACCAGGGCAGGAAACTGGCGGGTTCCTGCCCGGTGTGGCGCCTCATCAACGCCACGATTTAAGCGTAACCATTCTCGTTTGCGCTGTCAATACAAATGCGAACGCTTTTCGTTAGCAGCGTTTCTTCAGCCGGCAAAGCGCAGCCAGAGCGGCAGGGTCACCATGGCCAGCAGCGTCTGGCCGGTGATCAGGGCCGCCATCAGCTCGGCGTCCCCGCCCAGCTGGCGGGCCAGGATATAGGCCGAGGTGGCGGTGGGCAGGGCGGCGAAGAGCAGGGCAATGTCGCGGGTCACCGGATCGAGGCCCAGCAGCAGGACCAGGGCGAGCACCAGGGCCGGCATCAGTCCCAGCTTGACCAGGTTGGCGGCCCAGACCCCGCGGTCGAGTCTCAGCAGGGCGGCGGGGCGCAGCGCCACGCCCACCGCCACCAGGCCCAGCGGCAGGGCGGCACGACCCAGCAGCTCCATGCCGGGCTGGCTCCAGCCGGGCAGGCCGATCCCGCTCAGGTTGAGGGCGATGCCGGTCAGGCAGGCCAGGATCAGCGGGTTGCGGGTCAGGGCGGCGAGGCTCCTGCCCAGGCTCGCCGAGCCCAGGGTGCCGGCAGCGATGAAGCTGGCCACGCAGAGCACGTTGACCACCGGCACCATCAGCGCCACCGCGACCGCCGCCACCGTGGCCCCGGCACTGCCGTGCAGGGCGGCGGCCCCGGCCACGCCGACATAGGTGTTGAAGCGCAGCGCGCCCTGGAAGGCCGAGGTGAAGGCGGGGGCATCGAGTCGCAGCCGGTCTCGCAGCCCCCACAGCAGCAGGCCGAACAGGCCCATGGCGCCGAGCAGGGCCACGGCCAGCCGGGCGACCGGCACCTGGCCGACGTCCGCGGTGGCCAGGGTCGAGACCAGCATGGCGGGGAACAGCAGGAAGTAGATCAGCCGTTCCATGCGCGGCCAGAAGTCGCCGCCCGGCTGGCGCCACCAGCCGAGCCCGGCGCCCAGCAGGATCAGCAGGAACAGCGGCCCCAGTGCATTGCCCACGCCTTCCATGACACCTCCCTCCCGATGGTCTCCCCTGCGACATCCTTGCGCACTTCGCCGCAGGCAAATGCTGATAAGCTTACCGTCATCCTGCCACCGATGGAGGCCCTGTTCTCCGCCATGCCACAGCGCATCCTGTCGTCGACCGGCGCGGCTCGGCCCCCGCTGCTGCGCCTGCTGATCATTCTCACCCTGCTGACCCTCGCCGTGGCGCTCTGGTACCTGACCCGCTACAGCCTGCGCGACGAGGCCGGCGTGCACTGGTCTCCGCCGGCGGCGGACCGCTGCAATCTCCATGCGGCCCCCTGCACGGTGAACCTGGGGCAGGGCATCGCACTGCGCCTGGCGGTCGAGTCGGACGGTCCCATCCGGGCCCTGGAGCGCCTGCCGCTGGAGGTGCGACTGACCGGCATGCCGGCCGAGTCCGCCCGCGTCGACTTCGTCGGCCGCGACATGGACATGGGGCTGCACCGCTTCCCCCTCGAGGCCATGGGGGGCGGCGTCTTCCGCGGGGAGGGGCAGGTGGCGATCTGTACCGAGGCGGTCATGCCCTGGCGCGCGAAGGTGGTAGTGGACACGCCGCAGGGGCGTCTGGGAAGCTGGTTCGACTTCGAAGTGACGAGGCGGTGATCATGAAGCGGCGAGGCATCTGGCTGGGGCTGGGCGCGATACTGGTGGTGGTCGCGGTTGGCCTCGTTCTCTACCAGCAGCAGCTGAGGGGCCCGGCGAACGGCGAACCCCAGGGGGGGCCGATCGAGCTGCCGTCGACCGAGGGCGAGTTCTCGCTCAGCCAGCTCGATGATGACCAGCTGGCGGTGGTCTTCTTCGGCTACACCTGGTGCCCGGATGTCTGCCCGATGAGCCTCGCCGTGGTGCGTCAGGTGATGGGGCGTCTCGACCCCGAACAGCGGCGCCGGGTGGTCCCGCTGATGGTCTCGGTGGACCCCGAGCGGGACACCCTGGCTCGGCTCGAGGAGTACCTGGCCTTCTTCGGGGAGGAGTTCATCGGCGCCACCGGCAGCCAGGAAGCGCTCGAGGAACTGGCCGAGCGCTACGGCGTGATCTGGCGCAAGGTGGAGACTCCGGACTCGGCCATGGACTACACCATCGACCACAGCGCCTCGCTGTTCCTGGTGGACCGCGACGGCGAGATTCACCGCCGGGTGCTGCACTCCCCCACCTCCGGCCCGCTGCAGGCCGCCCTGGAGAAGGCGCTGGCCGAGGGCTGACGTGCCGCCACGGGAATGGCCGTCTCACTTCTCGTCGGGTGACTGCTGCAGTCGCTCGACCATGGCCATCAGCGCGCCCGTCTGGGAACCCTGACGGCTGTCATGCAGGGGGTCGAGCTGCCAGGTGCTCTCGGCAAAGCCCCACCAGTCCCAGCACCCCTGGGGATTGGGCAGGCTGGTTTCCGCCTGGGGGTAGAGCACCACCCGTCGATTGGTGGCGGCCCACTCGTTGAGGCCACTGTAGCGAACGAAGGCCTGGTCGATCTGCTCGACATCCATGGCACAGCCATGCAGCGCCATGGTCAGCTCACAGCCGCCGTCCTCGCAGCCCGCCGGCACGAACAGGTAGCCGGTGTCACCCAGCCCTCGAGCGTCGAAATCCGACTGGTCGAAGCGCACGAGCTCGCCCTTGGGCTTGCCTGGCTCGGGGGGCACCTGGTCGCCGTGCAGCCAGTCCAGCATCTCACCGGCGATGTCCAGGTCGCAGGCCAGCAGGTGGGTTCCGCCCCCGCTTCGGCAGTCCGCCAGCGCGTCCACGGGCGTGCCCGGGCGCGCTGCCAGCGGCCAGCCGTGGCCGGCTTCCTCGCTCTCCATGAACACCAGCTGGTCATCGGGGGAGGCCAGCCAGTCGCGGAACTGCTCGGCCAGGGCGCGACCCAGTGACGGGACCACGGTCTCGTCCTCCGCGCCATGCCAGATGAAGACCCGCAGCTCGGACAGGGCCTCGGGGTCGCCGACCAGCTCGCGCTGGCGGTACTCCCGGTAGCGGGTCTGCAGCTCCGCCGGGTCCGGCATGCCTCGCCGGGTCGTCATGCACTGGCCCAGGGCCAGACCCAGGGAGCCGCGGGCACAGGCCCAGGGGCCGGCGGCGGCGACGCCCAGCCCGGCGAAACGCTCGGGCCACGCCACCGCCAACTGGGTGGCCATATACCCCCCCGAAGAGACACCGAGCACGCTGGCCCCGTCCTGGTCGACGCCGAAGCGCGGCAGCTGTGCCGGCGGTTCCTGGGCGAGCAGCGGGGTGACCAGCCCCAGGCAGAGGCCGGCGGCGGCCAGGCAACGGAGGGCGTTCATCGCGACCGGATCATTCACCGGCCACGTCGAGCAGCTCGACCTTGAAGATCAGCGTCTCGTGGGGGCCGATGGGACCCTGTCCCTGGTCGCCGTAGGCGAGGTCGGAGGGAATCACCACCTCCCAGGTGTCGCCCACGCTCATCAGCTGGAGGGCTTCCTGCCAGCCCTCGATGACCTGGCCGACCTGGAAGCTCACCGGCTCGCCGCGCTCATAGGAGCTGTCGAAGACGGTGCCGTCGATCAGGGTGCCCTCGTAGTGGACCTCGACGGTGTCGTCGGCGGCGGGGGTCGCACCCTCACCGGACTCCAGCTCGCGATACTGCAGGCCAGAGTCGGTGACCGTCACCCCGTCCTGTTCGGCGTTCTCGGCCAGGTAGGCCTCGCCCTCGGCGCGGTTGGCCGCGGACTGCTGTTCGGCCTCGGCCTCGCGGGCGGCCATGGCCTCCTGCTGGAACGTCGTCAGGGCCTCGGCCATCTCCTCGTCGCTCATTTCCAGTTCGCCGCCGTCGAAGACGTCACGGATGGCCTGGGTGAAGGCGTCGATGTCCAGGTCCTCGACGTCCTGCTGGATGCTCTGGCCCAGGGTCACGCCGAGGCTGTAGCCCAGCTTCTCGTCGTCGGTCTCCGGGGTGGCGGCCAGTGCCAGGGGAGTGGCGGCCAGCAGGGCCGCCAGGGAAGCGGAGGTCAGCAGTGTCTTCATGAAGGAACCTTGTACGTTGGCGCGCACGCGCCTCGGGTGGATGTAAGGGAATGCATGGAATGCATGGGACTCTAACAGTGCCGGACCGGTTCCGCACCCGCATGGCATGCGGGGGAAACCGGCCCGGCGAGAGACGTGCGTGAGGGTCAGACGATCAGGGTCGGGCAGTGGGCGGAGCCGGCCACCCGCTGGGCGACGCTGCCCAGCAGCAGGCTCTTGTCGCCGTTGGTGCCCTGGGAGCCGATCACGATCAGGTCGCACTCGCGCTTGCGGGCGAAGCGCACGATGGTGCGCGATGGCCGGCCCCCCTTGACGAAGGCGCGTACCCTCTCGGCCGGCACCCCGAGTTCCACGGCATGGGACTTGGCGTGGACCGCGATCTCGGTGGCGTACTCCTTGAGGGCATCATCCGGGATCTCCAGCTTGTCGGGGCGTACCATGGAGAGCGAGGCCTCGAGCAGGCTGTGGTGCTTGAAGACGCACAGGATGTAGAGCTCCGCCCCGGTCAGCAACTGCAGGCCGGCGCCTTTCTCCAGCGCCTTTAGGGCGCCCTTGGAGCCATCCACCGGGACCAGTATCCGATTGAACATGGTCGTTACTCCTTGGGGTCAGGCGAACGCCAGGTCACGCAGGAACAGGGCGATCTGCGGGAACATGATCAGCAGGGCCGCGGCCAGGATCAGGATGAACACGAAGGGCGGGGTGCCCTTGATCACGTCCAGGTAGGGGCGCTTGAAGATGGCGATGGCGGTGAAGATGTCGCACCCGAAGGGCGGCGTCGCCGAGCCGATGGCCACCTGCAGGGTGATCAGGATGCCCACCAGCACCGGGTCGAGCCCGGTGGCCGCCACGGCCGGGGCGAAGATCGGCGTCAGCACCAGGATCACCACGATGGGGTCGACGAACATGCAGGCCACGAAGAAGGCGACGCAGATGGCGATCAGCACGCCCGTGGGGCCGGCCTCGTTGATGCCCGCTGCCGCCAGGATCTCCTGGGGGATCTGGGCGAAGGAGATGATCCAGGAGAAGCCATTGCCCACCGCTACCAGGATGAACACCACGGCGGTGATCAGGCCGGTGGACTTGGCGATGGCATAGATGTCATTGACCTTCAGCGACCGGAAGATCAGGAACTCCAGGAAGATGGCGTAGAGCACACAGGCCGCGGCCGCCTCGGTGGGGCTGAAGATGCCGCCGTAGATGCCGCCGACGATGATCACCGGGAAGCCCAGCGGCCACAGGGCCAGGCGAACCGCGGTGAAACGCTCTCCCCAGTTCGACTTGGGCTCGGTGGGCACCTTGCGCACGATGGCGTAGATCACGCAGTAGATCGAGAACATCAGCAGGATCATCAGCCCGGGCCCGATGCCGGCGATGAACAGTTCGGCGATGGAGGTCCCCGAGATGACCCCGTAGATGATCATGCCGATGCTGGGCGGGATCAGGAAGGCGATATCGCTGGCGTTGATGATCAGCGCCAGCGTGAAGGAGTCCGAGTAGCCGGCCTTGAGCAGCTTGGGTCGCAGCGGTGAACCCACGGCTACTACCGTGGCCTGGGTGGAGCCCGACACCGCGCCGAACAGGGTGCAGGAGGCCGCCGTGGAGACCGCCAGGCCGCCCTTCACGTGGCCGATGAAGGACATCACCATGTTGATCAGCCGCTCGGCCGACTGGCCTCGCGTCATGATGTCCGCGGCGAGGATGAACATCGGTACCGCGATCAACGAGGCGGGGCGGATGCCGGCCATCATCTGCTGGATGAGCGTGTCCATCTGGCCCAGGCCGTTGAACATCATGTAGAAACCGATGACCGCCGCGGTGATCAGCGGGATCATCATGGGAAAGCCCAGCAGCAGCAGGGCGATCATGGTGGTAACCATTATTGTCGTCATCGTGCGTTCCCCCGGGCGTTCTGCCCTGCGTCAGACTTCCGTTTCCGTGTCCTTGTAGCCGTCGAGCACGCCGGTCGACAGGTAGACGTCCCGTGACGTCAGGTTCTTGATCGCGGTGAGCAGGTACTGGATCCCGGTGATCAGGAAGCCCAGGGGTACCCAGACGTAGATGATCCAGATCGGGAAGCCCAGCGCCGGCAGGATCCTGCCCTTGGAGTGCAGGTCCAGAACATAGACGATCGAGTAGTAGAGCAGGAAGAACATCACCAGCGAGGTGACCAGAGAGATGAAGATCATCAACGCCCGGCGGCCACCCACCGGCAGGGCGTCATAGATCGCCGACATGCGAATATGGCGGCCGTGACGGGCCGCGTAGCCGACCCCGGCGAAGGTGATCATGATGATCAGGATGCGGTTGATCTCGCCGGAAAAGAAGATGCTGTTGCCGAACACGAAGCGGGCGATGACGTTGGCGATGGTGTTGAAGGCCATCAGCAGCACGCCGAGCGCCAGGATCACCGCCTCGAGCTTGCTGATGAAGGTATCGATGGTACCCAGAATGCCCGGTAGACCCGAGCGATAGTGCTTTTCGGACTCTTCGTCGGTCATGTCCGTACTCCCCTATCGGCTGCGATGCGGGAAAATCAGGATTCCCTTATGGCCAGCATACGCGTGGCGACGGGGACCGGTGGCCGCCGACATCAACGCTGGGTGCACGCTGCCATGTATGGAAACCTGATGCCCGGAAACCTCATGCCCAGAAACAACAGGGGGGTGGCCCGGGCAGGCCACCCCCCTTCAAGGTCGAAGCCGGCGGGGATTACTCCGCGTCTTCGGTCACGGCATCGAGGTCGGCCTTGAACTGCTCGAGCAGCTCCTTGCCGCGCTCGCCGGTCATCTCGATGAACTCTTCCTCGACTTGGGGCGCGCGCTCCTTGAAGACCTGGATCTGCTCATCGTCAAGGCGAGTCACGGTGACCTCGTCGGAGGCCTCCTGGATCTTGGCCAGCGACTCCTCGGCCAGGCCCTGGATGTGATCGATGGTGTGATCGTAGGCCGCCTCGGAGGCCTCACGCACCAATTCCTTGTCCTCGTCGGAGAGGCCCTCGAAGAAGTCCTGGTTGGCCATCATCGCGGTGGTGAACCAGCCATGGCTGGTGAAGGTCAGGTGCGGGGAGACCTCGTAGAGGCCGCCGGACTCGATCCAGAAGATCGGGTTCTCCTGGCCGTCGATGATGCCGGTCTGCAGGCCGCCATAGACCTCGCCCCAGGGCAGGGGGGTGGGCGTCGCGCCGAAGGCGTTGTAGGTCTCCGCCAGCAGCGGGTTGGTCATGGTGCGGATCTTCTTGTTCTCGAAGTCCTCCGGCGAGGTGATCGGCTCGTCGGCAGTGACCACCATCTCGCCTTCCGGATACATCTGGAGCAGCTCCAGGCCCTGCTCGGCATAGAGCTCCGGGAACATCTCGTTGATGGCCTTGCTCTCGTCGAAGAACTCGAGCACCTGCTCCATGTCGGTGGGCATCAGATAGGGGATGAAGAAGATCTGTGCCTCGGGAATCAGCGAGCCGGTAAAGCCGGGCGACTGGTTGACGAACTGCAGGATGCCGTTCTGGGTCTGCTCCATGATGTCGTCGGACTCGCCGAGCTCACCGAAGCGGTAGACCTGGACGCTGTGGTCGGAGTTTTCCTCCACGTAGCGCTTGAATTCCTGGGCGAAGACGTCCTGGACGTCGCCCTCGTACTCCTCGTGGGCATAGCGCCAGTTGTCGGCGAAAGCAGCGGTGGACATGCCGAACATCAGTGCGCCGATACCGGCGCCAGTCAACAGCTTGTGTGACTTCATTCTTGTGGTCCCTCTGCAGGTTTGTCCCGTGATGGAGGATGCGGCCATCGACAGGTGACAGGTGAACATGACATTCACTCGGCTAATTTCAGGCTAGCGTGGCCGTCATGAGGGGTCAAGCTGGCTTTCCAGGGTTTTCAGGGCGCTAAGATGAGGTTTTTTCTGCACTTGCAGGCGCATGGCGAGGCGTTCCGCGAGGCAAGTAGAGGAGCTCGGCAGGGCAGATAGCCGCTCGTCCTCGAGCGCCAGCCGCTCCAGGCGCGACAGGGCCTCCCGCTCCGCCTGAAGCTCGGCCTGCTGGAGCGTCCGGCGCAGGGCGGCCACGGACGCGTGCCGACTGGCCTCGGGCTTCAACTCCCGGCGCAGCCGGCGCAGGGGGGCGGTGACCTGGCGCTGCCAGCGGCGGACCGGGTCGAGGCATGCGTCGCACGCCAGCCCGTGATGATGCAGCCAGCAGTGCCAGAGCAGCTCGCAGACATCGATTCCGGCCTCGTCCTGGAGCATCAGGCAGGCCGCCTCGACGCCGTCGCGCCCGTAGAGGGCGAGGGCGAACTCCCACAGGGGAGCGTCACGCAGCCGGGCCCGCAGAGCGGACGGCAATTGGGTAGAATCGTGGGTCATGACACGGCTGTCGTCCCGATGGGCGGCAGCCTCACGGACTGCCGAGTGGAGCCTGCATGATCGCACTGCGCCAAGTTTCCCTGCAACGCGGCACCCAGACCCTGCTCGAGGGGGCCGACCTGACCCTGCACGCCGGCCACAAGGCGGGCATCGTCGGGCCCAACGGGGCGGGAAAGTCGAGCCTGTTCAAGCTGCTGCTCGGCGAACTCTCCCCGGACAAGGGGGAGGTGGAGATGAGCGGCGGCCAGCGCATCGCCCATATGGACCAGGAGGTGGAGGCGCTGGAACGCTCGATCGTCGACTATGTGCTGGACGGCGACCGCGAACTGCGCCAGACCGAACAGGCCCTCGAGGCCGCCCGCAAACAGGGCGACGCCCATCGCGAGGCGGAGCTGCATGGCGCCATCGAGGCGCTGGACGGCTACAGCGCCCCGTCCCGGGCGGCCCAGCTGCTGGTCGGGCTGGGCTTCGTCCAGGCCGACCTGGAGCGGCCGCTGGCCGCGTTCTCAGGTGGCTGGCGGATGCGCGTCAACCTGGCGCGTACCCTGTTCAAGCCCTCCGACCTGCTGCTGCTGGATGAGCCCACCAACCACCTGGACCTGGATGCCCTGCTGTGGCTCGAGCAGTGGCTCACCCGCTATCCCGGCACCCTGCTGCTGATCTCCCACGACCGCGACTTCCTCGATGCGGTGTGCGACCACATCGTGCACTTCGATCGCCGCAGCCTGGTGCTCTATCGCGGCAACTACTCCACCTTCGAGCGCACCCGGGCCGAGAAGCTGGCCCTGCAGCAGGCCGAGGCCGCCAAGCAGCAGGCGCGCCGCGAGGAGATCGAGCGCTTCGTGGCCCGCTTCCGCTACCAGGCCAACAAGGCCCGCGCCGCCCAGAGCCGACTCAAGACCCTCGAGCGCATGGGGGATATCGCCGTGGCCCACGCCGACTCGCCCTTCCACTTCACCATTCCCGCCGCCGACAAGGTCTCCCACCCGCTGCTGGTGCTCGACGAGGCGCGCCTGGGCTACCGCGACGTAGCCGGCCAGGAGGCGGTGCAGCTCGATGGCGTCAAGCTGACCCTGCTGCCCGGCCAGCGCATCGGCCTGCTGGGCCCCAACGGGGCCGGCAAGTCGACGCTGATCAAGTCGCTGACCGGCGACCTGCCACTGCTGTCCGGCAGGCGGGTGGCCGGCGAGCACCTGGCGATCGGCTACTTCGCCCAGCACCAGCTGGAGGGGCTGGACCTGGCCGCCACCCCCTTCATGCACGTGCAGCGCCTCTCGCCCACGGCCGCCGACCTGGACATCCGCAAGTTCCTGGGCGGCTTCGGTTTCCACGGTGACGATGTCTTCGCCGAGGTGGGGCGCTTCTCCGGCGGCGAGAAGGCGCGTCTCGCCCTGGCGCTGGTCGCCTGGCAGAAGCCCAACCTGCTGCTGCTGGACGAGCCCACCAACCACCTGGACCTGGAGATGCGCGAGGCGCTCACCGAGGCGCTGGCGAGCTTCGAGGGTACGGTGATCATCGTCTCCCACGACCGCCACCTGCTGCGCGCCACCGTGGACGAGTTCTGGCGGGTGGCCGACCATCGCGTCGAGCCTTTCGATGGCGACCTGGAGGACTATCGGGCCTGGCTCAAGGCGCGGCTGGAGGGCGAGCGCCGCGAGGCCCGGGCCGACAAGGCCGACCGCCAGGCCGAGGCTGACGTGCCCAGGGAGGATCGCAAGACGGCCCGTCGCGCCGCCGCCGAGCTGCGCGAGAAGCTGCGGCCCCTGAAGAAGCAGCGGGACCGCGCCGAGCAGGCCATGGAGAAGGTCCAGGCGGAACTCGCCACCGTGGAGGAGGCGCTGGGCGACGCTGCGCTCTATACCGACCCCGCGCGCAAGGAGGAGCTCACCGAACGCCTCGGTCGTCAGGGCGAGCTCAAGTCGCGTCTGGAAGCCCTGGAACAGGCCTGGCTGGAGGCCGAGGAAGCGCTGGAGGCCATGGAGGCCGAGCTCAGCGGCTAGCTCTCCAGCAGGAAGGTCACCGGCCCGTCGTTGACCAGCGAGACCTGCATGTCGGCGGCGAACTCGCCGCTGGCGACCCTCGGCCAGGCGTCATGGGCGCGCCCGAGCAGGTAGTGGAAGAGGCGGTCGCCCTCGGCGGGTGGCGCGGCGCTGGAGAAGCTGGGCCTCAGCCCCTTGCGGGTGTCGGCGGCCAGGGTGAACTGGGAGACCAGCAGCAGGCCGCCCTCGGCCTGCTGCAGGTTGCGGTTCATCCTGCCCGCCGTGTCGGGAAAGACCCGATAGTGCAGCAGCTTGTGCAGCAGCCGGTCGGCCGTCGCCTCGTCGTCACCCTTCTCGACGCCCACCAGGGCCAGCAGGCCCGTGCCGATGGCGCCCACCTCGCGATCGTCCACCTCGACGCTTGCACGTTTCACGCGCTGGATCAGGGCCTTCATCGGGCGGAGTCTCCTTGGCTGCCGTTTCGGACCGCCAAGCCTAGCATGTCGCCGCCTCAGCGCCCCAGCAGGTCGTCGCGAAACGCCTCGCCCAGCGGGTCCTCGCCCAGCCAGATGCCGAACAGGGCGTTGGCGAGCGCCGGGTCGTTGCCCTCGAAGAGGGTCTCGCCGTTCAGGGCCAGGGTCAGCCGGTCACCGTCCCAGCCCAGCGCGTAGCGGTCGCCGGGCGCGACGTCGCGATAGCGCTCGTTGAAGGCCTCGAGCGGCGATGCCAGCTCGGCATAGGTGGCGTCGTCGAGGGCCTCGCGCACGCTCTTCCGGGTCGCCTCGGCGAACTCCTCGGCCTCGATGGCGTGGAAGTACTCGAGCTCGAGGCGGCGGGGCACATCGGACTGGGGGGCCGGGCGCGGAAAACCCTGGGCCTGGTAGTAGGCGCCGGCATAGGCGTCCCAGATCATGTAACGGAAGAGGCCGTGGCCGATCCGCTCGTAGCGGCGATCCTCGGTCTCGAGGGCGGCCGGGAAGCGAGCGCCCTTTATCTCCACCGTCTCGGCCGTCGCCGTGGTGGCGAGGGTCAGGGTCGCCAGCAGAAGGGCGCTTCGGGTGCAGGGCAGGGACATGGTAAACCTCTCGCGACAGGGAATGGTCCTGTACGGACAATATCCCTTCGTAAAGGTTCTGTATAGCTATAGGGCACTCCCTACCAGGCGCGGCACAGCATGATGTCGCAGTGGGGCTCGGAGAGCAGGCGTTCGGTGATCTGGCTGTGGCGACCCAGCTGACCGCGGCTGCCCAGCGCGAGCAGGTCCGGTGGCTGGCGGCGCAGGCGGGTCAACAGGACCTCGAGAGGCTCGCCCTGCTCCAGCACCAGCTCGAGCTCCGGGACGTCGTCGAGCTCGCTCATCAGCTGCTCGGTCTCGCGTTCGAGCTGGGTGCGCAGGCGTTCCACCTCACGGTCGCGCCAGCGGGCATAGTCGCTGTCGGAGCCCAGTTCCCGCTCGCCCGGGATGTCCCAGGCATGGAGCAGGGTCAGCCGGGCGCCGGGGAAGCGCTTGAGGGTCTCGCGCAGGGTGTGCCGCGAGGTCAGCGAGAAGTCCACCGGCACCAGGATGTCCTGCCACTCCTGGGTGGCCAGGTGGCTGACCGAGAGCACCGGGCAGGGCGCACTGCGCAGCACCCGGGCCAGGGTAGTGCCGGCGACCAGGTCGGGCTGGCCGCGCTTGCGATGGGCACCGAGGATGATCATGTCCGCCTCGCGCTCATGGGCCTCGCGGATGATCTCGGCATAGGGCGCACCGGCCATGGTCTGGATCAGGCACTGGGGCTCGGGCAGCGCATAGTCCTCGCGGATGTCGACCAGGGTGGCGCGGATGTCCTCCACCACGGCCGCCTCCAGGTCATGCAGGACCCGTCGCGGCAGGTAGGGGTCGAGCACATGGATGACATCGAGGCGGGCGCCGCTCTCCACCGCCAGGCGTATGGCGCGGGCGAAGGCGGCCCGGTTCTCGGCGGAGAGGTCGCTGGCGAACAGCAGGGTCTGGCTCATGATGGCTCCCTCCCGGGAAGGTTGATCCCCACGGCACAGTTTTCAGCATGGGCGGCAGGGGGGGAGCGCGCAAGCCCGGCGGGCTACCACCAGGCGTGGAAGTGGTGCACCGGACCGTGCCCCTGACCCACGTCAAGCCGGTGGCTCTCCTCGAGTGCCCGCGACAGCCAGGCCTTGGCGGCGGCCACCGCGTCGCGGGGGGCGTCGCCAAGCGCCAGGCGGGCGGTGATCGCCGAGGAGAGGGTGCAGCCGGTGCCGTGCAGGTTACCGGTAGTGATGCGTGTCCCTTCCAGCCAGTGCAGGGTGTCACCCTCGATCAGCAGGTCGGGGCAGCGCTCGCCACGCAGGTGGCCGCCCTTGAGCAGCACGGCACCGGCCCCCAGGGCGCGCAGGCCGGGGGCCAGCGCCTCCATGCCGGCGCGATCCTGCGGTACCGGGCAGTCCAGCAGCACCGCGGCCTCCGGCAGGTTGGGGGTGACCAGGTCGGCCAGGGGCACCAGGCACTCGCGGACCGCCGCGATGCCGGCATCGTCGACCAGGATGTCGCCGCTCTTGGCCACCATCACCGGGTCGAGCACGATCCAGCCCGGCCGCCGGGAGGCCAGGCCCTCGCGGATCACCTCGGCCACCTCGTGGCTGGCCACCATCCCGATCTTCACGGCGTCGATGGCGATGTCATCGAGCAGCGTCTCGAGCTGGGCGGCGATGAAGCCGGCGGGCACCGGGTGAACCCCGGTGACGCCGCGGGTGTTCTGGGCGGTCAGGGCGGTGATCACGCTGGTAGCATAGGTGCCCAGGGCCGAGAGGGTCTTGAGGTCGGCCTGGATGCCGGCACCGCCACTGGGGTCGGAGCCGGCGATGGTCAGGGTGTTGGGTATGGAGCGGGAGGCGGCCATCGGCGTCACGTCATTGCGATCGAAGGGGGCCAATAGCCTACTGCAGGGAGAGGGGGCGGTGCCATGCTGACCCTGTTCCTGGTGGCGCTGGCCAGCGCCACCCTGCTGCCCGGTGGCTCCGAGGTGTGGCTGGCGCGGCTATGGTGCACCGGCGAGCCGGCCCTGCTGCTGTGGGCGGTGGCCACCCTCGGCAACAGCCTGGGCAGCCTGGTCAACGTGGCACTGGGGCGCTACGCGCGGCACTTCCAGGGGCGCCGCTGGTTCCCGGTGTCCCGGCAGGGGCTGGAACGGGCCGAACGCTGGTACCTGCGTTTCGGGGAGTGGAGCCTGCTGGCCTCCTGGGCGCCGGTGGTCGGCGACCCGCTCACCGTGCTGGCCGGCGTCCTGCGCCTGCCGTGGTGGCGCGCCATCCTGCTGATCACCCTGGCCAAGGCGGCGCGCTATGCCCTGGTGCTGTGGTTTGCACAGGCCTGGCTGGCGCCGCTCTGCCGCTGATCGCCGGGCTCTGGATCACCGCCGCAACGCAAGGGGGCCGCCCGAAGGCGGCCCATTGTGTCGGCGATTGTGTCGGCGAGGCAGCGACCTCAGTTGCCGGTGCTCTCGTCCGGGTTGCGGGCGTTGTAGTAGGCCTGCTCGGAGATGGTGTGGTAGTCGACCACCTTCTCCTGGAAGGCCCGGTAGGAGTCGTGGATCTTCCGGGCCATCTCGCTGTCCTCGGCGAGTTCGGCGACCACGTCGGCGGAGTGCTCCTTGGCCTGGGCGAGGACGTCGTCCGGCAGGCGGCGCAGCTCCACCCCGTGCTCGTTGACCAGAGTCTCCAGGGCGTCGTTGTTGCGGGCGGTGTACTCGTCCAGGACATCGGCATTGATGTCGCGCACCGCGGTGCGCAGGATCGCCTGCAGGTCGGCGGGCAGCGAGGCATAGGCCTCCTCGTTGATGATCGCCTCGAACATCACGGTCGGCTCATGCCAGCCCGGGTAGTAGTAGTAGTCGGCGGCCTGGTGCAGGCCGAAGGCCAGGTCGTTGTAGGGACCGATCCACTCGGTGGCATCGATGGCGCCGGACTGCAGCGAGGTGAAGATCTCGCCGCCGGGCATGTTGACGATGGCCACGCCCATGCGCTCCATCACCTCGCCGCCCAGGCCCGGCATGCGCATCTTCAGGCCGTCGAGGTCGTCGACGGAGTTGATCTCCTTGTTGTACCAGCCGCCCATCTGCACGCCTGAGGCGCCGGCGACCAGCACATCGACGCCGAAGTCGTCGTAGAGCTCGTTCCACAGCTCGAGGCCGCCTCCATAGTGCAGCCAGGCGTTCATCTCCTGGGCATTCATGCCGAAGGGCACGGCGGCGAAGAACTGGGCGGCCGGCGCCTTGCCCTTCCAGTAGTAGGAGGCGGAATGGCCGAGCTCCGCGGTGCCCTCGGCAACGGCGTCGAACACCTCGAAGCCCGGCACCAGCTGGCCGGCCCCGAAGACCTCGATGGTCAGGCGGCCGTCGGACATCTCCTCGACGAGCTCGGAGAGGCGCTCGGGGCCCTGGCCGACGCCCGGGAAGTTCTTCGGCCAGGAGGTGACCATCTTCCACTCGAAGGTTTCCTGGGCCTGCGCGGTGTTGTCGACGCTGGAGACCAGCATCAGGCCGGAGACGGCACCGCTCATGGCGACGGCGACGGCGAGTGATCTGAGTTTCATGTGCTTTCCCTCTGGGTATTGTGGGTGTTGTCGTGGAAAGCCCTCGCGAGGGCTGGCGTGTGTCCGGCGGCCACGGGGGCCACCGGCTGGCACCGAGGGGGGTGCCGGAAAACGGACTGTCCTGGCGTCACCGGCCCGTGCGGGCAGGGCCCCTTGCTTGTCCTGTCGACCGGTCAGAACTGCTCCGGCAGCCAGGTGGCCAGTTCCGGGAACCAGGCCAGGGCCAACAGCATGCAGAGCTGAAGCACGATGAACGGGATCACCCCCTTGTAGATCGCCGAGGTGGGCACCGAGTCCGGCGCCACGCCGCGCAGGTAGAAGAGCGCGAAGCCGAAGGGCGGCGTCAGGAAGGAGGTCTGCAGGTTGATGGCGATCATGATGCCCAGCCAGATGGGGTCGAGCCCCATGGCCAGCAGGATCGGCCCGACGATGGGCACCACCACGAAGGTGATCTCGATGAAGTCGAGGATGAAGCCGAGCAGGAAGATCACCAGCATCACGATGATCGTCGCGCCCAACACGCCGCCGGGCATGTTCTCGAATAGTTCGGTGACCAGCTCCTCGCCGCCATAGGCACGGAATACCAGCGAGAAGAGCGCGGCACCGATCAGGATCATGAACACCATGGTGGTGACGTGGGTCGTCGAGCGCAGCACTTCCTTGAGAGTCTGGATGTCCAGGCGACGATAGGCCAGGGCCAGGATCATTGCACCGAAGGCACCGACGCCCGCTGCCTCGGTGGGGGTAGCGAAGCCGCCCAGGATCGAGCCCAGCACGGCAACGATCAGCAAGATGGGCGGGACCAGCCCCTTGAGCAACAAGAGCCCCAGGCCCCCTTGATGACCCAACTCGTCCATCAGTTCCCTGCGGTCGGCGGGCGGGGCGGATTGCGGCCTGAGCCAGGCGACCACGGAGACATAGGCGATGTAGAGCACCACCAGGATCAGTCCCGGCACCAGGGCGCCCATGAACAGATCGCCCACCGAGACCGTCTTGGGGCTGAAGATGCCCATGGAGAGCTGGGCCTGCTGGTAGGCGGAGGAGAGCACGTCGCCGAGCAGCACCAGGGCGATGGAGGGCGGAATGATCTGGCCCAGGGTGCCGGTGGCGCAGATGGTGCCGGTGGCCAGCGGCATGCTGTAGCCACGCTTGAGCATGGTCGGCAGTGACATCAGGCCCATGGTCACCACGGTGGCGCCGACGATGCCGGTGGAAGCGGCCAGCAGCATGCCCACCAGGGTGACCGAGATGCCCAGCCCCCCGCGCAGCGAACCGAAGAGCAGCGCCATGGCGTCGAGCAGGTTCTCGGCGACCCTGGACTTCTCCAGCAACACCCCCATCAGCACGAACAGCGGCACCGCCAGCAGCGTCTGGTTGGTCATGATGCCGTAGAGGCGGTTGGGGAAAGCGCCCAGGTAGCCGCCGTCGAAGTGGGCATCGACCCCCAGGGCCTCGAGGCCCAGGCCCAGGCCGGCGAAGGCCAGGGCGGTGCCGGCCAGCGACAGGGCAACGGGATAACCGGCCATCAGCACCAGGCAGATGACGAGGAAGAGCACCAGCGGCATGAACTCCAGCATCACAGGCGCTCCTCGACATGGGGGTCGTCGTCATGGGCGGGGGGATCCATGCGCCCGGTGAGGACCAGGTAGTGGCGGCTCGCCTCCACCAGGCCCTGCAGGAGCATCAGGCCGGCGAAGAGCGGGATCAGCGTCTTGAGCAGGAAGACGCCGGGGATGCCGCCGGTATCGGGCGAGCCCTCGAGGATGCGCCACGACTTGCCCACATAGCCCGTGCTCGACAGGATCACGAAGACCATCACCGGCAGCAGCAGGAAGAGGGTGCCGCAGAGGTCGACCAGGGCCTTGCGCTTCGGCGTCATGGCGCGATAGAAGATATCCACACGCACATGGCCGTCATGCTTGAGGGTCCAGGCTGCGGCCAGCATGAACACCACGGCGTGCATGTACATCACCGACTCCTGCATGGGGATGCTGTTGAAGCTGAAGGCGTAGCGCAGCACCACGATCAGGAACTGGATGAGCATCATCGGCAGGACAAGCCAGGAGAGGCTCCTGCCGAGCCATTCCGAGGCACGGTCGAGCCAGGCAATGACACCTGGCAGCTCGCGGGATTGGGCCATGGGTGTGGGTCTCGCTGTTCGGTCTTCGCGTCTGGTGGGGCTTCATGGTCGCACACCGGCGCTCCGGCAGCAGCCTCGCGAGCCAACGTTGACTTTACGGTGCCCGCGCGGCGGCCATCAGCGCCGCCGCCGTCGGGCCTCGCCCCGGGTGGCGGTCAGGCAGGCTTCCAGGCAGGCCTCCGGTAGCCGCACGTCCACGGCGATGGGCAGGTGATCCGAGAAGAGGTGGTCGAGCACCCGCACCTCGTCGGCCTGGAGGGACTCCGACAGCAGGATGTGGTCCAGGGCCCGGCGGGGCTGCCAGGAAGGGTAGCTGAGTGGCGGGCGCACCGGGTGCAGCGGCAGCGAGGCACAGAAGCGCCGATGGCCGTGGAGCTGATCGGGGGTGCAGTTGAGGTCCCCCATCACCACCACATGGCGCAGCGGCTGGATGATCTCGCTGAGGTAGTCGAGCTGGCGCACCCGGCCCCGGTGGCTCAGCGCCAGGTGGGCGACGAACAGGTGCAGGGCATCGGGGCCCTCGCCGTAGCGGGCATGGATGGCGCCGCGGCCGGGCAGGGTGCCGGGCAGGCGGTACTCCTCGATGCGGGTCGGGGCCAGTCGCGACAGCAGCCCGTTGCTGTGCTGGGCGATGCGGCCCAGGTTGCGGTTGAGCTGCTGGAAGTGGTGGGGAAAGCCGGCATGGCTGGCCAGGTATTCCACCTGGTTGACCTGGCTCGAGCGGAAGCTCCCGCCGTCGGCCTCCTGGAGGCCGACGATGTCGAAGCGGCCGAGCACCTCGCCGATCATGTCCAGACGCCGCAGCCGGTTGGGGTGCGGCAGCAGGTGCTGCCAGCTGCGGGTCAGATAATGGTGGTAGGCCGAGGTCTGGATGCCCACCTGCAGGTTGAAGGTGAGCAGCTTGAGGTGGCCGCCCTCGAGCAGCGGCGTCCTTGCCTCGGCCAGATGGGACATCTCAGTCTGCACGCTCCTCGCGGACCTGTTCGACCAGGGCGCCGGCGACCTGCGGCATGTTGTCGAGGCTACCGGCCGAGCTCGGCGAGACCAGGTAGCGGCCGTCGACGATCAGCGCCGGCACGCCCATCAGCTGCATCTGGCGCATGCGGGCATGCGCCTGGTTCACCTTGCCCTTGACGCCGAAGGAACCCAGCGCCTCCTTGGCTTCCTCCTCGCTGACGCCATAGTCGCTGAAGAACTCGGCGATGGCATCGGGATCGGTCAGGCTGCGCCCCTCCTCGTGGATGGCATGGAAGAAGTCGTCATGGAGGTCGTCTAGGATCTCCAGCTCCTGAGCCGCATAGAAGGCGAAGGCATGGGTGTTCCAGTCGCCGCCCATGGTGGCCGGCATGCGGTGGAAGGCGACATCCTCGGGCTGCTCGGCCACCCAGGCATTGAGCGGGTCCTCCAGGTTGTAGCAGTGGGGACAGCCGTACCAGAAGGCCTCGGTCACCTCGATGCGCTCGTCCTCGACCTGGGTCTCCACCGGGTTGTCGAGCACCTCGTAGTGCTCACCCTCGACGAGGGACTGGGCGGTGGCCAGGCCCGGCAGGGCGAGGCCGGCGAAGACGAGCATCAGGGGCTTGAGCATGGGGTTCTCCTTGAATGAATCGTGATCCAGGTGCCGAGGTGTGGCACATCGCTGGGTTTGAGTCCCCCGCGAGGGTGGGGTTCCCCCTAGACACCGAGAGCGGCCTTTGGCCGCCCTCGGGGTGTCAGCACACCGTGCGACGGGCCCGCCTCAGTGCAGGCCGAGCACATAGTTGGCCACGGCTTCCATGTCGCTGTCGCTCAGCTTGGAGGCGATGTCGCCCATCATGTTGGCCGGGTCGTTGTTGCGGGCACCGGAGGCGAAGTCCTGCAGGGTGCTCAGGGTATAGTCGGGATGCTGGCCGGAGAGCGCCGGGTAGACGGCACTGCCGATGCCCTCGCCGGTGGGCGTGTGGCAGGCGGCGCAGGCGGGGACGCCCTTGGACATGTCGCCGGCACGGTACAGCTCACGGCCGCGCTCGACCAGCGCCTCGTCGGCATCGGCCTGTCCCAGGGCCGGGTCCAGGTCGGCGAAGTAGACCGCCACGTCCCAGGCATCCTGGTCGGAGTAGTTGTCCACCTGGCCGGCCATCTGGGCGACCTCGCGGTCGCCATCGCGGATGTCCATGATCTGCTTCGCCAGGTAGGAGGCCTGCTGGCCGGCCAGGTTGGGGAAGGCGCCGGACGGGCTGATGCCCTCCTGGCCATGGCAGGCGGCACAGGCCTGCGCCTTCTCCTTGCCCGCCGCCGCATCGGCATCCGCTTGAAGGTCTGCATGGGCCACGCCGACGGCGCCCACGGTGATTGCCAGGCTTGCCAGTAGCTTTCTCATCGCTGTTCCACTATCCCGTTACGTTGTTGGCCGGTACGTACCCCGGGTGCCGCCCGATCCTCGAGGCCGGGTGCCCTCTGGCCGGTCGTCGCCGACGCCCTGTGGTCGGTCGCTGACGGCCGGAGCACGGTGGTATACTGGCGCGCCCCGGGTCGCAGACAAAGACACTGCATTATAACGGAACACCCGAGCCGCGGGAATGCAAGCCGTGGTGCCCTTGATCAACGTCAGGATTTTCCCGCCATGTCGCGACTCAACTACCAGGCCTCCCGTTTCCTTACCAGTGCCCCGACCCTGGCGAAGTGCCCACCCGACGACGGGGCCGAGGTGGCCTTCGCCGGCCGCTCCAATGCCGGCAAGTCCAGCGCCATCAATGCCCTGACGCGGCAGAAGGCTTTGGCCCGCACCTCCAAGACGCCGGGGCGTACCCAGCTGATCAATTTCTTCTTGCTGGGCGAGGACAGTGGCCACCGGCTGGTCGACCTGCCGGGCTACGGCTATGCCAAGGTGCCCGAGCAGGTCAAGCTGGAGTGGCAGCGCCACCTCTCCGACTACCTGCGGCGTCGCGGCTCGCTGCGCGGGCTGGTGCTGGTGATGGACGTGCGCCACCCGCTGACGGAGTTCGACCAGACCCTGCTCGGCTGGGCCGACGAGGCGGGCATGCCGGTGCACATCCTGCTGACCAAGGCCGACAAGCTCAAGAGCGGTGCGGCCAAGAGCGCCCTGCAGCAGGTACGCTCGCAACTGCGCGAGTGGGAGGACCTGGTGAGCATCCAGCTCTTCTCCGCCCTCAAGAAGCAGGGCATCGAGGAGGTGCACGAGCGCCTCGACCAGTGGCTGCTCGCCCCCGAGCAGGGCTGACCCCCAAGGGGTTCGAGCGCGGCCCTAGCCCGGACCTTCCAGGCGCTGGACCAGGGCCGGAAGTTCCCGCACGTGCTGCAGCCTGAACACCCCCGCGGGGAGGTCGCCGGCATGGGGCGTGTCGGCGGCGATCCAGGCCGCGTGCATGCCCAGGCGCAGGGCCGGCAGCACATCCTCCTGCCAGGAATCCCCCACATGCAGCGCCCGGGAAGGCGGGGTGGCGAGCCGCGCCAGGGCGGCGAGGAAGGGGCGGGCGTCCGGCTTGGGCGCCTGGATCTCGCCGGCAGCGATGGTCACCCGGAAGTGGCGGTGCAGCGCCAGGCGGTGCACCGCCAGGTTGCCGTTGGTGATGGCCCCCAGCCGGTAGCGGCCGCCGAGCTCGGCGAGCAGTGGCTCCACCTCGGGGTGGGGCGAGACCTCGAGGCGCAGGGCATGGAAGCGTGCCATGGTCGCCGCGGCCCACAGCCAGGCGGCACTGCGCGGCAGCCCGAAGGCCTCCAGCAGCTCGACGAGGGCGCGTTCGCGCAGCCAGCTGAAGTCACCCCGACGCAGCGGGTATCGCTCGGCGAGGCGGCGGCGGCTAGTCTGGTAGGCCGCCAGGGGGAAGCGCTCGGCGAAGCGGCCGAGATGCGCTTCGCTGCGGCGCGCCAGCCAGGCGTCCAGGGCCGCGTCGAGCCAGGCGTAGTGGCCGGTCTCGGTGCGCGCCATCACGCCGCGGTTGTCCCACAGGGTGTCGTCTAGGTCGAAGGTGATCGCCTGCAGGGTCATGACGGCTCCCCGGCATCGTCGGCGCGGCGTCGTGCCCGGGGGTGGGCCGCGTCGTAGCTCGCCGCCAGGTGCTGCCAGTCGAGGCGGGTGTAGACCTGGGTGGTGGCGAGGTCCGCATGGCCCAGCAGCTCCTGCACGGCCCGCAGGTCCTGGCTCGACTCCAGCAGGTGGCTGGCGAAGGAGTGGCGCAGCCGATGCGGATGGAGGTGCTCGGCCAGCCCCCGGGCCCTGGCCAGTTCGGCCAGCCGCTTCTGGATGGCGCGATGGCCCAGCCGGGCCCCGCGCACCCCGACGAACAGCGCCGGCGTGTCGCGATCGGCCAGCTGGCCGCGGACCGCCCGCCAGGCGTCCAGGGCCTGGCGCGCCCGGCGCCCCACCGGCACCTGGCGGGGCTTGCCGCCCTTGCCCAGCACCCGCACCCGCTGCGGCTGGAGGTCGCCGAGGTCCAGCGCCGCCAGCTCGGCCAGGCGCAGGCCGCTCGAATAGAAGAGCTCCAGCATCGCCTGGTCGCGTCGGGCCAGGGGCGAGTCGTCGTGGGGCGTGTCGAGGAAGCGGGCCAGCTGGTCCACGTCCAGGGGCCGCGGCAGGTGCCGGGGCTGGCGGGGCGTCCGCACCAGGGGCACCGGGTTGTGGCGGAGCCGGCCGGCCGCCACCAGGTAGCGGGCGAAGCCCGAGATGGCCGCCCGCCGCCGGGCCAGGCTGCGCGGCGCCTGGCCCCGCATGCGCTCGCTGCCCAGGAAGCGGCGCAGCAGGGCGGCATCCAGCGCTGACCAGTCGTCGATGGCCTCGGCCTCGAGGAAGGCCGCCAGGGCCGCCAGGTCACGCCGGTAGGCGCCCACCGTGGCCGGACTGGCGGTGCGGGCCAGCCCGGCCAGGAAGGCCTCGACCTCGGAGTCCAGCGCGTGTCCGGTCACGGGGCGGCCGGGGCCAGGCGTACCAGCAGCCGCGCCACCACCTCGCCCACGTACTCGGTGAACAGGGTATCCATGCTGGCGCGGAAGTGGTCCGGGTCGGGACTCGCCAGCACCAGGTAGCCCAGCGGCTCGCCCAGGGTCAGCCGCGACAGGGCGCAGGAGCCGGCCTTGTCGGGCGCCGGCACATGGGGCAGCAGGCGCTTCCAGTCGGTCGGCGTCAGACGGGTGCAGCGGCTGGTGCGGCCGTCGAGCAGCGCGGCCAGGCGCTGGCCGGCATGGTCGTCGAGGACCTGGCGCGGGGCCTGGGGGGGACGGGGCTCGGCATCGGTCAGGCTGGCCGGGCACCACAGGGCCACCGCCGGAGTATGGAAGCGCTCGGCGAGCTGGGTGGCGAGCGCCTGGCCCAGGGCGTCGTTGTCCTCGGCCTCGAGCAGCGCCAGCACCAACTCGCGGGTGCGGCGATACTGGCCCTCGTTATGGCGGGCCGACTCCAGCAATTGCTCCAGGCGCCATTCGGCCTGCTCGGCGCGGGAGCGCAGGTCGTGGACCAGCCGCTCGAGCAGCGAGGTGGCGCCGCGGGCCTCGGGGTGCGGCACCTTGAGCTGCTGCAGCAGCCCCTCGCGACCGACGAAGAAGTCCGGGTGACAGGCCAGCCACTGGGCCACCCGATCGGGGTCGAGGGTCTTGCGCGGGTCGGGGGCGGCTCGGGTCATGGGAGCTTCTCCTCTGGTGGCAGGGCGACTCAGTTCAGGACGACGCGGCCGTCGAAGACGCGCTCGGCGGGACCGGTCATGATCAGGGAGGCGTCGTCGCCGGCCCACTCGATGCAAAGGTCGCCGCCGCGCAGGTGCACGGTGACCGGGCTCTCCAGCAGCCCCTGGCGGATACCGCTGGCCACCGCGGCGCAGGCGCCGGTGCCGCAGGCCAGGGTCTCGCCACTCCCGCGTTCATACACGCGAAGGCGAATCTCGTGGGGCGTCACCACCTGCATGAAGCCTACATTGACCCGCCGCGGAAAGCGCGGATGGGCCTCGAGCGCCGGCCCCAGGCGCTCGACGGGGGCCGTGTCGACGTCGTCGACGCGCAGCACCGCATGGGGGTTGCCCATCGAGACCACGCCCACCTCGAGGCACTCGCCGTCCACCTCCAGCGGCTGGAGCGGGCGGTCCTCGGCGGCCTCGAAGGGCAGCGCCTCGGGGGCGAAGCGCGGCGCCCCCATGTCGACGCGCACCCGGCCGTCGTCCTCGACCACCAGGGTCAGCGGGCCGCCGGCGGTCTCGACATGGATCTCGTGCTTGTGGGTCAGGCGCTGGTCGCGCACGAAGCGGGCGAAGCAGCGAGCGCCGTTGCCGCAGTTCTCCACCTCGCTGCCGTCCGCATTGTAGATCCGATAGCGGAAATCCATCTCCGGGTCCCGCGGCGGCTCCACGACCAGCAGCTGGTCGAAGCCGATGCCGAAGCGGCGGTCGGCCAGCTGGCGGATCTGGTCGTCGGTCAGGCGTGCCCGCTGGGTGACCAGGTCGACCACCATGAAGTCGTTGCCCAGCCCCTGCATCTTGGTGAAATGCAGCAGCATCAGCGCGCCTCCCGCTCGTCGTCGGGCAGCAGCGACTCGCCGGCCCAAAGGTCCTCCAGCCGTTCGCGGCGGCGCACCAGGTGGGCGTGGTCGCCGTCGACCATCACCTCGGCGGGGCGCGGGCGGCTGTTGTAGTTCGAGGCCATCGCGAAGCCGTAGGCGCCGGCGGAGCGCACCGCCAGCAGGTCGCCGGCGGCGATGGCGAGCACACGCTCCTTGCCCAGGAAGTCGCCGGTCTCGCAGACCGGGCCGACCACGTCATAGGTGGCGGTGTCGCGCGGCTTGCGGGTATCCACCGCCAGGATCGCCTGCCACGCCTGGTAGAGGGCGGGGCGGATCAGGTCGTTCATGCCGGCGTCGACGATGGCGAAGTTGCGGGTCTCGCCGGGCTTGAGGTACTCGACCCGGGTCAGCAGCACGCCGGCATTGGCGGCGATGGAGCGGCCCGGCTCGAAGAGCAGGGTCAGGCGCTCGCTGCCCGGCCATTTCGACAGCCGCTCGAGCAGGGCGGTGGCGTAGTCGAAGGGTGCCGGCGGGCGCTCGTCCCGGTAGGGCACGCCGAGGCCGCCGCCCAGGTCCAGGTGCTCCACCTCGATGCCGCGCTCGCGCAGGCGCTCGAGCAGCAGCAGCAGGCGGTCCAGGGCGTCGAGGAAGGGCGAGAGCTCGGTGAGCTGGGAGCCGATATGGCAGTCCAGGCCGATGACGCGCACATTGGGAAGCGCGGCGGCCAGCTCGTAGACGGCCAGCGCCTCGTCCACCGGGATGCCGAACTTGTTGTCCTTGAGCCCGGTGGAGATGTAGGGATGGGTGCCGGCGTCCACGTCCGGGTTGACCCGCAGCGACACCGGGGCCACCTTGCCGAGCCGCCCGGCCACGGCGTCGAGGCGCTCGAGCTCCGGCCGCGACTCGACGTTGAAGCACTTGATGCCCACCTCCAGGGCGCGGGCCATCTCGGCCTCCTGCTTGGCGACGCCGGAGAAGACCACCCTGGCGGGGTCGCCGCCGGCGGCCAGCACCCGCTCCAGTTCGCCCACGGAGACGATGTCGAAGCCGGCGCCGAGTCTTGCCAGCAACCCGAGCACCGCCAGGTTGCTGTTGGCCTTCACCGCATAGCAGATCAGGTGCGGGTGGCCGCCCAGCG
This sequence comes from Halomonas rhizosphaerae, assembly GCF_030010555.1. Lineage (GTDB taxonomy): Bacteria > Pseudomonadota > Gammaproteobacteria > Pseudomonadales > Halomonadaceae > Halomonas > Halomonas rhizosphaerae. The sequence continues at coordinate 54,432 of NZ_JASCQP010000009.1, forward strand.
CCTCGGTGTAGGCGCGGAAGTGGCGTGCCAGCGTCGCCCGGGAGTAGACGTAGCAGGGGGTGCCGACCTCGTCGGCGATGCGGGTGAGCGGCACGTCCTCGCCGTAGAGGACGCCGTCGCGGTATTCGAAATGGTCCATGCCTAGCTCTCGTCGTCTCGGGCGGTGTCGTCGTCCTGCCGGGCCGCGTCCTCGTCCGACGCCTCCTGCTGGCCCGCAGGGTCATAGCGCTCGGCGGCCGCCTCGTCGTCGGGCAGGTAGAGCGGTCCCTTCTGGCCGCATCCGGCCAGGGTTAGGCCCAAGGCCACTGCCAGGGGGGCGAGGCGGCGCATCAGGCCTGGCCCGCCAGGGTCGCCAGGGCGTCACGGGCCCGCTGGGCCGCGGCGCGCACCTGGTCCGGGGCGGTGCCGCCGATATGGTTGCGGGCGGCCACCGAGCCCTCCAGGGTCAGCACCTCGAAGACGTCTGCCTCGATGGTGCCGGAGAACTGCTTGAGCTCCTCGAGGCGCATCTCGGAGAGGTCCTTCTGTTCCTTGAGGCCGAAGGCCACGGACTGGCCGACGATCTCGTGGGCATCGCGGAAGGCCACGCCCTTGCGCACCAGGTAGTCGGCGAGGTCGGTGGCGGTGGAGAAGCCACGGCGGGCGGCCTCGGCCATGCTGGCCTTCCTGGGCTCGATGGCCGGCACCATGTCGGCGAAGGCGCGCAGGCAGCCCTTGACGGTATCCAGGCTGTCGAACAGCGGCTCCTTGTCTTCCTGATTATCCTTGTTATAGGCCAGGGGCTGGGACTTCATCAGGGTCAGCAGGCCCACCAGGTGGCCGTAGACCCGGCCGGTCTTGCCGCGGACCAGCTCCGGCACGTCCGGGTTCTTCTTCTGCGGCATGATCGAGGAGCCGGTGCAGAAGCGGTCGGGCAGGTCGATGAAGTCGAACTGGGCGCTGGTCCACAGCACCAGCTCCTCGCTCATGCGCGACAGGTGCATCAGCAGGATGCTGGCGAAGCTGGTGAACTCGATGGCGAAGTCGCGATCGCTCACCGCATCGAGGCTGTTCTCGGCGGGGCGCTCGAAGCCCAGCAGCTCGGCGGTGACATGGCGGTCGATGGGGTAGGTGGTGCCGGCCAGCGCCGCCGCACCCAGCGGCATCACGTTGACGCGCTTGCGGCAGTCGAGCAGACGCTCGTGGTCGCGGGCCAGCATTTCCTGCCAGGCCAGCAGGTGGTGGCCGAAGGTGACCGGCTGGGCGGTCTGCAGGTGGGTGAAGCCGGGCATGATGGTGTCGGCCTCGCGGTCGGCCAGCGTGATCAGCCCCTCGCGCAGGCGGGCCAGCTCGGCGCCGACCACGTCGATCTCGTCGCGCAGGTAGAGGCGGATGTCGGTGGCCACCTGATCGTTGCGCGAGCGGCCGGTGTGCAGCTTCTTGCCGGTGATGCCGATCTTGTCGGTGAGCCGTGCCTCGATGTTCATATGCACGTCTTCCAGGGCGACCGACCAGGCGAACTCGCCGCGTTCGATCTCGCCGCGAATCTCGCCGAGGCCCTCGATGATGGCATCGCGCTCCTCGTCGGTCAGCACCCCGACCCGGGCCAGCATGGTGGCATGGGCGACCGAGCCCTGGATGTCGTGGAGGGCGAGGCGCTGGTCGAAGTCGACCGAGGCGGTGAAGCGTTCGACGAAGGCATCGGTGGGCTCGCTGAAGCGGCCGCCCCAGGACTGGTTGGTGCCGGGGTTCGGTGAACTAGGGCTCATCGGGCTGGGCATCCTGCTAGACGATTGCGGTGGGTGACGGCCGGCGGGCCGGCCGCAGCGCCGCCGGGGCGGTGCTGCCTTGACATGGCGGAAAGTGTACCAGAGTCCGTGCGGCTGGCGAGGGGCGGCAGCGGGAGGCCTGCGTGACACGACGCGATTTTTCCTGCCTTGCGCGGTGCTTTATGATGAGGGATATCCATGTCATCACCGGGCGGCGGCACAACGCGCGCCAACGGTAGGCAACCCGGTACGGGAGAACCACGTGCAAGCCATCAATACCCTGCGTATCGCCACCCGCAAGAGTCAACTGGCCATGTGGCAGGCCGAGCATGTTCGCGACCGGCTGATGGCCGCCCATCCCGGCCTGAAGGTGGAGCTGGTGGCCATGTCCACCCGCGGCGACAAAATCCTCGACACGCCGCTGGCCAAGGTCGGCGGCAAGGGGCTCTTCGTCAAGGAGCTGGAGGAGGCGATGCTCGACGGCCGCGCCGACATCGCCGTGCACTCCATGAAGGACGTGCCCATGCACTTTCCCGAGAGCCTGGGGCTCTCGGTGATCCTCGAGGGCGCCGAGCCCACCGATGCCTTCATCTCCAACCACTACGCCTCCCTGGACGCGCTGCCCGAGGGCGCGCGCATCGGCACCTCGAGCCTGCGCCGCGGCCTGCAGATGCGCGAGGCGCGCCCCGACCTCGAGGTGCTGAGCCTGCGCGGCAATGTCCAGACCCGCCTGGGCAAGCTCGACGACGGCGAGTTCGACGCCATCCTGCTGGCCACCTCCGGGCTCCGGCGGCTGGGGCTCGATGATCGCATCACCATGGAGCTGCCCCCCGAGGTTTGCCTGCCGGCCTGCGGCCAGGGCGCGCTGGGCATCGAGTGTCGCCTGCACGACCCCGAACTGCTCGCGCTGCTCACTCCCCTTGACGATGCGACCACGGCGACCCGCGTGCGCGCCGAGCGTGCCATGAATACCCGCCTGGAGGGGGGGTGCCAAGTGCCCATCGGCGGTCATGCGGTGTTCGAGGATGACGGCCAGACCCTGTGGCTGCGTGCCCTGGTGGGCAATCCGGAAGGGACTCGGGTGCTGCGTGCCGAGGGACGCGGCTCCCTGCATGAGCCGGAGGCCCTCGGCATTCGTGTGGCCGAGGAGCTGCTCGACCAGGGCGCCGGCGAGATCCTCGCCGAGGTCTACGGCGCCGGCTGATGGCGGACCTGCCGGTACTGATCTCCCGGCCGGGCGAGCGGGCTGGGCCCTTGGCCGCGGCCATCGAGGCCCGGGGCCTTCCCGTCATGCGCCTGGACGTCATGCAACTCGAGCCGCTGGCGGAGGCTCCGGCGACACGGACTGCGTGGCTGGACATCGACCACTTCCACAAGGTGGTGGTGGTGAGCCCCTTCGCGGCCGAATGCCTGGTCGAGGCGCTGGATCGCTACTGGCCGCAGCTGCCGGTCGGCATCGACTTCTATGCCGTGGGGGCCTCCACGGCCGCCCTGCTGCACCGGCGCCTTGGCGTGCGGGTCCATGTGCCCTCGCCGTCGGCCGGCGAGGATACCAGCGAGGCGCTGCTGCGGCTCGCCTCGCTGCAGGCCCTCGGGGAGCGGCGCGTGCTGCTGGTGGCTGGCGAGGGGGGGCGTCCCCTGATCGCCGATACCCTGGCGGCACGCGGCGCCCGGGTGACCCGCCTGGCGGTCTATCGTCGTCGCCTCCTCGATCCCGATCCCGCCATGCAGGCGCGGCTCGCCGCTGGCGAATATCGTGCGCTGGTGGTCAGCAGCGGAGAAATCCTCGAACATCTGGCAAGATGGTGCACAGACGCCGCCTTGAACCAACCGCTAATCGTTTCCAGTGCCCGGTTGGCTACACTGGCCGGCAGGCTGGGGTTTCTTTTTCCCGTCGTGGCGTCGGGTGCCACGCCTGCCGCCCTGGCGGTCGCGGTCGCCAGGAGCAGCGCCCCGGAGGAGGCCGATGTCGATCATGATGATCTCGAAAAGGGCTAGCGACAGATGAGCAAGCAACCACACGATCAGGACGAACAGCAGGCGCCCTCCGGCGCGGAATCGGCGAGCTCGGGGGGCGAGGCCGGCAAGCCGACCGCTTCCGGCAGGCGCCGATCGCGTCGCTACGACAAGGCCGGCGGCAAGCAGGCCGCCGGCGCGACACAGGGCAAGTCGGACGCCGCGCAGGCGCCTGCAGGCGGCGGTGAGGCCGGCGCCGGGAAGACCGCTTCCAGCGCCGCCGACACCTCCGCCAGTCGTCCGGAACAGGGCGACAAGCCGGCATCCGGCAGCGACAAGTCCGCTGCGGCGAAGCCTGCCGCAGAAAAACCCGCCGCAGAAAAACCCGCCACAGAAAAACCCGCCGCGAGCCAGCAGGCGGCCAGCGCCAAGCCCGCTGCCCCGAGTGGCAGTGCCGCCAAGCCCAGCAAGGCCGACACGTCGGCCAAGGCCGGCAAGGCCGCTGGCAGCGGCGGGTCGACCGCCCCGGCGGGTGGTGGTGCGTCCGGTGGCACGACCGGCACCTCCGCCGGTAATGGCGGCAAGGGTGGTGGCAAGGCCGGTGTCCTGGCCCTGGTGCTGGTGATCCTGCTCGCCGTCGGCGTGGGGCTGTTCGGCTGGCAGGCCTGGCAGAAGCTCGATGCCCAGCAGCAGCGCCTGGCCTCGCTGCCCGGTGACGTGGCCAGCCAGTCGGACCTCGGCGAGCTGCAGGGGCAGCTCGAGAGCGCGGAGAGCGAGCGTGACGCGGCCCTCGACTCGGCCCTCTCCGACCTGCGCGGCGAGTTCTCCGACTATCGCGGCAGCGTCGACGAGACCCTGGACAAGGTGCTCGACGAACTCTCCCGCGAGCAGGACACCGACGAGCGCGACTGGCTGCACGCCGAGGCCGCCTACCTGCTGCGCCTGGCCAACCAGCGTCTGCAGCTGGAGCGCGATGTCGAGGGCGCCGCCGCCCTGCTGCGCACCGCCGACGAGCGGCTCATCGAGGCCGACAACCCGGCCCTGGTGCCGGTGCGACGCGAGATCGCCTCCGAGCTGGCCGCACTGGATTCGGTACCGCGGGTCGACCGTACCGGGCTCTACCTGGCGCTCAACGCCCAGCAGGAGCAGCTCGCCGGCCAGCCGCTGGCCCAGGAGATCGAGGAGATCACCGCCGACGCCGCCGCCCTCGAGGAGGCCCCCACGGGGGGCTGGCAGGAGCAGCTGGCGCGCTTCGGCGGCGAGCTCAAGGAGCTGGTCACCGTGCGCCAGCACGACCAGGCCCTGGAGGCGCTGATCTCGCCGGAGCAGGAGTCCTACCTGCGCCAGAGCGTGCGCCTGGTGCTCGAGCAGTCCCAGCTGGCGCTGCTCAAGGAGGAGCAGGAGCTCTATGAGGCCAGTCTCGACAAGGCCCTGGCGCTGATCCGCGGCTACTACGATACCGAAGCCAGCGGCGTCCAGTCAGTGATCGAGCGCCTCGAGGAGCTCAAGCAGCAGAGCATCCGTCCGGAGCTTCCCGATATCAGCGGCTCCCAGCAGGCGCTGGCGACCTTCATCGAGCGGCGCTTCGAGGGTCGTGACGACGGCCAGGGAGATGACGCATGAGAAAGCTGATCCTGATCGTGGTCCTGGGCCTGGCGCTTGGGGCGCTGTTCGGCCAGCTGATGATGTCGGTGCCGGGCTACTGGCTGGTGCGGGTGGGCGACACCTCGTTCCAGACCTCCTTCTGGTTCGGCCTGGTCCTGCTGCTGGCCGCCTTCATCGTGCTGCACTTCGCCCTGCGACTGCTGATGCGCCTGACGCGACCGGTGAGCCGCTTCAAGGTGTGGAACAGCCGTGCCCGCAACCGCACCGCCATGAAGCGCACCGTGCGCGGCCTGGTGGCGCTGGCCGAGGGCCGCTGGAAGAAGGCCGAGAAGTCGCTGGTCAAGGCGGCCGACGACTCCAGCACGCCGCTGGTCAATTACCTCTCGGCGGCCCTGGCGGCTCACTACCAGGGGCGCTACGAGCAGGCTGACACCCTGCTCAAGCGCGCTCACCTGAGTACCGAGGGGGCCGACACCGCGGTGGGCATGATGCAGGCCCAGCTGATGCTGGACCGCCAGCAGTACGAGGAGGCGCTGGCGATCCTCACCCGCCTGGACCGTCACCTGCCCAATCACCCCCAGGTGCTCAAGCAACTCAAGCAGGCCTATCTCAGCGTCAGCGACTGGGATGGCCTGCGCCGCCTGATGCCCCGGCTGGCGGCCCAGCAGCTGATCTCCCGCGAGGAGCGCGAGCAGCTCGAGCTGCGCGCCTACCGCGAGCTGATCGGCCAGGAGGCGCGCAACCCCGGCGACATCGAGCGGGTCCGCAACCTCTGGGCGGACATGCCCGACCACCTGCGCACCAACACCGACCTGATCGTGCTCTATGCCGAGGCGCTGGTGCGGGGCAACGAGGAGGGCATCGCCGAGCGGCTGCTGCGCCACTCGCTCAAGGAGCACTGGGACAGCCGCCTGGTGCTGCGCTACGGCCTGCTCGACGTGGATGCTCGCAGGCAGCTGGTGGTGGCCGAGAAGTGGCTGCAGGAGCGGCCCAACGACCCGGACCTGCTGCTGACCCTGGGGCGCCTGTCGCTGCGCAACGCCTACTGGGGCAAGGCCCAGGAGTACTTCGAGGCGAGCCAGCGCCAGCGGCCCAGCGGGGTGGCCTGTGCCGAGCTGGCCCGGCTCTATGCCAACCTGGGCGAGCACCAGAAGAGCCAGCTCTTCTACCGGCAGAGCGTCGAGCTGCTCGACAAGTCGCTGCCCTCCCTGCCCCAGCCGAGCGAGGAGCCGCACGAGGAGAAGAAGAGCAAGACGGCCTGAACGGTCCGCCGCCGGACCGGCCAGTGATCCACTCTCCAGGGGGCGCCCAAGGGCGCCCCTTCTGCTGCCTGGTCGTCCGGTATCCAGGCATTAGACCTTTTTGTATACCCTGATGGCGCCCCGGGTGTTGTCCAATCGGTCAAGAATTGCCTACCCTAGTCGGCGACAGACCTTCCACACCACGACCCACAACAACAACGGGACCCCGCCATGGAACAGACAACGACCGCTGCCGCCTCGCCCGCCGCCGCCCCGGGTGGGCGCTGGATCGAGCGCTACTTTCGTGTACGCGACCGCGGCTCCTCCCTGCGCACCGAGGTGCTCGCGGGCATCGCCACCTTCCTGGCCTCGATGTACATCATCGTCGTCAATCCGGCGATCCTCTCGGATGCCGGCATCCCCTTCTCCGCGGCCCTCTCCGCCACCGTGTTGATCAGCTTCATGAGCAGCCTGGCCATGGGGCTCTATGCGCGCAATCCCATCCTGGTGGCCCCGGGGATGGGCATGAATGCGCTCTTCACCTACACCCTGGTGCTGGGCGCCGGCCTCTCCTGGGAGGTGGCCCTGGGCTGCGTCTTCTGGTCCGGCGTGCTGTTCGCGGTGCTGGCGATGTTCAATGTCCGCCAGGCGATCATCGAGGCGATCCCGGCCTCGCTGCGCTACGCCATCACCTGCGGCATCGGGCTCTTCATCACCTTCATCGGCCTGAAGAACGCCGGCTTCATCGTCGGCAGCGAGGCCACCCTGGTGACCCTGGGCAACTTCGACGCGAGCCTGGTGACCTTCTTCATCGGCCTGATGGCCACCGCCATCATGGTGGTGCTGCGCTTCAACGGCGCGCTGATCCTCGGCATCGCCCTGACCACCCTGCTCTCCGCCCCCATGGGCCGCCTGTGGGGCGAGGAGGTCATGGTGGAGTGGAGCGGCCTGGCCGCCTGGCCCGACTTCAGCGCGGTGATGCAGGTGGATATCTGGGGGGCGCTGAAGGTGGCCTACCTGCCGTTCATCTTCGTGATGCTGTTCACCAACTTCTTCGACGCCCTCTCCTGCTTCATGGCGCTCTCCGAGTCGGCGGACCTCAAGGACAAGGACGGCAACCCGCGCAACCTCAAGCGCTCCATGACCGTGGATGCCTTCGCCTCGATGATCGCCGCGCCGCTCGGTACCAGCGCGGCCCAGACCTTCATCGAGTCCGGCGCCGGGGTCGCCCAGGGCGGGCGTACCGGCCTGGTGGCGGTGACCATCGCGCTGCTCTTCCTGCCCTTCCTGTTCCTCTCGCCGCTGCTCTCGCTGGTGCCGGGCATTGCCACGGCCCCGGCCCTGGTGCTGGTGGGGCTGTTCATGCTGGCGCCGGTGGCGAAGATCGACTGGGCACGTGCCGAGGAGGCCTTCCCGGCCTTCCTGGCGATCATCCTGATGCCGCTGACCTACTCGATCACCCTGGGGATCGCCTTCGGCTTCCTCTCCTTCGTGCTGATCAAGCTCTTCACCGGGCGCATGGAGGCGATCCGCCCGGCCATGTGGGTCTCGGCGGCGCTCAGCGTGCTGATGCTGGTAACCACCCACTGAGGCGGCGTCGCTGACTGCCCGAGACGCCAGCGGGGCTGCCGAAAGGCAGCCCCG
>NZ_JASCQP010000011.1 GCF_030010555.1 Halomonas rhizosphaerae
AGATAGGCATTCTCCGCCCGCAGATATGCCAGCTCCTCGAGCAGCTCCTCATGGGAGCGCTCACCATCGGAGGGAGGCTCGGGCGGTGGAGATGGGGGCTTCTGGGGCATCGGGCGGCGTCCCGTACGTTTCGGTTCCAAGGCGATTAGGCCACCACTATGGTACTGGCGCTCCCATCTGCCAATAGCGCCAGCGGCACGGATATCAAACAGGGCCTCGGTCTGCCGGATCGACAAGCCGTCGCGCCACATCCTTTCCAGCACCTCGCGCTTGAACGCTGGGCTGTAGTGACGGCGTGTCTGGCACAATCCTGAAGGCCCATGCTGCCGGTACTGCTCCACCCATCGCCTGACCATGGAATAGTCCAGACCAAAGTGGTGGGCGACCACTTCTAGGCCGACATCCCCATCCAGGTATTGCTGCACCACTTGCAACTTAAAGTGGTCGCTGTACTGGTTCCTCATAGAAACACCCCGAAGGTTGGATTGGGTGTCCAACTTTCGGGGTGCAGTTCACGATGGCCGGGCGCTGTCGTGTCGTCGGGTCAGTCGTCGTGCTTGGGCAGGGGGGCCAGGTGGCGGCTCAGGGGAAGCACGTCACTGGGCTCGTCACCCGGGTCGAAGCTGACTCGTGCCACGGCGGCCTTGCGCAGTGCCGGCCAGCCCTCACGCAGCTCCTCGGCCGTCACGGCCAGGGCCCGCTCGGCGATGCGGCGGTGCCGGTCGAAGGTGTTATCACCATAGGCGAGGGTGCGCCACAGGCGGTTGGTACGTCCGGCAAGGCTGGTGTCGCGCTGCATCAGCTCGTCGTGCACGGCCTGGCGGTAGGGGGCCAGGTCCTCATCGTCGAGTGCCTCGAGCCGCTTGGCGAAATCGTCCAGGAAGGCATCGATGCGGGCCTGGATCGCCTCGCTTCCGGTGTCGGGGGACTGCACCAGCAGGCTGATACCCGGCGCGTCCAGCATCGGCGAATAGCCCGCGTTGACCACGTAGCCGAGTTGCTCCTCGGTGCGCAGGCGCTGGTAGAAGGGGGTCTCCAGCAGCTGGCCCAGCACCGCCAGTCGCGCCTGGCTGTCGAGCGAGCGGTCCGGTCCCTGCAGGTAGCGCAGTACCAGCGACTCCTCCCGGGTGGTGGCCGGGGTCAGGGCGGGCAGGTCGTCCGCCCGCAGGGGGACGAGATCCGGAATCTCGTCGGCTGCCAGGGACGGAGAGAGCGCCTCGGCGACCAGCCGGGCCTCGCGCTCGGCGAGCGCGGCGTCGAGGTTGCCCACCGCCATGGCCTCCAGGTGCAGCTCGGCCAGGAAGCGCTCGCGGAAGTCGCGCAGGTCCTCCACGCCCAGCTCGCGGCTCGCCTCGAGCAGGACATCGGTGGGCCACTGGGGACGCACCAGGGCCTCGGCCAGGGTGCGGTGGGCCTGCCGGTAGAGGGCATCCTGGGGGGCGTTGCGCCATTCGCGCTGCAGGCGGTAGAGCACCCGGTCGAAGCTCCCCGCGTCGATCTCGCCCTCCTGCAGCTGGGCGAGCACCCGGGCAATCAGCCGGTCCTGGCGGTCCCGCCAGCCGGAGAACGACAGGGTGATGCCCCGGGCGTGGGCATAGGCCTCGAAGTCATGGCCGGCCAGGCGTGCCGGGTAGAGGGTCTCATTGAGGCTGTCGCCGAGCCAGCCGGCGAGCAGGCGGGAGAGCGCCGCCTCGCGGGCCTCTTGGCTGGCGGCGGGGTGCTGCAGGCTGATGCGCCACTCCACCTTGGGGGTGTCGAAGCTGGCATCCGCCTTGTGCCAGAAGCTGAAGCTCGGCTCCTCGATGCGCTTCTCGGGCACCTCGTCCTGGCCGTCGAGCAGTTCGAGGTCCTCGGCGATGTAGGGATTGGGCTCAGGCAGGGCGAGGCCCGCCAGCGGTTCGGCGTCGGTCGCGGCCTCGACCTCGCGCCATGGCGCATCGAACCAGGGCGAGACCTTCTCGCCCTCGACGTCCGGGCCGCTGTAGAGTCGCAGCAGCCGTTCGGGCCGCAGGCCATCGAGCCAGCGCACGATCTGGTCGCGATCGAAGCCGTCCATGCGGTAGGGCGCGACGTTGACATCCGCCAGCGGATAGCGTGACAGGTTCATGGCCAGCCGCATGGCATCGCTCTGCGGCGAGCCATGCTGCTGGAAGCGGAACTGCTGCTCGGCCAGGCGTGCCTGCTCCTCGTAGCGCCAGGCTTCCAGGCCGGCGTCGCGGATCTGGTCGATGGCGGCGAACAGGCTTTCCTGGATGCGGTCGAGCCGGTCGGCGCCGGCCGGCGTCAGACTGATGTCCACGGCGAACAGCGCATGGCGACCGTCGCCGCGGGTCACGCCCGCGGAGAGGCCATCGGCCCAGCCGGCCTCGCGCAGCACCGCGAGCAGGCTGCCCTCGCCCTCGTGACCGAGCAGGTGGGCCAGGTAGTCGGCCGGCTTGTGGCGGTAGGCCTGCTGGGGGTCGGGCACCGGGAACAGGAAGCTGACCCGCTGGCTGTCGCGCACCGACTGCATCTCGGCAGCGCGGGGCAGGGTCTCTTCCGCCACCAGCGGCGCCTCGATGACCGGGCGGGAGAGGCCGCGGTCCGGTATCTCGGCGAAGCGCTCGGTGACCAGTGCCTCCAGGTCATCGAGGGGCTGGGGGGCGACCACGGCCAGGTGCATCACGTTGGCACCATAGTGGTTCTCGTAGAAGTCGATCACGCGCTCGCGCAGGCTCGGCTCGCCCTCGGGGCGGTCGGCCAGGGTCTCGCGGCTGCCCACCGAGAAGCCGGTGGTCGGGTGGTCGGGGTTGAGCAGCTCGTTGAGCACGTCCTGGGCGCGGCGCCCATCCTCGCGGAGTCGGGCCTGGTATTCGGAGTGCACCACGTTGCGCTCGCTCTCCAGCCGGTCGGCGTTGAACAGCGGGGCGACGAAGAAGCGGCTGAACCGGTCCAGGGCCCCGGGCAGCGCATCGGGCTCGATGTCGAAGAAGTAGTTGGTGTCGTGGGGGGCGGTGAAGGCATTGTGGCTGCCCCCGTGGCGTGACAGGTAGGCCTGGTAGGCATCCGACTCGGGATAGGCGTCGGTGCCCAGGAACAGCATGTGCTCGAGGAAGTGGGCCAGGCCGGCCAGATCCTCCGGGTCCTGGGCGCTGCCCACGCCCACGTTCAGCGAGGCGGCGGCCTGGTCGGCCTCCGGGTCGCTGACCAGCAGCACGCTGAGGCCGTTGTCGAGGGTCAGCGCACGGTAGTCGCGGTCGTCGTGGGGGCTGACCCGCGGCGAGACGACCTTTTCGATGGCCGCCTCCGCCTCTGGCGCCTCGGCCCGGGCGGCCAGTCCCGTCATCAGGGACGCGGCCACGGCGAGCCAGGCGAGCAGGCGGACCGGCTGGCGGAAGGGGGCAGGCAAGGGCTGTGTCATCATCGCTCCTGTGGGACGGGGTGGCGCAGCATGGGCCCGATGGGATGGGCGCAGGCCGGATCCTGGTTGGCGGGGTCATTCACACGTCTTGATACCGGAAAGGCGCCAAACAGTTCCCCGGGAGCGGGCGCAAGAAGCGCCTGCGCTTCCGCCATCGGGGTCTGGGGGTCGAGCCAGCGTTGGGCCTCGGCGGGGTCGATCACCGCTGGCAGTCGGTCGGTGAGCGGGGCGAGCAGTGGCCCCGTGGGCACCGTGATCAGCGCCATGGAATCATTGTACTCGCTCAGGGTGGTATGGAAGCGGCACCAGAGTCCCGCCAGCAGCAGCGGGCCCCGGTCGACGCGGGTCACCAGGAAGGGCTGCTTGAAGCGTGGCTGCGGCTTCCACACGTAGATGCCGCTGGCCGGCACCAGGCAGCGGCGCGCGCCGAAGGCCTCGCGGAACATGGGGCGGGCCGTCAGTGCCTCGGCCCGGGCACAGTGGGGCGCATGGTCGAGCACCTTCAGCCAGGGGGGCGTGAGCCCCCAGAAGGCATTCACCAGGCGCGGCCGCCCCCCTTCCAGGCGCACGATCGACAGGGGGCGACGCGGCGCCAGATTGGCGCCGGTGACCAGGGTGGTCTCGGCGACCAGGTCGGGCAGCAGGCGCTCGAGCTCGAGGGGGGCGATGTGCAGTCGGCCGGCCATGGGGTCTCCGGGGTGGTGGGGCGTCAGGGTAACCAAGTCGACCCGGCGAGAAAAGCGGCGAACGGGCGGTGATCCTGTCCCCGGCTTGCATCGTCATTCGTGTGGGATATCCTGTCGAAAACAGTGTTCGATGAGAGTATCCTTGTCGCCCGACCCGCGATGCCCGCGACTCTTCCTGCGAGGAAACCGATGGCCCGTCCCAGACAGCATGCCCCCGAGGCACTCCATGCTCAGGTCATGGCCGCATGCGATGCCTGGCTGCAGGAGCATCCGGCCCACACGCTGTCGCTGCGTGCCCTCGCCCGGGAGGTCGGCTGTGCGCCGAGCACCCTGCTCAAGCTCTACGGCAGCTTCGGGAACCTGCTGCAGCACGTCAACATCGAGACCCTGGCGCGCCTGCGCGGGGTGATCGAGCCGCTGCTGGCCGACATCGCCCCCGAGGAGCGGCTCAAGGCGCTGGCCAGCGCCTACTGGCAGTTCGCCCGCCAGGATGCCTATCGCTGGCAACTGCTGTTCGACTATCCCCTGGCCCAGGAGGGGGAACTGGACCAGCGCCAGAACGAGATGATCGAGGGCCTCTTCCTGCGCGTCGAGGCGACCCTCAAGGAGTACCAGCCGGCGCTGGACGACCTTGAGGCACGGCGGCTGAGCCGCACCCTCTGGGGCAGCGTCCATGGCCTGGTCCAGCTGGGGCTCAACGAGCGCCTCGGCTACTGGCAGGGTGAGCCGCTGGAGGTGCGCGAGCTGCTCGACCAGCTGCTCGCGACCATCCTGGCCGGCCTCAGGCACGCGCCCGGCGTGACGTGATGACCCCCTGGCTATGGGGGGTCACGAGCCTGGCGGTAGTGGCGGGGAGCTGGCGACTGGCCAGTGCGCCCCGCCCCTTCCTGCGCTGGCTGGTCTTCCTGCTGGTCCATCTCGTCTATCGGCTGCGATTCCGCGGTCGACACCACATTCCCCCGCGTGGCCCGGCCATCGTCGTCTGCAACCACGTCAGTTTCATGGATGCCCTGGTAGTGGGCGGGGCAAGCCCCCGGCCGCTGCGCTTCCTGATGGACAAGCCGATCTACGAGTCGCCCTGGCTCAACTGGCTGTTCCGCCTGGTGGGGGCCATTCCCGTGGATGCCGACCGTCGCGATCCGGGCAGCGTGCGCCATGCGCTGGTCGAGGTCAGCCGCGCGCTGCGCCAGGGCGAGGTGGTGATGGTGTTTCCCGAAGGACGCCTGACGCCGGACGGCGAGATGCACCCCTTTCGCCGCGGCCTCGAGCTGATCCTGGCCCGGGATGCGGTGCCAGTGGTGCCCGCCGGGCTGGCCGGCCTCTGGGGCTCCTGGACCTCGCACCATGGCGGTAAGGCGCTGACCCGGCCGCCTCGCCGGTTCCGGGCGCGGGTGGCCCTCTTCTTCGGTGAGCCCATGCCGGCCGGCGAGGCGAGCCGGCGCAACGTCGAGGCACGGGTGCGGGCACTCAAGGCCGAGGCCGAGGGCTGGGCCGACAGCGCGCGGAGGTAGGGGTCAGCCGCGGCGCGGGGGGCGCCGCACCGGCTGCCAGCAGCGTGCCGCGGTGATCAGGTTGTCGCGGACCTCGAGGATCTCCATGCGCACGCTGCCGATCTGCAGGCAGGCCGGCCCGTCGGGGAAGGACTCCAGGTGCTCGAGGATCACGCCATTGAGGGTCTTGGGGCCATCCGTGGGCAGCAGCCAGCCCAGCGCCTTGTTGATGTCGCGGATGTTGGCGGTGCCGTCGATCACGTGGCTGCCGTCTTCCTGCGGATGGATCTCCTGGTCCAGGCCCGCCACGTCGGTGGTGAACTCGCCGACGATCTCCTCGAGGATGTCCTCCAGGGTCACCAGCCCCTCCACATCGCCGTACTCGTCCACCACGATGCCGATGCGCCGCTTCTGCTTCTGGAAGTTGAGCAACTGGGTATGCAGCGGGGTGGACTCGGGGATGAAGTAGGGCTCGCGGGCCTCCTGGACGATGGCCGCCTTGGTCACCTCGCCGCGGGACAGGAAGCGCGCCGCATTGCGCAGGTGGAGCATGCCGATGATGTTGTTGATGTCGCCCTTGTAGACCGGTACCCGGGTGTGCTGGCTGGTGCGGATGCGGGCCAGGATCTCCTCCAGGTCGTCGTCCAGGTCGAGGCCCATCACCTCGTGGCGCGGCACCATGATGTCGTTGACGGTGACGTTCTCGAGGTCGAGGATCGACAGCAGCATCGCCTGGTGGCGGCGCGGGATCAGGGTGCCGGCCTCGTGCACCACGGTGCGTAGCTCGTCGCGGGTCAGGTTGTCGGCGCCCCCGTCGATGTTCCTGACCCCCAGCAGGCGCAGCAGGCCATTGGAGATCGCGTTGACCAGCCATACCAGCGGGTAGAGCAGCTTGAGCAGCGGCTCGAGCACCAGCGAGGCAGGGTAGGCGATGCGCTCCGGCTTCACCGCCGCATAGGTCTTGGGGCCCACCTCGGCGAAGATCAGGATCACGATGGTGAGGATCAGCGGGGCGATGGCCGGGCCGGTCACCTCGCCGAAGAAATGGATGGCGACTACCGTGGCGATGGCCGCGGCCAGGTTGTTGACCAGGTTGTTGCCGATCAGGATCACGCCGATCAGCCGGTCGGGGCGGGCCAGCAGACGCAGCACGCGCTGGGCGGCGCGCTCACCGCTGTTCGCCTGGTGGCTCAGGCGATAGCGGTTGATCGACATCATCCCGGTCTCGGAACTGGAGAAGAAGGCGGAAAGACAGATGAGCAGAAACAGCAGGCCGAACAGCAGTCCCAGCGGGAAGTCGTCACTCAAGTCGAAGGGTCCTCAAAGGCGTATCAGGCTCGAGTTGTAGGGGGTCGGTCATCCGGTGTCAAGGCGCGTGCCGGCGTCAGCCGCGGTCGAGCAGGATCTCCAGCACGAACTTGCTGCCGAAGTAGGCGATCAGCAGCACCAGGCAGCCCCCCAGGGTCCAGCGGACCGCCCGCATGCCTCGCCAGCCCAGCCGGTGGTGGCTGAACAGCAGGGTGGCGAAGATCACCCAGGCGGCCAGCGAGAGGATCGACTTGTGGGCCAGGTGCTGGGCGAACATGTTGTCGAGGAACAGGAAGCCGCTGACGATCGACAGGGTCAGCAGGACCATGCCGGCCCAGATCAGCTCGAAGAGGATCCGCTCCATGGTGGTCAGCGGCGGCAGCGACTGGACCACGCCGCGGATATGGTGGTGGCGCAGCGCCTGGTTCTGGACGCCGAGCAGCACCGCCTGGATGGCGGCGATGGCCAGCAGCGCGAAGGCCAGCGCGGAGCTCAGGGCGTGCAGGGCGATCCCCGGTGTCATGCCGGCTCCACGCTCGGGGCTCGGCAGGCCGACGGCCAGCAGCAGGGTCAGGCCGGCCAGCGGCAGCAGGCCGGTGGCGACGTTGAGCACCGGCTTGACGAGGCTGACCACCAGCAGCACCAGGACGGCCAGGCCGCTGGCCAGCACCGCGCTGGTCGAGAGCCCGGGCAGCAGGGAGTCGCCGCGGACCAGCAGCGCAGCGGCCAGGGGCAGGTGGCAGAGCAGGCCGAGCAGGCCCAGGACTCGCACCAGCATGGCGCGGGGCGGCACTCGCCGGGCCAGGGTCAGCCCCTGCCAGGAGGCGGCACCGAGATAGAAGATGAAGGCCATGACGGCAAGTGATAGCGGCTGCATCGATCGCTGTCCGTGCGCCTTCGCCAGCGCTGGTGGTAGGGAATGGAGCCGCTACTATACCGAATCCGCTTGGCCGCGCACAGCATGTCGGTGCCCCTCGCGGGGCCGGGAATGCCCGCCATGCATGGAGACTGGCGGCCACAGGGCGTATAATTTTCGACCATTGCAGGGAGCCCCCGGTCGGTGCCGGGTAGGCTCTCCGGCCATCGTGAGTGGAGAGGCCCATGTTCCAGAATCTCAGCGAGCGTCTGTCGCAGACGCTCAAGTCTATCAAGGGTCAGGCGCGCCTGACCGAGGACAACGTCAAGGACACCCTGCGCGAGGTGCGCCGGGCGCTGCTCGAGGCCGACGTGGCCCTGCCGGTGGTCAAGGCGTTCATCGACCGCGTGCGCGAGCGCGCGGTGGGGCAGGAGGTCTCCCAGAGCCTTTCCCCGGGGCAGCAGTTCGTCAAGATCGTCCAGCAGGAGCTCGAGGCGATCATGGGCGAGGCCAACGAGGGGCTGACCCTCAAGGGCACCCCGGCCGTGGTGCTGATGGCCGGCCTGCAGGGCGCGGGCAAGACCACCTCGGTAGCCAAGCTCGCGCGCTACCTGCGTGAGCGGGAGAAGAAGAAGGTGCTGGTGGTCTCCGCCGACGTCTATCGGCCGGCGGCCATCGACCAGCTCGAGACCCTGGCCCGCGAGGTCGAGGTCGACTTCTTCCCGTCGCGCTCCGACCAGAAGCCCGTCGACATCGCCGAGGCGGCGATCAAGCATGCCAGGATCCAGTTCCATGACGTGGTGATCGTCGACACCGCCGGTCGCCTGGCCATCGACGAGGCGATGATGGCCGAGATCCAGGCGCTGCATAAGGCCGTGGTGCCCGCCGAGACGCTGTTCGTCGTCGATGCCATGACCGGCCAGGATGCCGCCAACACCGCCAAGGCCTTCCACGAGGCGCTGCCGCTGACCGGGGTGATCCTCACCAAGGCCGATGGCGATGCCCGCGGCGGTGCGGCGCTGTCGGTGCGCCACATCACCGGTAAGCCGATCAAGTTCATGGGCGTGGGCGAGAAGGTCGATGCCCTCGAGCCCTTCCATCCGGACCGCGTGGCCTCGCGGATCCTCGGCATGGGCGACGTGCTGTCGCTGATCGAGGAGGCCGAGCGCACCGTCGACAAGCAGAAGGCCGAACAGCTGGCCAGGAAGGTCAAGAAGGGGCAGGGCTTCGATCTCGAGGACTTCCGCGACCAGCTCCAGCAGCTCAAGAAGATGGGCGGCATGGGCGGCCTGATGGGCAAGCTGCCGGGGATGGGCCAGATGGCCGAGATGGCCCAGGGCCCCGGGCCCGAGAAGGAGCTGGGCAAGCTCGAGGCGCTGATCAACTCCATGACTCCCCAGGAGCGGCGCAAGCCCGAGATCATCAACGGCTCGCGCAAGCGGCGCATTGCCGCCGGGGCCGGCCTGCAGGTGCCGGACCTGAACCGCCTGCTCAAGCAGCACAAGCAGATGCAGAAGATGATGAAGAAGGCGGGCAAGAAGGGCGGCATGCAGAAGATGATGCGCGGCATGTCCGGCATGATGGGCGGCCCGGGCGGCCCGGGTGGACCCGGTGGCATGGGGGGCATGGGCGGTCCCGGCGGCATGCCGTGGCGCTGAGCCTGCCCGCCGCGGGCCGGCTCCCGCAAAAAGGTTTCCAAGTCGGGCGGTTTTCCGTAGAATGTCGCGTCTTCACTGGCAGGACCGCGATCGACGCGGTCATCGTCGTGACCGAATGACCCGAAGCCGGGCCGTCGGCCCGCTTCCCGTAGCAGATCGTCGAGGGCCAGCAGGGTATCGGTACCTCGGCCGAAACATCCGCAACTTCAACCGAAGGATAATCAACGCATGGTTACCATTCGTCTGGCACGTGGTGGCGCCAAGAAGCGTCCCTTCTACCACCTCACCGTGACCGATTCTCGCAAGTCCCGTGACGGCCGCTTCATCGAGCGCCTGGGCTTCTTCAACCCCGTGGCCCGTGGCCAGGAAGAGCGCCTGCGCGTCGACCTGGAGCGCATCAGCCACTGGCAGAGCCAGGGTGCCCAGCTCTCCGACCGCGTCGCCGAGCTGGTCAAGGAAGCCCGCAAGCAGGCCTGAAGGGCCTGACTTGCCGGCTGCAACGGTCCAGGGGTCGTCGATGAGCGAAAATGCGCAAGCGCAGCCCGCCGACGATCATGTGGTGCTGGGCACGCTGACCAGCCCCTACGGTGTCAAGGGCTGGCTTAAGGTGTACTCGTACACCAGCCCCATGGAGGGCATCCTCGACTACGCGTCCTGGGTGCTGCGCCAGGGGACGACGCTGACCCGGGTGGGCGTCGTCCAGGGGCGTCGCCAGGGCAAGGGCCTGGTGGCCCGGCTCGAGGGAATCGACAGCCGCGAGGCGGCCGAGGCCCTGGCCGGGGCCGAGATCCTGCTGCCCAAGGCGGAACTGCCCGCGCTCGAGGCTGATGACTACTACTGGTATCAGCTGGAGGGTCTCCGGGTGGTGACCCGCGAGGGACTGGCGCTTGGACACATCGCCTATCTCTTCGAGACCGGCGCCAACGACGTCATGGTCGTCAAGGGCGAGGTCGACGAGGGCATCGAGGCACGCGAGCGGTTGCTGCCCTACCTGCCCGGCGAGGTGGTGCTGGACGTGGACCTCGAGGCCGGCGTGATGACCGTCGACTGGGATCCGGATTTTTGATGGCACCAGGTTTGACGGAAACCGGTCTGATGGCACCCGATTCGACGTCGGCCGACATGTGGATCGGGGTAGTATCGCTGTTTCCCGAGATGTTCGAGGCGATCACTCGCCATGGCGTCACGGGCAGGGCGGTGGAGAAGGGGCGCATCGCGCTCGAGTTCTGGAACCCCCGGGACTATGCCACCGACCGGCATCGCACCGTGGACGATCGCCCCTATGGCGGTGGCCCGGGGATGCTGATGAAGGTCGACACCCTGCGCTCGGCCATCCACGCCGCTCGCGAGCGGGCCGAGGCGGCCACCGGGAAACGGGCGAAGGTCATCTACCTGTCGCCCCAGGGGCGCCGCCTGGATCAGCGGGGCGTGCAGGAACTGGCGTCGGGCCCACCCCTGGTGGTGGTGGCCGGACGCTACGAAGGCATCGATGAGCGGGTGGTGGAAGCCGACATCGATGAGGAGTGGTCGATCGGCGACTATGTGCTCAGCGGCGGCGAGCTGCCGGCCATGGTGCTGATCGATGCCGCGGCAAGGCTGGTGCCCGGAGTGCTGGGCCATCAGGATTCCGCGGTCGAGGACTCCTTCAACGACGGACTGCTGGATTGTCCGCACTATACGCGCCCGGAGGAAATCGATGGGCGGCGGGTGCCGGAGGTCCTGCTCAGCGGCCACCATGGCGCCATCCGGCGCTGGCGGCTCAAGCAGTCCCTGGGGCGGACCTGGCTCAGGCGCCCCGACCTGCTGGAAGGCAGGACGTTGAGTGCCGAGCAGTGCGAGCTGCTCGAGGAGTTCATCGAGGACTACGCGCTGACCAGCCGATAGGTCAGGGCGGAGGTGCAGGACGCCACGACGCCCCGAGCGGGCAGGCGGACCTGTGTCACCAACGCATTCCCGCGCTCTCGAGCTCGACTCGGGCGCCGGGATCACGGTTCGCCGGCGACCCAAGCCGACCGGCGGATCAGGTTATCAAGGAGTCAATGTCATGAGCAGCAAGAACAAGGTGATCCAGGCGCTCGAGAGCGAGCAGATGAGCAAGGAAGTGCCGGTCTTCGCCCCCGGCGATACCGTGGTCGTCCAGGTCAAGGTCAAGGAAGGCACCCGTGAGCGCCTCCAGGCCTTCGAAGGCGTGGTCATCGGCAAGCGCAACCGCGGCCTGAACTCGGCCTTCACCGTGCGCAAGATCTCCCACGGTGTCGGTGTCGAGCGGACCTTCCAGACCTACAGCCCGCTGGTCGACTCCATCGAGGTCAAGCGTCGCGGTGACGTGCGCCAGGCCAAGCTGTACTACCTCCGCGAGCGCAGCGGCCGGTCTGCCCGCATCAAGGAAAAGCTGGCCTGAGGCGAGCGCCTCTGCCGGCCCGTGGTGCCGGGGCCCCAGGCCCCGCACCCCTTGCGAAACCCCGTCACCGCTCCGCGGGGCGGGGTTTCGTGCTGCTGGGGCATGTCCGGGAGCCGTATGGAAACCACCATGGATGCGGGCACGCTGGTCGATGCCTTTCTCGACGGCCTGTGGCTGGAGCGGGGCGCGAGCGCCAATACCCTGGCCGCCTATCGCCATGACCTGAGTGCCTGGCAGGCTCGCCTCGAGGGCGTCGACCAGCGGCTGCTGGCACCGGCCGGCGGGGTGCTGCCGGCCTGGCTCGACGAGCGTCGCGACGCCGGTTACAGCCTGCGCAGCAACGCCCGTCTGCTCTCCAGCCTGCGGGGGTTCTACCGCTGGGCGCTGGCCGAGGGGCTCGTCGACCACGACCCGCTGGCCGAGGTTCGCCTGCCCCGGGTGCGCCCCTCGCTCCCCGATACCCTGGAGGAGGCCGAGGTGGAGCGCCTGCTCGCGGCCCCGGACCTCACCACCGACCTGGGCATGCGCGACAGGGCCATGCTCGAGGTCCTCTACGGGGCCGGGCTGCGGGTCTCTGAGCTGGTCGGGCTGACCACCGACGCGGTGAACCTGCGCCAGGGCGTGGTCCGGGTGCGGGGCAAGGGCGACAAGGACCGCCTGGTGCCGCTGGGCGAGGAGGCCGTGGCGTGGCTGACCCGCTACCTGCGCGGCGCCCGCGGCGCGCTGATGGTCGACATCACCCGGCCGGCGCTGTTTCCCGGGCGCGCCGACCGCTGCCTGACGCGCCAGGCCTTCTGGCACCGCATCAAGGCCCATGCGCGTACCGCGGGCATCGACCGTCCGCTGTCGCCGCACACCCTGCGCCACGCCTTCGCCACCCATCTGTTGAATCATGGGGCCAACCTGCGTGTCGTACAGCTGCTGCTCGGTCACAGCGACCTCTCGACCACGCAGATCTACACCCATGTGGCGCAGGTGCGACTGGAAGCCCTGCACGCCGACCATCATCCTCGAGGCTGACTCATGAGACGATCGATCCTTACCCTCGGCGGCGGACTGCTCGCCGCCTCCCTGGCCCTGCTGCCCGCCGCCCAGGCCGACCCGGCCGAACAACTGGCCGAGACCCTCACGGTCAATGGCCAGTCCATGCCGGTGGAGCGCGTGCGCGAGACGCCGCTGGAGGGCTTCTTCGAGGTCCGGCTGGAGAGCGGGGAGACCTTCTACAGCAACGCCGAGGGCAGCCACTTCCTGGTCGGCGACCTCTACGAGAACGGCGAGAGCGGCCTGGTCAACCTCACCGAGCAGGGGAACAATGCCGAGCGCAGCGGGCGTCTCGCCGCGGTGCCGGAGAGCGAGCGGGTGGTCTTCCGCGGCGCCGACGAGAGCCGCGCCACCCTCATGGTCTTCACCGACACCACCTGCCCCTACTGCCGTCAGCTCCATGAGGAGGTGCCGCGCCTCAACGAGATGGGTATCGAGGTGCACTACCTGGCCTTCCCGCGCAGCGGCCTGGGCTCGCCGGGGGGGCGGGAGCTGCAGCAGGTGTGGTGCGCCGACAATCCGGCCGAGGCCATGTCCGCGGCCAAGCGCGAGGAAGCGCTGTCGGGTGCCGCCGACTGCGACAATCCGGTCGAGGAACAGTATCATCTGGGCATGGAGCTCGGCGTCCAGGGCACGCCGGCGATCGTGCTGCCCGATGGTCGCCTGGTACCCGGCTATGTGCCGGCGGAGCGCCTGGCCGCCATGCTCGGCCTGAACGAGTGATGACCGACGTCGACGAACGTCGGCACGGCGGGCCCGGACGGGCCCGATCCACGCTGAGACACACGCCAGAACGAGGGGAATGACATTGAAACCGGTGAGAGTGGGAATCTGTGGCCTGGGGACCGTCGGTGGCGGAACCTTCAACGTGCTGACGCGCAATGCCGACGACATCGCCCGGCGGGCGGGGCGTCCGATCGTCATCGAGCAGGTCGCCTTCCGCAGCCTCAATCCCGACTGTGACACCACCGGCATCCGGACCACCTCCGACGTCTTCGAGGTGGCCACCAACCCCGACATCGACGTGCTGGTCGAACTGATCGGGGGCTACGACGTGGCCCGCGAGCTGGTGCTCACCGCCATCGAGCACGGCAAGCACGTGGTCACCGCCAACAAGGCGCTGATCGCCGTGCACGGCAACGAGATCTTCCGCGCCGCCCACGAGAAGGGCGTGATCGTCGCCTTCGAGGCGGCGGTGGCCGGCGGCATCCCGGTGATCAAGTCGCTGCGCGAGGGCCTGGGCGCCAACCGCATCGAGTGGGTGGCCGGCATCATCAACGGCACCGGCAACTACATCCTGACCCACATGCGCGACGAGGGGCGTGCCTTCGAGGACGTGCTCGCCGAGGCCCAGGCGCTGGGCTATGCCGAGTCCGACCCGACCTTCGACGTCGAGGGCATCGACGCCGCCCACAAGCTGACCATCCTCGCCTCCATCGCCTATGGCGTGCCGCTGCAGTTCGACAAGGCCTACACCGAAGGCATCTCGCGCATCACCGCCGACGACGTGGAGCAGGCCGACAACCTGGGCTACATCATCAAGCACCTGGGCATCTCCAAGCGCACCGAGGCGGGCCTCGAGCTACGCGTGCACCCGACCCTGATTCCCAAGGAGCGCCTGCTGGCGAGCGTCCATGGCGTCAAGAACGCCATCGCCATCATGGGCGATGCCGTCGGGCCGACCCTCTACTACGGGGCCGGTGCCGGCGCCGAGCCCACCGCCTCCGCGGTGGTCGCCGACCTGCTGGACGTGGCGCGCGACATCGCCACCGACCACCACTACCGGGTGCCCTACCTGGCCTTCAGCGGCATCGGCGAACCGGAGTGCGACCTGCCGATCATGCCCATGGAGGACATCATCACCGCCTACTACCTCAGGCTGCTGGCGGTGGACCGTCCCGGCGTGCTGGCGCGGGTGGCGACGATCCTCTCCGAGCAGGGCATCTCGATCGAGGCGCTGATCCAGAAGGAGGCCACCGAGGGCGAGCTGGTGCCGATCATCCTGCTGACCCATCGCACCCGCGAGAAGCAGATGAACGAGGCGATCCGCCTGATCGAGTCGCTGGCCGACATCGCCGGACCGGTGACGCGGATTCGCGTCGAGTCGCTGGACGAGCAGGAGTAAGCCATGCGCTATATCAGCACCCGCGGGCAGGCGCCCGCGCTCTCCTTCGAGGAGGTCGTGCTCACCGGAATGGCCAGCGATGGCGGCCTCTACGTGCCGGAGGAGATTCCGATGCTTTCCCATGACGACCTGGCGGCCATGGCGGGGCTCTCCTATGCCGAGATCGCCTTCCGGGTCATGAAGCCTTACGTCAACGGCGAGATCGACGATGCGACCTTCCGGGGCATCGTCGAGGAGGCCTATGCCACCTTCAGCCACGACGCCGTGGTGCCCCTCAACCAGCTCGACGCCAACCACTTCCTGCTCGAGCTGTTCCACGGCCCGACCCTGGCCTTCAAGGACGTGGCCCTGCAGCTGCTCGGCCGCATCCTCGATCACTTCCTGCAGAAGCGCGGCGAGCGGGCCGTCATCATGGGGGCGACCTCCGGCGACACCGGCTCGGCGGCCATCGAGGGCTGTCGCCACTGCGACAACCTCGACATCTTCATCCTGCACCCCCACCAGCGGGTCTCGGAGGTGCAGCGCCGCCAGATGACCACGGTGCTGGCCGACAACGTCTTCAACGTCGCCATCGAGGGCAACTTCGATGACGCCCAGGCCATGGTCAAGGCGAGCTTCGCCGACCAGGGCTTCCTCGACGGCACCCGGCTGGTGGCGGTGAACTCCATCAACTGGGCGCGCATCATGGCCCAGATCGTCTACTACGTCGCCTCGGCCGTGGCGCTGGGGGCCCCCCACCGGGCGGTGAGCTTCTGCGTGCCCTCGGCCAACTTCGGCAATGTCTTCGCCGGCTACATGGCCAAGCGCATGGGGCTGCCGGTGAAGCAGTTCATCATCGCCACCAACGCCAACGACATCCTGCACCGTACCCTGGCCGACAACGACTTCTCCAAGCAGGAGCTGGTGGCCACCCTGGCGCCCTCCATGGACATCGTGGTGTCATCCAACTTCGAGCGGCTGCTGTTCGAGGCCTACGAGCGCGACGGGGCGGCGGTGAAGGCCCTGCTCGAGCGCTTCCAGAGCGAGCCCTCGGCGCTGGCCGAGGCGCCGCTGGCCAGGCTGCGCGAGTCCTTCGCCAGCCACAGCGTGAGTGATGCCACCATCCTGGAGGTGATCCGCGAGGCGCATCACCGCACCCAGGAGATCCTCGACCCGCACACCGCCACCGGCTACCGTGCCGCCGAGCAGGCGCGTGCCGATGCCGCGACCCCGGTGATCACCCTGGCCACGGCCCACCCGGCCAAGTTCGCCGAGGCGGTGGTCAAGGCCGGCTTCCCGGGGGTGCTGCTGCCGCCGCACATGGACGACCTGCTGGAGCGCGAAGAGCGCTACAGCGTGCTGCCGGCGGAGCTTTCTGCCGTGCAGCGGTTCGTCGTCGAGAACCGCCGCTGAACCGCATGCCTTTAGTGCAGCGTCATCACTAGCGAGGGGCGCCGGGGATAGGCCGAAGAGGAGGTCCTATGCCAGGGATGGCATCGGTAGCGCCCAGGGATGGGTTCACAGCGCCTCCTCGCAGGCCTGTCGCCGGATCAGCCCCGAGCGGGCTGCTGCCCCCTGTTCTCAACCGTCCGCGATAACCCGCAGGAGTCAGGCTTGGACGCCGTCACCGATCCCATCGAGCTGCAGGGGCGCTTGCGCCCCCGCATCCAGCCCAGGCCCCGTGATGAGGGGCTCTATGCCCGTGCCCGCGAAGAGGGCCTGACCGAGCTTCAGGCCCGGGTGCTAGCAGGGCGGATCAAAGGCTACCAGGGTGAACTGGCGCCGCTGGTCTCGCCCAGCCTGCGCCACCTGGCCCATCCCGAGAAGCTCGCCGACGCAAGGCGTGCGGCGGAGCGCATCGCCCAGGCGGTGGTGGATGGCGAGCATATCGGCATCCTCACCGACTACGACGTGGACGGCATCACCTCCCACGTGGTGATCCGGCGCACCCTGGTCGAGCTCTTCGGGGTGCCCGAGGCGCGCCTGCACAGCCTGATCGGCCACCGCATCCATGACGGTTACGGCATCAGCCTGCCGCTGGTGGAGCGCACCCTGGCGCTCTCGCCGCGGCCGAGCCTGGTGATCACCGCCGACTGCGGCAGCTCCGACGAGCCCCGCATCGCCCGGCTCCGGGACGCCGGCATCGAGGTGGTGGTCAGCGACCACCACGCCCTGCCGGTGGAGGGCCCGCCGGCCTCGGCCTACGCCGTGGTCAATCCCACCCGAGATGACTGCGCCTATCCCGACCCGACCATCGCCGGCTGCATGGTGGCCTGGCTGGTGATGTCGCTGACTCGCGGCGTGCTGATCGAGTGGGGCGTGCTGCCCGAGGCGACGCCCAAGCTCTCGCCCTGGCTCTCCTACGTGGCGCTGGGCACGGTGGCCGACTGCGTCTCCCTGGGCGGCAGCGCCGCCAACCGCGCCGTGGTGACCCACGGCCTGGCGCTGATCAACCGCATGGAGGCCGCCTGCTGGCGTGCCATGGCGGCACGCCTGGGGGCCGACAGCGTGCCCTTCGATGCCGAGACCCTGGCCTTCCAGATGGGGCCTCGGATCAACGCCCGTTCGCGGCTCGACGATCCCTATGCGGCGCTGCACTTCATGCTCGCGGCGGATGACGCCACGGCGGCGCGGCATCTGGAGACGCTGGATCAGGACAACCAGTCGCGCAAGGCGATCGAGGCCGAGATGGCCGAAGAGGCCAGGGCCCTGGCGCTGCCGGCCCTGACGGCCGACGAGCCTGCCGTCGTCGTCTTCCTGGCGTCCGGGCATCCCGGCGTGCAGGGCATCGTCGCATCAAGGCTGGTGCAGGCCTTCGGCCGACCGGCCCTGGTGCTGACGCCGGCGGCGGCCCCCGGCATGCTCACCGGTTCCGGACGCTCCATCGAGGGGCTCCACCTGCGCGACGCCCTGCAGCGGACCTTCGAACTGGCCCCCGAGGCGCTGCCGCGCTTCGGGGGCCACCGCGGCGCCGCCGGGGTGGGGGTGCCGCGCGAGCACCTGGCGGCGTTCCGTACGGCCTTTCTGCACGCGGTGAGCGAGCAGCTTGGTGATACCGAGCTCTGTCCGCGGATCTTCACCGACGGCGAACTGGCCCCCCATCAGCTCGGCCTTGCCACCCTGGACGAGCTCGAGCGGCTGGGGCCCTATGGCCGCGAGTTCGATGCCCCGCTGTTCCAGGGCGAGTTCCTGGTCGAGGCGCTGCGACCGGTGGGGGCCGATGGCAGCCACCTGATGCTGGAGCTCTCCGCCGGGGCCACGAGCCTGAAGGCGATCTGGTTCCGTGCCCTGACCCCTGGGGAGGTGCCGCCCTTCGGCGTCGGCGACCGGCTGCGCTGTGCCTTCAAGCTCAATCGCAACCGCTGGCGGGGGCGCGAGAGCCTTCAGCTGATGGTCGAGCACGCCGAGCCACTATAAGGAAAGAGAGATGGATCCCCAGGAACTGCCCACCGACCCCCATCGCGCCCATGAGGACGTGATGGCGATGCTGGTCGGCACGCTCTTCGTCGCCCTCGGCGTCAGCTTCTATACCCAGGCGATGCTGCTCACCGGCAGTACCGCGGGCCTGGCCTTCCTGCTGCAGTACGTCACCGGCTGGCGCTTCGGCCTCGGGTTCTTCCTGATCAACTTGCCGTTCTACTGGCTGGCCGTGCGTCGCATGGGCTGGTCGTTCACCCTGCGCACCTTCGTGGCCATCGGCCTGGTCTCGGTGTTCTCGGAGCTCACCGCCGGCTGGATCCGCATCGAGTGGCTGCAGCCGCTCTATGCAGCCCTGATGGGCGGCAGCCTGATCGGCATCGGCATGCTGGTGCTGTTCCGCCACCGCACGAGTCTCGGCGGCATCAACATCCTCGCGCTCTTCCTGCAGGACCGCTACGGCTGGCGGGCGGGCTACGTCCAGCTGGGCATCGATGCGCTCATCATGCTGGTCGCCCTGCTGGTGCTGCCGATGGAGCGGGTGGGCCTCTCGGTGCTGGGCGCCGTGGCGCTCAACCTGATCATCGCGCTGAACCACAAGCCGGGGCGCTATATGGGCGTCAGCTGAGGCGTGGTGACTCAGTAGTTGGGCCAGACCCCGGGGGTGGCCAGCTCCAGCAGGTGACCGTCGGGGTCACGGTCTAATATAGAGGCAGACTCTCCCGGGAGAGCGATATCACGAGCACTGGTCTCAATAGTTGGGCCAGACGCCCGGCGTGGCCAGCTCCAGCAGGTGACCGTCGGGGTCACGGAAATAGAGACTCTCTCCCCCTCGTGGCCAGTGGGTGCGCCCCTCGATGGCGATGCCGTGGTCCTCGAGCTGGCCCTCCCAGGCCGCGAGTTCGCGGGCGGCGATGGCGAAGGCGAGGTGCACCCGGCCGCGGCCGTCGTGGGGCGGGATGGTGCCCATCTCGTCCGGCAGCACCACGGTCTCCAGCGTCTCGCCGTGCAGGAAGAGCAGCAGCACCGAGCCGGCCCCGGCGTCATAGGCGGTGAAGCGATGGTCGGCGTTGAAGGGGTCGAGCCCCATCACGCCCTCGAAGAAGCTCCGCGCCCGGGCCATGTCCTCCACGTAGAGCGCGGTCTCCAGTACACCGTTGAGCCTGGGCATGGCCACCTCCGATCCCGGTATGCGCCTTCAGTCTAGCAAGGGTCAGCGCTGGCTCCCCCAGAACCACCAGGCGATCAGGGCGATCGATGCCAGGCCGGCGAGATTGACGATCCAGTTCATCACTTGGCCTCCTCGTGTTGGTGGCTGCCGTTGTCGCCGCCCGCGACCTCGGCGGAAGGGCGGAACAGGCGCAGCCGGTTGGCGTTGCTCACCACGGTGATCGAGGAGAGCGACATGGCGGCCCCGGCGATCATCGGCGAGAGCAGGGTGCCGGTGATGGGGTAGAGCACCCCGGCGGCGATGGGAATGCCCAGGGTGTTATAGCCGAAGGCGCCCACCAGGTTCTGCTTGATGTTGCGCAGGGTGGCCCGGCTGATCTCGATGGCGGCGGCCACGCCGTGCAGCGAGCCGCGCACCAGGGTGATGCCGGCGCTCTCGATGGCCACGTCGGTGCCCTGGCCGATGGCGAAGCCCACGTCGGCCCGGGCCAGGGCCGGGGCGTCGTTGATGCCGTCGCCCACCATGCCGACGACCTCGCCCTCGCCCTGAAGGCGCTCGATCTCGGCGTGCTTGTCCTCGGGCAGCAGGCCGGCGCGGAAGTCGTCGATGCCGACTTCCCGGGCGATGGCGCCGGCGGTGTGCGCGTTGTCGCCGGTGAGCATCACCACCTTGAGGCCGTCGGCCTGCAGGCGCTTCACGGCCGCGATGGTGTCATGGCGCAGCGGGTCGCTGATGCCGAACAGCGCGGCCAGCCGGCCATCCACCGCCAGATAGACCACGGTGCGCGCCTTCTCTTCCAGTTTTCCGGCAATGTCGCGGCCGCTGGAAAGGTCGATCCCGGCTTCCTCCAGCAGGCGGGCATTGCCCAGCAGCAGCGCCCTGCCGTCGGCGGTGGTCGCCTTGACCCCGCCGCCGGTGACGGTGTCGAAGTCCCGAATCTCGCCGGGCTCGGCCTGCCGTTCTTCCGCGTGCGCCAGCAGGGCGGCCGCGAGGGGGTGCTCGGAGCCGCGCTCCAGGGCCACCACCAGGCCCAGCACCTCCCGCTCGTCGCCCTCGAGCACCTCCGATTCCGTCACCTCCGGCTTGCCCTCGGTCAGGGTGCCGGTCTTGTCCACCACCAGGGTGGTGAGCTTGCTGGCGGTCTGCAGGGCATCGCCGCTTCTCACCAGCACGCCATGCTCGGCCGCCTTGCCCACGCCGATCATGGTGGAGATCGGCGTGGCCAGGCCCAGGGCGCAGGGGCAGGCGATGATCAGCACCGTGGTGGCGGTGACCAGCATATGGATCACCCGTGGCTCGGCACCGAAGTTGAACCAGGCCAGCGCGGTGATCACGGCGATGATCATCACCGAGGGCACGAAGACGCTGGACACCTGATCGGCCAGCTGGCCGATGGGCGGGCGGGAGTTCTGGGCGCTGGCCACCTGCTCGGTGATCTGGCCCAGACGGGTGTCGGCACCGACGCGGGTGGCGCGATAGACCAGCGAACCCTTGCCGTTGACCGTGCCGGCACTCACCTCGTCGCCCTCGCCCTTGGTCATCGGTAGGGGCTCGCCGGTGAGCATGGACTCGTCGATATGGCTCTGCCCCTCGGTCACCTCACCGTCCACCGGCAGGCGTTCGCCGGGGCGCACGCGGATGTGGTCGCCCTTGCGCACCTCGTCGATGTCGACCTCGCGCTCCTCGCCGTCGCGGATCACCCGCGCGGTACGGCTCTGCAGGTCGAGCAGTCGCTTGAGGGCATCGCTGGTCCGGCCCCGCGCCCGTAACTCCAGGGCATTGCCCAGCAGCACCAGGCCGATGATCATCGCCGAGGCCTCGAAGTAGATGCCGCGGGCCACCTCGGGCAGCCAGGGCCCGAAGGCCACCACCGCCATGGAGTAGAGCCAGGCGGTGCCGGTGCCCATGGCGATCAGGGTATCCATGTTGGCCTGGTGGTGCCGGAAGTTCTTCCAGGCATTGACGAAGAAGTGGCGGCCCGGGAACACCATCACCGCCAGCGTCAGCAGGCCGATCACCAGCCAGTAGAGCCGCCCGGCCCCCACGGGGTGGGGGTGGAAGACGAACATGCTCGCCATGAGGGGCACGGCCAGGGCCAGCGACCAGGCACTCCCCTTCAGGCGGCGGCGATACTCCCGCGCGTCGCGCTCGGCGCGGGCCTGCTCGGCCTCGCGCATGTCGACGATGGGCTCGGCACCGTAGCCCACGTCCTCCACGGCACGGACCAGGGCATCCGGGTCGGCGCTGCCGCGCACCTGGGCGGTATGGGTGCCGAAGTTGACCTCCGCGCCGACCACGCCGGGCGTGCGCTCCAGGGCCTGCTGGACGCTCTTCACGCAGCTGGCACAGGTCATGCCGCTGATCGACAGCCGTCGGGTGGTGGCGCGCGCCCCGCTCTCTTCCGCCTCTGGGGCCTTGTCATGCTCCTGACCGGATGGGCACTCGGGCCCCGGCTCGGGGGATGACTGGGCCTCTGCGTCAGCAGCGTCCGTGGGCCGAGCGGGTGGGTAGCCGGCCTCTTCCAGCAGCCGGTCCAGGGTGGTGTCCTCCAGGGCAGTCTCCACCGCCAGGCGCTTCTCGTCCGGGAAGCCGACCACCTCGGCCTCCGGGTCCTCGGCCTGGATCGCCTTGCGCATCCTGCCGACACAGCCCTGGCAGCTCATGC
The DNA here is from genome assembly GCF_030010555.1 of Halomonas rhizosphaerae. GTDB lineage: Bacteria > Pseudomonadota > Gammaproteobacteria > Pseudomonadales > Halomonadaceae > Halomonas > Halomonas rhizosphaerae. The sequence continues at coordinate 22,198 of NZ_JASCQP010000011.1, forward strand.
CCGGCACGCGGCGCTCATGGTGCCATCGGCCGGCTACCGGGTAGCCGGCCTCGGCCAGCGCCTTGTCCAGGGCGTCATCGGTCAGGGTGGTGGTGACCTCGAGGCGCTTCTCGGACGGCATGCCGGTGACCTCGGCCTGGGCGTCCCGGGCCTGGATGGCCCGGCGCATGGTGGCCACGCAGCCCTGGCAGTTCATGCCGGGCACCTGGCGTTCCAGTGGCTGTCTGGCGTTCATCGGGTCTCCTCGCCGGTCTCGTGGCCGGCAGTGAGCGGTTCGGGAAAGCTCTCGATCAGGCGGCAGAGGCTGTGGCCGTCGGGGGTGCCGTCGGGCATCTCCTCCCAGGCGGCAAGGGCCTGCTCCATGCGCGAAGCCAGGGATTGCAGCTCGCGGATCCGGTCACGGATCTGCGGCAGCCGGCTGGCCAGCAGGTCGCGCACCATGGGACAGGGCGAGTCGCCATGGTCGGCGTGGTCGAGGATATCGCGGATCTCGGCCACGCCGAACCCCAGGGTGCGGGCCCGCTGGATGAAGCGCAGCCGGTCCAGATCCTTCTGTCCAAACAGCTGGTAGCCGTTCTCGGGGTGGCGCTCGGGATGCAGCAGCCCCTCGCGGATGTAGTGGCGCACGGTTTCGGCGGTGACGCCGGCCAGCCGTGCCAGTTCGCTGACCTTCATGGCGGTGTCTCTCGGCGATGTCATGGCGCAAGTGTAAAACCCTTGTGTTACCCATAGGTCAAGGGGCAGTGGAGACGCGCCTGCCGAGCTGCACGTATGTTGTCTAAGTTAATGAAAGTTCAAGGAATGAAACAGTTGTTCGACCAAAGTATTAGCGTTTTTTGTTTTCAAACGGCCGTTTGTGCTTGATCCCGGGTGGCGGATTCGCAAACACTGCGGGTACGCCAGAAGGATCAACGACAAGTACCCAGCATCACCTACCCGAAAGGATGTCGAGCCCATGCACAACAAGTTCAACAAGCTCTCCCTCGCCGTGGCCCTTGCCTCCACGGCACTGATCGCCAGCCAGGTGTCCGCCTCCGGCTTCCAGGTCCGCGAGCAGAGTGCCAAGACACTGGCCAACGCCCTCTCCAACGCCACCGCCGGTGCCGAGGACGCCAGCTTCATGGCCTACAACCCGGCCGCCATCGGCAATATCGACGGCAACCAGGTCGTCGGCGGGGTGGCCTATATCGATGCCAATTTCGAGTTGCAGGATGCCGAGGCCAGCAGCGTCGGTGGCACCCCTTATATCTCTAACGCTTCAAATCAAGGGGGCGAAAGCGCTGTGGTGCCGGCCTTTGCCGCCAAGACGCAGCTGAACGAGCAGTTCGACCTGGGCCTGGCCATCTACGCGCCCTATGGGCTCTCCACCAAGTACGACGAGGACTGGATCGGCCGCTATCACGCCATCGAGACCGAACTGACCACCATCGACTTCCAGCCGACGCTCAACTATCGCGCGACCGAGCGCCTCAATTTGGCCGTGGGGCTGCGGGCGCAATATGCGGATGCCACCTTGTCACAGGCCGTTGACACGGGGCTTAATCCATTAACTGGGCAAAGCGCTAACCCTAATGGGGATTTTGATGCCTTAGCTGAGGTAACAGGCGACGACTGGGGCTATGGCTATACGCTCGGCGCACTCTTCCAGGTCACCGATCAGACCCGCCTGGGGATCAGCTATCGTTCGGAAATCGATCTGACCCTGGAAGGTGAGGTGGACTACAGCTCTGATAACCCTCTGGTGGCAGCAGGTCTCCCGGGTAGCCAGGGGGGAACCGCAGACTTGACCACTCCTGCCAACATGAACCTGGGCATCTATCACCAGCTGACCGATCGGCTGGCACTGATGGCCAATGCCGAATGGACCGAGTGGAGCAGCTTCGACGAGCTGGTGGTCGAGTTCGAGGATGGCTCTAGCAATCCGACAACCGAGAACTGGGATGATACCTGGGCCTTCTCGGTGGGCGCCAACTATGCACTGACCCCGCAGTGGCTGCTGCGTGCCGGCCTGGGCGTCGACGAGAGCCCGATCCCCAGTGCCGAGTACCGCACCCCGCGGGTGCCGGATGCCGATCGCCAGTGGGCCACCTTCGGCGCCACCTGGATGCCCAGCCCGGAGCTCGGCATCACCGCCGGCTACATGCATGTCTTCGCCGACGATGGCGATATCGACCAGCAGGCGACCGCCACCAACGAGAATGCGAGCAGGGGCAACCTCTCGGGGACCTACGAGGTTTCGGCGGATGTCTTCGCCCTGTCCGTGGACTACCGCTTTTGAGCATCGATCCTGTACCCGACCTCGAGACCCGGCTTCGGCCGGGTCTTGTCGTTCTGGACGTCCGTCGGCGTGGGCATGGATGCGGCGCGGCGGCACTTTCGCTACAATAGGCGCCTTTTCCGTGCCGTCGGCGGCCCTGGCGCCGAGCCCGCGCCGCGGCGGCCATCGTTCCATCGCAGACTCGGATGAGCCCCATGCTGGAAACCAACCCGATTCACCACCTCATCAAGGACCTGTCTGAGCGGACAGACGTCCTGAGGGGGTATCTTTGACTATGCCGAAAAGAAGGATCGGCTAGAGGAAGTCACCCGCGAGCTCGAGGATCCGGACGTCTGGAGCGACCCGGACAATGCCCAGAAGCTCGGCAAGGAGCGGGCGACGCTGGAGGCGATCGTGGCCACCATCGACGAGCTCGGCCAGGGGCTTGGCGACAGCCGTGACCTGCTCGAACTCGCCGAGATGGAGGAGGACGAGGGCACCGTCGCCGAGGTCCAGAAGGAGCTCGAGGGGCTGCAGGCCAGCCTCGAGAAGCTCGAGTTCCGGCGCATGTTCTCCGGCGAGATGGACGAGAACAACGCCTATCTCGACATCCAGGCCGGTTCCGGCGGTACCGAGGCCCAGGACTGGGCCAACATGCTGCTGCGCATGTACCTGCGCTGGGCCGAGCACCACGGCTTCAAGGCCGAGATCATCGAGGTCTCCGCCGGCGAGGTGGCAGGCATCAAATCGGCCACCGTGCACATCCAGGGGGAGTACGCCTTCGGCTGGCTGCGCACCGAGACCGGCGTGCATCGCCTGGTGCGGAAGAGTCCCTTCGATTCCGGCGGCCGTCGGCATACCTCGTTCGCCTCGGTGTTCCTGTCGCCGGAGGTGGATGACAGCTTCGAGGTCGAGATCAATCCCTCGGACCTGCGCACCGATACCTACCGTTCCAGCGGCGCCGGTGGGCAGCACGTCAACACCACCGACTCGGCCGTGCGCATCACCCACGAGCCCACCGGCATCGTGGTGGCCTGCCAGAGCCAGCGCAGCCAGCACGCCAACCGCGACTTCGCCATGAAGCAGCTCAAGGCGAAGCTGTGGGAACACGAGATGCAGAAGCGCAATGCGGCCAAGCAGGAGGCCGAGGACTCCAAGGCCGATATCGGCTGGGGCAGCCAGATCCGCTCCTATGTGCTGGATGACCAGCGCATCAAGGACCTGCGTACCGGCGTGCAGTCGAGCAGCTGCGACAAGGTGCTGGACGGTGACCTGGACCAGTTTATCGTCGCCAGCCTCAAGCAGGGCCTCTAGCCCTGCCGCTCATGGCGGGGCGAAGGGCCCCGCCTTGGCGGTGTCCTTCCCTCGCCGCCGTTTTCCGCCCCAGCCCAACTTGATGACAGGTAGCCCTATGGCCAACGAGAGCCCCTCACCGGATAGCCCGCAGAACGACGAGAACCGTCTGATCGCCGAGCGGCGTGCCAAGCTGGCGGCGCGCCGCGAGCGTGCCGCCGAGACCGGCGAGAGCGCCTTCCCCAACGACTTTCGCCGCGACAGCCTGGCGGCCGAACTGAGCGGCGAGCTCGGCGACCGGGAGAAGGCGGACCTGGAGGCCCTGGACCGCCGTGCCGCGGTGTCCGGGCGGGTCATGCGCAAGCGCGGGCCCTTCATCGTCATCCAGGACCCGTCCGGTACGATCCAGCTCTACGTCGACAAGAAGGGGCTGCCGGGCGAGGTGCTGGAGGATGTCAAGGGCTGGGACATCGGCGATATCGTGGCGGCCCGCGGTCCGGTGCACAAGTCGGGGAAGGGCGACCTCTACGTGATGATGGTGGAGGCCAGGCTGCTCACCAAGAGCCTGCGCCCGCTGCCCGACAAGTTCCACGGTCTCACCGACATGGAGGCGCGCTACCGCCAGCGCTACGTCGACCTGATCATGAACCCCGATTCGCGCAGGGTGTTCGAGACCCGCGCCGGGGTGATCAGCGCCATGCGACGCTTCTTCGAGGATCGCGGCTTCATGGAGGTCGAGACGCCCATGCTGCAGCAGATTCCCGGCGGCGCCACGGCACGTCCCTTCGTCACCCACCACAATGCGCTGGATATCGACATGTACCTGCGCATCGCGCCGGAGCTCTACCTCAAGCGCCTGGTGGTGGGCGGCTTCGAGCGGGTCTTCGAGATCAACCGCAACTTCCGCAACGAGGGGCTCTCTACCCGCCACAACCCCGAATTCACCATGATCGAGTTCTACCAGGCCCATGCGGACCACAACGACCTGATGGACCTCACCGAGGAGATGCTGCGCAGCGTGACCCGCAAGGTGCTGGGCACCACCACGGTGGTGAATACCGTGCGCAACGGCGAGGGCGAGGTGCTGGAGACCTTCGAGTATGACTTCGGCCAGCCGCTGCGGCGCATCACGGTGTTCGATGCCATCCTCGAGTTCAACCCGGAGATCCATGCCGAGGCCCTGGCCGACGAGGCCGCCGCGCGCCAGATCGCCGAGCGCCTGGACATCGACGTCAAGGACGGCTGGGGACTGGGCAAGGTACAGATCGAGATCTTCGAGAAGACCGTGGAGCATCGTCTCCAGCAGCCCACCTTCATCACCGAGTACCCCACCGAGGTGAGCCCGCTGGCGCGGCGCAAGGATGCCAACCCCTTCGTCACCGAGCGTTTCGAGTTCTTCGTCGGCGGCCGCGAGATTGCCAACGGTTTCTCGGAGCTCAACGACGCCGAGGATCAGGCCGAGCGGTTCCGCGCCCAGGCCGCGGAGAAGGAGGCCGGCGACCTGGAGGCGATGTACTACGACGCCGACTACGTGCGGGCGCTGGAGGTCGGCCTGCCGCCCACCGCCGGCGAGGGCATCGGCATCGACCGGCTGGTGATGCTGTTCACCGACAGCGCCTCCATCCGCGACGTACTGCTGTTTCCGGCGATGCGCCCCGAGGTGGAGTGATCGGGAGTCGGAAGTGTTGGTAAGGGGCGGCCCGAGCACCCATAATGATCGTCGTTTCGACGTCGAGGAGACCGTGATGAAACTGCTCAACCGTTCCGCCCTGAGCGTCAGGCCGACCCGGCATTTCGTGGAATGGATCAATGCGCTCGAACCCACGATGGAGGGCGACGACCTGACCCTGGCCGACGTCGAACGCGAAAGTACCGTCTACCTGATCCCGGAGATGGACGCGCCCGAGGCTCTGGAGGCCTTCGTCCGCGAGCGCTACCTCGAGATCCTGGAGACCGAGCTGCGCGCCTGGGAAGAGGACGAGCGTCAGTGGCCGGAAGCCCTGGACTGGGCGCTCTTCCAGCGCTTCCTGCAGATCGAGCACAGCTACCTGGCCATCGACCTCGACGACGAGGCCGCGCTGGAGATCTCCGAGGTGGATGATGCCCTCCTCCTGGAGACGGACCAGGACTGACCCTCCTGTCCGACAGCGAACATGGGAAACCGGCTTCGGCCGGTTTCCGCGTTATGGACCCCGCAGTGATGGAAGCAGGATGAGCCGACTCTTCGCGACCCGCCCCGGCGACGACGGCCTGCCGGGCCCCGAGCGGCGCCTGGCGGTACTGGCGCTGATCCTCGGTACCCTGATGGCGGTGGTGGACACCACCATGGTCAACATCGCGCTGCCCTCCATGGCGGCCGACCTCGGGGTGTCCGCCTCCCGGGTAGTCTGGGTCACCAACCTCTTCCAGGTCGTCTGTGCCGCCTTCCTGCTGGTCTTCGCCGCCCTCAGCGAACTGGTCAGCCGCCGGCGGCTCTATGCCGCCGGGGTGGCGCTGTTCACCCTGGCGGCCCTGGGCAGCGCCCTGGCGCCGAACCTGGAGACCCTGCTGTTGTTCCGTGCCCTTCAGGGCCTCGGGGCCGCGGCGACCCTCTCCATCGGCCCGTCGCTCTACCGCTCGATCTTCCCCTCGCGGCTGCTCGGCAGCGCCCTGGGGCTCTCCGCCCTGGTGGTGGCCGGTGGCTACGCCGCGGGACCGACCATAGGCGGGCTGGTGCTCTCCGTGGCCAACTGGCCCTGGCTGTTCGCCCTGCACGTGCCCCTGGGACTCTGCGCGTCCTGGCTGGCCTGGCGGGCCTTGCCCCGGGAGGCGGGGCGGCGCGACGGCTTCGACTGGCGCGGGGCGCTCTGTTCGGTGGCCATGCTGGCCGGGCTCTTCCTCGGCCTGGATGGCCTCGGCCACGGGGCGCCGGCCTGGCAGGTACTCGGCTGGCTGGCACTGAGCCTGCTCAGTGGTGGGTTCTTCCTGCATCGCCAGCGTCGGGCCCGCCACCCGCTGCTGCCGCTCTCGCTGTTTGCCGAGCGACGCTTCACGTTGGCGGTCTCGGCCTCGGGGCTTGCCTTCGTCGGCCAGGGCCTGGCCTTCGTGGCGCTCTCCTTCCTCTATCAGCAGGAGATGGGCTTCACGCCACTGGAGACCGCCTGGATGTTCACGCCCTGGCCGCTGGCGATCATGCTGGTGGGCCCCCTGGCCGGGCAACTGGCGGACCGGGTCAACCCCAGCCTGCTCTCCAGCGGTGGCCTGGTGCTGCTGCTCCTGGGGCTTGCTGCCCTGGCCGGGCTCGATGCCGAGGCCGGCGTGGTGGACAGCCTGTGGCGCACGGCGCTCTGCGGTCTTGGCTTCGGGCTCTTCCAGCCGCCCAACAACCGCGAGATGATGGCCAGCGTGCCTCGCGAGCGCAGTGCCAGCGCCTCCGGCGTGATGAGCACGACCCGCACGGTGGGCCAATCGCTGGGGGTGGCCCTGGTGGGCGCCTTCCTGGCGGCCGGTGCGCCGGTGCAGGCGACCCTCTGGGTCGGGGCGGGGGCCTGTGTGCTGTCGCTCGCGGCCAGCCTGGGGCGGGTGTCGCTGGCCGGGCGGGCCCAGCGCGAGGCGCGGCGTGCCGAGCCGCTGCGGGCGTCGTCTGACCCGGACTGAAGGCGTACAATGGCCCCATCATTCACCCAGCATCGGAACCCCGACATGAGCATCCAGGCCACCATCGAAGACAAGCTCAGGGCCCTCGAGCCCGCCTTCCTGGCGGTGGAGAACGAGAGCCATCGGCATAACGTGCCGCCGAACTCCGAGACCCACTTCAAGGTCACCCTGGTCGCCTCCCGCTTCGAGGGGCTGATGCCGGTCAAGCGACACCAGCAGGTCTATGCGCTGCTCGCCGACGAACTCGCCGGCCCCGTCCACGCCCTGGCCCTGCATCTCTTCACCCCCGGGGAGTGGGAGGCCAGCGGCCGCTCCCGCCCCGACTCCCCCGACTGCCGGGGCGGCGGCAAGTCGTGACCCCGGAGCCGCAGCGCCTGCAGTACCTGGAGGCCATGGGCCTGACGGCCTGGGTCTCCCGCTATCGCCTGCCCAATGCCCTGCCCACGCCGCCCTGCGAGTGGGAGAGTGCCGCGCCGGTGGCCGAGGAGCGCCGCGCCCCCGGGGAGCGGCTGCATGCGCTGCTCGACGAGGCCGCGGAGGCCCAGGTCGCCACCCCGCGACCGGCCCCTGCCGAGCCGGAGCCTCGCCACCGCCCCCCGGCCGGCAAGGCCCGGGCGCTGCTCGGTGACCTGGTGCCCGCCGACGAACAGGAGGCGACGCCCGAGACGCAGGCCCCGGCCCCCGTGCGCCATGGCGAGGCGCTGCGCTTCACCCTGCAGGTCGCCTGCCTGGATGGCCGCTGGCTGGTGCTGCTGCCCCGGGAGGCGCCGCCCGGCAGCGTGGAGCTGCGCCTGCTGCGCCACCTGCTGCAGGCCGCTGGCGTGGTGCCCGAGCAGATGCCGGCCTTCGAGGCCTTCCGCTGGCCCCAGGTGGAGGGATTGCCGGTGGAGGCGCCGCTGGAAGAGGCCCGGGAGGGTCTCCAGGCCTTCCTGGCCGGTCGGCAGCGGCGAGGCTGGGTACCGGAACGGCTGCTGGTGTTCGGCGAGGACGAGACCCTCGCGGAGATCCTGACCCTCGCCGACGACCACTGCCCGCTGCTGGCGCTGCCGGCCTGGCAGGGGCCTGCGCTTGGCGAGCTGGCCGGTAGTGCCGAGGCCAAGCGTGCCCTCTGGCCGCGGCTGGCCGGGTGGCGCGACGCCTGGCAGGCGAGTCGTGAGCCCGGCTGAGGTGGTGCGTCGCCTGGTGCCGGCCGACCTGGCGACGCTGTCGGCGCTGGAGCTGGCCGCCAGCTCCGCCCCCTGGAGCCCGGATCAGCTGCAGGCGGCACTGGACGACTCCGACACCCGGGTGTTCGGCATCGAGCGTGAGGCGTGCCTGATCGGCCATGCGGTGGTGGTGCGGCTGCCCTTCGATGCGGAGCTTCAGGCGATCCTGGTGGCCAGGGAGGCGCGTGGCCAGGGGGCGGCGGGACGCCTGCTGGCGGCGGTGATCGAACAGGCGCAAGGCTGGCGCAGCGAGCGCCTGCTGCTGGAGGTCAGGGCGGGCAACGCCGCGGCCCTGGCGCTGTATCGGGGGGCGGGGTTCGGCGAGGATGGCCGGCGCCGTGGCTACTACCCGGCAGGCGCTGCCGGCCAGCGGGAGGATGCGCTGCTGATGTCGCTCCCGCTGGCCTGAGGCCGCCTCAGTTGCTGGCGGTCGTCTCGACCTCGTCGAACTTGCCCAGCAGGGCGGAGAGGCGGCGCTCCCACTCCTCGCGTTCCTGCTTCAGACGGGCGTTTTCCTCGCGCAGCTCCTCGGCTTCCATCCTCATCAACTCCAGGGCCTCGACGGCGCTGGTGACCTTCTGTTCGAGCTGGTTGAAGAGTTCGATACTCATCCTGTTCTCCTGACGACATCCTGCTGGTGGGGCGTGCCCGATGGGGGTCCTTCAGCGCGCAGCGTAACGCCGCGCTCGGGGCTCAGCAAGCGTCGCCGTGGGGCGACCCCGCGCCAGCCGGATGCCGGCGGTAGAGCCGCCCGGTGCTGTCGCCCGCACGCACCTCGCGGTGCAGTTGCCAGCTGGCGGGGACCTCGGGGGCGTGCGCCGACTCGGTTTCCACGTAGATCAGCGCCTCCTCGGTGAGCCAGCCGGCCTCCAGGGCGCGGCAGCAGGCCCCGGCGAGCCCCTGGCGGAAGGGCGGGTCGAGAAATACCAGGGAGAAAGGGGTGGGGTCGTCGGCGAGGAAGGCCAGGGCATCGGCGGTGATCAGGCATCCGCGCTCGGCGGCCCCCAGGGTCGCAAGGTTGTCGGCCAGCTGGCGCGCCACCCGGGCGTCGCCCTCGACGAACACCGCCTGCCGGGCGCCCCGCGAGAGGGCTTCCAGGCCGAGTGCCCCGGTGCCGGCGAAGAGGTCGAGGACCCGTGCCCCGGGCGTGACGGCGGTGAGCCAGTTGAACAGCGTCTCGCGCACCCGGTCCGGGGTGGGGCGGAGCCCCGGGTGGTCGAGCACCGGCAGCTGACGGCGCCGGTACTCGCCGCCGATCAGGCGCAGTCGGCCGGGGCGCTTGGCCTGGGCGGCAGCCGGCCGGCGGGGCTTGCGGGAGGGGGGGCGGCGTCGTGTCATGGGGGCGGATTGTAACCGCCGGCTTGTCCACAGTCATGGTGCGCGATGGTAGGATGAGACGATTCGTTCATCCGTGAGGCGTGATCCCCCCATGTTCGGTATTTTCAAGCGCAAGAAGAAGCAGGAAGGGCAGCAGACGACACCGGAACAGGAGGCCGAACGCCGGTCGGACGAGCAAGCGGCAGACGACGCCACCGAGCCCGCGCCGCAGGCGGAGGCCAGCGACGAGGACCACGAGGTTACCTCCGGCCGCCAGCCGGCGGAGACGAACGAGCCGGCCCGGGACGCGGCCGCCGAATCCGCCCCGACGCCAGGGGAGGCGGCCAGCGCTCCCGCCTCGACGGTGGAGGCCGGGCCGGCCGTCGAGACTGCGCCCGAACCCGAACCCGAACCCGAACCCGAACCCGAGCCGGCTCGGCCCAGGGCGGCCCTGCAGGAGAAGCCGAGCGCCGAGAAGACGGGCTGGTTCGCGCGCATCCGCGCCGGGCTTGGCAAGACGCGGGCCAACCTCACCGACGGCCTGGCCGACCTCTTCATGGGCCGCAAGCAGATCGACGACGACCTCATGGAGGAGCTCGAGACCCAGCTGCTGATGGCGGACGTGGGCATCGAGGCCACCACCGAGATCATCGACCGGCTCACCGACCGGGTCTCGCGCAAGGAGCTCAAGGAGCCACAGGCGCTCTACCGGGCCCTGCAGGAGGAGCTCGCGGCGATGCTCGAGCCGGTCACCCGGTCGTTGGCGCTGCCGCCCAAGGGTGAAGGCCCCTTCGTGATCCTGGTGGTGGGGGTCAATGGCGTGGGCAAGACCACCACCATCGGCAAGCTGACCCAGCGCTTCCAGCGCGAGGGGCGCAGCGTGATGCTGGCCGCCGGCGACACCTTCCGGGCGGCGGCGGTGGAGCAGTTGAAGGTCTGGGGCGAGCGCAACGACGTGCCGGTGATCGCCCAGCACACCGGGGCCGACAGCGCCTCGGTGATCTTCGATGCCGTGTCGGCCGCCAAGGCGCGGGGCGTCGACGTGCTGATCGCCGACACCGCCGGCCGCCTGCACAACAAGGCCCACCTGATGGAGGAGCTCAAGAAGGTTCGCCGGGTGATGGGCAAGGTCGACGCCAGTGCCCCCCATGAAGTGATGCTGGTGCTCGATGCCGGGACCGGCCAGAACGCCCTCGCCCAGGCCTCGACCTTCAACGAGGCGGTGCCGGTCACCGGCATTACCCTGACCAAGCTCGACGGTACCGCCAAGGGCGGTATCATCTTCGCCCTGGCCCGCCAGCTCGGCACACCGATCCGCTTCATCGGCGTCGGCGAGTCGCTGGATGACCTGCGCCCCTTCGTGGCGAGCGAATTCGTCGATGCCCTGTTCGACCGCGAGCCGGTGTCGCCCGGGTCATGATCGCCTTCGAGCACGTCGGCAAGCGCTACGGAGGGCGCTTCGAGGCGCTCGCCAATATCGACTTCCGGGTGCATCGTGGCGAGATGGTCTTCCTCACCGGCCACTCCGGCGCGGGCAAGAGCTCGCTGCTGCGCCTGATCATGCGCCTGGAGCGACCCAGTCGCGGCAAGGTGCGGGTGGCGGGCCATGACATCGACCGCCTGCACCACAGCCAGATTCCCTTCTATCGCCGCCAGATCGGCGTGGTCTTCCAGGACCACCAGCTGCTCTTCGATCGCTCGATCTATCACAACGTGGCCCTGCCGCTGGAGATCCAGGGGGTCGAGCATCGCGAGGCGGCGCGTCGGGTGCGGGCGGCGCTGGACAAGGTGGGGCTGCTGCACCGCGAGGCCGCGCTGCCCATCGAGCTCTCCGGCGGCGAGCAGCAGCGGGTCGGCATCGCCCGGGCGGTGGTCAACAAGCCGGCGCTGCTGCTCGCCGACGAGCCCACCGGCAACCTCGACCCCCAGCTCTCCGCCGACATCATGGCACTGTTCGAGGACTTCAACCGCATCGGGACCACGGTGATGGTCGCCAGCCATGACCTGGCATTGATCGCCCGGCTGCGACATCGCACCCTGCGGCTCCACGAGGGGCGTCTGGTCGCCGACGAGGAGGTCGCATGAGCCGCGAACCCGCCCCCTCGCCCCGCGGCGCACGCACGCACCGGCCGTCAGGCGGCGTCCGCTGGCGGGCCTGGGCGCGTCACCACCGCGCCATGGCCGTCGACAGTGCCCGCCGCCTGCTGCGCCGGCCACTGGGCAGCTTGCTGACCATGCTGGCCATTGCCATCGCCCTGGTGCTGCCGGCAGGGCTCTGGCTGACCCTGGACAGCGCCCGCCTGCTCGACGCCGAGCTTGAGGAGAGTGCGACCCTCACCGCCTATCTGGAGGCCGGGGTCGGGGAGGGCGAGGCCGGGCGCATCGAGGAGGCCCTGGCCGCCCAGGCGGGGGTGGCCGGCACGCGGTTGATCACCGCCGCCGAGGGGATGGCCGAGTTCGAGCAGGCGCTGGGGCTGCGCGATGCCCTGGCGAGGATCGAGGGCAATCCCCTGCCGGCGAGCGTGGTGGTGCGCCCCGGGGACCCCGACCCCGAGGCGGTGCGCGAGCTCGCCGAGACCCTCGAGGCCGTGGTTGGGGTCGAGGAGGTGCGCCTGGACCTCGCCTGGCTCGAGCGCCTGCGCCACCTCGCCGAGCTGGGTCAGCGGGTCACCCTGGCCCTGGGCGTGCTGTTCGGGCTGGGCGTGCTGCTGGTGGTGGGCAACACCATCCGGCTCGCCGTGGAGAATCGCCGCCAGGAGATCGAGGTGGTGACCCTGATCGGCGCCACCCATGCCTTCGTGCGTCGCCCCTTCCTCTACAGCGGGGCCTGGTTCGGGCTGGGCGGCGGCCTGCTGGCCTGGGGCCTGCTGACGCTGGGCAGCGACTGGCTCTCGGCGCCGGTCTCGGCCCTGGCGGCGAGCTACGGGGCCAGCTTCCACCTGCCGCGGCTGGGCCCCGAGGGGTCTACAATACTGCTTGCCTGTAGTACACTACTTGGCTGGCTGGGTGCCTGGATCGCCGTGAATCGGCACCTGGCGGAGATCCGGCCTCGCTGAGGCGAGTGCCGGTCGAATCCACGGGATATCGGGCATCAGCCGGAACTTTCGTCGGTCTTCACCGTCATATGCGGCAACCATGCACAGCCTTATGGGTTTCGAAGGAGACAACCTGCACATGAGCACCAGTCTTCTGCCGGTGGGTCAACTCTCCCCGGGTCATGACCTGAACGGTTACATCCAGGCGGTCAACGGCATCCCCATGCTGACCGTCGACGAAGAGCGCGAACTGGCCTTCCGCCTGCACGACGAGGGCGACCTCGAGGCGGCGCGGCGCCTGGTGCTCTCGCATCTGCGCTTCGTCGTTTATATCGCGCGCAGCTATTCTGGCTACGGCCTGCCCCAGGCCGACCTCATCCAGGAAGGCAATGTCGGCCTGATGAAGGCCGTCAAGCGCTTCGACCCCAACCAAGGCGTGCGGCTGGTCTCCTTCGCCGTGCACTGGATCAAGGCCGAAATCCACGAGTTCGTGCTGCGCAACTGGCGCATCGTCAAGATCGCCACCACCAAGGCCCAGCGCAAGCTGTTCTTCAACCTGCGGGGCGCCAAGAAACGCCTGGCCTGGCTGAACAGCGACGAGGTCGAGGCCATCGCCAAGGACCTCGACGTCAAGCCCGAGGTGGTGCGCGAGATGGAAGGGCGACTGTCGGCCCACGACGCGGGCTTCGATGCCGCGCCAGGGGAAGACGACGAGTCCGCCTACCAGGCGCCGGTGCACTTCCTCGATGATGCCAGCGCCGACCCGGCCACCCAGCTCGAGGACAGCGACTGGGAGCAGGATGCCACGCACCGTCTGCAGCAGGCCCTGGAGGCCCTCGACGAGCGCTCCCGGGACATCCTGCAGCGTCGCTGGCTGGGGGATGACAAGGCCACCCTGCACGAGCTGGCCGACGTCTACGGCGTCTCCGCCGAGCGTATCCGCCAGCTCGAGAAGAACGCCATGAAGAAGATCCGCCTGCAGATTGGTGACGCCCTGGCGGCATGACCTCCGCGGTGCCCGCATCCGCATGACGACGCCCCGACCAACGGTCGGGGCGTCGTGCGTTATGCCGCACGTTGCCGTCAGGCCGTCTGAGGGGTGTCGCGCAGCAGCTGGGCCGAGAGGAGCGCCCACTGGTCGTCCCAGTGCTCGGTAGGACGGTGGCGAAAGTCACTGCGCACGTAGCGCGAGATCTGCCCCTCGAGCTGGGCCAGCAGCAGGTTGGCGGCCGCCGAGACCGGCAGCGAGGGGCGCCGCCCCTCGCGCAGCTCTGCCTCGCGCAGCACCTGCTTGAGCTGGGTCTCGAGGCGCTCGAAGAGCTGGTGGATGCGAAGGCGCAATCGTGCCGTCTCCCCGGTCAGGGCGTCGCCGCCCAGCAGGCGGGAGAGGCCCGGGTTCTTCTCGGCGAAGGCCAGCACCAGGGTGAGGATCTGGCCGCAGCGTGGCACCGCCTCCGGCACCTCCTCGAGGATGCGGCCGATGCGCTCGAAGAGGGACTCCTCGATGAACGCGATCAGCCCCTCGAACATGCGCGCCTTGCTGGGGAAGTGGCGATAGAGTGCGGCCTCCGAGACGCCGACCTGGCGGGCCAGGGCGGCCACGGTGATGCGCTTGCCGCTGTCCTCCTCCAGCATCAGCGCCAGGCCCTGCAGTATCTGCTCACGGCGACTGGGGGTTCGTGTTTCCTGCGTCATGTCGTTATGTTCTTGTCGGTCGGGTGAATCGGGCCGGAGGGCTCAGCCGGCGTTCGGGTCCTGGGGGATGTCGGTGATCAGGGTGCCCACCCCGGCGTTGGTGAAGATCTCCAGCAGGGTGGCATGGGGCACCCTGCCGTCGATGATATGGGCGCTCCTCACGCCGCCCTTCACGGCGTCCAGGGCGCAGCGGATCTTCGGCAGCATGCCACCATGGATGGTGCCGTCGGCAATCAGGGCATCCACCTGGCCGGTGGTCAGCCCGGTGAGCACCTCGCCCTCGGCGTTCATCAGGCCGGCCACGTTGGTCAGCAGCATCAGCTTCTCGGCATCCAGGGCCTCGGCCACCTTGCCGGCCACCAGGTCGGCATTGATGTTGTAGCTGCGGCCCTTCGCATCCACGCCGATGGGGGCAATCACCGGGATGAAGTCGCGGGCGGCGAGCATCTCGATGAGGTCGGTGGAGATGTGCTCCACCTCGCCCACGTGGCCGATATCGATGATTTCCGGCGCGGTCATCTCCGGGCTCTGGTGCTCCACCTTGAGCTGGCGCGCGCGGATCTGCGCGCCGTCCTTGCCGGTCAGGCCGATGGCCTTGCCGCCGCACTGGTTGATCAGGTTGACGATGCCCTTGTTGACCAGCCCGCCCAGCACCATCTCCACCACGTCCATGGTCTCGGCATCGGTCACCCGCATGCCGTTGACGAACCGTGACTCGATACTGAGCTTCTCCAGCAGCTCGCCGATCTGCGGTCCCCCGCCATGCACCACCACCGGATTGATGCCGACCTCCTTCATCAGCACCATGTCGCGGGCGAAGGAGTCGATCAGGGTGTCCTCGGTCATGGCGTTGCCGCCGTACTTCACCACCACGGTCTTGCCGGAGAAGCGCTGGATGTAGGGCAGTGCCTCGGAGAGCACCTCCACCACCAGGCGCGGGTCGCGGGTCTGTTCGGTCATCGGTCGGGTTACCTCTCCTGTCTATGCGGCGAACCGCCCCTCAGAGGGGCAGCTCGAGCTCGGGTGACACCTGGGCGAGGGCGTCGGCGAAGCGGCCGCGGATGCGTGCGAGGGCGGCGTCGTCCTTGCCCTCGAAGCGCAGCACCAGCACCGGCGTGGTGTTGGAGGCGCGGCACAGGCCCCAGCCGTCCGGGTAGTCGACGCGGATGCCGTCCAGGGTCGTCTTGATGCCCTCCTCGCCGAAGTCGCCTTCACGAGCCAGACGGTCCACCAGCGCGAACTTGGTCTCGTCGGTGACCGTGATGTTGATCTCCGGAGTGCCGACGTCCTGGGGGTAGCGGGAAAAGAAGGTATCGGCATCATCGCCCTGCTTCGACAGGATCTCCAGCAGGCGGGCGGCGGCGTAGAGCCCGTCGTCGAAGCCGTACCAGCGCTCCTGGAAGAAGATGTGGCCGCTCATCTCGCCGGCCAGCAGGGCGCCGGTCTCCTTCATGCGTGCCTTGATCAGCGAGTGACCGGTGCGCCACATCTCCGGTGTGCCACCGGCTTCCTCGATCACCCGGGTCAGGTTGCCGGTGCACTTGACGTCGAAGATCACGCGGGCGTCGCGATTGCGCGACAGCATGTCCTCGGCGAAGGCCATCAGCAGGTGGTCGGGGTAGATCAGCTTGCCGCTCGGCGTGATCACGCCGAGGCGGTCGCCGTCGCCGTCGAAGGCCAGGCCGATGTCCGCGCCGGTCTCCTGCACGGTGCGAATCAGGTCCTGGAGGTTCTCGGGCTTTCCGGGGTCCGGGTGGTGGTTGGGGAAGGTGCCGTCGATCTCGGCGAACAGCGGTATGGTCTCGGCGCCAAGGCGCTCCACCAGCGCCGGGCCGAGTTCGCCGGCCACGCCGTTGCCGCAGTCGACCACCGCCTTGATCGGGCGGGCGAGGGTGACGTCGCCGAGGATGCGCGTGAGGTAGGCGTCGCGCACATCCTCCTGGCGCGCGCTGCCCCGGCCTTCGCTGAGCTCGCCGCTCGCCAGGCGGGTGTGCAGTGCGGTGATGGCATCGCCGGAGAGCGTCTCGCCGCCCAGCACGATCTTGAAGCCGTTGTAGTCCGGCGGGTTATGGCTGCCGGTGACCATCACGCCCGAGGCCGTGCCGTCGAGCACGTGGGTGGCGAAGTAGAGCACCGGGGTGGGGACCATGCCGATGTCGACGACGTCGCAACCCGAGGACAGCAGGCCGCGGGTCAGGGCCGCCAGCAGGCGGGGGCCGGAGAGGCGGCCGTCACGGGCCACCACCACGGTGGACTCGCCGCGGGACCGGGCCTCGCTGCCGATGGCGCGACCGATCTGCTCGACACCGGCCTCGGTCAGGGTGTCGTCGACGATGCCGCGGATGTCGTAGGCGCGGAAGATGGAGGCGGGGACTGCCTGGCTCGCTGCTTGGGTCATGGGGTCCGTCCTTATGTGGCGTATCGAGTGGTGTGCTGCCGTCCCTGGGCGTCAGTGACGACCGGAGCTGCCGAAGCCGCCGGTGCCCCGGCGGCTGGTATCGAAGGCCTCGACGACCTGCAGGTCGGCATGCACCACGGGAACAAGCACATACTGTGCCAGCCTCTCGAAGGGCTCGATGGTGAAGGGCGCGTCGCCACGGTTCCATGTGGAGATCATCAGCTCGCCCTGGTAGTCGGAATCGATCAGCCCCACCAGGTTGCCAAGCACGATGCCATGCTTGTGGCCCAGCCCCGAGCGGGGCAGGATCATCCCGGCGAGGGCCGGGTCGGCGATGTGGATGGCAAGCCCCGTGCGCACCAGCTCGCACTGACCGGGCGCCAGGGTCAGGGGGGCGTCGAGCAGGGCGCGCAGGTCCATGCCGGCGGCGCCTTGGGTGGCGTAGTGAGGCAGATGATCACGCACGCGCTCGTCGAGTAGCTTGACGGCGAGGCGCGGGCGGTCGGGGAAGGAGGGCATCGGGGATCCTCGGGTGTTCGGTGTCAGGAGGCGTGGCGGGGCGGCAGGCAGGCCAGGGCGCGGCGCACCACCGCCAGGGCGAGCAGCGCCTTGGGCTGGGGGGCGAGGCTCTCGCTGCCTTCACTGTCGCCTTCCCGCCACAGCAGCAGGGCGGCGTTGTCGTCGCTGCCGAAGCCGAGCCCGGCCCGGGAGACGTCGTTGGCGACGATCATGTCGAGCCCCTTGCGGGTCAGCTTGTCACGGGCGTAGGCCTCCAGGTCGCGGGTCTCGGCGGCGAATCCCACCACCAGAGGGCGCTGCGCCTGGGGCAGGGCGGCCACGGAGGCGATGATGTCGGGGTTCTTCACCAGGCGCAGGGTGAGGCCCTCCTCGCCCTCGACCTTCTTGATCTTGTGCTCGGCGGCCGCCTCGGCCCGGTAGTCGGCCACGGCGGCGCAGCCGATGAAGATATCACTGTCGGCGGCCAGCCGCTGGGCGGCCTCGTGCATCTCCCGGGCCGTTTCCACGTCGGTGCGCTCGACGCCGTCCGGTGTCGGCAGGACGACCGGGCCACTGATCAGCCGCACCCGGGCGCCCAGCGAGGCGGCGGCGGCGGCCAGGGCGAAGCCCATCTTGCCGGAGCTGTGGTTGGAGAGGTAGCGCACCGGATCGAGCGGTTCCCGGGTCGGGCCGGCGGTGATGGTGACGGTCAGGCCGTCGGCCTCCCGTGGCGCCTTCGGCTCGGCCGACGTATCGTGCGATGCCCCGGGGGGCGCGGCATCGGGCGCCATAGAGAGCGCGGCATCGGGCGCCATGGAGAGCAGCGCCGCCAGGATCGACTCGGGCTCCAGCATGCGCCCCGGTCCCACGTCGCCGCAGGCCTGGTCGCCGCTGTCCGGCCCCAGCAGTTGCCAGCCGTCCTCGGCCAGCTGGCGCGCGTTGCGCTGGGTGGCCGGGTGGCGCCACATGGCCTGGTTCATGGCCGGGGCCATCACCGTCTCGGCCTCGCTCGCCAGGCACAGGGTGGTGAGCAGGTCGTCCGCCAGGCCCTGGGCGAGGCGCGCCATCAGGTCGGCGGTGGCCGGGGCGATCAGGATGGTGTCGGCCCAGCGGGCGAGCTCGATATGCCCCATGCCGGCCTCGGCCTCGGGGTCGAGCAGCGAGGTGCGGACGGCTTCTCCCGTCAGGGCTTGCAGCGTCAACGGGGTGATGAAGGCCTGGGCGCCCTCGGTCATCACCACCCGCACTTCGCAGCCGGCCTGGGTGAGCAGGCGGGCGAGCTGGGCACTCTTGTAGGCGGCGATGCCGGCGCTGATGCCGAGCAGCACGCGTCGGTGGGGGAGTGTCGACATGGCGGTATCCGAGCGTGAATCCGGTCGCCTACCTTACCACCGGTGCCCGACCTTGCGTAGCCGCCGCGCCGTCTACACTGACAGTCACGGGCGTCAGGCAGGGAGGCAGGGATGTCGATTCGGGACTGGCCGGAGGGGGAGCGCCCCCGGGAGAAGCTGCTGGCGCTGGGGGTGGAGGCGCTTTCCGATGCCGAACTGCTGGCGATCTTCCTGCGCGTCGGCGTGGAGGGACGCTCGGCGGTGGACCTGGCCAGAGACCTGCTGTCCGCCTTCGGCGGGCTTCGCCAGCTGTTGGAGGCCGACCAGGCACGCTTCTGCGCCGAGCGCGGCATGGGCATGGCCAAGTACGTCCAGCTCCAGGCCACCCTGGAGCTGTCGCGGCGGCATCTCGCCAGCCAGCTCGACCGGGGCGATGCGCTCACCTCGCCGTCGCTGGTGCGTGCCTACCTCGCTGCCCAGCTGCGCCATCTCGGCCACGAGGAGTTTGCCGCGCTCTTCCTCGACAGCCAGCATCGCGTGATCCGCTACGAGTCGCTGTTCCGCGGCACCCTGGACAGCGCTTCGGTCTACCCTCGGGAGGTGGCCCGCCGCGCCCTGGAACTGGGGGCCGGCGCCATCATCTTCGCTCATAACCACCCCTCCGGCGTGGCCGAACCCTCCGATGCCGACCGGCGCATCACCGAGCGCCTGCGTGAGGCGCTGGGGCTCTTCGAGGTCCGCGTGCTGGACCACTTCGTGGTGGGCGACGGGGAGGTGGTCTCCTTCGCGGAGCGGGGATGGTTGTGAGGGCCGGGATGGATAGGAAAATCGCGCGCGGCTGGCTATAATGCCGCACCGGCTGCGCTGGGCCCCTTGGTACGGGCCACCCGCCTGTCATCGTCGCCTGCCGCGCCATCGAAGCGTGTCGCGAGGCCATGTCACGCCCCCGTCGGATCATCGCCGCGTCGCTTGCCGAATGCGGCGGTCTCTGGTATAAAGTGCAGCCTTTGAATTCCCTTGGGTCAAATGACAACGGGGTCGTCCCGGTTTGCCCGACAGGTTTTGAACACTCAGGTCTAAACACCTGGCCAAGCGGTTGGAGGCTCTCATGTCCAAAGTATGTCAGGTTACCGGCAAGCGCCCGGTGACTGGTAACAACGTTTCACACTCCCAGCGCAAGACGCGCCGTCGTTTCGTGCCGAATCTGCATTCCCACCGGTTCTGGGTGGAGTCCGAGAAGCGCTTCGTCAAGCTGCGCGTCTCCTCCAAGGGCATGCGCATCATCGACAAGAAGGGCATCGAGGCGGTGCTCGGCGACATCCGCAAGCGCGGCGAAGCCGTCTAAGCGATCCATCAGGGGAGAGAATTGTCATGCGTGACAAGATCAGAATGATATCCAGTGCCGGCACCGGCCACTTCTACACCACCGATAAGAACAAGCGGAACACCCCGGACAAGCTCGAGATGAAGAAGTTCGACCCGGTGGTCCGCAAGCACGTGATGTACAAGGAAGGCAAGATCAAGTAAGCCTTGGTCGCTTCCGCCGCAGGCAGGAGCCTGTCAGCCTGAACCCGGCCCCATGGTCGGGTTCTTGCGTATCACTGCCCCTCCGGACGAGACCATGCCCGAGCTGCCCGAAGTCGAGACCACCCGACGTGGCATCGCCCCCCATGTGGAAGGCCGTGAGATCACTGAGGTGATCGTGCGCCAGGCACGCCTGCGCGTGCCTGTGCCGACGGACCTCATCGAGCGGCTGGTCGGGGCGCGCATCGGCGTGCTTGCCCGGCGTGCCAAGTACCTGCTGGTGCCGCTCGAGGGCGAGGCGTCGGGGACCCTGCTCTGGCACCTGGGCATGTCCGGCAGCCTGCGCATGTCCCGCCTGGGCGAGCTGCCGAAGAAGCACGACCATCTCGACCTGGTGCTCGACGACGGCGCCATCCTGCGCTACCACGATCCGCGCCGCTTCGGCTTCGTCGACTGGCTTGCCGGCAGCGCGGCGCAGGATTCGCGCCTGGCCCGGCTGGGGCCGGAGCCGCTCTCCGAGGCCTTCGACGGCGAACGCCTCTTCACGCGCTCCCGCGGCCGCCGCCTGGCAGTGAAGCCCTTCCTCATGGACAACGCCGTGGTGGTGGGGGTGGGGAACATCTATGCCGCCGAGGCCCTGTTCCTGGCCGGCATCGACCCGCGGCGCGCCGCCGGGCGCATCTCCCGGGAGCGCTATGAGCGGCTCGCAGCGGCGGTGCGCGAGGTGCTGGCCGCCGCCATCACCCAGGGCGGCACCACCCTGCGCGACTTCGTCGGCGGCACCGGTGAGCCGGGCTACTTCAAGCAGCGCCTCAATGTCTACGGGCGCGACGGCCAGCCCTGCCGGCGCTGCGGCGCCGAGCTGCGCCTGGTGACCCTGGGCCAGCGGGCCAGCGTGTTCTGCGGCCACTGCCAGACCTGACGGCGGCGCGGCCCCGCCGACGCCCCTCCACCCTTTCACGAGACAGTTCCATGAACGCACTTCGCTCACTGCGCCTGAAGAAGAACGCCGACCGCCGGCTCAAGGCCGGCCACCTGTGGCTCTACTCCAACGAGATCGACATCCAGGCCACGCCGCTCAAGGAGATCGAGGCCGGGGCGCAGGTAGTGGTCGAGGCCGCCAACGGCAAGGCCATGGGCGTGGCCTACGTCAACCCGCACTCGCTGATCTGCGCGCGCATGGTCTCCCGCGACCCGGCCCAGGGGCTCGACCGCTCGCTGCTGGTCCACCGGCTCAACCAGGCACTGGCGCTGCGCCAGCGCCTCTACGACAAGCCCTTCTATCGCCTGGTGCACGGCGAGGGCGACCTGCTGCCGGGGCTGGTGATCGACCGCTTCGGTGACGTGCTGGTCGTGCAGCTCAACACCGCCGGCATGCAGGCGGTGCTGCCCGAGCTCCTGGACGCCCTGGACAAGGTGCTGTCGCCCTCGTCGGTGGTGCTGCGCAACGACACCAGCGGTCGCCGCCAGGAGGGCCTCGAGGCCGGCGTCGAGGTCGTCAAGGGCGAGTTGCCCGACCAGGTGCTGCTGGAGGAGAACGGCGTGCAGTTCGTTGCCCCGGTGCTCGACGGGCAGAAGACCGGCTGGTTCTTCGATCACCGGGTCAATCGGGCCTGGCTCAATGGCCTGGTGGCCGGCAAGCGGGTGCTGGACCTGTTCAGCTACGTGGGGGGGTGGGGCGTGCAGGCCGCGGCCAATGGCGCCCGCGAGGTGCTCTGCGTGGATGCCTCCGGTCCGGCACTGGAGCGGGTCGCCGAGAACGCCGCCCTGAACGGGCTGCACGAGCAGGTGGCCGTGGGCGAGGGCGACGCCTTCGAGGTCCTGGCGGCCCTCAAGGCCGAGGGCGAGGAGTTCGACGTGGTGATCCTCGACCCGCCTGCTTTCATCCGCAAGCGCAAGGACATCCCCAACGGCGAGCGCGCCTACGGCAAGCTCAACCGTGAGGCGATGCGCCTGCTGGGGCGCGACGGCCTGCTGCTCTCGGCCTCCTGTTCCATGCACCTGGCCCCGGAGCGCCTGGTGGACGTGGTGCGCGGGGCGGTGCGTCACCAGGACCGCCAGGGCCAGATCCTCTTCCAGGGCCACCAGGGGCCGGATCACCCGGTCCATCCGGCGATTCCCGAGACGTCCTACCTCAAGGCCCTGGGCGTGCGCGTCTTCCGGGACTAGCGCGCGGTGCTCCCCGACTACGTTCGCGCCTTCGCCCACTCCAATGCGCTGCTGGTCAGCCACGTGCACAACGTGCTGACCGCGGCCGGGATTCCCGCGGAGCTGCGCAACCTGACCCTGGGCGGTGGCGCCGGTGAGCTGCCGCTGGGGGAGTGTGAGCCGGAGGTGTGGGTGGCGCCCCACAACCTCGCGAGGGCCGAGGCCCTGATCCGCCAGACCCTGGAAGGCTCGAGTGATCGCCCGGCATGGACCTGCCCGGGGTGCGGAGAGCGCCTCGAGGGCGCCTTCGATACCTGCTGGAACTGTGGCACCCGCCGAGAACCCTGAGACGGCCCGGGGCCCGACGGACTCTGCCATGATCGACGTCGTCCGGATCGCCACCTCGGGGTGGGGTGGCAGGGTTTCCTGCAGGGATGCTGGCCAGAAGAAGAATTTCTGGACAGAAAGCCCTTTGGTGTCGATATTTCTTGTTCTTCTGCGTGGACTCTTCGTGTATGGACTGCCTGTGCTGTAATGGGGAGGAAAGCCACCCAACAACAGCGTGCAGGAGAACGTCATGCAGATCGCCGTGCCCAAGGAAATCAAGAACCACGAGTACCGCGTTGCCCTGACCCCCACCGGGGCCCGGGAACTGGTCGGTCGCGGCCACACGGTCACGGTGCAGGCCGGCGCCGGCGAGGGTGCCGGCTTCGCGGACGCCGCCTATGAGGCCGCCGGGGCGCGCCTCGAGGCCGACGTGGCCAGGGTCTGGGAGGGCGCCGAGCTGATCCTCAAGGTCAAGGAGCCGCAGGCCGAGGAGGTCGCACGCCTCAAGGCCGGCCAGACCCTCTTCACCTATCTCCACCTGGCCGCCGAGGAGACGCTGACCCGAGGCCTGATGGAGAGCGGCGCCACCTGCATCGCCTACGAGACCATTACCGACCGCCAGGGCGGCCTGCCGCTGCTCGCGCCGATGAGCACCGTGGCAGGGCGCATGGCCATCCAGGCCGGCGCCCACAGCCTGGAGAAGGCCCAGGGCGGTGCCGGCGTGCTGCTGCCCGGGGTGCCCGGGGTGGCGCCGGCCAAGGTGGCCGTGATCGGCGGCGGCGTGGTGGGCGAGAATGCCGCCCGCATGGCGCTGGGCCTCGGCGCCGAGGTCACGGTGCTCGACAAGTCGATCCCGCGCCTCGAGACCCTGGACGACCGCTACCAGGGCCGCATGAAGACGGTCTTCTCCACCGCCGATGCCATCGACGAGGCGGTGCGCGAGTGCGACCTGATCGTGGGTGCCGTGCTGATCCCGGGAGCCGCCGCCCCCAAGCTGATCACCCGCGAGATGCTCGCCGAGATGAAGCCCGGCAGCGTGCTGGTGGACGTGGCCATCGACCAGGGCGGCTGCTTCGAGACCAGCCGGGCCACCACCCATACCGACCCGACCTACATCGTCGACGGGATCGTGCACTACTGCGTGGCCAACATGCCGGGCGCCGTGGCGCGCACCTCCACCCAGGCGCTGACCAATGCCACCCTGCCGTTCGTGATCGCCCTGGCCGACAAGGGCTGGCAGCAGGCCCTGGCCGATGACCCGCATTTCCTGCCGGGGCTCAATGTCCATGACGGCCGGGTGACCTACCAGGCGGTGGCGGATGCCTTCGGCCTGGAGAGTGTCGATCCCGCCAGCTTGGTGAAATAAGGCAGCCTCGTTGGCTGGAGGCCAAGAGCCAGAGCGGCGCCGGCGGCAGGGCGAAGCGGAGGTCCTTTTCCAAGGATGGACATGGGAACGCCCAGGGAAGGGGGGCACAGCGCCTCCGCCCAGCGCTGTCGCCAGTAAGCCGCGCTTAGGGGAGCCTTGCTCGCCCCGGTCGCCTTGACCGGGGCCTCGCGTTACCATAGCGGCCATTTCCGAACAGCAGAGTCCGCTATCCCCATGAGTGCAGCTTCCGAGAAGACCCGGGTTCTCACCGGCATCACCACCACCGGCACCCCTCATCTGGGCAACTACGTGGGGGCGATCAAGCCCGCCATCGCCGCGAGCCAGGACCCGAGCGTCCAGTCCTACTACTTCCTCGCCGACCTGCACGCGCTCATCAAGTGCCAGGATCCGCGCCGGGTGCAGGAGTCGCGCCTGGAGATCGCCGCCACCTGGCTGGCGCTGGGCCTGGATACCGACAACGCCATCTTCTATCGCCAGTCGGACGTGCCCGAGATCACCGAGCTCACCTGGATGCTCTCCTGCGTCTGCGCCAAGGGGCTGATGAACCGCGCCCATGCCTACAAGGCGGCGGTAGCCGAGAATGAGGCCGCCGGCAACCAGGACCCGGACAAGGGCATCACCATGGGGCTGTTCGGCTACCCGGTGCTGATGGCCGCCGACATCCTGATGTTCAATGCCAACAAGGTGCCGGTGGGCCGCGACCAGATACAGCACATCGAGATGGCCCGCGATATCGCCGGACGCTTCAACCACCTCTACAAGGGGCAGTACTTCACCCTGCCCGATGCCGTGGTGGACGAGCGGGTGGAGGTCCTGGGCGGCCTGGATGGCCGCAAGATGTCCAAGAGCTACAACAACACCATCCCGCTGTTCGTCTCCGAGAAGAAGCTGCAGAAGCTGGTGCGCAAGATCAAGACCAACTCCCTGGAGCCCGGCGAGCCCAAGGATCCCTCGAGCTGTACCCTGTTCCAGATCTACTCGGCCTTCGCCACGGTCGGCCAGACCGAGGCCATGCGCACCGAGTACGCCAATGGCATCGGCTGGGGCGAGGCCAAGAACCGCGTGTTCGAGTTGCTCAACGAACAGCTGCGCGAGCCTCGCGAGCGCTACCAGGCGCTGATGGAGGACCCCGGCCATATCGAGCAGGTGCTGATCAAGGGGGCC
The DNA here is from genome assembly GCF_030010555.1 of Halomonas rhizosphaerae. Classification (GTDB taxonomy): domain Bacteria; phylum Pseudomonadota; class Gammaproteobacteria; order Pseudomonadales; family Halomonadaceae; genus Halomonas; species Halomonas rhizosphaerae. The sequence continues at coordinate 47,413 of NZ_JASCQP010000011.1, forward strand.
GAGCGGGCCCGTGCCGAGGCGGCGCCCCTCATGGATCGCCTGCGCCAGGCGGCGGGGCTGGGGCGCTTCGTCTGAGTCGCGGCCGCAGCATGCCGATAGCGCCTGTGGTCGTTGAGGGATGACTCTTATTCTTTAAAGCTATTGATCATTTCTTTTAAATGCTTTTACGTGCTTTTTGAGAGTGGCTATCATGCCCGGTCTACCGGGCGTCATGCCCCTGATGACTTCGAGAGAGCACGCCATGAGTGAACTCGCCCTGACCCAGCGCTCCCGCCTACCCGTCTCCGCCGTGGCGGCCGGTGCCTTGCTGCTGGGCGCCCTGGCCGTGGGCGCCGCCTTCGGCGCACGCCTCGGTGCCCTGATGGTGGTGGGGGGCCTGCTGGGCATGGTGCTCTACCATGCCGCCTTCGGCTTCACTGCCGCCTGGCGGGTCTTCATCACCGAGCGGCGTGGCCGCGGCCTGCGTGCCCAGATGGTGATGCTGACCCTCGCCGTGTTGCTGTTCTTCCCGGCGCTGGGTGCGGGCAGTCTCTTCGGCCAGTCGGTGAACGGCTTCGTGGCCCCCATCGGTATCTCGGTGGTGGTCGGCGCCTTCCTGTTCGGCGTGGGCATGCAACTCGGCGGCGGGTGCGCCTCGGGGACCCTGTTCACCGCCGGCGGTGGCAATGCCCGCATGTTGATCACCCTGCTGTTCTTCATCGTCGGCTCGCTGATCGGCACCGCCCACTTCACCTGGTGGCAGGGCCTGCCTGCCTTCCAGCCGGTGTCACTGGTCAAGACCGCCGGCGCCGGGGGCGGGATCGCCATCAGCCTGGCGCTGTTCGCCGCTATCGCCGCCTTCACCGTGGTGATGGAGAGGCGCCGCCACGGCGAACTGGAGCCGACCCCGACGATCGATGCCGGCAGCAGCCGCTGGCTCACCGGTCCCTGGCCGCTGCTGGCCGGGGCCGTGGCCCTGGCCCTGCTCAACTTCGCCACCCTGGCACTGGCGGGTCGCCCCTGGGGGATCACCTCTGCCTTCGCGCTGTGGGGGGCCAAGGGCTTCGAGGCCCTCGGTGGCGACGTCAGCCAGTGGGGCTACTGGCAGTCATCGTGGAATGCGGCCGCCCTGGAGGCCACCCTCTGGCGCGACATCACCAGCGTGATGAACATCGGCATCCTGCTCGGGGCGCTGGTGGCAGCGTCGCTGGCCGGCAAGTTCGCGCCCAACTTCCGTATCCCGGCGAAGTCGGTGCTGGCGGCGGTGATCGGCGGCCTGATGCTTGGCTACGGGGCCCGCCTGGCCTTCGGCTGTAACATCGGCGCCTACTTCAGCGGCATCGCCTCGGGCAGCCTGCATGGCTGGGTGTGGCTGGTGGCCGCCTTCGCCGGCAACATGCTCGGAGTGAAGCTGCGTCCCTTCTTCTTCCAGGGCGAGGCAGGCCGGCTGCCCGCGGCGAAGGGTTGCTGAGCCGCATGGCAGACCGCGAGACAGGCGCCCCGGCCCCAGGCCGGGGCGCCGTCGTTTGCGGCGTGCTAGAGTTGGCGGCAAGGTGCCGACAGAGCGCCAACGGCCCGTTCCAGTCACCGTATCGAGGCGAGAGATGACCATCGACCAAAAGCGTCCCCTCTATATTCCCTATGCCGGCCCGCCGCTGCTCGAGATGCCGCTGCTCAACAAGGGCAGTGCCTTCACCCGCGAGGAGCGCCTGGAGTTCAACCTGATCGGCCTGCTGCCGCAGAATGTGGAGACCATCGAGGAGCAGGCGGAACGGGCCTATCGCCAGTACAGGCAGTGCCGAAACGACCTGGACAAGCACGTCTACCTGCGCGCCATCCAGGACGACAACGAGACCCTCTACTACCGGCTGGTCGCGGAGCACCTCGAGGAGATGCTGCCGATCATCTATACCCCTACGGTGGGCAAGGCGTGCGAGGAGTTCTCCAACATCTACCGCAACCACCGGGGGCTGTTCATCGCCTACCCGGACCGCGACCGCATGGATGACATCCTGCGCAGCTCCACCAAGGACAAGGTCAAGGTGATCGTGGTCACCGACGGTGAACGCATCCTGGGGCTCGGTGACCAGGGCATCGGCGGCATGGGCATTCCCATCGGCAAGCTGGCGCTCTATACCGCCTGCGGCGGCATCAGCCCGGCCTACACCCAGCCGATCATGCTCGACGTGGGGACCAACAACCAGGCGCTGCTCGACGATCCCATGTACATGGGCTGGCGCCACCCGCGGGTCTCCCAGGAGGAGTACGATGCCTTCATGGCGGAGTTCATCGCCGCGGTGAAGCGGCGCTGGCCGGGGGTGCTGCTGCAGTTCGAGGACTTCGCCCAGGCCAATGCCCTGCCGCTGCTCGACCGCTATCGCGACGAGCTCTGCTGCTTCAACGACGACGTCCAGGGGACCGCCTCGGTGGTGGTGGGTACCCTGATGGCCGCCTGCCAGGCCCGCGACGAGGGTATCGGCCAGCAGAAGGTGGTCTTCGTGGGGGCCGGGTCGGCCGGCTGTGGCATCGCCGAGCAGGTGGTGGTGACCATGCAGGCCGAGGGTCTGACCGAGCGGGAGGCGCGCTCGCGCATCTACATGGTCGACCGCGAGGGGCTGGTTACCTCCGAACAGACCTGGCTTCGCGACTTCCAGGGCCGCCTGGCCCACGACCCCGAGATGGTGGCCGACTGGGGCGGCCAGTCGCTGCTCGAGGTGGTGCGATGGATCGAGCCCACGGTACTGATCGGGGTCTGCGGCATGCCGGGCATCTTCACCGAGGAGGTGGTGCGTGCCATGCACGCGGGCTGCGAGATGCCGCTGATCATGCCGCTCTCCAATCCCACCTCCCGAGCCGAGGCCGTGCCGGAGGACGTGATCCGCTGGACCGATGGCCAGGCCCTGGTGGCCACCGGCAGCCCCTTCCCGCCGGTGGAGTACGGCGGCCGCCGCATCCCCATCGCCCAGTGCAACAACGCCTACATCTTTCCGGGGATCGGCCTGGGCGTGGTGGCCGCCGGGGCTAGGCGTGTCACCGATGCCATGCTGATGGCCTCGTCCCGGGCGCTGGCGCGCGAGGCGCCGCTGGTCAAGCAAGGGGTGGGGGCCCTGCTGCCGCCGCTCTCCAAGATCCGCGAGCTCTCCAAGGCGATCGCCTTCGACGTGGCCGCCCAGGCCCAGGGCGAGGGCGTGGCGCTGAAGACCAACGGCATCAAGCTGCGGGAGGCCATCGAGCGCAGCAGCTGGACGCCGGAGTACCGGCGCTACCGTCGCCGCTCCTTCTGAGCTTGCCACAACCACAACAGGGCCCGGGCGGTTTGCCCCGCCCGGGCCCTGTTGTGACACACGACAAGAGCACACGGGGGCGGCAGGGACTGTCATTGCGCGCCTATACTCCGCGCAGATGGGTTATCAACGCGGCGCAGGGAGGTCGGCAATGACAGCATCGACGGTCAAGGGGATTCGTCCGGAACACGAGGTGATGACCCGGCAGCGTCTGCCCTACTTCGTCGGCATCTCGGGGCAGACCGTGGGTGCCACGGGGCTGTCCATGCACCTGGTGGTCATTCCGCCGGGTGGACGTGCCGATCCTCATCTCCATGTCGGCTATGAAACCGGCATCTATGTGCTGGAGGGCCGGGTGTGCACGCGCTGGGGCGCGTCGCTCGAGCGAGAGACGATCAGCGAGGCCGGGGATTTCCTGTTCATCCCTCCGGGTGTGCCCCACGAGGCCATCAACCTCAGCGATACGGTGCCGGCCCGCGCCGTCGTCGCCCGTAACGATCCGGCGGAACAGGACAGGGTCGAGCCTTATGCCCCCGGGCGCTAGTGCCACCCGAGTGACATGAGGGGCGGTGGGGTTCGCTAGCCCTGCAGCGAGAGGAAGGTCACAGAGGCGAAGGCCCCACCGGGAAACCGGTGGGGCCTTTCGGTCAGTGGCTGATGATCGGGCCGCTTGTGTCGTCCTGATCAGGGTGCCCCTGTCATGCCGACCCGATCATCTTGCGCAGCACGTAGTGGAGGATGCCGCCGTGGCGGTAGTACTCCAGCTCGTTGGCGGTATCGATGCGGCACAGCGCCTCGAGCGTCTTCTCGCCCTTGTCGGAGGCGATGGTCACCTTGACCTTGCCGCCCGGTGTGAGCTCACTGAGCCCCTCGATGGAGACTGTCTCGTCGCCGGTCAGGCCCAGCGTCTTGCGGCTCTCGCCTTCCGGGAACTGCAGCGGGACCACGCCCATGCCGATCAGGTTGGAGCGGTGGATGCGCTCATAGGACTCGGCCAGTACCGCTCGCACGCCGAGCAGGCGGGTGCCCTTGGCGGCCCAGTCGCGGGAGGAGCCCGTGCCGTACTCCTTGCCGGCGATCACCACCAGCGGCGTCCCCTCCTGCTGGTACGTCATGGCGGCGTCGTAGATCGCCATCTGCTCACCGGAGGGCACATGGCGGGTCTCGCCGCCGACCACGCCATCGAGCATCTCGTTCCTGATGCGCACGTTGGCGAAGGTGCCGCGCATCATCACCTCGTGGTTGCCGCGACGCGACCCGTAGGAGTTGAAGTCCACCGGCTTCACGCCCCGCTCCTGAAGGTAGCGCCCGGCGGGGCTGTCGGGCTTGATGGCGCCGGCCGGCGAGATATGGTCGGTGGTCACGGAATCGCCCAGCATGGCGAGTACCCGGGCGTCCTTGACGTCCTCGATGGCGGGAGGCGTGCGTCCCATGCCCTCGAAGAAGGGGGGATGCTGGATGTAGGTGGAGTCCTTTGACCACTGGTAGACCTTGCTCTGCGGCACCTCGATGGCCTGCCAGACCTCGTCGCCGTCGAACACCTCGGCATACTGCTTGCGGAACATGGCGGTGTTGACCTGCTCCACGGCCTCGGCGATCTCCGCCTGGCTGGGCCAGAGGTCCCTGAGATAGACCGGCTTGCCGTGATGGTCGATGCCCAGGGGATCACGGGTCAGGTCGAGCTGGACGTTGCCGGCCAGGGCATAGGCCACCACCAGCGGCGGCGAGGCCAGCCAGTTGGTCTTGACCAGCGGGTGCACCCGGCCCTCGAAGTTGCGGTTGCCGGAGAGCACCGAGGCCACGGTCAGGTCGCCCTCCTCGATGGCCTCCTCGATGGGGCCCGCCAGGGGGCCGGAGTTGCCGATGCAGGTGGTGCAGCCATAGCCCACCAGGTTGAAGCCCAGGGCATTCAGGTCATCCTGCACACCGCCGGCGACCAGGTAGTCGGTGACCACCTTGGACCCCGGTGCCAGGGAGGTCTTCACCCAGGGCTTGGTGTGCAGGCCCTTCTCGCGGGCCTTCCGGGCCAGCAGGCCGGCGGCCATCATCACGCTGGGGTTGGAGGTGTTGGTGCAGGAGGTGATGGCGGCGATCACCACGGCCCCCGGATTCAGCCGGAAGGCCTCGCCGTCGAGGTCCACGTCCTTGCTGTCATGGTGTTCGTAGCTCTCCTCGACGCCCACGGCAGTCTGGCCGCCCTCGGACATCAGCTTGCCCTTCTCGGTGGTGGAGAGCGGCTTGCCGTCGTCTTCCATGACCTTGGCGAAGACCGACTTCATGTCCTTGAGCGCCACCCGGTCCTGGGGCCGCTTGGGGCCCGCCAGGCTGGCCTCGACCTCGGTCATGTCCAGCGCCAGGGTGTCGCTGAAGACCGGCTCGTCGCCGGGCTCGCGCCACAGCCCCTGGGCCTTGCTGTAGGCCTCCACCAGTGCCAGCTGGGCGTCCTCGCGGCCGGTGAGGCGCATGTAGGTCAGCGTCTCGTCGTCCACCGGGAAGAAGCCGCAGGTGGCGCCGTACTCCGGGGCCATGTTGGCGATGGTGGCGCGGTCGGCCAGCGGCAGGTCCTTGAGGCCATCGCCATAGAACTCGACGAACTTGCCCACCACGCCGTGATTGCGCAGCATCTGGGTCACCGTCAGCACCAGGTCGGTGGCGGTGATGCCCTCGCGCAGCTTGCCGGTGAGCTTGAAGCCCACTACCTCGGGAATCAGCATGGAGACCGGCTGGCCCAGCATGGCGGCTTCGGCCTCGATGCCGCCCACGCCCCAGCCGAGCACGCCCAGGCCGTTGATCATGGTGGTGTGGGAGTCGGTGCCCACCAGGGTATCCGGGTAGGCCAGCGTCCTGCCGTCCTGCTCTTTCGTCCAGACGGTCCTGCCCAGGTACTCGAGGTTGACCTGGTGGCAGATGCCGGTGCCGGGCGGCACCACGCGGAAGTTGTCGAAGGCCTGCTGGCCCCAGCGCAGGAACTCGTAGCGCTCGTGGTTGCGTTCCATCTCGATGGCCACGTTGTCCTTGAACGCCGTGGGGTTGCCGAACTTGTCGACCATCACCGAGTGGTCGATGACCAGGTCCACCGGCGACAGCGGGTTGATGCGGGCCGGATCCTCGCCGAGGGATTCCACCGCGGCGCGCATGGAGGCCAGGTCGACGACCCCGGGCACGCCGGTGAAGTCTTGCATCAGCACCCGCGCCGGGCGATAGCCGATCTCGCGGTCGGAGTGTCCCTGTTGCTGCCAGTCGACCAGCGCCTGCATGTCCTCGCGGGAGACGCTCTCGTCATCGGCGAAGCGCAGCTGGTTCTCCAGCAGGATCTTCAGGGTCTTGGGCAGGCGGTCGATGTTGCCCAGTGCGTCGGCGGCCTTCGCCAGGCTGTGGTAGTGGTAGGTCGTGCCGCCGGCGTCCAGCGTCTGCAGGGTATCCGGTGTGGACTCGTTGCTCATGCTGTCTGTCCTCCTTTCGCATCGCGGGGAGTGAGGGCACCATCCTGGCACCTTGCTGATGACATGGTCATGATAGTTGGCCTTTTCAAGCGCCGCCTGGGAGCGTGCCGATCGGGTGCCCTTGAAATGCCGGCCCCGCCCCCGCATATTGCTGCAATACGGCATGATGGTCACGGGAGGCCGGATGCACGAGGAAGAGCTCGAGTCGCGGGCAGTGCACTGCCCCTACTGCGATACGCCGTTCGAACTGCTGGTCGACCTCTCCCAGGGCAGTCATGCCACCTGGGAGGACTGCCCGCAGTGCTGTGCGCCGATCCAGCTGCGCATCGAGGTGTCGCCGGCCAGTGGCGAGCTGGTCTCCCTCGACCTGGGGCGTGATGACGATGTGCTCTAGCCCGGCACGACCCGCGAGATTCGGGCCTGGGCTCCGCCTCGCCTGACAGCATCCTAGCCCCGCGCCCTCGCCGCGGGCTGCGCCATGCCGGCTCGTGTCGGCATCGCCCAGTCCACTGCGCCATTCCCGACTCCACGAGGTCATTTCATGAGCGACGCGCGTCACGAACGCCTGATCATCCTGGGCTCCGGCCCCGCCGGTTACACCGCGGCCGTCTATGCGGCCCGCGCCAACCTGAAGCCCCTGCTGATCACCGGCATCCAGGCCGGCGGCCAGCTGACCACCACCACCGATGTGGACAATTGGCCAGGGGACGAGTCCGGCGTCCAGGGCCCCGAGCTGATGGAGCGCATGAAGCGCCATGCCGAGCGCTTCGATACCGAGGTGCTCTTCGACCATGTCCACGAGGTGGAACTGCGCCAGCGCCCCTTCACGCTCAAGGGCGACAATGGCACCTACACCTGTGACGCCCTGATCATCGCCACTGGCGCCAGCGCCCGCTACCTGGGCCTCGAGTCGGAGCAGAAGTTCATGGGGCAGGGGGTCTCGGCTTGTGCGACCTGCGACGGTTTCTTCTACCGCAACCAAGAGGTGGTCGTGGTGGGCGGCGGCAATACCGCCGTGGAGGAGGCGCTCTACCTCTCCAACATCGCCTCGAAGGTGACCCTGGTGCACCGCCGGGACAGCCTGCGTGCCGAGAAGATCCTCCAGGACAAGTTGTTCGAGAAGGCCGAGAACGGCAACGTGGTGCTGGAGTGGAACCAGACCCTGGACGAGGTGCTGGGCGACAACAGCGGCGTGACCGGGGTGCGCCTCAAGTCCACCGTGGATGGCAGCACCCAGGAGATCGCGGCCCCGGGACTGTTCATCGCCATCGGCCACAGCCCCAACACCGGTATCTTCGAGGGCCAGCTCGAGATGGCCGGCGGCTATATCAGGGTCCAGTCCGGCCTCGACGGCAACGCCACCGCGACCAGCGTGCCGGGTGTGTTCGCCGCCGGCGACGTGATGGATCATGTCTACCGCCAGGCCGTGACTTCTGCCGGTACCGGCTGCATGGCCGCGCTGGACGCCGAGCGCTACCTGGACGAGCTGTAAGCGCCCTTCGGGCAGCGCCAAGTCGCAAGCGCCCAGCTGACAAGGGCGAACAGGGTTGTTGGTGCTGAAACAAGATTGGCCCCGTTGGTGGTGAAAGCCAACGGGGTCAATTGTTGACACAAGCTAGGTGTCAGCGATCATTCTGCGGCGCTCGGCGCTCGGCGCTCGGCGCTCGGCGCTCGGCGCTCGGCGCTCGGCGCTCGGCGTATATGGCTAGTAGTGCGGCGGCAGCTCGTCCTCGGGGCGAGGCGTCGCCGTGTCGTGCTCCTGCAGCGCCCGTTGCTGGTCGCGCAGTCGTTCCTTCATCAGCGCATTGAGCCGCTCGAGGCGTGACAGTCGCTGCTCCTGGCCGGCCACGGCCGCGTCCAGGGTGTCGAGCCAGTGCTCCTGGTAGGCGATGCGGCTCTCCAGGGCCTCGAGGCGCCGTGCCAGCTCGGCAGGCGTCGTATCGGTGCTCATGGTAGAATCCTCGCGCTGGGTGTCGCCGTTCATCGTGGCACCTTCATGATCATGATGGTTTCTTCCTTCCTTTCACCCCGACAAGAGAGTTTTACAGGTCCATGAATCGAAAGGTCGTGTTTCGTTGCAGTCTCATCAGCCTGCTGCTGGCCGCGCCGGCCCCGCTGCTGATTGCCCTGTTCGTCCATCTCACCGGCGGCGTGCTGTCCCGTGAGCTGTTTTCCAGCCTCCAGGTCGGCGGCGTGGCCGTGGTCTATTTCGCCGCCGCCGCCGCGGTCTTCCTGGTGCTGCTGGTCGCCACCCTGGCGGTCAACGCCCTGACGCCCCAGCTGGTCAACCTGGCCGAGGTCGAGGATGACGATCGCGAGATCGGCGAGGTCAAGTGGTTCAACGTCAACAAGGGGTACGGCTTCATTACCCGTGACGACGGGGAGGATGTCTTCGTGCACTTCCGTGCCATCCGCGGGCGGGGGCATCGTACCCTGGCCGAGGGGCAGAAGGTGCGCTACCACGTCATCCAGAACGAGCGAGGGCTGCAGGCCGACGACGTCACCGTCATCACCTGAATCCCTCGCGATCCGTCGGCCCGACGCCCCGCACGCTCTGGTAGAGTGCGCGGGGCGTTGTCGTTCCGGGGGATCACTGGCCGGAGTCGGGCCAGTCGATCGGCTGCTCGGTGCCGTCGGGCAGCACCTGCAGGAAACGGTCCGGGTCGTCGCCGGGCTGCCAGCCACCCAGCGAGCAGCGTACCTCGCAGCCCAGCCGGGCGGCGGCCTCCCGGGCACACGCCGTGTCGGTCGCCCAGGGCGTCTCGGGGCTGTCGAGCCACAGGCTGGCGAAGCCGTCGGCGGCCTTCTCCACCACCAGCACGGGCACCTCGCCGGCCGCCGCGTGGCCGAGGGTGCGCCACTGGCGCTTGCCGGCGGGCGAGAGCGGCCCGGCGCCGATGGCCTGCCGGAGCCAGGCATCCAGACGCGCGATGTCGCAGTGGGCCAGGTAGATCTCGATATCGGGATAGGATTGCATGGGCGCCTCAGGGCCGTGCCGTGCCGTTGACGAAGAGTCTGGCGAGAATCGCCTCATAGACCCGGCTGAGGTCGTCGAGATCCGAGGCCAGCACTCGCTCGTTGACCTGGTGGATGGTGGCGTTGCAGGGGCCAAGCTCGACCACCTGGCTGCCCAGGGTGGCGATGAAGCGCCCGTCGGACGTGCCACCGGCGGTGGAAAGCTCGGGGCGGTGTCCCAGGGCATCCTCGACGCCGGTGACGGCGGCCTCCACGAGTTCGCCCTCGGCAGTGAGGAAGGGGTCGCCGTTGAGCGTCCAGTCCAGGTGATAGTCGAGGCCATGGGCCTCCAGCAGCGCCTCGGTGCGTTGCTTCAGCTGCTCGTGGGTCACCTCGGTGGAGAAGCGGAAGTTGAATACCACCTCGACGTCGCCGGGGATGACGTTGGTGGCGCCGGTCCCCGCGCGGATATTGGAGACCTGGAAGCTGGTGGCGGGGAAGAAGGCGTTGCCGGCGTCCCAGTGCTCCCGCGCCAGGGCGTCCAGCGCCGGCAGCGCCTGGTGGATGGGGTTGCGCGCCAGGTGCGGGTAGGCCACGTGGCCCTGGATGCCCCTGATGTGCAGCACCCCGCCCAGCGAGCCGCGTCGACCGTTCTTGATCACGTCCCCGAGGCGGTCGGTGGAGGAGGGCTCGCCGACGATGCAGTAGTCGAGCCGCTCGTGGGCCTCGCGCAGGTGCTCGACCACGGCCCGGGTGCCATCCACCGCCGGTCCCTCCTCGTCGGAGGTGATCAAAAAGCCGATGCGCCCGTGGTGGTCCGGATGAGCCGCGACGAAGCGCTCCACCGCGGTGACCATCGCCGCCAGGCTGCCCTTCATGTCGGCGGCGCCTCTGCCCCGCAGCATGCCCGCCTCATCGATGCACGGCTCGAAGGGCGGGAAGTCCCAGCGGGTATGGGGGCCGCTGGGGACCACGTCGGTGTGCCCGGCGAAGGCCAGCAGTGGCCCATGGTGGCCGCGGGTCGCCCAGACGTTCTCCACGTCGCCGAAGGGCAGGCGCTCGACCCGGAAGCCGAGCGCCTCGAGGCGCTCGACCATCAGGTCCTGGCAGCCCAGGTCATCCGGGGTCACCGAGGGGCGCCGGATGAGCTCGAAGGCCAGCGCCAGGGTCGGGGAGAGCGCGGGCGGCTCAATTGTTGGCATGCAGCGCCTCATTGAGCGCGATGGCGCTCTTGTTGGTGAGGCACTCGATGCGCCCGTTCTGCGAGTTGCGGCGCAGCAGCAGGTCGTCCTGGCCGGCCAGTTCGCGGGCGGCCACGGTCTTGACCTCCTGGCCCTGGTCGTCGAGCAGGGTGACCTTGGCACCGGCGGTAATGTAGAGGCCGGCCTCCACGGTGCAGCGGTCGCCCAGCGGGATGCCGATGCCGGCATTGGCGCCGATCAGGCAGCCCTCGCCCACCTTGATGACGATGTTGCCGCCGCCGGAAAGGGTGCCCATGGTGGAGCAGCCACCACCGAGGTCCGAGCCCTTGCCGACCATCACGCCAGCGGAGATGCGACCCTCGATCATGCCCGGCCCCTCGGTGCCGGCGTTGAAGTTGACGAAGCCCTCGTGCATCACCGTGGTGCCCTCGCCGAGGTAGGCGCCCAGGCGCACCCGGGCGGTGTCGCCGATGCGTACGCCGCCGGGCACAACGTAGTCGGTCATCTTGGGGAACTTGTCGACGCAGTCCACGGAGAGCGGACGCCCTTCCAGGCGGGCCTTGAGACGGCGGGCCGGCAACTCCTCGATGTCGATCGCCCCCTCACTGGTCCAGGCGATGTTGCGCAGCAGGCCGAACATGCCGGTGAGGTCCAGGCCGTGGGGCTTCACCAGGCGGTGGGAGAGCAGGTGCAGCTTGAGGTAGACCTCCGGGGCGCTCTGGGGCGGGGTGTCCACGTCCAGGAACATGGCCACCAGCGGGCGCCGGCTCGCGGCCAGGGTCTCGGCCAGTTCGGCCTGCTCCTCGTGGCCGGCGGCCTTCAGCGCGCCGGCCAGCTCGCCGCACTGCTCGGGCAGGAAGCTGACCGCGGCGTTGCCGTCGGGGGCATCGAGCACCTTGGCGGCAGCGGCCACCAGGCCGGCGTCGGGGTCGAGCAGCGGGGCCGGATAGTAGATCTCCAGCCAGTCGCCCTGGGTATTCTGGGTGCCGATTCCGAGTGCAAAGCTCAGCATGGGGGTGGTGTCCTCTGGAAGCGTAGGGGAGGGCCCGGGTGGGCCCTAGAGTGAGTCGTAGTCGCCGTCGCGGTAGCCGACGAGGATCTCGTCGCCGGTATCGAGCAGCGGGCGCCTGAGCAGGGTAGGGTGGGCCAGCATCAGCTCGCGGGCCTTGTTGGCGTCGATGTCGGCCTTCTCCTCGTCATCGAGCTCCCGCCAGGTGGTACTGCGCCTGTTGAGCACCTCCATGACCGGCACGCGGTGCAGGATGTGCTCCAGCAGCGGGGCCGAGAGGCCGTCCTCGCGCAGGTCATGGACCTGGTAGGGGATGCCCTTGCCATCCAGGGCCTTGCGGGCGCGGCGACAGGTGTCGCAGTTCTTGATCACATAGAGCGTCAGCATCAGGAACTCCTCTCGATGAAGCGACGGATGCGCCAGGCGGCTTCCACCGTGGCCGCCGTATCGGCGACCAGCGCCAGGCGTAGCCGGCCGCTGCCGGGGTTGGTGCCGGTGCTGCCGACCCGGCCCATGTAGCTGCCGGGCAGCACGCTGACGTTCGCCACGGCATGGAGCGCGCGGGTGAAGGCCTCGTCGTCCCCGCCGGGCACCGCCGGCCACAGGTAGAAGCTCGCCTCGGGGGCGGGGAAGTCCAGCACCGGGGCGAGGACCTCGGTCACCGCGGCGAACGTCTCGCGGTAGGCGTCGCGGTTGGCGCGCACGTGGGCCTCGTCGTTCCAGGCGGTGATCGAAGCCTGCTGAACGGGCAGCGACATGGCGCAGCCGTGGTAGGTGCGATAGCGCCGGAACGGGGCGATCAGCTCGGCGTCGCCGGCCACGAACCCGGAGCGCAGCCCCGGCAGGTTGGAGCGCTTGGAGAGCGAGTGGAACACCAGGCAGCGTCGGTAGTCGTGGCGGCCGAGGCGCGCGCAGGCCTCGAGCAGCCCCGGGGGTGGAGCGGCCTCGTCCAGGTAGAGCTCCGAGTAGCACTCGTCCGAGGCGATCAGGAAGTCGTGTTCATCCGCCAGGGCGATGAGCTTCTCGAACTCGGCCAACGGCGTGACCGCCCCGCTGGGATTGGCCGGCGAGCAGAGGAACACCAGCTGGACGTCGCGCCAGGTCTCGGCGGGCACGCTGTCCAGGTCCGGCCGGAAGCCGCTCTCGGCCGTGCCGTCCAGGTAGAGCGGCTGTCCGCCGGCGAGCAGGGTGGCCCCCTCGTAGATCTGGTAGAAGGGGTTGGGCATCGCCACGCCGGCCGGGCGGGTGCGGTCGAGCGCCGCCTGGACGAAGGCGAAGATCGCCTCCCGGGTGCCGTTCACCGGCAGCACCTGGCGGTCGGCGTCGAGGCCGGCCAGGGCGAAGCGTCGCATCGCCCAGCCGGCGATCGCCGCGCGCAGCTCGCTCGTCCCGGCGGTGGCCGGGTAGCGGGCGAAGTCCTGGCGGTGGGCCGTGAGCGCCTCGAGGGACGCCGCGAAGGGCGCATGCTGCGGCTCGCCGATGGTCAGCGAGATAGGCGCCAGTCCCTCGGGCGGCGTCACGCCGGCCTTGAGGGCGGCGAGCTTCTCGAAGGGGTAGGGCTTGAGGGCGTCGAGGTCGGGGTTCATGGGTGTCCAGATGCGCCTGGGACAGAAGCAAGCGTCCGGCGTCGTTGTCGGTGATGGCCCGCGTGCGGTGGCGGCGCGCGGGCGGGCAGGGCGTCGATTATAGGGAAGCCCCGGGGCGGCCTCAAACGCCGGCCCGCCCTCGTGCCCGGTGGTCGGCGTCAGCCGGGGATGGCCAGGACCTCGATGAGGCGCTCGCGCAGGCGCTGCTGGCGCTGCGGGTCGATGAGCGGCGCACCGGCCTTGTCGGTGATGAAGAAGACGTCCTCGACCCGCTCGCCCAGGGTGGCGATCTTGGCCGCCGACAGCGCGATGTCCTGCTCCATGAAGATGCGGCCCACCCGGGCCAGCAGGCCGGGGCGGTCGGGCGCGACGAGCTCGAGCAGGGTGCGTTCGTTGGCCGGGTCCTGCTCGATGCTGACCTCGGTGGGCACGCGGAAATGCTTGAGCTGACGCGGGGTGTGCCGAGTGACGATCTGCGGATAGTCGTCCGGGTCGTCGAGCTCCTCCACCAGGTGGCGGCGGATCTCCTCGATGCGCTCGCGGTCGCGGATCGCCTGGCCGTGGTCGTCCAGCACGATGAAGGTGTTCAGCGTCCAGTCGTTGCTGGAAGTGGCGATGCGGGCATCGTGGATCGACAGCCCCAGCTGGTCCATGGCGGCGGCGGTGGCGGCGAAGAGGTCGTCCACCGAGCGGGTGTGGATGAAGACCTTGGTGCCGCCCTCGGCCATGTCGTCGGTGGGGGCGTTGATCAGGATCAGCGGCAGCTGGCTGTCGCCGTGGTCGAGGATGCCCTGGGTCTGCCAGACGATCTCGCTGGGGGCGTACTGGAGGAAGTAGTCCTCGCCCAGCGATTCCCAGAGCCGGTCGACCCGGGCCATGTCGGCGCCCACCGAGGCCAGCAGGGAGTGGGCCTCGCTGCGCGTTTCCTGCACCCAGTCGTCGCGCTCCAGGGGGTTCTCGAGGCCGCGACGCAGGGCACGCTTGGTCTCGCCGTGCAGCTGGCGCAGCAGCGAGGCCCGCCAGCCGTTCCACAGGGTCGGGTTGGTGGCGTTGATGTCGGCCACCGTCAGCACGTAGAGGTAGTCGAGCCTCGTCTCGTCGCCCACCAGGCGGGCGAAGTCGGCGATCACGTCGGGGTCGGTGATGTCGCGCTTCTGGGCGACCATGGACATCATCAGGTGGTGCTCCACCAGCCAGCTCACCAGGCGCGTGTCGCGGCTGGAAAGCCCGTGACGCTCGCAGAAGGCCTCGGCATCCCGGGCACCAAGGGTCGAGTGGTCGCCGCCGCGCCCCTTGCCGATGTCGTGGTAGAGGCCGGCGATCCACAAGAGCTCCAGCTTGGGCAGCTGGTGGATCAGGTTGGCGGCGACCGGGAACTCCTCCTTCGCCTCGGGTTTGCGGAAGCCGTGGATGCACTTGAGCAGGCGCAGCGTATGGGCGTCCACCGTGTAGATGTGGAAGAGGTCGTGCTGCATCAGCCCCACCGCCTGGCCGAACTCGGGCAGGTACTTGCCGAGCACGCCGTAGCGGTTCATGCGCCGCAGCTGGCGGGCCACGTTGCCGCCGGAGCGCAGCAGGGCCATGAACAGGCTCTGGTGGCGCAGGTCGTCGCGATAGAGGTCGTCGATCTGGTGGCGGTGGTCGCGGATCAGGCGGATGGTATCGGCACGCACCCCCTCGATCTCCGGATGCTCGGCCATCAGCAGGAAGAGCTCGAGCAGCGCCGAGGGGCGCCGGCGGAAGACATGGCGCGAGCGCGCCTGAATATAGCCCCCCTTGATCTCGAAGCGCTCGTTGAGAGGGATGGTGGTGAGCGCCTCGCCGGCGTGCAGGATCGCCTCGTCGAAGTGCTGCAGCAGCATATCGTTGAGCCCGGCCAGCGCCGTGACGTGGCGATAGTAGCGCTTCATGAACTGCTCCACCGCCAGGCGCTCCGGGGTGTCGCGATAGCCGAACAGCTCGGCGATGGTGCGCTGGTGGTCGAACAGCAGGCGGTCCTCGGCGCGGTCGGTGAGCATGTGCAGGGCGTAGCGTACCTGCCACAGGAAGGCCTGTCCCTGGCTGAGGATGCGAAGCTCCGGATCGTTCATGAAGCCGCCCGAGACGAGATCCTCGTAGCGCTGGGTGCCGAAGTGGCGCTTGGCCACCCAGCCGATCATCTGGATATCGCGCAGCCCGCCGGGGGAGCTCTTGATGTTGGGCTCGAGGTGGTACTCGGAGTTGTTGTAGCGGTAGTGACGGCTGATCTGCTCCTGCCACTTGGCCTCGAAGAAGCGGTCCGCCGGCCATAGCCGGTCGGTGGACAGGCGCGCCTGCATCGCCTCGCGCAGGCGCTCGGACCCGGCCAGGGTGCGGGTCTCGAGCAGGTTGGTGATCACCGTCACGTCGGCCGCGGCCTCGCGCTCGCAGTCGGCCAGCGAGCGCACGCTGTGGCCGATCTCCAGGCCGATGTCCCACAGGAAGGTGATGAAGGCGGTGAGGGCTTCCCGGTAGGGTTCATCATCATCGCGCTCGAGCAGCAGCAGCAGGTCGATGTCGGAGTGGGGGTGCAGCTCGCCGCGGCCGTAGCCGCCCACGGCGAGCAGGGCCACCCCGTCGTCGGGCCAGGCGTGCTGCTCCCAGGCGATGGCCAGCAGGCGGTCGAGACACCAGGCCCGGCCGTGCACCAGGTCGCGGATGTCGGCGCCGGCGCGGAAGCGCTCGTCGAGGCGGGCCTGGATGTCGCGCAGCGCCGCCTTGAAGGGGGTGATCGGCGAGCGCTCGCCGGTGAGTTCGGCGCGGAAGGCCTCGACATCGAAGAGGCTGTCGTCGGGGACGAAGCGATAGTGGTGCAGGAGCATGGCAGTCGACTCAGCGGTCGAGGAAGGAGAGGTCTTCGTCACGACGGGCGGTGAGCACCTCCACGCCCGTCGCGGTGACCAGCAGGGTGTGCTCCCACTGGGCGGTCAGGCTCCTGTCCTTGGTCACGGCGGTCCAGCCGTCGCGCAGGACCTTGGTGCGATGGTCGCCGACGTTGATCATCGGTTCGATGGTGAAGCACATGCCCTCCTCGAGGGTGATGTCGGCCTCGGGGGCATAGCCGTCGTAGTGCAGGACCTGCGGGTCCTCGTGGAAGCCGGCGCCGATACCGTGTCCGCAGAAGTCGCGCACCACCGAATAGCCGTTGGCCTCGGCGTGAGACTGGATGGCGCGGGCAAGTGTAGAGAGGTGCACGCCCGGGCGCACCAGGGCGATGCTGCGGTAGAGGCACTCCTGGGTGACCCGGCAGAGGCGCTCGCCCTGGATGGTCTCGCCGATGATGAACATCATGCTGGAGTCGCCGTGATAGCCGTCGGCGGTCTTCACGGTGATGTCGATGTTCATGATGTCGCCCTTCTTGAGCTTCTTGGCGTCATCCGGGATGCCGTGGCAGACCACGTGGTTGATCGAGGTGCAGATCGACTTGGGAAAGCCGTGATAGTCGAGCGGCGCCGGGGTGGAGCCCAGTTCGTCGACGATATAGTCGTGGCAGAGCCGGTCCAGCTCGCCGGTGCTCACGCCGGCCTTGACGTGAGGGATGATCATCTCGAACACGCTGGCGGCCTGGCGGCCCGCCTCGCGCATCTTCTCGATCTCGTCGGGCGTCTTGATGGGTACGTTCATGGAATCTCGAATCAGGGGTGGTGTCGCCCGAGGGACGGCGGGCTCGAGCATCGGACGACTTCATCTCGGAGGCCATCCATGGTATAAAGCTGCGCGCTTTCCTGCAATCGCGGAGCCCTGTCGACCCGTCGGCGCCTCGGCGAAGCCCGGGAAGTGCGCTCAATCAATGCAATGCCTTGAAATCACACATGCACCGTCACATGGTCCCGGGTGCTGTCGGGTTGCTCCGACGGTCGGATCCATGGGGTGCGTGGAGGCCTAACCCGATTTTCCAGGAGTCATCCATGGCACACGTCAACATGCGTGACCTGCTGAAGGCAGGCGCTCACTTCGGTCACCAGACCAAGTACTGGAACCCGAAGATGAGCAAGTTCATCTTCGGCGCTCGCAACAAGATCCACATCATCAACCTCGAGCACACCCTGCCGGCCCTCAACGAGGCCATCGATGTGGTCGAGAAGATGGCAGCGGCCAACAACAAGATCCTGTTCGTCGGCACCAAGCGCAGCGCGAGCAAGATCATCAAGGAAGAGGCCAACCGCGTCGGCCAGCCGTTCGTCAACCATCGCTGGCTCGGCGGCATGCTGACCAACTACAAGACCATCCGCGTCTCCATCAAGCGCCTGCGCGACCTCGAGACCATGCACGAGGACGGCACCTTCGAGAAGCTGACCAAGAAGGAAGTGCTGATGGCGACCCGCGAGCAGGACAAGCTCGAGCGGTCCGTGGGTGGCATCAAGGAAATGGGCGGCCTGCCCGATGCCCTGTTCGTGATCGACGTCGACCATGAGCGCATCGCCATCAACGAGGCGAACAAGCTGGGCATCCCGGTCATCGGCGTGGTGGACACCAACTCCGATCCCGATGGCGTCGACTACGTGATCCCGGGCAACGATGACTCCATCCGCGCGATCCAGATCTACGTCAAGGCCATCGCCGACGCCTGCGCCCGCGCGAAGGAAGGTCGTCCCGACGAGTTCGTCGAGGTCACCGAAGCCGAAGAGAGCCAGAGCGACGCGGCCGCCGAGTGATCGTCGGCCCGCCTGGGCCGGTCGCCGTGCCGCCACTCCGGTGGCGGCCCGCCGGACAGGCGCAAGGGGGCCCAGGCCCCCTTTCTTCTCTTCTTTTCCGCTACCCATTCCAGGTCGAACCATTCAGAGGACACTACCATGGCAGCTATCAGCGCCTCCCAGGTCAAGGAACTGCGCGAGCGCACCGGGCTCGGCATGATGGAGTGCAAGAAGGCACTCACCGAGACCGATGGTGACATCGAGCAGGCCATCGAGAACCTGCGCAAGAACTCCGGCCTCAAGGCCGCCAAGAAGGCGGGCCGCACCGCCGCCGAGGGCACCGTGGTCACCCGTGTGGCCGAGAACGGCAGCTATGGCGTGATGGTCGAGATCAACTCCGAGACCGACTTCGTCGCCCGTGACGACAACTTCAAGGCGTTCGCCGAGAAGATCGCCGATGCCTTCTTCGCCGCCAAGAGCGAGGACGTGGCCGCCGTCATGGACGGCGAGCTCGAGACCGCCCGCGAGCAGCTGGTGCAGAAGATCGGCGAGAACATCGGCGTGCGTCGCAGCGTCGTGGTCGAGGCCGGTGACGGCAACCTGGTCGGCGAGTACGTCCACGGCGGTCGCATCGGCGTGCTGACCGTGCTCAAGGGCGGCAACGCCGAGGTGGCCAAGGACGTCGCCATGCACGTCGCCGCCATCAACCCGGCGGTGGCCCGTCCCGAGGACATGCCCCAGGAGCAGCTGGACGCCGAGAAGGCGATCATCCTGGCCCAGCCCGACATGGCCGGCAAGCCCGAGCAGATCGCCGAGAAGATGGTCCAGGGCCGCCTGAAGAAGTACCTGGCCGAGAACAGCCTGACCGAGCAGCCCTTCGTCAAGAACCCGGACCAGTCCGTGGCCGAGTTCGTCAAGGCGGCCGGCGGCGAGGTGGTCGGCTTCACCCGTTTCGAGGTGGGCGAGGGCATCGAGAAGGAAGAGGTCGACTTCGCCAAGGAAGTGATGGAACAGGCCAAGCGCAGCTGAGGTCGCAGGTTCCAGTGTGAAGATGGCGTGCGCGCGAGCGCACGCCTTCGCGTATCCGGCCGGTGAATCCGGCCATCCACCAGGTCCCATGCGTCGAGAACCCGGGAGACACCCCATGACCAGTGCCGATCACCCCGCCCCCAGCAAGCCCGAGAAGACCCGCGCCGAGGTGTCCAAGTACAAGCGTATCCTGCTCAAGCTCTCCGGCGAGGCCCTGACCGGCGATGCCGAGTTCGGCATCGACCCCAAGGTACTGGATCGCCTGGCGCTGGAGATCGGCCAGCTGGTGGGGATCGGCGTCCAAGTCGGCATCGTCGTCGGCGGCGGCAACCTCTTTCGCGGGGCGGCCCTGCACGAGGCGGGCATGGACCGGGTCACCGGTGACCACATGGGCATGCTGGCCACGGTGATGAATGCCCTGGCCATGCGCGATGCCCTGGAGCGCTCCAACATCCGCTCGCGGGTGATGTCGGCGATTCCGATGAGTGGCGTGGTGGAGCATTACGACCGCCGTACCGCCATCCGCTACCTGACGTCCGGCGACGTGGTACTGTTCTCGGCCGGCACCGGCAATCCCTTCTTCACCACGGACTCCGCGGCCTGCCTGCGCGGCATCGAGATCGACGCCGACGTGGTGGTGAAGGCCACCAAGGTGGATGGGGTCTACGACAAGGACCCGGTCAAGCACTCGGATGCGGTCAAGTACGAGCAGCTGTCCTATGATGACGCGCTCGACCAGAAGCTCGGGGTGATGGATTTGACCGCCATCTGCCTGGTGCGGGACCATGACATGCCGGTGCGGGTCTTCAACATGAACAAGCCGGGTGCCCTGCTGAACCTGGTGGTGGGTGGCAAGGAAGGCACGCTGATTGACAGAGGGTGAGACAGTGATCGACGACATCAAGAAGGATGCGCAGAGTCGCATGAAGAAGAGCCTCGAGGCCCTTCACCAGAACTTCAACAAGATCCGTACCGGTCGGGCGCACTCCAGTATCCTGGATGCGGTGACCGTGGACTACTACGGCGGCCAGGTGCCGCTCAACCAGGTGGCCTCGATCAACGTCGAGGACGCCAGGACCCTGAGCGTGGTGCCCTGGGAGCAGCAGATGGTGCCCAAGATCGAGAAGGCCATCATGACCTCCGATCTCGGCCTCAACCCGGCGAGCGCCGGCAACGTGATCCGCGTGCCCATGCCGATGCTCACCGAGGAGACCCGCAAGGGCTACATCAAGCAGGCCCGCCAGGAGGCCGAACACGCCCGGGTGGCGGTGCGCAACGTGCGCCGCGATGCCAACGGTGATCTCAAGTCGCTGCTCAAGGAGAAGGAGATCACCGAGGACGAGCAGCACCAGGCCGAGGAGGCCATCCAGAAGCTCACCGACAGCATCATCGCCGAGATCGACAAGGCGCTGGAGTCCAAGGAACACGACCTGATGCAGGTCTGATGACGGCGGGCGGCACCGGCGAACGGCGCCGCCGGCGACGGATCGCCCCTCGGCGAACCGCGGGCAAGGCGTCCGCGGTTCGACGGCCTTCATGCTCTTACCCGCCATGCGAGACATCATGACGTCACCGCAGTCTCCCCGCTCCGGGGTCACCCCCGACGACGGGCCCACCGCCGGCGAGGCCCCCCTGCCGCGCCACGTGGCCATCATCATGGACGGCAACAACCGCTGGGCGAGGGCGCGTGGCATGTCCGGCGTGCGTGGCCACCATGCCGGCGTCGAGGCGGTACGCGCCGTCATCCGCCGCGCCGCCGAGCGCGGCATCGAGACCCTCACGCTGTTCGCCTTCTCCAGCGAGAACTGGAAGCGGCCCGCCAGCGAGGTCAATGCCCTGATGGAGCTCTTCCTCATGGCGCTCAAGCGCGAGGTCAAGAAGCTTCACCGGCACGGCATCCGCCTGTCGGTGATCGGTGACCGCAGCGGCTTCTCCTCCTCGATCCAGAAACACATCGCCGGCGCCGAGGCGCTGACGCGGGACAATACCGGCCTGCACCTGGTGATCGCGGCCAATTACGGGGGGCGCTGGGATATCGCCGGTGCCGCCCGTCGCCTGGCCGAGCGGGTCGCCGCCGGCGAGCTCGATCCCGAGGAGGTCGACGAGCAAGCCCTCGACGAGGAGGTGAGCCTGTCCGGCGATGCGCCGGTGGATCTGTGCATCCGCACCAGCGGCGAGCAGCGCATCTCCAACTTCCTGCTCTGGCAGATGGCCTATGCCGAGCTCCATTTCACTCCCGTGTTGTGGCCCGACTTCGATGGCGCCGCCTTCGACCGTGCACTGGCCGACTTCCAGGGGCGTCAGCGGCGCTTCGGCATGACCGACGAACAGGTCGAGGCACAGGGTGCTTAGACAACGGATCCTCACCGCGGCCTGGCTGATTCCCCTGGCCCTGTTCGGGCTGTTCGGCCTAGAGGGCGAGGGGTTCCGGCTGTTCACCGCCGCCATCGTGCTGCTCGCCGCCTGGGAATGGGCCAACCTCGCCGGCATCACCTCGCCGGGCCGTCGCCTGCTCCCGGTGGCGGGCCTCGCCGTGCTGATGGCGCTGTGCTGGGCGACCGGCGTCGTGCTGTCGACCTGGCCGCTGTGGCTCGGCGCGCTGGGCTGGCTGGTCAACCTCTACTGGGTGACCGGCTACCCCGCGCGTCTCGCGCAGTGGCAGTCGACCGGCATGCGCCTGGCCATGGGGCTCTGGGTGCTGCTGCCGACCTGGGTGGGCTTCAGCGTGCTGCGCGAGGGCGGTGTCGTCTGGCTGCTCTTCGTGCTGCTGCTGGTGTGGGGCGCCGACATCGGCGCCTACTTCGTCGGTCGGGCCCTCGGCCGACACAAGCTGGCCCCCAGCGTCAGCCCCGGCAAGACCTGGGAGGGCGTGGCCGGGGGCCTGGCCTCCACTTCGCTGCTGGCGGTCGGCTTCGCCGCCTGGCAGGGCCTCGGCGTCGCCGGTGGCCTGCTGTTGCTGCTGGCGACGGCGGTGGTGACCCTGGCCTCGGTGCTGGGCGACCTGCTCGAGAGCATGCTCAAGCGCCATCGCGGGATCAAGGACTCCAGCCGGCTGCTGCCGGGTCACGGTGGGGTGCTCGACCGGGTCGACAGCCTGACCGCGGCGGTGCCGCTGTTCGCCCTGCTGCACGGGGGGCTGCTGTGACACCGCGTCGCGTGACCGTGCTGGGCGCCACCGGCTCCATCGGCTCCAGTACCCTGGACGTGCTCGGCCGTCATCCGGAACGCTACCGGGTGCATGCCCTGACCGCCCACCGCTCACGGGAGGCGCTGCTGGCCCAGTGCCGGCGCCACCGGCCGGCGGTGGCCGTGCTCGACGCCGAGGAGGATGCCGCCTGGCTGCGCGGGCAACTGGCCGAGGCGGGGCTCGCCACCACCGAGGTGCGGGCCGGCCGCGAGGCGCTGGTCGAGGTGGCCGAGGCCCGCGAGGTGGATACCGTGATGTCGGCCATCGTCGGCGCCGCCGGCCTGCTGCCGACGCTGGCCGCGGTGAAGGCCGGCAAGCGGGTCCTGCTGGCCAACAAGGAGGCCCTGGTGATGTCCGGGGCGCTGTTCATGGACGCCGTCACGCGCCATGGTGCCACCCTCCTGCCCATCGATTCCGAACATAATGCCATCTTCCAGTGTCTACCCGTCGAGCACCGCGGTGGCCTGGGGCGCCATGGGGTGAGGCAACTGCTGCTGACCGCCTCGGGCGGTCCCTTCCGTGGCTGGTCGCGGGATGACCTGGCCCGCGTGACCCCGGACCAGGCCTGTGCCCACCCCAACTGGTCCATGGGGCGCAAGATCTCGGTGGACAGCGCCACCCTGATGAACAAGGGACTCGAGCTGATCGAGGCGTGCTGGCTCTTCGAGGCCCGTCCCGACCAGGTCCAGGTGGTGGTGCACCCCCAGAGCGTGATCCACTCCATGGCGGCCTACAGCGACGGCTCGGTGATTGCCCAGCTGGGCAACCCGGACATGCGGACCCCCATCGCCTACGGCCTGGCCTGGCCCGAGCGCATCGACGCCGGGGTGGAGGCGCTGGACCTCTTCCAGGTCGCGCGGCTCGACTTCGAGCCCGCCGACGAGACGGCCTTTCCCTGCCTGCGCCTGGCCCGGGAGGCCATGGCCGCAGGCGGCACGGCACCGGCGGTGCTCAATGCCGCCAACGAGGTGGCGGTGGAGGCCTTCCTGGCCGGCCGCCTCGGCTTCACCGATATCGCAGAGCTGGTGGCCCGGGTGCGTGATGAGCGCCCGGTCGTGCCGGCGGGGGACCTCGAGACCATCCTCGAGGCCGATGTTATCGCCCGGCGGGCGGCACACGCCTGGCTGGCGCGGCAATGATGCGCGCGCCTCGACGCTGTTGACTGCAAGGAGATTGCCTTGGGCCTGATCCAGAACGTGCTGGCCGTGATCGTGGTGCTCGGCCTCTTGATCACCTTCCACGAGTTCGGCCACTTCTGGGTGGCCCGGCGCTGCGGCGTGAAGGTGCTGCGCTTCTCGGTGGGCTTCGGAAAGCCGCTGTGGTCGCGCCGCGATCGTCACGGCACCGAGTTCGTGGTGGCCGCCATCCCGCTGGGCGGCTACGTAAAGATGCTCGACGAGCGCGAGGGGCCCGTCGACCCCGCCGAGCGGCAACAGGCCTTCAACAACAAGACGGTCTGGCAGCGCATCGCCGTCGTCGCGGCCGGCCCCCTGGCCAACTTCCTGCTGGCCATCGTCGCCTACTGGGCGCTGTTCGTGGCCGGCACCACCACGGTGGCGCCGGTGATCGGCAGCGTGACGCCGGATTCCCCGGCCAGCCGTGGCGGCCTCGAGGCGGGCCAGGAAATTACCGCGGTACGGGGCGAGGCGGTGCGCTCCTGGGACGAGATCAACCTCAAGCTGGTCGCGGCCATCGGCGAGAGCGGCGAGCTCGAGGTGCAGGCCCGGGACGAGGCCACCGCCGACCCACGGACCTATCGCCTGCCGGTGGAGGAGTGGCTGGTACGCCAGGATCCCCCGCGGCCGCTGCCGAGCCTGGGGCTGACCCCCTGGCAGCCCGAGATCCCGGCGGTGCTGGGTCAGCTGGTCGAGGGCGAGGCGGCCGCCGAGGCCGGCCTGCAGGTAGGCGACGAGGTCGTGGCGGTGGACGGCGACCCGGTGACGGACTGGATGGCCTTCGTCGACCGGGTCCGCGCCAGTCCGGGTGAGCCCCTCGACCTCGAGGTGCTGCGCGACGATGAGCGCCTCTCGATCACCGTCACGCCCGGCCGCAACGAGCTGGAGGAGGGCGTGGCCATCGGCTACATCGGCGCCGGTGTCGAGGCCGTCAGCTGGCCCGACGAGTACCGTCGCGAGATCCGTTACGGCCCGGTGGCCGCCGTGGGCCAGTCGCTGGCGCGTACCGGCGAGATGACGGTGCTGACCCTGGGGGCCATTCGCAAGATGGTGGTGGGGCTGATCTCGCCGTCCAACCTCTCCGGCCCCATCACCATCGCCCGGATCTCCGGCGACTCGGCGCGGGCGGGCCTGGAGAGCTTCGTCAGCTTTCTGGCCTACCTCTCGATCAGCCTGGGGGTGCTCAACCTGCTGCCGATCCCGGTGCTCGACGGCGGCCACCTGCTTTATTACCTGCTCGAGGTGGTGCGCGGTCGCCCGGTGTCCGAGCAGGCCCAGGCCGTGGGCCTGCGCATCGGCCTGGCGCTGGTCGGCACCCTGATGCTGATGGCGCTCTATTTCGACCTGATGCGGCTCTGGTAGCCGGGCGCCGGCTTGTCAGTGGCCAGTACAAATGTATAAGGTGCCTGTCTGGACAGGACGGCAGATCAACGCGAGCGAATCGACTGCATGAAAATCAAGACCATCGGACTGGCGGCGCTGCTGCTCGTAGGTGCCCAGGCGGCACAGGCGGAACCTTTCGACGTTTCCGACATAAGGGTAGAGGGGCTGCAGCGGGTTTCCCCCGCCTCGGTGTTCAATGCCTTTCCTGTCAGCGCCCGCGACCGGGTCGACGAGCGCGAGCTGGCCGAGGCGGCCCGCGAGCTCTTCGCCACCGGCCTGTTCGAGGACGTCAGCCTGGCCCGCGAGGGGGACGTGCTGATCATCCAGGTGGTGGAGCGCCCGACCATCGCGCGCCTCGATATCGAGGGCAACGACCAGATCCCCGATGAGGACCTGCGCGACGGCCTCAAGCAGGCCGGGCTGGAGGAGGGGCAGGTGCTGCAGCTCTCCACCCTCGAGGAGATCCAGCGCGAACTCGAGGGGGTCTACCAGTCCCAAGGGCGCTACAGCGCCCGGATCGAGACCTCCGTCGAGGAGGTCAGCGAGGGCCAGGTCCAGGTCAACATCGACATCGACGAGGGGGCGGTGGCCAAGATCCGCCAGATCAACATCGTCGGCAATCGTGACTTCGACGATGAGGAGCTGCGCGAGGTCTTCGAGCTCGAGGACAAGCCGGGGTTCTTCTTCGGCTGGTTCTCCAGCGACGAGTACTCCCGCGAGGCCCTGGCCGGTGACCTGGAACGGCTGCGCTCCTTCTACCTGGACCGCGGCTACGTGAACTTCAACATCGAGTCCTCCCAGGTCTCGATCAGCCCCGACAAGTCGCGGATCTTCGTTACCGTGAACATCGACGAGGGGCGGCAGTACCGGCTGGGCGACATCCGCTTCGCCGGCGATCTGCGGATCCCCGAGCGCGAGGCCCGTGAGCTGCTGGACGTGGAGAGCGGCGAGATCTTCTCTCGCAGCGACGTCACCGCCTCCTCGGAGGCCCTGCGCTCGCGGCTGGGTGCCGAGGGCTTCGCCTTCGCCAACGTGGACGGCATTCCCGAGGTCGCCACCAGCGGCGACACCGTGGACCTGACCTTCCGCGTCGAGCCCGGCCGCCGGGCTTACGTGCGGCGCATCGAGTTCGCCGGCAACACCACCACCCAGGACGAGGTGCTGCGGCGCGAGATGGTCCAGATGGAGGGGGCGCCGGCCTCCACCGAGTCGATCAGCCAGTCGCGCCAGCGCCTGGAGCGCCTGGGCTTCTTCAAGCAGGTCGACGTGGAGACGCGACCGGTGGCCGGCGAGCCCGACAAGCTCGACGTCACCTACACCGTGGAGGAGCAGCCCTCCGGCTCGATCTCGGCGAGCATCGGCTTCTCCCAGAGCGCCGGGGTGATCTACGGTGCCTCGCTGTCCCAGAACAACTTTCTCGGCACCGGCAACCGGGTCAACCTCGGTGCCCAGCGCAGCGACACCTTCACCAGCCTCAACTTCGGTTTCACCGACCCGTACTGGACCCTCGACGGCATCTCCCGCGGCTATAACCTCTACTACCGCGAGACCGACTACGAGGACTCCGACATCTCGACCTACTCCACCGACGCCTTCGGTGGGGGCATCAACTTCGGCTACCCGATCAACGAGCTGACTCGCCTGAACTTCGGGGCTGCTCTCGAGGACCTGTCGCTCAAGACCTATCGCGATACGCCGGCCGAGATCATCCAGTATGAAAATGACCAGGGCAGCGATGCCCAGAGCCTGAAGCTCACCGCCAGCTGGACCCGCAACAACCTCAATCGCGGCATCATGCCCACCGCCGGCAACTACCAGCGCCTGTCGCTGGAGAGCGCGGTGCCGGGCAGCGACGCCGAGTACTACAAGCTGCGCGCCCAGGCCCGCCAGATCTTCCCCTTCAACGAGGAGCAGACCTGGGGCCTGAAGTTCAGCGGCGAGCTGGGCTATGCGGACACCGTCGGCGGCGACGACCCCTATCCGTTCTACGAGAACTTCTTCTCCGGCGGCCTGGGCTCGGTCCGCGGCTTCACCGGCAACACCCTGGGGCCGGCCACCACCGAGCGCAACGGTGGCGACGACCGCACCCTGGGCGGCAACGTCCTGGTGGAGGGCAGCGCCGAGGTGCTCTTCCCGGTGCCCTTCGTCGAGGACCAGCGCTCGCTGCAGGCCTCGCTGTTCCTGGATGCCGGCAATACCTTCCTGACCGACTGCTACGACGTGCCTGAGGGATTCACCTCGACATGCGACTCCGGCGTCGACCTGGGCGAGCTGCGCTACAGCGCGGGGGTCGGCCTCTCCTGGTTGACCCCGGTGGGGCCGCTGACCTTCAGCGTCGCCGAGCCGCTCAACGACGAGGACGGTGACGACACCCAGTTCTTCCAGTTCTCGCTGGGTCAGACCTTCTGATCCGGCCCCCTATCGAGGAGTCTCCCCCATGCGCAAGCTGTCCGCCGCTCTCTGCCTCGGCCTGCTGGCCGCCGTGACCCTGCCGGCCCAGGCCGACGAGGTGGCCGTGCTCGACTGGCGCGCCGCGCTGATGGAGACCGATGCCGCCCAGCGCTCCATGAACGAGCTGCGCAACCGCCTCGCCGGTCAGCAGCAGGAGGCCGAGTCCCTGGGCCAGGAGCTCCAGCAGACCCAGCAGCGCCTGCAGCAGCAGGGCGAGAGCATGACCGAGACCGAGCGGCGCACGGCCATGCAGGAGTTCCAGCAGAAGGGGCAGCGCTTCGAGCGGCTGCGCCAGGAGATCGGCCAGGCGCGCCAGCAGTCCGAGCAGCAGTTCCTCCAGCAGGCCGAGCCCAAGCTGGACCAGGCCGTCCAGCAGGTCATCGACCGCCACGGGGTCGAGGTGCTCGTGGACCCGAACGGCGTGCTGCATTCCGAACGGGAGCTGCAGAACCTGACCGGGGAAGTCACCGAGATCCTCAACACCCTCTACTGAGCCGGCCGCCCCACGACAGCGAGTCCCCATGAACCAAGACGCCCGAACCCTCACACTGGCCGAGATCGCCGAGCGCCTGGGAGCCCGCCTGGAGGGTGACGGCGGCCGGCGGGTGAGCGGCCTGGCCACGCTCAGGGAGGCCGAGCCGGACCAGGTGGCCTTCCTCGCCAATCGCGCCTACCTCAAGGACCTGCCGGGGACCCGGGCCGCG
The DNA here is from genome assembly GCF_030010555.1 of Halomonas rhizosphaerae. Taxonomy (GTDB): domain Bacteria; phylum Pseudomonadota; class Gammaproteobacteria; order Pseudomonadales; family Halomonadaceae; genus Halomonas; species Halomonas rhizosphaerae. The sequence goes on from NZ_JASCQP010000011.1 coordinate 75,452, forward strand.
GCGGTGCTGCTGGCACCCGGCCATGCCGGGACCTGCCCGGTGGCGCGCCTGGAGATGGACAACCCCTACCTCGGCTACGCCGAGCTGTCGCGGCTCTTCGATCCCCTGGCCGGGCGTACCCCGGCCGGTATCCACCCCACGGCGGTGGTCGCCGACGACGTCCGCCTGGGCGCGGAGGTGGCCATCGGCCCCCAGGCGGTGATCGAGTCGGGGGTCGAGCTGGGTGACGAGGTGGTGATCGGCCCGGGCTGCGTGGTGGGCGCCGACTCGCGCATCGGTCCCGGGTCGCGCCTGCACGCCAATGTCACCGTCTGCCATGGCGTGGTGATCGGCGCCCGGGCCATCCTGCACAGCGGCTGCGTGATCGGCGGCGACGGCTTCGGTTTCGCCCACGACGGGGCGCGCTGGCACAAGATCGCCCAGCTGGGCGGCGTGGTGCTGGGCGACGACGTCGAGGTGGGCAGCTGCTCGAGCATCGATCGCGGCGCGCTCGGCGACACCCTGATCGGCGACGACGTCAAGATCGACAGCCAGGTGCAGATCGCCCACAACGTGCAGATCGGCGACCACAGTGCCCTGGCCGGCTGCGTGGGCATCGCCGGTTCCACCCGGGTGGGCCGACACTGCATGCTGGGGGGCGGCGTGGGGCTCTCCGGCCACCTGACCATCGCCGACGGGGTACAGGTCACCGGCATGAGCCTGGTGACCAACTCGATCCTCGAGCCCGGGATCTACTCGTCGGGGACCGGCGCCATGGACAATGCCCAGTGGCGCCGCAACGCGGTGCGCTTCAAGCAGCTCGACGACATCGCCCGGCGCCTGGCGCGGCTCGAGAAGGCCGGCCGCAGCGGTTGAGGCCGTGTCGCAGGGCGGTATAATCCACCGCCTGTCTGCGCCGGCCCCTGCTGCCGGCCATGCCCTTCCGCGGGACGGGCATCCTGTCATTTCAGAGGTTGCTACGATGGTAATGGACATCAACGAGATTCGTGAGTATCTGCCCCACCGCTACCCCTTCCTGCTGGTGGATCGGGTGACGGAGATCACCCTGGGCGAAGCCATCGTTGCCTACAAGAATGTCAGCATCAATGAACCCTTCTTCAACGGCCACTTCCCGCATCACCCGATCATGCCCGGGGTGCTGGTGATCGAGGCGCTGGCCCAGGCCTGTGGCATCCTCGGCTTCAAGACCGTCAACAAGCTGCCCGCCGACGGCTACGTCTACTACCTGGTGGCCAGCGACAATGTGCGCTTCAAGCGCCCGGTGATGCCCGGCGACCAGCTGGTGCTGGAGGCCAGGGTCGAGCGCACCAAGCGGGGCATCTGGAAGTTCGCCTGCCGCGCCACGGTGGATGGCGAGCTGATCTGCGAGGCCGACATCACCTGCGCCGAGAGGAAGGTCGCTTGATACACCCTACCGCCCTCATCGATCCCGCGGCGCGCCTGGCCGACGATGTCGAGGTCGGGCCCTTCACGGTGATCGGGCCCGATGTCGAGATCGGGTCCGGCAGCCATATCGGCCCCCACGTCGTGCTCAAGGGCCCCACCGTGCTGGGTGCGCGGACCCGCATCTTCCAGTTCGCGTCGGTCGGCGAGGACTGCCAGGACAAGAAATACGCCGGGGAGCCGACCCGCCTGGTGATGGGCGACGACAACGTCATCCGCGAAGGGGCGACCCTGCATCGCGGCACCGCGCAGGATCGCGGCGAGACCACCATCGGCTCGCGCAACCTCTTCATGGCCTACGTGCACGTCGGCCATGACTGCGTGATCGGCGACGACTGCATCCTGGCCAACCAGGTGACGCTCGCCGGCCACGTGCATCTGGGCGATTTCGTCATTATCGGTGGCCTCTCGGCCATCCATCAGTTCTGCCACTTCGGCGACCACGCCATGGCGGGCGGCGGTTCGATCATCACCAAGGACACCCCGGCCTATGTGATGATCAACGGCAATCCGGCCCAGGTCCACGGGCTCAATCTGGTGGGGCTCAAGCGCCGCGGCTTCTCCCGGGAGGCCATCCGTGCGCTGGGCGAGGCCTACAAGCTGGTCTATCGCCAGGGGTTGACCACCGAGCAGGCTCTGGATCAGATCCGGGAGCGCTTCGCGCTGCCCGAGACCGAGGCCTTCGCCGCCTCCATCGAGGCCTCGACCCGCGGCATCATCCGCTGAGCATGGCGGCGTCATGACGGTCCGTCGCGTCTACCTGGTCGCCGGCGAGCTCTCCGGCGACATCCTGGGAGCCGGCCTGATGCGTGCGCTTAAGGCGCGTCATCCGGGGGTCGCGTTCCGCGGCATCGGCGGCCCGCGCATGATCGCCGAGGGCATCGACAGCCGCTTTCCCCTGGAGACCCTGTCGGTGATGGGCCTGGTCGAGGTGCTCAGGCACCTGCCCGGGCTGGTCCGGGTGCGGCGTGAACTCAGGCGCGATGCCCTGGCCTGGCGGCCCGATATCGCCATCGGCATCGATGCCCCGGATTTCAACCTCGGGCTGGAGCGGCAGCTGCGCGAGGCGGGCCTGACCACCGCCCACTACGTCAGCCCCTCCGTCTGGGCCTGGCGGCAGGGGCGGGTCAAGGGCATCGCCCGCTCCGTCGACGCCATGCTCACCTTCCTGCCCTTCGAGGCCGCCTTCTACGCCCGCCACCGCGTGCCGGTGGCCTTCGTCGGCCATCCCCTGGCCGACGAACTGCCCCTCGACAACGACCGCACCGCCGCGCGTGCCGAGCTGGGCCTGCCCGCCCACGGCCCGGTGCTGGCCGTGCTGCCCGGTTCCCGGGCCAGCGAGATCCACTTCCTGGGCGAGACCTTCCTCGCCGCCGTCGAGCGGCTCTGCGCCTCGCGCCCCGGGCTGCGGGTGGTGGTCCCGGCGGCGACGCCCGAGCGCCGCACCGAACTGGAGGCGCTGATGGCCGAGCACCCCGCCCTGGTGGACCGCCTGACCCTGGTCGACGGCCGGGCCCGGGAGGCCATGGTGGCAAGCAATGCGGTGCTGCTCGCCTCGGGCACCGCGGCCCTGGAGGCGATGCTCTGCCATCGTGCGATGCTGGTCGCCTACCGGATGGCGCCCATGACCCACTGGCTGGCGAAGCGACTGGTGAAGACCGAGTGGATCTCGCTGCCCAACCTGATCGCCCGCGAGGCCCTGGTGCCGGAGCTGATCCAGGATGCGGCCAACCCCGAGGCGATCGCCGCGGGACTAGGCGCCATGCTCGATGATCCCGCGGGTCGTGCGGCCCTGGAGGCGCGCTTCGCCGCCATGCATGCCGGCCTGCAGCGCGATGCCAGCCGCCGGGCGGCCGAGGCCATCGAGGCCCTGGTGGCGGGCCGTCCGCTGCCGGCCAGCGTGGCCCCGGAGCTGGCCGACGAGGTGTCGCCGTGACGGTCAAGGCGCGCGCGAGTGGGAAGGGGGGCCGCGAGCTGCCGCCGCTGGTGATCGACTATCCGGGAGACCGCCTGGCCGGGGTCGACGAGGTGGGTCGCGGCCCGCTGGTCGGCCCGGTGGTCGCCGCCGCGGTAATCCTCGACCCGGCACGGTCCATCGCGGGCCTTGCCGACTCCAAGGCGCTCACCGCCCGGCGTCGCGAGGCCCTGGCGCTCGAGATCCGCGACCGGGCGCTGGCCTTTGCCGTGGCCGAGGCGTCGGCCGCCGAGGTGGACGCGCTCAATATCTACCATGCCACCCACCTCGCCATGCGCCGTGCCATCGACGCCCTGGTGCCGGCGGCCGAGTACCTGCTGGTGGACGGCAACCGGTTGCCCGGGCATCATGTTCCCGGCCAGGCGGTGGTCAAGGGCGATGCCCGCCATCCGGCCATCGCCGCCGCCTCGATACTGGCCAAGGTCGCCCGCGACGCGGGCATGGTGGCCCTCGATGCCCGGTATCCCGACTACGGTTTCGCCCGCCACAAGGGCTACCCGACCCGCGAACACCTGGCCGCCCTGGAGCGCCTGGGGCCGCTGCCCGACCATCGTCGCTCCTTCGGTCCGGTAAAGCGCCAGCTGGCACTGTTCTGATTCACCAATCCCGAGCCCATCATGACCACGCCCTTCGTTCATCTTCGCGTCCACAGCGAGTTTTCCCTGGTCGACGGCCTGGTGCGTCTCAAGCCGCTGGTCCAGGCCGCCGTTGACCAGGGCCTGCCGGCCCTGACGCTGACCGACGAGGCCAACCTCTTCGGCCTGGTCAAGTTCTACAAGGGCGCCCAGGGGGCGGGGCTCAAGCCGATCATCGGCAGCGACCTCTGGCTGGCCAATCCCCATGACGAGGGGCATCCCTATCGCCTGACGCTGCTGGCCATGGACGAGACCGGCTATCGCAACCTCACCGAGCTGATCTCGCGGGGATGGATGCACGGCCAGCGCCAGGGCCTGGCCCTGCTGGACAAGGCCTGGGTGCTCGAGCAGAGCGCGGGGCTGATCGCCCTGTCCGGGGGCCGGGAAGGGGAGGTCGGCCGACACCTGTTGAGCGACCATCACGACGAGGCTCGCGCCCTGCTCGAGGAGTGGAGCGCCGCCTTCCCGGGACGCTTCTACCTGGAGCTGACCCGTACCGGCCGGCCGCTGGAAGAGGAGTGCGTGCACCTCTCGGTGGACCTGGCCGTCGAGACCGGCATTCCGGTGGTGGCCACCAACGACGTGCGCTTCCTCGCGCGCGAGGACTTCTGGGCCCACGAGACCCGGGTGGCCATCGGCGAGGGCAAGGCGCTGGACGATAAGCGCCGCGAGCGGCGCTACACCGAGGAGCAGTACCTCAAGAGCCCCGCGGAGATGGCCGAGCTGTTCGCCGACATCCCCGAGGCGCTCGAAAACAGCGTGATGATCGCCGCGCGCTGCAACGTGGAGGTGCGCCTGGGCGAGATCTTCCTGCCGGAGTTCGCGATTCCCGAGGGCATGACCCAGGACGAGTACTTCCGCAAGATCTCCCATGACGGCCTCACCGAGCGCCTGGACGTCCTCTATCCGGCAGAACGTTATCCGCGCGACGGGGCGGAGTATGCCGAGATCGACGCCCGCTACCGCAAGCGGCTCGACTTCGAGCTCGACATCATCATCCAGATGGGCTTCCCCGGCTACTTCCTGATCGTGATGGACTTCATCCAGTGGGCCAAGGACAACGACGTCCCGGTGGGGCCCGGGCGCGGCTCCGGTGCGGGCTCGCTGGTGGCCTACGCCCAGAAGATCACCGACCTCGACCCCATCGGCTACGACCTGCTGTTCGAGCGCTTCCTCAACCCCGAGCGGGTCTCGATGCCCGACTTCGACGTCGACTTCTGCATGGAGAAGCGCGACCGGGTGATCGACTACGTGGCCGACCGCTACGGGCGCGACGCGGTGTCCCAGATCGTCACCTTCGGCACCATGGCGGCCAAGGCGGTGGTGCGCGACGTGGCGCGTGCCCAGGGCAAGCCCTACTCGCTGGGGGACAAGCTCTCCAAGCTGATCCCCTTCGAGGTGGGCATGACGCTGGCCAAGGCCATCGAGGCCGAGCCGGCGCTCAAGGAGTTCCTCGACAACGACGAGGAGGCCGCCGAGATCTGGGAGATGGCCAAGAAGCTCGAGGGCGTCACCCGCGGCACCGGCAAGCACGCCGGCGGCGTGGTGATCGCGCCGACCAAGCTCACCGACTTCTCGCCGCTGCTCTGCGACGAGGACGGCAACGGCTTGGTGGTGCAGTTCGACAAGAACGATATCGAGGAGGCGGGGCTGGTCAAGTTCGACTTCCTCGGCCTGCGCACCCTGACCATCATCGACTGGGCGCTGGAGATGGTCGACAAGGTCCGCGCCACCGAGGGCCAGGGGCCGCTGGACATCGACACCATCCCGCTGGATGACGTGCCGACCTTCGAGATGCTCAAGAAGGCCGAGACCACGGCGGTCTTCCAGCTCGAGTCACGTGGCATGAAGGAGCTGATCAAGCGCCTGCTGCCCGACTCCCTGGAGGACATGATCGCCCTGGTGGCGCTGTTTCGCCCCGGCCCCCTGCAGTCGGGGATGGTCGACGACTTCATCAACCGCAAGCATGGCCGGGCGGAGATCTCCTACCCCCACCCGGACTACCAGCACGAGCTGCTCAAGTCGGTGCTCGCCCCCACCTACGGCATCATCCTCTACCAGGAGCAGGTGATGCAGATCGCCCAGGTGATGGCGGGCTACTCGCTGGGCCAGGCCGACATGCTGCGCCGCGCCATGGGCAAGAAGAAGCCCGAGGAGATGGCCAAGCAGCGCGCCGGCTTCATGGAGGGCTGTGCGGCCAACGGCATCGACAAGGACCTCGCCGGCAACATCTTCGACCTGGTGGAGAAGTTCGCCGGCTACGGCTTCAACAAGTCCCACTCGGCGGCCTATGCGCTGGTCTCCTACCAGACCGCCTGGCTGAAGGCGCATTATCCCGGCCCCTTCATGGCGGCGGTGATGTCCACCGAGATGGATAACCTCGACAAGGTGGTGCCGCTGATCGAGGAGTGCCGTCACCTCTCGCTTACGGTGACTCCGCCCGACGTCAACGTCGGCGGCTACAAGTTCACCGTCGACGACCAGGCACGGGTCGTCTATGGCCTGGGGGCGATCCGCGGGGTCGGCGAGGGCCCCATCGGCGCCATCGTCGAGGCCCGCGACGCGGACGGCCCCTTCGAGGATCTCTTCGACTTCTGCCGCCGGGTCGATCCCAAGCGCATGAACAAGCGCACCCTGGAGGCGCTGATCCGCTCCGGCGCCCTGGACACCCTGGGGCCGAGCCGTGCGGTGCTCAGCGCGGCGCTGGAGGATGCCCTGAAGGCGGCGGTCCAGACCCAGACCAATCAGAACCTGGGCATGATGGACATGTTCGGCGAGGCCTTCGTCGACGAATCGGCCGCCGATGCCTACGGCGATTACCGCCAGGCTCGGGAGTGGAGCGACAAGGAGCGCCTCGCCGGCGAGAAGGAGACCCTGGGCCTATACCTCACCGGCCACCCCATCGACGAGTACGAGGGCGAGCTCGCCCGCTTCGTCTCCACCCGCATCAGCGACCTCAAGCCCTCCCGGGAGCCCCAGCGGGTGGCGGGCCTGGTGGTCGGCGTGCGGACCATGAAGTCCAAGCGTGGTGATACCATGGCCTTCATCACCCTGGACGATCGCACCGGGCGCATCGAGGCGTCGCTGTTCGGTGAGCTCTATGACCGGCTGCGCGGCCGTCTCGAGGCCGACCAGGTGATGATCGTCGAGGGCGAGGTCTCCAGCGACGACTACTCCGGCGGACTGCGTCTGCGCGGCAAGGAGGTCACGCCGATGGTCGAGGCGCGCAGCCGCTTCGGCCAGGCGGTGGAGCTCTCCCTGGACGGCGGTCGCCTCAACGGGCGGCTGGTGGATTCGCTGCGCGCGAGCCTCGCCCCCTTCTGCGACGGGGAGGGCCTGCCGGTCCGGCTGCGCTACCGTAATGCCGAGGCCTCGGGCTGGCTGGAGCTCGCCGAGGAGTGGCGCGTCACCCCCAGCGACGAGCTGCTCACCGGCCTGCGCGAGGTGCAGGGACAGGATGGGGTAAGACTGAAGTATCGGTAAACTGGCCGTGGCCTTCAGCATGTCCGCGAGGGGCCCCGGGGGCAGGCCGTAGAGGAGGTCCTACGCCAGGGGTGAGAAGGATCCCTCCGAACGGGCTGGTCAAGGATGGCCAGCACCGGACCTGCAAGCGAAGCGGGACGCGAGAGCGAAGCAGGGCGTCGGTAGCGCCCAGGGAGGGGTTCACAGCGCCTCCTCGACGGTCCGGCGTTCCGGGGCCTTCCGCCGGATCAGTCCCGAGCAGTCGCCAGCAGTAGCTGTGTCGCCTTGCGTGGCGCGTTGAGGGTGCGATAATGCCAGCCACTTCACTTTTCGCGCCGCGCCTGGCCTCGACGGGCAGGGCGGTGAAACACGACAAGGCATCCGGCCAATGAATCCGAACTATCTCGACTTCGAACAGCCCATCGCCGAACTCCAGGCCAAGATCGAGGAGCTGCGGCTGGTCGGCAACGACAGCCAGGTCAACCTCAGCGACGAGATCGGCCGGCTCGAGGAGAAGAGCCGCAAGCTCACCGAGTCGATCTTCAAGGACCTCAGCCCCTGGCAGGTCTCGCAGCTCTCGCGCCATCCCCAGCGCCCCTACACCCTGGACTACCTGGTGCACGTCTTCAGCGACTTCGACGAGCTCCACGGCGATCGCAAGTTCGCCGACGACGCCGCCATCGTCGGCGGCGTGGCGCGCCTGGATGACCGGCCGGTGATGGTGATCGGCCACCAGAAGGGCCGCGACGTCCACGAGAAGGTGCGCCGCAACTTCGGCATGCCGCGCCCCGAGGGCTACCGCAAGGCCTGCCGCCTGATGGAGATGGCCGAGCGCTTCCGCATGCCGGTACTGACCTTTATCGATACGCCGGGGGCCTATCCCGGCATCGACGCCGAGGAGCGCGGCCAGTCCGAGGCCATCGCCTACAACCTGGCGGTGATGTCGCGACTTCGCACGCCGATCGTCGCCACCGTGGTCGGCGAGGGCGGTTCCGGCGGGGCGCTGGCCATCGGCGTCTGCGACGAACTGGCCATGCTGCAGTACTCCACCTACTCGGTGATCTCCCCCGAAGGCTGCGCCTCCATCCTCTGGAAGAGCGCCGAGAAGGCCTCCGATGCCGCCCAGGCGATGGGCATTACCGCCGAGCGTCTCAAGGAGCTGGGGCTGGTCGATACCCTGATTCCCGAGCCCCTGGGCGGGGCCCATCGCCACCCGGTGACCACCGCGGAGCGGGTCAAGGCGTCGCTGCTGGCGAGCCTCGACCGCCTGGAGGCGATGGACACGGACCGCATGCTGGAGCGTCGCTACGAGCGCCTGATGAGCTACGGGGCACCTGTCTAAGGGGCCTTGCTGCGTTCGGCCATGTCCCTGCAACGTCTGATCGATGACGCCCTGGCCCAGACCCCGCCGGGGCGTTGTGTCTGGGTGGCCCTCTCGGGTGGCCTGGACTCCTCGCTGCTGCTGACCCTGGCGGCCACGGCCGGTCGTCGTCATCCCCGCTCCCTGCGGGCCCTGCACGTCCACCATGGCCTGCAGCCCGCCGCCGACGGCTTCGAGCGTCACTGCCGACGGCTCTGTTCGCGACTCGGCGTGCCGCTGTTCGTGGAAGGTGTCGCCGTCGACCGATCCGCCGGGCAGGGGCTGGAAGGGGCGGCCCGGGCGGCGCGCTTCGCCGCCTTCGCAGGGCGAGTGGCCCCGGGGGAGACCCTCTGGCTGGCCCAGCATCGGGATGACCAGGCCGAGACCTTCCTGCTGGCCGCCCTGCGTGGCAGCGGGGTGCGCGGCCTGGCCGGGATGACGATGGGCCGCGACTGGCGGGGCCGGCGGCTCGAGCGCCCCTTTCTGGCTATGGCGCGGCCGACCCTCGAGGCCGAGGCGGGGCGCCGGGGCCTGGCCTGGGTGGAGGACCCCTCCAACGACGACGAGACCCTGGACCGCAACTTCCTGCGCCACGCCGTGCTGCCGCTGCTCGCCTCCCGCTGGCCCCATGCCGGCGAGGCCCTCTCCCGCAGCGCGGTGCTGGCCGGTGAGGCAGATACCCTGCTTGGCGAGCTCGCCGGGCTGGATCTCGAGCGCCTGGGTGGCGACCCTGCGCGTTTGAAGCTTGATGGGCTGGCCGGGCTGTCGTCGGATGCTCGCCGGCGTCTGCTGGTGCGCCACTGCTGCGCACGGCTGGGCCTGCCGACGCCGCCGGCGCGGCGGCTGGCGACGCTGCTGGCCCAGCTCGGTGCCAGGCAGGATGCCGAGGTGCGGGTGGCCTGGCCCGGCGCGGAGGCCAGGGTCTGGCGAGGGCAGCTTCATCTGCTGGCGCCGCCTGAGCCGCTGCCGGTCGACTGGCAGGCCGGGTGGGATGGCCGCTCACCGCTGGTCACGCCATGGGGAGAGGTGCGGGTCTCGCTGGGCCGGGGCGATGGTGCACCGGTCCGTCTGCAGGTAGTACCGCGGCGAGGGGGAGAGCGGCTGCGGCTGCCCGGCCGTGGCCGGCGCGACCTCAAGCGGCTGCTGCAGGAGCTCGACGTGCCGCCCTGGGCGCGTGGGCGGCTGCTGGTGGTTCGGCTGGGAGAAACCGCGGTGGCGGTGCTCGATCCGGTGGATGAGGCGTGGCTGGCGCTCGGCGAGGGCTGGGTCAGCCGCGGCGCAGCACCAGGGGGAAGTCCGCGGCCTGCTGGTAGGCCGCCTCCTGCTCCAGATCGTTGAGCAGCAGCGCCGGGGTCTCCTCGCCGACCAGCGTCAGCGTCAGCGCCTCGCCCTCCGCTTCGAGCCGCGGCACGGCCGGGGGCTGCTCGGGACGGGAGTGATTGAGGATCACCGCCAGGCGCAGCAGTCGGGCCAGCCGGGAGTGGGGACGGCGCTCCGACTCGGGCAGCGCCTGCCACTCCTTGACCGGGAACTTGCGGCGGTGGGCGCGCACCAGGAAGGCCAGCAGTCGTTGTTCCGGCCGCGAGAAGCCGGCCAGGTCGGAGTACTCCAGCAGGTAGGCGCCGTGGCGATGGAACTGGCTGTGGGAGATGGCCAGGCCGATCTCGTGCAGGCGGCTGCCCCAGTCGAGGAAGCGCGCCTGGTCGTCGTCGAGGCCCCAGGTCCCGCGGACCTGGTCGAGCAGGGCGCCGGCGGTGGCCGCCACGTTGTCGGCCTGCCGGCCGTCCACCTGGTAGCTGCGGGCCAGGCCGTCCAGGGTCTTGAGGCGCGAGTCCTCGGGACTGTTGCGCCCCACCATGTCGTAGAGCACCCCCTCGCGCAGGGCGCCGTCGGCATAGCGCATCCGCTCCAGGTCGAAGGCCTCGAAGACCGCGCCGAGAATCGCCACCCCGGCCGGAAAGACCCGCGAGCGGTCGGCCTTGAGTCCCTCCATGGCCACCTTGTCGAGCTTCTTGCACTTGATCAGGCGCTTGCGCAGGGCGGCCAGGCCGTTGCGGGTGATCACCCCGTCGGGGGCATCCCCGGCGGCCGCGATCACCGCGGCCGCCGCCTTGATGGTGCCGCTGGACCCCACCGGGTCGACCCAGCCCAGGCGCTGGTAGGGGCGCTGGATGTTGGCCAGCTCCGAGAGGGCGGCAAGCTCCGCCTGGCGCATGCGCTTCTCGCTGATCTCGCCCCCCTCGAAGAAGCGGCGGGTGAAGGTCACGCAGCCCATGCGCAGGCTCTCCAGCGCCAGGGGCTCGAAGCGCTCGCCGATGATGAACTCCGTGGAGCCGCCGCCGATGTCGACGATCAGTCGGCGGCCGTCCTCGGCCAGGGCGTGGGCCGCGCCCAGATAGATCAGGCGGGCCTCCTCGCGGCCGGCGATGATCTCGATGCGGTGGCCGAGCAGGGCCTCGGCGCGCTCGATCAGCGCCTGGCTGTTGATCGCATCGCGCAGCGCGTTGGTGCCCACCACCCGCAGGTGCCCCGGGGTGATATCCTCGAGGAAGGGGGCGAAGCGGGCCAGGCAGTCCAGGGCGCGCTGCATGGCCTCCTCGCCGAGCCGGCCGTCCTCGTCGAGGCCGGCGGCCAGCTGGACCTTCTCGCCGAGGCGGGCCACCACCTGCAGGCGGTCATCCTGATAGTTGGCCACCAGCAGGTGGAAGCTATTGGAGCCGAGGTCAATGGCGGCGAGCCGGGTGGGATCGCCGGCCACGGCAGCCGGAAGTGGGGCGGCAGCGGAGGGCGCCGGGTCCTGTGGCGAGGTCATGGCAGTTCCTTCGGATCGGTCAGGGGCAAGGGTGCGCGGCGCTCCCGATCGTGTCAATTGTCGCGGGCCCCAGGGCTTGCGTTCGCCCGCCGGCTTGACTAGTATCGGGTCGTTCGCCTGTTCCGAATGCTTCCCGACCGTCTCGCGGCGATCCCGTCACGGTCAGTTTCCAAGTCGTCAGACAGCCCACTGCTTCAGCCCGCGATCCCGGCCGCCTGGCCCGGACCCGCAGGTCAGGCGAAAACGAACCTGCTTCCTCGCTTCCGATATCGGCCCGGCAACCCAGAATGCGGTCGCCCGCCCATGGCCATACGATGCAGCATGACGAGAGGTAGCCTGTCCGGGCTCTGAACGCATCCACAGGGCGTCATCGTCTCGCCTCCTGTCTTTCCTCACGGCGCACTGCCGCCCGGCTTCCACGAGCGAATTCTGAACACACCGATGAATCTTACCGAACTCAAGCAAAAGCCAGTGCCGGAGCTTCTGGAGATTGCCCGCGAGATGGGCATCGACAACCTGGCACGTTCCCGCAAGCAGGACATCATCTTCGCCATCCTCAAGAAGCATGCCAAGAGCGGCGAGCCGATCTTCGGCGATGGCGTGCTGGAGATCCTGCAGGATGGATTCGGCTTCCTGCGCAGTGCCGACAGCTCCTACCTGGCCGGTCCCGACGACATCTATGTCTCGCCCTCCCAGATCCGGCGCTTCAACCTGCGCAAGGGCGACTCCATCTCCGGCAAGATTCGCCCGCCGAAGGAAGGGGAGCGCTACTTCGCGCTGCTCAAGGTCAGCGAGATCAACTTCGACAAGCCGGAGAACGCCAAGCACAAGATCCTGTTCGAGAACCTCACGCCGCTGTTCCCCCAGGAGCGGCTGCGCATGGAGATCGGCAACGGCTCCACCGAGGACCTCACGGCGCGGATCATCGACCTGGTGGCGCCCATCGGCAAGGGCCAGCGCGGCCTGCTGGTCTCCCCGCCCAAGGCGGGCAAGACCCTGATGCTGCAGAACATCGCCACCTCCATCACCCGCAACAACCCCGAGTGCCACCTGATCGTGCTGCTGATCGACGAGCGCCCGGAGGAAGTGACCGAGATGTCGCGCACGGTGCGCGGCGAGGTGGTGGCCTCGACCTTCGACGAGCCGCCGGCGCGCCACGTGCAGGTCGCCGAGATGGTGATCGAGAAGGCCAAGCGCCTGGTCGAGCACAAGAAGGACGTGGTGATCCTGCTCGACTCCATCACCCGCCTGGCGCGGGCCTACAACACCGTGGTGCCGAGCTCCGGCAAGGTGCTCACGGGCGGCGTCGACGCCCATGCCCTGGAGAAGCCCAAGCGCTTCTTCGGTGCGGCCCGCAACATCGAGGAGGGCGGCAGCCTGACCATCATCGCCACGGCGCTGGTCGATACCGGCTCCAAGATGGACGAGGTGATCTTCGAGGAGTTCAAGGGCACCGGCAACATGGAGGCGCACCTGGACCGCAAGCTGGCCGAGCGCCGCGTCTACCCGGCGATCAACATCCGCCGCTCCGGCACCCGCCGCGAGGACCTGATCGCCTCCGAGGACGAGATGCAGCGCATGTGGATCCTGCGCAAGCTGCTCAATCCCATGGAGGATACCGCGGCCACCGAGTTCCTGATCGACCGCCTGAAGGATACCAAGACCAACCTCGAGTTCTTCGAAGCGATGAAACGCCGCTGACCATGGCTGCCGGGAATGCCACTGCGCGGCTGACCCGGCGACAGGCCCCGGAGCGCCGGACCGTCGAAGAGGCGCTGTAACCCCCTCTCCGGCCTGTCCCCGGCGTCGCTTGCCAGGGCAACACAGCAGACGTATTCAAGGGGCATGCTATGCTGCCCCTTTCGTCATTCTGGAATCGGGAAATCCGAATGAAGTACAAGGACCTGCGCGAGTTCATCGCGGTGCTCGAGGCCCAGGGCGAGCTCAAGCGCATCACCGCCGAGGTCGACCCCTACCTCGAGATCACCGAGATCTGCGACCGTACCCTGCGTGCCGGGGGCCCGGCGCTGCTGTTCGAGAACGTCAAAGGCCATGCCATGCCGCTGCTCGGCAACCTCTTCGGCACGCCGAAGCGGGTGGCCATGGGCATGGGCCAGGACTCGGTCGCCGCATTGCGCGAGGTGGGGGAGCTGCTCGCCTTCCTCAAGGAGCCCGAACCGCCCAAGGGGTTTCGCGACGCCTGGAGCAAGCTGCCGATCTTCCGGCAGGTGATGAGCATGGGGCCGAAGACGGTGCGCTCGGCACCGGTGCAGGCGCTCGCCTACGAGGGCGACGAGGTCGACCTCGACCGCCTGCCGATCCAGCACTGCTGGCCCGGCGACGCCGCGCCGCTGGTCACCTGGCCCCTGGTGATCACCAAGGGGCCCCACAAGACCCGCCAGAACCTGGGGATCTATCGCCAGCAGAAGCTCGGGAGGAACCGCCTGATCATGCGCTGGCTCTCCCATCGCGGCGGGGCGCTGGACTTCCAGGAGTTCCAGCAGGCCCATCCCGGCGAGCCCTTCCCTGTGGCGGTGGCGCTGGGCGCCGACCCGGCCACCATCCTGGGGGCGGTGACGCCGGTGCCCGACAGCCTCTCCGAGTATGCCTTCGCCGGCCTTCTGCGCGGCTCACGCACCGAGCTGGTCAGCTGCGGCCATGCCGACCTCCAGGTACCGGCCTCCGCCGAGATCATCCTCGAGGGGTTCATCTACCCCGACGACATGGCCCCCGAGGGTCCCTACGGCGACCATACCGGCTACTACAACGAGGTCGAGCAGTTCCCGGTGTTCACGGTGACGCGCATGACCATGCGCGAGAACGCGATCTACCACTCCACCTACACCGGCCGTCCGCCCGACGAGCCGGCGATCCTGGGCCTGGCGCTGAACGAGGTGTTCGTGCCCATCCTGCGCCGCCAGTTCCCCGAGATCGTCGACTTCTACCTGCCGCCTGAGGGGTGCTCCTACCGCATGGCGGTGGTGACCATGAAGAAGCAGTACCCGGGCCACGCCAAGCGGGTGATGATGGGCGTGTGGAGCTTCCTGCGCCAGTTCATGTACACCAAGTTCGTGGTGGTGCTCGACGACGACGTCTGTGCCCGCGACTGGAAGGACGTGATCTGGGCCATCACCACGCGCATGGACCCCGCCCGGGATACCGTGATGGTGGAGAATACCCCCATCGACTACCTGGACTTCGCCTCCCCCGTGGCGGGACTCGGCTCCAAGATGGGCCTGGACGCCACCAGCAAGTGGCCCGGCGAGACCGACCGCGAGTGGGGCACGCCCATCGTCATGGACGAGGCCGTCAAGGCCCGCGTCAGCGAGCGCTGGAACGAGCTGGGCATCGAGCTCCCTGACAACGCGACATTCTGACAATTTCATGAGGCTTTCATGACGCCAAGGACCCTGACCTGCCTGGTCACCGAGGTCGAGGATCTCACCCCGGACGTCTTCCGCGTCCAGTTGGAGGGCCGGCCCGAGGCCGTGGCCCATGATCCCGGCCAGTACCTGGAGCTGAAGCTGGAGGAGGACCTCTGGGTGCCGTTCTCCATCGCCAACGCCCATGCCGGCGATGGCACCATCGAGCTTCACATCCAGCACTGGCCCGAGCGGGAGAACTCCGCCCGCCTGCGCGAGCTGATGCAGGTGGCCGAGCGGCTGACCCTGCGCCTGCCCGGCGGCGACTGCATCCTCGACCCGGACAGCACGCGACCTTTGCTGCTGGTCGCCGCCGGCACCGGCTTTTCCCAGATGAAGGCGATCGTCGAGGCGGCGCTGCACGATGATCCGGCGCGAGAAATCGACCTCTGGTGGGCGGCCCGCGAGCGTCGCGACCTCTACCTGGAGCGCCTGCCCCGGGCGTGGGTGGAAGCGCATGCCAATGTCCGCTTCCACGCCGTGACCGAGGTCGCGCCCGAGGAAGCCGTGGCGGGGGAGCGGGTCATCGGCCACCGCGGCCGGATCGACCAGGCCCTGGCGACGACCCTCGATGACGTCTCGGGGCATGACGTCTACGTCTCCGGCTCGCCGGGCATGGTCTATGCCTGCGTCGACGTGCTCGCCTCGCTGGGCCTGGCGCCCTCACGCGTCTTCTCGGATGTCTTCGCCTATGCGCCGCGGGACCCCATCGTGCCCACCGCGGGCAGCCTGGTGAGGGAGGCGCGGTCATGAGCGCCTCGCCGATCCTGATCACCGGTGGCGCCCAGCGCCTGGGACGCCACTGTGCCGAGCGGCTGCGCGACGACGGCCACCCGGTGATCATCAGCTATCGCCGCGAGCGGCCCGAGCTGGACGCGCTGCGTGAGCGGGGCATCGTCACCCTGTCGGCCGACTTCTCGACGGAGGCGGGCATCCTGGCGTTCCTCGCCAGGCTGAAGGAGGCAACCCCTTCCCTGAGAGCGGTCGTCCATAACGCCAGCGATTGGGCGCCGGACTCCAGCGGCCCCGAGGCGGGAGCTACCTTCGAGCGGTTGTTTCGCATCCACATGCTGGCGCCCTACCTGATCAACCTGCATGCCCGGGCGCTGCTCGAGGCGTGCAGCGAGCCCCAGCGCGACATCGTGCACCTGACCGACTACGTGGTGCAGAAGGGCTCCAGGAAGCACGCCGCCTACGCCGCCACCAAGGCGGGGCTGGACAACCTGACGCTCTCCTTCGCCGCCATGTACGCCCCGATGATCCAGGTCAATGCCATCGCTCCGGCGATGATCATGCTCAACGAGGGCGATGACGAGGCCTACGCCGAGAAGGCCCGCGCCAAGTCGGCGATGGAGATGATTCCCGGCCCCGGGGTGATCTATCAGAGCCTGCGCTACCTGCTCGACAATCGCTACGTCACCGGCGTGACCCTGCCGGTGGATGGCGGGCGCCACCTGCGCTGAGCCTGCAACCACCGGGGAGTATCAGTCAGGAAGGGGCGAGGCGCTGGATCAGCCTCTAGCGAAACCTGGCTGCGACCATCGGTGTCGTGCCGGATGCGGCCATCTTCGCTAGAATGCGGCTCTACCCTGACACGATAAAAGGAGCGACACATGGCGGGACACGACACGAACTTCAAGGACGACAGCGGCCTGCTGTCCGTGGTGCTGGGCCTGGTGGTGCTGGTGGCCATGAGCGCCCTGCCGGCCACCATCGGCTGGTACCAGCTGTTCGCCGGCTGAGCGGAGGCCCTTGCCAGCCATGCCGCAATGCGGCAGGATGAGGCGAAACCTCAGGAGCGATCCATGATCATGACCCACCGCGTCAAGCCCGCCTCTCACGTTGCCCGCAATGGCAGCGAGGCGTTCGCTGTGTGCGGCTATTGGTCTGGTTACTGGTTTATTCCCGGGGTGCCCGTGGCCATGTCCTGAACGCAAGACGCGACATCGCCGGGAGGTACCTCACCAGGGCCGCCTCCGCCAGAACCCCCGGACGGCCGCCCCGCCCGGGGGTTCCGCATTTCACGGCCCCCGTCCATACAACCGACATCCAGGAGAGGGACCATGACCGCATCCATCGCCATCCGCCAGACCCGGGGGTTCGCGGGCTATTATGGCTACTGGCGATTTAGCGAGCTGCGGTCGGCTCACTCCGCCACGCCCGGCCGTAGCGAGATCGGTGGCACCCGACCGACACGATGTATGACCGCTACCCGGAGTTGATGACGCCATGAACGCTTCCCTTGCCGCCGCCCCCCTGGCCGAGCCCCTGCGCTCCGCCGCCAACCCGGCCCGGCCGCTGCCCACCCCCGGCGAGCTGCGCCGCGAACTGCCGCTTTCTCCCGAACTGGTGGCCCGGATAGGGGCCCAGCGCCGAGCCATCCACGAGATCCTCGCCGGCCATGACCACCGTCTGCTGGTGGTGGTGGGCCCCTGTTCCATCCACGACCCCGAGGCGGCCCTGGAGTACGCCCGCCGCCTGGCCGCACTGGCGCCCCGGGTCGAGGACCGACTGCTCCCGGTGATGCGCGTCTACGTGGAGAAGCCGCGCACCACCGTGGGCTGGAAGGGGCTGGCCTACGACCCGGACCTCGACGGCAGCGGCGATATGGCCCGCGGCCTCGAGGTGTCGCGGCGGCTGATGCGCGAGGTGGCCGAGCTGGGGCTGCCGGTGGCCACCGAACTGTTGCAGCCGATGCTGGCGCCCTACCTGGAGGACCTGCTCGCCTGGGTGGCCATCGGGGCCCGCACCACCGAGTCGCAGCTTCACCGCGAGCTGGCCAGCGGCCTCGAGGCGGCGGTGGGGTTCAAGAACGCCACCGGCGGCGACATCGGCGTGGCGCTCGATGCCATGCGCGCCGCGGCGCACCCGCACAGCCACTTCGGGCTCGATGAAGAGGGGCGTCCGGCGGTGCGCGATACGGCAGGCAACCCTCATACCCAGCTGGTGCTGCGCGGCGGCCACGGCGAGCCCAACTACCAGGCCTCCCATGTCCAGGCGGCACGCCGCGCCCTGGAGGACGCCAACCTGTCGCCGCGGCTGATGGTCGACTGCAGCCACGCCAATGCGCTCAAGGACCACCGCCGCCAGAGCGAGGTGCTGCTCGACGTGCTGGCCCAGCGCCTGGCCGGCGAGACGGCGTTGGCGGGGCTGATGCTGGAGAGCCATCTCCACGAGGGCAAGCAGGCGCTTGCGCCGGGCCGGCTGCGCCATGGGGTCTCGGTCACCGATGCCTGCCTCGGCTGGGAGACCACCGAGCATCTGCTGCTGACGGCAGCCGAGCGACTTCGCTAGCCCTGTACCCCGGATGGCGATGTCGGGATAATGCCGTCGATTGCCGATTCGCTACCCGGAGTTCCCATGCCGTTCCAGTTCGAGGACCACGACCCCGAGACCTACCGCCGCAAGGCCAAGCTGATCAGCCTGGCCATGGCCGGCCAGCTGATCGTCTTCGGGCTGGTGTTCTCGCAGCTGCTGACCACGGCCTTCGGCTCCAGCTTCTGGCTCAATGCCCTGGGCGTGCTGCTGGGGCTGGTCGCGACCAGCCTGGTGTTCGCGGTGCTGCGCGAGCGCCCCTGGATGACCGAGATGCGCTATGTCTGGCAGCTCAAGCACCAGCTGTCCCGGGTCAGCGGCTACCTGCCGGCGCTGCGCCGCGGCATGGCGGAGGGCAACGACACGGCGCTGGCGGTGCTCGCCTTCTACCACCAGGGCATGGCCCAGCTCGCCGAGCTCAATGGCCGCACCCTGGACGACGATGCCGAACTGCTCGCCGAGCGCGAGGTGGTGCGTACCGCCCGTCGCGAGCGCGGCCTGCCCGAGCGCGTATCCGGGCTCGACCCCCATGACCTGGATGCGTTCCGCAAGGGCTGAGTCAGGCCCTGGCGGCATAGGCGAAGAGCAGGGTCTCCTGGGCGCTGATCGGGGCCGCACCGCCGGGCTGCTGCTTGACGTAGAGGCCGTCGCTGCGCAGCAGCCAGCTCTGGCAGTTGTCCACCAGGTAGGTCTCGAGGTCCTTGCGGACCCGGGCGGCCAGCTTCCTGTCCAATAGCGGGAAGCAGGTCTCGACCCGATGGAACATGTTGCGCGCCATGAAGTCGGCGCTGGAGCCCCAGGTCTCCGGCTTGCCGTCGTTGTGGAAATGGAACACCCGGGTGTGCTCCAGGAAGCGGCCGATGATCGAGCGCACCCGGATGTTCTCCGAGATGCCGGGAATGCCCGGGCGCAGGCAGCACATGCCACGGATGATCAGGTCGCACTCCACCCCGGCCCGCGAGGCCCGGTAGAGGGCCTGGATCAGCTTCGGCTCGGTGAGCGAGTTGCACTTAATGATCAGGTGGGCGCGCTTGCCCTTGCGGGCATGTTCGGCCTCCCGGTCGATCTTGGCCACCATCTGTTCGTGCAGGGTGAAGGGGGCGTGCAACAGCTGCTCGATGTGCCGGGCCCGGCCCATGCCCGAGAGCTGCTGGAAGACCTTGTGCACGTCGGCGCAGAGCACCGGGTCGGCGGTGAGCAGGCTATAGTCGGTGTAGAGCTTGGCGGTCCGCGAGTGGTAGTTGCCGGTGCCCAGGTGGGCATAGTGGCGCAGCTTGCCCCGTTCACGACGCACGATGTGCATCATCTTGGCGTGGGTCTTGTAGGCCATCACCCCGTAGATGACGATGGCCCCGGCTTCCTGCAGGCGCGAGGCCAGGGCCAGGTTGTCGGCCTCGTCGAAGCGTGCCCGTAGCTCAATCACCACCGTGACCTCCTTGCCGTTGCCGGCGGCCTCGACCAGGGCGTTGACGATGGGCGAGTCGGCGCCGGTGCGGTAGAGGGTCTGCTTGATGGCCAGCACGTCCGGGTCCCGCGCGGCCTCCCCGAGCATCTCCTCCACCGGGGAGAAGGACTGGAAGGGATGATGGAGCAGGATGTCGCCATCGGCGATCGCGGCCAGCACGCTGTCGGCCTTGCGCAGTGCCTTGGGCAGGCCGGGGGTGAAGGGGCGATAGAGCAGCTCGGGACGCTCCACGTCGCCCAGCACCGACATCATGCGGGTCAGGTTCACCGGGCCGTTGACCCGGAAGAGGTCCGGCTCCTCGAGCTGGAACTGCCTGAGCAGGAACTCGGCCAGCTCGTCGGGGCAGTTGTCGGCCACCTCCAGCCGGACCCCGCTACCGTAGCGCCGCGACAGCAGCTCTCCGCGCAGCGCCGAGGCGAGGTCGGAAACCTCCTCGGGGTCCACGGCGAGGTCGGCGTTGCGGGTCAGTCGGAACTGGTAGCAGCCGAGTACCGTCATGCCGGGAAAGACCTCCTCGGCATGGGCATGGATCATCGAGGAGAGGAAGACGTACTCGCTGAAGCCCGCCTCGCAGAGCGCCTCGGGCAGGGCGATCACCCGCGGCAGCGAGCGGGGTGCCGGCAGGATGGCCAGGCCCCCCTCGCGGCCGAAGGCGTCCTTGCCCTCGAGCTGGACGATGAAGTTGAGGCTCTTGTTGACCAGGCGTGGGAAGGGGTGAGAAGGGTCCAGGCCGATGGGGCTGATCACCGGCATGATCTCGGTCTCGAAGTAGTCGCGCACCCAGGCGCCCTGGGCCTCGGACCAGTCCCCGCGGCGACGGAAGCGAAGCCGCTGGGCCTCCAGGGCGGGGATCAGGACCTCGTTGAGGATCTGGTACTGGCGCGCCACCTGGGAATGGGCGATCTGGGCGATCTCGGCCAGCACCGAGCGGGGCGAGCGACCGTCGGCGCCTGTGGCATCATCGCCGAGCAGCACCTGGTTCTTGAGGCCCGCCACGCGGATCTCGAAGAACTCGTCCATGTTGGACGAGAAGATCAGCAGGAACATCAGCCGGTTGAGCAGCGGATGAGCCTCGTCCAGGGCCTGTTCCAGCACCCGGACGTTGAACTGAAGGTGGGAGAGCTCGCGGTTGAAGTAGAGCCCGGGGTCGGCCAGGTCTGCCTCCGGGTCCGGCAGCGCCTTGGGCTTGATGCCGGTGCGGGTCTGGTTCAACCGCGGGGCGGGAGGCTCGGGGGGCTCGCCGCCCCCCGTCTGGGTGGGCATGTCGGGCTGCCGGTCGGGACCGCGTGTCTCTTCCATGGGGTTTCCCTGTCGTCGGGCGGAAGGGCGCTGTCCCTCCCGTCGGCTATGTCGTCGCGAGCAGCCTGGCCGCGCGCTTGGCGAAGTAGGTCAGCACGCCGTCGGCGCCGGCGCGCTTGAAGCAGAGCAGCGATTCGAGAATCACCGCGTCCGCCTCCAGCCAGCCGTTCTCGAAGGCGGCCATGTGCATGGCGTACTCGCCGCTCACCTGGTAGGCGAAGGTGGGCACCTTGAGTTCGTCCTTCACCCGGCGCACCACGTCCAGGTAGGGCATGCCGGGCTTGATCATCACCATGTCGGCCCCCTCGGCCAGGTCCAGGGCCACCTCGTGGAGCGCCTCGTCGCCGTTGCCCGGGTCCATCTGGTAGGTGGTCTTGTCGGCCTTGCCCAGGTTGCCGGCGGAGCCCACGGCGTCGCGGAAGGGGCCGTAGTAGCGCGAGGCGTACTTGGCGCTGTAGGCCATGATCCGGGTGTTGACCAGCTGCTCCTGCTCCAGCACGTGGCGGATCGAGCCGATGCGGCCGTCCATCATGTCCGAAGGGGCCACCACATCGGCGCCCGCCTCGGCGTGGGAGAGCGCCTGCTTGAGCAGGGTCTCCACGGTGCGGTCATTGTGGACGTAGCCCGCCTCGTCGAGGATGCCGTCCTGGCCGTGGCTGGTGTAGGGGTCGAGCGCCACGTCGGTGATGATGCCGAGCCCGGGGATCGCCTCCTTGAGGGCGCGCACGCTGCGCTGGACGAGGCCCGAGGCGTTGTAGGCCTCCTCGGCCAGTTCGCTCTTCAGCGCCGTGCCCACCACCGGGAAGAGGGCGATGGCCGGGATGCCGAGCGCAAAGGCCTCCCGGGCCTCCTCGATCAGCAGGTCGAGCGACAGCCGCTCGACGCCCGGCATGGAGGGCACCGCCTCGCGCTGGCCCTCGCCCTCGAGCACGAACACCGGCCAGATCAGGTCGGCCGCGGTCAGGGTGTGCTCGCGCATCAGGCGGCGCGAGAAGTCGTCGCGGCGCATGCGGCGCAGGCGTGAGGTCGGGAACTGGCGTGTGGTCATGAAGCTCAAGGCGTCTCTCCGGATAGGGGGATCGGGACCGCCGCCCCCGTCATTATGGCGATGCCGGATGACGGCCTGATGACAGCGGGAGTCGAATGCCTCGAGTATATCAGTGTCGCCCGGCGTCGAAAGCCGCGCCTTGTCGCACCCTGGCCGACTCTCTAAAGTGAAGGCTTGCGGATTTCAGGGCCTGGCTTCGCCGGGCGCCTACCTTCAAGGAGAAAGGCATGAGCAAACAGGTGGCGGTCATCCTCTCGGGATGCGGGGTGCAGGACGGTGCCGAGATCTACGAGACCACCCTGACCCTGCTGCGCCTCGATCAGCTGGGCCTGGGCTATCGCTGCTTCGCCCCCGACATCGAGCAGCATCATGTCGTCGATCATCGTCGCGGCGAGGTGGCCGACGGCGAGCGTCGCAATGTGCTGACCGAGTCGGCGCGCCTGGCCCGCGGCGAGATCGCGCCCCTCGACGAGCTCGAGGCCGACGACTTCGATGCGATCATCCTCCCCGGCGGCTTCGGTGTCGCCAAGAACCTCTCGAACTTCGCCGAGGCTGGGGATGGCATGCAGGTGCTCGACGAGCTCACCGAGGCGCTGTCCGGCTTCCATGAGGCGCGCAAGCCGATCGGCCTGATGTGCATCAGCCCGGTGCTGGTGCCGCGCCTGCTCGGCCCCGGCATCGCCGTGACCGTGGGGCACGATCCGGGCGTCGCCGGGGCGATCAGTGCCATGGGCGGCCTGCACCGCAGCTGCGGGGTCGAGGACATCGTGGTGGATTTCGAGAACCGCGTGGTGACCACCCCGGCCTACATGCTGGCCACGCGCATCAGCGAGGCCGCCACCGGCATCTTCAAGCTGGTCGACCGCATCGACGAATTGATGGACCTGTAAGTTTTAAGCGCCGAGCGCCGAGCTACAAGCAAGCCCCGAAGTCTTCGAGCTTCGGGGCTTGCTTTTGCCGGGTTGGGTCTTAGTCGGGTCTTATCGTGCTGGCCTTGGCCGCTTGGCGCTATGCTTCCTCGTCTTCCTCGTCCTTCTCCCGCTTGCGGCGGACCAGGCGACCGAACAGCAGACCGACCTCGTAGAGCAGGTACATCGGCACCGCCAGCAGGCTCTGGGAGACCACGTCTGGCGGGGTGAGCAGCATGCCGATGACGAAGCAGCCCAGCACCACGTAGGGGCGCTTCTTCGACAGGCTCTCCACCGTGGTGGCGCCCGAGAGGATCAGCAGGAAGGTGGCGATGGGGATCTCGAAGGCCACCCCGAAGGCGAAGAACAGCTTGAGGACGAAGTTCAGGTACTGGTTGATGTCGGTCATCACCGCGACGTTCTCCGGCCCGGTCTGGGTGAAGAACTGGAACAGCAGCGGGAAGACGACGTAGTAGGCGAAGGCGGCGCCACCGTAGAACAGCGCCACGCTGGAGGCCAGGATCGGCAGCGCCAGCGCCTTCTCGTTGTCGTAGAGCCCCGGGGCCACGAAGGCCCAGGCCTGGTGCAGCACGTAGGGAATGGCGGCGAACACCGCCACCACCAGGGTCAGCTTGAAGGGCGCGAGGAAGGGAGAGGCCACCTCGGTGGCGATCATCTGCGATCCTTCCGGCAGCAGCGCCATCAGCGGCTGGGCGACGAAGGAGTAGATGTCGTTGGCAAAGGCATAGAGGCCCAGGAAGATCACCAGGATCGCGATCACGGCGCGCATCAGTCGCGAGCGCAGCTCGATCAGGTGCTCGATCAGCGGGGCCTGGTTCTGCTCCTTGGGGTCACCGGTCTTGCTCATCGGGGGGCAGAATCCTTGTCGGCGTTGGAGGCATCGGCGGGGCGCTGGGAATCATCGGCCTCGCTGCCCGTGCGGGCCCTGGCGAGAGCGTCATCGAGCCGCTTCTCGGGAGGGGCGGCCGGCGGGGCTTCGCCGGTATCGTCACCGGCCGAGGCCGACGGGCGCTTGCCGCTCTCGTCCTCGGCGATGCTCTCCACGCCGCGCTTGACCTGCTGGACGCCCTCGTCGAGCTTCTTCTGCTGCTCGTTGAGCTTCTGGCGCAGCTCCTCCGCCTCGAGCTGGGCACTGATCTCGCGCTGCATGCCCGAGACGGTGCGCTTGATCTTGCCGATCCACAGCCCCAGGGTGCGCGCCGCCTTGGGCAGGCGCTCGGGACCCAGCACCAGCAGGCCCACCACGCCGATGAGCATCAGTTCGAGAAAGCCCATATCGAACATGGCGGGTTACTTGCGCTCTTCCTGGTGCTCTTCCTTGTCATGGGCCTTCTGCTCGGCCTTGACGTCGTAGGTATTGACCTCTTCGTCATGGCTGACGCGGGCCTGGGGGTCGTCCGCCTTCTCGCCCTCGTCCTTATCCTTCTCTTCCTCGTGCATGGCCTTCTTGAAGCCCTTCACGGCGCCGCCCAGGTCACCGCCGACGTTGCGCAGCTTCTTGGTGCCGAAGATCAGGATGATGATGCCGAGAACGATCAGCAGCTGCCAGATACTGATACCACCTAACATAGTTGCTTCCTCAGGTTGGGGCTCCGGGAGGTCCCGGAAGGGCCAGTTGACGCTAGGGTTGCCGTGCGGCCTTCTCGTCGTGTCCGGAGACGCCGAAGCGGCGGGCCAGCTCATCCAGGACCTGGCGGTGGTCGAGGCCCAGGTGCGAGAGCATTACCAGGCTATGAAACCACAGGTCGGCCGTTTCGGCGATCAACGCTTGGCGTGCCGACTCGTCGCCATGCTCGGCGTCCTTGGCGGCCAGCAGGGTCTCGGTGGCTTCCTCGCCGACCTTCTCGAGTATCTTGTTCAGTCCCTTGTGATGCAAGGCCGCCACATAGGAATCCTGTGGCTCCGCCCGGCGGCGTTCTTCGAGCACAACGTGAAGACGGTCGAGGATATCGCTCATGGGAGAAGGTTCCGTTGCAGTGGGTGGAAGAGCGGGGCGGACATCAGTGCCAGGCCAGCAGCAGCACGCCGAGGGCGGCGGCGGCCAGGGCCGGCCAGGGCTGACCTGCGGCCCACTCGCTCAGCGGCTGCCAGGCGAGAGCGGCGACCAGCAGCAGCAGGCCCAGCCGAAGCCGCCGCTGGCTCCTGCCCCGCTGGCTCAGCGCTCGGGAGATCCCGCCCATGGCGTCGACCTGGCGGCGCCGCTGGCGGTGTTCCAGCTCGGTTCGGGTGAGGACCTGGTGGGCGAGCACCGGCAGCTCGGGCAGTTGACGAGAGAGCTCCGGGGCCTGTCGCTTGAGCGACTCCCAGAGGCCGCTGGCGCCGGCGCGCTCCTTCATCCAGCGCTCCAGGTAGGGCTTGGCGGTGCTCCACAGGTCCAGGTCGGGGTAGAGCTGGCGGCCGAGCCCCTCGATGTTGAGCAGCGTCTTCTGCAGCAGTACCAGCTGCGGCTGGACCTCCATGTTGAAGCGTCGAGCGGTCTGGAACAGGCCCAGCAGCACCTGGCCGAAGGAGATGTCCTTGAGCGGCTTCTCGAGGATCGGCTCGCACACCGTGCGGATCGCCGCGGCGAACTCGTTGGCGCGGGTCCCCTCGCCCACCCAGCCCGACTCGATGTGCAGCGCCGCCACCTCGTAGTAGTCCTGGTGGAAGAAGGCCAGCAGGTTGCGTGCCAGGTAGTCCTGGTCCTCGCGGGTCAGGCTGCCGACGATGCCGCAGTCGATGGCGATGTACTGCGGGTCGTGGGGATGTTCGAAAGAGACGAAGATGTTGCCCGGGTGCATGTCGGCATGGAAGAAGTTGTCGCGGAACACTTGGGTGAAGAAGATCTCCACGCCGCGTTCGGCCAGCTTCTTGAGGTCGGTGCCCTGGGCGAGCAGCGCCGCGGTATCGGCCACCGGGACCCCGTAGATGCGCTCCTGCACCATCACCCGGTGGTGGGTCAGTGCCCAGTGGATGGCCGGCACGTAGAGCAGCGGCGAGCCCTTGAAGTTGCGCTTGAGCTGGGAGGTGTTGGCGGCCTCCTTGGTGAGGTCGAGCTCGTCGAAGAGCGTGGCCTCGTAGTCGCGAACCACTTCCACCGGGCGCAGTCGGCGGGCCTCGGGAATTCTTGCCAGCACGCTGGCGAAGCGATACATCAACGCCATGTCCTGGCGCATCACGCGCTCGATCCCCGGACGGATGATCTTGACCACCACGGCTTCGCCCCCGTGCAGCCGGGCGGCATGCACCTGGGCGACGGAGGCCGAGGCCAGGGGCTCGGGCTCGAAGCTGGCGAAGGCATCCTCCAGCGACATCCCCAGCTCCTCCTCGACCAGGGCCATGGCCTGGTGGCCGGGAAAGGGCGGCACCTGGTCCTGGAGCCGCTGCAGTTCGTCGGCTATGTCCTCGGGCAGCAGGTCGCGGCGGGTCGAGAGCATCTGGCCGAACTTGACGAAGATCGGCCCCAGCGACTCCAGCGCCAGGCGCAGGCGCACGCCCCGGGAGCGGTCGCCGATCGGCACCAGGCGCAGCGGTGAAAGCGTGAACAGGCCGCGCAGCCACCAGGGCATCCGCTCCAGCGGCAGCAGGGTATCGAGCCGGTAGCGGGTGATCACCCAGAAGATGCGCGTGAGCCGCAGGATCATCGAGTCGTCTCCGGCGGGGCCAGGCGACGTCGCAGCCGCGCCAGGCGCGCCTCGAGGCGGTCGGTGGCGATCTCCACCTCGGTCAGCTGGTCGCGCAGCGCCTCGAGCTGGTGACGCCCCGGCAGCAGCCGTGCCTCCTCGAAGACATATTCGCCCACGTCGGCGCAGAACTCCTGGCGGGTGCGCAGGCCCCATCGGGAGAGGCTGCGCAGCCCCTCGGCCAGGCTATGGGCCGGGATGTCGCCGAGCCAGCGGGCGAGTTCCGCCTCCCAGTCCAGGTCGAGGTCGAGCAGCAGGTCGCGGGTCGCTTCCAGCAGATGGGTGCGCCCCCGCACGGCGAGCTTGCCCTGGAACATCAGGCGCTCGACGGAGGCCCCGCCCAGCAGTTCGCCGAGAGTCTCGGCATCCAGCTCGACCACGGCGTCGAAGCCCTCCTCGGCGGTGTCGACGGGGCGCAGCAGGTCGAGGCCGGCCGGGTGGAAGTGGATGGCCAGCGCCAGGGCGGGGCGCTCCAGGCGCAACAGGATGCGCTGGCCAGCCAGCCGGGCCAGGCGCGACGGCGCCGCCGGATCGCGGGCGAGCAGGGCGTTCAGGGTGCGTTCCAGGCCGGCCAGCAGCAGGGTGGGAGACAACGCCATCATGCCCTCACAGCTTGATGCCGCGGTGCAGGGCGACGATGCCCCCGGTGAGGTTGGTGTACTCGACGCGCTCCAGCCCGGCGGCCTCCATCATCGCCTTGAGGGTCTCCTGGTCGGGGTGCATGCGGATCGACTCGGCCAGGTAGCGGTAGCTGTCGGCGTCGCTCGCCACCAACTCGCCGATCTTCGGCAGCAGGCGGAAGGAGTACTCGTCGTAGGCCCTGGAGAACAACGGGTTGCCCGGCTTGGAGAACTCCAGCACCAGCAGGCGTCCGCCGGGCTTGAGCACTCGGGTCATGGAGCGCAGCGCGGCGTCCTTGTCGGTGACGTTGCGCAGGCCGAAGGCGATGGTGATGCAGTCGAAGGTGTTGTCGGGGAAGGGCAGGCACTCGGCGTTGGCCTGCACGTACTCGACGTTGCCGCCGATGCCTCTGTCGAGCAGCTTGTCGCGGCCGACCCGCAGCATGGACTCGTTGATGTCGGCCAGCACCACCCGGCCGCGGGGGCCCACCATGCGCGAGAACTTTCCCGTCAGGTCGCCGGTGCCGCCGGCGATGTCGAGCACGCTGTGGCCCGGGCGCACGCCGGAACGCTCGATGGTCAGGCGCTTCCACAGGCGATGGATGCCCATCGACATCAGGTCGTTCATGACGTCGTAGCGGGCCGCCACCGAGTGGAAGACATGGGCCACGCGCGAGGCCTTCTCCCCGACCGGGACTTCCTGATAGCCGAAGTGGGTGGTGTGCTTGTCACTGGCGCTCATGCCGTGGGGGCTCCCGAATCGCTGTGATGGGGGGAGGCCTGGCGGCCTCGCAATGGGCGCCATTGTAGCCTTCCCCGGCGACGATTGTCTTGACGCAGGGAGTCACTGAGGTGACCCCGAGGGCGCCGGGGACAGGCCGAAGAGGGGGTCCTACGCCATGGATGGCGTCGGTAGCGCCCAGGGAAGGGTTCACAGCGCCCCCTCGCAGGCCTGTCGCCGGATCAGCCGAGGGGAGGGCAGGCGACAAGTCTTGCTGTCAGAGCTGCTTGATCTCGATGCCCAGGGGCTCCCGGGAGGCGCCGGCCTCTTCCAGTCGGCGCAGGTAGTCGGCCCAGTTGGCCTCGCGCCTGCGGATCAGGTCGTAAAGGTAGTCCCAGCTGAAGAGCCCGCTGTCGTGGCCGTCGTCGAAGTGCAACTTGAGGGCATAGCGGCCGGTCTGGGTGATGTCCTTCAGGCCGACGTGCTTCTTGCCCACCTGCAGGGTGGCGGTATCGGGGCCATGGCCGCGTACCTCGGCGGAGGGCGAGAAGACCCGCAGGTACTCCACCGGCAGCCGGTAGCTCTCGCCGCCTTCGTAGGTGAGCTCGAGCTCTCGGTCCTTCTTGTGGTAATGCACCCTGGTGGGAATCGGGGCTGTCATGGTACCTCCTGGCTTGTTTCGCACCTCGAGCTTCGCGTGGCTCGAGGTGCGAAGCCCGTGGCTTAGAGAATATACCGCGACAGGTCCTCGTCCATCGCCAGCTCGCCGAGCTGGGAGTCGACGTAGGCGGCATCGATCGACAGCGGGCTGCCGAAGTCGCCACCCAGGTACGAGGCCTCCTCGAGCAGGCGCTCCATCACGGTGTGCAGTCGGCGGGCGCCGATGTTCTCGGTGCCCTCGTTCACCTTCCAGGCGATCTCGGCGATGCGCGCGATGCCGTCCTCCGTGAAGGCGACCTCGAGCCCCTCGGTGGCCAGCAGCGCCTGGTACTGCTTGGTCAGCGCGGCGGAGGGCTCGGTGAGGATGCGCTTGAAGTCCTCCGGCGTCAGGGCGTTGAGCTCGACGCGGATCGGCAGCCGGCCCTGCAGCTCGGGGATCAGGTCCGATGGGCGCGACAGGTGGAAGGCACCGGAGGCGATGAACAGGATGTGGTCGGTGCGCACCATGCCGTACTTGGTGGAGACCGTGGAGCCCTCGATCAGCGGCAGCAGGTCGCGCTGGACGCCCTCGCGGGAGACCTCGCCACCGCTGGACTGGCCGCTGCCCTTGCAGACCTTGTCGATCTCGTCGAGGAAGACGATGCCGTTCTGTTCCACCGCCTCGACGGCGCGGCTCTTGATGTCGTCCTCGTTGACCAGCTTGCCGGCCTCCTCGTCACGCAGCAGGCCGAAGGCGTCCTTTACCGCCACCCGGCGGATCTCGCTCTTCTGCTTGCCCATGCCGGCGAAGAGGTTCTGCAGCTGGCTGGTCATCTCCTCCATGCCTGGCGGGGTCATGATGTCGACGCCGGAACCCTGGGGCGTGACCTCGATGTCGATCTCCTTGTCGTCGAGCTGTCCCTCGCGCAGCTTCTTGCGGAAGATCTGGCGGGTCGAGCTGTCCTGGCGGGGCTCGTCCTCCTGGCCACGGGGCGGTGGCAGCAGGGCGTCGAGGATGCGCTCCTCGGCGGCGTCCTCCGCACGGTGGCCCACCTCGGCCTTGGCCTGCTCGCGCACCAGCTTGATGGCGGCCTCGGTCAGGTCACGGATGATCGATTCGACGTCGCGGCCCACATAGCCCACCTCGGTGAACTTGGTGGCCTCGACCTTGATGAAGGGGGCGCCGGCCAGCTTGGCCAGGCGGCGCGCGATCTCGGTCTTGCCCACGCCGGTGGGGCCGATCATCAGGATGTTCTTGGGCGTCACCTCATGTCGCAGCTCACCGTCGAGCTGCATGCGACGCCAGCGGTTGCGCAGGGCAATGGCCACGGCGCGCTTGGCGTCCTGCTGGCCGACGATGTACTGGTCCAGGGCGTGGACGATCTCGCGGGGGGTCATCCGGGTCATGGTCAGAGCTCTTCCAGGGTGACGTTGTGGTTGGTGAACACGCAGATGTCACCGGCGATGGTCAGGGACTTCTCGGTGATCTCGCGGGCACCGAGTTCGGTGTTCTCGAGCAGGGCACGGGCGGCGGCCAGGGCGAAGTTGCCGCCGGAGCCGATGGCGATGATGCCCCCCTCGGGCTCCACCACGTCACCGTTGCCGGTGATGATCAGCGAGGCATCCTTGTTGGCCACGGCGAGCAGCGCCTCGAGACGGCGCAGGGCACGGTCGGTGCGCCAGTCCTTGGCCAGTTCCACGGCGGCCTTGACCAGGTTGCCCTGGTACTTCTCGAGCTGCGCCTCGAAGCGCTCGAAGAGGGTGAAGGCATCGGCGGTGCCGCCGGCGAAGCCGGCCAGGACCTGGCCGTGGTAGAGGCGGCGCACCTTGCTGGCGTTGCCCTTCATCACGGTATTGCCCAGCGAGACCTGGCCGTCACCGGCCAGCGCCACCTGGTCACCGCGGCGCACGGAAACGATCGTGGTCATGGAGGGGACTCCTTGGGGGAGCACAGGGCTCCCGATGACTGGCGGCGCCGCGGGCGGGGCCGGGGCGCCGTGGATGAACTCAGGGAGTGAAGTGCGGGCGGGGGGCGAGGAATTCAACCTTGGTCGTGCCTCCCTCGCCCGGTCGGGCGGGTCAGTTCTGCAGCTGGATCAGCAGCGGCTCGATGCCCTGGGTGACCATCAGGTCCTGGGCGCGGTTGAGCTCGCGCCGGTCGCTGTAGGGGCCGACCTGAACCCGGTGCCAGGTGTCGCCGCCACCGGCCTTGACCTCGCTGATCTTGGCGAGCAGGCCGAAGTCACGCAGCCGGCCCGCCAGCCTGCTGGCATCGCCCGCCTCGCGGAAGGAGGCAGCCTGCAGCATGAAGCGGGCATCGGCCGGCGGGTCGTCCGTCGCCTGAGTGTCCGGGCGGTCGTCCGGCGCCGTGGCGTCGGCGTCCAGGTTGGCGGCGATCACCTGGGCGATGGGGTCGTCGCCGGTGGTCGCCGCGGGCGTCTCGGGGCGCTCCGGCGGGGTGGCCGTGGAGGCCGGCACCTTGCCCCCGGGGGCAATCACCTCGGACTCCGGCAGCAGGGTGTAGAACTCGAAGGTCGGCATCGGCGGCTCCTCGGGGGTGGCGGCCGGTTCGCCTTCCCGGGATTCCTGGCGGTCCCCGGGTTTGGTCAGCACCGTGGCCAGCGGCGAGTCGCTGCCCTCCTGCCAGGGGGCGATGCCCTGCTGGTGCTGGGCCAGCAGGAAGCCTGCCACCAGGCCGACCAGGCCCCACAGCCAGCCCGGGATGCCGCGGCGCGGGGGCGGGGCGGAGCGGCGCCGCGGGCTGCTGGTGGCGCCGCGCTTGCGGGGGGCCGGTTTGCGGCTGCTGGCCATGGCTTACATCTCCTCGGGCGCGCCGACACCCATCAGGTCGAGGCCGTTGCGCAGGACCTGGCGCGTGGCCAACCCCAGCGCCAGCCGGGCGTTGCGCAGGGCGTCCTCGTCGACCATCACCTTCACCGCGTTGTAGCAGGTGTGGAAGTCGGCGGCGAGGTCGAGCAGGTACTGGGCGATCTGCTGGGGCTCGTGGGCGGCGGCGGCGTGCTGGACCACCTCGGGATAGCGGGCCAGGCGGTTGAGCAGCGCCTTCTCCTGGTCGGCCTCCAGCAGGGGCAGGCTCTGCATGGCCAGGGCGGGATCGAACGGCTTCTCCTCGGCCTCGGCCTTGCGCAGCATGCTGCACACCCGGGCGTGGGCGTACTGCACGTAGTAGACCGGGTTGTCGTTGGACTGGGAGCGGGCCAGGTCGATGTCGAAGGTGAGCTGGGAGTCCGCCCGGCGGGCGGCCAGGAAGAAGCGGGTCGCATCGCGGCCCACCTCGTCGATCAGGTCGCGCACCGTGACGTAGCTGCCGGCGCGCTTGGAGAGCTTCACCTCGACCCCGGAGCGGGTGACCATCACCATCTGGTGCAGGACGTAGTCGGGCCAGCCTTGAGGGATGCCGGCCTCGAGGGCCTGGAGGCCGGCGCGCACTCGGGTCACGGTGGAGTGGTGGTCGGCCCCCTGCTCGTTGATCACGGTCTCGAAGCCGCGCTGCCACTTGTCCAGGTGGTAGGCGACGTCGGGCAGGAAGTAGGTGTAGTGGCCGTCGGACTTGCGCATCACCCGGTCCTTGTCGTCGCCGAAGTCGGTGGTGCGCAGCCACAGGGCGCCGTCCTGCTCAAAGGTATGGCCCTTCTCGATCAGCCGCTGGACGGTGGCCTCGACCTTGCCCTGCTCGTAGAGGGAGGACTCCAGGAAGTAGACGTCGAACGTCACGCCGAAGGCCTTCAGGTCGAGGTCCTGCTCGCGACGCAGGTAGGCCACGGCGAAGTCGCGGATGGCGTCGAGGTCGTCCGGGTCGCCTGCCGCCGTGACGTGACGGTCATCGGCATGCACCGTCTCCCCGGCCAGGTAGGCGTTGGCCACGTCGATGATGTAACCGCCACGGTAGCCGTCCGCCGGCCAGCCCGGGTCGCCGGGGTCGATGCCCTTGACCCGCGCCTGCACCGAGCGCGCCAGGTTGCTGATCTGGGCGCCGGCGTCGTTGTAGTAGAACTCGCGGGTCACCTCGTGGCCGGTGGCCTCGAGCAGGCGACAGATGCTGTCGCCGATGGCGGCGCCGCGGCCGTGGCCGACGTGCAGCGGCCCGGTGGGGTTGGCGGAGACGAACTCCACCTGCACCCGGCGGCCCTGGCCGGTGAGGTTGCGGCCGAAGGCATCCCCGGCCTCGAGCACCTGGCGCACGACCTGGGCGGCGGCGTCGGTGGCGGCGAAGAAGTTGACGAAGCCCGGGCCGGCGATCTCCACCTTCTGTACGGCGTCGCTCGCCGGCAGGGCCGCGACCAGCGCCTCGGCCAGCTCGCGGGGCTTGCGGCCGGCCGGCTTGGCCAGCATCAACGCCAGGTTGGTGGCGTAGTCGCCGTGGGCCTTGTCGCGGGTCGGGTCGACCTTGATGGTCGGCGCGAGATCGGCGGGCAGCACGCCCTGCTGCCGGAGGTTGTCCAGGGCGCCCTCGAGCAGCGCGATGATGGTCTCTTTCATGGAAGTGTCCGGTGTCCTGTGGCGTGGGCGGTGCGGGGCGACCGCCGGGCGAGTCTGGGGCGCCATTATCGGCAATCGGCGCCGGGCTTTAAAGGTGTGTGGTCAGGCCAGGGTCTGCGGGTCGATGTCCAGCGACCAGCGTACCCGTCGCGCCTCGGGGCGGCCCTCGAGCCAGGCGACCAGCCAGGCGCCGGCCTCGTGCAGCTGGCTGCGGCGGTCGGCGGCCAGCATCAGCTGCAGGTGATAGCGGTTCTGGCGCCGCTCCATGGGGGCCGGGACCGGCCCCAGGCAGTCGACCGCGAGGCCGCGCTCGCCGATCCGCTGGCGCAGGGCCTCGGCGGCCAGGCCCCCCAGGGCGACCACGGCCGGCTCGCGGGGCGCCTCGAGGCGCAGCAGGGCGAGGAAGCGGAAGGGCGGCAGCCGGGCGGCCCGCCGCTCCTCCAGCAACTGGCCGGCGAGGGCGTCGTAGCCCCGCTCGGCCAGCAGGCGCAGGTGGGGGTCGTCGGTGTGCAGGGTCTGCACCAGCACCCGGCCGGGGTGCGCGGCGCGGCCGGCGCGGCCCGCCACCTGCTCGAGCAGCTGGGCGCTATGCTCCAGCGCCCGGAAGTCGCTGGCATAGAGGCCGGCATCGGCATTGACCACCACCACCAGGGTGACGTGGGGCAGGTGGTGCCCCTTGGCCAGCATCTGGGTCCCCACCAGCAGGCAGGGGTCGCCGCGGCGTACCTCGGCCAGCATCTGCTCGAGGGCGTCGCGGCGTCGGGTGCTGTCGCGGTCGATGCGGTGCACCGTCACCTCGGGGAACAGCGACGCCAGGGTCTCCTCGGTGCGCTCGGTGCCGCTGCCCAGCGGGCGCAAGTCGACGCTGCCGCAGGTTGGGCAGGCGTCGGGGAGGGCGCGGCGCCGGTCGCAGTGGTGGCAGGCCAGCAGCGGCGGCTGCCGGTGCAGGGTCATGCGCGCATCACAGTGGTCGCACTCGGCCATCCAGCCGCAGGCATGGCAGGCCAGGGTGGGGGCGAAGCCGCGTCGGTTGATGAAGACCAGCACCTGGTGGCCGGCGGCCAGGGTGTCGCGGACCGTCTCGATCACCGGCGGGATCAGTCCGCCCTGGCGGCGGCGGCCGCGCAGGTCGACGAGCTCGAGGCGCGCCGGGGCATGGCGGCTCGCCCGACGGGTCAGGCGCAGGTGGCGGTAGTCGCCCTGCAGCGCCCGCTGCAGGGACTCCAGCGACGGGGTGGCGCTGCCCAGCACCAGCGGGATGCGATGGTGGTGGGCGCGGGCCACGGCCAGGTCGCGGGCATGGTAGCGCAGGCCGTCCTGCTGCTTGTAGGAGCCGTCATGCTCCTCGTCGACGATGATGACCCCGGGGCGGGCCAGGGGGGTGAAGATGGCCGACCGGGTACCCAGCACGATGGGCGCCCGGCCGCTGGCGGCGGCTTCCCAGGCATCGAGGCGCTCATGGTCGGTGAGCCCCGAGTGCAGTGCCACCACCGGCGCCCGGAAGCGGCGGCGGAAGCGGGCGAGGGTCTGGGGCGTCAGGCCGATCTCGGGGACCAGCACCAGGGCCTGGCGATGACGGCCGATGACCGCCTCGATCAGCTGCAGGTAGATCTCGGTCTTGCCGCTGCCGGTGACGCCATGCAGCAGGCAGGGATGGAAGCCGTCGAGCCGCTCGTGGATGGCGGCCAGCGCCACGGCCTGCTCCCGGTTGAGCGGCAGGGCGGGGTCGGCCAGCCCCGCGTCGCCCTCGGCCGGCGGCGAGGCCGCCAGGGGTTCCTCGTGACGGGCCACCAGGCCCTTGTCGGCCAGGGCCCGCAGCTGGTCGCGGCTGAACGACTGGGCGAGGATCGCCTGGCTGACCAGCCCGTGGGGGTGCTGGCGCAGCATGGTCAGCAGTTCGGTCTGGCGAGGGGCTCGGGCGAGGCCCGGCGGAGCGTCCTGGCGGCCGGCCGCGGTGACGCTCCAGCGCTCGCGGGTGCGGGCTTCGAGCGCCCGGCCCTGGCGCAGCAGCCCCGGCATCGCCTGGTGCAGGGTGTCGCCGAGGGCATGCTGGTAGTAGCGGGCGGCGAAGCGGCACAGCCACAGCCAGTCGGCCGGCAGCGGGCCCTCGTCGAGGCAGCCCGCCACCGGCCTGAGGCTCGCGAGCGGCAGCTCACTCTCGTCGCGGCACTCCACGACCACGCCGACGACCTCCCGGCGGCCGAAGGGTACCTGCACCCGCAGGCCGGGCTGCCAGCCCCCCGGGGGAGAGTCGCGGCAGGGGCGGTAGTCGAATAGCCGGCGCAGCGGCGAGGGCACGGCAACGCTTAGTACGCGTGGCACGGGCGGGCAGGGGGAATCGGGCAATTGGCCTCCGGCGTCGGCTCTGCTAGAATGCTTCGCCGCTGCGGACACCCCGAGTGCGTGGCGGCAACCGGTTCGCATCTACAGACAACCCGTATGCGGTGCCTGGCAGAAGATCAGGTGGCGGCATACAGCTTCATGAGGCTCAAGATGAAACAAGGTATCCACCCGGATTACAAGACGGTCAACGCGACCTGTTCCTGCGGCGCCACCTTCGAGGTCGGTACCACCGCCGGTCATGACTTCTCCCTGGACGTCTGCTCCCAGTGCCACCCCTTCTACACCGGCAAGCAGAAGCAGGCGACCACCGGTGGTCGCGTCGAGCGCTTCAACAAGCGCTTCGGTGCCGCCATCAAGCGCTGAGCCGCCAGGCAAGACGCAGCGAGAAACCCGCCCATCGTGGCGGGTTTCTTTATGCCCGGCTGTCGGCGCTCACGTTGGCTGTCTGCCGGCCGTCAGGATAAGCAAAGCGTTATGGCTGGCGGGTTCAGCCATAAGTGTCGCCAAATGGTCGACAACGTCTTCAAACGAGCGTACAACAGGGTAGATGTCTGCCGAGTTGAGCGCGACGGGCTTTTTGTATACGCTAGCCGACCTCCCACTGTTTACCGGATCCTCTCAGCATGACTGACGCGAAGAAGAAGGCGGCGCTGGACTACCACGCGAAACCCATCCCCGGGAAGCTGTCGGTGGAGCTCACCAAGCCTACCGCCACCGCCCGCGACCTCTCCCTGGCCTACAGCCCGGGCGTGGCGGAGCCGGTTCGCGAGATCGCCAGTGACCCGGAGAACGCCTACCTCTACACCGGCAAGGGCAACCTGGTGGCAGTGATCTCCGACGGCAGCGCCATCCTCGGTCTCGGCAACCTGGGCCCGCTGGCCAGCAAGCCGGTGATGGAAGGCAAGGGGGTGCTGTTCAAGCGCTTCGCCGGCATCAACTCGGTGGATATCGAGGTCAACGCCGAGAGCCCGCAGGCCTTCATCGACACCGTGGCGCGCATCGCCGACACCTGGGGCGGCATCAACCTCGAGGACATCAAGGCCCCGGAGTGCTTCGAGATCGAACAGGCGCTGGTCGAGCAGTGCAGCATCCCGGTGTTCCATGATGACCAGCACGGTACGGCCATCGTCACCGCCGCGGGCATGCTCAATGCCCTGGAGATCGCCGGCAAGTCGCTGGACAGCGCCCGCATCGTCTGCCTGGGGGCCGGCGCCGCGGCCATCGCCTGCATGAAGCTGCTGGTCTCCTGCGGCGCGCATCCCGAGAACATCGTGATGCTCGACCGCAAGGGGGTGATCCACAGCGGTCGCGAGGACCTGAACCAGTACAAGGCGATGTTCGCCGTGGAGACCGACAAGCGCACCCTGACCGACGCCATCGAGGGGGCCGACGTCTTCGTCGGCCTCTCCGGCCCGGGACTGATGAGTGCCGACCACATCCGCAGCATGGCCCCCAGCCCGGTGGTCTTCGCCTGCACCAACCCGGACCCGGAGATCCACCCCGACGTGGCCCGGGAGACGCGCCCGGACGTGATCATGGCCACCGGCCGCTCCGACTACCCCAACCAGGTCAACAACGTGCTGGGGTTTCCCTTCATCTTCCGCGGGGCGCTCGACGTGCGCGCCACCCGCATCAACGAGGAGATGAAGGTCGCCGCCGTCCACGCCCTGAAGGACCTCGCCCGCGAGCCGGTGCCGCAGGAGGTACTGGAGGCCTACGAGATGGACGAGATGAGCTTCGGGCCGGAGTACATCATTCCCACTCCCGTGGACATCCGCCTGCTCGACCGGATCTCCTCGGCGGTGGCCCAGGCCGCGGTGGACTCCGGGGTGGCGCGCAAGCCCTATCCCTCCCACTACCCGCTGAAGAGCGTGGATGATGTCTACGGCGGCTGAGCCGCGGAGGCCTTCCCCGTTGCACGACGCCGCCGGCCCTCGGGCCGGCGGCGTCGTCTGTGGCGTGCGGGACGCGGGTGGCTACCAGTCGTAGAGGAGGGAGGCGCTGGTGGTATGGTCGGTGCGGGCCTCGGCGCCCTCCGGCGGTCGGGAGTTGTCCCGGATCTCGTGGGAGAGCCGCAGGGCCAGATGGGAGTTGAGCCGTGAGGTGAGCGACGTCAGCGAGCGCGAGGTGGTGTTGTCATCGGTCGCCTCCACCGAGAACTCCTGCTCCAGGCTGGAAGTCTCCGAGAAGGACCACTCGTAGGCCAGCGCCCCGTAGGCCACGCCCAGGGAGGCGTTCTCCTCCCCCTCGATGCGGTCGTAGCGGTAGCCCGGGCCCGCCTCCAGCGAGAGCCGGTGTCGTCTGCCGTCGAGCAGGTCGCGGCCATAGCCGCCGATGGTGGTGAACTGCTGGTCGTAGCCGCTGAACAGGTCCTTCTCCCAGCGGGCGAAGCCGAATATATAGTGGGGGCCGTCGAGCTCGTAGCGCTCGCGGCCGGCCACCAGATATTGTTCGGCGCTGGTGTCGCCGTTGCGCGAGACGTTGCGCACCTCGCCGCGCAGGCTTTGGGTCCAGTCGCCGGTTACCCAGATGAGCCGGCCCTTGCCGATCAGAGTCTGGCTTTCGGTGTTGCCCGAGAGGTGGGTATAGCCCAGTTCGGCGCTGCCGCTGAAGCCCTGGTCATCCTCCTTGGGCGGTGGCGGGGCGTAGAAGGGGCCGGCCTGAGTGCCGCCGGCGATCGTCAGCAGGCCGCAGAGGGCCGCCCATCGAATCATCGAAGGGAGTGTCGCGGTATGCGGCATGGTGTCAGTCTCCCCGGGTTGCCGGATGTCGGTAGCTGCCCGAAGCGGCGTGCGAGGTTGCGCTGCCCGGACGGCGTCCCTGCCGCCCGGCGCGGGTTACGGGTGTCGGCCTAGAAGATGGCCTCGTAGGCGCCGGTGCCCTGGGAGCCACTCTCGCGCTCGACCTCACGCTCGACGCGACGCGACTGGAAGTCGGGCAGGTGGTCGGCCATGAACAGCTCCTCGATGCCGCCGCCCTGGCCATCGCGCAGCAGGCGTCCGGTGTCGGGGTCGACCCGCTCGGTGACCACGCTCTCCGGCCGCTCCGGCCAGCGCTCCGGCTGGTCCTCCAGGGCCTGGCCCATGAAGTCCATCCAGATCGGCAGGGCGGCCTGGGCGCCGTACTCGGCGGTGGAGGAGTTGTCGTCCTTGCCCACCCAGGCGGTGGACACCAGGTCGCTGTTGAAGCCGGCGAACCAGGCATCGCGCTGGTCGTTGGTGGTGCCCGTCTTGCCGACGATGTCGCCGCGGCCGAGTTCCAGGGCCTTGCGCGCGGTGCCTCGCTCGACCACGTCGCGCAGCATGTCGCGCAGGATGTAGACGGCGGCGGGATCGGCGACCCGGGGAGCGACCTCGAAGGTCTCGCCGTCGAGCTCGACGGTCTGCTCACCCTCGCGGCAGTCGCGGCAGGCGACGCGCGGGCTGGCCTCGTCGACGACCGTCGTGTCATCGCCGCGGGTCACCCGCTCGATGAACCAGGGTGACACCTGGAAGCCGCCGTTGGCCAGCACCGCATAGGCGTTGGTCATCTCCAGCGGGGTCAGGCTCGCGCTGCCCAGTGCCAGGGAGAGGCCGCGCGGCAGCTGATCGCCGGCGAAGCCGAAGCCCTGGAGGAACTCGATGGTGCGATCCAGTCCCAGGGACTGCAGCACGCGGATGGTGACCAGGTTGCGCGACCGCGCCAGGGCATCGCGCAGCCGGATCGGGCCGAGGAAGTCGCCGCTGGAGTTCGCCGGGCGCCACAGGTCGTTGCTGCCGTCCTGCATCACCACGGGGGCGTCATTGACCACGCTGGCCGGGTTCATCTCGCCGCTGTCCAGCGCCGCCAGGTAGACGAAGGGCTTGAAGATCGAGCCGGACTGGCGGCGGGCCTGGGTGGCGCGGTTGAACTTGCTGGCATCGAAGTCGAAGCCGCCCTGCAGGGCCAGGATGGCCCCGGTGTCGGGATCCATCGCCACCAGCGAGCCCTCGGCGTCGGGGCGCTGGGAGAGGCGCCAGCTGCCGTCTTCCCGCTGCAGGATGCGCACCAGGTCGCCGCGGCTGGCGATCTCGCCGGCCGCGCCCGGGGCGGCGCCCCGGCTATTGGCGCTGCGATAGGGGCGCGCCCACTCCAGGCCGGCCCAGTCGAGGGTGTGCAACTCGCCGCCGCGGGCCAGCACCCGCATCTCGCGGCCTTCGCTCTCCACCACGATGGCCGGCTGCAGGGGGCCATAGGCGGGGGTGCGCTCGAGCACCTGCAGCCAGTTGCTGACGTCGCCCTCGATACCCTCGACCTCGGTCTGGCTGCGCTCGGCGGCGCGCCGGGCGGTCTGCATGATCTCGGGCGACTCGGCGAGTTCCTCCTCCAGGCCCTCGCGTCCGGTCTGTTCCTGGGCCTCGGCCAGGCTGCGCGGGATGTCGGTCTGCTCTGGGCCGCGCCAGCCGTGCCGTGTGTCATATTCGATCAGGCCGCCGGCCAGGGCCTGGCCCGCCAGCGGCTGCAGCTCGCTGTCTAGGGTGGTGTGGATGCGATAACCGCCGGTGTAGGCCCGGTCGCCATAGCGTTCCACGGCGAACTGCCGGGCCATCTCGGCGACGTAGTCGGCCTCCACCTCGAGCTGGGCGAGGTGGCGCCGCGCGGTGACCGGGGCCTGCACGGCTTCCTCGTAGGCCGCCTGGTCGATGATCTCGAGCTCCCGCATGCGGAACAGGATCCAGTTGCGGCGGATCAGCGCCCGTTCGGCGTTGGCCAGCGGGTTGAAGGCGGAGGGCGCCTTGGGCAGGCCGGCGATCATCGCCGTCTCGGCCAGGGTCAGCTCGGCCAGCGGCCGGTCGTAGTAGACCTCCGCGGCGGCGGCGATGCCGTAGGCACGGTTGCCCAGGTAGATCTTGTTGACATAGAGCTCGAGGATCTCCTCCTTGGAGAGGATCTGCTCCATCTGCAGCGCCAGCAGGATCTCGCGGATCTTGCGGGTGAAGGTCCGGTCCAGGGTCAGCAGATAGTTGCGCGCCACCTGCATGGTGATGGTCGAGCCCCCGGACTGGA
Source organism: Halomonas rhizosphaerae (assembly GCF_030010555.1). Classification (GTDB taxonomy): domain Bacteria; phylum Pseudomonadota; class Gammaproteobacteria; order Pseudomonadales; family Halomonadaceae; genus Halomonas; species Halomonas rhizosphaerae. The sequence goes on from NZ_JASCQP010000011.1 coordinate 116,127, forward strand.
TGTCGCCGCCGCTCGCGGCCAGTTCCACCGCGGCACGCGCCAGGCCCTTGGGGTCGACGCCACGGTGGTCGAAGTAGGTGGCATCCTCGGCGGCCAGCAGGGCCCCGATGAGCTCCTGGGGGATCTCCTCATACTCCACCGGCGTGCGGCGCTCCTCGCCAAACTCGCCGATCAGCTTGCCGTCGCGCGTGAGGATGCGCAGCGGGGTCTGCAGCTCGAAGTCCTGCAACTGGCGCACATCGGGCAGGCCGGGCGCGAAATAGAGCGCGGCACCCACCACGCCCAGCACCCCGGCGGCGGAGAGCGAGACCAGCAGCCAGAGGACGGAGACAACCAGGGTTCTGAGTAACTTCATGAAAACGCGGTATCCATGCTGGGAACGGGGGCGGAGTGGTGGCGATGAAAGTGGCCTTCCCTTGCGGCCGCCATTATAGGAAGCCGAGGGAGTGGTCACCAGCGTTGACGCGTGGCGACACCGTCATTCGTGTGAGATCCGGAAATATCATGTAACCTTCGATTACGGATCGGGTATGATGAGTTTCATCTGTTCCGCCCCGGTTCGGAGTGGATAATCATAATGAGCGGCACGCCGCATGGATCAGGCAGGGGCATGACTCAAGATGCGACTGAGAGCATCCGGCAAGGGACTGGTCGGTGTCGATATCACCTCGGCAACCGTCAAGGTCATCGAACTCAAACGCGCTGGTAGTCACTACCAGGTTGAAAGCTACGCCGTGCGGCCCCTGCGCGAAGGCGCCGTGATCGAGCGACGGATCCGCGACATGTCGGCCGTGGTGGACGCCCTCAAGCGCGCCGTGGACCATGCCCGGCCGGGGTCGCGCAACGCCGCCGTGGCCGTGCCGGCCAGTGCCGCCATCACTAAGACCCTTACTCTGCCCGCCTCGCTCGATGACGACGAGATCGAGGCGCGCATCCAGCTGGAATCTGACAAGCACATCCCGTTTCCGTTCAGCGAGGTCGCCTTCGACTTCCAGCGGCTGGGACTCAACTCGCGCTACGGCGACCAGCAGGACGTGCTGCTGGTCGCCTGTCGCCAGCAGGACGTCAACCAGCTGACCGAGGCCGTGCTGCAGGCCGGGCTCACCCCGGCGGCCGTGGATGTCGAGACTTTCGCCATGGAGCGCGCCTTCCAGGAGCTTCGCCACCAGCTGCCCACGGCCGAGGGCGAGCAGGAGTGCGTGGCCCTGGTGGACATCGGCGCCACCATGAACGCCTTCCATGTGCTGCGCGAGGGGCGCGTCACCTACAGTCGCGACACCGTGTTCGGTGGCCGCCAGCTGACCGACGAGATCCGCAACCGCTACGGGCTGACCCTCGAGGAGGCCGGCCTGGCCAAGAAGCGAGGCGGCCTGCCCGATGACTATCAGCGCAGCGTGCTCGACCCCTTCCTCGACACCCTGGTCCAGCAGGTGGGGCGCTCGCTGCAGCTCTACTATACCGCCGGGCGCAAGCAGGAGGTGCGGCGGATGATCCTGGCGGGCGGCACCAGCGTGCTGCCGGGGCTGGCGGAACGCCTGGCCGAGGAGAGCGGCATGGAGGTGGTGATCGCCAACCCCTTCCGGCGCATGAAGGTGAACCCCCGCATCGACGTCCCGACCCTGGCCGGTGATGCCCCGGCCATGCTCACGGCCTGCGGCTTGGCGATGAGGGTAGGCAAATGACCATCGAGATCAACCTGCTCCCCTGGCGGGAGGAAGTGCGTGCCCGGCGCAGCAAGCGGTTCTACCTGGCGCTGGCGTTGATGGCGCTGATCGGCCTCGGCGGCGGCTTTGGCATGACCTGGTACTACGAACAACGGTTGGCCGACCAGCAGCAGCGCCATCAGCTGATCAGTGCCCGCACCGCCGAGCTGGACCGTGACATCCGCGCGGTGAGCCAGTACGAGGAGCAGGTCACGTCGCTGAAGCGACAGATCGAGGTCTTCGAGCAGCTGCAGGTGGGGCGGCCGCAGACGGTTCATGTCTTCAACGCGCTGGCGGCGAGCCTGGAGGAGGGCGTCTACTACTCCGGGCTCAACCGCCAGGGCAGTCAGCTGCGGCTCACCGGCCTGGCCGAGGACAACCGTCGGGTCTCTGACCAGCTGCGCCAGCTGGAGGCCTCTCAGGTCTTCGACGTCCCGGTGCTCTCCGAGGTGGAATCCACCGACAACGAGATGCGTCGCTTCAACCTCAGCGTGAACCAGCAGATGCCCGACGGGGAAGGCACGGAGGCGCCATGAATCTGTCCACGGAAGTTCGTCGACTGCGCGACATGGATTGGGGGGAGCTGGACATCAAGGAGTCCGGTGGCTGGCCCTTCCTGCTGCAGCTGATCTGCTGTGTGCTGGTGCTGGGCCTGACCCTCGCCGGCATGTACTGGTACCTGGCCGCACCCAAGGTCGAGGAGCTCGAGCAGGCCCAGCGCGAGGAGCAGCGCCTGCTGCGCGACTACCGCAGCAAGTCGGCCCAGGCCGCCAACCTGCCGGCGCTGCGAGAACAGGTCGAGGAGCTCGACGAGCGGCTGGCGGGGCTGGTGGCCATGCTCCCGGGCGGTCCCGAGATCCCGTCGCTGATCGACGACATCAGTGAAACGGCCCTCGACAACCAGCTCTCCATCGACTTCATCCGCCTGCGCAGTCCCTCTCTCCAGGAGTTCTACACCGAACGCCCCTTCGATATCCGGGTGAACGGCGACTACCACCGCATCGCCTCCTTCATCGCCGGCGTCGCCGATTTGCCACGCATCGTCACCCAGCATGACTTCAGCCTGGCGCCGGTCGATGACGGCAACCGCCTGCAGCTGTCGATGCTGGCCAAGACCTACAGTTACCGCCCGCCCCAGGCCACCGCCGAGGAGGGAACGCCATGACTCACTGGCTGGCCAGAGGCGCCCTGGTGGCACTGCTGTTCACCCTGGGGGCCTGCCGCGACGCGAACCTGCCCGGCCTCGAGCGGGAGCTCGAGGCGATGCGGGTCGACCCCGGCGAGGTGAATCTGGAGCCGGTGCCGCCCATGCCGACCTACACCTCGGTGGATTACGACTTCGCCGACGAGCGCAGCCCCTTCCAGGCGCGCCTGCCGGAGCCCGAGGAGCTGCCCGGGGGCGGTGCCGACAGCGACCTGGCGCCGGACGAATCGCGCCCCAAGGAGCCGCTGGAGGCCTATGACCTGAGCGAGCTCGAGCTGGTGGGCACCCTCACGGTGGGCGGGCAGCCCTCGGCCCTGATCCAGGCGCCGGACGGCAAGGTGCATCGCCTGCGCACCGGCAACTACATGGGGTCCGACTTCGGACGCATCATCGGCATCACCGGAGCCTCGGTCCAGCTGGTGGAGATCGTGCCCACCGGGCGGGGCGGCTGGACCGAGCGCAGCACGCGGCTGACACTCGACGACTCGACAACATGACGCCATGCCGCCGGGCTGGAGGCGGCAGAGGCCAGCAGGGGGAAGGGAACAATGCAACCGATGATTCGTGGTCTCGCAATCGTGGCACTGCTGGCGGTCTCCACGGCCGCCATGGCGGCCTCCACCCTCACCGACCTGGAGTTCCGCCAGGGCAGTGACGGGGCACTGGAAGTGGATCTCGACTTCCGGGGTCCGGTGCCCGAGGTGCGCGGCTATCGCCTCGACGACCCGGCGCGGCTGACCATCGACCTGATGGAAACCGACAGCGCCCTGGAGCGCCGCCGCGAGGAGCTCGGCATCGGCGGGGTCGAGCGGGTCACGGCCCTGGAGGCCGGTTCGCGCACGCGGCTGGTCTTCGAGCTCGAGGGGCCCCTGCCCTACGACACCCGTCAGCAGGGCGACCGCCTGCGACTCTCCATCGGCGGCGGGGCCGGCCAGTCGCCGGCGGCCACGACCGCCTCGACCCCGGCATCCTCGACCGCCGCCGTCTCGGCGAGCCCGAGCCGGGATACCTCCTCGGCGTCCGGCGAGCCGAGCATCCAGGACATCGACTTCCGTCGCGGCGATGACGGGGCCGGGCGACTGGTCGTGACCTTCGACCGCAGCGGGGTGGATGCCCGGGTGCGCGAGAGTGGCCGCAACCGCATCGTCGCCGAGCTGCGCGGGGTCGAGCTGCCGTCCTCCCTGGACCAGGTCTATGACGTCAGCGACTTCGGCACGCCGCTGCGGCGCGTCACCCCGCGGGTGGGGCGTGATGGCGTCACCCTGGACATCGAGGGCGAGGGCGGCTTCGCCATGGTCTCCACCCAGAGCGGCCGCCGGCTGACCATCGAGGCCCAGCCGGTCACCCAGGCGGAGCGCGAGGAGCGCGTCCGCGAGCAGTTCCCCTATACCGGCGAGCGCATCACCCTGAACTTCCAGGACATCGAGGTGCGCTCGGTGCTGGCGATCATCGCCGACTTCACCGGCCTCAACCTGGTGGCCAGCGACAGCGTGACCGGTCGCGTTACCCTCAACCTGCAGGACGTGCCCTGGGACCAGGCCCTGGACCTGGTGCTCAAGAGCCATGGCCTGGCCAGCCGCCAGCAGGGCAACGTCATCGTGGTGGCCCCGGCCAACGAGCTGGCCAACCTGGAGCGCCAGGAGCTGGAATCCCGCGAGCAGCTCGAGACCCTGGCCCCGCTGGAGACCGAATACATCCAGGTGAAGTATGCCAAGGCCGAGGACATGGCCAATCTGCTGCGCGGCGAGAGCGGCTTCGGCTTGCTGACCGAGCGCGGGCGGGTGGCCGTCGACTCGCGCACCAATACCCTGCTGGTCCAGGATACCGCCGACCAGATCGACAGCATTATCCAAACCCTGGAGCGCCTGGATATCGCGGTGCGCCAGGTGCAGATCGAGGCGCGTATCGTCATCGCCCGCGACAGCGCCACACGCGAGCTGGGGGTGAACTGGGGGCTTTCCTCTCCCGACCGCATCGGTGATAGCCGTTTTGACGTGGATGGGGCGGCTACCGGCAATGCGCCCAACGGTGGCCTGGCGGTGGATATGGGCAGCTCCGACGTGGCGAACACCGCCTTCAGCTTCGGCTATCTCTCCGGCGATATCCTGCTCGACCTGGAACTGCGCGCCCTGGAGAGCGAGGGCAAGAGCCAGACCATCTCCCAGCCGCGGGTCATCACCGCCAACCAGCGCATGGCAGTGATCAAGCAGGGTACCCAGATTCCCTATCAGGAGGGGACCTCCAGCGGCGCCACCAACGTCGAGTTCGAGGAGGCCGTGCTGTCACTGGAGGTGACGCCGCAGATCACCCCGGACAACCGCATCATCATGGACCTGGTGATCAACAACGATACGGTGGGGGAGCTCTTCAACGGCGTGCCCTCCATCGACACCAACGAGATCACCACCCAGGTGCTGGTGGACAACGGCGAGACCGTGGTGCTGGGCGGGATCCTCACCACCGAAGAGGTGCGCAGCCTGTTCAAGACGCCCTTCCTGGGGGATCTGCCGGTGCTGGGCAACCTCTTCCGCTATACCGAGAACACCAATGATAAGGTAGAGTTGCTGGTATTCATCACGCCCCGAATACTGGACGACAACCTGGCCATTCGCTGATGCAGGCACTTCCCAACCTGATACTGATCGGCCCCATGGGGGCCGGCAAGAGCACCATCGGCCGCCTTCTGGCGGCCGAACTGTCACGCGAGTTCTACGACAGCGACCACGAGATCCAGGCGCGCTGCGGCGCCGACATCCCGTGGATCTTCGATGTCGAGGGCGAGGCGGGCTTCCGTGACCGCGAGACCCAGATGATCCGCGAGCTGACCCGTCGCGAAGGCGTGGTCATCGCCACCGGTGGCGGTGCCGTGCTGCGCGAGGAAAACCGCCGGGTGCTGCGCGAGAGCGGTACCGTCATCTATCTGCTCACCACCGTGGAGCAGCAACTCAGGCGCACCGCCAAGGACCGCAACCGGCCGCTGCTGCAGCGCGGCGACCGTGAGCAGCTGCTGCGCGACATGTTCGCGCTGCGTGACCCCCTCTACCGCGCCACTGCCGATGTGGTGGTGCGCACCGACCGGCGCGGCCCCCGCGCCGTGGTCAACGAGATCGTGCGGCGCGTCACGCGCCTGGTCGATCCCCTGCAATGCAAGGCCTGACGCCATGAGCGATTCCCGCAATGCCCCGTGCACCCTCGAGGTGGCGCTGGGCAGCCGCAGCTATCCCATCCATATCGGCCCTGGGCTGCTCGGCGATCCCCGGTGGCTTGCGCCGCACCTGGCCGGACGCCAGGTCATGGTGGTCACCAACGAGACGGTGGCACCCCTCTATCTGTCGCGTCTCCGTCAGGGGCTCGCCGCCGACCTCGAGGTCCGCGAGCTGGTCCTGCCCGACGGCGAGGCCACCAAGACACTCGCCAGCGTCGAGCGGATCTGGGATGCCCTGCTGGCGGCCGGGTTCAATCGTCGCTGCACCCTCATCGCCCTGGGCGGCGGGGTGATCGGCGACATGGTCGGCTTCGCCGCGGCCTGCTACCAGCGCGGCGTGGCCTTCGTGCAGGTGCCGACCACGCTGCTCGCCCAGGTCGACTCCTCGGTGGGCGGCAAGACGGGGGTCAACCATCCGCGGGGCAAGAACATGATCGGCGCCTTCTGGCAGCCGCGGGTGGTGCTGGTCGATACCGATACCCTGGTGACGCTACCGCCGCGGGAGCTCTCCGCGGGGCTCGCCGAGGTGATCAAGTACGGGCTGATCCGCGATGCCGACTTCCTGGCCTGGCTGGAAACCGAGATGGACGCGCTGCGCGGCCTCGATCCCGCCGCCCTGACCCGGGCCATCGAGCGCAGCTGTACCCTCAAGTCGCAGATCGTCGCCGAGGACGAGACCGAGCAGGGGGTGAGGGCACTGCTCAACCTGGGCCATACCTTCGGCCACGCCATCGAGGCCCACCAGGGCTACGGCAACTGGCTGCATGGCGAGGCCGTGGGCACCGGCATGCTGATGGCCGCCGAGCTCTCCTGCCGGCTGGGCTGGCTGAGCGACGAGGAGGTGGCGCGCACCCGGGCGATCATCGAGGCCGCGGCGCTGCCGTTGGCCGCCCCGGCCGAGATGTCGGTGGAGGACTTCCTCGCCATCATGCGCCTCGACAAGAAGAACCTCGACAGCCGCCTGCGCCTGATCCTGCTGCGCACGCTGGGCGAGGCCTGCATCCATGACGCGACCCCGCCCGAGACTCTGGCCGCCCTGCTCGAGGCGTTCCCGCGCCGCTGACGCCCGCCTGCACCTGCGTGTCCGCCGACGCCCGCCCTGTGCGGGCGTCGTCGTGTCAGGGGGGAGCGGCGACTTTCGGGCACAAGTATCTGCATGGCATATGCCGGATCGGCATGGGGAAATGGCAAGCATATAGACCAAAGTCTAATGTGCTTTCCAGCGCGTTGAAGGAGCGTCGTTGGGCCTTGCAAGCCATTGAGTTAATGGGTTTTTTTGATTTACTTGCGGTGCAAGTGGTGGATTTGTCGATGGTTTTTCATGGCGTTCCCGGGGCGAAATATTGCGCGGTGGGGGTGCCTCTGGCTATGCTGGTCGGCCTTTTGTCGAGCAGTCGTGCAGCCGTTTCGGGCGCCGCATGATAAAAGAAAAACTGATAATTATATCATGTGATGACTGCCAAAAAAACCCTTCAACCCGAGGCACGCCCATGAACAGAGGTCTTCATCAGCCCGGCGAGTTCCGTGACAACTGCGGGTTCGGCCTGATCGCCCATATGGAAGGCCAGGCCAGTCACGACCTGCTCAAGACCGCCATCGAGTCCCTGACCTGCATGACCCACCGTGGCGGCATTGCGGCCGATGGCAAGACCGGCGATGGCTGTGGGCTGCTGCTGCAGATGCCCGATGCCTTCATGCGCGACGTCGCCAAGGCATCTCTCGATGTCGAGTTGGGCGAACACTACGCCGTGGGCGTGGTCTTCCTGCCCGACGACGACGCCCGCGAGGCCCGCGGCCGCGAGACCCTGGTCGCCGAACTCGAGGCGCGTGGCCTGCGGGTTGCCGGCTGGCGCGACGTGCCGGTGGATGCCAGCGTCTGCGGGCCCATGGCCCTCGACTGCCTGCCGCGGATCCGCCAGTTGTTCGTCGAGCCGGGCGATGGCGAGGCAGGCCACTTCGATGTGGACCTGTTCATGGCCCGCCGCCGCGCCGAGGAGAAGCTGCGTGACGACGAGGACTTCTATGTCTGCTCGCTCTCCCGCGAGGTGGTCTCCTACAAGGGGCTGATGATGCCGGTGGACCTGCCGGCCTTCTATCCCGACCTGGGTGACGAGCGCCTGGAGACGGCGATCTGTGTCTTCCATCAGCGATTCTCGACCAACACCGCGCCACGCTGGCCGCTGGCCCAGCCGTTCCGCCTGCTGGCCCACAACGGCGAGATCAATACCGTGGAGGCCAACCGCGGCTGGGCCAACTCGCGCAAGGAGAACTTCGTCAACGAGCGGTTGCCCGAGATCGCCGGGCTCGACGAGATCGTCAACACCTCCGGCTCGGACTCCTCGAGCATGGACAACATGCTCGAGGTGCTGCTCACCGGGGGCATGGAACTGCATCGTGCGGTACGCATGATGGTGCCGCCGGCCTGGCAGAACGTGGAACTGATGGACGGCGACCTGCGCGCCTTCTACGAGTACAACTCCATGCACATGGAGCCCTGGGATGGCCCCGCCGGGGTGGTGATGACCGATGGTCGCCAGGCCGTCTGCATGCTCGACCGCAACGGGCTGCGCCCGGCCCGCTGGGTGATCACTCGCAATGGCTACATCACCCTGGCCTCGGAGATCGGCACCTACGGCTACAAGCCCGAGGACGTGGTGGCCAAGGGCCGCGTCGGCCCGGGCCAGATACTGGCCGTGGATACCGAGACCGGTGAGGTGCTGCATACCTCGGACATCGACGAGCGCCTCAAGTCCGCCTATCCCTACAAGCGCTGGCTGAAAGAGGAGGCCCAGTACCTGGAGTCGGCGCTGACCGAGCTCGCCAGCTTCCAGAATATGGATCCCGAGGCCCTGCTTACCCAGCAGAAGATGTTCCAGGTCAGCTTCGAGGAGCGCGATCAGGTGCTGCGGCCGCTGGCCGAGAGCGGCCAGGAAGCGGTGGGCTCCATGGGCGACGACACCCCCATGGCGGTGCTCTCCGGCAAGCAGCGGCTGCTCACCGACTACTTCCGCCAGAAGTTCGCCCAGGTCACCAACCCGGCCATCGACCCGCTGCGCGAGGCGATCGTGATGTCGCTGGAGACCTGCATCGGCGCAGAGCTCAATGTCTTCAAGGCGACCCCGGCGCACGCCCATCGCATCATCCTGACCACGCCGATCCTCTCGCCGCGCAAGTACGCCGCCCTGGTGAACCAGGACGACCCGGCCTTCGCCAGCCATACCCTGTCGCTTGGCTACGATCCCCAGGAGATCGGCCTCAAGGGCGCGATCCATGAGCTCTGCCGCCAGGCCGAGCAGGCGGTCAACGACGGCAAGGTGATCCTAGTGCTCTCTGACGCCGAGCTGGGGAAGGGGCTGGTACCCATCCATGCGGCGCTGGCCGTGGGCGCGGTTCACCATCATTTGGGCCGCCTGGCCCTGCGCCCGCGTTGTAACATCGTGGTGGAGACCGGCTATGCCCGCGATGCCCATCAGATGGCGGTGCTGTTCGGGGTGGGGGCCACGGCGGTCTTTCCCTGGCTGGCCTACCAGGTGATGGCCGACATGCACCACACTGGCGAGCTGGTCGGCAACCCCGCCGATGCCCGGGAAAACTACCGCAAGGGTCTGCAGAAGGGGCTGTTCAAGATCCTCTCCAAGATGGGCATCTCGACGCTCGCCTCCTACCGTGGCTCCCAGCTCTTCGAGGCGGTGGGCCTCTCCTCTGAGGTGGTCGACCTGTGCTTCACCGGCATGGCCTCGCGCATCGAGGGCACCGGCTTCAGCGAGCTGCAGCTGCAGCAGGAGCTGCTGGGGCGCGAGGCCTGGACGCCACGCAAGGGGGTCTCCCAGGGCGGACTGATGAAGTACGTCCATGGCCACGAGTACCACGCCTACAACCCCGATGTGGTCATGGCGCTGCAGGAGGCCGTCCAGGAGGGCGACTACGCCAAGTGGAAGAAGTTTGCCCGGCTGGTCAACGAGCGCTCGCCGGCCACCCTGCGTGACCTCTTGAAGCTCCGGCCCGCCGCCGAACCGCTGCCGATGGAGGAGGTCGAGGCGGTCGAGGACCTGCTGCCGCGCTTCGACAGCGCCGGGATGAGTCTGGGCGCGCTGTCGCCGGAGGCCCACGAGGCCCTGGCCCAGGCCATGAACGAGGCCGGCGGGCGCTCCAACTCCGGCGAGGGGGGCGAGGATCCGGCCCGCTACGGCACCATCCGCTCCTCCAAGATCAAACAGATCGCCTCCGGGCGCTTTGGCGTGACCCCGGCCTACCTGGTCAACGCCGAGGTGCTGCAGATCAAGGTGGCCCAGGGCGCCAAGCCCGGCGAGGGCGGGCAGCTGCCCGGTGGCAAGGTCAACGAGCTGATCGCCCGGCTGCGCTACTCGGTGCCCGGCGTGACCCTGATCTCGCCGCCGCCGCACCACGACATCTACTCCATCGAGGACCTGGCGCAGCTGATCTTCGACCTCAAACAGGTCAATCCCGATGCCCAGGTCTCGGTGAAGCTGGTCTCCGAGCCCGGCATCGGCACCATCGCCACCGGCGTGGCCAAGGCCTACGCCGACCTGATCACCGTCTCCGGCTACGATGGCGGCACCGCGGCGAGCCCGCTGACCTCGATCAAGCATGCCGGCAGCCCCTGGGAACTGGGCCTGCCCGAGGTGCACCAGGCGCTGCGCATCAACGGCCTGCGCGACAAGATCCGCCTGCAGACCGATGGCGGCCTGAAGACCGGCCTCGACGTGGTCAAGGCGGCGATCCTCGGCGCCGAGAGCTTCGGCTTCGGCACCGCGCCGATGGTGGCGCTGGGCTGCAAGTACCTGCGCATCTGCCACCTCAACAACTGCGCCACCGGCGTGGCCACCCAGATGCAGTACCTGCGCGACGAGCACTTCCGCGGCACCGTGGACATGGTCAAGCACTACTTCCGCTTCATCGCCGAGGAGGTGCGCGAGCTGATGGCCCTGCTGGGGGTGCGTCAGTTGACCGACCTGATCGGCCGCACCGACCTGCTGGAGGTGCTGGAGGGCGTCACCGCCTCCCAGCGCAAGCTCGACCTGACGGGACTGCTGGGCAACGACTTCGTGCCGCAAGACGCGCCGCAGTTCTGTGCCGTCAGCCGCAACGTCCCCCATGACCCGGGCGCCAAGAACCAGGAGGTGCTCGAGGCCCTCGCGGATGCCATCGAGGCGAAGTCCGGCGGTGAGTTCGATTTCGCCATCACCAACTGCGACCGCAGCGTCGGGGCGCTGACCTCCGGGGCCATCGCCAAGCGCTACGGCGAGGCGGGGCTCGAGGACGCGCCGGTCACCGCTCGCTTCACCGGCGTGGCCGGCCAGAGCTTCGGTGTCTGGAACGCCTGCGGCCTCAACCTCTACCTGGAGGGCGATGCCAACGACTATGTCGGCAAGGGCATGAACGGCGGCAAGGTGGTGATCGTGCCGCCCGCCGGGAGCGCCTTCGAGAGCCACCGCACCGCCATCGTCGGCAATACCTGCCTGTACGGCGCCACCGGCGGCAAGCTGTTCGCCGCGGGTACCGCCGGTGAGCGCTTCGGGGTGCGTAACTCCGGTGCCCATTCGGTCATCGAGGGCGCCGGCGACCACTGCTGTGAGTACATGACCGGCGGCATGGTCTGCGTGCTCGGCGAGGTGGGCGTCAACTTCGGCGCGGGCATGACCGGCGGCTTCGCCTATGTGCTCGACGAGGACCGCACCTTCGTCGACAAGTACAATCATGAACTGGTGGAGATCCACCGGGTGAACACCGAGGCCATGGAGGCCTATCGGCGTCATCTGCGGGAGATCATCGAGGAGTACGTGGCCGAGACCGGCTCCGCGCGCGGCCGCGCGATCCTCGAGGACTTCAGCGACTTCGTCCGTCACTTCTGGCTGGTGAAGCCCAAGGCCGCGAGCCTGGGCAGTCTGCTGGCTGAATCCCGGCGTCGACCGGAATAAGTGACTGTCGAGACGACGATATCGCCACGCAGAGACCAGGAGAAGAGACCATGGCTAACCGCTTGAGCAACGATTTCCAGTTCATCGACGTGGGTCGGCAGGACCCGCAGAAGAAGGATGCGCGCACCCGGGCCAGGGAGTTCGCCGAGATCTACGAACCCTACAAGCCCCAGGAGGCGGCCAGCCAGGCGCATCGCTGCCTGCACTGCGGCAATCCCTACTGCGAGTGGAAGTGTCCGGTGCACAACTACATCCCCAACTGGCTGCAGCTGGTCAGCGAGGGCAACATCCTCGAGGCCGTGGAGCTGTGCCACAAGACCAACTCCTTGCCCGAGGTGTGCGGGCGGGTCTGCCCCCAGGATCGGCTCTGCGAGGGCGACTGCACCCTCAACGACGGCTTCGGCGCGGTGACCATCGGCTCGGTGGAGAAGTACATCACCGATACGGCCTTCGCCATGGGCTGGCGCCCGGACCTCTCCCGCGTCACCCCGACCGGCCGCAAGGTGGCGGTGATCGGTGCCGGCCCCGCGGGACTGGGCTGCGCCGATATCCTGGTCCGCAACGGCGTCAAGCCGGTAGTGTTCGACAAGTATCCGGAAATCGGCGGGCTGCTGACCTTCGGCATTCCCGAGTTCAAGCTCGACAAGACGGTGATGGAGCGCCGTCGGGCGGTCTTCGAGGAGATGGGCATGGAGTTCTGCCTCGGCGTCGAGGTGGGCAAGGACGTCGAGTTCGACCGCCTGCTCGAGGAGTACGATGCCGTCTTCCTGGGCATGGGTACCTACACGTACATGGAGGGCGGTTTCCCCGGCGAGGACCTGCCCGGCGTGCACAAGGCCCTCGACTACCTGATCGCCAACGTCAACCACTGCCTGGGCTTCGAGAAGGATCCCCGGGAGTTCACCTCGCTGAAGGGCCAGCGCGTGGTGGTGCTGGGCGGCGGCGATACCGCCATGGACTGCAACCGCACGGCCATCCGCCAGGGTGCTACCAGCGTGACCTGTGCCTATCGCCGTGACGAGGAGAACATGCCCGGCTCCAAGCGCGAGGTGGCCAACGCCCGCGAGGAGGGGGTGGAGTTCCTCTTCAACCGCCAGCCGGTGGCGGTGGTCGGCGAGGGCAAGGTCGAGGGTGTCAAGGTGGTGCGCACCCGGCTGGGCGAGCCCGACGAGAACGGCCGGCAGCGCCCGGAAGTGGTACCCGGCTCCGAGGAGATCATCCCCGCCGACGCGGTGGTGGTGGCCTTCGGCTTCCAGCCGAGCCCGGCGCCCTGGTTCGAGACGGTGGGCATCGAGCTCGACGAGCGCGGCCGGGTCAAGGCGCCCGAGGAAGGGGGCGCCCATGCCTTCCAGACCACCAACGAGAAGATCTTCGCCGGCGGCGACATGGTGCGCGGCTCCGACCTGGTGGTCACCGCCATCTACGAGGGACGCCAGGCCGGTGAGGGCATCCTCGATTACCTCGGCGTGTAACGGCGAGCCGTTCCTCACGCCCACTCAGCGCCCCGGCCAACGTCGGGGCGTCTGCATTGCGGCGGGACGCTTCATCTAGACTCTTCCCATAGCCATTGCTCAGGAGGCGTTCATGGAGACGACGCTGGCCACCCTGGGGCTTGCAGCGGCGGAAAGCGGGCCGCTCGCGCCTGAACGGATGACGTTCGCCGATGATGGGAGCATCCCCAATACACTGTTGGCGACGCTGCTGTTTCGCTCGCGGGGGCTCGATTCGCGGCTCGACCGGGAGGCCGTGGCCCACGGCTTCGAGCGGGTCTTTGCCACCAGTGGCTGGCGGCCGAGCTGGCGCGGCGGCGTCTATCCCTATCACCACTATCATTCCATCGCCCACGAGGCCTTCGGCGTGCTGTCGGGGTGGGGCCGGTTGCGACTGGGCGGTGAGCAGGGAGAGGACGTCGACATCCGTGCCGGCGATGCGCTGGTGCTGCCGGCGGGCACCGGGCATTGCCACCTCCAGGCGAGCGATGATTTCCTGCTGCTCGCCGCCTATCCCGAGGATCAGCGCGAGCTCGACCTGATCCGTGCCGACCCCGCCGAGCATGATGCGGCGGTGTCACGCATCACCAAGGTGTCACGCCCCGAGCGCGACCCGCTGGGTGGCGAGATGAGGCACTGGTGGCCATGATGGCACCCCTCCGGTAGGGCTATCGCCGTCAGCGGCATGAGGCGAGGGCGTTCCGGCGCCGCCCATCGCGTGGGCGCTGATTGATGATTGTCTCCAGCGGATTCACCATGCTGCTCGGCGCTGAAATTGAGCCTTTGGTCGCATTCTGCTAGTCTGTCGTCCCATCCTGGCGCGGCTTCCTGCCGTGCCTACCGATCACGTTTCGACAGGTTCTTCATGACACGATATATCTTCGTGACCGGCGGCGTTGTGTCCTCACTCGGCAAGGGCATCGCGTCGGCCTCGCTGGCGGCGATTCTCGAGGCGCGCGGCCTCAAGGTCACCATGCTCAAGCTCGATCCCTACATCAACGTGGATCCGGGCACCATGAGCCCCTTCCAGCACGGCGAGGTGTTCGTCACCGAGGATGGCGCCGAGACCGACCTGGACCTCGGTCACTACGAGCGCTTCATCCGCACGAAGATGACCCAGGCCAACAACTTCACCACCGGGCGCGTCTACGAGAACGTGCTGCGCAAGGAGCGCCGCGGCGACTACCTGGGCGGCACCGTGCAGGTGATCCCGCATATCACCGACGAGATCAAGCGCCGCGTCTATGCCGGCGGTGAGGGCTTCGACGTGGCGCTGGTGGAGATCGGCGGCACCGTGGGCGACATCGAGTCGCTGCCCTTCCTGGAGTCGATCCGCCAGATCAGAAGCGAGCTGGGCGCGAGCCGCGCGATCTTCATGCACCTGACGTTAGTGCCCTATATCAAGACGGCGGGAGAGACCAAGACCAAGCCGACCCAGCACAGCGTCAAGGAGCTGCGCTCCATCGGTATCCAGCCGGACATCCTGATCTGCCGCAGCGAGGTGGAGCTCGAGGAGAGCGAGCGGCGCAAGATCGCCCTGTTCACCAACGTGGAAGAGCGTGCCGTCATTCCGCTGCAGGACGCCGACACCATCTATCGTATTCCGCTGATGCTCCACGAGCAGGGTCTCGACGATATCGTCTGCGACAAGCTGCGACTCGAAGCGCACGAGGCCGACCTCGGCGAGTGGGTGCACGTGCTCGATGCCAAGCTCAATCCGCTGAAGTCGATCAACATCGCCATGGTCGGCAAGTACATGGAACTGCTCGACGCCTACAAGTCGCTCAACGAAGCGCTGATCCATGCCGGTATCCAGACCCGGGTGAAGGTCAACGTCGACTATATCGACTCCGAGGACATCGAGCGCCATGGCACCGAGCGCCTGGCCGGCAAGGATGCCATCCTGGTGCCCGGCGGCTTCGGCGAGCGCGGCGTGGAAGGCAAGATCGCCACCGCCCGCTTTGCCCGCGAGAGCGGCATTCCCTATCTCGGCATCTGCCTCGGCATGCAGGTGGCGGTGATCGAGTTCGCCCGCCATGTAGCCGGCTGGGAGGATGCCAATTCCACCGAGTTTACCCACGACACCATGCATCCGGTGGTCGGTCTGATCACCGAATGGCTCAGCCCCGAGGGCAAGGTCGAGCTGCGCGATGAAGCCTCGGACCTAGGCGGCACCATGCGCCTGGGCGGCCAGGTCTGCCAGCTCAAGGCCGGCAGCCGGGCGCGCAAGGCCTATGGCAGCGACGAGATCGTCGAGCGCCATCGCCATCGCTTCGAGGTGAACAACCAGTTCATCGACGACCTGGAGGAGGCCGGCCTGGTGGTCTCCGGCAAGAGCGTCGACAACTCCCTGGTGGAGATGGTCGAGCTGCCGGATCACCCCTGGTACGTTGCCTGCCAGTTCCACCCGGAGTTCACCTCCACGCCGCGTGACGGCCATCCGCTGTTCACCGGCTTCGTCAATGCGGCGCTGGAGCACAAGGCGGCACGCATCCGTGCCCAGTCCTCCCACCAGGAGTGAGGCCCATGTCTGAGATGAGCGAGTCCGACCCCGAACGCCATATTGAATTCGCCGGCCTGCAGGCCGGCAATTCGTTGCCGCTGATGCTGCTGGGCGGCATGAACGTGCTGGAGTCCCGCGAACTGGCCCTGGAGGTCGCCGAGACCTATGTGGCGGTGACGAGCCGCCTCGGCATGCCCTTCGTCTTCAAGGCGAGCTTCGACAAGGCCAACCGCAGCTCCATCCACTCCTTCCGCGGCCCCGGCCTGGAGAAGGGGCTTGCGATCCTGGCCGAGGTGAAGGCGCGCTTCGGAGTGCCGATCATCACCGACGTCCACGAACCCTGGCAGGCCGAGCCCGCGGCCGAGGTCGCCGACATCATCCAGCTGCCGGCCTTCCTGGCGCGCCAGACCGACCTGGTGGTGGCCATGGCCGCGACCGGGGCGGTGATCAATATCAAGAAGCCGCAGTTCCTGGCGCCCCATGAGGTGCGCCACATCATTCGCAAGTGCGAGGAGGCCGGCAACGACAGGCTGCTGCTGTGCGAGCGCGGCGCCAGCTTCGGCTATAACAACCTGGTCGTCGACATGCTTGGCTTCGGTGACATGAAGCAGACCGGATATCCCGTCTTCTTCGATGTCACCCACTCCCTGCAGCGCCCGGGCGGCCGGGCCGATAGCGCCGGCGGGCGGCGGCAGCAGGTGGCCGAGCTGGCCCGAGCCGGGGTGGCGGTCGGCCTGGCCGGCCTCTTCCTGGAGGCCCACCCCGACCCCGACAACGCCAAGTGCGACGGCCCCTGTGCCCTGCCGCTGGATCACCTCGAGCCCTTCCTGGCCCAGCTGAAGGCCGTCGATGAGCTGGTGAAGGGATTTGCCCCGCTCGAGATTTCCTGATTTCCCCCACGCTGACACGACAAGGACCCACAAGATGACCAAGATCGTCGAACTCCGTGCCCTCGAGGTGCTCGATTCACGCGGCAACCCCACCGTGCAGGCCGAAGTACGCCTGGAAAGCGGCGCCGTGGGCGTGGCCTGTGCGCCCAGCGGGGCCTCCACCGGCTCCCGCGAGGCCCTGGAGCTGCGTGACGGCGACAAGAGCCGCTACCTAGGCAAGGGCGTACTGAAGGCCGTCGAGGCCGTCAACACGACCATCCGAGAGCGCCTGGTGGGCATGGATGCCCGTGACCAGCGCGGGCTGGACGACGCCATGCTGGTGCTGGACGGCACCGACAACAAGGCATCGCTTGGCGCCAATGCCATCCTGGCGGTGTCGCTGGCGGCGGCCAAGGCCGCGGCCAACGCCAAGGGCATGCCGCTCTACGCCCATATCGCCGAGCTCTACGGCCAGCCCGGAAAGTACCTGATGCCGGTGCCGATGATGAACATCCTCAACGGCGGCGAGCATGCCGACAACAACGTCGACATCCAGGAGTTCATGATCCAGCCGGTGGGCGCCCCGAGCTTCCGCGAGGGCCTGCGCATGGGCGCCGAGATCTTCCATGCCCTGAAGAAGGTGCTCAGCGCCCGGGGGCTTGCCACCTCGGTGGGCGACGAGGGCGGCTTCGCGCCGAACCTCGACTCCAATGCCGAGGCCCTGGCGGTGATCCAGCAGGCCGTGGCCGACGCCGGCTACCGTCTGGGCGACGACGTGACCCTGGCGCTGGACTGCGCCTCGTCCGAGTTCTACCGGGACGGCAAGTACGACCTCTCCGGTGAAGGCAAGAGCTTCGACGCCGCCGGCTTCGTCGACTACCTGGCCGAGCTCTGCGAGCAGTTCCCGATCGTCTCCATCGAGGATGGCATGGACGAGTCCGACTGGGACGGCTGGAAGGCGCTGACCGATCGGCTGGGTGACAAGGTCCAGCTGGTGGGCGATGACCTCTTCGTCACCAATACCCGCATCCTGAAGCGCGGCATCGACGAGCAGATCGGCAATTCCATCCTGATCAAGTTCAACCAGATCGGCTCGCTCTCCGAGACCCTGGAGGCGATCCGCATGGCCCAGGATGCCGGCTTTACCGCGGTGATCTCCCATCGCTCCGGCGAGACCGAGGACACCACCATCGCGGATCTCGCCGTGGGCACCAGCGCCGGGCAGATCAAGACCGGCTCGCTGAGCCGCTCGGACCGCGTCGCCAAGTACAACCGGCTGCTGGTGATCGAGCAGGAGCTGGACGGCCAGGTGGCGTACCCGGGGCGCACCGCGATCAAGGGGCAATAAGCGAACAGCGTTGCCTTCTGCGTGACCTCCTGTAGGAGATCGCCTACAGGGTAGCGAAGAGATCCGCCATCCCTGCGTCGGAAAGGCCCGACCCTTCACGGGGTCGGGTATTTTCATTTCATTGATTTACAAGGGTTTTTCCCAGACAGCGCTGACAGGGCGGGCCGGGATGTCCCTGGCGGACGCGTTACGGGCGGGGTTGTGCTGCAATGCGGCTATGCCACACTGCACTCGGGATGTGGGAGAGCGGGGATGCTCTTCCGGCAGGATGCAACGGGATGCGTCAAGTGATGCGCTCGGTGCGGCAGGAGGCCGCTCCCGGGCAGGGAAGGCATCACGGGAGTCGGGCGGAGGGAGCCGCCCGAGGATCGGCTGGGAGCGGGCGGCCTGCGGGCCGCCTTTTTGCCGAGTGTTCTCCTTCTTCGCTCAGGGCAGAAACGTCGACGCCGGATGTCATGTGACATCCGGCGTCGTCGTGTCCGGCCGTGGCGGCGGTTCAGCGCTCGAGCAGTTCCAGCTTGCCCGGCTTGCCGTCCCACTCCTCGGCATCCTCCGGCGGATCCTTCTTCTCGCTGATATTCGGCCAGACCTCGGCCAGCTCGGCGTTGATCTCGATGAACGCCTCCTGGCCATCAGGGAGCTCATCCTCCGAGAAGATCGCTTCGGCGGGGCACTCCGGCTCGCACAGGGCGCAGTCGATGCACTCGTCGGGGTGGATCACCAGGAAGTTGGGGCCTTCGTAGAAGCAGTCCACCGGGCAGACCTCGACACAGTCGGTGTACTTGCACTTGATGCAGTTCTCGGTGACGACGAATGTCATGCCAGTCTCCCATTCTCTGGCCGTGGCAGGGCGCGGCCGGTAGTCGATGATTCAATATTCGTTATAAGAAAGAAAATTCTTATAATTTCCAGGATTTGATCGAGCCATTCTAGTCGTCGCGGGGGTGGCCTCGCAAGCCAAGCTCGGCGCCATTGTCGGCCATTCACAGGGCCTCCTTCCAGCGGTAGAGCAGCTCCAGGGCCTGGCGGGGCGACAGTGCGTCGGGGTCCAGGCCGCCCAGTTGCTCGACCAGCGGGTGGGGCGTGCTGGCGAAGAGGTCGGCCTGGCGGGGCGCGGCCGACCGCTCCCCGTCGCCCGCCGTGACGGACGGCAGCCGGCTGCCCTGGTCGATCTCCTGCTGCTCCAGGGTGGCGAGCTTCTGTCTGGCGCGGGCGATCACGCCCTGGGGAACGCCGGCCAGCTGGGCCACCTGCAGGCCGTAGCTCTGGCTGGCCGGGCCGTCCTCCACCCGGTGCATGAAGACGATCCCGTCGCGATGCTCCGCGGCCGTCAGGTGCACGTTGGCCACCCCCTCGGCCTGCTCGGCCAGCGCCGTCATCTCGAAGTAGTGGGTGGCGAACAGCGTGAAGGCACGGGTGCGAGTCAGGTGCTCGGCGCTGGCCCAGGCCAGCGAGAGGCCATCGAAGGTGCTGGTGCCGCGGCCGATCTCGTCCATCAGCACCAGGCTTTCGTCGGTGGCATTGTGCAGGATGCTGGCGGTCTCGGTCATCTCCACCATGAAGGTGGAGCGCCCGCCGGCCAGGTCGTCCGAGGAGCCGATGCGGGTGAAGATGCGGTCCACCGGTCCGATGGCGGCCGCATCCGCCGGCACGAAGCTGCCGGTGTGGGCGAGCAGGGTGATCAGCGCGGCCTGGCGCATGTAGGTGGACTTGCCGCCCATGTTGGGGCCGGTGATGACCAGCATGCGGCGCGCATCGTCCAGCACCAGGTCGTTGGGCACGAAGGGGGCCTCGGTGACCTGTTCGACCACCGGGTGGCGGCCGCCGCGGATGTCGATGCCCGGTGTCTCGGGCAGCGCCGGACGCACGAAGTCCAGGGCCCGGGCGCGCTCGGCGAAGGCGCACAGCACGTCCAGTGCCGCCAGCGCCCGGCCGGTCCCCTGCAGCGCGGCGAGCTCGGCGTTCAGGGTGTCGAGCAGGCCATCGTAGAGCAGCTTCTCGCGGGCCAGGGCGCGGGACTTTGCCGAGAGGGCCTTGTCCTCGAACTCCTTGAGCTCGGGGATGATGAAGCGCTCGGCATTCTTCAGGGTCTGGCGGCGGACATAGTCGACGGGGGCATCCCGGGCCTGGGCGCGGGGGATCTCGATGTAGTAGCCGTGGACCCGGTTGTAGCCCACCTTGAGGCCGGGCAGCCCGGTCCGCTCGCGCTCCCGGGTCTCCAGGCGAATCAGGTAGTCGCCGGCATGCTCGGCGAGCCCGCGGTGCTCGTCGAGTTCGGCGTCGAAGCCCTCGGCGATCACCCCGCCGTCACGGATCACCACCGGCGGGTTCTCCACCAGGGCGCGGGTCAGGGTGTCGGCCAGCGACGGGAAGGGATGGATATGGTGGCGGAGCTCGTCGAGCGTGCTGCCCTCGCCGTAGGCCTCGAGCTCGGCCTGGAGGTCGGGCAGAGCGACCAGGGCGTCGCGCAGGCGGGCCAGGTCGCGGGGGCGCGCGCTGTAGAGGGCCACTCGGGCTAGGATGCGTTCCACGTCGCCGATCGCCTTGAGCGACTCGCGCAGTGCCACGAAACCCTCGTCGTCGAGCAGCAGCGCCACCGCCGCCTGGCGGCCACCGACCTGGGCACGGTCGCGCAGCGGGCGATTGAGCCAGCGCTTGAGCAGCCGCGAGCCCATGGCGGTAGCGGTGGTGTCGAGCACGCTGGCCAGGGTGTTGTCGGCGCTTCCGCCGAGGTTGACGTCGATCTCCAGGTTGCGACGGCTGGCGGCATCGATCACCACGGCATCGTCGCGGTTCTCCACGCCGATGGCGGTGACATGGGGCAGGGCCGTGCGCTGGGTGTCCCGGGCATAGTCGACCAGCACGCCAGCGGCGGTGATGGCGGCCTCCAGATGGGCGCAGCCGAAGCCGCGCAGGTCCTGGACCTGAAACTGGTCGCACAGGGTGCGGGTCGCGCTCTCGCGGTCGAACAGCCAGTCGCTCTGGCGACGCAGGCCGCGACGCCCCTCCAGGGCGGCCGGCAGGGCCAGGCTCTCGGCGACCAGCAGCTCGGCGGGGTCGAGGCGCTGGAGTTCGGCGAGCATCTCGCCCTCGCCCTCGACCTCCAGCACGTTGAAGCGACCGCTGGAGAGCTCCAGCCAGGCCAGCCCCCAGCGCTCGCCGAGCGGGGCCACGGCGACCAGCAGGTTGTCGCGGCGGGCATCCAGCAGCGCCTCGTCGTAGAGGGTGCCGGGGGTGACGATGCGCACCACGCGGCGCTCCACCGGGCCCTTGCTGGTGGCCGGGTCGCCGATCTGCTCGCAGATCGCCACCGACTCGCCGGCAGTGACCAGGCGGGCCAGGTACCCTTCGGCGCTGTGGTAGGGCACCCCGGCCATGGGAATCGGCTTGCCGGCGGACTGGCCGCGCTGGGTCAGGGTGATGTCGAGCAGGGCGGCGGCACGCCGGGCGTCGTCGAAGAACAGCTCGTAGAAGTCGCCCATGCGATAGAAGAGCAGCACGTCGGGGTGCTCGCGCTTGATCTTCAGGTACTGGCTCATCATGGGGGTATGCTGGGCACTGGCCTGTGACATCGGGTTCCTGCTCTGACGGATGACGGATGGCTGGCGTCGAATGCGCCATGCATGTCGCTGGCAAAGCCGTTATTGTACGGAAAAGTCATCGCTCACGCGCGGCCGACGTCGTCTCGGCCGCTGCGAAAGCCCAGGAGTCATGCCATGTCCCTCCGCGCCTCCCGCCTGGCCGACCTCGACCTCGTGGCCCTCGCCGAGCGTCTTGGCGAACTGTGCCGCGAGCGGGGCATCACGGTCACCGCGGCCGAGTCCTGCACCGGGGGCGGGGTGGCCAGCGCCATCACCGCCGTGGCCGGCAGCTCCGACTGGTTCGAGACCGGCTACGTGACCTATGCCAACGGTGCCAAGACCCGCCTGCTGGGCGTGTCGGAAGCGCTGCTGGCCGAGCAGGGGGCGGTCAGTCGCGAGGTGGTCGAGGCCATGGTCGCCGGCGCCTGCCACGACAGCGGCGCCGAGCTGGGCGTGGCGATCAGCGGGGTAGCCGGCCCCGGCGGCGGCAGTGCCGACAAGCCCGTAGGCACCGTCTGGCTGGCCTGGGGCGACACCGAACGGGTCGAGGCGGCGTGCCACCACTTCGCGGGCGACCGGGCAGCGGTGCGCGAACAGGCCGTGCGCGAGGCGCTGATCGGCCTGGTGCGGCGGCTGGCGTCGGACTGACCCCCTGGTCCGGTCGTGCTGCCACGACTGCAATGCTGGTCGCGCCGGGATTTTTTCGCCATACTACTGTGCAGTCATACAGTGGTTACCGGCCATCGTCATCTTCATTCGCTACCTCTCAGGAGTTCCTTCATGGCTCAGGACGAAAACCGCAGCAAGGCGCTGGACGCCGCCCTTTCCCAGATCGACCGCCAGTTCGGCAAGGGCACCGTGATGCGCCTGGGCGACGCCCCGCGCGTGGTGATGCCCTCGGTCTCCACCGGCTCGCTGGGCCTGGACATCGCCCTGGGGATCGGCGGCCTGCCGCTGGGCCGGGTGGTCGAGATCTTCGGACCCGAATCCTCGGGCAAGACCACCCTGACCCTGTCGGTGATCGCCCAGGCCCAGAAGCAGGGCAAGACCTGCGCCTTCATCGATGCCGAGCACGCCCTGGACCCGAGCTATGCCGAGAAGCTCGGCGTCAATCTCGACGACCTGCTGGTCTCCCAGCCGGATACCGGCGAGCAGGCCCTCGAGATCTGCGACATGCTGGTGCGCTCCGGCGGTGTCGACGTGATCATCATCGACTCGGTGGCGGCACTGACCCCGCGGGCCGAGATCGAGGGCGAGATGGGCGACTCCCACGTCGGCCTGCAGGCGCGCCTGATGTCCCAGGCCCTGCGCAAGATCACCGGGAATATCAAGAACGCCAACTGCATGGTGGTCTTCATCAACCAGATCCGCATGAAGATCGGCGTGATGTTCGGCAGCCCCGAGACCACCACCGGCGGCAATGCGCTCAAGTTCTACTCCAGCGTGCGCCTGGACATCCGCCGCACCGGTTCGGTCAAGCAGGGTGACGAGGTCACCGGCAACGAGACCCGGGTCAAGGTGGTCAAGAACAAGGTCGCGCCGCCGTTTCGCCAGGCGGAGTTCCAGATCCTCTACGGCAAGGGGATCTACCATGCCGGGGAGGTGGTCGACCTGGGTGTGCAGTGCAAGCTGGTTGACAAGGCGGGGGCCTGGTACAGCTACCAGGGCAACAAGATCGGCCAGGGCAAGGCCAACGCCGCCCAGTTCCTTGAGGACAACCCGGCGGTGATGGAGGAGATCGAGAGCCAGATCCGCGCCCAGCTGCTCGCCCCGGTGGAGCCCAAGAAGGAGCAGGCCGTTGACGAGGCGCTCACCGCCGAGGCCGGCCGCGACGACGACCAGCCATAAGGCATGCTGGGACAGTCCTCCGGCAGCGAGTCGTCGCCCCGGGACGATGCCATTCGCCTGCTGGCCCGGCGGGAGCACTCGCGCCAGGAGCTGGCCGAGCGCCTGGCGGCCAAGGGCTACGCGCCCGAGCGCATCGCCGAGTGCCTGAACGACCTGGCCGAGCAGGGGCTGCAGTCTGACGCCCGCTTCGCCGAGAGTTTCCTGCGCTCACGCATCCTGCGGGGCCAGGGGCCGCTGAAGATCCGGCTGGAGCTGGAGCGACGCGGCCTCGACCGGGAGGCGGTCCGTCACGCCTTCGCCGAGAGCGAGCAGGCCGGCGAGGGCGACTGGCTCGCCCTGGCCTGCGAGGCGCTCTCGAGGCGCTTCACCGGACCCGGCGAGTCGCCCCGCGAGCGCGCCCGCCGCGAGCGCTTCCTGGCCCAACGCGGCTTCGACTTCGACCAGGTGCGCCACGCCCTGGAGCACGCCTGGGATTCGACACCAGATCAGTAGTCCTCCAGGTCAGCCCCCGCATCAGCCATGAGGGGTGCTGGCGCTGGCGCCCCTTCAGTCCCTTGACAACTGCGCTATAATGGCTTCCTTTGCGAACGCCCCGGGTGGCATCCCGCGGCACCACGATGCGGCTGGAGACCGCGCGTCGTGGTACCCGCCTCGAGCCAGCGTCGCCCGCCGGGTCACCCCGTTCATCGCCACGGATACCCCATGAAAAGCGCAGACATCAGACAGGCCTTTCTGAGTTACTTCGAGGCACACGGCCATACCGTCGTGCCCTCCAGCTCACTGGTTCCCGGCAACGACCCGACCCTGCTGTTCACCAATGCCGGCATGGTACCGTTCAAGGACGTCTTCCTGGGGCGCGACCCCCGTCCCTACGTGCGTGCGGCCTCGTCTCAGCGCTGCGTGCGCGCCGGCGGCAAGCACAACGACCTGGACAACGTCGGCTATACCGCCCGCCACCACACCTTCTTCGAGATGCTGGGCAACTTCAGCTTCGGCGACTACTTCAAGCGCGATGCCATCCGCTTTGCCTGGGAATTCCTCACCGAGACCCTGGGCCTGCCGAAGGAAAAGCTGTGGGTCACCGTGCACGTCAGCGACGACGAGGCCGAGCGCATCTGGAAGGACGAGATGGGCATCGACCCCGAGCGCTTCTCCAGGCTCGACGAGGACAATTTCTGGCAGATGGGCGACACCGGCCCCTGCGGGCCGAGCTCCGAGATCTTCTTCGATCACGGCCCCGAGGTATGGGGTGGCCCCCCGGGGAGCCCCGAGGAGGACGGCGACCGCTACATCGAGATCTGGAACCTGGTGTTCATGCAGTTCGACCGTGACGCGGCCGGTACCCTGCACCCGCTGCCCAAGCCCTCTATCGATACCGGCATGGGCCTGGAGCGCATCGCCGCGGTGATGCAGGGTGTGCACTCCAACTACGAGATCGACCTCTTTCAGAACCTGCTCGAGGCCGCGGCCCGCGCCACCGGCCATGCCGACACTTCCACGCCGTCGCTGCGGGTGATCGCCGATCACATCCGGTCCTGCGCCTTCCTGATCGCCGACGGCGTGTTGCCCGCCAACGAGGGGCGCGGCTATGTGCTGCGCCGGATCATCCGTCGTGCCATCCGCCACGGTCACAAGCTGGGTGCGCGCGGCAACTTCTTCCACAAGCTGGTGGGCGCGCTGGACGTGGAGATGGGCGCCGCCTATCCGGAGCTGCGCGAGGCGCGCCACCAGATCGAGCGCGTGCTGCTCAAGGAGGAGGAGCAGTTCGCCCGTACCCTGGAACACGGCATGGGCCTGCTCGAGGAAGCCCTGGCCGGCCTCGAGAGCGATACCCTGCCCGGCGAGACGGTCTTCAAGCTCTATGACACCTACGGCTTTCCCTTTGATCTGACCGCCGATGTCTGCCGCGAGCGTGGCGTGAGCCTCGACGAGGCCGGCTTCGAGCGCGAGCTTGAAGCCCAGCGGGAGCGCGCCCGCGCGGCCAGTCAGTTCGGCGCCGACTACGGTGCCGCTCTGGACCTCGAGGGCGAGACCGCCTTCACCGGCCATGACCTGCTGGAGGATCGCGCCACCGTCACCGCCCTGGTCGATCGGGAGGGCAATCCCCTGGCGCGGCTCGAGCAGGAGCAGCGAGGCGTCGTGGTGCTCGACCGCACGCCCTTCTATGGCGAGTCCGGCGGCCAGGTGGGCGATACCGGCTACCTGGAGCTGGAGGGGGGGCGCTTCCTGGTCACCGACACCCAGAAGCAGGCTGGCCACCACCTGCACCATGGCGTGCTGCTCGAGGGCACGCTGGCGGTGGGCGCCGAGGTCCACCCGCGGGTCGACGCCAGCCTGCGCGCGGCCACGGTGCGCAACCACTCCGCAACCCACCTGATGCACAAGGCGCTGCGCCTGGTGCTCGGCGACCACGTGGCGCAGAAGGGCTCGCTGGTCACCCCCGAGCGGCTGCGCTTCGACTTCAGCCACTTCGAGCCCATGACCCCGGAGCAGCTGGCCGAGGTGGAACGCCTGGTCAACGAGCAGATCCTGGCCAACGCACCGACCCGGATCCAGCACATGAGCCTCGATGAGGCCAAGACCAAGGGCGCCGCGGCGCTGTTCGAGGCCAAGTACGCCGACAGCGTGCGGGTGCTGACCATCGGTGCCGACGACTTCTCCATCGAGCTGTGCGGCGGCACCCACGTGGCGCGCAGCGGCGACATCGGCTGCTTCCACATCGTCAGCGAGGCGGGTATCGCGTCAGGCGTGCGCCGCATCGAGGCGATCACCGGCGAGGGGGCGCTGGCCTGGTTCCGCGAGCAGGAGGTGCGCCTCAATCGCATCGGCGAGCGCCTCAAGGCCAAGCCGGAGCAGGCCGAGGAGCGGGTCGAGGCGCTGCTCGAACGCAACCGCACCCTGGAGAAGGAGCTCGAGCGCCTCAAGGCCAAGCTGGCCAGCGCCGCCGGCAACGACATGATCAACGAGGCCAGGGAGGTCAAGGGGGTCAAGGTGCTGGCCAAGCGCCTCGAAGGTGTGGCCGGCAAGGAGCTGCGCGGCATGCTCGACCAGCTCAAGAACAAGCTCGGCTCCGGCATCGTGGTGCTGGGCGTGGCCGATGCCGAGGCCGGCAAGGTCAGCCTGATCGCCGGCGTCACCGATGACCTGACCGGCCGGGTCAAGGCCGGCGAGCTGGTCAACCACGTGGCGGCCCAGGTCGGCGGCAAGGGCGGTGGCCGGCCCGACATGGCCCAGGCCGGCGGCAGCGACGTGGCGGCGCTGCCGGGCGCGCTGGACGGCGTGCCGGCCTGGGTCGAGGAGCGGCTCCAGTAAGGGCTACCAGGGCCGGCGGCAGCGATGCCTCGGCCCTCGTCATCTTCACTCACCTTTCACTCATCCGAGCGCGATTCGCACTCGACGCACGAGGGAAATCGGCATATGGCACTATACGTACAGAAATTCGGCGGCACCTCGGTGGGCTCCGTGGAGCGCATCAAGGCCGTGGCCGAGAAGGTCAAGGGCTTTCGCGACAACGGCCACCAGGTCGTCGTCGTGGTCTCCGCCATGAGCGGCGAGACCAATCGCCTGATCGGCATGGCCAACGAGATCAACGACGAGCCGACGCCGCGCGAGATGGACATGCTGGTCTCCACCGGCGAGCAGGTGACCATCTCGCTGCTGGCCATGGCCCTCCACAAGATCGGCGTGCCGGCGACCTCCTATACCGGTTCCCAGGTGGGCATCCGGACCGACAGTGCCCACACTAAGGCGCGCATCCAGCGCATCGAGACCGATGAGCTGCAGGCCGATCTGGACGACGGTCAGGTGGTGGTGGTCGCCGGCTTCCAGGGCGTCGACGAGGAGGGCAACATCACCACCCTCGGCCGCGGCGGCTCCGATACCACCGGCGTGGCGCTGGCAGCGGCGCTGAAGGCGGACGAGTGCCAGATCTATACCGACGTCGACGGCGTCTACACCACCGATCCACGGGTCTGCTCCAGGGCCCAGCGTCTCGACACCATCACCGTCGAGGAGATGCTGGAACTGGCGAGCCTGGGCTCCAAGGTCCTGCAGATTCGCGCCGTCGAGTTCGCCGGCAAGTACAATGTCCCGCTGCGCGTGCTGTCCAGCTTCGAGGATGGCCCCGGCACCCTGATCGTTGCAGACTCCGACCAAGACGAGGATTCCATGGAAGAACCGCTGATCTCCGGCATCGCCTTCACCGCCAACGAAGCCAAGCTGACCCTGCTCAACACCCCCGACGTGCCGGGCGTGGCCTCGCGCATCCTGGGGCCGATCGCCGATGCCAACATCGAGGTCGACATGATCGTCCAGAACGTGGCACCGGCCGGTGACTACACCGATTTCACCTTCACGGTGGCCAAGGGCGACTACAAGCAGACCATGAAGATCCTCCAGGAGCAGGTGATCCCCGACCTGGGGGGCGGCGATCTGCGCGGGGACGACAACATCGCCAAAGTCTCGCTGGTCGGGGTGGGCATGCGCTCCCATGCCGGGGTGGCCTCGAAGTTCTTCCGCGTGCTGGCCGACGAGAACATCAACATTCGCATGGTCTCCACCTCCGAGATCAAGATCTCCGTGGTGATCGACGAGAAGCACATGGAGCTGGCGGTCAAGGCGCTGCACAAGGCCTTCGGCCTCGACAAGAGCGACATCGAGGCCGAATAAGGCTCTCTCGGGGCGACGACACCTTCTACGCTTGTAGGGAAGGCCGCGACCCCCGTGCCACAGGGCTTCCTTTCAACGTGGCGCGGGCGTCTCATGGGTCGGCGCCATTGGTCAGGGACGACGACTTGTCGCACAATGTAACTTCGTCGTCCCTGCCGGCGAGCATCCCGTAGCCAGAAGTCTGAGAAGGAGATCAGTCATGCTCATCCTGACCCGCCGTGTCGGCGAAACCCTGATGATCGGTGACGACATCACCGTGACCGTCCTTGGCGTCAAGGGCAATCAGGTCCGCATCGGCGTCAATGCCCCGAAGGATGTCGCCGTGCATCGCGAGGAGATCTACCAGCGCATCCAGCGCGAGAAGGCCGATTCCGGTCTCGAGAGCGATGACTAGCACGCGGCCGGTGCGCGAAGCGGGAGCGCCATCGCGGGGCCAGGGCGAAAAATTGCCCGGGTTGCTGGACAATGGCCTTCTAAAACGGTAGGATACGCACCGTGTCGATG
The DNA here is from genome assembly GCF_030010555.1 of Halomonas rhizosphaerae. Lineage (GTDB taxonomy): Bacteria > Pseudomonadota > Gammaproteobacteria > Pseudomonadales > Halomonadaceae > Halomonas > Halomonas rhizosphaerae. The sequence continues at coordinate 144,989 of NZ_JASCQP010000011.1, forward strand.
AGGGAGAGGTGGCCGAGTGGCTGAAGGCGCTCCCCTGCTAAGGGAGTAAGGGGTTTATAGCCTCTTCGAGGGTTCGAATCCCTCCCTCTCCGCCATTGTCGTCACGCGAAGGTCAAGCGCCCGTAGCTCAGCTGGATAGAGTACCTGACTACGAATCAGGTGGTCGGAGGTTCGAATCCTCCCGGGCGCGCCACCTTCACTTCGGATGTGATCGGCGGTGTAGCGCTTGATTGATCCCCGCAACGAACCTGCTTGTTGCCTTACGCGCCCGTAGCTCAGCTGGATAGAGTACCTGACTACGAATCAGGTGGTCGGAGGTTCGAATCCTCCCGGGCGCGCCAGATCTCGACCCGTCCTCCCTGCGAGGGCGGGTCTTCTGCTTTCCGGGCCCGCTGATCCGAGTCTTCCATCGGTGTGTCGGGGGCAGTGTGCTGCTGCTAGCCGGGTCGGCGCGTCTCGCGTGCCGACCCGGCGATCGTTTGAGGCGCCGTCGTGATGCGACGAGCGCCTCTTTTTTGTGGGCGCCTGTCGCCTGCTGGTGATCCGCGTCAGGCCATCTCGGCGCGATGGCCGGCGTGATCGGGGAGAGGGAGCTCGAGGCCCGCCAGCAGGTCGTCCAGGTCGCGCAACCGCTTCACGGCCTGGAAGCGGCGGGCCGCCTCGTGGTCGCGCTGGCGCATATGGTTGAGCCACTGCTTGATCAGGGCAGTGACGACGCGCGCCGGAAGTGTGCTACGCTGCAATGCAGCAAAGTCGACGAGGATCTGTGCCCGGGCCTGCCAGGGCGTGTCGGGCAATTGCTTACCGGTTGCCTGCCAATGGCGGATGCGTGCCGCCAGCCAGGGGTCGGCCAGGGCGCCGCGGCCGAGCATCACGTCGCGACACCCGGAGAGGGTGCGGGCCTTCCAGTAGTCCTCCAGGGTCCAGATGTCGCCGTTGGCGACCACCGGGATGGAGAGGCGCTGGTGGATGCGGCCGATCCACTCCCAGTGGGCCGGCGGGCGGTAGCCCTCGTCGCGGGTACGGCCATGGACCACCAGGCGCCGGGCGCCGGCGTCCTGGGTGGCCAGGGCGCAGGCCAGGGCCAGGCGGCGATCGGAGAAGCCCAGGCGAATCTTGGCCGTCACCGGGATCTCGTCGCCCACGGCCCGGGACACCGCCGACACGGCGGCGTGAACCCGTCGCGGGTCACGCAGCAGCGAGGCGCCGCCATCGTGACGGTTGACCAGCTTGGCCGGGCAGCCGAAATTGAGGTCCAGGCCGGTGGCGCCGAGGCTCAGGGCCTGGCGGGCATTGGCCGCGAGGGCCTCCGGGTCGGAGCCCAGCAGTTGCAACTGCACGGGGACGCCACTCGGCGTAGTGACGCCGGGGCGCGCCAGTTCCGGGCAGTGCCGATGGAAGACGCGGGGCGGCAGGCGGGCGTCCACCACGCGCACGAATTCTGTCACCACCCAGTCGAAACCGGGGGTGCGGGTCAGGAGGTCGCGAGTCACCGCATCGATGACTCCCTCCATGGGCGCTAGGCCGATCCGCCCGTTATGTAGTAAATTAACAACGCTGACTTCCACCATGACGCCATTGCAATCTGTCGGGGATGTGGCAGGTTATAGCATCCTAAAAAATGCGCAAGCCGGGTTTTCTCGTGAGATCGAGCCCAACTAAGCGCAAGAAGCAGGAGAATTCGCATGCAGGACACGCAGCTGCTCAACGAGGGGCTTGCCCTGATGGGGCTCGGCATGGGCTTTGTCTTTGTTTTTCTTACCGTGCTGGTGATCGTCACCACCCTGATGTCCAAGGCCATCGGTCGCTTCTTCCCCGAGCCGCCCGCGCCTGCCGCGACCGGCAACCGCCGCCCGCCGGCGCCTCGCCAGGACGATGACGTGATGGTCGCCATCACCGCCGCGGTGCATCGCTATCGCCGCCGCCACCGCCGCTGAGGCGACTCCCCCTTTCCCCTTCCATCCATAACGACAAGGTCACGACCATGACTGACAAGACACGCCCGCTTGGCATCACCGATGTCGTCCTGCGCGATGCCCACCAGTCGCTGTTCGCCACCCGCATGCGCCTCGATGACATGCTGCCCATCGCCGAGAAGCTCGACCGCGTCGGCTTCTGGTCGCTGGAGTCCTGGGGCGGGGCCACCTTCGACGCCTGTATCCGCTACCTCGGCGAGGATCCGTGGGAGCGGATACGGGCGTTGAAGGCGGCCATGCCCAACACCCCCCAGCAGATGCTGCTGCGCGGCCAGAACCTGCTCGGCTACCGCCACTACGCCGATGACGTGGTGGACCGTTTCGTCGAGCGGGCCAGGACCAACGGCGTCGACGTCTTCCGCGTCTTCGATGCCATGAACGACCCGCGCAACCTCGAGCGGGCCATCCAGGCGGTCCGCAAGGTCGAGGGGCACGCCCAGGGCACGCTCTCCTATACCGTGAGCCCGGTGCACACCCTGGACGGCTGGGTCGAGCTCGGCAAGACCATCGCCGCCATGGGCGCCGACTCCCTGGCCATCAAGGACATGGCCGGCCTGCTCAAGCCCTACGATGCCTATGAGCTGGTCACCAAGCTCAAGGCCGCCGTGGACATCCCCATCCACATGCAGTGCCACGCCACCACCGGCATGTCCACCGCCACCGCCCTCAAGGCCGCAGAGGCGGGCATCGACAACGTCGATACCGCCATCTCCTCGATGTCCATGACCTATGGCCATAGCCCCACCGAGTCGGTGGTGGCCATCCTGGCGGGCACCGAGCGCGACACCGGCCTGGACCTCGAGCTGCTCGAGGAGATCGCCGCCTACTTCCGCGAGGTGCGCAAGAAGTACGCCGCCTTCGAGGGCTCGCTGAAGGGCATCGACTCGCGCATCCTGATCGCCCAGGTGCCGGGCGGCATGCTCACCAACATGGAAGGCCAGCTCAAGGAGCAGGGCGCCGGCGACAAGCTCGACGATGTTCTGAAGGAAATTCCCAGGGTACGGGAAGATCTGGGCTTTATCCCGCTGGTCACCCCCACCTCGCAGATCGTCGGCACCCAGGCGGTGATGAACGTGATGATGGGCGAGCGCTACAAGTCGATCTCCAAGGAGGTCCAGGCGCTGCTCAAGGGCGAGTACGGTGCCGCCCCGGCGCCGTTCAACAAGGAGCTTCAGGCGCGCGTGCTGGAGGGGGGCGAGCCGATCACCTGCCGCCCCGCCGACCGGCTGGAGCCGGAGATGGACCGTCTGACCGCCGAGCTCAAGGAGAAGGCCAAGGCCGAAGGCATCCGCCTGGCCGAGGGCGAGCGCGAGATCGACGACGTGCTGACCTATGCGCTCTTCCCGCAGATCGGCCTGAAGTTTCTCAAGAACCGCGACAACCCCGACGCCTTCGAGCCCGCGCCCCAGGCCCCCGGGAAGGAGACCCCCGACGCCAGTGCCAGCCTGCCGGCGAAGGCCGAGGCCAGGGCCCCGGCCACCCAGGGCACGGCGCCGGCCGGCCCCGAGACCTACACCGTCAAGGTCAACGGCAAGGCCTACGTGGTGGAGGTCGCCGAGGGCGGCGAGGTCGGTGCTGTCCAGGAGCAGGCCGCGCCCGCCCAGCCCGAGGCCGCGCCGGCCGCGAGCGGTGAGGCGATCACCGCGCCGCTGGCCGGCAACATCTTCAAGGTCAACGTGCGCGAGGGCGACAGCGTCGAGGCGGGGGACGTGGTGATCATCCTCGAGGCCATGAAGATGGAGACCGAGGTGCGTGCCACGGGCGCCGGCACCGTCTCCGCTGTCAAGGTCAGCGAGGGCGACAGCGTCGCCGTCGGTGACGTCCTGATCGAGCTCTAAGGGCCCCCTCATGGAGAAACTACTGACACTCTGGCACGGCTCGGGGCTCTACAACCTGAATCTGGGCCAGGCCGTGATGATCCTGGTGGGGCTGGTGCTGCTCTACCTGGCGATCCGCAAGAAGTTCGAGCCGCTGCTGCTGGTGCCGATCGGCTTCGGCGGCATCCTGGCCAACATTCCCGAGGCGGGCCTGGCGCTGTCGGCGCTGGACCAGGCCATCGAGGTGGCCAGGCCCGCCGTGCTCCAGCAGCTCGGGACCGCCCTCGGTGCGAGCCTGGACCCGCTGGCCGACGCCGAGACGTGGCGCCAGACCCTCAAGGGGCTGGCCCATGACGGGGCCTCGCCGGAGGCGCTGCGTGCCGCCCGCGACGTGGCGGTCGGCGTCGGCTACGGCGACGGCATGCTCTACAGCTTCTACGCCGTGGCCATCGCCTCGGGCATCGCCCCGCTGGTGATCTTCATGGGCGTGGGGGCGATGACCGACTTCGGCCCGCTGCTGGCCAACCCGCGTACCCTGTTCCTGGGCGCGGCGGCCCAGTTCGGCATCTTCGCCACCCTGTTCGGCGCGGTAGGGCTCTCGGCCCTGGGCGTGATGGACTTCTCGCTCAACCAGGCCGCCGCCATCGGCATCATCGGCGGTGCCGACGGCCCCACCTCGATCTATGTGTCGAGCGTGCTGGCCCCGGAGCTGCTGGGTGCCATCGCCGTGGCCGCCTATGCCTATATGGCGCTGGTTCCGCTCATCCAGCCGCCGATCATGAAGCTTCTCACTTCGAAGCGGGAGCGCGAGATCACCATGACCCAGCTGCGGCCGGTGTCGAAGCTCGAGAAGGTGGTCTTCCCGATCGCGATCCTGCTGCTGGTGGCCTTCTTCCTGCCGGATGCGGCGCCGCTGCTGGGGATGTTCTGCTTCGGCAACCTGATGCGCGAGTGTGGCGTGGTGGAGCGGCTCTCGGACACGGCCCAGAACGCGCTGATCAACATCGTGACCATCTTCCTGGGCCTCTCGGTGGGCTCCAAGCTGATGGCCGACAGCTTCCTGGCGGTGGAGACCTTGGGGATCCTCGGCCTGGGCATCGTGGCCTTCGGCATCGGCACCGCCGCCGGGGTGCTGATGGCCAAGCTGATGAACGTGATGAGCAAGATGCCGATCAACCCGCTGATCGGGGCCGCCGGGGTCTCGGCGGTGCCCATGGCGGCGCGGGTGGCCAACAAGGTGGGGCTGGAGTCCAACCCCCACAACTTCCTGCTGATGCACGCCATGGGGCCCAACGTGGCCGGGGTGATCGGTTCGGCGGTGGCCGCCGGGGTGATGATCAAGTATCTGGGGTGAGGCGCCCTCGGGCGCCGTTCCTCGTGCTGGCGGAGTCAATCGTCCAGCAATGCGAGCCGGCCCCGCAGGCGTGTCTCGAGGGCGGTCAGGTCGGCAGGGGCGTCGCTTGGCCAGCCCACCGTGAGCCGCACGCCGTCGGCGCCGTACTCGGCCTGCTCGACCGGCACCTCCTGGCCGGCCAGCCAGGCGCGGGCCTCGGCCTCGCCGGCGAAGTCGACCCGCAGGCGCAGCGGAGTGCGCTCGACCACCGTGCGGCGCGGCAGGGCCTCCAGGCCCTCGGCCACGGCGCGGGAGTAGGCGCGCGCCAGGCCCCCGGTGCCGAGCTTGGTGCCGCCGAAGTAGCGCGTGACCACGCAGCCCACCTCGCCGAGGCCGGCGCCCTCCAGCACCTGGAACATGGGACGCCCGGCGGTGCCGCCGGGCTCGCCGTCGTCGGAGAATCCGATGGCGGTCTGCTCGCCGGGTGGGCCGGCGATGAAGGCGCTGCAGTGGTGGCTGGCGCCGGGGTGGGTTCGGCGTGCCTCGGCCAGCAGTGCCTCGAAGGCGGCCGTATCCGGCGAATGGCAGAGCCAGGTGATAAAGCGGCTGCGCTCGACGTCGGTCTCGGTTTCCCGCCACTCTCCGGGCAGCAGGTCGGGTACCGGATAGCGCATCAGGCGGCCAGCTCCGCCTGACGCACCACGCCCATCACCAGGCCGATCACCTGGATGTCGTCGTTGCGCAGGTAGATGGGGGCCATGCGCTCGTTGGCCGGCTGCAGGCGCACGCCTGACTTCTCGATGTAGAGCTTCTTCAGGGTGACCTCCTGATCGTTGATCATCACCACCGCGGTCTCGCCGTTCTCGGCACTCTCGCGGCGCTCGATGATGATCACATCCCCGTCGAAGATGTTGCAATCGACCATGGAGTCGCCGCGCACTCGCAGGGCATAGGTGTTGCGGCGCACCATGCGCGTGGGTACCTGGATGCTGCCGGCCTCGGGGCAGGCCTCGATGGGCATTCCCGCCGAGACGCGGCCGAGCAGCGGGATCTCGGTCAGGTCGTCCGCCTCGATGGCCGCCCAGGCCTGGGCCAGCGGAAGGTTGCGGCGGCGCTCCAGGTACTGCGGTGTGACGTTGGGCATGCGATGTCTCCCCTGTCGTCGAAACCTGTCGATACGTACAGTGTTTCACGAGCATAGCAGGGGGCCGGAATCTGGCAAGGGATGGCTGTCCACGCAAGGCTTGATCCAGGGCAAGTGCGACCGGCTGACGCAGACGGCTCGACTGGTAGCCAGGGCCCTTTCCGTGTAGAGTTCCGGGCGAAATTACCCATGCCGGGAGAGTGCCTTGAGCCTGCGGCTGCAAGCCCGAAAGCTGGCCTGTGAGCGGGACGATCGCTGGCTGTTCAGAGACCTTGACCTGGACATCCATGCCGGCGAGATCGTGCGTGTGGAAGGCCCCAACGGCAGCGGCAAGACCACCCTGCTGAAGATCCTTTCCGGGCAGCTGGCCGACTTTCAGGGAGAGCTCTACTGGAACGACCACCCCATGCGACGCACGCGCCAGGACTTCCTGGCCAACCTGCTCTACCTGGGCCATGCGCCGGGGGTCAAGGCGGCGCTGACGCCACTAGAGAACCTGGCCTGGTACCAGGCCCTGGCGGGCGAGCCCGATGATGAGGCCGCGCGCTTCTCGGCGCTCTCGGCCGTGGGGCTCGCCGGCTTCGAGGACCTGCCCGCCGGCCAGCTCTCCGCCGGCCAGCAGCGCCGGGTGGCCCTGGCCCGGCTGGAGCTGATTCCGCGTCCGCTCTGGGTGCTCGACGAGCCCTTCACCGCCATCGATCGCGACGGCGTGGCGGCCCTCGAGGGGCGCCTGGCGGCCCATGCCCGGCGCGGCGGCTGCGTGCTGGTCACCACCCACCACGAATTGGCCGACTCTCCGGCACTGCGGCGCATCCGGTTGGGGCAGGGGGGCGACGATGCCACACTCTGAGTCACGCTTGGCGCAGGAGCCGGGTGACATGCCGCTGTTCCGGGAACCCGAGGGCGGTGCCGGGGTCGCAATTCGAGCGACGCTGAAGCGTGACCTGGTGCTGATGATGCGCCGGCGCAGCGAGGTGCTCAACCCGCTGGTGTTCTTCGCCCTGGTGATCACCCTGTTCCCGATCGGCATCTCGCCGGACCCGGAGCTGCTGGCGACCATCGCCCCGGGCCTGCTGTGGGTGGCGGCGCTGCTCGCGGCGCTGCTCTCCCTGGACAGCTTGTTTCGCAGCGACTACGACGATGGCTCCCTGGAGCAGCTGCTGCTCTCGCCCCAGCCGCTGCCGGCGCTGGCGTTGGCCAAGGTGGCGGTGCACTGGCTGCTCACCGGCCTGCCGCTGGCACTGATGGCACCGCTGCTGGGCATCCTGCTGTCGCTGCCGGCAGGCAGCTATGCGGTGCTGGCACTGTCGCTGGCGCTGGGCAGTGCCAGCCTGAGCCTGATCGGCGCCATCGGGGCGGCGCTGACCGTGGGGCTCTCGCGGGGCGGCGTGCTGCTGTCGCTGCTGGTGCTGCCCCTCTATATCCCGGTGCTGATCTTCGGCGCCGGGGCCGTGCAGGCGGCCATCCTCGGCGATGGCGTCTCGGCGCACCTGGCCATCCTGGGGGCGCTCCTGGCAGTGGCGCTGAGCCTCGCCCCCTGGGCGATCGCGGCGTCACTGCGCATCAGTATCAACGGTTGAGGACGACAATCGGCATGTGGGCCTTCATACACAAGCTCGGATCACCCAAGTGGTTCTACGCCATCAGCACGCGCCTGCAGCCCTGGTTCTGGGGGGCGGCGGCGGTGCTGATCCTGGTCGGCAGCGCCTGGGGGCTGGCCTTCGCCCCGGCGGACTACCAGCAGGGCAACAGCTTCCGCATCATCTACGTGCACGTGCCGGCGGCCTTCCTGGCCCAGTCGATCTTCGTCAGCATGGCGGTGGCCGGCGTCATCTTCATGGTCTGGAAGATCAAGATCGCCGACATGGCGGCGGCGATGATGGCCCCCTTGGGTGCCGCCATGACCTTCGTGGCGCTGTTCTCCGGCGCGGTGTGGGGCGTGCCGACCTGGGGCACCTGGTGGATGTGGGACGCGCGTCTCACCTCGATGCTCATCCTGCTGTTCCTCTACTTCGGTGTCATCGCCCTGCGCGGCGCCTTCTCCAGTCGCGACAGCGCCTCCCGGGCCGCCTCCGTACTGGCCATGGTCGGCGTGATCAACATCCCCATCATCAAGTACTCGGTGGACTGGTGGTACACCCTCCACCAGCCGGCCACCTTCAGCGTCACCTCGCGTCCGGCCATGCCGGTGGAGATGTGGGCGCCGCTGCTGATCATGGTGCTGGGCTTCTACTCCTTCTTCATCGCGGTGACCCTGATGCGCACCCGCAGCGAGATCCTGCGTCGCGAAGCGAGCAAGCGCTGGGTGCGTGAGCTGGCCGGGGAGGTGAGCTGATGGCGTTCGATTCCCTGTCGGCCTTCCTGGCCATGGGCGGCCATGGCGTCTATGTCTGGGCGTCCTGGGGCGTCACCGGGCTGCTGCTGGTGGGCGTGGTGCTCCATGCCCGCGCCGAGCGTCGAGCGCTGCTGCGTGACCTGCGGCGCCGGGCGCGTCGCGCGCAGCACCACGGCGCATCGGACGCCGCCGCGACACCGGTTTCACATCGAGAGGGCCATGCCCGTGAGAGCTAAACGCAAGCAGAAGCTGTTCGTTATCCTGGGGCTGGTCTCGCTGGCCGCCATCGCCGTGGGCCTGACCCTCTACGCCCTGCGCAGCAACATCAACCTCTTCTTCAGCCCGGTGCAGATCGCTGCCGGGGATGCTCCCCTGGAACGGCAGATCCGCGCCGGCGGCATGGTCAAGGAGGGCTCGGTGGATCGCGACAAGGAGAGCCTCGAGGTGACGTTCACTGTCACCGACTATGTCGACGACCTCGAGGTACGCTACAGCGGCATCCTCCCCGACCTGTTCCGCGAGGGGCAGGGCGTGGTGGTGGTCGGCGAACTCCAGCAGGACGGCTGGCTGCGAGCCGACCAGGTGCTGGCGCGTCACGACGAGAACTACATGCCCCCCGAGGTGGCCCAGGCCCTGGAGGAGGCTGGCTATTCGCCGGAGGACTACCAGGCCAAGGCCGAGGAGGTGGGCAAGAAGGTGGAAGCCCAGGCGGAAGACAGCGGCGACGGCCGGACCAACTGAGCGGAGTGCCCATGCAGACCCTGATGATCCCTGAGATCGGCCACTATGCCCTGATCATTGCCCTGCTGATGGCACTGGTCCAGGGCGTGATGCCACTCGCCGGGGCGGCCACGCGCCGCCCGCTGTGGATGGCCTACGCGCGGCCCATGGCCACCGGCCAGTTCCTCTTCCTGGCCATCGCCTACGCCTGCCTGACCGCCAGCTACCTGCTGGACGACTTCAGCGTGGCCAACGTGGCCAACAACTCCAACTCGATGCTGCCCTGGTACTACAAGGCCAGCGCCGTGTGGGGCAACCACGAGGGGTCGGTGCTGCTGTGGAGCCTGATCCTGGCCGGCTGGAGCTTCGCGGTGAGCCGCTTCTCGCGGGAGCTGCCCCGCGACATGCTGGCGAGGGTGATGGGCGTGATGGGGCTGGTCAGCGTCGGCTTCCTGGCCTTCGTGCTGATCACCTCCAACCCCTTCGAGCGGCTGCTGCCCAACGTCCCCCAGGACGGCGCCGACCTCAATCCGCTGCTGCAGGACTTTGGCCTGATCGTCCACCCGCCGATGCTCTACATGGGCTACGTGGGCTTCTCGGTGGTCTTCGCCTTCGCCATCGCCGCCCTGCTGGGCGGGCGCCTGGATGCGGCCTGGACCCGCTGGGCGCGGCCCTGGACCAATATCGCCTGGGCCTTCCTCACCGTGGGCATCGCCCTGGGCAGCTGGTGGGCCTACTACGAGCTGGGCTGGGGCGGCTGGTGGTTCTGGGACCCGGTCGAGAACGCCTCGCTGCTGCCCTGGCTGGCCGGCACGGCGCTGATCCACTCCCTGGCGGTGACCGAGAAGCGCGGCGCCTTCAAGAGCTGGACGGTGCTGCTGGCGATCACCACCTTCTCGCTGTCGCTGATGGGCACCTTCCTGGTGCGCTCGGGCGTGCTCACCTCGGTGCATGCCTTCGCCAACGATCCCTCCCGCGGGCTCTTCATCCTGGTGCTGCTGGGCATCACCGTGGGGCTCTCGCTGCTGCTGTTCGCCCTGCGCGCCCCACGGGTCAGCCACCAGGTCGGCTTCAGCTGGCTCTCCCGTGACGCCCTGCTGCTGATCAACAACATCCTGCTGGTGATCATGACCGTCACGGTGCTGCTCGGCACGGTCTACCCGCTGCTGCTCGATGCCCTGAACCTCGGCAAGATCAGCGTGGGCCCCCCCTACTTCAATGCCCTCTTCGTGCCGCTGACGGTGGTGCTCTGCCTGTTCATGGGGCTGGGTCCCCTGGCGCGCTGGAAGCATACCCCGGCCCGTGACCTCTTCCGGCGCAGCTGGCTCGCCGGCCTGGCGGCCCTGGCGATCGGCGCGGTTGCCCCGCTGCTCTATCGCGGCGAGTGGAACCTCAAGGTGAGCCTGGGCGTCGTTATCGCCCTGTGGATCGTGCTGCCCATGGCCCGCGACCTCTGGGCCAAGTCCCGGCACTCCGCCGGCCGCGTGGCCGGCATCAGGCGCCTCTCCCTGGCCTACTGGGGCATGATCCTCGGCCATCTGGGCATCGCGGTGACCATCATCGGCGTCACCGTGGTCTCCAACTACGCCATCGAGCGCAACGTGCGCATGGGCGTGGGCGACAGCGTCGAGGTGGTCGGTTACACCTTCACCATGACCGAGCTCGCCAACCGGCGTGGGCCGAACTACCTGGCGGACACCGCCGAGATCGAGGTGCGCCGCGGCGACAGCCAGCGCAGCTTCACCATGACCCCCGAGAAGCGCCTCTACATCGCCCGTGGCATGCCGATGACTCAGGTCGCGCTGCGCCCCGGCCTGTTCCGCGACCTCTACGTCGCCATGGGCGAGGACCTGGAAGACGGCAGCTGGGCGATGCGCATCCAGTACAAGCCCTTCGTGCGCTGGCTGTGGCTGGGGGCGCTGCTGATGGCCTTCGGCGGCGTGCTGGCCGTGGCGGATCGGCGCTATCGTCGCGCCGTGACGGCCCGCGACCCGGAACGCGCGGTGGCTGCCGAGCCTCGGGAGGCCACCACATGAAGCGTCGCCTGCTGCTGCTCCTGCCGCTGGTCGGCTTCCTGGTGCTCGGCGCCTTCCTCTACATGGGATTGTCGATCAATCCCTTCGAGCGCGACTCGGCGCTGATGGCCCGGGAGTTTCCGGCCTTCGAGCTCACCACCCTCGAGGATCCCGAGCGGGTGGTGGATGCTTCCCTGCTCGAGGGCGAGGTCACCCTGGTCAACGTCTGGGGCGAATGGTGCCCGACCTGCAAGCAGGAGATGCCGCAGCTGCTCGACCTCGCCGATCGCGGCGTGCGCCTGGTGGGGGTCGACTACAAGGATACCCGGGAGAAGGGACGCGAGTTCCTCACCGAGTTCGGCAACCCCTTCGAGGTCAACATCTTCGACCCGGAGGGCAGCCTGGGCTTCGAGCTGGGCGTCTACGGGGCCCCGGAGACCTTCCTGGTCGATCGCGAGGGCATCATCCGCTATCACCATACCGGCTACATCCGGCCGGAGGACGTGCGCGAGACGATACTGCCGGAGGTGGAAAGATGGCGCTGATCACCCGACTGCTGCTGTGTGCCCTGTTGCTGTGGCCCACCCTGGGCCAGGCGGCGGTGGAGGTTCGCGAGTTCGATGACCCGGTCACCGAGCAGCGCTACCGCGACCTCACCGCGACCCTGCGCTGCCCCAAGTGCGAGAACCAGGCCATCGACGACTCCGACTCGCCCATCGCCGGCGACATGCGCGAACGGGTCTATCTCCAGCTCCAGGACGGCCGTTCCGACAAGGAGATCCTCGACTTCATGGTCAACCGCTTCGGTGACTATGTGCTCTACAACCCGCGCCTCGAGGGACGCACCCTGCTGCTGTGGGGGCTCCCCGCCGGCCTGGTGCTGCTGGGCGCCTTGGTGGTGGTGCTCATGGTGCGTGCCCGCCGGCGCACCTCGGCCCGCGACCTGAGCGCCGAGGAACGGGCGCGCCTGGATGCCCTGATCAAACGCGAGAGGACCGAATGACCCTGTTATGGATCGCCCTTGCCCTGCTGCTGCTGCCGGCCCTGTGGCTGCTGGTCGCCCCCCTGCGGCGCGCCGCCGCCGTGAGTGCCGCCCAGCGTGATCATGAGGCCAACGACCGCACGACCGACCAGAACCTGGCCATCTACCGCCGCCGGCTGGCCTCGCTGGAGGCCGCCCGGGAGCGAGGCGACATCGACCCGGCGCGTTTCGAGGAGGATCGTCTCGAGCTCGAGCGCAGCCTGCTCGAGGACACCGAGCACCTGGAGCGTGCGCCCCTGAAGTCGGCCGCGTCCGGCAAGCTGGCGGTGCCGCTGGTGATGGTGGCCGTCGTGCTGGCCAGCGCCTTCTGGTATGTCCAGAAGGGGGCCGAGGGCGACCTCACCCTCTACACGGTCCAGCAGCAGGTGATGAACGACCCCGAGGCGTCATTGCCGATGCTGGTCGAGCGGCTCGAGGAACAGGCCGCCCGCCAGCCCGACAACCCCAACGTCTGGCGGGCGCTGTTCCCGCTCTACCGTGACAGCGGCCGCACCGCCGAGGCCACCCGCACCCTGGAGCGGCTGGTCGAGCTCGAGGGGCGCCAGCCCGGGCTGCTGGCCGAGCTGGCACAGATCCGCTACTTCGCCGCCGGCCGCGAGATGACCGACGAGGTCCAGACGCTGGTCGACGAGGTGCTGGCGATGGATTCCAGCCAGCCTACGGTGCTTGGCATGCTCGGCATCGATGCCTTCGACGACGGTGACTACGAGACCGCCATCGACCGGTGGCGTCGGGCCATCGCCGGCATGGATGACCCCGATACCGCCGACGCCCTGCGCCAGGGCATCCGCGTCGCCCAGCAGCGCCTGGGGATCGCGCCGGACGAGGCCGAGCAGGCCGTCGCCGAGGGGCCCGGCATCGCCGTCAGGGTTCGCCTGGCGGACGACCTCGCCGGTCGGCTCGACGCCGATGCCACCGTCTTCGTGGTGGCCCGGGACCTCGAAGGGGAGCTGCCGCCGCTGGCCGTGGCCCAGGCCCGGCTGGACGAGCTGCCGCTCACCGTGGTGCTCGATGATGGCCGCTCCATGTCCCCCCAGGCGCGGATCTCCCAGGTCGACGAGGCGCGGCTGATGGTTCGGGTTTCCGAGAGTGGCCAGGCCACGCCCCAGCCCGGCGATCTGCTCGGTACCCTCGAGGGGGTGACGGTGGGCGATACCGATGGCGAGCCCGTCGAGGTGGTGATCGACCGGGTCGTCGAGTAAGCCCATGCGCCTCACGTCGATCCGCCTGGTGGGGTTCAAGTCCTTTGTCGATCCGGTCACTGTGCCCTTCGACGGCAACATGACCGCTATCGTGGGGCCCAACGGCTGCGGCAAGTCCAACATCATCGACGCGGTGCGCTGGGTGATGGGCGAGTCGTCGGCCAAGACCCTGCGCGGCGAGTCGATGACCGACGTCATCTTCAACGGCTCCACCGGCCGAAAGCCGGTGGGGCTCGCCTCCATCGAGCTGCATTTCGACAACCGTGACGGCGCCATGGGCGGCGCTTATGCCCAGTACGCCGAGATCGCCGTCAAGCGCCAGGTCACCCGCGACGCCCAGTCCAGCTACTTCTTCAACGGCCAGAAGTGCCGTCGCCGCGACATCGCCGACCTCTTCCTGGGCACCGGCCTGGGGCCGCGCTCCTATGCCATCATCGGCCAGGGCATGATCTCTCGACTGATCGAGGCACGCCCCGAGGAGCTGCGCTCGACCCTCGAGGAGGCCGCCGGCATCTCCAAGTACAAGGAGCGACGCCGCGAGACCGAGAACCGCATGCGGCGCACCCAGGAAAACCTGGAGCGCCTGGAGGACATCCGCGAGGAACTCGACAAGCAGCTCGAGCGGCTCAAGCGCCAGGCCGAGGCGGCGCGTCGCTACCAGACCCTCAAGCAGGAGGAGCATCGCCTCAAGGGCGAGCTGGCCCTGCTGCGCGGCCGCGCCCTGCGCGCCAGCCAGACCGAGGAGGAGACCCGCGTCCGCGAGCTGGAGACCGCCGTGGAGCGTGAGGTACTCGGCATGCGCCAGGCCGAGAGCCGCCTGGAGGAGGCCCGCGCCGAGCACGACCGCCTCGCCGAGGAGCTCGACGGCCGGCAGTCGAGTTTCTTCGAGACCACCACTGCCATCGCCCGCCTGGAGCAGGACCTGGAGCACACCCGCGCCCGCGACCAGCAGCTGGCCCGCGACCTCGAGGCCGCCCGTCACGAGCTCGCCGAGCTCGCTCGTCTCGGCGACGACGACGGCGAACGCCTGGCCCACCTGGACGTGCGCCTCGAGACCCTGGGGCCGGAACAGGAGGAGGTGGCGGAGCAGCTCGCCGAACTGGAGGCCGCCCTGGAGGAAGCCGAACCCCGTGCCGAGGAGGCCGACGCCGCCTGGGAGAGCTTCGGCGAGCGGTGGCAGGCGCAGAGCCGCGAGGCGGAGCGCGCCCAGGACCGGCTGCGCGACCTGGAGAGTCGACTCGAGCGCCTGGCCGCCGACGAGCGTCGTCGTCGCCAGCAGCATGAGGAGCTGCCCGACATCGCCGGCCTGGGTGATCAGCGCCGTGAACTGGCCGAACGTCATGCCGAGCTCGAGGAGCGCCTGGCCGAGATCGAGGCGCGCCGCGGCGAGCATCAGGCCAGCCGCGACGGCGCCCGGGAGCAGGTGCGCGAGGCCGAGGGGGCCCGCGAGGCCGACCGCCAGCGGCGCAGCACCCTGCAGGGCGAGCTGGCCTCGCTGGAGGCGCTGATCCAGGCGGCCCTGGCCGATCACGACGAGGCCCTGGATGCGCACCTGGCCGCCCATGGCCTGGGTCAGCAGCCCCGTCTCGGTGAGGCCCTCGAGGTCGAGCCCGGCTGGGAGGAGGCGGTCTCCTGGGTGCTGGCGCCCTGGCTGCGCGCGCGACTGGTGTCGCTGCCCGACACCCGCGAGGCCCTGGCCTCGCCGCCGGACGCCGAACTCGGCCTGCTCGAGGCCGCCGAGTCGTCTGCCCCGACCGACAGCCTGGCGGCTAGGGTGCGCGGTGCCGGGGCGGCCGGCCAGTGGCTGGCGGGCATCCGCTGCGTCGCCGACCGCGAGGCGGCCTGGTCGGCCCGCGAGGGCCTGGCGGGCGGCGAGAGCCTGATCACCCCTGATGGCCTCTGGCTGGGACCCGGCTGGGTGCGCCATCGTGGCGCCGGCAACGGTCCGGATGCCCTGCTGGTCAGCCGTCGCCGTGAGGCGGAGGTGCGTGATGAGCTGGCCGAGGTGGAAGCCCGCCTCGCCGACCAGGACCGCCACCTCGAGGAGGCCGCGGCGCGGGTCGAGCAGGCCGAGGCGGACCTGGAGCAGGCGCGACTCGAAGAGCGCGAGCTGGAACAGCAGCGCCAGCAGCTGGCCGTCCAGGAGAGCGGGCTGGCCAGCCGACTCGAGCACCTGGAGGGGCGTGCCGCCGAACTCGCCGAGGAGCTCGACGGCCTGGCCGAATCCCGTGAGGAGGCCCTGTTGGCCCTCGAGGAGTCGCGCGAACAGTGGCAGGCGGCGATGACACGGCTGGAGGAGGGGGCCGAGACCCGAGAGCGGCTCGAGCGGGAGCGTCGCGAGGCCCGCGAGACGCTGGCCGCGCTGCGGGCCCGGCAGCGTCCCCTGGCCGAGCAGGCGCAGCGCCTGGCCCTGGAGCAGGAGCGCACCGTGACCGAACGCAACGGGCTGGCCGAACAGCTGGGCCGCGCCGGCGAGTCGCGGGAGCGCCTCGAGTTGCGCTGTGCCGAGCTCGAGGAAGCGCGCGAAGGCCTCCATGAGCCCGACGAGGAACGTCGCGAGCGGCTCGACGAACTGCTGGAGCGCCGCGAACGCGAGGAGCGCGTGCTCAACGAGACCCGCGCCCGGGCCGCCGAACTGGTCGAGCGGCTGCGCGAGGACGAGCAGGCCCGCCAGGGCCACGAGCGCAGCCTCGAGGGCATCCGCGAGCGCCTCCAGGAGTCGCGCATGCAGGTCCAGGCCCTCTCCCTCAAGGCCGAGGCCCAGGACGAGCAGCTCGCCGAGCTGAACCACGACGCCGCGAGCCTGTCCGAGTCTCTTGACCCCAACGCCACCGAGTCCTCCTGGCAGGCCCGGCTGGAGGAGGTCGGCGAGCGCGTCCGCCGGCTGGGGGCCATCAACCTGGCGGCCATCGAGGAGTACGACCAGCAGGCCGAGCGCCGCGACTACCTGGAGGCCCAGCATGCCGAGCTCTCCGAGGCGCTGGAGACCCTGGACCGGGCCATCCGGCGCATCGACCAGGAAACCCGGACGCGATTCCGCGACACCTTCGAGCGAGTCAATGCCGGCCTGCAGGCACTTTTCCCGCGGGTATTCGGCGGGGGAACCGCGTGGTTGACCCTGACCGGCGAGGATTTGCTGGAAACCGGGGTGGCCATCATGGCGCGTCCCCCCGGCAAGAAGAACAGCACCATTCATCTTCTCTCCGGTGGAGAAAAGGCGCTCACCGCCCTGTCGATGGTATTTGCCATCTTCCAGCTCAATCCGGCGCCCTTCTGCATGCTCGACGAGGTGGATGCCCCGCTGGATGATGCCAATGTGGGACGCTACGCGAAGCTGGTGAAGGAGATGTCCGACACCGTCCAGTTCATCTACATCACCCACAACAAGATCGCCATGGAGGCATCGGAACGCTTGATGGGGGTGACCATGCAGGAGCCCGGGGTATCACGCCTGGTGTCGGTCGGCGTCGAGGAGGCCGCGGCCCTGGCCGAGGCCTGATGGGCTTGAACGTGAACGGCAAACGGGTTAACAAGGAAGATAATGAATACTGCATTGCACGGAAGCACGGGGAACCTGAAGGGCGATTGCGAAGGGCCCGGTCGGGTTGCGGCACGAAAATGCCGAGCTTGACAAATAAAAAAAGTGGCCCTTTTTTTGGCAATCGCGCTATGCTGTTGACGGACAACCATCAGGCATGGCGCCTTAGCAAAAGGCATGACGACCCATGGAACTAAGAGAGTGGCTGATCATACTAGGGCTGGCGCTGGTGACCCTCATCGTCATCGATGGTGTGCGTCGCCTGCAGCGTCAGCGTCGTGTTCCACGTCTCGACCAGGTCTCGGACCGGGACGAGCGTGGCCCCACGGGGAACGACGAGGACCCTGAAGCCGCGGCCCGCGCGGCCGAAATCAACTGGGAGCTGCCCAACGGAGGGGCGCGGGTCGTCAGGCCGGCGGAAGACCGGGGGGTACAATCCAAGCCCAAGCTGCAGCGCCAGGAGCACCCCGGCCCCTCGCGGGTGCTGGCGGAGTTTCGGCGGCATGCCGAAGGCCCCGAGACATCGGGCAGCCGGCCGGCAGGTGGCGGCGAGCGTGAGCCGAGCGTCGCCCGTCCTGCCGCCGAGGCACGGGAGACCTTCCGGCCGGTGAACCGTGAGCCTGAGTTCAGGGCGCAGCGCGATCCCGAGCGCAGTGCTCATGCCTCCACCTCCCGGGATCCGGCGGCGGAGGGGGCGATTGCTGCGCAAAACGAGGCCGACGAGCGCCGCGAGCCGGGGCTCTCGAGCCTGGATGGCCTGGACGAGAAGGCCAAGGAGACTACGGCGATGCAGGACACCCAGCCCCTGGCGGCCGACCCCGAGGATCATGACGCCTACGCCGACGAGGAGCATTACCGCCTGGTGGACCTCGAGGGCATGGGCGATTCCCTCAAGAGCGGTTCCAGGCGGGTGGGCTCCTCCATGCAGCGCTTCGGGGCCTCCCTGCAGAAGAGCCTCGCCGAGCGGCGTGAGCACAAGCGCAGCGAGAAGGTCCGCCGCGAGCAGGAGCGTGCCGAGAAGGCCGCTCGCGAGGCGGCGCGTCGGCAGCAGGCCGAGGACGAGAAGGCCGTCCAGGAGGCCGAACGGCGTCGCTTGGAGGCCGAGGCGGTCGCCTCCGCCGATGACGATGACCCGCTCTTCACGCCCTCCCGCAGCCAGCGGCAGGCGCCCGAGGAGGCGCCGGTCGAGGCCGCGATGGATGACGTGGCCCCGCGCGACGACGTGGTGCGCACCCACCCGGTGCTGGAAAGGGCCCTTCGCCATGACGTCAACGCCGAGCATGCCCGCGAGACCCTGAGCCAGGCCGACGAGATCATCGTCATCAGCGTGATGTCCCGGGACGAGGCGGGCTTCTCCGGTACGGCACTGCTCGACCTGATGCTGGCCTGTGGGCTGCGCTACGGACGCGACATGGGCATCTTCCATCGCTTCGAGACCGAGGATCCCGAGAGCCGCCTGCAGTTCTCCATGGTCAACGTGGTCAAGCCGGGGACCTTCCCCATCGAGGCCATGGACGACTTCCGGACCCAGGGCATCACCCTGCTGATGCCGCTGCCGGGCGCCAGCGATACCGCGGCCGCCTTCGAGGCGATGGTCGAGACCGCCATGGTCATCGTCCGCCACCTCGGCGGCGAGCTGAAGGACGAGAACCAGAGCGTGATGACCGCCCAGACCGTGGAGTTCGCCCGCCAGCGGGTCCAGGAGTTCGAGCGGCGCAACCGCCTCAACCGCTACCAGGTGAACTAGCGGTAAGCCTCGAGCGGCAAGCCGGAAGAGGAACAACCCCATGAATCCATGGGGTTGTTCTGTTATCAGGGATGCGGAATGATGCCGGGCCCAGAGTGTTGAGCCTTCACGCAACCAGACCAGGGACGCCATGACCCAAGCCGACCCGCAGCTCCTCGACGAGGTAACGCGCCTGCGTGCCGAGCTCGATGATGCCAACTACCGCTACTATGTGCTCGATGAACCGCGGCTCACCGACGCCGACTACGACCGCCGCCTGCGCCGCCTGCAGGAGCTCGAGGAGGCCCATCCCGACCTGGTGACCCCCGACTCCCCGACCCAGCGGGTGGGGGCCGCGCCCGATGCCGGTTTCCCCGAGGTGCGGCATGCCGTGCCCATGCTCTCCCTGGACAACGCCTTCAGCGAGGAGGAGATCAAGGCCTTCGTCAGGCGCGTCGCCGACCGGCTGGAGGCCCATGGCGAGCCGCTGGCCTTCTGCTGCGAGCCCAAGCTCGACGGTGCCGCCGTGTCGCTGGTCTTCGAGCAGGGCATGCTGGTCAGTGGCGCCACCCGCGGCGATGGCCGCACCGGCGAGGGCATCACCTCCAACCTGCGCACCCTGCGCTCCATTCCGCTGAGGCTGCGTGGCGACGACCCGCCCGACCTGCTGGAGGTGCGCGGCGAGGTGATCATGAGCCATGAGGGCTTCGAGACGTTGAACGAGCGGGCCCGGGAGTCGGACGGCAAGGTGTTCGCCAATCCCCGCAACGCCGCCGCCGGCAGCCTGCGCCAGCTCGACCCCAGGGTCACCGCGACGCGCCCGCTGGAGTTCAGCGCCTACCAGGTGGCGCGCCTCGAGCCGGAGCGGGGCGACGCCTGCCATAGCCAGCTGATGGCCCGGCTCGGCGAGTACGGCTTTCGCACCAGCCAGGAACTGGCGGTGGTCGAGGGGGCCGAAGGGATCATCGACTACTGCCGGCAGCTCGGCGAGAAGCGCGACGGCCTCGGCTACGACATCGACGGCGTGGTGATCAAGGTCGACGACCTGCGCCTGCAGCGCGAACTCGGCTTCGTGGCGCGCGCCCCGCGCTGGGCCATCGCCTTCAAGTTTCCCGCCCAGGAGGAGACCACCCGCCTCAACGACGTGGAGTTCCAGGTCGGCCGCACCGGGGCGATCACCCCGGTGGCCCGGCTAGAACCGGTCTCGGTGGCCGGGGTCACCGTCTCCAACGCCACCCTGCACAATGCCGACGAGATCGCCCGGCTCGGCGTGATGATCGGCGATACCGTGGCGATCCGCCGGGCCGGCGACGTCATCCCCCAGGTGGTCCGGGTGCTGGAGGAGCGCCGTCCGGCCGATGCGCGAGCGATCGTCTTTCCCGAGCACTGCCCGGCCTGTGGCTCGGACATCGAGCACCTGGAGGGCGAGGTGGTGGCGCGCTGCTCCGGGGGGCTCTACTGCCCCGCCCAGCGCAAGGAGGCCCTGAAGCACCTTGCCTCGCGCCGGGCGCTGGACATCGACGGCCTGGGCGAGAAGCTGATCGACCAGCTTGTCGAGCGTGACTGGGTCGCCACCCCGGCGGACCTCTTCCGGCTCGAGGCCGAGCGCCTCGCCGAACTGCCGCGCATGGGCAGGAAGTCTTCCGAGAACCTGGTGGCGTCCCTCGAGAAGGCGAAGCACACCACCCTGGCCCGCTTCGTCTACGCCCTCGGCATTCGCGAGGTGGGGGAGGCCACGGCCGCCAACCTGGCGCGCCACTTCGGCACCCTGAAGGCGCTGATGGCGGCCGACATCGAGGCGCTGGAGGCCGTGGAGGACGTGGGCCCTGTCGTCGCTTCCCATGTGCATACCTTCTTTCGCCAGCCCCACAACCGCGAGACCATCGACGACCTGATCGCCTGCGGGCTGAGCTGGGACGAGGAGGAGGTCGGTGAGCGACCCCAGCCGCTGGCCGGCCAGAGTTGGGTGCTCACCGGCTCCCTGGAGAGCATGACCCGCGACGAGGGCAAGGCGCGGCTCCAGGCCCTGGGGGCCAAGGTGGCCGGCAGCGTCTCCCGCAAGACCGCCTGCGTGGTGGCTGGCGAGGCCGCCGGCAGCAAGCTGGAGAAGGCCGAGCAGATGGGGGTCGAGGTCATCGATGAGGCCGCCTTCCTCGAGCGGCTGGCAGCGTGGGAACAGGGAGAGACCGAGGCATGAGCGGCGATCGCTTTATCGAGGTGCCCTATCGCATGCTGCCGGGCGAGACCCTCGACGCCCTGCTGGAGGCCTTCGTCACCCGCCAGGGCTACGACACCACCGACACCGGTGAGGGCATGCGCGGCTGGGTGGCCCAGCTCAAGGCCCAGCTCGAGCGCGGCGAGCTGCTGATCGCCCATGATCTGCAGACCGAGACCACCGAGGTGATGACGCTGGCCCAGTGGCGCGCCTTCGGTCGCGACCTGGCCGATGACGAGGAAGAGGGGTAGCGCCGCATTATTCACTTACCCCGGATCAGGTCGCGGATCAGCCGTCGCCCAGGGTGCAGGTGGTCCACCAGCGGCTGTTCCAGCGGCAGCGGCTCGTTGCAGATCTGTGATGCGAGAAGCTCCGCGCACAGCGGCGCGCTGGCCAGGCCCCGTGAGCCGTGGGCGGCGCTGATCCACAGGCCCGCATGGTGCCGGCCGGGCGTCTCGGGCACGCGGGTGGCATCCCTGGCCAGTGCTGCGTAGTCGGCCTGCCAGGCCTCGGCGTCGGGCACCGGGCCGGCATAGGGGGACTTGTCGGGACTGGCGGCGCGCAACGCGACCCGCCCCTCCAGATGACCGGGCTCGAGCTTCGCCCCCGTTTCGCGCAGGGCGGCCACGAAGGCGGGCAGGGTGGCCGTAAGCTCCGCCAGGTTGGCCGCGTGGTCGGCCTCACGAATGTCGGTGTCCGTCTCGCGGGGCGCGAAGGTGGCGCCGAAGGTGAGCCCGCCGTCCAGCGCCGGCGACACATAGCCGCCCGCACAGATGACCCGCTCGAGCTCGGGCGCCCCCCGGGGCAGAGCGAGCCGGCTGACCTGGCCGCGCACCGGCTGCAGCGGGAGCCGCGCGGTCTGGGCGAAGCGGTTGGCCAGCGTCGCGGTGGCGACCACCACCTGGTCGGCCGCCAGGCGCTCGCCGTCGGCCAGCGCCAGCGACCAGCCCTCATCAGTCGGGCTCATGCCGACCACCTCCGCGCGGCGAAGCTGGATGCCCGGCATGGCGGCGAGCCGGGCGCAGAGCGCGGCCGGCCGCACCCAGCCCGCCTGGGGGTACTCCAGTCCGCCGTGGGCGATCGGCGTGCCGGCCAGCCGCGAGGCCTCGTCTGCGGCCACGCCCCGCACCACGCCCTCCGGCAGGGGGTGGTGGGCCAGGAAGCGTGCCTGGCGGGCCTGCTCCTTCTCGCTCGTGGCCAGCTGCAGCACGCCGCAGGGCGCCCAGAGTTCCCGGTCGGGGTCGAGGGCCTCGAGCCAGCGTCGGCTGTGCAGCAGGCCGGCCAGATAGACCCGGCTCTGGGGGTTGGTGTCGGCGGCGAGCTTGACGTAGAGCGCCCCCTGGGCGTTGCCGGACCCGCCGCTGCCGGGCCCCTCGCGGTCGATCAGGGTGACCGTGACGCCGCGCCGCGCCAGGGCGGCGGCGGTGCTGGCACCGGCGATGCCGGCACCGATCACCGCGACGTGGCGGGCGCGGCGCGGGGCCGGGGGCGAGAACCAGGGCGTGCGCTCGCGGCGGCGATCCTCGGCGGGCTCGGCGATCTCGCCGGCCAGCATCTCGCGCTTGCGCCCGAAGCCCGGCACCTTGCGCCAGCGGAAGCCGGCGGCGGCCAGGCCCCGCTTGACCACCCCGGCGCAGGTGAAGGTGGCCAGGGTCGCCCCGGGGCGCGAGCGGGCCGCCATGGCGGCGAACAGCTCGGGTCGCCACATCTCGGGGTTCTTCGCGGGGGCGAAGCCATCGAGGAACCAGGCGTCCACCCGCCCGTCGAGCAGCGCCAGCCGCTCGAGGGTGTCGCCGAGGTGCAGGTCGAGGGTGACGCGCGCGTCGAGCCACAGCCGGTGCACGCCGGCCACCGCCTCGGGCCACTGGGCGACCAGGCGCGCGGCCCGGTCGGCCAGGTCCGGCCAGGCGGACAGCGCCCGGGCCAGGTCGTCGCGACGCAGCGGGAACTTCTCGGTGGAGACCAGGTGGAGTCTGGCGGCCGGCGGGGCATGGGCATCGAAGCAGGCCCAGGCACAGAGCATGTTGAGCCCGGTGCCGAATCCCGTCTCGCCGATCACGAAGGGGCGCGCCTCCTGCCAGCCGGCAAATCGCTCGGGCAGCCGGTTGGCGGCGATAAAGACATGCTCGGTCTCGGCGCGGCCGTCATGGCGCGAGAAGTAGACATCCTCGAAGGTCGTGGAGTGGGGCGCCTCCTCGCCGCCATCCTCCCGGTGCCATTCCAGGCGGGCGCTCTCCAGGCCGGACAGCGGGGGCAGGGCATCGGCGGCAGCGGTCACGGCGGGGCTCCGGGGATAGGGTCGATGGGGGCTGGTCAGGATTTGATCGATCTCGCCACGGCGGCCTGCCGACCGGGCTGGCGAAAGGCGTCCGCGGCGTTTCAACAGACTTGTCCACAGCAGCTGTGGGAAACTCGCTGTGGACAACCCGGAAGGGCAGGGCTCAGGGCAGGACCTTCTTGAAGGGCTTCACGCTGGCCCGGGCATAGACGCCGGCGATCATGTAGGGGTCGGCATCGGCCCAGGCCTGGGCACTCTCCAGGTCCTCGAACTCGGCGACCACCAGGCTGCCGGAGAAACCGGCTTCGCCCGGATCACTGCTGTCGATGGCGGGGTGGGGGCCGGCCAGCACCAGACGGCCCTCGTCGCGCAGCGCCTCGAGGCGGGCCACGTGGTCGGGACGGGCGGCCAGTCGCCGCTCCAGGCTGTTGTTCACATCTTCACTGATGATGGCGTAGAGCATCTCGGGTCTTCCTCGGTGGTGGGCGGCTCGCGCCGCGGGTGCGACCGGCGCCCGGCATTGACCGTCACCGGTCGGGCACGCAACATGGAAGGATATTCTGACAAAGTCACCTGCCGGCGTCATGCCCATGCCAGCACTTCCCGTGCGCTTCGAGGGCGAGCCCCTCACCATCGACCTGCACATGCACTCCACGGCCTCCGACGGCGCCCTGCCGCCGGCCGAGGTGGTGGCACTGTGTCGTGCCCGGGGGCTCACCCACATGGCGCTCACCGACCATGACACCATGGACGGCATCGCGCAGGCGCAGGCGGCCGCGAGCCGCGAGGGGATCCGGCTGATTCCCGGCACCGAGCTCTCCACCCAGTGGCGCGGCATCAACATCCACGTGGTAGGGTTGCTGCCCGATGGCCCCCAGGGCGACCTGGTGGCCGGGCTCGCCGCCCAGGCACAGGCCCGGGAGCGCCGCTCGCTGAAGATCGCCGAGCGGCTCGAGAAGGTCGGGCTCACCGATGCCCTGGTGCGGGCCCGCGAGCAGGCCGGATCACCGCGCCCGCTGGGCCGGCCGGACTTCGCCCGGGCGCTGGTCGCGGCGGGGCTGGTGCCCGATATCGGCGCTGCCTTCAAGAAGCACCTGGGCAACGGCAAGGCCGGTGACATCAAGGCCCACTGGCCCTTCCTCTCCACGGCGGTGGCCTGGATCCTCGATGCCGGCGGAGTCGCGGTGCTGGCCCATCCGCTGCGCCACGGCCTGACCCGGCGCAAGCGCGGGCTGCTGCTGGACGACTTCGCCGCCGCCGGGGGCCAGGCCGCCGAGCTGGTCAGCGGCTTCCAGAATGCCGACGTGACCCGCGACCTGGCGCGCCAGCTCCAGGAGCGCGACCTCTACGGCTCGGTGGGCAGCGACTTCCACTTTCCCGGTGGCCACCTGGCGCCGGGCAGCATGAGCCCGGTGCCGCGTACCGCCACGCCGCCGGTGTGGACCCACCCCCGCCTGGCCGGCCTCGCCGCTCCGGCGGCCGCCTGAGGCCGGGATCGCGACACGCTATAGTGACAGACACCTTCCACCGGCCACCGAACAGGGAGCTCGCATGAGCCAGTTCTTCCAGATCCATCCCGATAACCCCCAGAAGCGCCTGATCGACCAGGCGACCCAGATCATCCGCGACGGCGGCGTGGTCGCCTACCCGACGGATTCCGGCTATGCCCTGGGCTGCCACCTGGGCGACAAGAAGGCCATCGAGAAGATCAAGTGGCTGCGCTCGCTGGACGACAAGCACAACTTCACCCTGGTCTGCTCCGACCTCTCCGAGATCGGCACCTACGCCAAGGTGGACAACGACGTCTTCCGCCTGCTCAAGGCCCACACCCCGGGGGCCTATACCTTCATCCTGGATGCCACCAGCGAAGTGCCGCGGCTGCTGCTGCACCCCAAGCGCCGCTCCATCGGCGTGCGCGTGCCGGACCATGCCATTACCCGGTCGCTGCTCGCCGCCCTGGGCGAGCCGCTGATGAGTGTCACCCTGATTCCGGTCGGGGAGGAGTTGCCGATGACCGACGCCGAGGAGATTCGCGAGCGCTTCGGGGCGCACCTCGACCTGATCATCGACGGCGGCGCCTGCCACCTGGAAGCCACCAGCGTGATCGACCTGCGTGACCTGCCGCCGAAGATCGTCCGCGAGGGGCGCGGCGACATCACCCCCTTCCAGCCCTGACTCCCACCCGCCGCCGGCTCAGCCCGCCGGCGGCGACCCTTCATCGTCTTGCTTTTCGCCGCCGTGCTTGTGCCGCCAGACCTTGCGTTCCTCCTCCGAGAGGCGTGGGTCGGGGGTGGTCTCGTCCAGCCAGGTGCCGCACTTCAGGCAGTACTTGGCGCGTTGCTCGTGGCGTTCGTGGCCGCAGCCCGGGCAGGCCTCGTCGGAGTAGCGATCCTCGCGGATCGCGCGGATCACCTGGGCGGAGAAGACCCCGGTGGGTACCGCGATGATCGAGTAGCCCGTCAGCATCAGTACCACCGTGATGGCCTGGCCGATCGGGGTCACCGGTACGATGTCGCCATAGCCCACCGTGGTCAGGCTGACGATTCCCCAGTAGATCGCCATGGGAATGCTGGTGAAGCCGGCCTCCCGGGGCTCGATCAGGTACATCACGGCCGCGAAGATGGTCACCAGCATGAAGATGCTGAAGAAGAACAGGAAGATCTGCCGTAGGCTGCGCTTGAGGGCATCCACCAGCAGCCGTCCCTCGCCGACGAACTGCATCAGGCGCAGCACGCGGAAGATGCGCAGGGTGCGCAGTACCCGTACCACGACCAGGGTCTGGGCGCCGGGCAGGATCAGCGTCAGCCAGGTGGGCAGGATGGCGATCAGGTCGATGATCCCGTAGAAGCTCCTGAGGTACATCCAGGGGCGCTCGAGGCAATAGAGGCGTACCGCCAGCTCGAGGGTGAAGGCGAGGGTGAAGCCCCACTCCAGCCAGAAGAACAGGGCGCCGTAGTCGGCGCGCAGGCTCGCGATGCTCTCCAGCATCACCACCAGCACGCTGGCGAGTATCGCCACGATCAGGGCGATGTCGAAGCCCTTGGCCAGCGGGGTGTCGGACTCGAAGATGATCTGGAAGACCCGGGTGCGCAGGCCTTCGGCGGCGGGCTTGGGTAGATGATTCACGAAGTTCGTCCTTGTGGTGGTCGAGGCCGGTCAGGCCAGGTCGACGTCGCCGGGCAGGCGGCGGGCCAGCCGCAGCATGCGGCGGCCGAAGGCCGGGGTCAGCCAGGCCTCGGCGTCCAGCGCCTCCGCGAGGGCGCGGGCCTCGTCGCGCAGCGCCTCATCGTCTACGGCATCATCGCCCGGTTCCGACAGGCGCTGGAAGGCCTGGCGCGCCTCGTCGCGCCAGGCCGGCCGGCCGGTATCGGCCAGCGCATCCAGCGCCACGGTGGCGCGGTGCAGCCAGGCCGCGGGGGTGATGCCCTTGGGCAGGGTCCAGCCGCCACCGAGCAGCGCCCCGCCGCGGGCCGCCTTGCTGGTGTCCGAGGGGCGCAGGGCCACCTCGTCGGCCAGCGCCTCGGCCAGCGACCATAGCGCCGCCGGCTCGCCCGCCTTGAGCTCCAGCTCCAGTTCGCGGATCGCCACCGCCTGCTCCCCCGCGCGGATCTCGCCCAGGTCCAGGGCGAGTTCCACGCTCAGGCCGTCCTCCTCCAGCCACCAGGTCTCGCGCATGAAGTCGGTGGCAAAGCGAGGCACCAGGCGCTCGAGCAGGGCCGGGTCGCGCTCGGCCAGGGGGGGCAGGGCGGCCAGCCCGGGGAGGTCGAGCCCCGGGCCCGGCACCTCCCACTCCCACTCGCCGCGGGTCGAGAGGCCGCCACCCCCCTGGCCACGGGTCTTCAAGGTCTGCAGCAGGCGGTCGCCGGCACGGCGCAGGCGCAGCGCCATGCGCGCCCGCTCCAGCTCGCCCTCGGGGGTGTCGTAGTAGGTATTGCCTAGGCGCGTGAGTGCGGGAACCAGGCCGGTCAGGCGGGGGTGGCGGCGCAGGGCCTCGGGTGCCTCGGCCCCCAGGGCCAGCTTGAGCTCGATCTCGTCTGCCATCGGGGCGCCACCTCGGTTGGATGAATAATGGATGATTTTTTCATGACGGTGGCGGTGTCAGTCACTATACTGACGCCGCCATTTTCCAGGTTCACAGATGCCCCATGGTGACATCCAATCCCTTCTCCGCGATGTTCGGTCGCTCGCCATTCCATCCGCTGCTGGCCCATATCGTCAAGGCCAACGAATGTGCCGACGAGCTGCTGCCCTTCTTCGAGGCCTCCCTCGTGGGCGACTGGGACACCGCCGCCCAGCATCGCGAGACCATCACGCGCCTCGAGCACGAGGCCGACGAGCTCAAGACCGACCTGCGTCTCAACCTTCCCAATACCATGTTCCTGCCGGTGTCGCGCTCCGACCTGCTCGACCTGATCAGCGTCCAGGACAAGATCGCCAACAAGGTTCGCGACATCACCGGCATCATGCTGGGGCGCAGGATGCAGGTGCCCCAGGAGCTTGCCCAGCCGATGCGTGACTACATGCGCACCTCGGTGGCCTGCGTGGCCCAGGCGCGCCACGCCCTGGAGGAGCTCAAGGATCTGCTCGAGTCCGGCTTCGGCCGCAACGTCTCCGACGTGATGCAGAAGATGATCCGCGAGTTGCATGTGCTCGAGCAGCAGGCCGATGGCCAGCAGGTGGCCATCCGCCGCCGGCTCTTCGAACTGGAAGACCGCCTGCCGCCGGTGGACGTGATGTTCCTCTACAAGATCATCGACTGGGTGGGCGAGCTCTCCGACCGCGCCGAGCGCGTCGGCAGCCGCCTGCAGATCATGACGGCCAATTGAACGTAGCGGCCCCGGCATTCCCGGGGCCGCGTCGTGTCGACCTCCTTCAGACCGCAACAAGGGAACCCTCCCTATGTCGATCATTGCGCAGCACGGTGAGATCTTCATCATCCTCGCCTGTCTCTTCGGCTTCTTCATGGCCTGGGGCGTGGGGGCCAACGACGTGGCCAACGCCATGGGTACCTCGGTGGGCTCGCGGGCCATCACCATCAAGCAGGCGATCATCATCGCCGTGATCTTCGAGTTCCTCGGCGCCTGGCTGGCCGGCGGCGAGGTGACCAACACCATCCGCAAGGGCATCATCGACCCCGAGCTGTTGCAGGACGACCCCCAGCTGCTGGTCTACGGCATGCTGGCGGCGCTGCTGGCGGCGGCGACCTGGCTACTGGTCGCCTCCATGAAGGGCTGGCCGGTCTCCACCACCCACTCCATCGTCGGCGCCATCGTCGGCTTCGCGGTGGCGGGCCTGGGGGCGGGTGCCGTGGACTGGGGCTCGGTGGGCAAGATCGCCGCCAGCTGGGTGGTCTCGCCACTGCTGGCCGGTACCATCGCCTTCACCCTCTTCAAGTCGGTGCAGCACCTGATCTTCGAGGCACGCGACCCCTTCAGCGCCGCCAAGCGCTACGTGCCCATGTACGTCTTCCTGGTCGGCTTCGCGGTGACCATGGTGACCCTCACCAAGGGCCTCAAGCATGTCGGCCTGGACCTCGGCTTCGGTGCCAGCCTGCTGTTCTCGATCCTCGCCGGCCTGGTGGTCGCGGGGCTCGGCGTGGCCATGGAGCGTCGCGTCAAGGCGTCGAGCCGCCAGTCCGACCAGTTCGGCTTCTCCGGCGTGGAGCGCGTCTTCGGCGTGCTGATGATCTTCACCGCCTGCGCCATGGCCTTCGCCCACGGCTCCAACGACGTGGCCAACGCCGTGGGGCCGCTGGCGGCGGTGATCAGCGTGGTGCAGACCGGTGGCGAGATCGAGGGCGCGGCCCTGGTGCCCTGGTGGGTGCTGGTGCTGGGCGGCGGCGGCATCGTCGTCGGCCTGGTCACCTACGGCCACAAGGTGATCGCCACCGTGGGCACCGGCATCACCGAGCTCACCCCGAGCCGCGGCTTCGCCGCCACCCTGGCGGCCGCGGTGACCGTGGTGCTGGCCTCGGGCACCGGGCTGCCGATCTCCACCACCCATACCCTGGTCGGGGCGGTGCTGGGCGTGGGCCTGGCCCGCGGCATGGCGGCGCTCAACCTGCGGGTCATCGGCACCATCGCCATGTCGTGGCTGATCACCCTGCCGGCCGGCGCCGGCCTCGCGATCCTCTTCTTCTTCACCTTCAAGGGCATGTTCGGCTAAGCGCCGAGCTACAAGCGCCGAGCTACAAGCGCCGAGCTACAAGCGCCGAGCTACAAGCAAACCCGAAGGTCGAGGCCTTCGGGTTTGCTTTTGCGGCGGCTGATTCCATGCTGCAGCTTGCAGGTGCCGCCGTTTTCGTCGCTCTGATATAGTGGTTCTCGACTCCCCCTTCGTTCACCTGCTGCCGGAGTGCGGCCTTGGATACTCGTTTCCCCTTCGTCGACTGGTTCCGCAATTCCTCCCCCTACATCAATGCCCACCGCGGGCGCACCTTCGTCATCCTGATCGAGGGCGAGGCCATGGCCAGCGGGCGAGGGGAGCAGCTGGTCCAGGACCTGGCGCTGCTGCACACCCTGGGCGTGCGGCTGGTGGTGGTGTTCGGTATCCGTCCCCAGGTCCAACAGGCCCTGGACGAGGCGGGCATCGTCCCCCGTCGCCACCAGGGGCGCTGGGTGGCTGACGAGGCGATCATGGCGCGGGTCGAGCGCATCGCCGCCGAGCAGCGGCTGTGGCTGGAGGCGCGGCTCTCCCCGGGGCTGCCCAACACGCCACTGCACGGCATCGAGATGACCGTGGTCTCCGGCAACCTGGTGATGGCCAAGCCGCTGGGCGTGCGCGAGGGAATCGACTTCGACCACAGCGGCGAGGTGCGTCGGGTGCGGGCGCAGGCCATCGAGGGACTGCTCGAGCGCGGGTCGCTGGTGGTGCTGCCGCCGCTGGGCTTCTCCAGCACCGGCGAGGTCTTCGACCTGGACGCCGCCGAAGTGGCCCGCCATGCCGCCACGGCGCTCGGCGCCGACAAGCTGATCCTGCTCGGGGAAGCCAGCGGGCTGTTCGACCGCAGCGGCCAGCTGCAGCGCCAGCTGACCCCGCGTGAAGCCGAGCCGCTGCTCCTGCAGGCCGACCCGTCCGGCGAGCTGGCCCGGCACCTCGGGGCGGCCTGTGCCGCCGCGCGGCATGGCGTGGCCCGCACCCACCTGCTCTCCTGGCACGACCATGACGCCCTGCTCGGCGAACTGTTCACCCGCGACGGCGTGGGCACCATGATCACCGAGCACCGCTACGAGCAGCTGCGCGCGGCAGAACTCGGCGACATCGGCGGCCTGCTCGAGCTGCTCGAGCCGCTCGAGCGGCGGGGGATGCTGGTCCCGCGCTCCCGGGAGCGGCTGGAGTACGAGATCGACGACTATCTGGTGATCGAGCGCGACGGCATGATCATCGGCTGCGCCGCCCTGCATACCTTCGGCGAGGCGACGATGGGGGAACTGGCCTGCGTGGCGGTCCACGACGACTACCGGGGCGGCGCACGCGGGGAACTCCTGCTCGCCGAGATCGAGCGCCGGGCTCGGCGCCTGGGGCTCTCGGCGCTCTTCGCCCTGACCACCCACTCCACCCACTGGTTCTTCGAGCACGGCTTCCGCCTGGCCGACATCCAGGCGCTGCCACCACTGCGCCGTGACACCTACAACCATGCGCGCAAGTCCAAGATCCTGGTCAAGACCCTCGCCTGAGGGCGCGCGCTGTCGCCATCCGGAGACGCGCCAACCCGTTGAAAACAAAGACCATTCAGGAAATCCTGCGAAAGGCGTCGCCACCTGGCGACGAAAATCCTGCCATCCCCCGCCCATCGGCCGTTGCGCAGGCTGTTTCCCACCTGCTCCCTTTTTTTGTCCTGTTCAACCAGTTGATATGTAAAGGTTAATGCAGTTCCTGGCATGCCATTGGCAACAGTCAGGACGAGCAAGGGAAAACGGTTCATTCGGCTCGAACCGTTTCCCGGTCGCCGAAGGGAGGCGGGCCATCACTGCCCTGTGCTCCCGCTCCCCGACGCGACCAGTGTCTGCTCCAAGCGATGTGTGACTTTAGGTTGCGATGAGACGGTACCGCCGCCAGGCAAGGATCGGTATCGAGAGGGCAAGGATGCCCTGGCATGGACGCCTCTCCCCCTCCGGGGGATCGAATCGCGCAGCATCGCCGTCGGCCTCCGGTCGAGGCGGTGGTGCCAGGAACGGAGCAGGGCGGTTCGCCACGCGATGGCATGCCACCCGCATGAGGATGACCAGCCCCTGGTGGCAGATGGTGCCTCATGGCTTCGGGGCCTCCCCGGCCCATGGACATCCGGGCAATGGACGAACCAGGTCGTCGATTGATCGGATCTCCGGACCCTTCAGTTCCCTGCGTATTGGGCCGGCTCTGCCGGCCCTTTTTTTTCCCCTTGCGGGACCTGTCCTGCGGGGTGGTGCCGATTGGCCGCGGGGCGTTCGGCTGAACTCTGGTATCCTTGGGGATGGACGATGGTGGTTCCCGTTACCCTCCTGCAAAGAACGCTGTCCATGACCTCAGCCGTTACGCGCCGCTGGAGGCCGCGCTCGCTGTTGCAGCTGGTGCTGCTGGCCTTTCTGGTAGTGATGCTGCCGCTGGCCGTGTTGATGATCCAGGCCGGTCAGGCCCTCTCCGAGCTGTCGCGCCTGGCCGATGTCAGTGCCCGCCAGGCGGTGGAGGAGACCCGGCGTGCCCGCTCGCTGGGTGCGCTTGCGCTGGAGATGGAGCGCGGTGCCCGCCAGTATGCCGTGGTCGAGGAGGAGAGCCTGCTGGAGATCTTCGACGAGCGCCTCGAGGAGTTCCGTGAGCTGCTGGCCCAGCAGCGCCGGCTGCTGCCCGATGATCCCGATGTGGCGGCACTGGAGGAAGAACTCGACGACCTCGCCGAACTGCCCGACCTGCCGCTCGAGGAGTTCACCGCCCGGCTCTCCGACTTCCTGCCCTTCGCCCAGCATACCGAGGCGATGCGTCGCGCCACCAACCGGCGCATCGACGAGCGCATCGAGAGCATCCGGGCCCGAGCCGAGGCGGTGCAGGTGCGCCTCTGGTGGCAGACCGCGGCCCTGGTCTCGGCGAGTCTGGTGCTGATGCTGCTTTTCACCCGGCTGATCATCCACCCGATCCGCCAGCTCGAACGGCGCATCCTGGGGATCGGCAGCGTGGGCGGCGACACGGGGCAGAAACCGCGGCCCTTCAACGGCCCCGCGGAACTGGTCACCCTGGACGAGCGGCTGGACTGGCTGGCCTCGCGGCTCGACGAGCTGGAGGCCCAGAAGCAGCAGTTCCTGCGCCACATGTCCCACGAGCTCAAGACCCCGCTGGCCAGCGTGCGCGAGGGCTCGTCGCTGCTCGCCGACGGCGTGGCCGGCGAGGTCACGCCGCGCCAGCGCGAGATCCTCGACCTGATCGATGCCAGCGGGCGCGAGCTGCAGCAGCTGATCGAGCAGCTGCTCGATTACAACCTGCTCCAGCACAATCGCCAGCTCGACATCGAGCGGCTGGATGTCGCCACCGTGGCCAAGGAGGTGCTGGCCAAGCACCGCCTGGCCCTCGACAACAAGGAGATGCGCGTCAGCTGCTTCGATGGCCCGCTGGCCTGGGAGCTCGACCGCACTGCCACGGCCAGGGTCCTCGACAACCTGATCTCCAATGCCGTCGCCTACGGCGAGGACGGCGGTGAACTGGAGATCCGTGCCCGTCCGCTGCGCGACCGGCTGGTGATCGAGGTAGCCAACAGCGGCGAGCCGATCGCCGAGGAGGATCGCGACCGGCTCTTCGAGGCCTTCTTCCAGGGCCGCGGGCGCCGCAAGGGGCCGCTGAAGGGCTCCGGCATCGGTCTCTCGGTGGCCGCCGACTGTGCGCGACTCCAGCACGGCAGCCTGGAGCTCGTGGACGATACCCGGCTGGCCGTGTGCTTTCGCCTGACCCTGCCGCGGATGGCCCGGGCTGCCGAACAGGATCACGATCACCCGACGCTCGCTCTGGCGGGCGCCCACTCGAGGAATGACACCCCATGACCGCGCGCCCCTGGCTCCTGTGCCTGGCCACGGCCTGGCTGGCCGGCTGCCAGTACTTGCCCGAGCAGCTGCAGTCGCCCTCCGGCCCCTCGCCCCTCCAGAGCCCTTCGACCGGGTCGACGTTCTGCCATGCCGAGTTGCCGGACTTCGACAACCTGCCCTGCCTGCTCGACGACTGGGTGGCCTTCGGCCTGGCCTCCCAGCGCGGCGATCGGGAGTGGCGGGAAGCCACCCTGACGCGCCTCGGGGGCGAGCGTACCGAACGTCGCCTGGCGCGCGCCGTGCTGCTCTCCTGGGGCGACGAGCAGCAGTGGGACCGCGCCTCGGAGCTCTACAAGGCCGACCTGCATGGTGCGCCGCCCGAGCTGCAGCCGCTGCTGCGCTACTGGCTCAACGAGCTGGAGGGGCGCCGCCGCCTGGCCGGCCAGCTGGCCGAGAGCCGGGGCGAGCACGAGGCCATCGTGGAGGAGAACGAGGCCCTCACCGAGGAGCTCGAGGCCATGGCCGAGAAGCTCGAGCAGCTCACCGCCATCGAACAGAGCATCAATCTGCGACAGCAGAATGAATGAATCGGGAGAGACGACATGAAACAGACCGGACGCCTGCCCAACGCCGGTGACCAAGGCGCACACATCCTGCTGGTGGATGACGATGTCAGCCTGTTGAAGCTGCTGGGCATGCGGCTCGAGAGCCGCGGCTATCGTGTCACCACCGCGGAGAGCGGCCGCGAGGCCCTCAAGCGGCTGGAAGTCGCACGCCCCGACCTGGTGCTGTCGGACCTGCGCATGGACGAGATGGACGGCCTGGCCCTGTTCCAGGAGCTCCAGCGCCGGGTGCCGGGCCTGCCGGTGATCATCCTCACCGCCCATGGCTCGATTCCCGATGCCGTGAGCGCTACCCGGCAGGGGGTGTTCGGCTTCCTGACCAAGCCGGTGGATCGCGACGAGCTCTTCTCCGCCCTCGACGATGCCCTGGCCCAGACCTCCACCTCGGGCACCGAGGGCGACGACCACTGGCGCGAGGCGATCATCACCCGCAGCCCCGAGATGGAGCGCATCCTCGAGCAGGCCCGCATGGTGGCCGCCTCCGACGTCAGCGTGCTGATCACCGGCGCTTCGGGGTCGGGCAAGGAACTGCTGGCCGGCGCCATCCACAAGGCCAGCCCGCGGGCCGACAAGCCCTTCGTGGCGATCAACTGCGGCGCGCTGCCCGAGCAGCTGCTGGAGAGCGAACTGTTCGGCCACGCCCGGGGTGCCTTCACCGGCGCGGTGAGCGAGCACCGCGGCCTCTTCCAGGCGGCCGACGGCGGCACCCTGTTCCTCGACGAGATCGGCGACATGCCGCTGACGCTGCAGGTCAAGCTGCTGCGCGCCCTGCAGGAGCGCCATATCCGCCCGCTCGGTTCCACCACCTCGCTCCCCATCGACGTGCGCATCATCTCGGCCACCCACCGCGACCTGGACCGCGCCATGCACGAGGGGGAGTTCCGCGAGGACCTCTATTACCGTCTCAACGTGGTGAACCTGCGGCTGCCGCCGCTCAAGGAGCGCGCCGAGGACGTCCCGCTGCTGGCCAAGCACCTGGTCGCCCAGGCCGCCGCCCGGCACAAGCCCTTCGTCAAGGGCTTCTCCCCGGAGGCGCTCAACCTGCTGGCCGCCTCGGCCTGGCCCGGCAACGTGCGCCAGCTGGTCAACGTGGTGGAGCAGTGCGTGGCCCTGACCACCTCGCCGATGATCCCCGAGGGGCTGGTGGCCCAGGCGCTGGCCGCCGAGGACAACGCCCTGCCGACCTTCAACGACGCCCGCGCCGGCTTCGAGCGCAGCTATCTGGTCAAGGTGCTCAAGATCACCGAGGGCAACGTCACCCAGGCGGCGCGCATCGCCGGGCGCAACCGCACCGACTTCTACAAGCTGCTGGCCCGCCACGAGCTCGAACCCGGCGCCTTCAAGCCGGCCGCCCGCCAGCCCGAGCACCACTAGCGGCCCCCGGGCACAACGCAAGACCCCCTGCCTCGGCAGGGGGTCGTCGTGGTGCGAGCCGAATCGCGCGCCTTACTTGGGCAGCTTGGTCCGGCGCAGGTAGGGGAAGATGGTCTCGTATTCGCCGAACTTCGCCTTGGCATCCTCGTCGGAGACCGTCGGCGGAATGATCACGTCCTCGCCGACGGTCCAGTCGGCCGGCGTGGCCACGCCCTTGCCGTTGGCGGTCTGCAGCGCGTCCAGGGCGCGCAGCACCTCGGCGAAGTTGCGGCCGACGTTCATCGGATAGGTCATGGAGAGCTTGAGCTGCTTGTCCGGGCCGATGATGAACACCGAGCGCACGGTGGCGCTGTCGGCCGGGGTGCGGCCATCGGGCAGGTAGGCATCGGCCGGCAGCATGTCGAACAGCTTGGCGACCTTGAGGTCCTCGTCGGCGATGATCGGGAAGCCGACATCGCAGCTGGCGAAGCTGGAAATGTCATTGATCCACTTCTTGTGATCCTCCACGCCATCCACCGAGATGCCGATCACCTTGGTGTCGCGCTTCTTCCACTCCTCGTTGAGCTTGGCCACGGCGCCGAACTCGGTGGTGCAGACCGGGGTGAAGTCCTTGGGATGGGAGAACAGGATCGCCCAGCTGTCGCCGATCCACTCGTGGAAGCGGATCGGGCCCTGGCTGGTATCGGCCTCGAAGTCGGGTACAACGTCATTGATGCGCAGTGACATGGTGTTACTCCCTGGTTGATGGGGGGATGCGTCCCCGAGCGACCCGCAGTCGGGCACGGGGATGACTCTGGTACCTTGACGTATAGGCACTGGCCTTTCGACGTCAAGGCGTTCTTCGGAACAAGCTTAGATAGTATTTTTTTGAATATCCATATTCCAAGATCTATCACCCTGATGCCCTGTCGCCATGGGGCGTGGTGTCGCAGGCCTCGGTGCGGGTCACCGTGACGGCGAGCCGCCCCTCGCCCAGCCGTGCCTCGAGCGCCTGGCCGGGGGCGGTGTCAGCGGCCCGGCGGACGACGCGGCCCTGCGCGTCCTCGAGGATCGCGTAGCCGCGCCCCAGCACCGCCAGTGGGCTGACGGCCTGCAGCTCGCGAGCGAGACCGCCCAGCCGCTCGCGGTGGCGGTCCAGCGCCCGCGGCATGGCCTGGTGGAGCCGCCAGCGGGCCCGCGTCAGCCGCTGACCGGCCTGCTCCACCAGCCGGTCCGGCGAGCGCAGCGCGAGGCGCTGGCGCAGGTGGTGCTCGCGGCGTCGCTCGGTGGCGAGCCGCGCCTGCATGACGCGCCGCAGCCGGCCCTCCAGCTGGTCCAGCTGCCGGCGGCGCGCGGCCAGCACCTCGCCGGGGTGGCGCAGCCGGGCCCGCAGGTGGTCCAGGCGCTGGGCCTCGGTCTCCAGGCGGGCGCGCTGGGCCCGACCGAGCCGTTCGGCCAGCCGCTCGAGGCGGTGGAGACGCTCGCGGCGGTCGGGCACCAGCTGCTCGGCGGCAGCCGAAGGGGTGGGAGCACGCGCATCGGCGGCGAAGTCGGCCAGGGTGACGTCCACCTCGTGGCCCACCGCCGACATCACCGGCAGCCGCGAGTGGAAGATCGCCCGGGCCAGGTGCTCGTCGTTGAAGGCCCAGAGGTCCTCCAGGCTGCCGCCGCCGCGGGTGATCAGGATGGCGTCGCGGGCCGGGTCCAGCGCCTGCTGGCGGTTGAGCAGGCCCAGCGCCGAGATCAGCGCCGGGGCGGCCTCGCGCCCCTGCACCGGCACCGGGATCAGCGTCACCTGCGTAAGCGGCCAGCGCGCCGCGAGTACCGCCAGCACGTCGCGGATCGCCGCGCCGGTGGGCGAGGTGAGCACCAGCAGGTGCCGTGGCGGATAGGGCAGGGGGCGCGCGTTGGCGAACACCCCCTCGGCGGCGAGCCGGGCCTTGAGCCGCTCGAAGGCCGCCAGCAGCTCGCCAACGCCGGCCGCCTGCACCGCCTCGACGATCAGCTGGTAGTCGCCGCGTGGCTCGAACAGCGACACCTGGCCGCGCACCTTGACCCGGTCGCCGTCGCGCATGGGGGCGGCGACGAAGCGCGCCCGGGTGCGGAACAGCGCGCAGCGCAGCTGGGCCCGGTCGTCCTTGAGGGTGAAGTAGATGTGCCCCGAGCCCGGCCGCGACACCCCGGAGAGCTCGCCCTCCACCCACACCTCGCCGACATCCTGCTCCAGCGCCTGGCGGGCGCGGCGGTTGAGCTCGCTGACGGAGAGGGCCTGGGAGGGTCCGTTGGCATCGGCGCTGGGCATCGTGGAGGCGTCCTGTGGCATGTGACGCCCTCACTCTAGCATGTCACCGGCAAGATTCGCGGCGAGGTGCCAGGCAACGAAAACGCCGAGCCTGTTGGCTCGGCGCAAGGGGGCAGGGCGGCCCTAAAGGGCCTGACCCGTCATTGCCGGCTGGCCCAGTCATCGGCCTCCTTCTCGGCCTGTTCGCGGGCCATGCCATATTTCTGTTGCAGCTTGCCGATCAGCTGTTCCCGGTTGCCGGCGATCTCGTCCACTTCATCGTCGGTGAGTTCACCCCAGCTGGAGCGGGCCTTGCCCTTCATTTCCTTCCATTTGCCTTCGATCTGGTCCCAGTTCATGTCGACTCTCCTTTCCTTGAGCGGCCTGGCTGAGGGGGTTCCTGAGCACCCTGCGAGCCAGTTCTTAGATTAGACCAGGGCACCGGACTGTGAGGTAAGTCTTGGTCAGCGAATGTGCCCATTGCGTGAATGGCCGGCGGGCGGCGGGTGAGCTCGTGGTCAACCCCGTGACGCAAGCCCCCACTGGCCGTTATAATGGGGGATTAACTTCATCCCTCCCACCAGTTCACTGGGTGTTGCCGCATATGCTACGTATGGCCCAAGAAGCTCTTACGTTCGATGACGTATTACTCGTGCCCGGGTATTCCGATGTCCTGCCCAACGACGTCAGCCTCCGGACCCGCCTGACCCGCGACCTCTTCCTGAACATCCCGCTCGTCTCCGCCGCCATGGACACCGTCACCGAAGCCCGCCTGGCCATCGCCATGGCCCAGGAAGGCGGCATCGGCATCATCCACAAGAGCATGACCATCGCCCACCAGGCGGCCGAGGTGCGCAAGGTCAAGAAGCATGAGAGCGTGATCGTCAAGGACCCCGTCACCGTGGGGCCCAAGGCCAAGCTGGCGGACCTGCTGGCGATGGCCGAGGAGCACGGCTTCTCCGGCTTCCCGGTGGTGGAGGGCGAGACCCTGGTGGGCCTGGTGACTCAGCGCGACATGCGCTTCCAGCCCAACCACGGCGACAGCGTGGCCGACATCATGACCCCCGGTGAGAAGCTCGTCACCGTGCCGGTGGGCACCAGTCTCGAGATCATCAAGGGCAAGATGCAGGAGCACCGCATCGAGAAGATGCTGGTGGTGGATGACGCCTTCCGCCTGCGCGGCCTGGTCACCTTCCAGGACATCGAGAAGGCCCGCACCTTCCCCCTGGCGGCCAAGGACGCCGACGGCCGCCTGCTGGTCGGCGCCGCCGTGGGCACCGGCCCCGAGACGCCGGACCGCGTGGCCGCCCTGGCCGAGGCCGGGGTCGACGTGGTGGTGGTCGACACCGCCCATGGCCACTCCAAGGGCGTGATCGAGCGCGTGCGCTGGGTGAAGGAGCACTTCCCGCAGATCCAGGTGATCGGCGGCAACATCGCCACCGCCGACGCGGCGAAGGCGCTCGCCGAGGCGGGAGCCGATGCCGTCAAGGTGGGCATCGGCCCCGGCTCCATCTGCACCACCCGCGTGGTGGCCGGCGTGGGCGTGCCACAGATCACCGCCGTCTCCAACGTGGCCGCGGCGCTGGAGCCCTACGACATCCCGCTGATCGCCGACGGCGGCGTGCGCTACTCCGGCGACCTGGCCAAGGCCGTGGCCGCCGGCGCCAGCACCGTGATGGCCGGTGGCCTGCTGGCCGGCACCGAGGAATCCCCGGGCGAGATCGAGCTCTTCCAGGGCCGCACCTACAAGGCCTACCGCGGCATGGGCTCCATGGGCGCCATGTCCCAGACCCAGGGCAGCGCCGACCGCTACTTCCAGGACAAGAGCGAGGGCGCCGAGAAGCTGGTGCCGGAAGGCATCGAGGGCCGGGTGCCTTACAAGGGCATGATGAGCGCCATCGTCCACCAGCTGATGGGCGGCCTGCGCGCCTCCATGGGCTACACCGGCTGCCGCGACATCCAGGAGATGCGCACCAAGCCGCAGTTCGTGCAGATCACCGGGGCCGGCTTCAACGAGTCCCACGTGCACGACGTGCAGATCACCAAGGAAGCCCCGAACTACCGCGCGGGCTGATACACGCTTGAAGCCGGAAGCTTGAAGTTGGAAGTGGCCGCGCCGCTTCCAGCTTTCGTGTTTCCGGGCCGTTCGCCTCTCAAAGGAAAGGCCTGATGACCGACATTCACGCCCACAAGATCCTGATCCTTGACTTCGGCTCCCAGTACACCCAGCTGATCGCCCGCCGGGTGCGCGAGATCGGCGTCTACTCCGAGGTTCGCGCCTTCGACATCACCGAGGCCGAGATCCGCGAGTACGCCCCCAACGGCATCATCCTCGCCGGTGGCCCGGAATCCGTCACCGAGCTGGACTCGCCCCGCGCCCCCCAGTGCGTGTTCGAGATGGGCTTGCCGGTGCTGGGCATCTGCTACGGCATGCAGACCATGGCCGAGCAGCTCGGCGGCGCCGTGGAGGGCTCCCACGTCCACGAGTTCGGCTATGCCCAGATCCGCCTCGACGCCGAGACGGCGCTGTTCCGCGACATCTCGGACCATATCGACCACGAGACCGGCCGCAACCTGCTCGACGTCTGGATGAGCCATGGCGACAAGGTCTCTCGGGTGCCCGACACCTTCACCGTCACCGCCTCCACCCCGAGCTGTCCCATCGCTGCCATGGCCTGGGAGGAGAAGCGCTTCTTTGGCGTGCAGTTCCACCCCGAGGTGACCCACACCCTCCAGGGCCTGCGCATCCTCGAGCACTTCGTGCTGGAGATCTGCGGCGCCGAGCGCCTCTGGACCCCGGCCCAGATCATCGAGGACCAGATTGCCCGCGTGCGCGAGCAGGTGGGTGACCGCCACGTGCTGCTCGGCCTCTCCGGCGGCGTGGACTCCTCGGTGGTGGCGGCACTCCTGCACAAGGCCATCGGCGACCAGCTGACCTGCGTGTTCGTCGACAACGGCCTGCTGCGCAAGGCCGAGGGCGACCAGGTGATGGAGACCTTCGCCCGCCACATGGGCGTGAAGGTGATCCGCGTGGACGCCGAGGACTTGTTCCTCGACAAGCTGAAGGGCGAGGCCGACCCCGAGGCCAAGCGCAAGATCATCGGCAACACCTTTATCGACGTGTTCGATGATGAAGCAAGCAAGATTGAAGGTGTCGACTTCCTGGCCCAGGGCACCATCTACCCGGACGTGATCGAGTCCGCCGCCGCCAAGACCGGCAAGGCCCACGTGATCAAGTCGCACCACAACGTGGGCGGCCTGCCCGAGACCATGAAGCTCACGCTCGTCGAGCCGCTGCGCGAGCTCTTCAAGGACGAGGTGCGCAAGCTCGGCGTCGAGCTCGGCCTGCCCTACGACATGGTCTACCGCCACCCCTTCCCGGGGCCGGGCCTGGGCGTGCGCATCCTCGGCGAGGTGAAGAAGGAGTACGCCGACATCCTGCGCGAGGCCGACGCCATCTTCATCGAAGAGCTGCACCGCGCCGACTGGTACCA
Organism: Halomonas rhizosphaerae; assembly: GCF_030010555.1. GTDB lineage: Bacteria > Pseudomonadota > Gammaproteobacteria > Pseudomonadales > Halomonadaceae > Halomonas > Halomonas rhizosphaerae. The sequence goes on from NZ_JASCQP010000011.1 coordinate 186,067, forward strand.
CAAGACCAGCCAGGCCTTCGCCGTCTTCCTGCCGGTGTGCTCCGTCGGCGTGGTGGGCGACGCCCGCCGCTACGAGTGGGTCATCGCCCTGCGGGCCGTGGAGACCATCGACTTCATGACCGCCCGCTGGGCGCACCTGCCCTACGAGCTGCTGGAGAAGGTCTCCAACCGTATCATCAACGAGATCACCGGCGTCTCCCGCGTGACCTACGATGTCTCGAGCAAGCCGCCGGCCACCATCGAGTGGGAGTGATTGATGATCCCGTTCTGAGATTTTTCGGCAAACCCGCCCTTGTGGCGGGTTTTGTTTTATCTGGCTCACCTGTAGTGGTTTTCTGAATATGGTGCTCAATGATTTGCTGATCGTTCACGTAGGAAAGGCCTTGATAAAATTAAAGCCAGTTTCTTTGTAAGATATTTCTGACAACTTTGTAAGTAGGTTTCTTTTTTCTGTTGATTTTTGCTTGATCATCAGTTTTGGTATATATTGTATGCATATATTAAATAATATAGGGTGATAATATGGGAGATTCTGGAGGGCAGTTTTTGATAAAAAAGAATCTGAAGCTTGGTGATCTTGATGCGGAAACTGACCAAAGACTTCTGAAAGACTGTTTTTTTGATAAAGGCGACATGGAGGTTATAGCTGATACGGAAGAGCCCGAGTCTGTGGTTGTAGGTAGGACGGGGTCTGGAAAAAGTGCCCTTTTGTTAAAATTGGCAATTGAAAATGACAAAGCTAGAGTTTTGGATCCAAACGACATATCGATAAAATTTCTTGAAAACTCAGATATAATAAAATTCTTTGAAAGCATTGGTGTTAAGCTGGATCTGTTTTACAAGCTCTTGTGGAGGCATATTCTGACGATAGAGTTCTTGAAGCTCAGGTATGGATTTAAAGAGGGTGAAAATAATTCTGGGATCCTGCAAAGGCTTACTGAGTTGGGCGCAAGCAAAGGAAAAAAGAAGGCGATTGAGTATTTTAATAAGTGGAATGATCAGTTTTGGGTGGAGACAGATAAACACCTTAAAGAAATTGTTGAGAAATTTACAGATGAGGTCAAGGGTGAAATTGGAGTCGGAGTAGGAGGGATTGGTGGGATAAGTGTGGCAGATGTTGAGGGCTTGACCCAAGAAAGGCGTCATGAAGTAGTTAATAAGGCGAATAGAGTGGTCAGTCAACTTCAGATAAGGAGTTTGTCTGAGGTTATTGATGTTCTTTCAGAAGAATCATTTAAAGACTTCCAGCAAAAATATTATATTCTAATTGATAAGCTGGATGAAGACTGGGCGACTACTGAGACGAGGTGTCTTTTTGTCAGGGCGCTTATTGAAGAAGTAAAGTTTTTTAGAAAATTGAGTAACACAAAAATAGTTGTTGCGCTACGCGAAGATTTGCTTCAAAAAGTTTTTGATATGACACGAGGGTCAGGATTTCAACAAGAGAAATATGAATCTTACTTGTACCCGCTTAAATGGGGTAAAGAGGATCTTCGGATTCTTATTGAGAAAAGGGTTTCGGAGGTTTATAAAAGGCAATATGAGAAGCGTGATGTGAAGTTTGATGAGGTATTTCCATCACCTAAGCAAGGGGTGGTCGCTTTTTCTTTTATGGTTGAAAGAACGCTTTTCAGGCCGAGAGATATATTGCAGTTTTGTAACGAGTGTTTTGTGGCATCTTATAATAAGCCTAGAGTTAGTTGGCGATCAATAAGGTCTGCAGAGCATAAATATTCTCAGAAGAGGCTGCAGTCAATAATAGAAGAATGGGTCGATCATTATCCCTCTGTCAGGTTTGTTCCTGAACTTTTTTATGGGTTGCCGCCTAACTTGAAGAAAAGCAGTTTTGGGGATAGTAGGATAAATGAGGTGGCTTCTAGGGCGTTTGAGGTTGAAGGTAAGGATGCTTGTATAGAAGCAGCTGAGAAGATGGTATCTGCTGATGCTAAATCTACCTCCGGCAAAGAGTTTCTTGTTGAATGTCTCAAAGTAGCTTATCGTGTTGGTATAATTGGGGTTAAGGCTGGTGGGAATAATCCTTTTTTTTGGGCGCATATCGATAAGCCTGAAATTAGTAAATCTGAGATTAATAGAGTCGAGAAGATAAAAGTCCATAAAATGTTCTATCATGCTTTAGATCTGAATCTAAGGTTTGATGATGATGCGTTCATTGAAGATGATAGTTCTCTCTGATCCCTCTCTCGTATGGGTTGTGTAGTGTGTACAGAGACAGTATTCACCTGACACAAGCCCCGCGGGCTCTCTATAGTTAAGCAGTGTTTTCTGCCGTTTTCCTGGGCTCCTTCTTCGTCGGCTTGGGGAGCCCCTTCTTGAAGACGGCATAGGGGGTCATCCCCTTCATGTTGCGCCCTTGGTGGGGGCGCTTGGTGTTGTAGATGACGAGGTAGTCATCCAGGTCCGTCTGCATCTCTTCCAGGGCCTCGTACCACTTGGTACGCCCCTGGATGCGGAAGTGCTCATCCAACAGTGTGCGGTGCAGCCGCTCGACGAACCCATTGCTTTGTGGCCGCCGGACCTTGGTGGTGCGGTGCTCGATCTCTTCGAGCTGAAGGAACAGTTCATACGGATGTTGATCCTTACGGCCGCAAAACTCGCGGCCGTTGTCGCTGAGTACCGTGCTGACCTTGGCGTTGTGAGCCTCGAAGAAGGGCAGCACGTCGTTGTTGAGCACATGCACCGCCGTGATGGGCAGTTTACTGGTGTAGAGGCGGCCCCAGGCGTAGCGGCTGAAGCAGTCGATGACGGACTGCAGATAGACCTTGCCGACTCCCTTGAGCGTGCCAACGAAGAAGGTGTCGACAGCGACCAGTTCGCCGGTGTGATGGACTTCGATATGCCGTTCGCGGAACTCAGGGCTGAACCGCTCCAGGTGACGTACCTGATCATCGGTCAGCTCGATCTTCTGCTCGCGTGTTGCCCGCTCGAGCCGCAGGAGGCGCTCATGGCGCGTCAGCAGGTCATGGCGACCCCACACACTGATCTTACCCAGCATTGGTGGACACCGGTCTAAGCGATCATTTGGGCCTCAAAGGCCTCTGGACTGATCATCCCGATTGCACTGTGTCGGCGTTGCCGGTTGTAGTCCAACTCAATGTATTCGAATACCTGCCGACGCATCGCCTCACGGGTCACGAACCGCTCGCCGTGGATGGCTTCGACCTTGAGGCTGTGAAAGAAGCTCTCAGCGCAGGCATTGTCGTAACAGTTGCCCTTGGCGCTCATGCTGCACTTGAGACCGTGACGCATCAGCAGCGACTGGTACAGCGTCGAGCAGTACTGGCTCCCGCGGTCTGAATGGACAATTACGCCTTTGGGCATCTTCCGGCTCCACAGGGCCATTTTCAGGGCATCGCTGACCAGGTCAGCCGTCATGCGTTCGCTCATCGCCCAGCCGATCACCTTGCGTGAGTACAGATCAATCAGCACCGCCAGATAGAGCCAGCCTTCACCCGTTGCCAGGTAGGTGATGTCGCCGACCCATTTCTGATTCGGTGCCGTAGCGGTGAAGTCCTGCTCCATCAGGTTCGGTGCGACTGGCAGGCCATGCCGTGAATTCGTGGTGGCCTTGAACTTGCGAGCGGCTTTCGCCCGCAGGTTTTGCCGACGGAGGCTGGCGGCCACAGTATTACGGCAGATGGGTACGCCAGCATCGTTCAGGTCGCGGGTCAGCCTGGGGGCGCCTGAGCGCCCCTTGCCCTGTTCGAAGGCCTGAGCCACGCGCTGATCCGTGATCGTTTGTCGGCGGCGGCGGGAAGACGGTTCACCACCACGCTGTCGCCAGGCGTAGTAGCCGCTGCGGGCGACACCGAGAAACGCGCACATCCGATGAACGCTGAAGGCCTGACGGTGCTGCTCGATGAAGGCGTACTTCACTTCAGGCTCTTCGCGAAGTACACCGCGGCTTTTTTTGCGATTTCAAGCTCTTCCGACTTCTCAGCCAGCTGACGCTTGAGCCGCGCATTCTCGTCAGCCAAGGCCTGCTCGCGAGCCGAGACGGTTTGCTGCTGCTGGGCCTTGGCTCGCCATTGATAGAGCTGGCTGGACTGAAGCCCCAGCTCGCGAGCGGCGGCACTGGTGCCAACACGATCAGCGAGTGCCAGGGCCTCGTCCTTGTAGGCCTGGGAGTAACGGGTACGGGTCTTCTTCATCGCCGCTGCTTGCCTTGCCATGGGGTCACCTCGTTCAGTGTACTGCCTTAACGGGGTGTCCACTGTTGCTGGGCAAGATCA
>NZ_JASCQP010000012.1 GCF_030010555.1 Halomonas rhizosphaerae
AGGACGGTGCGGATGCTCTCGCCGCGGTGCAGCAGCTCGAAGGCTTCGTTGATCTTCTCGAAGGGCAGGTCGTGGGTGATGAAGTCGTCGATGTTGATCTCGCCGTTCATGTAGCGCTCCACGTAGCCCGGCAGCTCGGTCCGCCCCTTCACGCCACCGAAGGCGGAGCCCTTCCAGACCCGCCCGGTAACCAGCTGGAACGGCCGCGTGCTGATCTCCTCGCCGGCGCCGGCCACGCCGATGATCACCGACTCGCCCCAGCCCTTGTGGCAGCACTCCAGCGCCGAGCGCATGACGTTGACGTTGCCGATGCACTCGAAGGAGTAGTCGACGCCGCCATCGGTCAGGTCGACGATCACCTGCTGGATGGGGTCGCTGTACTCCTTGGGATTGACGAAGTCGGTGGCGCCGAACTGCTCGGCCAGTTTGAACTTCTCCGGGTTGACGTCGATGGCGATGATCCGCGCGGCCTTGGCCATCACCGCGCCCTGGATCACCGCCAGGCCGATGGCGCCCAGGCCGAAGACGGCGACGGTACTGCCCGGCTCCACCTTGGCGGTGTTCATCACCGCGCCGATGCCGGTGGTCACGCCGCAGCCCAGCAGGCAGATCTTGTCCATCGGCGCCGCCTTGGAGACCACGGCCAGCGAGACCTCGGGCAGCACCGTGTACTCGCTGAAGGTGGAGGTGCCCATGTAGTGGTGCAGCATCTGGCCGTCCAGCGAGAAGCGCGAGGTGCCATCCGGCATCACGCCCTTGCCCTGGGTGGCGCGCACCGCGCTGCACAGGTTGGTCTTGCCCGAGAGGCAGAACTTGCACTGGCCGCACTCGGCGGTATAGAGCGGGATGACGTGATCGCCGGGCTTGACGCTGGTGACGCCCTCGCCCACCTCCTGGACGACGCCGGCCCCCTCGTGGCCCAGCACCGCCGGGAAGTTGCCCTCCGGGTCGGCACCGGAGAGGGTAAAGGCATCGGTGTGGCAAACGCTGGTGGCGGCGATCTTCACCAGCACCTCGCCGGCCTTGGGGCCCTCGACGTCGATCTCGACCAGCTCCAGGGGCTTGCCGGCTTCCATGGCGACGGCGGCACGTGACTTCATGGCATCTTCCTCGGTCGGTGTGTTGATCCTGATGACAGTCTAGGCAATTCGACGCCTTGGGATAAACTGCATCAAACACATGACATTGTTGTCACAGAGCACCAGTCCACGCAGGAGAGGTCAAGATGCAACGCTGGGACAGGATCGAAGCCTTCGTGGAAGTGGTCCGCCTGGGAACCTTCGCGGCCGCCGCCCGACACCTCAAGGTGTCCAACTCCCATGTCAGCCGCCTGGTCAGCCAGCTGGAAAACCAGCTGGGGACCACCCTGCTCTACCGGACCACTCGCCAGATTCGCCTCACCGATGCCGGGGCCCTCTATTACGAGCACTGCCATCACCTGTTCGACGGCTTTCGCGAGGCCGAGGCGGCGATCAACGACCTGCAGGCCCGGCCCCGGGGTGTGCTCAAGCTGAGCTCGGCGACCACCTTCGGTGAGCGCTTCATCGCACCGCTGATCAATGATTTCCTCTGCCAGCACCCACAGCTCGAGATCCGCCTGCACTTCACGAATCGCCAGGTGGACATCATCGACGAAGGGTATGACATCGCCATCCGCATGGGCACGCTCAAGGACTCGACGCTGATCGCCCGGCGCATCTGTGAACGCCACGAGTACGTGGTCGGCTCCCCGGACTATTTCACCCGGATGCCCCAGCCCCATACCCTGTCGGAGCTCTCACGCCACCGTTGTCTGGTGGGCTCACGCGACCACTGGCGGTTCGATGTCGATGGGGTGCGCCGCGCGGTCCGGGTCGAGGGGCCCTGGGAGGGAAACTCGGGACCGGCCCTGCTGGATGCCGCCCTCAAGGGCCTGGGGCTGGCCCAGCTCCCCGACTACTACGTGGATCCCTACCTGGCCAGCGGCGAACTGATATCGGTACTCGATGCCTACCAGCACGACGATACCGCGGTCTGGGCCGTCTACCCGCGCCATCGCCACCGCTCCCCCAAGGTGCACCAGTTCATCGACTACCTGGTCGAACATATCGATGAACTGCTCCCCGTGCGTCGCTGAGACCGGCAAGGCTCCAATGGTCTCGGTGGCGTTGGCAAAAAGCCGCAAAGTGCCATAGCTTGAAGGAAGACCGACCCCGGCATTTCGTCATCATCCCCTGAGAGGTACTGGATGGATAACGTCAACTTGCGCAGGGGCGCCGCGCCGCTTGCCACCCTGGCCCTGTTCACGATGGCGCTTCTCGCGGCCCCCCTGGCCCTGGCCAATGACTACCCCACCGAAACCCGCGTCGACTACGTACTCGGCTGCATGGCCGCTAATGGCCAGGACCACCTGGTGATGCAGAAGTGCTCGTGCAGCATCGACGTGATCGCCGAACTCATGCCCCATGAGGACTACGAGGCGGCGAGGACCGTGATGAGCATGCAGGATCAGCCCGGCGAGCTGGGCATGCTGTTTCGCACGGAGCGCAGCATGCAGGAGGATCTGAACCACTTCCGCAGCGTGCAGGCCGAAGCCGACCTGCGCTGCTTCTGAGGCGGCATGATTCGCCACGTCCCGGCTGTCCCCAGGCTGATGCCGTCTCTAGGGCTCGTGCTGATGACCCTCGTCTCCCCCCCCGCCTTGCCGGCAGACGATGCCGTGCTGGCCCAGGGCGAGCGGGTCTTCCGCAACCAGTGCCGGGGCTGTCACTCGCTGACACCCGGCAGGCATATTGCAGGGCCCAGCCTGCACGGCGTGGTCGGGCGCAACGCCGGTGAGGTCGCGGACTTCGAGTACTCACGAGCCTTGCAGGATGCGCAGCTGGCGTGGACCCCCGAGGCCCTCGACCGTTTCCTGACCGACCCTGACGCCTTCCTGCCCGGCACGCGCATGGTGTTCTGGGGACTGCCGGAGGACGCCCGGCAGCCGCTGATCGACTATCTACGGCATGTCGGAGCGCCTTAGGCATTGTCCGAACGCTGGCTGCGCTCGCCGACGTTCCAGAGAACGCCTGGTCTCCCGGCGATCACTCGCCCCCTTCCCCCTTGCGCGCCATCATGCCCCGCGCCGGATTGTAGGCGAGAATCGCCAGCCCGAGCAGCACGACCGCCGTCACCAGGGAGATCGAGATGGCCACCGCATGGAATCGCTCGTACATCGCGAAACGAATCATTTCCACGGCATAGGTGAAAGGATTGAGGGCAGCGATCTGGTAGACCAGATAGCTGCCCTCGCGGATGCGCCAGAGGGGGTAGAGGGCCGATGAGAGGAAGAACATCGGGAAGATCACGAAGTTCATGATGCCGGCAAAGTTCTCCAGCTGGCGCACGAAGGTGGACAGCAGCATGCCCAGGGCCCCGACCAAGAAGCCGGTCACCACCAGCGCCGGCAGCACCAGCACATAGCCCGCCAGCGGCGCCTGAACCCCATAGAGGTAGGCGATGGCCAGGAAGACATAGACCTGCACGATCGACACCAGGGTGCCGGCCAGCAGCTTGCAGACCAGCAGGTACCAGCGCGGAAAGGGACTGACCAGCAGGACACGCATGCTGCCCATTTCGCGGTCGTAGACCATCGACAACGAACTCTGCATGCCGTTGAAGAGCTGGATCATGCCGACCAGCCCCGGGACGATATAGACCTCGTAGAGGACGTAGGTCTGATACGGCTCGGTCATGGCCACACCGAGCGCCATGCGAAAACCGGCGGCGAACACGAACAGCCAGACCAGCGGCCTGACCAGCGCGGCCACGAAACGCGAACGCTGGTGCACGAAGCGCAGCAGCTCACGGCTGACCACCCCGCGAAGACAGTGCCCGTAGCTCGTCAGCTGCATCGGTCTGCCCCATGGGTCAATCGGTCGAAGGCGTCGCCGATCGAGGCACTGCCGGCTCGTGACACCACCTCGGTGACACTGCCATCGGCGCGAATCCGGCCACGATGCAACACGATCACGCGGTCGCCGGGATGGACCTCGTCGATCAGGTGGGTGGCCCACAGCACGGCCACGCCCTGGTCCCGACACAATTGATGCACATGGTCGACAAGCGCTCGACGCGACGCGATGTCGAGCCCCACCGTAGGTTCATCCAGCAGCAACAGCTGAGGCTCGTGCAGCAGAGCGCGGGCGATCTCGACGCGTCGACGCTGGCCCCCGGACAGATGGCGGACGCGCTGTCGCAGGCTCTCCGGCATCTCCACACGCGCAAGCTGCAGCACGGCACGCCGCCTCGCCTCGGCCGGTGCCATGCCGTGCAGGGCGGCATGATAGGTCAGGTTCTGCCTGACGGTGAGGTCCAGATCCAGGGTGGGCTGCTGGAACACCACGCCCATCCGGGCATGGGCCTGGACCGAATGGCGGCTCAGGTCATGGCCGCCGATGCATATCCGCCCCTGGCGATAGGCGTAGAGCCGGGTGATCAGGGAGAACAGTGTGGTCTTGCCGGCCCCGTTGGGGCCAAGCAGCACCGCGAACTCCCCCGCCCGGAGGTCGAAGGAGAGCGACTCCAGCACCGGCTGTCCACTGTAGCTGAACCCGAGGTCCCGCACCCTCAGGGCAGGCTCGTCACCCGGCGGCGCTGCCCGCTCGCCTCGCTCGAGGACGCCTGTCGATGCCATCGCCCGGGTCACGGTTCGACGACGACCCCCCAGGGGAAGCGGCCCACGGGTATCGAGCGGATCGCCTCGAGGTCGTCGACATCGATCACGGTGACGTCACCACTCACCCCGTTGGTGGTATAGAGGTGACTCTCGTCGGCATTGAGGGCCAGGTGCCAGACACGCTGCCCCACCAGCAGGTAGTCGAGCACCTCATAGCTCTGCTGGTCGATTACCGCGACACGATTGGAGGGCCCCAGGGCCACGAAGCCATAGCGCCCGTCCGAGGTCAGTGCCACACCCACCGCCTGCACCGTCTCGCGGGGCACGCCCGGCACATCGAAGCGGATGGTGTGGCTGACATCGAAGGTCTCCTGCATGTCGATGATCGACACCGTGGCACCGACTTCCGCGGAGACCCAGGCCTCCGCGCCATCGGCCGTGAACTCGGCATGCCGGGGACGCGCGCCCATCAGCCGATGGTGGACCGCCTCCATCGTCTCCAGGTCGACGATATGCGCCATGTTGGAGGTCTCGGTGGTCGCGATCAGCCACTTGCCGTCCGGGCTTATCCCCACCCCCTCGGGCTCGACCCCCACGGGGATCTCCGTCACCAGCCTGCGCTGCTCGTAATCCAGCACCGAGACGATGTTGTCGTCCTCGTTGGAGACATAGACGTAGGGGCGGTTGGGGTCGACCCGGATCACCTCGGGGTCCTCGCCGGAGGAGAGGCTTCGCACCACCTTCAATGACTCGAGATCAATCATGTCGATGGCCTCGTCATCGCCCACCGCCACGAAGAGTTCGCTGCCGTCGCTGCTGAAGGCCATGGCACGCGGCCGACGCCCTACCTTGATGGTCTCGATCACTTCCAGGGTCTCGCCGTCGATCACCGACACGGTATTGTCCTTCTCGTTGGAGACGAAGACGCGTTCGGCCAGGGCAAGGGTCGGCAACAGGGTCAGGACAGCTCCCAGGAGGGCAGGCCCGAGCACCGGGCGACCGAGGTGTCGCGCCCGGGCTACGAATGATCCGATCAGAAACGGCATGTCGATTCCCCCTCGTCAGCCCCCAGGGAGTCCAGCGGGGAGCGCGGATGCAGGTAGCCCTCCTGGGGCGAGACGGAGGCCACCATGCGCGGTCCGGTCACCAGGATGGGCTGGCGCAGCTGGTGGTTCCAGGTGCGATAGCTCACCGGCAGCCCCAGGTAACCGGCCAGTTCGAACTCCTCGCTGAGCATGTAGTCGAGCAGCTCGCTTCGCGCCACCGAGCCGGTTCTCGCCGCGGCTTCCCCCAGCGAGCGCACCGCCAGCCAGGCCGCGAAGTCGGTCGGGGTCATCCAGCGCCCGGCCTGATCCTCGAAGCGGCGCTGCAACTGCACCCCTCCCCAGGACTCGTGGGCACGGTGCCAGGCGGTGGCGATCAAGCCTTGGGTACCGGCCACCGGCCGGGGCAGCCAGCCCTGGTAGGGAAAGTATTCGCCGAAATAGTCGTTCTCGTCGGCGATGACCAGCACGTCATGCTCGTCGAAGTCCTGCACGAAGACCGGGATCTCGCGCTGTATGGCATGAAATCCCCCCTCGGCACGCCTTGCCATGGGGTCGTGGGGCCACATCTTCTCGCCGACGATGTCGTGGCCGAACCGCCTGGCCGATTCGCGAAAGGCCTCGGCCAGCAACCGGTCCTCGTCGGTATTGCCGTAGACCAGGGCCCAGCGATCCCACTGCTTGTAGGCCAGGAACTGGGCCAGCGCATCGGCCAGCATGCGGCGGCTGGGGGTGGTATGGAAGAGGTTGGGGTGACAGGCCTCCCCGCGTAGCGCATTGTCGGGGGCGGCGATATTGAAGACCACGCGCTCCCCCAGGGCCGAGGCGTCCATCACCTCCTCCAGGGCCTCCCGGGGCAAGTCACTGACGATCCAGTCGGCTCCCTGTGCGACCAGGTCGTCCAGGCCCTCGAGCACCTCGCCGTCGCGGGACACAGTCGCTTCGACCAATTCGAATCTCTGGCCCAGAAACTGGCCGGAGGCATTGTTGTCGCTGATCGCCAGGCGTGCCCCCTGCCGCCCTTCATCATCGAGGACCGGGTCGAGCACCGACAAGGGCTCCAGCTCGTCATCAGGCTCCAGCCCCAGATACCCCAGGGTGAGGATCTCCGCCAGCTGGTCGCCTTCCTGAGCGCCAGCCGGACCAGGCAGCCCCAAGCCCACCACGGCCAGCCCCAGCAACAGCCATCCTGCGGCTCGGGGCCTGGCACAGGGCCCTGTTATCCTGTCATCGCATGTCTGCATCTGGCCTCCCCTCTTATCCCTGGTTCATCCTGCGGCTCTTTCTTCTGCCTTCTACAACTCGGCACGAATCGCCCTCACCATCCGGCTCAGCTCCTCCTCGAGCAGGGAGGGTTTCTCGCACAGAACCGGGAGGAGCTGCTGGCGCTTCTGGAAGGTTCGCTGTTCCCAGTGCAGTTCCTGGCGCAGCTGCTCGATGTCGCCACCATTGGCCTCGCTCGAGGCGCGCCGGGCCTCGAGCTCATCGACCAGTTCCGCGAGCCGGTCCAGCCGCTTGACCTGGCCGCGCGACGCACTGCGGATGCGTTCGATGACACGACTGCGTTCGCGATTGACGCGCTCGAAGAGGCCGGCAAACAGCAGCGTCAGACGCTCCTCGCGCTCGGCCTCCGGCTGGCTCGCCACCTGCGCGACGAAATCGCGCACGCGCTCAAGGGCCTCGTCACGCGGGGTCTCGCGAGCCGTGGCGAAGCGCACCACGTGGCCGACCTCCTCGTCCTCCCACCATGTCCGCTCCAGTGCCTCGGGGGACGGCCCGGTCCAGATGGTGCCCCAGGCCAGCTCGGGCACCAGGCGTTGCACACAGGGCCAATCCGGCGGCCCGGTAGCCGCTCGCTGAGCGTTCGCATCGGAGATCCCGAGCCCCAGGATCGTCATCGTCAGGCCCAGCGCCAGGCCCATGACCCGCATGTCATTCGTCATCCTGGCCTCCCGAGGCGGCAAGGGGGTCGATCAACTGGCCGTGCCGGTCGAGAAGCGGAACGCCGTAGTCCACCAGGATGGCATTGATCTCGTCCTGATGCCGTTCGATGAAGTCGTTGAGGGTGTCCTTCCAGTACGGCTCTCCCTGCCGTACGCCCATGGTGATGCGGTAATCCAGGCGGGCATCGGTGTCGTCGTCGACCAGCGGGACGACCTCAAGCGGCGGTGTCTGGCGTGCCGCGTAGTAGCCGGCGATCGGCCCCCAGAGCACCGCGGCCTCGGTCCTGCCGGCGGCCACGTCCTCGATGGCTTCCCTGGCCGGCGTCCTGGCCCGGGTATCGGTCTGCAGCGCGTACCCCTCCACCCGGGCGCCGACACGACGCAACGGCACCAGCGGAGGGGTCTCGGAGACGACGCCGACACGTCGACCCTTCAGGGCCTCATCATCCAGCGAGGACACGGCCAGATCGGAGTCCGCGGGCACCACCAGAGAATAGATGGAACGATAGTAGTCGTTGGTGTTTTGCACGAAGCCATAGCCGGCAGCGACACCGATCATCACGTCACAGAGGCGCAGCTCCAGGGTGTTGCGCACGAAACCCATTACCTGGGGTGCCCAGACGTACTCCAGGGGAAGGTCCAGGTCATCGGCCAGGAGCTCGGCGATGCGGTTCTCGAACCCTTCGCCCGCCTCGTTGGTGAAGGGCAGGTTGTTGCCGTCGGCACAGACACGCAGCTGGTCACGTTGCGTCTGTTCAGGCAGGTCGGCCCGTACGTCACTGGCGAACATGGCCAGGCCAGCCAGCAGGCCCGCCATGCCCCGTCTCCCCCACCAGGTGTCGACACGCATTCGCTCCCCCTCGGTCTTGCTTCGTGACCGCCGTTGTCTCGTCCAAAAAGCCAGGGGCACTGGCCACCTCAATCCTGCTCTTCGTTGCTCGTCTGCGTTTCCTCCTCGTCTTGTTCCTCCTCGTCTTGTTCCTCCTCGTCTGCTTCCTCCTCGATCACCCTGGGACGCCCCCGGTCCAGGTCCCCGGCACCGCGTGCCTTCATGTAACTGTAGATGTTCTCGATATTGCTCAGCACGTACTCGTCGTCGGCGAAGGAAGGCATGACCCTGCCGGGCTGGAGTTCCAGACCACTGACGATGGTGTTGGAAAATTCCCCGAAGTTGCGCCGCTCCGCGGCCTGGATCAGGCTCGGGGCAAAGGAGGACCCCAAGCCGTCAGGACCATGGCAGGCCATGCAGGAACGGGTGTAGGCAATGTAGCCATCGTAGGTGCCCTGATCGACCTTGCCGTCGATGACGGTATAGTTCCCGGGGCCGGCCTCCGGCTTCGCCGAGGCCGTCTCCTCACCGTTGCCGGCGGCATGGGCGGAGAGCCCCCCGGCCGCGAGCAACATGATGCCCAGAGTGCCGAGGGCCTCGACACCGAACTGTCGCGGGGTCCTGATCAAGATCATGCGATCTCCTTGTGCGATGCGCCGGTAGTGCAGCAGTGAACCTGGGGCAGGCTCCACCGGCGTGGGCCACCTTGTGGTGGGGGATTCGGTAACCGGAACGTCGATGGCACGAGACNCCTCGTGCCATCGACGGGACCCGAGCGAACGATCAGGCATCCGGTAGGGCAAATACGGTCAGGATCCCGCCCAACTCGGTATAGTCCTTGAGAGCGGAGAAGGCACTCACAGCCCCCAGCCCCTCTTCGGGATCCTCGAGACCCGCCGCGAGGCCGATACCGGCCCAGCCGCCGACCCCAGACAGGACGCCGATGTACTGCTTGCCTTCATGCTGGAAGGTGTTGACGTTGCCGATGATCCCGGACGGCGTCTTGAAGCGCCACAGCTCCTCGCCGGTTTCGATGTCCACCGCCTTGACATACCCCTCCAGGGTGCCGTAGAAGGCCAGGTCACCGGCCGTGGCCAGGGCACCGCTCCAGACGGCGAAACGCTCGTCGATCTCCCAGACGGTCTCACCGGCAACCGGATCCCAGGCGATGAAGCTACCCATGCGACCTTCCATGTCACCCTCCTGGGTCGGTGCGGGCATCATGGTCAGGGTCGCCCCTACATAGGGTTGGCCGGCGACATATTCGGTCTCGAAGGGCTCGTAGTTCATGCAGATGCGATTGATGCCGGCATAGAGCAGCCCGGTCTCGGGGGAGTAGGCACTCGGCTGCATGTTCTTGGCGCCCATGGCGGTGGGACAGATGTCGGTGGTGTTGACGTCGACCCCCTGCCGGAAGGTGCTGTACTCCTCATTGACGTTGGGCCGGCCGGTCTCCAGGTCATAGCTGTCCGCCCAGTTGGTTTCGGGGGCGAACTTCTCGGCGACCAGGAGTTCGCCGCTTTCGCGGTCCATCAGGAAACCGAAGCCGGTACGGTCGATGACCGCCAGCCCCTTGCGCTGCTCGCCCTCGAACTCGACGTCGATCAGCTGGTTCTCGTTGACGCCGTCATAGTCCCACTCGTCGAAGGGCACCTTCTGGTAGACCCACTTGGCTTCCCCGGTGTTGGGGTCGCGGGCGAAGATGGTAATCGCCCACTTGTTGTCGGCGGGCTCACCATCGACGGTGCGCTGCTCCGGGTTCCAGGTGCCGGGGTTGCCGGTCCCGTAATAGATCAGGTCGAGCTCCGGGTCATAGGTAACCCAGCCCCAGGGGGCACCGCCACCGCGTTCCCATTCACCTTCAGGCCAGGTGGAGACGCCCAGATCGGCCTCGCCGACCGGCTCGCCCAGCATGGTGGTGGTCTCGGGGTCGAGCAGCACCTCGTCATCGGGGCCATTGGAGTAGCCCCGCCACTCCATCTCGCCGGTTTCGACGTTGTAGGCAGTCAGGTGACCGCGGACGCCGAACTCGCCGCCGCTGTTGCCCACGATCACCTTGTCGTGCACCACCAGCGGTGACATGGTCATGGTCTCGCCCTGGGTGTGGTCGCCGTTCTCGGCCTCCCACAGCAGTTCCCCCGACTCGGCATCCAGGGCGATGACCGTATTGTCGCCCTGGTTGAGGAACAGCCTCCCGTCGGCATAGGCCAGCCCGCGGTTGACCGTGTCACAGCAATACACCGGGATGACCCGGGAGTCCTGGTCCGGCTCGTAGCTCCAGACGATGCGCCCCTCGTCCTCGAGGTCCAGGGCGAAGACCTTGTTGGGGAAGGGCGTATGAATGTAGAGGCGTCCATCGCCGACATACAGTGGCCCGCCCTCATGTCCGCGCAGCACGCCGGTGGAGAACTGCCACTGCGCACGAAGGTCCTGGACGTTGTCGCGATTGATCTGATCCAGTTGGCTGAAGCGATTGCCCTGATAGTTGCCCAGCTGAGTGGCCCAGAAGTCGGGGTTCTGCTGGAGGTCGAGTTGGTTCTGGTTGGCATGCGCCAAGGATGCGGCCAATAACCCGGCAGCCGTCATCACGAGACCTGGGTAGCGAAGCATGGCGTTGTCTCCGTTGCACTGAAAGGTGTGCCCTGGGTGGCGGCACATCTCGTTGTGGTTATGGTCCTGTTTCAGGCAGTGACACATGAAGGTCTAGCACATCTGTGGATGCCACTAGCCCTGGCCATGACGAATTCAGTACCCGCATGCGGTCAAAAGAGTGTTTCTCTGTGGCAACAATCATGCCATCTGCCCGGGTAAGCCCCACCAGGACGCGCCTCGCACGGCGCCGGTCGCCGGCAGCTCGCGGCCGGACGCCAGACATGCGACTTTCGTAGCAAGGTGGCGTCATTGTCCTGTGCTTTACTGAGGGATGAACGCCCAGCAACATCCACCCATCTCATGGAGGTGTCTCATGTGGACCAAACCCGCCTATACCGATCTGCGGCTAGGCTTCGAAGTGACGCTGTATATTTCCAATCGCTGAAGCCACGCTCGACGTGGCGTCACACCTTGGGCTGACGTCCCTAGCTAGGGACGTCAGCCCTTTCGTTTTGGGACAGGAAGATATCCATGCAGGTACTGGTGCTCGGTGCGGCGGCGGGAGGCGGCTTTCCACAATGGAACTGCAACTGCACGCTGTGCCACGGCGTTCGACAGGGCAGCATCGAGGCAACGCCGCGCACCCAGTCATCGATCGCCATCAGCAGCGACGGCGAGCAATGGCTACTGTGCAATGCCTCGCCGGACATCCGCAGCCAACTGGCCAGCAACCCCGAGTTGCATCCCAGGCGAGTGCCGAGGGACAGCGGCATCGCGGGGGTCTTGCTGGTGGACGGCCAGATCGATCATGCCACCGGGTTGCTGTCGCTGCGTGAGGGTTGCCCCCTGGACGTCTGGTGCACCCCCAATGTGCACCAGGACCTGAGCAGTGGCTTTCCGCTGTTCACCATGCTCGAGCACTGGCAGGGCGGCCTGGCCTGGCATCCCATCGCGGTCGACGGTGAGCACCTGGAGGCCACCTTCGAGGTGCCAGCGTGCCCCGGCCTGACCTTTACCGCCATCTCGCTGACCAGCAATGCACCGCCCTACTCCCCGCGTCGTGGCGCCCCGACCCCGGGCGACAATATCGGACTGCTGGTCGAGGATCGCCGCCGAGGCACTACCCTCTTCTATGCCCCCGGACTCGGCGAGCTCGACGACCGGGTACGCGGCTTCCTGCGCCGAGCCGACTGCGTGCTGGTCGACGGCACCCTGTGGCGTGACGACGAACTGCTGCGTGCCGGTGTCGGCCAGGCCACCGGCCGCGACATGGGCCACCTGGCACTGTCCGGCGAGCGGGGCCTGCTGGCCGAGCTCGCGGCCCTGCCGGCCACCACCCGTCGGGTGTTGATCCATATCAACAACACCAACCCGATCCTCGACGAGGGTTCGCAGGAACGTGCCACCCTGACCCGTCAGGGAGTCGAGGTCGCCTTCGACGGCTTGCGGCTGGAAGTGTGAACCCGGATGAACCAGCCGCGTCTCAACGTCAGGGACCGGAGTTCTGCTTCCTGCCATTCCTGACGCTGTCGAGATGCATCCGGCCACGACGACAGAGGAGCCACACATGACACGCATCGCCTCGCCGCTGGCGAGTTCGTCGGGAGAGGCCATGAGCCCCGAGGCCTTCCGGGAGGCCCTGATGGCCAAGGGGGCCTACTACCACATCCACCATCCCTATCAAGTGGACATGGCCGAGGGGCGTGCCACCCCCGATCAGCTGCGTGGCTGGGTCGCCAATCGCTTCTATTACCAGATCAACATTCCCCAGAAGGATGCTGCCCTGCTCGCCAACTGTCCCGACGCCGCCACGCGACGGCGCTGGATCCAGCGGCTTCTGGACCATGACGGACATGGCCGGGATGGCGGCGGCATCGAGGCCTGGCTGACCCTGGGCGAGGCGGTGGGGCTGAGCCGCGACGAGCTCTGGTCCCAGGAGCATGTGCTGCCCGGCGTGCGCTTCGCCGTGGACGCCTACGTCAACTTCGTGCGCCGTGCCGACTGGCGGGAGGCGGCGATCTCCTCGCTCACCGAGTTGTTCGCCCCGGCGGCCCACAAGAGCCGCCTGGATACCTGGCCGACCCACTACCCCTGGATCGACGCGGCCGGCTATGGCTACTTCCGCAAGCGCCTCAAGGAGGCGCGGCGCGATGTCGAACACGGCCTGGAGGTGGCGCTGGCGGTCTGCACCACCGCCGCCGCCCAGCAACGTGCCCTGGAGATCCTGCAGTTCAAGCTCGACGTGCTCTGGTCGATGCTCGACGCCATGACCCTGGCCTACCAGCTCGACCGGGCGCCCTACCATAGCGTCACCGACCAACGCGTCTACCACCGGGGGCTGTCATGAACGACCTACCCATCGACGGTCGCAGCGTCTGCCGCCTGCGCCCCGGCTGGCGCCTGCAGTGGGAAGAGACCCAGCAGCGTCACGTGCTGCTCTATCCCGAGGGCATGGTGCAGCTCAACGACACCGCCGGCGCCATCCTCGCCCAGCTCGATGGGCAACGGGACGTGGACGCGGTGATCGCCACCCTGCAGGCGCGCTACCCCGAGGCCCCCGCCGCGGCCATCGCCGAGGACGTCCACGACTTCATGGTCGACGCCGCGCAACAAGGGTGGATCCATCATGACTGACCGCACCGACACCATAACTCCCGACGGCCAGACCGGCGCCCCGCTGTGGCTGCTGGCCGAGCTGACCTATCGCTGCCCACTGCAGTGCTCCTACTGCTCCAATCCGCTGGACTTCGCCGCGGTCGAGGAGGAACTCGATACCGCGGAGTGGATCGACACCCTGACCCAGGCCCGGGCCATGGGGGCCGTGCAACTGGGCTTCTCGGGTGGCGAGCCACTGGTTCGCCGGGACCTCGAGACCCTGGTGGCCGAGGCCCGTCGACTGGGGTTCTACAGCAACCTGATCACCTCCGGCCTGGGACTCGACGAGTCGCGCATCGCGGCGCTGCGCGAGGCGGGGCTCGACCATATCCAGATCAGCCTGCAGGCCTCCGACCCCGATGTCGCCGCGGCGGTGGCCGGCTCGCGCAAGGCCCACGGGAAGAAGCTGGCCATGGCGCGGGCCGTCAAGGCCGCCGGCTATCCCATGGTGCTCAACGTGGTACTGCACCGCCACAACATCGACCGACTCGACCAGATCATCGCCCTGTGCGACGAGCTCGGCGCCGATGCCGTGGAACTCGCCAACTGCCAGCTCTACGGCTGGGCTCACCTCAATCGCGCCGGGCTGCTGCCCAGTGCGGCCCAGCTCGAGGCCGCCGAGGCCACCACGGCACGCTGGCGGGAGCGCCTGGCCGAGCGTGGACGCGACATGCGGCTGCTGTTCGTGGTGCCCGACTACTACGCCGACCGCCCCAAGGCCTGCATGGGCGGCTGGGGGGCGATCTTCATGACCGTGGCGCCGGACGGCGCCGTGCTGCCCTGCCACAGTGCGCGCATGCTGCCGATGCGCTTCCCCACGGTGCGCGAGCGCCCGCTGCGCGAGATCTGGTACGAGAGCGAGGCCTTCAACCGCTATCGCGGCGACGCCTGGATGTCGGAGCCCTGCCGCAGCTGTGACGAGCGCCACCGGGATGTGGGCGGCTGTCGCTGTCAGGCCTACCTGCTCACCGGCGATCCCGCCGCCACCGACCCGGTGTGCGACCTCTCGCCGGACCACCACCTGGTCGAGGCCGCCCGCCGCGAAGCGGAGGGCGACACCCGCTCGGCCCGGGAGCTGACGCCGCGCAACGTCCATGAATCGAGGGTGTTCTGCCGTACATGACGCTTCCTCCGGCCGGCGAGCCGCATGATGACCTGCTGCGCCGTGCGGTGCTGCCCGCCGATGGCCTGGCGGACCTGCATGCCGCCGCCCGAGGCGTACTCTGGCTGGCGGCCGACCCCGAGACGGGACGACGTCGGCTATGGCAGTGGCATGACCGGCTCGAGGATGGCCGGCCGCGACCCTTGAGCCCCGAGCACCTCGATATCGCCAGTCGTCTCAACGGCTATGGCGGCGGTTCCCTGGCCTGCCTGGGTGAGCACGCTATCTTCGTCGAGGCCGACAGCCAGACCCTCCATCGCCAGCCGTTGAGCGGCGGTGAGGCGCGGCCCTGGTGGGCACGCCACGGCAACCGTTATGGCGGGCTCACCCCCGACCCGCACCGCCGGCGGTTGCTCGCCGTGGAGGAAAGCGGTCATGGCCGCGACGCCAGCCAGCGCCTGGTCGCACTGGATGGAGAACACCGTCAGGTGCTGGATGCCGGCGCCGACTTCTATGGTGCACCGGCGCTCTCCCCTTGCGGCACCCGGCTCGCCTGGGTCGAATGGGATCTCGGGGTGATGCCCTGGCAGCGCTCGCGCCTGCGCCAGGCACGGCTGGACGCCCGGGGCAGGCTGCATGACCTGACCCACTGGGATGCCGGCGCCGCCATCACCCAGCCCCGCTTCACCGCGGCCAATGGGCTCATCGTGCTCAGCGACCACGGGGGCTGGTGGCAGCCGTATCGGGTGACCGGCCGTGCCGGCGCACTCGACGTCCGGCGCCTCGGCAAGCGCCAGGCCGACCACGCGTCCACTCCCTGGCAACTCGGTGAGTGCCAGCACCTGTGGCCCACCGGCGACCAAGGCGTGCTGATGGCCTTCGAGGAGGGGGCAGCCCGGATACGGGTCACCGATGGGCAGGGGCGTGAACACGCCCCTATCCTGCGCGACGCCGCTCGGCTGGTGGGCCTGGCGCATGCCGATGGCTGGCTGTACGCCATTACCCAGGGGGCACGGCATGCGGCGCGCCTGTCGCGTGTGAACCTCACGACCCATGCCGAGGAAACGCTCTTCGCCCTGCCCACCCCCGAGCATCCCCCCCTGCCACGGACGCTGCAGGCCACCGTGGCCGACGGCCAACGCGTCTCGGCCTTCGTCTATGCCTCCACCGCCGCCTCGACCCGGCCGCCGCCGCTGATCGTTCGCGTGCATGGCGGCCCCACCTCGGCCTCCTATCCGGTGTTCGATCCGCTGGTCCACTACTGGACGCAGCACGGCTTCGCCGTGGCCGACATCAACCCCCGCGGCAGCGGCAATGCTGGACGGGCCTACCGCGAGCGCCTGGCCGGCGAGTGGGGGCGCAGCGACGTCGAGGATGTGATCGCCCTGACGACGTCGCTGGTCGCCCGTGGCCTGGCCGATCCCGATCGGCTGTTCGTGCGGGGCCAGAGTGCCGGTGGCTTCACCGTGCTCAACCTGCTTGCGACCTCCCCCCTCTTCCGGGCCGGCGCCAGCCTGTATGGCGTTACCGATGCCCCGCACCTGGCCACCCGGACCCACCGTTTCGAGTCCGGCTACCTCGACTGGCTGCTCGGGGATGCGCACACCCAGCGGGTCCGCAGCCCGATCCATCGGCTCGATGCCTTCACCACGCCCGTCATCTTCTTCCAGGGCAACCGCGATAGCGTGGTGGTGCCGGAACAGACGCTGGCCATGGCCGAGGCACTTCGCCGTCGCGGGGTCCCGGCCCGCGTCATGCTGTTCGATGACGAGGGACACGGCATTCGCCAGCCGCACAATCGCTGCCGAATGATTGCGGCCGAGCTGCAATTCTTCGTGGAGCAGGGCGATGGGCAAGGCTGAGTCCGACCTCGCTTCAGCCGGCCTGCCACCCGACAGCCGGGTGGCGTCACGGCGTCTCGCCAATGGCCTGTGGATCATGGCGGCACAGGTCCCCCGGGCTCGCCAGTCACGACTGGTCGGCGCGGCAGGCGTGGGGTACCTCGATGACCCGCCCGACTGCCGAGGCCTGGCTCACCTGCTGGAACACGGGCTCTTCCTGGGCAGTGGCCGCTGGCCCGGCAGGAGTGCGCTGGCCCGGTGGGTCGGCACCCTGGGGGGGCGCTACAATGCCCATACCGGGGAAGGGGTCACCGACCTCCACCTGCATCTTCCGGCAGATGCCGCCGAGGCCGGCCTGGCGCGACTGGTCGACCTGCTCGGATTCCCCCGCTTCGAACCTGGCGCCATCGCCGACGAGGTGGAGGTGCTCGAGGCCGAGTTCCGGGCCCGCCTGGACGACCCGGCGCTGCATCGTCTGGCCGCGCTGGGGCGGCTGTTCGACCCCGGCCATCCGGCCGCGGCCTGCCACGCCGGGAACCGGGACACCCTCGGCGGCGACCATCGGGAACTGGTTGCCCGCCTGCGTGACTTTCATGCCCGCCACTACCGGGCCGGCCGGATGGCCCTGGTGATGCTAGGCCCGCAGCCGACGGACGAGCAGCTTGGCCTGCTCGAACGCCATGGCCGCCGGCTCCCGGTGACGGCTGCCGATACGACCGACACACCGCCCCCGGATCGCTGGCGCTGGGCCACGCCGCGCGGCGTGGCCTGGTACCCCCCCCGGAGTCAACCGAGCCTGCCCGCTGCCGGCACCCTGGAGCTGCTGTGGCCACTGCCCGGGACCACCGCCGATGCCTGCGCTCTCCCGCTGCAGGCGATTGGCTCCCAGCTGAACGACGGCGCCTTGACCGCCACCCTG
Organism: Halomonas rhizosphaerae; assembly: GCF_030010555.1. GTDB lineage: Bacteria > Pseudomonadota > Gammaproteobacteria > Pseudomonadales > Halomonadaceae > Halomonas > Halomonas rhizosphaerae. Next base: position 17,564 of record NZ_JASCQP010000012.1, read on the forward strand.
CAGCGGGCCTATGGGGTCCAGGAGTTGGTGGTCTCCACGGCCCCCGAGGGCACCGGGCCGGCCCTGTGCCTGGCAATCGACCTCGTGGAACCGCCAGCGGATATCGCACCGCTGGTGGCCACCTGTCAGCGCGCCCTTCGGCAGGCATATCGGCGTACCGCCATCATCCCGCCACCGGCAAGGGCGGTCGACCTCGATGCCTGGCCACGGGAGCAGGCCCGACGACTGAGCCTTCGCCCCGATGCCAGCACTTCCACGCCCATGGCCCGGGACCGCAGCCCCCTGTCGGCCTGGCTCGCCCCGGATCAATGTCGGCTGCTGTGGCGAGAGGGCGCCGAACGGCCCACCGGAACCTGGCGGCAGACCGAAGAGACCGCTACCCCCTGGCGCCCCCTCGACCTGTCCTGTCCCTCTCCCGCCTTGGCCCTGCCCGAGGTACCGGCCCCCCTTCCTCCACGCGGGGACCTGATTGACCGGCCGGTCGGCCAGGAGGCCGACGACCGGCCGACAGCCGGGCTGCTCTACCGGGATGCCCGTCTCTCGCTGTGGTGGGATGGCCTGGACTGGCCGACCCGCGAGGGTGAGACCGGCTGGTGCCTGGGGTGGCCCGCCGCTGCAGCGGGGCATGACGCGCGTCTGCGTGACTGGCAGCGCCGGACCCTGGCCCTGCGCCAGGCGGCTGGCGACAGCGGCCAGGCGCTCACCCTGGGCAGTGACGCCAGGGGGGACTGGCTGATGGCCCGCGGCAGCCCCGCCGGTCTCGCCTCGCTGGTGGATCAGGCCCTGGACGACTGGATGGCCTCGAGTGCCGTGACGGCGCCGACAGGTCCCGCCTCATCGCGCGGCCTGCTCGCCCAGCAGATGCTGGACCGCCTGGCAACACGCCCTTCGCCGTGCCCTCCCGGTGCCATGCCCTCCCTGCTCTGCTGGGCCCGGGGCGACATGAGTGCCCCGGAGGCGCAGGGCACGGCGCGCGGCTTCGCCGAGCGGTTGTCTCACGCATGGCGCGCATCCCCGCCTCCCGAGGTCCCGCAAGGCGATGGCCAGGACATGACCTGGCTGGCCCCGCAGGGAGACGACCGTGCATTGTTGCTGGAGGTCGAAGGGGTCGATGACGGCCCTCGCATGCGCTGGCTGCTGCAGCTGCTGGCGCACTGCCATGACGCCGCCTTCCATCGGGAGATGCGCCAGCGGCGCGGCCTCGGCTATGTCGCGGCGGTACGCTACAGGGAATCGTCGGGCTGGCCGAGACTGGGCTATGTCGTGCAGTCGCCCAAGGCCTCGGTCGAGACCCTGCGTCAGGCCATCCTCGCGTTTCTCGACGCCGAGGCCGTGAGGCTCGCCCGGCCGGATGCGCCACAACTGGAGCGGCTGCGTCGTGGCCTGCTTGCCCGGCAGGGACCGCCGGAGACCCATGACGAGGCCATCGAGCGGGCCTGGCAGGCATTGCGCCGCACATCGTCTGACAACGTCTCCCCCCCGGACTGGCACCTGGCCCCCTGGCAGCAAGAGCGCGCTGCCCTCGAGTCGCTCACCGCGGCCGACCTCGAAGGCCTGGCGTCGGCCCTGGCACGCGGCACCCTGCCGATGCGCTGGTGGGCCCACGCGCCCGTCTCGCCATGTCCCCCTTCCTCTCAGCGTTGCCCACCGGCAACGTAGTTATGCTGCTGCCGAACAATCGACTCGCCTAAGCTCACCTAGACTGACAGCAGAATAATTATCGTTAACGCGCGACCGCATATCGGCAATGAGGGGAGAGTCACCATGAAGTCACGTGCCGCCGTCGCCATGGAAGCCGGCAAGCCCCTGGAGCTGGTCGAGATCGACGTCGAGGGCCCCAAGGCCGGCGAGGTGCTGGTGAAGATCGCCGCCACCAGCGTTTGCCACACCGATGCCTTTACCCTCTCCGGTGCCGACCCGGAGGGCAACTTCCCGGCGGTGCTGGGCCACGAGGGGGCCGGCGTCGTCCAGGAGGTGGGCGAGGGCGTCACCAGCGTCAAGCCCGGCGATCACGTCATCCCGCTCTATACCGCCGAGTGCGGCCAGTGCAAGTTCTGCCTCTCGGGCAAGACCAACCTGTGCAGCGCGGTGCGCGCCACCCAGGGCAAGGGCGTGATGCCGGATGGCACCTCGCGCTTCTCGCTGGACGGCCAGATGCTGCACCACTACATGGGCACCTCCACCTTCAGCGAGTACACGGTGCTGCCCGAGGTCTCGCTGGCCGTGGTCTCCAAGGCGGCGCCGATGGACAAGATCTGCCTGCTGGGCTGCGGCGTGACCACCGGCATCGGCGCGGTGATGAACACCGCCAAGGTGGAGCCGGGCAGTACCGTCGCCGTCTTCGGCCTGGGCGCCATCGGCCTGGCGGTGATCCAGGGCGCGGTGATGGCCAAGGCCGCGCGGATCATCGCCATCGACGTCAACCCGGAGAAGTTCAAACTGGCCGAGCAGTTCGGCGCCACCGACTTCGTCAATCCCAAGGAGTACAGCGACCCCATCCAGCAGGTGATCGTCGACCTGACCGATGGCGGCGTCGACTACTCCTTCGAGTGCATCGGCAACGTCAACGTCATGCGCTCGGCGCTGGAGTGCTGCCACAAGGGCTGGGGCGAGTCGGTGATCATCGGCGTGGCCGGCGCCGGCGAGGAGATCAGCACGCGGCCGTTCCAGCTGGTTACCGGGCGGGTCTGGAAGGGCTCCGCCTTCGGTGGCGTGAAGGGGCGGACCGAGCTGCCGGGCTACGTGGAGCGCTACATGAACGGCGAGATCAACATCGACGACTTCATCACCCACGACCTGCCCTTCGAGAAGATCAACGAAGCCTTCGAGCTGCTGCACCGCGGCGAGAGCATCCGCACCGTCCT
>NZ_JASCQP010000013.1 GCF_030010555.1 Halomonas rhizosphaerae
ATCAGCTTGTCGTGCAGGCGAATGTAGGGGGCATAGCACTCGCGCATCAGCGTCTTCACCCGCTCCGACTCGGTACCCACGATGATCCGGGCCCCTTGGGTGAAGTCCTGGATGGCCGCCCCCTCCTTGAGGAATTCCGGATTGGAGCAGACATCGAAGTCGATCGCCGCGGCACGGGCCTGGAGTGCTCCGGCCACGGTCTCGCGCATCCGGTCGGCGGTGCCCACCGGCACGGTAGACTTGTCCACGATGACCTTGTGGTCCGTCATGTGCTTGCCGATGGTCTCGGCCACCGCCAGCACGTACGTGAGATCGGCGCTGCCGTCCTCGTCGGGTGGCGTGCCCACCGCGATGAACTGCAACGTACCGAAGGCCACCGCCTCCGCTTCATCGGTGGTGAAGCGCAGCCGTCCCGCCTCCACGTTATCCTTGACCATCGGCTCGAGTCCCGGCTCGAAGATGGGGATCTCGCCGCCCTCAAGCCGCGCGATCTTGTCGGCGTCCACGTCCATGCACAGCACGTCGTGGCCCACGTCGGCCAGGCAGGTGCCGGTCACCAGCCCCACATAGCCCGTTCCAAAAATGGTGATCTTCATTCCTTCCCTTGCTCTTTAGATCCAATAATACGCTCGGTACCAATCGACGAAGCGCTGGACGCCCTCTTCAACCCCCACCTTGGGCCGGTAGCCCGTGGCTGCATAAAGCGCCTCGGTGTCCGCCCAGGTACGTTGCACGTCGCCTGGCTGCATGGGCAGGAAATCGCACTGCGCCTCACGGCCGGTCGCCTTCTCGACGGCACGGATGAAGTCCATCAGCGCCACCGGACTACCATGGCCGATATTATACAGGGCAAAGGGCGCGGTGCTGCTATCGGGGCGCTCGGAAGTCCCTCCGGCCTGGGGCACCACCTCGAGGATCCGTACCACTCCCTCGACGATATCGTCGATATAGGTGAAGTCACGCTGCATGTCGCCATGGTTGAAAACCTGGATCGGCTTGCCTTCCAGCAGCGCCTTGGTAAACTTGAATGGCGCCATGTCTGGACGGCCCCAGGGGCCATAGACCGTAAAGAAGCGCAGCCCGGTGGTGGGCAAGCCATAGAGGTGCGCATAGGTATGAGCCATCAACTCACCCGCTTTTTTGGTGGCGGCATATAGGCTGACGGGATGGTCCACGACGTCACTAGTGCCAAACGGCACCTTGTCATTCATGCCATACACCGAGCTCGAGGAAGCGTAGACCAAGTGCTCCACCCCATAGTGCCGACAGCCTTCCATCACGTTCAGGTGCCCTACCAGGTTGCTGTCGGCATAAACATGCGGGTTCTGCAGCGAATAGCGCACCCCGGCCTGAGCGGCCAAGTGAATCACACAATCGAAGCGATGCTCGGCAAACAGCACCGCCATGCCCTCGCGATCGGCTAGGTCCCGCTCCACAAAGTGCACATCGGCACACTCGGCCAGATCCGCCAGCCGCGCCCGCTTCAGCGCCACAGAGTAGTAGGCGTTGAGATTGTCGATACCTACAATCTCGTGACCGCGGCCAGAAAGGCGCTTGGCTACGGCGTGGCCGATAAAGCCGGCCAAGCCGGTGATCAAGAGTTTCATGACTTCTCCCACTGCAACAAATACATAGCCGCTGTCCTCGCTACTGAAACGGCCGCAGCATTAAACCCTACTCCGTGAAGAAGACTCGCTCTTCCTGATGGTCCTCGAGAAACTCATGCTGCAGGGTGCGTTCGAGACTTTCCGCCAAGGGTAACGGCGGCTCGAAGCCAGTGTCGGCGATATTGGTAGCAAATTGGGTGGTGGCGCAGAACTTTTTGACCCGGATACTGCTAACCGGGAAGCTCCGGCGAGTGATGGCCCCCATCGCATCAAACGTATAGCCGCACGCTAGACCTGCCACATACGGCAGGCGCAGCCCCACGCTGGCTCCCTTGCCCAACTTTTTACGCACAGTACCAACGAGCGTATTCATATCAAAATCGGGCTTATCGATATAGTTATGAATATGCACACCGGGCTTGAAGGTAAGTGAGTGCTCCAGGAAGGCTGCCACGTTTTCCACGTAAGCCATAGACTTGGTATTTTTCCCATCACCAATCATCACAAACTTGCCACTAGCGATCTGGCGCAATAGATTATAGACATTGCCGCGATTTTGCTCACCAAACACTACTGTCGGACGCACGATGACCAAGGTACGGTTATCAGGGTCCTCGGCCTGCCACTCCTTGAAGACGCCTTCAGCCAGCCACTTGGTGCGTCCATAATCATTGAAGTAGTTGATCTCGCCAGACTCGTCCGTACCCGCCGGAGCGAAGCCGTATACCGCCACGCTACTTGTGAAGACGATGTGCTGGATCCGCTTCTCACGAGCTACCTGGCACAGGTTTCTAGCGTCAGCCACGTTGACCTCATCGTAGAGGCTCTTCGGGCGCACATCGTCGCGATGCTCGGCGGCTAAGTTGATCAGCACACTACCTTCCGGCACTGCATCGCGCAGTGCCTCCACAGAGCGTACATCGGCCCGCTCAACCTTCTCACGGTAATGTGCGCTCTCGGCCTTATCGACAATACTGAACTGACTCTGGTGTTCAGTCAGGCGCCTACATAGCCGAGTGCCGATGAAGCCACTACCGCCAATAACACAGAATTTTGCATCAAGATTCCTTAGCGTGCCAGTTTGTAAAGCATACGCTTAATGGGTGCAGGAGGAAGGCGAACCGTAGTCCGAATGGCAAGATTTACCAAATAATCCTTCCAGCCAATAAAACCGATATCCTTCTGAAAGCGCAAAATCCTATACTCATGCATCAGGTAGGATAGGCCCCGTCGAGCCATCAACCCATCGCCAGTGCGCATATGCAACAACACCTCGGGTATATTGGCCATCTTGTAGCCTCGACTCAACAAAAGTGACCATAAGGCATAATCTTGTGACTTCCTAAATGGCGGATACCCACCTACTCCCAGTACAGCGCTTTTACGAAAAATGACAGCCGGATGGCTCAGGGGGTTTCGGCGTTTACCGAAATTCACAATCTCTTCGTGTGACACAGGGACTTTTCGTAACCCTTGTGAATTTTTCAAATTCTGATCAAATTCTTGGACCCATGTACTACAGACAGAAACATCGGGATTTTCCAACATAAACTCTGCTTGGCGGGCAAAGCGATTCGGTAGGGCCACGTCATCGGTATCCATACGAGCCACCAATTCGTACTGGCAGTGTTTCAGCCCCTCATTCAGAGCAGCTCCGAGGCCGACATTTTTATCAATACTCACTTCTGTGAGCACACCACCAAGGACAGCCTTGAAATCTACCAACACAGAGTTCAAATCAGAGGTGAGAGGACCATCCCTAACAATAACAATCTGACTAGGCTTTAAAAGCTGATCATCCCAAATACTCAACAATGCTTGCTTAAGATATGATGGTGACTCATCTTTATAAACAGACAGCAGGACTGAGAAGCTCACGTAGGAAGCTCCATAGAATAGAGTTGTCGTTTTCCGGAAAACACGGAGTCAAAGAAAACCGTCTTTCCATCGGGCGAAAGTCGAGGGTGGAGATCGCAGCGTGTTTCCCCATCATACTCAAATCCGTGGAAAAACTCACCTAATTTACGGACTTCTCCAGTCTTCCAATTGCACAACAGCAAGTGCTGCATTCTTGCTTTGTCAGGGTATGTATCAGTGACAAACCAGTCACCCACCACATGCGGGTGTCCATCACCATACTTATCTAAAACACCATCAGCAAAACGAGAAAAAATTTTTTCACAAATATCAACAACCCAATAACCATCTTTGTAACCCGGCCCCCGCATATAACCTATAACGGTATCATCATCAACCCAAAAACAATGACTTACCATACCATAGTCTGATATTAGTTGAAGCTCTCCTGTTTTAATATCTCCTAGAACCAGACGATCAAAGCGACGCCCTTTATTCAAATAACGATGTATAAAAATATACTTCTCGCCTGATGGAGATATCATCACATGATTAATCTTATGCAGCGATAAATCAAACTCGGCAGCTGGTTTTAAATCGCAAGCCTGGGATAAAGAAGTCAGAAGCTTATAACTACCTGTTTCAAAATCCACAAACCAGATACCATCTTCGTCCAAACTTCTTAATTCACCATCTGTCAATGGCGGTAGGTTTCGGTAACCATAATCGGGCCTAAGAGAAAGAAGCCGCCTATAATTAATTGATAGGAAAAAATCCGTGCCAAATGAGTCTTGGACTGGAAGCCTAAACCTTTTTAACTCTTTTTTTTCGGCACAAGAATACACTCTCGCCACATAAGAGTTTAAATAATAGTCAAAATCATTGAAGATGAAAAGGTCATCATCCAACCAATGCGCCCTTGCTCCTTGCTGCCAGTTATAAGCCCTAACATCGATTCCAAACGATGGTTTATCACTATTTCGCAAAAAGACCATTAGCGAAACTGGCTCGCCAGGCCTCGGCAATTCTTTAGTTGAAAAGGCTGTGGAATACACCATCCAATTGCCAGAAGATGAAGCAGGCGACTTGTCATAGTATCCAAAAAATGAGCTTTCTCCTCCAACAAAACAACATCTCGGAACTGCAAACGATCGATACCGATAGGGTTTCTTAGATTTCAGGTATGCAAGTCGCGAATAAGCATACTTGGCTACATTTTTGACCAATGGAAAACGCGCTAAAAAACGAGCTGCGCCTCGCTCTAGCTTACTAAAATTACTCATACTCCTAACTTAGCCCTTAAAATATAGATAAATTTTGGTCCCATCATAATACTCAGCAAGATGAGGAAGTTTTTAAAACTAGGGCTATCAATTAAATTTTTAAGCTGAAGCTTAAAGGCTAAATATATTTTTTTATTCAGCAATGCTTTATGGATGATCAGCCTTCTCTTCCATGAAACATGTTCCTTAAATTCTTTCTCCGATAGGTTTCTATAAATATCAGAGTATTTACTTTCAATATAATCCAAGGCACTAACATTGGCCGAAATGTTCTTTGAAACGCTCTTCTTTTTCGAAACATATCTACACGAAGTAAGTGAATTCTTTATTAATAAAAACTTACTACCTCTTGCAGCCAACCTTATCCAAAGCTCATAATCTTCCAAGGCTGAAAGATTGCAATCAAACAACCCAGCATCAACTAAACAGCTCTTTTTAGCAACAACTACTGGCGTTCCTCCCAGTTTATTTGAAACGAGCAAAGATCTTAAAACATTTTCATCATCTAAAAAAGCATAAGGACGAGTATAATATACAACCCCTTCTTTTATCATATTTACTTCTGCGGCATGGTAAATAACATCCACATCATGGTCACCCATAGACCGTGTAACAACCTCTATTTTATTGGTTGTGTAAAGGTCATCATCATCCAAAAAAGCAACCCAATCATAGCTAGCTTCGCAAATACCTATATTTCGTGAGTAGCTAACACCTTGTGGTAAATCATTTCGTAACAAAGTGCACCTAATATTTTCTGGAGCACCATCAAATATCGATCTAACTACTGGTACTTTTGAGCCATCATCGACAACAATTATCTCCCCAGGGAGACAAGACTGGTTATAAAGACTTGCCAAAGCCGCCCTTAAATCACAATGCCGATTATGCGTTGGAATTATCACTGAAATCATTGTTCAAAAAACCTATTCCGAAAGCTTTCCGTCGATAATTTGAAAAGCACAAAGAAGCTCATAAAAGGAATTAGTGCATATGCGGAAGGAATATCATAAGAGACATTCCACATTAAAAATAAGTACCATGAAACAAGCGAAAAAGGAAGAAGCTCATAGCAGTATCTATGTTTATTTCTTATTATGTCATAAGTTGAAAGCATGGCAATAAATGAAAACATTATAATTACTGTTAATCCAATTAACCCTGAGTTTATTGCCATTTCCAAAAAGATATTATGTGGATAAAACCCTACAACGTCCCAGCTTGAGCTTAACCCATAACCAAATGGGTTATCGAGTATAGCTTCAATAGATGGATAATAGACTGCTTCAAGCCTTGGCTCTGTATCACCAGACTGCGAGCTTCCAAACATTCTATAAACTCTCTCGGATATATGGGAAGGTACAAAATAATAAAAAACAATAACTGACAGCGCAATGTATGATAGCAATATGGAAAACTGCTTAAAGAAAGCTGACACCCCTTTCGATGACAAAATATTAACCAATAAATAAAAGACTATAGAAAGAAAAACAAACAAAATCGGGCTTCTGCCATATAGGGTAAAAAGAGAATTAAAACCAAAAACAATTGCCATTACCATAGCAACCCTAAATAACACACCTTTTTCAGCATACAGACACCAAAAAAACGCTATGATTATCATCAAAGATATCGGCAAACCTACTGTCAAATAATGAAAGCTGTCTGTGAACTCCACCCCAACGAAAGAATTTATAAATGCTACAACTATCCCCCAAGTCATGCAAAAAAACAGAAACCATGAAAGTGATTCTTTATTTATCTGCGGGGGCAGCAAAAAACATAGAGAAAAAATAAATAAGTACTTAAAAAACTCTTTAACTCCTGGAAACACTAAAGGGTTAATAAAAAAAGAAAGCAACATAACTGTTAAAAATAAACTAGTGGGGAGAAATCCCAAAAGATCTTTTTTATTAAGACTGAACCTCCATAAAATGGTAAAGCCTAAAATAATAACTGGTAAAATATTAAAGACTTCAGAGTCTATTATCAAACCTTTGATCGAGGGCGATGCGACCAATAAAAATAATGAAAAGCCAATCAAAAAATTCCTAGCTCTCACTATTCTTGGCCTCATAATAGGTCCTCATGATTTTTTTGGGAAGGATAGAAGAAGCAACTTTCTTAAAACTCTTCGCGAGTATATAGTACAACGTTATCATAAGATTATTAAAAATGGGGAACTCATTATCTTTCCTTAAATGGTAGTGCTCTTTTGCCATCAAAAGAATTGTTCCCATCTGTTCAGACACTCCCCCCGTCCTCATTACTGCAAGAATATCATCAAGGAACTTAAATTTACATCCAGCTTTATAAAGCCTTGCTATTAATTCATTATCTCCGCAGATCTTATAATAATCATCGAATAACCCGTGTTTTTTATATGCTTCCTGCGTTACAAATGTAGCAGGGTGACTTATTGGCATATATTTCAAAACATCATCTATATTCTCACTATTGGATTTAGCAATGAAACCCACACGCAAGTCAGAAGAATACTTATACAGGGCCCCTGTTAATACATCAAAGTCTGATGAGAAGTATTTTTTTATAGCGCTAAAACAATTTTCCGTATAATGATCGCCTGAGTTTATTATCCCAATAATCTCTCCTCGACACAACCTTATCCCTTTATTCATCGCATCATAAATCCCTCCATCTGCCTCACTCACCCAATAGTCTATTGCGTGTTGATATTTTCTTATTATATCCAAGCAACCGTCAGTTGACCCTCCATCAATAATTATATACTCCACATTTATGTATTCTTGATTGATTACGCTTAGTATTGTCTCTTCTAGAAATTTTTCACCATTAAAAACAACTGTCACAACAGAGATCAAGGGGGCATCTTTGACGTTATTTTTAAAGTAACCAGCTTTACGTAATCCGCCCTCACCTACTCTCTCACTACCCTTAGGCAAAAATAAAATAGGTTCATATTCTTCATTGTAAAACTTTACTATTGGAGCTTCATCAGACACTGTGCGTGTTGTACAGTAACGGTTATCTAGCTCGAAACTTTTGTTCACTTTAGGACCGACCATATTTATCTTCGAAGCGGACTATATCATTTTCACCTAAATAAGCACCTGACTGAACTTCGATAAGCTCCAGAGGGATTACCCCTGGGTTCTCAAGAGCGTGCACCCGCCCAATAGGGATATAAGTCGATTCGTTTTCGCTGACCAAGTAAGTCTCCTCGCCATTGGTCACCTTGGCGGTACCCGAGACCACGACCCAGTGTTCGGCGCGATGATGATGCATCTGCACTGAGAGCTTGGCACCGGGCTTCACGGTGATACGCTTGACCTGGTAACGGCCGCCATGGTCGATACTGTCGTAGATGCCCCAAGGGCGATAGACCTCGCGGTGATTCGCCTGCTCGCTGCGCCCTTCCGCCTTGAGCCGTTCGACGATCGTCTTGACTTCCTGCACCCGGTCCTTATGGGCCACCAGCACGGCGTCCTTGGTCTCCACCACCACCAGATCTTCCACGCCCACCGTGGCCACCAGCCGGTGGTCGGCATGTACCATCAGATTGCGGCTATCGTGGAGCATTACATCGCCGAAGCAGGCATTGCCCTGGTCATCATGCTCGCTGACCTCCCAAAGCGCCGTCCAGGAACCGATGTCGCTCCAACCGGCCTCCAGCGGCACCACGCTGCCGTGTTCAGTGTGCTCCATTACCGCGTAGTCGATCGAGTCCGCCGGGCAGGCCCGGAAGGCCTCGGCATCCAAACGGATGAAATCGAGATCCGCCTGGGCCCCGGCCAAGGCCGTGCGGCAGGCGGCGACCATGGCCGGCTGGAAGCGCTCCAATTCCTCGAGATAGCGGCTAGCCCGGAACAGGAACATCCCACTGTTCCAGTAGTAGTCGCCGGTGGCCAGGTAGTCTTCCGCGGTAGCGGCATCGGGCTTCTCGACGAAGCGCTTGACACGGAAGCCTGACTCGCCTTGCCCCTCGCCACGCTGGATATAGCCGTAGCCGGTCTCCGCATGGGTTGGCACAACGCCGAAAGTGACCAGAGCCCCCTGTTCGGCCAGTTCCCGGGCCCGGGCCACACTGGCGTGGAATGCCGGTATATCGCGAATCAGGTGATCTGCTGCCAGAACCAGCAACAGCGAATCAGGGTCTTCGGAGACTGCCTTAAGTGCCGCCACGGCTATCGCGGGGGCCGTGTTGCGGCCTTCTGACTCAAGCAGGATGCGGGCATCTGTCACACCCTGCTGACGCAGTTGCTCGGCAACCAGGAAACGATGTTCCTCGTTGCAGATCAGTAGTGGGTCGCGGTGCTCTAGGGGTTCCAAGCGCTTGAGTGTTTCCTGCAGCAGGCTGCCCTCACCGGTGAGCGGCAGGAACTGCTTCGGGTGCAACTGACGCGACAACGGCCAGAGCCGTGAGCCACGGCCCCCGGCCATGATGACTGGTGTAATCATGGAGAATCTCCGTATTCGTGTATCAGGCTGGTGACGGCCGGCAGGTAGCCACGGGTATTGGCGTGCACAACGGGATCGTTGGCAATCGCGGCCGGCGACCACCAGCGGTAGCGGCTGTGCTGATCGCACGGCAAGGATTCAAGATCCAAGGAGAGCGACACCTGGTAGGCCAGCACCACGTAGTGGGTCGAGAGCTCGGGAGCGAGCATGCTGTCGGAATAAAAATGCTGATAGACACCGAAAGAACACATGTCGGAGAGCATCATGGCCCTGCCCAGCTCGGTCTCGGTCAGGCGTCGTGCGGCAGCTGCCAGTGTCTCGTTCTTGCGAACCCGCCCACCGGGGACGAACCAATAACCCTGGGCCGGCCGGTTGAGTCGCTGTCCGAGCAACCAGGCGCCCTGAGCATCGGTAACCACAAAGTCAAGTGAGACCAGAGGGGTATGCGCGACTACCTGACGGAAGTCGGCGTCGCCCAGCCAGCCGTCACACTCACCGCCATTCTCATCCCTCTGACGGAGGGCATCAGTCGTCATGCCGGCACCTCAGCCGCGAAAGCGGTCCTGATTGTCGAGGAACCAACGGTAGGCATCCTGCAGGCCGTCTTCTAGTGAAATCCGTGCCTGCCAGCCCAGCGCCTTGAGCCGCGAGACATCCAGCAGCTTGCGTGGAGCGCCGTCGGGCTTGCTCGCATCGAAACGTAGCTCCCCCTTGAAGCCGGTTACGCGCTTGACCGTCTCGGCCAACTCACGGATGGTACAATCGACCCCAGTTCCGACGTTGATATGCGAGAGCATCGGTTGAGTGTGGGCTGCATAGGTCTCGGCCTCCAGCTCCATCACATGTACACTGGCAGCGGCCATGTCATCGACGTGCAGGAATTCGCGCATGGGAGTGCCGCTACCCCATACCACCACCTCGCCATCACCGCGCAGCTTGGCCTCGTGGAAGCGGCGCAGCAGCGCCGGGATCACATGAGAATTTTCGGGATGGAAGTTGTCATTCGGGCCATAGAGATTAGTGGGCATCACGCTGCGGTAGTCGCGGCCATACTGACGATTGTAGCTCTCGCAGAGCTTAATGCCGGCGATCTTGGCTATGGCGTAAGGCTCATTGGTGGGCTCCAGCGTACCGGTGAGCAAGGCGTCTTCACGCATCGGCTGCTCGGCCAGCTTGGGGTAGATGCACGATGAGCCCAGGAATAGCAGCTTGTACACGTCCGCCCGATGGGCAGCGTGGATAATATTGGCCTCGATCATCAGGTTCTGGTAGAGGAACTCGGCCGGGTAGGTGTTGTTAGCCTGGATACCCCCCACCTTGGCTGCGGCCAAGTAAACCTGATCGATAGCATGCTGTTCGAAGAACGCCGCCACTTGAGCCTGGTCGGTGAGGTCTAGCTCGTCCCGTGTGGCTGTAAGGATAGTGGCATGGCCCAGCGCCTGCAGGCGGCGCACGATGGCCGAGCCGACCATCCCACGATGGCCGGCGACGAAAATCGTTGGTTTGCGTTCTCCTGTCATGCTCACCCCTCCACGCTGACAGGAATGTCGTAGCCATGCTCCTTGAGCAGCGCATGACGCTTGGCCACCTTGAGATCTTCGGCGACCATCTCGGCGCACATCTCCTGAACGGTGATTTCTGGCTCCCAGCCTAGCTTGGCCTTGGCCTTGGATGGATCCCCAAGCAACGTCTCGACCTCTGCCGGCCGGAAGTAGCGTGGATCAACACGCACAATCACCTCACCCACCTCTAGGGCTGGAGCCTTGTCGCCTTGGATCGCCTCCACTACCGCCACCTCATCGACGCCCTGCCCGTCGAAGCGCAACGTGACACCCAATTCTGCGGCGCTGAGTCGAATGAAGTCGCGTACTGAGATTTGTTTGCCGGTGGCGATGACGAAGTCCTCGGCCTCTGCCTGCTGCAGCATCAGCCACTGCATGCGCACATAATCCTTGGCATGGCCCCAGTCGCGAAGCGCATCCATATTGCCCATATACAGGCAGCTCTCCAGCCCCTGGGCAATATTAGCTAGGCCGCGGGTAATCTTGCGGGTAACGAATGTCTCACCCCGGCGCGGCGACTCATGGTTGAACAGAATGCCATTACAGGCATACATGCCGTAGGATTCGCGGTAGTTGACCGTGATCCAGTAAGCATACAACTTAGCGACTGCATAGGGCGAACGGGGATAGAAGGGTGTGGTCTCTCGCTGCGGCGTTTCCTGCACCTCACCAAACAGCTCGGAGGTAGAGGCCTGGTAGAAGCGCGTCTTCTTCTCCAGGCCGAGTAGACGGATCGCTTCTAGAATTCGCAGCGTGCCCAGTGCATCCACATCTGCGGTGTACTCCGGTGATTCGAAGCTCACCGCCACATGAGACTGCGCCGCCAAGTTGTAAACCTCGTCTGGCTGCACCTGTTGGATGATCCGCGTAATGTTGGAAGAATCTGATAGATCGCCGTAATGCAACACGAAGTTCTGATTCTCGACGTGCGGATCCTGATAGATATGATCTACACGCTGAGTATTGAACAGAGAAGCACGACGTTTAATGCCATGAACCTCGTAGCCATTCTCAAGAAGGAGCTCAGCGAGGTAGGAGCCGTCTTGGCCAGTGATACCGGTAATAAGTGCTTTTTTCATTGGGGGTCATCCAGACAATTGACGGATTGACGGGCTGGAGGCATGTTAATATTAACAACTTTAAATCAGAACATTTGCAGCATAACTATGGCCTTAATGTAATGTTTATGATTTTTAAGCAATATAAACTAAAATGATGTGCAAAAATAATGCATGCAATTTTTAGATCACCAAGTCTACCAATCAGCAATAAGATTGCCGAAGGGGGGATTCCAATAATCTGAGAAATTAATAACTAGAAATAGAATAACCTAATTTTTCCATCTCCCCACCCCACTTTTCCTCTATCTTGTTACACGATAATTTGCTTAGCTCACTCCAATTGTTAGACCCACCAACACGAAAAAAACTGCCATCCTTGTCAGAGTTCTTAAGCTCTCTCCACGAACGACGTTCGCTTTTCTCTTTAGCCCGAAGGTTATCAATCTTGCATTGATCAACAGCCATGCATAGCTGTTTTTCTGAAACCTTTATACCAAGAAAATCAGCAACCTTTTTTAGTTCTTCGACAGGCTCATCTACGATATCTTCATATCTCAAGAAAAGCCTTTCAACCTCTTCAGCACACTCCCAGCTTTTAATATGTTCACTCCAAGTGCCAAATGAGTCTAACTTTCCAGCCAAATAACTATCTACAAATTTATCTATCCCATCCTCAAACAAGAGCTTATTTATCTTTTTTTTATAATGGTAATATGACACACAAACATCTCTTGGATCTCTAGCTATATAAATAATCTTCTTGTACTTGGGGTTAAAGCTTTCATGACTCTTAAGGAGCCGTCCACCGGAATTAAACACATACGCATTATTCAACACTCTACCATTTGCTTTGTATATATCCGGGATTAACTTTTCCATATCTGACAGGGAAGGTTCATCTGCAATCAAGTGAGCGACGAGTGCTCTCACCCAAGTATTTCCAGACTTGGGATAAGACACTAGCATGACATCCAACTGATTTGGTGAAAAGATTTTCCCATGTGGAACAATATATTTTCCTATCTTAAAAAAAGTTTTTTTCAACACAAAGAAGCTCCTTCCGCATAAACTTTCAAGTCGAATCAAATTAAATGAAATTATTGTTGCCTGCGAGATAAAAATTAAGGTTTCTCTATCCGCTATACGCCTGAGTAACAAAATCTGAATTGAAGATTTTTTGTTACGGCATCAAAAATATTTTCCGATTCACAAAAAACCAGTTTGTATATTTAACTTTTTCTTAACCATATGCCACATGAAAAAATTCCATAGCATAATAGTCATCACTGAAGCTATTGCTGCACCTTGAATACCGTAAAAAGGTATTAGCAACACATTTAAAGACACATTAACCAATGACGACACTACCAAAGCAAATAACGAAGATTTCTCATTGCCCGTCATGACAAGAATAGTCCCCACAAGACCCACGCACACATTCACCACTTGACCTATAATTATTATCATCAATGCATTATATCCTGCGACATACTCCTCACCAAACACCACGCCAAGCAATTGATCACCAAGGAGAAGAAATATTGATGCAACTGGCAACCCCATCACTAGGCTTGCACGTGTGCTAAGTTTGACAATCGTCTGAAAACGCATCATATCACCCTCAATATAATATTTGGCAAAATAAGGTGACACTACAGCATTGACAGCCTGCAATCCAAAAGTAACAAAAGCAGCAGAAGCCACTACAACCTTATAAACACCAACCTCTTCCGGAGATCGAAATATTCCCAACATAATGATATCGGTCTGGTTATTGATTAGCTGCAAACCCGCAATCATTGCGAGAGGCAATGCTGATGATAACCATTGGCGAGACTGGAATTGCGGCGTAGGGCTAGCTCCCAGAGACTGTGGCCTGGCTCGCCATAGCAAGAACGCACCAATGATAAATGCAACTGCCGCCGCTATGGCATGCAGCCCCATGGCCGACATAGGGGTAATGCTGCCCACCAAAAGCCAGATGGCGCTTGTCAAACCAATCAAAATTGCTGGGCGCAGCACACTCTCGGGCAACTGACCGAGAACTACACGGCGAAGGCCTTTTAGTGCTGCACCGCGGAGGTTGCCCAGTGCAACGAGGGGTATTAGCAGCAAACTAACCAGAAGGGTCTGCCTTTGTGCGTTGCCCATACCGTCGCCAAAGAGCCAGATTCCGGTAAGGGCCGCAAGCGCAATCAGACTGGAGAAGCCCCAGACGGTCAAGCTGCTCCAGCGCCACAGGCCACGCAATAGCCCCCACTGCTCATGAGCTTGGGCCTTGGCGGTTTCGCGAACCATCAACTCAGGTAAGCCAAGCTGAGAGGGAACTGCCATCAGTGAGACCAAGGCAAAGGCAAAAGAATAGATGCCGTAACCTTCCGGACCAAGAGTACGAGCCAGAAGCACCGCCAGCAGGAAGGCTAAGCCTGTGTGGGCGATCTTGACTGCGATACTGCCGATTCCCCCGCGCAGTAACTGGGCCTTGAGGCCACCGCCCTGAAGATGTCCGCGCAACTTCGTTATGAGTGCGAATGTTGCTGTATTCAAAAAAGGGCCCTCGATCTTTCCCTACCCCAGATAAAGAATGATGTAGTGCACCCCCGAACTCAGGGTATTAGATAAGTTGTTGGGATGTATAAAAACGGCCAAGCCTTTACAACACTCACCCGGCAGGCATATCTTAACTTGGGAAGATATAGCGCACTTCTATTCTTTCTATAGCTGTAGGGTCCCGGATGATCAACTGAGCTATAGGAGTTATCCTCTGCTGGCAGCCAGAGAGCTTCTACAGCAATTCATCCGGGAGCAGGTTCATGGACATCAAGCTGCATAAGCAAGCGACGACGACACCGAAGATTCGTGCTGAGATCCAGGCAGCGTCCGCCAGTATCAGTGACAGCGAACTGGCCCGTCAGTACGGTGTGTCCGACTCGACCATTCGCCGTTGGCGCTACCGAGGCGATGTCCATGATCGACCCCACACGCGCCACAACCTGCTGACCACGCTCACCCACGAGCAGGAGGAAGTGCTGGTCGCCGCTCGCGAGTTTCTTCGGCTCGGCCTCGATGATCTGCTGATCGTTGCCCGCGAGTTCCTGAACCCTCGGCTGTCACGTTCCGGCCTGCACCGCATGCTCAAGCGGCGTGACGTGCCAACGCTCGCGGAGCTGGCCCGTCAAGATGTCGGCGGTGATGAGACGCCCCGATACAAGCCTTTCAAGGACTACGAACCGGGGTATGTGCACATCGACATCAAGCACCTGCCCCAGATGCCTGACGAGCAGCAGAAGCGCTACCTGTACGTGGCCATCGACCGGGCAACGCGCTGGGTGTATCTGGAGGTCCGCAGCAGCCAGTCCGCGAAGGATGCTCGCGCGTTCATGAAACAGGTGGAAGAGAAGGCGCCCTTCAAGATCCAGACGGTGCTGACTGACAACGGCAAATCCTTCACCGATCGCTTCACACGGGCCGGTGAGCGCAAGCCCAGCGGCCGGCATCCGTTTGACCAGGAGTGCCAGGCACATGGCATCGAGCATCGCTTGATCAAGCCTGGGCGGCCTCAGACGAACGGCATGGTGGAGCGCTTCAACGGTCGTATCAGCGATGTGCTGGCCACTCGATGCTATGCATCAGGTGAGGATCTAGAGCAGACGCTGAAGCGGTATTGTTGGTTGTACAATCACCATATCCCCCAGAAGGCGCTGCACCATCAATCACCAATTGCAGCGATGAAAGAATGGGAGGCTAAACGGCCAGCGCTATTTACCAAGCGAGTAGTCAATCATCCGGGACCCTACA
>NZ_JASCQP010000014.1 GCF_030010555.1 Halomonas rhizosphaerae
GGCGGCAGCGAGCGCGCCAAGCAGATCATGCACCGCCTGCTCTCCGACCTGTTCCGGCTGATGGACGACTACGACGTCAGCGCCGAGGAGTTCTGGTCCGCCGTCAGCGTGCTCAACGCGCTGGGCAACGGCACCCAGTTCGGCCTGCTGGCCCCGGGACTGGGCTTCGACCACTACCTGGACATGCGCATGGACGCCGCCGACCGCGAGCGCGGCCTGCTGGGCGGTACCCCGCGCACCATCGAGGGCCCGCTCTACGTGGCCGGCGCCCCGGAGGCCGAGGGCTTCGCGCGCATGGACGACGGCAAGGACCAGGACGGCGAGACCATGTGGCTGACCGGCCAGGTGCGTGACGTCGACGGCCACCCCGTCGCCGGCGCCAAGGTCGAGATCTGGCACGCCAACTCCAAGGGCGGCTACTCCTTCTTCGACCCGACCCAGTCCGAGTACAACCTGCGCCGCAGCATCTTTACCGATGCCGAGGGCCGCTACACCGCGCGCAGCATCATCCCCTCCGGCTACGGCTGCCCGCCGGACAGCCCGACCCAGCAGGTGCTCGACCTGCTCGGCCGTCACGGCCAGCGCCCGGCGCACATCCACTACTTCATCTCCGCCCCGGGCCACAAGCACCTGACCACCCAGATCAACCTGGCCGGCGACCCCTACACCTTCGACGACTTCGCCTTCGCCACCCGCGAGGAGCTGGTGGTGCCGGCCAACCGCATCGAGGACCCGGCCGAGATCGCCCGGCGCGAGCTGGACGGCCCCTTCTCCGAGGTGGTGTTCGACATCGAGTTGGCGAAGACCGACGCCCCCGAGCTGCAGGTGCGCCACGCCCGCCCGCGGGCCAAGGAAGACGAGCAGGACCGCCACAGCCAGCTTGCCGGCACCGCCAAGGTCTGATCGGCACCCCTGACGACCTGAGAGGCCCGCCAAGAGCGGGCCCCGATAACAAACGAGGAGATGGATCATGACCACTCAGCTTGACCAACTCGAGGAACGTGTCCGCGGCGCCGTCGTCGACGACGCCGACAACGGCATCTTCCGCTGCCACCGCAGCATGTTCACCGACCCGGCCTTCTTCGACCTGGAGATGAAGCACATCTTCGAGGGCAACTGGCTGTTCCTGGCCCACGAGAGCCAGATCAGCGAGCCGGGCGACTACTACACCGTGACCATGGGCCGCCAGCCGGTGGTCATCACCCGCGACAAGCAGGGCGAGCTGCACGGCCTGATCAACGCCTGCGCCCACCGCGGCGCCACCCTGTGCCGCCGCAAGCAGGGCAACAAGGGCACTTTCACCTGCCCCTTCCACGGCTGGACCTTCAAGAACGACGGCAAGCTGCTCAAGGCCAAGAACGAGAAGAACGGCGCCTACCCGGAGGGCTTCAAGCAGGAAGGCTCCCACGACCTCAAGCGCCTGCCGCGCTTCGCCAACTACAAGGGCTTTTTGTTCGGCAGCCTGAGCGATGACGTCCCGCCGCTCGAGGAGTACCTGGGCGAGACCACCAAGGTCATCGACAACATCGTCGACCAGGCGCCGGAAGGCCTGGAGATCCTGCGTGGCACCTCGTCGTACACCTACAACGGCAACTGGAAGCTGCAGGCCGAGAACGGCGCCGACGGCTACCACGTCAGCTCGGTGCACTGGAACTACGCCTCGACCATGGAACGCCGCAACTACGACGCCGGCGGCACCAAGGCGGTGGACGCCGACGGCTGGTCGAAGAGCCAGGGCGGCTTCTACTCCTACGAGAACGGCCACATGATGCTGTGGACCCGGCTGCTCAACCCCGAGGTGCGCCCGGTCTACACCCGCAAGGACGAGATCGAGGCCGAGCTCGGCGCGGCGCGGGCCGACTCCATCGTCAACCAGACCCGCAACCTCTGCCTCTACCCCAACGTCTACCTGATGGACCAGTTCTCCACGCAGATCCGCGTGCTGCGCCCACTGTCCGTGGACAAGACCGAGGTCACCATCTACTGCTTCGCGCCCAAGGGCGAGTCCGCGGAGAACCGCCGGGTGCGCATCCGCCAGTACGAGGACTTCTTCAACGTCTCGGGCATGGGCACGCCGGACGACCTGGAGGAGTTCCGCGCCTGCCAGGACGGCTACCACGGCGCGCTGGCCGAGTGGAACGACCTCTCGCGCGGCGCCAGGCAGTGGATCGAGGGGGCCGACGAGAACGCCCAGGCGATCGACATGAAGCCGCTGCTCAGCGGGGCCTCCCCGGAAGACGAGGGCCTCTACGTGCTGCACCACAAGCACTGGGTCGAGGAGATGCTGCGCGCCATCGACAAGGAACGCAGCCAGTTTATCGCCACCGCGTCCGCCTGAGGAGAGAGACCATGAGCATCAGCTACCACGATATCCAGGCCTTCCTGTACCGCGAGGCGCGCCTGCTCGACGACCGCCAGTGGGACGCGTGGCTGGAGTGCTACCGCCAGGACGCCGAGTTCTGGATGCCGGCCTGGGACGACGACGACCAGCTGACCCGGGACCCCGAGGCCGAGATCTCGCTGATCTACTACCCGAACCGCGAGGGGCTCGAGGACCGGGTCTACCGGATCAAGACCGAGCGCAGCGGGGCGAGCACGCCGGAGCCGCGCACCACCCACCAGATCACCAACCTCGAGGTGCTGAAGGAGGAAGGCGACACGGTGGAGCTGCGCTTCAACTGGCACACCCTGAGCCACCGCTACAAGAAGACCGACAGCTACTTCGGCAGCGCCTTCTACACCCTGGACGTGTCGGGGGAGACGCCGCTGATCACCAGAAAAGTCGTGCAACTCAACAACGACTATATCCACCAGGTCATCGACATCTATCACATCTGACCCGGTGCGGGAGGAGATTCGACCATGAGCTATACCATTGCACTCAACTTCGAGGACGGCGTCACTCGTTTCATCGGCTGCAAGCAAGGGGAAACGGTCCTCGACGCCGCCTACCGGCAGAAGGTCAACCTGCCGATGGACTGCTCCGACGGCGTCTGCGGCACCTGCAAGGGCCACTGCGAGCAGGGCGAGTTCGACATGGGGGACGAGTACCTGGAGGAGGCGCTCTCCGACGAGGAGGCCGCCGAGGGCCAGGTGCTGACCTGCCAGATGGTGCCGTCCTCGGACTGCGTCATCCAGGTGCCGGTAGCCTCCAGCCTGTGCAAGACCCAGGTCGGCAAGATCGAGGGCACCCTGGCC
Source organism: Halomonas rhizosphaerae (assembly GCF_030010555.1). Lineage (GTDB taxonomy): Bacteria > Pseudomonadota > Gammaproteobacteria > Pseudomonadales > Halomonadaceae > Halomonas > Halomonas rhizosphaerae. The sequence continues at coordinate 3,199 of NZ_JASCQP010000014.1, forward strand.
GTGGTCGAGCAACTCTCCGAGGACAGCATCGAGCTGGCCGTGGACCTGGACGAGGGGGCCGAACTGGCCTTCCTGCCGGGGCAGTACATCCACATCGACGTGCCGGGCAGCGAGGCGCACCGTTCCTACTCCTTCAGCTCGAAGCCCGGGGAGCAGCGGGCCACCTTCCTGATCCGCAACATCCCCAATGGCCTGATGAGCGGCTACCTGACCCGGCAGGCCAAGGTCGGCGATCGCCTCTCCCTCACCGGGCCGCTGGGCAGCTTCTACCTGCGCGAGATCACCCGCCCGGTGCTGATGCTGGCCGGCGGCACGGGCCTCGCGCCCTTCCTCTCCATGCTCGAGCAGCTGGCCCAGAAACGGGAAGACGGGCAGGGCAGCGACCAGCCGATGCACCTGATCTACGGCGTCAACAAGGATGATCACCTGGTCAAGGTCGATGCCCTCGACGCCTTCGCCGAGAGGCTGCCGACCTTCACCTACTCCACCGTGGTGGTGGACGAGGCGAGCCAGAATCCGCGCAAGGGCTATGTCACCCATCACATGGACGCCGAGGTGCTGCACGACGGCGACATCGATGTCTATCTGTGCGGGCCGCCCCCGATGGTCGATGCCGTGCTCAAGCACTTTGACGCCGAGGGCATCGTGCCGCAGAGCTTCCACTACGAGAAGTTCACTCCCAACCAGGCACCGGGGGAGGCGTCATGAGCGCGCAACGCTTCGACGCCCCCCGCTTTCAGGACCGGGTGATGGTGATCACCGGCGCGGCCCAGGGCATCGGCCAGCGGGTCGCCGAGCGGGCCGCCGCCGAGGGCGCCCGCCTGGCCCTGGTGGACCGTGCCGACCTGGTCCATGAGGTGGTGGCAGGGCTCGCCGAGCAGGGCGTGGACGCCATCGCCCTGCAGGCCGACCTCGAGACCTGGGAAGGGGCCGAGGAGGTGATGGCCCGCACGGTGGAGCACTTCGGCCGGATCGACATCTTGATCAACAACGTGGGCGGCGCGATCAACTTCAAGCCGTTCACCGAGTTCACCCAGGCCGAGATCGCCGCCGAGGTCAACCGTTCGCTGATGCCGACGCTGTGGTGCTGCCGGGCGGTGCTGCCGACCCTGGTGGCGCAGGGCGGTGGGGTGATCGTCAACGTCTCCTCGGTGGCGACCCGGGGCATCCACCGGATCCCCTACTCGGCGGCCAAGGGGGGCGTCAACGCGCTGACCGAGTCCCTGGCCTTCGAGTACGCCGAGCACGGCATCCGCGTGGCGGCCGCCGGCATCGGCGGGACCGAGGCGCCGCCGCGGAAGATCTCCCGCGGCACCCCGGAGCCCCGCAACGAGACGGAGCGAGCCTGGTTCCAGGCGCATATCGACCAGACCAAGCAGAGCTGCCTGATGAAGCGCTACGGCACCCTGGACGAGATGGCCGCGCCGATCCTCTTCCTGGCCTCCGACGAGGCGAGCTACATCACCGGCAGTGTGCTGCCGGTGGGCGGCGGCGACCAGGGCTGAACCCTGCGCCAGGGTGGCCCTCGGGCCGCCCGCTCGCCTTGCCCCTGACCATCCGTGGCTTCCGACAGCAACGACAACAAGCCCCTGGAGCACAGCATGAGACACCTCGAGAAAGGCCCCGGCCTCGCGACGGCGCCGCGGGACTTCCTGCGCGACCTCAATGCCGACAACCTGAGCGCCGGCGTGGTCGCCGGCATCTTCGGCCTCAGCGCCGGCATCATCCATATCAGCGCCGGCACCGCGGCGGGGCTGCCCAAGGATTTCACCCTGCTGTGGGTGATCAGCTACCTCTTCATCAATGGCCTGTTCGGCCTGATCCTGCCGGCCTATTACCGTCTTCCCCTGCCGGTGGCCAACTCCATCCCCGGCGCGCTGCTGTTCGCCGCCATCATCCCCGTGGTGGGGCTCAACGAGGCCCTGGGGGCGACGCTGATGGCGGGCGCCATCTCGGTGGTGGTGGCCCTGGCCGGCTGGATGAGCCTGGTGATGCGGCTGATCCCCATGCCCATCGTCATGGGCATGGTGGCAGGCGTGCTGCTCAAGTTCGGCACCAACATGGTGATGCCCCTGCAGAACGCCCTGATCCCCGCGGTGGTGATGATCATGGCCTTCTTCCTCTCGGCGCGCTTCCTGCGTCGGATACCGCCGCTGGTGGTCACCCTGGTGGTGGGCGTGCTCTACATGGCGCTCTCCGGCGCGGACTTCTCAAGCGTGGAGTTCTCGTTCCGCATGCCCGAGTTCATCATGCCGGCCTTCTCCATGGACGCCTTCCTGGCCTATGGCCTGCCGCTGGCGTTGATCCTGGTGGGCATGGAGACGCCCGCCGGCGTGGGGCTGGTCAAGGGCATGGGCTACAAGGAGGCGCCGGCCAATGCCATCACCTTCGTCGGCGGCATCGGCACCATGGTGTCGGCCTTCTTCAACCTGCACAGCACCTGCATCGCCGCGCCGATGACCGGCATCTGCTCCTCCCCCGAGGCGGGGACCCACGACAAGCGCTGGGTGGCGGCGGTGATCGTCGGCATCATCTTCGTGGTCGCCGCCCCCTTCTACGGCTTCGTGTTCAGCCTGATCGAGGCGATGCCGAGCTACTTCATCGCCATCATCGCAGGCCTCGCGCTGCTGCGGGTGATCAGCTCGGCGATGCACATCACCTTCTCCGGCAAGCATGAGGTGGGGGCGATGTTCTCCTTCCTGATCGCGGTCTCGGGCCTGCAGATCGTCGGCATCGGCGCCTCCTTCTGGGCGCTGATCCTGGGGGCTGCGATCTCGATGCTGGTGGAGTTCCGCGACTTCGACTTCTCCCAGGAGCGCGCGGCCCTGCGCAAGCGCTTCCCGGCAAAGAGTGCCGGCTGACCCCTAGCGCCGGCATGGCGTTTTCCTCCTTGGCCCGTGGCTGCTTCGGCAGCACGGGCCCTTTTTGTGCGGCCGCCTCCCGGCGCCGCCGCGTCGGCCTCTTATCCTTTTGTCTCAATCCTCGTCCCCTGGAGGGGTGAATCCGCGTCCGGGAACCCGCCCCGGGGGCGGCCGGGGCCGTCGGTTGTCACCCCCTCCCGGCCCGTCCGGTCGACATGCCGCAGACGGAAGGACTGGTCATCGCGACGCCTGGCCAGGAGTGTCTTTCAATGTATTGATTTTCATATGGTTGTCTTCGCCGTTCCCGGGAGGAACGGGAAGGTGTCGGCAGCCCTGGCGATACCCCTAAGGTATGGAGGGGAACTCAAACGATATTGGTGACACCCCCGCTGCCTGGCCAGAATCCAGTCACCACAACAAGAACGCCTCCGTCGAGATGTGGCCTGTCAGGCATCCGGAGGCCCCGACCACTGGCCTTGCATCCCTGACGAGACCGCAGGGCACAACGACAACGACGAGAGCATGACCATGACCGTAAAGATTTTCGACACCCCCGAGGTCCAGGACTTCCTGACCACCGTCGCCGGCTTCGACCAGGATGGCGGCAGCGAGCGCGCCAAGCAGATCATGCACCGCCTGCTCTCCGACCTGTTCCGGCTGATGGACGACTACGACGTCAGCGCCGAGGAGTTCTGGTCCGCCGTCAGCGTGCTCAACGCGCTGGGCAACGGCACCCAGTTCGGCCTGCTGGCCCCGGGACTGGGCTTCGACCACTACCTGGACATGCGCATGGACGCCGCCGACCGCGAGCGCGGCCTGCTGGGCGGTACCCCGCGCACCATCGAGGGCCCGCTCTACGTGGCCGGCGCCCCGGAGGCCGAGGGCTTCGCGCGCATGGACGACGGCAAGGACCAGGACGGCGAGACCATGTGGCTGACCGGCCAGGTGCGTGACGTCGACGGCCACCCCGTCGCCGGCGCCAAGGTCGAGATCTGGCACGCCAACTCCAAGGGCGGCTACTCCTTCTTCGACCCGACCCAGTCCGAGTACAACCTGCGCCGCAGCATCTTTACCGATGCCGAGGGCCGCTACACCGCGCGCAGCATCATCCCCTCCGGCTACGGCTGCCCGCCGGACAGCCCGACCCAGCAGGTGCTCGACCTGCTCGGCCGTCACGGCCAGCGCCCGGCGCACATCCACTACTTCATCTCCGCCCCGGGCCACAAGCACCTGACCACCCAGATCAACCTGGCCGGCGACCCCTACACCTTCGACGACTTCGCCTTCGCCACCCGCGAGGAGCTGGTGGTGCCGGCCAACCGCATCGAGGACCCGGCCGAGATCGCCCGGCGCGAGCTGGACGGCCCCTTCTCCGAGGTGGTGTTCGACATCGAGTTGGCGAAGACCGACGCCCCCGAGCTGCAGGTGCGCCACGCCCGCCCGCGGGCCAAGGAAGACGAGCAGGACCGCCACAGCCAGCTTGCCGGCACCGCCAAGGTCTGATCGGCACCCCTGACGACCTGAGAGGCCCGCCAAGAGCGGGCCCCGATAACAAACGAGGAGATGGATCATGACCACTCAGCTTGACCAACTCGAGGAACGTGTCCGCGGCGCCGTCGTCGACGACGCCGACAACGGCATCTTCCGCTGCCACCGCAGCATGTTCACCGACCCGGCCTTCTTCGACCTGGAGATGAAGCACATCTTCGAGGGCAACTGGCTGTTCCTGGCCCACGAGAGCCAGATCAGCGAGCCGGGCGACTACTACACCGTGACCATGGGCCGCCAGCCGGTGGTCATCACCCGCGACAAGCAGGGCGAGCTGCACGGCCTGATCAACGCCTGCGCCCACCGCGGCGCCACCCTGTGCCGCCGCAAGCAGGGCAACAAGGGCACTTTCACCTGCCCCTTCCACGGCTGGACCTTCAAGAACGACGGCAAGCTGCTCAAGGCCAAGAACGAGAAGAACGGCGCCTACCCGGAGGGCTTCAAGCAGGAAGGCTCCCACGACCTCAAGCGCCTGCCGCGCTTCGCCAACTACAAGGGCTTTTTGTTCGGCAGCCTGAGCGATGACGTCCCGCCGCTCGAGGAGTACCTGGGCGAGACCACCAAGGTCATCGACAACATCGTCGACCAGGCGCCGGAAGGCCTGGAGATCCTGCGTGGCACCTCGTCGTACACCTACAACGGCAACTGGAAGCTGCAGGCCGAGAACGGCGCCGACGGCTACCACGTCAGCTCGGTGCACTGGAACTACGCCTCGACCATGGAACGCCGCAACTACGACGCCGGCGGCACCAAGGCGGTGGACGCCGACGGCTGGTCGAAGAGCCAGGGCGGCTTCTACTCCTACGAGAACGGCCACATGATGCTGTGGACCCGGCTGCTCAACCCCGAGGTGCGCCCGGTCTACACCCGCAAGGACGAGATCGAGGCCGAGCTCGGCGCGGCGCGGGCCGACTCCATCGTCAACCAGACCCGCAACCTCTGCCTCTACCCCAACGTCTACCTGATGGACCAGTTCTCCACGCAGATCCGCGTGCTGCGCCCACTGTCCGTGGACAAGACCGAGGTCACCATCTACTGCTTCGCGCCCAAGGGCGAGTCCGCGGAGAACCGCCGGGTGCGCATCCGCCAGTACGAGGACTTCTTCAACGTCTCGGGCATGGGCACGCCGGACGACCTGGAGGAGTTCCGCGCCTGCCAGGACGGCTACCACGGCGCGCTGGCCGAGTGGAACGACCTCTCGCGCGGCGCCAGGCAGTGGATCGAGGGGGCCGACGAGAACGCCCAGGCGATCGACATGAAGCCGCTGCTCAGCGGGGCCTCCCCGGAAGACGAGGGCCTCTACGTGCTGCACCACAAGCACTGGGTCGAGGAGATGCTGCGCGCCATCGACAAGGAACGCAGCCAGTTTATCGCCACCGCGTCCGCCTGAGGAGAGAGACCATGAGCATCAGCTACCACGATATCCAGGCCTTCCTGTACCGCGAGGCGCGCCTGCTCGACGACCGCCAGTGGGACGCGTGGCTGGAGTGCTACCGCCAGGACGCCGAGTTCTGGATGCCGGCCTGGGACGACGACGACCAGCTGACCCGGGACCCCGAGGCCGAGATCTCGCTGATCTACTACCCGAACCGCGAGGGGCTCGAGGACCGGGTCTACCGGATCAAGACCGAGCGCAGCGGGGCGAGCACGCCGGAGCCGCGCACCACCCACCAGATCACCAACCTCGAGGTGCTGAAGGAGGAAGGCGACACGGTGGAGCTGCGCTTCAACTGGCACACCCTGAGCCACCGCTACAAGAAGACCGACAGCTACTTCGGCAGCGCCTTCTACACCCTGGACGTGTCGGGGGAGACGCCGCTGATCACCAGAAAAGTCGTGCAACTCAACAACGACTATATCCACCAGGTCATCGAC
>NZ_JASCQP010000015.1 GCF_030010555.1 Halomonas rhizosphaerae
GTCGATGACCTGGTGGATATAGTCGTTGTTGAGTTGCACGACTTTTCTGGTGATCAGCGGCGTCTCCCCCGACACGTCCAGGGTGTAGAAGGCGCTGCCGAAGTAGCTGTCGGTCTTCTTGTAGCGGTGGCTCAGGGTGTGCCAGTTGAAGCGCAGCTCCACCGTGTCGCCTTCCTCCTTCAGCACCTCGAGGTTGGTGATCTGGTGGGTGGTGCGCGGCTCCGGCGTGCTCGCCCCGCTGCGCTCGGTCTTGATCCGGTAGACCCGGTCCTCGAGCCCCTCGCGGTTCGGGTAGTAGATCAGCGAGATCTCGGCCTCGGGGTCCCGGGTCAGCTGGTCGTCGTCGTCCCAGGCCGGCATCCAGAACTCGGCGTCCTGGCGGTAGCACTCCAGCCACGCGTCCCACTGGCGGTCGTCGAGCAGGCGCGCCTCGCGGTACAGGAAGGCCTGGATATCGTGGTAGCTGATGCTCATGGTCTCTCTCCTCAGGCGGACGCGGTGGCGATAAACTGGCTGCGTTCCTTGTCGATGGCGCGCAGCATCTCCTCGACCCAGTGCTTGTGGTGCAGCACGTAGAGGCCCTCGTCTTCCGGGGAGGCCCCGCTGAGCAGCGGCTTCATGTCGATCGCCTGGGCGTTCTCGTCGGCCCCCTCGATCCACTGCCTGGCGCCGCGCGAGAGGTCGTTCCACTCGGCCAGCGCGCCGTGGTAGCCGTCCTGGCAGGCGCGGAACTCCTCCAGGTCGTCCGGCGTGCCCATGCCCGAGACGTTGAAGAAGTCCTCGTACTGGCGGATGCGCACCCGGCGGTTCTCCGCGGACTCGCCCTTGGGCGCGAAGCAGTAGATGGTGACCTCGGTCTTGTCCACGGACAGTGGGCGCAGCACGCGGATCTGCGTGGAGAACTGGTCCATCAGGTAGACGTTGGGGTAGAGGCAGAGGTTGCGGGTCTGGTTGACGATGGAGTCGGCCCGCGCCGCGCCGAGCTCGGCCTCGATCTCGTCCTTGCGGGTGTAGACCGGGCGCACCTCGGGGTTGAGCAGCCGGGTCCACAGCATCATGTGGCCGTTCTCGTAGGAGTAGAAGCCGCCCTGGCTCTTCGACCAGCCGTCGGCGTCCACCGCCTTGGTGCCGCCGGCGTCGTAGTTGCGGCGTTCCATGGTCGAGGCGTAGTTCCAGTGCACCGAGCTGACGTGGTAGCCGTCGGCGCCGTTCTCGGCCTGCAGCTTCCAGTTGCCGTTGTAGGTGTACGACGAGGTGCCACGCAGGATCTCCAGGCCTTCCGGCGCCTGGTCGACGATGTTGTCGATGACCTTGGTGGTCTCGCCCAGGTACTCCTCGAGCGGCGGGACGTCATCGCTCAGGCTGCCGAACAAAAAGCCCTTGTAGTTGGCGAAGCGCGGCAGGCGCTTGAGGTCGTGGGAGCCTTCCTGCTTGAAGCCCTCCGGGTAGGCGCCGTTCTTCTCGTTCTTGGCCTTGAGCAGCTTGCCGTCGTTCTTGAAGGTCCAGCCGTGGAAGGGGCAGGTGAAAGTGCCCTTGTTGCCCTGCTTGCGGCGGCACAGGGTGGCGCCGCGGTGGGCGCAGGCGTTGATCAGGCCGTGCAGCTCGCCCTGCTTGTCGCGGGTGATGACCACCGGCTGGCGGCCCATGGTCACGGTGTAGTAGTCGCCCGGCTCGCTGATCTGGCTCTCGTGGGCCAGGAACAGCCAGTTGCCCTCGAAGATGTGCTTCATCTCCAGGTCGAAGAAGGCCGGGTCGGTGAACATGCTGCGGTGGCAGCGGAAGATGCCGTTGTCGGCGTCGTCGACGACGGCGCCGCGGACACGTTCCTCGAGTTGGTCAAGCTGAGTGGTCATGATCCATCTCCTCGTTTGTTATCGGGGCCCGCTCTTGGCGGGCCTCTCAGGTCGTCAGGGGTGCCGATCAGACCTTGGCGGTGCCGGCAAGCTGGCTGTGGCGGTCCTGCTCGTCTTCCTTGGCCCGCGGGCGGGCGTGGCGCACCTGCAGCTCGGGGGCGTCGGTCTTCGCCAACTCGATGTCGAACACCACCTCGGAGAAGGGGCCGTCCAGCTCGCGCCGGGCGATCTCGGCCGGGTCCTCGATGCGGTTGGCCGGCACCACCAGCTCCTCGCGGGTGGCGAAGGCGAAGTCGTCGAAGGTGTAGGGGTCGCCGGCCAGGTTGATCTGGGTGGTCAGGTGCTTGTGGCCCGGGGCGGAGATGAAGTAGTGGATGTGCGCCGGGCGCTGGCCGTGACGGCCGAGCAGGTCGAGCACCTGCTGGGTCGGGCTGTCCGGCGGGCAGCCGTAGCCGGAGGGGATGATGCTGCGCGCGGTGTAGCGGCCCTCGGCATCGGTAAAGATGCTGCGGCGCAGGTTGTACTCGGACTGGGTCGGGTCGAAGAAGGAGTAGCCGCCCTTGGAGTTGGCGTGCCAGATCTCGACCTTGGCGCCGGCGACGGGGTGGCCGTCGACGTCACGCACCTGGCCGGTCAGCCACATGGTCTCGCCGTCCTGGTCCTTGCCGTCGTCCATGCGCGCGAAGCCCTCGGCCTCCGGGGCGCCGGCCACGTAGAGCGGGCCCTCGATGGTGCGCGGGGTACCGCCCAGCAGGCCGCGCTCGCGGTCGGCGGCGTCCATGCGCATGTCCAGGTAGTGGTCGAAGCCCAGTCCCGGGGCCAGCAGGCCGAACTGGGTGCCGTTGCCCAGCGCGTTGAGCACGCTGACGGCGGACCAGAACTCCTCGGCGCTGACGTCGTAGTCGTCCATCAGCCGGAACAGGTCGGAGAGCAGGCGGTGCATGATCTGCTTGGCGCGCTCGCTGCCGCCGTCCTGGTCGAAGCCGGCGACGGTGGTCAGGAAGTCCTGGACCTCGGGGGTGTCGAAAATCTTCACGGTCATGGTCGGTTATCCTCGATCGTTATCTGGTGCAGTCCCGCAGCGGACTGGCGTGCTTCATCCGTGACTCAGGCGTCGTCCTCGCGGATGGAGGACGGGTGGCGACACAGCGGCTTGACGCTGATCTCCATGTAGGGAAAGAGCGGCAGGTTGCTGACCAGCTCCTGAAGCTCGGCGTTGTCCTCGACGTCGAAGATGCTGACGTTCGAGTAGCTGCCAGCCACGCGCCACAGGTGGCGCCACTTGCCGGAGCGCTGCAGCTCCTGGGAGTAGGCCTTCTCGGTCGCCTTGATCTCGGCGGCCTGTTCCGCCGGCATGGACGGCGGCAGCTTGACGGTCATTTCCACCTGAAACAGCATGATGTCCTCCTCCTCTCTTCGGGACTGGCCCGATAACGATTGATGGCGGCCGCTTTCGAGCGGGCCTTACCGGCGCGCGTAGTGGGCCAGCTTGTCTTCGTCCAGGGTGATGCCGAGCCCCGCGCCCTGGGGCAGGTCGACACCGAACTCGCGGTAGTTGAGCGGCTCGGCGACGATGTCGTCCTTGAGCAGCAGCGGGCCGAACATCTCGGTGCCCCAGGCCATCTCGGGAAGCGTCGCCCAGGCGTGCAGCGAGGCGGTGGTGCCGATGCTGCCCTCGAGCAGGGTGCCGCCGTAGAGGCCGATACCGGCGGCCTGGGCCACATGGGCCAGCTCCAGCACGCCGTGCAGCCCGCCGGACTTGGCGATCTTGAGGGCGAAGGCCCCGCTGAAGCCGCCGGCCACCAGGTCGAGCCCGTCGCGGGCGTCCTGCACCGCCTCGTCGGCCAGCATCGGCACGTTGAAGCGGTTGGCCAGGCGGATCAGGCCGGCATGCTCGCGGGCGGGAATGGCCTGCTCGATCAGCTCGATGCCGGCGTCCTGCAGCGCCTGGATGCCGCGCACCGCGGTGGACTCGTCCCAGGCCTGGTTGACGTCGACCCGCACGCTTGCCCGGTCGCCCAGGGCCTCCTTGATGGCGGCCACGTGGCGCACGTCCTGGTCCACCGGGTTGGCGCCGATCTTCAGCTTGAAGTCGCAGTGGCGACGCTGCTCGAGGCGCAGCAGGGCCTCGTCGATGTCCTTTTGGGTATCGCCGCTGGCCAGGGTCCAGAGCACCGGCAGGTGGGTCTGGCGGGCGCCGCCCAGCAGATCGGCCACGGAGAGGCCCAGGCGCTTGCCCTGGGCGTCGAGCAGCGCGGTCTCCAGCGCTGACTTGGCGATGGCGTTGCCGCGGGCCTGGCGATTCAACCGGGCACGCAATGCATGGACGTTGCCCGAGGGCTGGCCGATCAGCAGCGGCGCCAGGTAGGCATCGATATTGGTCTTGATGCTCTCGGGACTCTCGGGGCCATAGGTCAGGCCGCCGATGGTGGTGCCCTCGCCGAGGCCCTCGATGCCATCGCTGTGACGCATCCGAACGATGACCATGGTCTGGCAGGCCATGGTGGTCATGGAGAGCTTGTGGGGGCGGATGGTCGGCAGGTCGACCAGCAGCGTCTCGATGCTTTCGATCACGGATGACATGGGGGGCTCCGAAGTCCGGGAATCTGGTGATTGCATGGCAGTCTGATTGCAGCGGGAAGACCGAACCAATATTGTTTGGGTGCCCTGCCATACCCAGGAGGTATCATGGAACTGCGCCATCTCAGGTACTTCTGCGTGGTCGCCGAGGAGCTCAACCTGACCTGTGCCGCCGAGCGGCTGCACATGTCGCAGCCGCCTTTATCCCGACAGATCAAGCAGTTGGAGAACGAAGTCGGGGCGGAGCTGTTCGAGCGAGGCTCCCGCGGCCTGCGCCTGACCACCACCGGGCAGTTCTTCCGGCAGCACGCCATCCAGATACTCGAGAAGGTGGACGCCACCCTGGAGGCCACAAGGCGCATGGCCCGCAGCAAGCGCGTCATGTTCGGCATCGGCTTCGTGCCGTCGGTGTTCTATGGCCAGCTACCGCTGCTGGTCCGCGACTTACGACAAAAGGATAATATCGAGCTGAGCCTGGCCGAGCTGACCACGGTGCAGCAGATCCAGGCCCTGAAGGCGGGTCGTATCGACATGGGCTTCGGTCGTCTCAGGATCGACGACCCGGACGTGGAGCAGGAGGTGCTGTTCGACGAGCCGCTGATGGCGGTGTTACCGACCGGCCATCCGCTGGAGGGCTCCACCCCGACCCTCGAGCAACTCGCCCGCTACCCGCTGATCCTGTTTCCCGCCAAGCCACGCCCCAGCATGGCCGACATGGTGCTCGGGCTCTTCCGCCGCCAGGGGCTGAAGGTAGAGGTGGTGCAGGAAGCCAACGAGTTGCAGACGGCGCTGGGCCTGGTGGCCTCGGAGATCGGCATCAGCCTGGTGCCCGAACAGGTCAAGCGCGTACAGCGCGACGGCATCAGCTATGTCTATCTCGCCGACAGGAGCATCACCACCCCCGTCATCTGCAGCCGCCGCCGCGGGGAGGCCCCCTCCCCCGTGATGCAGGAGGCCAACGCCATCCTCGAGGTGCTGGTGGAGAACCGCCGCAGCGGGCGCTATCCCTGAGGCACCGGCGCCATGCCGTCTGTCCGGCCGCCGGTGACCGCCCACGACAGGACCCGGGCCCTTGGGCCCGGGTCTCGAAGTAATGCGCGCGAGCGGTCGCGCTACTCGAGGGACTCGTAGGGCAAGCCCACGTAGTTCTCGGCGATGGTGGTCAGTCCGGCCTCGGAGTTGGTCACGTAGTCCAGTTCGGCCTGCTGCATGCGGGTATTGAAGTCCTCCTCCTCGGAGAACTTGTGCAGCATGGAGGTCATCCACCAGGAGAAGCGCTCGGCCTTCCAGATGCGCTTGAGGCAGGTCTCGGAGTAGTTGGGGATCAGGTCGGTGCGACCCTCCTGGTAGACCTTCACCATCAGCCGATAGAGGGTGTTGACGTCGCTGGCCGCCAGGTTGAGGCCCTTGGCGCCGGTGGGCGGCACGATATGGGCGGCATCGCCCACCAGGAAGAGGCGCCCGAACTGCATGGGCTCGACCACGAAGCTGCGCAGCGGCGCGATGCTCTTCTCGATGGAAGGCCCGGTGACCAGCTTCTCGGCCACCTCGTCGGGAATCCGCCGCTTGAGTTCCTCCCAGAAGCGCTCGTCGGACCACTCCTCGACCTTCTCGTCCAGACCCACCTGGATGTAGTAACGGCTGCGGGTCGACGAGCGCATGCTGCACAGGGCGAAGCCACGCTCGTGGCGGGCGTAGATCAGCTCCTCGGCGACCGGCGGGGTGTCGGAGAGCAGGCCCAGCCAGCCGAAGGGGTAGACCTTCTCGAACTCCTTGATGCGACCCTCGGGGATCGACTTGCGCGAGATGCCGTGGAAGCCGTCACAGCCGGCCACGTAGTCGCACTCCAGGCGATGGGTCTCGCCATCCTTCTCGAAGGTGACATAGGGGCGGTCGGTCTCGAGATCATGGGGCTGGACGTTGTCCGCCTCGTAGAGGGTCGTGCCGCCCGTAGTCTCGCGAGCCTCCATCAGGTCCCGGGTCACCTCGGTCTGGCCGTAGACCATCACCGTCTTGCCGCCGGTGAGCCCGGCCAGGTCGACGCGCACGCGGCGATTGTCCAGGGCCAGCTCGACGCCGTCGTGGACTTCGCCCTCCTCGTCCATGCGCTTGTCGACACCCGCCTCGCGCAGCAGGTCGACCATGCCCTGCTCCAGCACGCCGGCACGGATACGGCTCAGCACGTACTCGCCGGACTTGCGCTCGAGGATGACGTTGTCGATGCCCTGGCGGCTGAGCAGCTGGCCGAGCAGCAGGCCCGAGGGACCGGCGCCGATGATCGCGACCTGTGTCTTCATGGGGAGGCTCCGTTGTTAGGCAGTGGTGAACATCTGTTCGCTATGTGGATTGTATTTTTCACTGAAACCCACGCCCATATAAGGCAATATTGGCAGAGTTAATTGGACAATCCCAATACGCATGGCCGACTTTAGTCGTAAAGCGCTGACCGGAGGCCCGATGTCCAACGCCGCTGTCCCCGTCTTCAAGCTGTATGGCGAGACACGCCACTGGCCGACGCCGGACCTGCTCCACTGGGAATCGATTCCCGAACGCAGCCGGCTGCACGACTGGAGAATCCGCCCGCATCGCCATACCGACCTCCTGCACCTGCTTCACCTGTCTTCCGGCCGAGTCAGCCTGGAGCTGGAGGGGAGCCTGCACGCCCATGACGCCCCCCTGGTCATCGTGGTGCCAGCCATGAGCATTCATGGCTTCCATTTCTCGTCGGATACCCAGGGCCATATCATCACACTGGCCAGCCCCCTGGCCAAGCGGCTGGAAGAGCGCCTGGGTGGCCAGGCCGAGGTGCTGTCCCGGGCCACCGCATACCCTCTCGAGGGAACCCGGCAGGCCGGGCGCATCGCCACCCTGGTGGACCAGCTCGGAGAGGAGTATCGCCACCCGGCACCCGGCCGCGAGCGGCTGCTTGAGGCGTTCACCGAGGCACTGTTCATCGAGATCTCGCGCCTCGTCGACAAGCGCGCTGCTGCCGGCACAACGAAACGCCCGCAACCCCAGCACCGAGGGCTGGCCCACCTGCAGAACTACCAGGCGCTGATCGAGAGACAGTTCCGCCAGCAGCCCAGCATCGAGCGGTTCGCCGAGCAGATGGGCATGACCAGCGCCCACCTCAACCTGCTGTGCCGGCGCCTTGCCAACCGCAGTGCCCTGCAGCTGCTCCATGAGCGCCTGCTGCTCGAGGCCAAGCGCCAGCTCACCTACACCAACATGACCATCGGCCAGGTCGCCGACTCCCTGGGCTTCTCGGAGCCAGCCTACTTCACCCGCTTCTTCAAGCGACTCACTGGCCTCTCGCCCCGGGACTTCCGCCGGCGCCAGCCGGAGGCTTAGTCCCGATACAAAAGCGCCCTCGGCCAGGCTTGCTGTACCGAGGGCGCGGTGAACCGCCAAACGCAGTCAATCAGATCAGAAACATCGTGGAGAGCACCGGGAAGAGGATCAAGAGGGTGAGCCGCAGCAGGTCGGAGACCACGAAAGGTGCCACGCCCCTGAATATCTCCCCCAGCCCCACGTGGGGGGCCATGGCCTTGATCACGAAGACGTTCATGCCCACCGGCGGCGTCATCAGGCCCAGTTCCACGGTGAGCACGGTGATGATGCCGAACCACACCGGGTCGATGCCCAGCGACTGGATGATCGGGAACACCACCGGCACGGTGATAACCAGCATGGCGATCGAGTCCATGAACATCCCCAGCACGAAGTAGAGCAGCAGGATGCACAGCACCACCACGATCGGCGCCAGTTCCATGCCGTAGAGGATGTCGGTGATCGAGAAGGAGATCCGCGACACCGAGATGAAGTAGCCCAGGGTCTCGGCCCCCACCAGCATGAAGAACACCACGGAGGAAAGCGCCAGGGTCTCCTGCACGCTGCGCCACAGCTCGGCTCCGCGCATGCCCTTGGCGAGTGCATAGAGCAGGGTGGCGAAGGCGCCGACGCTGGCCCCCTCGGTGGGGGTGAAGGCGCCGAAGTAGATCCCCAGGATCATCACCAGAAAGACCGCGAAGAAGGGCACCAGGCCGGTCATCGACACCAGCTTCTCCCGCCAGGCGGTGGGCTCGCCGGCCACCGCCAGCGAGGGTTTGAGGTGCATCATCACGGTGACTGTCAGGGCGTACATCACCAGCCCCATCAGCCCTGGCACCAGGCCGGCCATGAACATGTCGCCCACCGACTGCTCGGTGAGGATGGCGTAGATCAGCAGCGCAATGGAGGGCGGAATCATGATCCCCAGGGTACCGCCGGCGGCCAGTGCCCCGGTGGCCAGGCCGCGGTTGTAGCCGTAGCGCTCCATCTCCGGCAGGGCGACCCGGGTCATGGTGCTGGCGGTGGCCAGCGAAGAGCCGGAGATCGCCGAGAAGATGCCGCAGGAGCCTACGGCCGCGATGGCCAGCCCCCCCTTCCAGCCGCCGCAGATCACCCGGGCGGAGTTGAAGAGCTTGCCGGCCATGCCGGAATGCGCCGCCAGCACGCCCATCAGGATGAACATGGGTACGGCGCTGAAGCTGTAGTTGGAGAGCACCTCCACCGGCACGGTCTTGAGCTGGGAGATGGCCGCACTCCAGCTGATCACCTGGGCGAAGCCCACTACCCCGACGATCAGCATGGTCAGCGCCACCGGTACCCGCAGCGCCATCAACACCAGCAGCAGGCCCAGGCCGATGGCGCCAATCATCTCACTCCCCATGGGAGACCTCCCCTTCGGCACCGAAGACGGCATTCAGCACGGCATGGATCAGGCTGCGCAGCCCCAGCAGCAGGCTGAGCACGGCGGCCGCGTAGTAGATGGGGCCCATGGGAATTCGCAGGTCCTGGGTCACCTCGCCATGCCGGGTGGCCGACGCCGCCGACTCGAGCAGCCCCAGGAACAGCACCAGCCCCAGGGCCGTGAACCCAAGCAGGTAGACGCCATGCAGGCGGTTCTTGATGGTGGGCGACAGGCCATGGGAGAAGGCCTCCACCACCACCTGGCTCTTCTCCACGTTGGCGGCCATGGCCGCCAGCAGGGAGAAGAGCATCAGGTAGCTGACCAGTTCCACGCTGCCGGAGACGCGCAGGGCGATGGCCCCCTCGGTGAGCCGAGACAGATAGCGGGTGCCAACATCAGCGATGGTCACCCCTAGCAGCCCCACCAGGGCAATGCCGGCGACCAGCTTGCACAAGAGGGCCAGCCACTGGCTGGCCCGTTCCAACTGCGTCTGCATAAGGATCCTCCGGCATTCTGCATGCATCAGTTCGCATAGTGAACACAAGTTCGTACCAAGCGGAAGACTAACTCAGACTATGCCGTCGTGCAGAGAGACTTTGGTCGTAAGGGATCCAATCGATCACTCATCCGTACCGGATAACGACACCGGCTCCATCCCGAGAAGGTCAACATAGCGCAACCCGATGAAGGCATGCTCACGCATCAGCATCTCGGCCCTAGCACCCTCCCCACAGCGAAGCGCCTGGAGTACCAGCTCGTGTTGCAGCTGCGCCTGAAGCAACTTGCGATATTCGCGATCCAGCGCCTCCGTATCGATGATGATGGAGTCTGCGGCGGCGAATGGCAGGTGGTTATTGCGGGCAATGGCATCACCGATCACCGGACTCCCCGCCGCGGCCACAAGCGCCTCGTGGAAACTGTGGTTGATGTCGCCCCATCGGCCAACATCGACTTCCTCCAGATGTCCCTTGGCCAGCAGCTCCCGGCCTTTCTGGATCCAAAAACTCAAGAGCTCGTCCAGACTGTCGTCTAACCCTCGCTCGGCCAGGCGTCGCACGGCCAAGCCCTCAAGCACCCCCCTCACCTCAACAGCACAGAGCACATCTGCTGCACTGAACTCTCGCACCCTGAAGCCACGCTTACCGGCTCGCTCCAGCAAGCCCTCCTGTTCCAGGGTGCGAAAAGCCAGTCGTACCGGCGTCCGCGACACGCCGAGCTGTTGGGCCACGCGCACTTCGCCGATTCGATCACCCGGCTGATACTCGCCGTCGCTGATCAACTTGCGAAGCCGGCTGATCACGCTGTCCCCACCGCTACTGCTCACTTGACCTCCCCATACCGAGGTTGAAGATCCATCAGCACGCCTGAATGGATCCAACAAAGGTATAACTTGACCACAAAACCCCGAAAGGTCTCTAATTTGGATCCAAACGCAACGACGCCAGCAACGCCGTGACAAAGAGGAGAAAGCTCATGTTCCCCAAGAATACTTGGTATGTCGCCTGCACCCCCGACGAGTTCGACGACAAGCCGCTGGGCCGCACCATCTGCAACGAACCGATGGTCTTCTTCCGCGGGGACGAAGGCAAGGTCGCCGCCGTCGAGGACTTCTGCCCCCACCGTGGCGCCCCGCTGTCGCTGGGCTTCGTGCGCGACGGCAAGCTGGTGTGCGGCTACCACGGCCTGGAGATGGCCTGCAATGGCAAGTGTTCCAGCATGCCCGGCCAGCGGGTACGCGGCTTCCCCAGCATTCGGGCCTACCCCACGGAGGAACGCCATGGCTTTGTCTGGGTGTGGCCCGGCAACGCGACCAAGGCCGATCCCGAACTGATCCCGGAACTGCGCTGGGCTCACGACCCGGAATGGGCCTATGGCGGCGGTCTCTACCACGTCAACTGTGAGTATCGGCTGATGATCGACAATCTCATGGACCTGACCCACGAGACCTACGTGCATGCCTCGAGCATCGGCCAGCCGGAGATCGAGGAAGCCGCTCCCGAGACCACTGTCAACGACGACGAGGTGATCACCAGCCGCACCATGGAGGCAATCCCGGCACCGCCCTTCTGGCAGGCCGCGTTGCGCGGCATGGGCCTGGCCGACGACGTGCCGGTAGACCGCTGGCAGGTATGCCGCTTCACCCCGCCCAGCCACGTGCACATCGACGTCGGCGTGGCGCATGCCGGTCATGGCGGCTACGAGGCCCCGGCCGAGCTCAAGGCCTCGAGCATCGTGGTCGACTTCATCACCCCCGAGACCGACACCTCGATCTGGTACTTCTGGGGAATGGCTCGCCACTTCAAGCCCGAGGACGAGGCGCTCACGGACAAGATCCGCGAGGGGCAGGGCCAGATCTTTGCCGAGGACCTGGAGATGCTCGAGTCCCAGCAGCGTAACCTGCTCAAGTACCCCGACCGTCAGTTGCTCAAGCTCAATATCGACGGGGGCGGCGTCCAGGCCCGGCGGATCATCGACCGCATCCTGGCCGAGGAAGCCGACACGCCGAGCGGATCACGGGAGGCTGCAAAATGAGCATTCCCAGCTCCCTCTCGTTGATCGTTGAGGTCAAGAGCAAGCGCCAGGAGGCCGAGGATATCGTCACCTTCGAACTGGCCGACCCCCACGGGCGGCCGCTGCCGGCCTTCGGCGCCGGTGCGCATATCGATGTGCAAGTCAAGCCGGGGGTGGTTCGCCAGTACTCGCTGTGCAACCACCCCGAGGAACGCGATCGTTATCAGATCGGCGTGCTGCGCGACCCCATCTCGCGCGGCGGCTCGATCGCCATGCACGACGAGATCCAGGAAGGCGACCTGATCCAGATCAGCGCACCCAAGAACCACTTCCCGCTGGAACACGCCAAGCGCACCCTGCTGTTCGCTGGGGGTATCGGCGTGACACCGATCCTGTGCATGGCCGAACGCCTGGCGCATACCGACGCCGACTTCGAGATGCACTACTGCAATCGATCGCCCGACCGCACGGCTTTTCTCGGGCGCATTCGCCAGGGGGAATTCGCCGACCGCGTGCACTTTCACTTCGATGACGGTGATCCCGATCAGAAGCTCGACCTGGAGCCGCTGATCGGCACACCCGACCCCGAGACCCTGGTCTATATCTGCGGCCCGAAGGGCTTTATCGATTTCGTACTGTCGACCTGCAAGGCCCATGGCTGGGACAGCCACCAGCTGCATATAGAGTACTTCGCCGGCGCCGAGGCCGATACCAGCGAGGACGACAGCTTCGAGGTCAAGATCGCCAGCAGTGGTGCCAGCTTCACGGTGCCCGCCGACAAGACCGTGCACCAAGTACTGGCGGACAACGGCATCGAGGTCATGGTGTCCTGCGAACAGGGGGTGTGCGGCACCTGCCTGACGCGGGTCCTCGAGGGCGAACCGGACCACCGCGACCTCTACCTGGACGATGACGAGCATGCGGCGAACGACCAGTTCACTCCCTGCTGCTCACGAGCCAAGAGCAAGACCCTGGTGCTGGATCTCTGAGATACCGCCCCAAACATGCCATCAATGGCAACCAACAATACGACAATCACAACGAGAGAGATCCCCTATGAATCTCACCAAGACCGCAGTAAGCAGTGCAATTGCTCTCACCCTGACCGCTACTACCCTAGCCGAGGCGAGCACGACCCTTCGGATCGCGCATGTCTGGCCTGGTGGCTCGCTGATCGACAAGGAATTGTTCCAAGCTTGGGGAGAGAGCGTGGAGGCGGCCTCCGATGGCCAGCTCGAGGTGGAAATCTATCCCAGCCAGACGCTGGCCAAGTCAGACCAGACCTACCATAGCGTGGTTACCGGCATCGCCGACGTGGGCGCCACGGCCCAAGGCTATACGTCCGGCCGCTTCCCGAAAACGCAGATCATCGAGTTGCCTGGTGTTTCCGATAGCAGTCGCCAAGGCTCGTGCATCCTGCAATCACTTTACGATGAGAGCCACATTGGCGGTGAGTACGACGACACGCGACCGCTGTTCATGTTCACCACGGGGCCCGGCTACCTGCATACCAAGGAGAAGCTCATCGAGTCGCCGGCTGATCTAGAGGGAATGCGCATTCGTCGTCCCACCTCGGTGGTCGGCGATATGCTCGAGCGTCTCGGTGCCCAGGCGGTGGGCATGCCCGCACCGGATGTCTTCACCTCCATGCAGCGTGGAGTGGTTGATGGGCTGAGCTTCAACTGGGAAGGCATGAAGACCTTCCGACTCAACGAATTGGCCGAGTACCACACCGAAATCCCGCTCTACGACTTGTCTCTGATCGCTACCATGAGCAGCCGTACCTACGATAGCCTGCCTGATGATCTGAAACAGGTCATCGATGACCACAGTGGCATGGAGTGGTCGCTGAAGGCTGCCGCGGTCTATGACGAGCTGATCACCCAGGGCCGTCAGGATGCCAAGGACGCTGGCCACGAGTTTCTGGTTATCGACGACCCGCTCGAGCATGACGATTGGGGTCCCGTGCTTCAGGAGACCATCGACCGCTATCTGGAGGAAGTCGGCGGCGACGCCGAGGACGTCTATGCGCGAGCAATGCAGTTGAAGGAAGAGTGCGAAGCCTGACAGCTGCCCCCCTACTGGAAAGCGGCGGACCCAAAAGGTCCGTCGCTTTTGGGTGCCTGTTGAGTAATCTGGTCCTTTAATTCACTGCAGATACCTACAAATTAGTCGCCTCGGAGTACAGGAGGGCCAGCCACTGGCTGGCCCGTTCCAGGGTGAACTGCATGCCCCTTACCCCTGTTCGGCGGCGCAGGACTCGCTGGCCGCCAGGGCGGCCTCGTAGACCTCGCGGGCCGGCAGGTCGCGCTCCTCGAGTTCGGCCAGGTAGTTGTCGATGCCGTCCTGGAGCGGCTTCTGCCAGTCCGGATCCTCCAGAGGATTCTCGATCTCGCGGATGGTGTGGCCGGCGTCCTTGGCCTCCTGCTTGCCTTCCACGTCGAGACGGTCGAAGACCTCGCCGGCATTCTCGGCCCACCGCATGCCGGAGTTGGCGTCGATGACTTCCTGCTGCTCGGGGCTCAGGCCGTCATAGGTGCGCTGATTCATGGTGGCCACGAAGATCAGGGTGTAGAACGGCACCTCGGTGTGGTACTCGACAAGCTCGTTGATCCGGAACCCCTTCAGCCCTTCCCAGGGGAAACTCAGGCCGTCGATGACGCCACGCTGCATGGAGGTGTAGATGTCCGGGGCCGGCATGCCCACCGGGCTCGCCCCCATGTTCTCGAGCATCTCGCCGGCCACCGCGGTGGGGCGACGAATGCGCAGCCCCTCGAGATCGGAGGGCTCCTGGACGTCGGTATCGATGGTGTGGATACCGCCCGGGCCGGTGGTGAAGAAGAATAGCGGACGGGTGTCCTCATATTCGCTGTCCAAATGCCCCTCGTCATAGAGGGTCTGCAGCACGCAGGCGCCCTGGGTCGCGGTGGTCGCGACTCCAGGTAGTTCGACGATCTGCGACAGCGGAAAACGCCCGGCGGTATAGCCCTGGGCGGTGGCCCCGATATCGGCGATGCCGTTGCCTACCGCCTCGTAGATGGAATCGGGCTTGGCCAGGGTCCCGGAGGGGAACATCTCGACGCTGAGCTCACCGTCGGACTCCTCCTCGAGGGTAGCCGCCCACTCCTCGAAGATCTCCTGGTTGACGCCCGAGGCGCCCGGCCAGAAGTGGGCCATGCGCAAAGTGGTGGCCGACTGGGCAGAAACGGCTCCTAGGCCGGCGATGGACGCGGCCAGCAGGCAGGCGGTGAACTTGGTCTTCATGGTCATCCTCCGGGTATCGTTATCGTGTTCGCGCGTCCGTTCGCAGAGTGAACATCAGTTCGCTTCACTGACTCGAAGGTAAACCACCCTCCTCTAAGGCGAAAAGCGACTTTGGTCTTACTGGATGCTCCGAGAGCAAGACGGGGTAGACCGGAATCGTCACATGCCGGCCCATCCCTTCCTATCGCGGGTGAAGCGCGATTACCTCAGTCTCAGCTCGGCTCCACCATGAAACGGGAGAAGAAGGCGTCGAGTTCGTCGACACCGTCGAGCGGCAGCACCAGCGAGACGTACTGGTCCGGGCGCACCACCACCAGCGCGCCAGCGCCTCGGTCGATGCCCCGCAGGTCGAAGATGTCCTGGTCGGTCCCCAGTACCGGCGCGTGGGCCTTCTGGTAGTCCTGGAGCCCGAGGGCTCCCTTGTGAGGCTTGAGCAGCGCATGCATGTCGGCCCAGTCCACCTCCAGGTGAGACTGCTGGATGATGCCGTGGACGTCGAAGATCGCGTCGGGATCGGCCCCTTTCGGGGTTCAGCAGGATGTTGCCCGCCTCGGCGGACTGGATCGTGCACTTGAAGCGGATGTCCGGGAAGTCGGTCACCGCCAGCACGTCCAGTCCGCCGAGGCCCTGGGGCACACGGCCGATGGACTCGCGCACCACGCTGTGCGCACCGTCACAGCCGACCACGTACCTGGCGCGAACGCTCTTCTCGCCCTCCGGTGTCTTGAGCCTCACCGTGACGCGCTCGCCGGGGTCTTCGGGCACCGTCACCTTGAGCGTCTCGTGGAGGTAGTTGACCCGCAGGCGGCTGGGGGTGTTGTGCATATATTCCAGTAGGAAGTCGAGCAGGCGCCCGGCATCCGGCTGAGCACCGTACGCAGCCAGAACGAGGACCTGAAGCGGGAGATGGAGGATGGCCGGATCGACCTGGCGATCGGCCTGATCCCCCAGCTCGGCGCCGGCTTCTACCAGCAGGGGCTCTTCGTGCAGCGCTATGTCTGCCTGATGCGTCGCGACCACCCCCTGGCCATGGGGAACTCCGGCCTGGACGACTTCGTCGCCGCGTGCCGGCCTTGCCGACGTCCCGAGCAGGCCCGCCACGATTAGCCGGCGCAGTCGGCGGGGGTGGTGGGGCGATAGGTCTCATCGGCCTCCTCCATGGCGTCTTGAAGTGCCTCGATTCGCGAGCCGTGGGCCGGATGGGTGGAGAGGAACTCGGGCGGCTGGCCACCGCCGGCTTCCGCCATGTTGCGCCATAGCGCCACGCTCTCTTGCGGGTCGAAGCCCGCCCGCGCCATGATCACCAGGCCCATCAGGTCGGCCTCCTCCTCGTGGGCGCGACTGAACGGCAGGCTGATGCCGAGCTGGGCGCCGAGGCCCAGGGCCTGCATCAGCTGCTGCTGTCCCAGATCCCCCTCCCCGAAAAACCCCACCAGCAGCAGCACGGCCTTGATGCCGAGTTGCTGGGTGAGACGCTCGTTGCCGTGATCGGCCAGCACATGACCCACCTCGTGCCCGATCACCGCCGCCAGCTGGGCCGGGGTCTCGGCCACCCGCAGCAGCCCGGTGTGCACGCCGATGCGTCCCCCCGGCAGGGCGAAGGCATTGGGCGAGGGATCCTCGAAGACCACGACCTGCCAGGCCTCGGGCAGCTCGGCGGTCGGGTAGCGCAGCTCGGCGGCCGCCACTACCTCCCGGGCCACGCACTGCACCCGGCGATTGACGGCCGCGTCGTGGGACACCGACTGGCCGCGACGCAGCTGGTCGAAGGCATCCCCGCCCATCTGGGCCATCAGGGTGTCCGGCACCAGGGCCAGCTGGGAGCGTCCGGTGGGCGTCTCCTCGCAACCGGCCAGCAGTATCAGGGGCAACAGGTAGAGCAGGCACTGCAGGCGCATCGCATCGTCCCTCTCGTCACTAGGCCGGACAAGCCAGCCTAGCGGGGCTGGCCGGTGGAAGAAACGGCCCCTGATCCGAACACCTCATCGACCAGGCCGACCAGGTTGTGGAGGGCCGGTGAGTCGTTGCTCGACCGCCAGGCCAGCCACAGCGGCATGTCGCAGGCGGTGAGTTCCTCCAGATGCAGGAAGCGCACGCCGGGCATGGAGTGGGCGCTGCTGGCCGAGGGCACGATGGCGATCCCCAGCTCGGCGGCCACCATGCTGAGGATGGTGATGTTGTCGGCGCCGTACTGCACCACCCGCGGCTCGAACTCGAGGCGGGCGAAGTGGGCCATCACCCTGTCGTAGTAGACCGGTGAGACGCTGCGAAAGCCCCACACGAAGTCGGCCTCCGTCAGCTCGCTCAGGCTCGCCGGCGGTGCTGCTGCCCAGGGCGAGGCCTCGGGTACGGCGAGCATCAGGTGGTCGCGCTGCAGCAGGCGAGTCTCGAGGCCGGGCTATTCGCCACCGTCCAGGTAGAGGATGCCGGCATCCAGGCTGCCTTCGCGCAGTCGCTCCAGCTGCGGCCCCGAGAGCAGCGGGAAGACCTCGAAGGCGACCTGTGGATAGCGGTCGCGATAGCGCCTCAGCAGGCTGGCCACTTCCGGTACCCACAGGTGGGTCACCGTCACCCCCAGGCTGACCTTGCCGATCAGCCCCTGGCCCAGCGAGGCGAGTCGCGTACGGATCCGGGTCCGGGTGTCGAGAAGTTGGACGGCCTCGTCATAGAGCGCCTGGCCGGCCACCGTCAGGCTGACCCCACGAGCATGACGCTCCAGCAGTCGGGTGCCCAGGTCCTCCTCCAATAGTCTAACCTGGCGGGTCAGCGCCGGCTGGGCGACGTTCACCTGGCGGCTGGCCGCGGAGATGGAACCGGTCTCCGCAACGGCAATGAAATAGCGGAGTTGGCGGAATTCCATGGTTGCCTCGCCGACAGATACAGGGTGCTTACGACTCTATCCATAACAATACGGCATGTCAGCAATACTAAACCTATATTTTTTCTATCGCACTAGGGGTTTCATAGTCTCGGGACAACCCATAACAAGACTCGCCCTCGGCGAGCTGGACGATCCCCATGAACAAGACCTATCACCTGCTGACGGGGTTGCACTTTGCGGTGTGCACCCTGGCCATGATCTGGCCCGGTGCCCTGATCGCCAACCGCATCGAGCCCACCGTGCTGGGCCTGCCCTTCCTGTTCTTCTGGTACATCCTGTGGATGCTGGTGCTCTTCGTCGGCATGTGGATCGCCTTCGTCGTACGTCACGGGGGTGGCCGCCATGAGTGATTCAGTGATCGTGGTCGGCATCACGCTGGTCTATCTCGCCGCGGTGCTGTGGGTCGGCCTGCGGGCGCGCAACCAGGAAAGCTCCAGCCTGGAAGGCTATGTCGCCGGCGGCCGGCACGTGGGCGTGGTGATCCTCTTCTTCATCCTCGGTGCCGAGATCTTCTCCGCCTTCGCCTTCCTCGGCGCTCCGGGCTGGGCCTACCAGCATGGCTCGCCGGGCTTCTATATCCTGGCGTATCTCTCGCTGGTGCCGATCACCATCTGGGCCCTGGGTCCGCGGGTGGCGAAGCTGGGACGCGAGCGCGGCTATCTCACCCAGGGCGACATGATCGCCGACCACTACCGCAGCAAGCCGCTCGGTATCCTGGCCGGGGTCATCGGCGTGCTGGCATTGGTGCCCTACCTGACCATCCAGATCGCCGGGGCCGGCCTGCTGTTCCAGGCGGCCACCGATGGCCTGGTACCCTTCTGGCTGGGGGCCCTGCTGGCCTTCCTCGTGGTGGCCGCCTATGTGTTCGCCAGCGGCCTGAGCGGCATCGGCTGGACCAACCTGATGCAGGGCATCATGATGATCGCCATCGCCTGGTTCCTCGGCCTTACCATTCCCGAACGCCTCTATGGCGGCGTCGGCGAGATGTTCGCCCAGCTCCAGCAGGCGGCGCCGGAGTACCTGACCATGCCGGGCGCCACCGACATGAGCTGGGGCTACTTCAGTACCGCCGTGCTGGTCAGCGCCTTCGGCGGCGCCATGTGGCCGCACCTGTTCATGAAGTTCTACTCCGCGGACAGCGGCGAGTCCCTGCGCAAGGTCAGTGTCTTCTATCCGCTCTATGCCTACCTGCTGGTCCCGCTGCTGTTCATCGGCTTCGCCGGCATCCTGGTGTTCGCCGATGAGCCCCTGGCGCGTGCCGATACCGTGCTGCTGCGCATGGTGATGGATGTGGCCAACTTCTCGCCCTGGGTCATCGGCCTGATGCTCTCCGGCGCGCTGGCGGCCGCCATGTCCACCGGGGCCAACCTGGCCCATACCGCGGCCGTGGTGCTCGTACGCGATGTCTTCGGCCCCACGGTGATGAAGGGGGCCAGCGAGAAGGCCTCGGTATCTGCCACCCGCTGGAGCGTGCTCGGGCTGTCGCTGATTGCCTATCTCTTTGCGCTGATCAACCCCGCCTCGCTGGTCATGCTGCTGCTCGGGGCCTATGGCCTGCTCGTCCAGCTGTTCCCGATGGTGATCGGCGCGCTGTTCTTCCCGCGCCTGCGCCGCGCCAGCGTGATGCTCGGTGCCCTGGTCGGCAGCGTGGCCTATCTGCTGATGGAATTCGTCTGGAGCTCTCCGCTGGGCTGGCATGCCGGGGTCTGGGCGATCCTGCTCAACCTCCTCGTCGTTGCCGTCAGTCAGCACTTCAGCCAGCCCGCCGCCCAGGGTCCGTCCCTGGCCAGCCGACATCACTGATCGATACGGGAGATTCTCATGACCATGCACGCCCAAGATCCCGACCTGAAAGAGGCGATCGGCGCCCAGGCCGACGCGGCCTTCGCGACGGTCCAGGCGCTCTATCGCCAGCTCCATCAGTATCCCGAGCTGCCTTTCCAGGAGCACGCCACCAGTGCCCGGCTCGCCGAGGCGCTGGAACATCTCGGCCTCGAGGTGACCCGTGGCGTGGGCGGCACCGGTGTGGTGGCCCTGCTGCGCAACGGCGAGGGCCCCACGGTGATGCTGCGCGGCGACATGGACGCCCTGCCGATCAAGGAGGAGACCGGCCTGGACTATGCCAGCACGCGGACGGCGGAGACAGAGAGCGGCACGGTCCCGCTGATGCATGCCTGCGGCCACGACCTGCACAGCAGCTGCGTGGTGGGGGCCGCCGCCGTGATGGCCGGGCTCAAGGACCAGTGGTCCGGCACCCTGATGCTGATCTGCCAGCCGGCCGAGGAGATCTTCGGCGGTGCCAGGGCCATGCTGGAGGACGGCCTCTACGAACGCTTCGCTCGGCCGGACGTGATCCTCGGCCAGCACAACATGCCGGCCCTGGCGGGCACCGTGGGGCATCGTGCCGGCGGCGCCATGGCCGCCTGTACCAACCTGGCCGTCACCATCCACGGCGCCGGCGGTCACGGTTCCATGCCGGCCCAGACGGTGGATCCGGTGGTGATCGCCGCCCATGTGGTCACGCGCCTGCAGACCATCGTCTCCCGCGAGGTGCCACCGGAGGAGACCGTGGTGGTCACCGTCGGCAAGCTGCATGCCGGCACCCAGGCCAACATCATTCCCCACTCGGCGGAGCTCGAGATCAATATCCGCAGCTTCGACAACGCCCTGCACCGCCAGGTGGTGGAGGCCATCGAGCGCATCATCCGTGCCGAGTGCGAGGCGGGCCGCTCCCCGACGCCGCCGGAATTTCGCGTGCTCAACGAGACCCTCGCCCTGCACAACGATCCCGCCGCGGTCGAGCGGGTGCGCCAGGCCCACGGCGAACACTTCGGCGAGGCCAACCTCTACGCCATGCCGCGCCTCAACGGCAGCGAGGACTTTCCCTACTTCGGCAATGCCCAGGCGGGGGGCTTCGGTGGCGAGGATATCCCCTACGTCTACTGGTTCATCGGGGCGACCCCCGAGGAGCGCTGGCAGGCCACGCCAGGCAACAGCATGGTGGAGAAGATGCGCCACCTGGAGATGCCCCACTCGCCCTACTACTTCCCGGGCAACGAGGTAACGCTGCGCACCGGCATCGAGGCCATGGCCGCCGGGGCGCTCGCCTACCTGGGGTAGCCTCGCTCGGACAGCGACGCCCTGCAGAATGGAAAGGGGGCGGCATCCCTGGATGCCGCCCCCTTCGTTGCTGGTGGGCTGTCGGGCGCTGGCCGTGGCGGTCGCGCGGCGCCTGCCACCAGGTCTCGGCGGGTCAGTCGATCTTCAGCACCGGCTTGACGGTGGTGCCGTTCTTCGAGTCCTCGAAGGCCTGGTTGATCTGCTCGGGCGCATAGAACTTCACCAGCCTGTCGAAGGGAAAGCGCCCCGCCTTGTAGTAGGCCACCAGTTGTGGGATGAAGACCCGCGGCACGGAGTCGCCCTCGATCACCCCGATCATCGACTTGCCCTCGGCCATCAGGTCCTGGTGCACGTCCAGGGTCACCTCGGGCGTCACGCCGACGATCGCCGAGACACCCAGCGGGCGCAGCGCCTGCAGCGACTGGCGCACCACCGCCGGCACCCCGGTGGTCTCCACCGCGAACTCGCTGCCGCCGCCGGTGATCTCCCGGATACGTTCGACCACCTCTTCGCGCTTGCCGTTGAGGGCATGGGTGGCGCCCAGTTCCCGGGCCAGCTCGAGGCGGCTGTCATGGACATCCACGGCGATGATGTGCCGGCAACCGGTGATGCTTGCCGCCATGATGGCGGAGAGCCCCACCGCGCCGCAGCCATAGACCACGAGGCTCGTGCCGAAGTCGGGCTTGAGCCGGTTGAGCACCGTGCCGGCACCGGTCTGGATGCCACAGCCCAGCGGGCCGAGCAGCGCCAGGTCCACCTCGGGGTCCACCTTTACCGCGTTGCGCGCGCTGACCACGGCGTGGGTGGCAAACGACGACTGGCCAAAGAAGGTGGCCAGCGCCTCGCCGTCACGTGCCAGGCGGTGGCCGCCGTCGTCCATGGCGCCGCCGAAGTTGAGCTCGTTGAAGGTGTCGCAGACGGTGGGATGGCCGGTCAGGCAGTGGCCACAGCTGCCGCAGTGGGCAAACGACAGTACCACATGGTCGCCCACCTCGAGCCCCGTCACGCCCTCACCGAGGGCCTCGACCACCCCGGCGCCCTCGTGACCCAGCACGATGGGAAAGGGGGCGATGCCCAGATCCCTGGCCACGGCATCGGTATGGCAGACACCGGTCGCCACGATGCGCACGCGAACCTCGCCCAGGGCGGGCTCGGCCAGCTCCACCGCCTGCCACGCGAAGTCACTCCCCTGCGCCGGGGTCACGGCCGCTTGAATCTGCATGGATACTCTCCTTCCTCGAAGGCCCCGCCCGGCCGACGGCCGAGCAGGGACGGTAGAACGCCTGTTTTCCTTCCGGCAGGCCAACCCGCAGCCTCCGGGAGCGGTCACAGGAACTTGGTGAACTGCAGGCGGAAGGTATCGCCCTCGCTCTCGAGCCCCTTCAGTCCTCCCGCCTCGGCATCGTACTCGTGGTAGACGGCGCCCTTGAGCATCACCCCGGCCGTGGGCCAGAGGTAGCCCGCCTCGGCACCGATGGCGTGACGCTCGGCCTTGGCGGTGGTCGGCGCGCCGGCATCGGCCTCCAGCTGCCAGGCGTCGTAGCCCACCAGGCCCAGCTCCAGACCGCTGTCCAGGCGATGGCCGAGGCCCCACTCCACCAGCCAGCTGTCCCCCGGCGTCACACCGGTCTCGTCCTGCTCGGTCTTGACCTCGTAGCGCGACAGGGCCGAGATGTTCCAGCGCCGCTCGGCATCGAGGTGCCAGACGCCGCCCAGGGTGAGCATGGTGGTGCCGTAGCCCTTGCCCACCGAGGCCGGGTTATCGGCATCGAAGTCGGCGGTGTCGAACCAGTGGCCGGCGGCGAAGGTGGCATCCCACTGCTCGCCGTGCCAGCCCAGGATCACCGGGCCGACGAAGACGTCGCCGAGGCCGTCGTCCTCGAAGCGCCGGCCGCCGGCGACATCGAGGTCGAGCTCGGTATCGAGCATGGGCACGATCGCCTCGACCCCGTAGTCGGCCCCCAGGAACTGCTGACCGGTCATCCAGATGACGCGATGGGCCCAGGCATTGACCGACCCCGTGTTACGCCCGGGTGCGGCATCACCGCTGGCATCGCGGAAGCTGTCGATGTCGTAGTGCATCAGATAGCCCCGGTAGTAGAGGCCTTCCGGCGGCGCGGCCGCCGCGCTCAGCCCCTCGATACCCGGAACGTAATGGCCATTCACGGCCAGTGCGGGCGTGGCGGCGAGGCTGGCGCCCAGGGCGGCCAGCCAGGCAGTTGTCGGATACTTCATCGCGTGTTGTCTCTCTTGTTGGCTCGCCCTGCCACCCCTTGGGGAGGGATGACAAGGCCGTCGGTCGGGCTTAGAACGGGTAGGGGCGCGGCGAATGCTGGACGCTGATCCACTGGTCGGTGGTGAACTCCTCGATGGCCCAGTCGCCGTTGAAGCGGCCGAGGCCGGAGTTCTTCTCGCCGCCGAAGGGCACGTGGGCCTCGTCGTTGACCGGCATGTCGTTCACATGGGTCATGCCCGCCTTGATGCCCTGTGCGAAGCGCAGGCCGCGCGCTAGGTCGCCGCTGAACACAGCACTGGAGAGGCCGTACTCGGTGCCGTTGGCCAGTTCCAGGGCATGGGCCTCGTCGCGGGCCTTCTGGATGCCGACCAGCGGGCCGAAGATCTCCTCGCGGCTGATCTCCATGTCCGGGGTGACATCGCCGAAGACATGGGGCGGCACCAGCTGCCCCTGGATCTCGCCCTCCAGCAGCACGCTGGCGCCTTCCCGCCTGGCCGTGGCGATCTTCTCCTCCAGGCCCTCACGCTGCCTGGCGTTGATGATCGGCCCGACCACCGTTTCCATCTCGTCCGGGTCGCCGACCCGGAGCCCCTTGACCTTCTCCACGAAGCGCTCGACGAAGGCGTCATAGCGGCTCTCGTCGACGATGATGCGGTTGATGGCCATGCAGATCTGGCCCTGGTGCAGGAACTTGCCCATGGCCGCGGCATTCACCGCCTGGTCGAGGTCGGCGTCGTCCAGCACCACGAAGGGGCTGTTGCCGCCCAGTTCGAGCGAGACCTTCTTGATATGCTCGCCGCCGCTGGCGATGCGGCCGATTCCGCGCCCCACCTGGGTGGAGCCGGTGAAGGAGATCAGCCGCGGCACTCGGTGCTCGACGAAGGCGTCGCCGATCTCGCTGCCGGCGCCCACCACCACGCTGAGCAGCCCCGCGGGCAGGCCGGCCTCCTCGAAGATCTTAGCCAGCAGCAGGCCGCCGGTGACCGGGGTATCGCTGGCCGGCTTGACCACCACGGCATTGCCCAGCGCCAGCGCCGGCGCGATGGAGCGCTGGGAGAGGTGCAGGGGGAAGTTCCAGGGGCTGATCACCCCCACCACGCCCAGCGGCTTGCGATAGACGCGGTTCTCCTTGCCCGGCACGTTGGAGGCCAGGGTCATGCCGTGGACGCGTCCCGGCATGCTGGCGGCCTCCTGGGTAATGCCGCGGGCCGCGCCCCACTCGACGTTGGCCTTGAGGCGGGTGCTGCCCGCCTCGCGGATCAGCCAGTCGATGATCTCCTCCTTGCGGGCATCGAAGATCTCCACCACCCGCTGCAGCAGGGCGCTGCGCTCGGCCGGCGGGGTCGCTGCCCACTCGGCCTGGGCCTTCTCGGCCGCCAAGAAGGCGGCGTCCAGGTCGCTGCGATCCGCCAGGCGAATATCGAGCAGCACGCTGCCGTCATAGGGGTTGGTCACCGTGGTGCGGCGCTCGCTACCGCCCTCGCGCCACTCGCCGGCGATGGGCTGGAGATGGAAATCGCGGTATGCAGTACTCATGGGTCACTCTCCTCTGGGATATCGCGGGCCGAGGCTCACGAGCGAATGCCGGACTTGCCGGGCGACAGGATGCCGTTGGGGTCCAGGGCATTCTTCAGGGTGCGATGCACCTCGCGCAGCGGCTCGCCGAAGGTGCCGGCGACCTGCTCCATGAACTCGGTGTTGGTGCGGTAGAGCCCGTAGCCGCGCTTGGCAAACTCGTCGATCAACTCGGCGAAACAGTCGTGGGCCCGCTGGGTCTCTTCCGGGTCCTGGCGGTTGTAGAGCAGGTCGATGACGTGGTGCATGTCGCGCCAGCCGACGATGTACTCCGCCACATAGTCGAAGCCGTACTTGCCGAGGATCCGCTGGGCCAGTTCGGTCTGGTCCTTCGTCTCGCTGCCCTTGGCCTGGGAGACCGGCGCGAACCACATGGAGCCGCCGCCCCCGCGCCAGTTGTAGAGGCCGAACTCCTGCAGGTTCATGTCGCCCTTCATCAGCGCCGAGCGATACTCGAAGCCGCCGCCGCGCTTCTCGGCCTCCTCGCCATACATGATCTTCGCCTTGCCGCTCGCCCCGAAGGCCTGCTCGACGATCTTCCAGTTGACCTCGATCTGCTCCGGCGTGCCGTAGAGCGCCGCATAGACGTTCCACTCGCCGATGCCCTCATCGGCCTTGATGCGCTCGATGGCCTCCCGCGGGATGGAGTCGCTGCCCTCGTAGTAGTGCTTGCGCACCACATGGGTGCCCGCATCCCAGAGGGTGTGCACGATGACCACCGCGTTGGGGATGATCTGGGCGATGCGCAGCGGGCGCAGCACGTCGACGATCTCCTCGATGTCCTCAGGATCCTGGTACTGGATCAGGAAGGGACGATAGGCGGGCGGCTCCGGCATCAGCCACAGGCCCATCTTGGTGACGATGCCGTAGTTGGACTGGGTGAAGAGGCCATCGATGTAGGGGCCATAGCCCCACTTGAAGACCTGCCAGGAGCTGGAGTTCTCGATGCCCCCCATGCCGGTGCGCACCACCTCGCCGTTGGCCAGCACCACCTCCATGCCGCACTGGAACATGAAGTGCTCGCCGTAGGGGGTATAGCCCACGCCGCGGTCCAGGGTGTTGCCCACCGGTCCGGCGATCGCCGAGGGCGCCGGCGGGTCGAGCCACAGCTTGAGGTCGTGCTCCTTGATGTGGTCGTAGAGCTGCTGGTAGGTCACGCCGGGCTCGAGCAGCGCCGTGTAGACCTCGGCATCCACGTCGAGGATCCGGTTCATGCGGTGCATGTCGAGCATCACCTGGCCGGTCTCCCCCGGGGCGGCGGAGCCGTAGCCCAGGTTCTTGCCGGTGGAGATGGTCCAGATCGGCACCTTGTACTCGTTGCAGGTGCGCACGATCCCCTGCACCTGCTCGGTGGTGGTGGGCAGCAGGGCCGCCGAGGGGATGTAGTCCGCGTCGTCGCCGGCCATCATGATCTTGGTATAGGGCGCGAGCTGGTCGCTCTCGGTCAGGACGCTGTCGGCGCCGAGGATCTCGCGGAAACGGGCCAGGGCGGCATCGAAGTCTGCTTCACTCACGCCCTTGGGAAGAATGCGCTGTGTCGTGCTCATGAATGGGTCTCTCGATTGTTGTGATGGGGGCTCAGAGCCGAACCAGGAAGCTCAGCTCACGGGCATTCACGGCCTCGCTGGCGGCGCGCGTGAACTGCTGGGCATGGCGTGCGGTGCTGCCGGCCAGGGCCAGGCGGGCATATTCGCGCCCCAGGGCGGCCTGCCAGCTGCCGGCCTCGACCGCCAGCGGCGCCGCGACGGGGCCGCGATGGCTCAGCAGCTGGTGGCGTCCCGCCTCGTGGCGGCCAAGCGCCAGCACGCGACCACGCCCGGCCAGCAGGCTGGTCAGCAGCACCAGGCCCGGCTCGTCGGTGAAGCCGGTCGCCAGGGTGCCGGCAGGCAGGGCATTGAGTGCCAGCGGGTCGAGACGGCCCTCGTAGCGCGGTGCCCAGCCCTGCTGGCGCAGCCCCAGCCCCAGCTCGGTGGTCGAGCGGTCGGCGCCGTAGAGGCGGATCGGGCCATGCACCGGTGCATCGGCGAGCCCGCGCTCGGCGGCCCAGGCGGCTCCCAGGGAGAGCGGCACCGCGGAGCCCAGCAGCAGGCCGTTCTTCAGCAACTGTCGACGTGTCAGGTTCATGGCCTCACTCCTCGTTCGCGGCGCCGGCCGCCAGGTCACCGCGCACCAGGGCCTGGATCAGGGCCTCCAGCTCGGGGTCGCTGATCTTGGCCTGGCGGAAGGCGGGCATGGCGGCCCGGCCATTGCGCACGGTCATGCGGATGTAGTTGCCCCGCGCCTCATGGGCCGCCTCGGGAAAGGCCATGGTGATCTCGGGGCCGACGGCCTTGTCCGGGGCGTGGCAGTGGGCACAGACCTGGCGGTAGACCTCGGCGGGGTCGCGAACGTCCGACTCGCTGTCGGGGGCTGCCGAGGCTGCCACCGGCAGCAGCAGGGCCGCGAGCAGGGAAAGGGGCATGAGTCTGAGCGAGGGGAGGTGCCGGCAGGGCACCGTTGTTGTGTTGTGCATGTCAGTGTCACCCGTCTGTTCGTCAAGGGCATGTCGCCTTCGGAGCACACCGACACCAGCGTCTTAGACTTTGGTATAAATCAAGAGGTTAGCATCGGGCTCCACGCCAATTAGCTGTCAAGAACCGTGCCGTTATCGGAAAAAACCTTGTCATCAGGGCACTAGGCGAGTCTCCAGGCACCGAATTGTCCGGATTGCGGACACCTGTTCGATACTATGGCTCAACCATTTGGTGAGCCCCTGCGCAAATGATGAAGGCTTCACCTCATCAGAATAGCCCGCTCCCCCTCGCCTCGGGGCGGGGGGTGATATCCTCTTGCCTTGATCCGCGACAGCTGGAAGACGTCATGTCCGCCTCACCCCCCGACTACCCCAGTGCCCGCGACCTCATGGATGCCCTGCGCTTCCTGCCGGAGGAGGGCCAGATATGGCTCGGCGAGCAACGCATGCTGCTGATGCCGCTGGCGGCCTCGTCCTTCTTCCGCAACGAGCTGGTGACCACCCTGGGCATGGAGCGCGCCCGCGGGCTCTTCATGCGGCTGGGCTACCATTCGGGACTGATGGATGCGGAGCTCGGCAGGTCACTCAGGGGAGACGACCAGGCACTGGAAGAGAGCTACCTGGCAGGCCCCCAACTGCACGCCCTGCAGGGCCATGTCCAGGCGGTACCGGTGCACCTGGAGATGGATCTGGAGAATGACTGGTTCTATAGCGAGTTCATCTGGAAGGGCTCCTTCGAGGTCGATGTCTGGCGCCCGCGGGGGCCCCAGGCCGAGCCCGTCTGCTGGACCCTGCTGGGTTACGCCTGCGCCTATGCCAGCCACCTGCTGGGCCGCGAGGTGCAGTTCCGCGAGGTCAGCTGCCGCGGCTGCGGGGATGCCGAGTGCCGTATCGTCGGCAAGCTGGCCGAGGAGTGGCCCGACCATGAGGCCTTCGCCGAGCACTTCCGTGAGGAGCCGCTGATCGATGAGCTCTACGAGCTGCAGGCGCGCATCGCCACCCTGGAGGGGGACCTGGCCCGCACCCGCGGCCAGGAGGACTGGGCGCCCATCGGCTCGACGCCGGCCTTCCAGGAGATGCTCGCCATGCTCGACAGCGCAGCGCCCTCCGAGGTCCCCGTGCTGCTGCTGGGAGAGACCGGCACCGGCAAGGAGATCCTGGCCCGGCGCCTGCACGACCAGAGCCATCGCGCCGAGGGCCCCTTCATCGCCGTCAACTGTGCGGCCATCCCGCCGGAGCTGATCGAGTCGGAACTGTTCGGCGTCGAGAAGGGGGCCTACACGGGCGCCGTGCAGTCGCGGATGGGACGCTTC
Source organism: Halomonas rhizosphaerae (assembly GCF_030010555.1). Lineage (GTDB taxonomy): Bacteria > Pseudomonadota > Gammaproteobacteria > Pseudomonadales > Halomonadaceae > Halomonas > Halomonas rhizosphaerae. Next base: position 28,578 of record NZ_JASCQP010000015.1, read on the forward strand.
GAGCGGGCCGACGGCGGCACCCTGTTCCTGGACGAGCTCGCGGAGCTCTCGCCGCGTGCCCAGGCCGCCCTGCTGCGGGTGCTGCAGGAGCAGCAGATCGAGCGGGTCGGCGCCCAGGCGGTGCAGGACGTGGACGTGCGCATCGTGGCCGCCACCCATACCGACCTGCTGCGACGCGTCGAGGAGGGCAGCTTTCGCCAGGACCTCTTCTACCGCCTGAACGCCTTCACCCTGACCGTGCCGCCCCTTCGCGAGCGACGCGAGGACATCGCCACCCTGGCGGAGCACTTCCTGTCACGCTTCGAGCACCACTACCAGCGCCGCACCCTGGGCTTCTCCGACCAGGCCCGCTCGGCCTTGAGCCAGTACCGCTGGCCGGGCAACATCCGCGAGCTCAAGAACAGCGTCGAGCGGGGGGTCATCCTCACCGCCGACCACAAGCGCATCACCGAGAAGGCACTGTTCGGCGACTATCGGGTCCCCACCCTGGCGCGCGAGAAGGGCCAGGGCCTCGATGCCTCGGGCATGCTCACCGCCTCGCCGGGTGGCGCACCCGACGAGGCGTCACCGCGGGAGCGTGTCCGTGCGCTGATCGAGGCCGGCATGACCCTGGAGGAGGTCGAGCGCACCATGCTCGAGACCGCCCAGGCCGACAGCGACGGCAACATCACCGCTGCCGCCCGCCGGCTGGGCATGACCCGCGCCGCCTATGCCTACCGGCTCAAGAAACACGGCATGCGGTAGGGCCAGGCCGTATGGCAGCTAGGGGATCACCCCCGGCAACGCAGAAGGCCCCGCCATCCCGAGGGGGATGGCGGGGCCTCGCGCTGGAGTGAGGGCCGGTCAGACCTCGAAGCGTCTAGAAATCAAAGAAGACCGTCTCGCCCTCGCCCTGCAGGCGAATGTCGAAGCGATAGCGCACCTTGCCGTCGACCTCCTCGCGCCGGGCGATCAGGGTCTGGCGGCGAGCCGGCGACTCGATGCGCGAGAGCACCGGACATTCGGCATTCGCCTCGGCCTCATCCTCGAAGTAGAGGCGGGTCTGGAGGTGGATATTGATGCCGCGGGCGAAGAGGGTCAGGTTGATATGCGGGGCCATCAGCAGGGCGCTGCGGGCACTCGCCAGGTCGTTCTCCTTGTCGTCGATGGCACCGTGCGCCTCGTCGATGCCATCCACCCGCACGCGACCCGGCTTGACGGTCCTGAGGGTCCACTCGCTGCCGTGCTCGAAGGTGGTGGCGGTGCGCCCGAAGCTGTTGAACGGCTTCTCCAGGTCATACTCGCGCTGATAGACGCCCTTGCTGTCCGCCTGCCACGCCTCGAGGAAGGCATCGCGCACCAGGTCGCCGTTGCCGTCGATCACGGTACCGACGATCTCGATATGCTCACCCTCGGCCTCGGGACGGGCCATCCCGTTCCAGATCTCCTCGTCGCGGGTCGGGTTGCCGGCCGCGGCCAGGGCCAGGCCGATGTGGACGTAGGGCCCGGCGGTCTGGGAGGCGGTCTCGCGCAGCATCAGCTCGCTGGTGGGCTGGGAGTTGGGCTGTTTCATGGTCTGGTTACCCCGTCCTGTCACTGGTTCTCGAACCGATCACTGGTTTTCAAAATAGGTCTGCAGCTCACCGCGCACGACCAGGTCGAAGCGGTAGGCCAGGCAGTCCATGGGCCGGCTGCGGGCCATGTCCAGGCGACCGACCATGGTCTCGACGGCGTCGGGGTCCTTGATGGTGTTGACGATGGGGCAAAGCGGGATCAGCGGGTCGCCCTCGAAGTACATCTGGGTGATCAGGCGGGTGGAGATCGCCGGGCCCATCACCGAGACGTGGATGTGGGAGGGACGCCAGCTGTTCACGTCGTTGGGCCAGGGATAGGGGCCCGGCTTGATGGTGCGGAAGCGGTACCAGCCTGCCTCATCGGTCAGGCAGCGGCCCACGCCGCCGAAGTTGGGGTCCAGCGGGGCGAGGTAGTTGTCGTTGCGGTGACGATAGCGGCCGCCGGCGTTTGCCTGCCACATTTCCACCAGGGTATGCGGCACCGGCTTGCCGAACTGGTCCACCACGCGGCCGAACATGATGATGCGCTCCCCCACCGGCAGCCCCTGCTCCTGGCTCGGATCCTGGCGAAAGTTGAGCAGCAGGTCGTTGTCGTGGGGGCCCACGCGCAAGCCACGGAAATCCGGGCCGGTGAGCTCGGAGGCGGTGGCATGCTGCATGCTGACCAGCGCCTGGCGCGGGGAACGGGCCACGGAGGTCTTGTAGCCGGGCGCATAGGCCGGCGGATGCCAGTTGCGGTCGCGCTCCACGAAGCGCTCGCTGTCGTCCTGCATATCGATTCGTCTCCAGAGGTCATGGATCTCGGCCAGTGTGGCGCCCTGTCGCAGGCCTGCCAATTGACGTCTTCATCGCCTCGCATAACCCAGGGGTTATGCCTTACCTGCCACCCACCAGGCTCGCCGCCACCTCGCGGAGGGTCTCGCAGAACCCCTCCAGGGCCAGCGACGGCTCGAGGCTGGCGTTGGTGCAGAGACCTACCGAGCCGCCCTGCTGCTCCAGCGCCAGGGCCAGCTCGACCAGCCGGCCCTCGTGCAGGGCGTCGCGCACCGCCTCTTCCGGCGCCACCCAGAGGGCGTCGCTCTCCAGGGTGTAGCGGTGGCTCAAGGGCAGCGACAGGGTCTCCAACTGACGCCCCGGCAGGCGCAGCGAGTGGCGCACGCAGAAGCTGTCGACCTGCTGGCGCAGGGTAGTACGGGGCGGTGGCAGCACCCAGGGGTAGCCCCCCAGCCGGTGAGGCTCGAGGGGCTCGACCCCGGCCAGCGGGTGCCCTGCCCGCACCACCAGGAGAAGGCGCTCGTAGTAGAGGTGCTCGAAGGCGAGGTCGCGGATCTCGCGGGCCTCGGTCATGCGTCCAACCACCAGGTCCAGCTCCCCCCGGCGCAGCCGAGAGAGCAGGAAGGCGCTGGGCCCGGTCACCACGTTGACACCGGCCTCGCCGGCCTCGGCCTGCTGCCAGCGCCGGATCGCCTCGGGCAGCAGGCGGCTTTCCACCGTGGAGAGCGCCCCCACCCGCAGCCAGCGCAGCGCGGCATGTGCCTCGCCCAGCGCGCTGACGCCCTCCTCCAGGGCGCGGATCGCCGGGCCGGCGTGGCGCAGCAGGGTCAGGCCGGCCTGGGTCAGGGCCACCCCCCGGGCGGTCCGCTCGAAGAGCGCGGTGTCGAGGATCTCCTCGAGCTCCTTGATGGTCTTGGACATGCCCGGCTGGGTGATCGCCAGGCGCTCGGCGGCACGCGCGAAGCTGCGCTGGCGCGCCACCTCCAGGAAGGCCTGGAGGTGGCGCAGCTTGATGCGGGCATTGAGCATTCAGGCCTCCGCTTGGCGGGAAGCGAGCAGCCGGCGGATGCTGGCCATGGCCGCCAGGCTGATCGCCAGGGTCGGCAGGAAGGCCAGCGCCACGACCCCCGAGAGGTCATAGAGCCCGCCCCCTACCACGGTGATGACGAAGACCAGAAGATAGCCGAAGAAGAGCATGCCGCCCATCAGCCTCGGCAGCGCCTCGACGCGCACCAGCCAGGCGGGCAGCGCCAGCACGAAGATGAACAGCGCGCTGGTGAAGAAGCCGAACAGCCCCGCGGCCCAGACCACGTGCTGCCCCGGCAGCCAGAGCATCAGCGGCAGCGCCAGCAGGGCCAGGGCCGTGATGGCGACCAGCGGACGGTGCCGCCCCATCAGCCGGTCGGCATAGAGGACCAGCAGCGTCGAGGAGAGCATCTGGGCACCGTTGAGGGCCGTCAGGCTGGGCGTGAGCAGCGCCAGGCGCCCGCTCTCCTCGAGCAGCGGCGGCAGGAAGACATTGCCGGTGAAGTAGAGCGCCGCGGCGGCGCCGAGCAGCGTCACCAGGCGCCACATGCGGGCATCACGGCGATCCGGGAGCACCAGCTCGGCGCTGGAGGAGCCCCGCCCGGTGGCCGGCAGTCGGCGACTGCCGGCGGCCAGGGCCAGCATCAGCAGCGGGACCGGCGCCACCCAGAGGGCGAAGGCCCACTGCCACTGCTCGCCCAGCCAGATGGCCACCAGGGGAGCGGTGGCCCCGGCGGCCAGCAGTTCGCCCACCAGCAGGCCATTGGTATAGATCGCCGAGGCGCGGCCCACGCGCCCCGGCGACCAGAGCTTGGCCAGCACCGGTATGGCCGCCTGCATGAAGGCGATGCCCACCCCCATGATCACGGTGGCCACCATCATCGCCAGGAAGCCCTCCGGCAGGCTGCGCAGCGCACTGCCCCCCGCCATCACCGCCAGCCCCAGCAGCATGCCGGGAAGCACCCCGACTCGCGCCAGCAGCCAGCCGGCGGCCAGCCCGCCCAGGGCCAGGGTGACCAGCGGCAGGCTGGTGGCGATGGCGACCTCGCCGCTGGTGAAGCCCAGCACCGCCTTGAGCTGCGGGATCAGCGGCGGCACCACCAGCACCGTCAGGCGCAGGTAGAGCCCGAGGCACCACAGCAGGCCATAGGCCAGCAGGGCCTGCCGCCACTGGCCCGACACGTCCATCGTCGCCGTCTCACCGCTCATCCGGATCCTCCTTGCCTGCCCTCGATGCTGATGGCCCCTCGGCCCGCCGTGAAAAGGACGAAGCCGGCACTCGTGCCGGCTTCGCATCTTGCCATATCGGGCACCATGTTAGCGCCCTAACAGATAGTGGCGTGGCGTATCAGTCCTTCTCCCCGCCCCAGCCCAGCTGCTTGGCCAGCGAGAAGGCATGATTGGCCGCCGGCACGCCGCCATAGATGGCCACATGCATCAGCACCTGGCGCAGCTCCGCCTCGGAGAGGCCGATGCGCTTGGCGGTCTTGAGGTGCAGGGTCAGCTCCTCGCGACCCAGGGCGGCGAGGATGCCGGTGGTGATCATGCTGCGCTCGCGACGGGTCAGGTCGTCGTTGCTCCACAGCTCGCCCCAGGCCAGGCGGGTGATCATCTGCTGGAAGGGCGCGTCCAGGCGGGTGGCGTTCGCGGTGGAGCGCGCCACGTGTTCCTCGCCCAGCACCTGCTTGCGGGTCGCAAGGCCGGTGGCGTAGGCCACGCCCTGGTTGGCCACGTCGCCCAGGTCCACGGACATCACTGCCTGAAGCTTCTCGGCGAACAGGGCCGGCACCTCCACGGAGGGCACATGGCCGACGCCCTCGAGGATCTCGAGGGGCGCGCCGTCGCACTCGGCCGCCAGGGCCTCCAGGGTCGCCGGCGGGGTCGCCAGGTCCTCGCTGCCGCCGAAGAGCTGCACCTTGACGCCCTTGCCGGAAAGCTTCCCCGTGAAGACGTCGCGCCCCAGCATCTCGCACAGCAGCGCATAGGAGTCATCGTCGCCGCGGCCCATCTGGGTGCACCAACCCGCCTTAAGGGCCGGCTCGGCCTCGAAGCAGGCCGGGGCGAACCAGCGCGGCACGATCTCCTCGGACATCGCCGCCAGGCCTTCCTGACGCACGCGGCCGGCGCGGGTGTTCCACAACTCGGCATTGCCGATCACCGCCCCGGTGTTGGTCAGGGTGGCGGAGAGCAGCCGCTCGCCGTGCTCGCTGACCAGCTGCTGGCCCACCACGCCGCCGATGGAGGTGCCGGCAAAGTGGAAGCGGCCGACGCCGGCGTGGTCGGCCAGTGCCAGGGCCTCGGCGGCCAGGTCGGCCGGGACGATCGCCCCCTCGCCCCAGGCCTGGCTGGCGCCGTGGCCGGGCAGGTCCCAGGTCAGCACACGGTAGCGCGGCAGCAGCGCCGGCAGCACGTCGTCCCACACCGCCTGGCTCATGCCCAGCGGATGGGCCAGCATCACCAGGGGATTGGCCTCGGCGCCGAGCAGGCGATAGGCCACGCTGCGGCCGTTGATGTTCAGAAATGCCATGGAAGTCTCTCCTGACGCCTTACGTCAAAATTCAATGTTTCCCCTCGACGGCGGTCCGGACCGCCCGTCAGTGGTCCCCGACATGGACCCGGTGGCGAGTCGTCAGACGGCCTTGAGTCCCAGGATCTCGCGAGCCTGTTGCCAGGTAGCCACCGGGCGCTCGTACTTCTCGCAAAGCGCCGCCACCCGCTCGACCAGGGCGGCATTCGAGGGGGCCAGGCTCTCCTTGTCCCAGCGGACATTGTCCTCGAGGCCGGTACGCGTGTGGCCTCCGGCGGCGATCGACCACTCGTTGAGCAGCAGCTGGTTGGCACCGACCCCGGCCCCGCACCACTGGGAACCCGGCGCCAGTCGCTCGAGGGTCTCGATGTAGAAGTCGAAGGTCGGCTTGTCGGCCGGCATGGCGTTCTTCACGCCCATCACGAACTGGACGTACAGCGGCGCCTTGATCTTGCCCTGCTTCATCAGGTTCACCGCCTGATGGATGTGCGACAGGTCAAAGGCCTCGATCTCGGGCTTGATGTCATAAGTCAGCATCTCGGAGGCGAGCCAGTCCACCAGGTCGGGGGAATTCTCGTAGACGCGCGTGGGGAAGTTGTTGGATCCCACCGACAGGCTGGCCATGTCGGGCTTCAGGGGTAGCATGCCGCCGCGCTCACGGTCGGCACCGGAGCGGCCGCCGGTGGAGAGCTGGACGATCATGCCCGGGCAGTGCTTGCGCAGTCCTTCCAGCAGGCGAGCAAACTTCTCGGGGTCCGAGGTCGGGGTCTGATCCTCGTTGCGGACATGGCAGTGCGCAATGGTCGCCCCGGCCTCGAAGGCCGCCTGGGTGCTCTCGATCTGCTCCTCGATGGTGATCGGAACCGCCGGGTTGTTCTCTTTGCGTGGCAGGCTGCCGGTGATGGCAACGCAGATAATACAGGGATTTGACATGGGAACCTCACGTTATGCCCAGGGGCTGGTGTGGAGGGTAAGGAGGAATCTCGAGGCTGGTGCCACGGGTGTTTACGCCCGTTCGATCAGGGTGGCGATGCCCTGCCCCACGCCCACGCACATGGTGCACAGGGCATAGCGCTTGCCGCTCTTCTGCAGCTCGTGGGCGGCGGTCAGCAGCAGGCGCGCCCCGGACATGCCCAGCGGGTGGCCCAGGGCGATGGCGCCGCCGTTGGGATTGACCCGCTGGTCGTCATCCTCGAGGCCGAGGTCGCGCATGCAGGCCAGGGCCTGGGCGGCGAAGGCCTCGTTGAGCTCGATGACGTCGATCTCGTCCAGCGACACGCCGGTACGCTCGAGCAGGCGGTTGACCGCGGGCACCGGGCCATAGCCCATGATGCGCGGCTCGACGCCGGCGGTGGCCATGCCGAGGATCCTGGCCATGGGTGTCAGGCCGTGCGCCTCGACGGCCGCTCGGCTTGCCACCAGCATCGCCGCGGCACCGTCGTTGACCCCCGAGGCATTGCCGGCGGTGACGCTGCCGCCCTCGCGGAACGGCGTGGGCAGGCCGGCGAGCTTCTCGAGGGTGGTCTCGCGCGGGTGCTCGTCCCGGTCGAAGAGCAACGGCGCCTGCTTGCGACGCGGGATCTCGATGGCGGTGATCTCCAGCGCAAAGCGGCCGGCCTCCTGGGCGGCGGCGGCCTTCTGCTGCGAGCGCAGGGCGAAGGCGTCCTGGTCCTCGCGGGAGATATTGAACTGCTCGGCCACGTTCTCGGCGGTCTCGGGCATGGACTCCACGCCGTAGGCCTTCTTCATCAGCGGGTTGATGAAGCGCCAGCCGATGGTGGTGTCCTCGATCTTCTGGCCGCGGGAGAAGGCGCTGTCGGCCTTGCCCATCACGTAGGGCGCACGGGACATGGACTCCACGCCACCGGCCAGGGCAAGGTCCATCTCGCCGGCCTTGATGGCACGGAAGGCGGTGCCCACCGCGTCCATCCCGGAGCCACACAGGCGGTTCAGGGTGGTGCCGGGCACGGAGGTCGGCAGGCCGGCGAGCAGCGCCGACATGCGCGCCACGCTGCGATTGTCCTCGCCGGCCTGATTGGCGCAGCCCATGAAGACATCGTCGATGGCCGCCGGGTCGAGCCCCGGGGCCTCGGCCAGCACCGCCTTGAAGATGCTGGCGGCGAGATCGTCGGGGCGCACGCTGGAAAGGGTCCCGCCGAAGCGGCCCACGGCGCTGCGCCGCGGATGACAGAGGAATACGTCGCTCATGGGGGTCTCCTGTTACTCGCCGGCGTGCTGGCGTTCGGTGCGGGCCTTCAGCTCGCGAAGGATATCGAGCTCCTTCGCACTGGGCTCGGGGGTGCTCTCGAGCTCACCGGCGAAGCGGATCTCCCAGCCGGTGGCCTCGATCACGTCCTCGCGGCTCACGCCCGGATGCAGGGAGACCACCGTGAGCTCCTTGGTCTCGGGGTCGGGCTTCATCACGCAGAGGTCGGTGATGACGCGCGTGGGCCCCTTGCCGATGTTCGGCACGCCGTCGCGGCCCTTGCCGTCGCGGCCGAAGCCCAGGGTGGTGACGAAGTCGACGTCCTTCACGAAGGCGCGCTTGGAGTGCTTCAGGGTAATGAAGACCTCTCCCGCATTCGTCGCAATTTCGGGAGCACCACCACCGCCCGGCAGGCGCACCTTGGGATCATGGTAGTCGCCGATCAGGGTGGTGTTGAGGTTGGCGTAGCGGTCGATCTGAGCGGTGCCCAGGAAGCCCACGCTGATCTTGCCGCCCTGCAGCCAGTAGCGGAACATCTCCGGCACCGCGACGGTGGTCAGGGCCGACTCGGCGAGTTCGCCGTCGCCGATGGAGAGCGGCAGCACGTCCGGCTTGGTCTGCAGGGTGCCGGACTCGTAGATCAGCACCACGTCGGGGGCATGGGTCAGGCGCGCCAGGTTGGCGGCCTCGGAGGGCAGGCCGATGCCGACGAAGCAGGTCATGCCGTTTTCCAGGGCACGGGCGGCGGTGACGGTCATCATCTCCGAGGACGTGTACTCGATACTCATCAGGCGTTACCCCCTGCGTTCATGACATTCTCTTCGATCCAGGCCGTGAAGGCGTCGCGATCCCGGGCGATGGCATCCCACTCCTTGTAGAAGCGGTTGTTGCGCGGGTAGTAGCCATGGGCATAGGAGGGCAAGGCACCCTTCTCGGCCACGGCGATGGCATCGATGGCCCAGCCTGGGATGATGCAGGCGTTGGGGTGGTAGTCCGGCTCGGCGGTCATGTCCTCGACGATCTCCTCGACGGTGACGATGCTCCTGGCCGCCGCCAGCACGGCCTCCTTCTGCACGCCGACGATCCCTTCCACCAGCACGTTGCCCTTACGGTCCGCCTTCTGGGCGTGGACGATGGAGACATCGGGTCGCACCGCCGGCACCGCGGCCAGGCGCTCGCCGGTGAAGGGGCACTCGATGAACTTGATCTGGTCGTTGACGTTGGGCAGCTCGCTGCCCACGTAGCCGCGCAGCACCGCCAGCGGCAGGCCGGCGGCCCCGGCCTCGAAGGCGCAGGCCATGGCGGCGTGGCTGTGCTCCAGGATCTCGATCCTGCGCGGCCAGCCCTTCTCCACGGCGTCACGCAGGCGGTGCAGGGAGCCCACGCCGGGGTTGCCGCCCCAGGAGAAGATCACCTTCTTCGCACAGCCCGCGCCGATCAGCTGATCGTAGATCAGGTCGGGGGTCATGCGGATCAGGGTCAGGTCGCGCTTCTTCTGGCGAATCACCTCATGACCCGCGGCGAAGGGAATCAGGTGTGTAAAGCCTTCCATGGCCACGGTGGCGCCGTCCTCGACGTAGCGCGCCACCGCGTCATGCAGGCTCAGGAACTCGGCCATGATGGTTCGCCTCTTGCTGTTGCGTTCCGAAGGCCAGCGGCTGGAAGCCGGCAGACCCGCAGAAGTTCGCAAAGTGAACATAGGTTTGCATGACGAACAAACTACTCCCGTCGAATTCAGCCGTCAAATCCCGCCGTGCGCGCACGAAAAAGGGGAGGCCTGGCCTCCCCTCACGATCACCCCGCGTAAATGTTGAACTTTCAGTCGATTACTTGCCCTCCAGCCAGGCAGTGGCACGCTGCACCTGGGCTCGACTACTACCAAGGTATAAGGCCGGATCACTGGCCCGCTCGAGGTCGGTATGCTCGACGCGCCCCGCCACCTCCTCGTGCCCCGCCAGCACTTCGGCATAGGGGCGCCCCGTCAGGCGCGCGGTCTCGGCGGCCTCGGCACTGATGCGCTTGGCGGCGTCCTGGCCCACGACCGGGGCCAGCAGGCGCGAGACCGGCTCGGCCATGATGCCGCCGCCCGTCGCCGCCAGGTTGCGCCGCATCGCCTCGGGGTGCACCTCCAGGCCCTCGAGCAGCACCGCGGCCTGTTCCAGAGCGCCTTCCAGCAGCAGGGCACTGTCGAGCAGCGGCGCCCACTCGGCGTGCCACTCCCCCAGCCCCCGCTCCAGGGGCTGGGCCGCGGCGTTGAGGATCACCGTGGTGTGGCCGTGCACCTGGCGGGCGGCGCCGCGGATCAGCGCGCAGCGCACCGGATTGCGCTTGTGCGGCATCGACGAGGACTCCCCCATGCCGGGGGCCGCCGGCTCGGCCACCTCGCCGAGCTCGGTCTGGGTCAGCAGCGCCACGTCCAGGGCCAGCTTCTCGGCGGCGCCGGCGGCGGCATCCAGCCCCGTGGCCAGGGCATGGATCGGCTGGCGATCGGTGTGCCAGGGCAGCACGGCAGCCGCGAGGCCCAGCCGCTCGGCCAGGGCGTCCATGAAGGCAAGGCCCAGGTTGTCCCAGCCCGGCCCGTCTAAACCAGAGTGCACCGCCACGGCGCCGCCGAACTGCACCGGCAACTCGAGCCCGGCCAGGCGACGGCGGGCCTGCTCCAGGCCGATGGCCCAGTGGGCCACCTTGACGCCGAAGGTGATCGGCAGCGCCTGCTGCATCAGGGTGCGCCCCACCATCACGGTCTCGTCATGCGCCTGCATCAGGCTGAGGGCCGCGGAGCGACAGCGCACCAGCAGGGCATCGAGGGCGGCCAGGCGAGGTTTCAGCAGCAGCATCAGGGCCGTGTCGACCACGTCCTGGCTGGTGGCGCCCTGGTGCCAATAGCGTTTGAGGTCTTCCTGTAAGGCAGCGCGCCCCTGCTTGACGAAGGGGATGGCCGCATTGCCGCCGCTGGCGACGCCGGCGGCGATGGCGTCCAGGTCGAAGGCATGCGCCTCGAGCGTCTTGCACATGGCCAGGCTGGCGCCGTCGGGTACCGCCCCGCGGGCCTCCTGGACCTCGGCCAGGGCCAGCTCGAAGGCCAGCATGGCATCGACCATGGCCCGGGCATTGCACTCGGCCAGCGCCTGTTGGCTCATGAAGGGGTGCTGGATCAGGTCGGCAGGCATGACGGTCTCTCCGATGGTTTCGTGGGGCCTCGGCCGATGGCGGGACAGGCTCCCCCTATGGTCGCACAACTGTTCGCAGTTCGAACAAATATGCTAGATTAGACCATGGTTCTCCGGCAACACGACCAAGGATAACGACGGATGGAAACGTCCCTGCAGGACGAGGCCCTGAGCCCCAATGATCGCGACTTCGTCACGGCACTGGCCAGTGGCCTCGAGGTCATCCTGGCCTTCGACGAGGCCCACCCGCGCATGACGCTCAGCGAGGTGGCGGCGCGCACCGGCATGAACCGTGCCCGGGCGCGACGCTTCCTGCTGACCCTCCATGCCCTGGGCTATGTCCGCAAGCAGCAGCGCCACTTCGAGCTGGCCCCCAAGGTGCTGAACCTCGGCTATGCGTTTCTCTCCGCCAACAACTACCGCAGCGTGATCCAGCAGATCCTCGAGGACATCACCAGCGAATGTGGCGAGTCCTCGTCGCTGGGCGTGCTGGACGGCGACGACGTCACCTATGTGGCTCGCTCCTCCTCACGCCACCGACTGATGGCCATTACCCTCTCGGTTGGCACGCGCCTGCCGGCGGCCCACACCTCCATGGGACGGGTGCTGCTGGCCCAGCTGCCGGAGGCCGAGCTCGACGCCTTCCTGTCGCGGGTGGTCCTCGAGCCGCATACCGACAAGACCATCACCGACAAGGCCGAGCTCAAGCGCTGCATCCTCGAGGTGCGCCAGCAGGGCTACGCCATCGCCGACCAGGAGCTGGACTCCGGGTTGCGCTCTGTGGCCGTTCCGGCCTTCGATGCCAACGGCCGGCTGCTCGGTGCGATCAACATCAGCACCAATGCCGCCCGGGTCGACTACGACACCCTGATGCGCCATTACCTGCCGCTGCTGCAGGAGAAGGCCCGACAGATCCGCGCCAGCGTCAGCTGACGGGTGCAATTTCCAAAACACGATTCTAGAATCAAGGTTTTCGCGACGAATGGATAGCCACCATGGCGGGTAGCCTGATCGAACGCACCCTGGGGGTGCTGGAAATCCTCTCGGAGGACGCCGAGGGCATGCCATTGCTGGTCATCGCCGACCGGCTGCACATTCCCAAGAGCGCGGCCCACCGCATCTGCAACGAGCTGATCCGGCTGGGCCATGTTCGCCAGGATCCGAATTCCCAGCGCTACCGGCTCACCACGCGACTGATGGCCATGGGACTGAGCTACCTGGCGAGCACGGGAGCCAGCGACGTCATCCAGCCGATCCTCGACCGCCTGGCCGAGGAGAGCGGCGAACTGGTGCGCCTCTCGGTCATTGAGGGGCAGCACCTCACCTGGATCGCCAAGGCCCAGGGCGCTCGCACCGGGCTGCGCTACGATCCGGACATGGGCCGAGAGGCGCCGCTGTTTTGCACCGCCAGTGGCCATGCCTGGCTGGCCGACCTCAGCGATGAGGCGGCGACGGCCCTGATCGACGCCCATGGCCTGGAGACCGACCACCCGGTAGGCCCCGGGGCGCCCCGCACCCGTGAGGCCGTATTCGAACACCTACGTCAGACCCGTGAACGTGGCTACAGCTGGGTCAGCGACAGCATGGGCCCCGGCACCACGGCCATGGCGGCCCTGGTACGCCATCCGCTCGACGGTCACCCCATCGGGGCACTGAGTATCGCCGGGCCGAGCGTGCGGCTCGATGCCGATCGCGTCGAGGCCCTTGGCCCGCGCCTGATGGCCGCGGCGGCGGAGCTCTCCCAGGCCAGCAGCTCGTCACGACTCTTCAGCTGATGCCCGGCGCCGTGCGTCCGATACCCACTCCGGCAAGGAGGCCGTAGTGCTCGAGATCCTCGCCATCACCACCCCGATCTTCCTGTTGATCGGGGTCGGCTACGTGATCATGGCCAGCGGCATCATCACCAGCGAGCAGCTCCAGGGCGTGGGCACCTTTGTCATGTACTGCGCACTGCCCTCACTGGTGATTCGCGCCCTCAACCAGAACCCGCTAGGCGAGGTCTTCAATCCCCACTACCTGCTGGCCTATGGTCTGGGCTCCCTGGCGGTATTCGGCTTCGCCCTGCTGCTGACGCTGAGGCTCCAGTGCAAGCCGCTCGGCATCGGGGCCATGCATGCCTTGGGGATGGCCGCCTCCAACAGCGGCTTCATCGGTTACCCGGTGGCCGCCATGGTACTGGGCTCGCCCGCCGCAGTGTTCCTGGCACTGAACATGCTGATCGAGAACCTGCTGATCATTCCTGCGGCACTGATCCTGGCCGAGATGGCGAACCAGAGCGGCGCCGGCCTCGGTGCCACCCTGCGCCAGACGGTCCTTCGCCTGGCTCGTAATCCCATCCTGATCGGCCTGGTGGTGGGCGTGCTGCTCGCCGTCTCGGGTCTCGCCCTGCCGGCCCCGCTGGCCAAAGCCATCGACATGCTGGCCGATGCCGCCGGCCCCGCTGCGCTGTTCGTGATCGGCGGCTCCCTGTATGGGCTCCAGGTCCGCGGCATGGCCACCGACGTGGGCCAGATCGTCGTTGGCAAGCTGCTGCTGCATCCGCTTGCCGTGCTCGGGGTCTTCCTGCTGCTTCCAGAGTCGGACCCCATGCTGCTGACCGGTGCCCTGCTCTTCGCCTGCGCCCCGATGATCAGCGTCTTTCCACTGTTCGGCCAGCGCTATGGTCTGGGCGGTGTTAGTGCCGCCGCCCTGATGGTCGGCACCCTGGCCTCCTTCGTCACTATCAGCCTGCTGATCTGGCTGTTGACCCGCGTCGGCCTGCTGCCTGTCACCTAAATCACCGTTCCCTTCCTTACTTCACCTGGGCCACACCCGGGGTCGATGCTTTCTGTCCATTGCATTAAATGGAACATTGTTCTAGATTATTCGAGAACAGCATTCCAGAGGACCGGCAATGGCCGACAGACAGCATGACGTCGATCTGGTGGTGGTGGGCTCCGGCGCGGCCGGCCTCTCCGCCGCTGTCACCGCCGCCTGGCATGGCCTCAAGGTGGTGGTGGTCGAGAAGGCCGAGGGGCTGGGCGGTGCCACCGCCTGGTCGGGCGGCTGGCTGTGGACCCCGCTCACCCCCCTGGCCAAGGCCGCCGGGATCAACGAAGACCCGGAGACGGTGCGCACCTACCTGCGCCATGAGCTGGGCGATCGCTACGACCCGGCGAAGATCGATGCCTTCCTCGATGCCGCCCCGAAGATGGTGGAGTTCTTCCACCAGAAGACGGCGCTTCAGTTCGCCAGCGGCAACGCCATTGCTGACATCCATGGCGACACGCCTGGCGCCGGTACCGGCGGCCGCTCGGTGATCGCCGCGCCCTTCGATGGCCGCAAGCTCGACAGGAAGACGCTGAAGAAACTGCGCAAGACCATGCCGGAGACCGCCTTCCTGGGCATGCCAATCCAGGCCGGGCCGGATCTGACGGCCTTCCTGACGGCCACTCGCTCCATCAAATCCTTCATCCACGTCACACGGCGCCTCAGTCGTCATCTCCATGACCTGGCCCGCTACGGCCGGGCCATGCAGCTGGTCAACGGCGTGGCCCTGACCGGCCGGCTGGCCAAGTCCGCCGATGAACTCGGAGTGGAGACTTGGGTGTCGTCGCCTGCCCAGCGCCTGATCAAGGAAGACGCCCGCGTCACCGGCGTGGTGGTGCAAACACCGGACGGCCAGGTGACCCTGACCGCCCGGCGCGGCGTGGTGCTGGCCGCCGGCGGCTTCCCTTGGGATATCGCGCGGCGCAAGGAACTCTTTCCGCACACCCCGACCGGCGAGGAGCACTGGCCGCTGCCGCCGCCTTCCGCCAATGGCGATGGCCTGCGCCTCGGCGAGTCAGTGGGTGGCGAGGTCGACACCAGCCTCTACTCGCCGGTGGCCTGGGCGCCGGTCTCGGTGGTCCCCTACCAGGACGGCCATGTCGGTCACTTCCCGCACATCATCGACCGCGGCAAGCCGGGCATCATCGGCGTGCTCAGGAACGGCAAGCGCTTCGTCAACGAAGCTGCGGGCTACTACGACTACGTGGATGCCATGGTCAAGGCGGTACCGGCCGACGAGGAGCTCTGCTCCTGGCTGATCTGCACCCACCGCTTCCAGCGCCGCTATGGGGTCGGCATCACTCGCCCGGCGCCGGTACCCTTCAAGCACTGGATTCGCAAGGGCTATCTCAAGGCCGGCAGGACTCTAGAGGAACTGGCCCGGAACTGCGGTATCGACCCGGATGGACTCGCGGCCACGATGGCCGATTACAATCGCAACGCCGCCCGGGGCGAGGACCCGGAGTTCGGCCGCGGCTCCACCCTCTACAATTGCAAGAATGGCGATCCCGCCCACGGCCCCAACCCCTGCGTGGCGCCCCTGGACCAGGGTCCATTCTATGCAGTGAAGGTAATGCCGGGATGTTTCGGCACCTTCGCCGGCCTCAAGACAAACGAGCACGCCCAGGTCCTGGATGCCCGGGGCCTCCCGATCGACGGCCTCTATGCGGCAGGCAGCGACATGGCCAACATCATGGGCGGCTACTACCCGGCCGGTGGCATCAACCTTGGCCCGGCCATGACCTTCGGCCATATCGCCGGCCTGCACGCCGCCGTTCAGCGCGAGAACGACTCACCCAAGATACGTAACGAGCACGCCGATGCCTGAGCGCCCCTTCTCCCTGGCCGCCCTGACCGTACTGGAGCTGTCTCCCCCCGCGATGGTCGAAGTGGCAGCACGAGCAGGCTACGATGGCGTCGGCCTGCGCCTGATTCCCGCCACCTCAGAGGAGCACCATTTCCCGCTCGCCCACGATGCGGCTCTGCAGCGCCAAACTCGGGAGCGTCTACGCGATACCGGCCTGAGAGTCTTGGATATCGAGATCCTGCGTCTCAAGCCTGAGACCCGAGTCCGCGAGGACTTTGCCCGCATCCTGGAGATAGGGGCGCAGCTGGGTGCCAGCGAAGTGCTGGTGGCCGGCAACGATGAGGATACGACTAGGACCATCGACAACTTCGCGGCGCTATGCGAACTGGCCAGTCCGCTGGGCCTAAATCCGCACCTCGAGTTCATGCCCTGGACGGGTGTGAAGAACCTCATCGAGGCACATCATATCGTCGGGACCGTGCGCAAGGCCGGTCTTGACAATGCCTGCCTGCTGGTGGATGCCTTCCACTTCAACCGGTCGGCCAGCCGCCTGGATGAACTGTCACGGGTTCCCCGGGAGTGGATGCGCTATTCGCAGCTATGCGACGTGGCTGGCCCGATCCCAGACGACATGGCTGAGATCCTTCGCGAAGCACGCCAGGAGCGCTGCTTCCCGGGTGACGGTGATATCGACCTGCCGTCCCTGCTGGCGACGTTACCCCGCGATCTGCCATTGAGCCTGGAGGTCCCGACCGAAAGGCTTCGACGTCAGGGCGTAAGCGCCCTGGCGCGCGCCAGACTGGCGCTGGAAACGTCACGACAGCTGGTCGAGACCCAGATACCTTAGCGGCACGTCATTAGCCAGCTAGCATTAGCCTTCCTTCACCCCTCGGGAACTTCATGGCCACCGATTCGCCTCTCGTCCCTACCCTGCCCGCCGACCGCCCACTGCTAGGCATCGGCTTCATTCTCCTTGCGGGCCTGCTGTTCGTGTTGTTGGACACGGGCGTCAAGTGGCTCGGCCAGGACTACTCGCCGGTACAAGTGGTCTGGGCGCGTTATGCGGGCCATATGCTGGTGCTGGCGGCCTACCTCGGCTGGCTGGGGCTTCCGCGCTGCCGTGAACTGATGCGGACCGAGTCGCTCTTCGGCCAGATACTGCGTGGCCTGTTGCTGTTCGGCGCCAGTACCTTCGCCTACCTGGCGCTGCGCGAGCTGCCCATCCTGCAAGTTTATGTCATCAACTTCAGCTCCCCGCTGCTGGTCACCCTGCTGGCCATCCCGCTGCTGAGGGAGCGGGTGACCCCGGCACGGGGCCTGGCCGTCGCGGTGGGGTTTGTCGGCGTGGTGATCGCCGTGGGACCGGTGGACTGGCAATCACAGCCGGCGGCGCTGTTGCCCTTCGGCATGGCCTTCTGTTTTGCGCTCTACCAGCTCACCACCCGACGCTTTGGCCGCCATGACCACCCCCTGACCTCGCTGTTCTATGCCGGCCTGGCCGGTGCTCTGGTGAGCAGCGCCATCGTTCCCCTGTTCTGGTCGCCCATCGCACTCGGCGACCTTCCGCTGTTCCTGGCCGTCGGCATCCTCGGCGCCGTCAGCCAGCTGATGTTGATCATGGCCATGCGCTGTGCACCTGCTTCCCTGGTCTCGCCCTTCCTCTACCTGCAGATCGTCTGGGCTTCGGCCGCAGGATATCTGGTCTTCGGGGACGTACCGCTACTGCAGACCTACCTGGGGGCCATCCTGATCATCGGCGCCGGCCTCTTCCTCGCAACCCGGCGCGGCTAATGCCGGGCTTGGCCGCCGCCGACAGCCTGACCTCGCGGGCCGCCGCCTTGCCGACCGCCTTGACCACTTCACGCTCCATCAGTAACCCAGCAGCCTGGGCAGGCCGGTCACGATAACCGGCACGAAGGTGATGAGCAGCAATACCAGCAGCTCCACCAGGAACAGCGGCAGGATCCGCCGCGACAGCCGGGACAGCCCCACATTGGCCACGGAGTCGGCCACGAACAGACACAGCCCCATGGGCGGGGTGATCAGGCCGATCATCAGGTTGAAGATGACGATGATGCCGAAGTGCACCGGATCCACCCCCATGCCCACCGCGATGGGGTGCAGGATCGGCACCAGCACCAGCATGGCGGCGATCCCTTCCAGGAAGAGTCCCGCGACCAGGAACAGCACGATCACCGCCAGCAGGAAGGTCCACTGCGATGTGATATAGGTGATCGTCAGATCGGTGAGCATGTTGGGCACGCGGTTGAAGGTGAGCAGCCAGTTGGCCGCTGCCACCGCCGCGATGATGATCATGATAACCGCCGTGTCGACCATGGTGCGCGTGAAGATGCTCGGCAGATCGCGAACATGGATCTTGCGGAAGACCACCATACCCACGAACAGCGCATAGGCCACGGCAAAGGCGGCCGCCTCGGTGGGGGTGACGATGCCCAGCAGGATGGAGCCGACCACGAACACCGGCATGAACAACGGGATAACGCCTTCGAGCAGGATCTTGCGCTTTTCCCCGGAGGGCAGTGCCGTCGGCTGTTTCTGGTACTTTCCTGCGAAGATCATCACGTAACCGGACAGGAAGATGGCCAGCAGGAGGCCCGGCACGATACCCGCCAAGAAGAGCGCCGGCACCGAGACGCCGGTGACGATCAGCGCGTAGATGATCACCGGGATGCTCGGCGGGATGATCGGGCCGATCACCGACGAGGCCGCGGTGAGCGCCGCCGCGAAATCGCGGGGATAGCCCTCCTTCTCCATCTCGGGGATGAACACCCGTCCCAGCGCCGAGGTGTCGGCCACCGCCGAACCGGAAAGCCCGGCGAAGATCACCGAGGCCCAGATGTTCACGTGGGCCAGTCCGCCCCTGAGCCTTCCGACCAGGATCTTGGAGAAGGCGATGATCCGCATCGTGATCCCACTCTCGTTCATCAGCTCCCCGGCCAGGATGAACAGCGGTATCGCCAACAGGGCGAAGGAGTTGATTCCCGAAAACATCTGAGTGGCGACAGCGGCGAGCTGATAGGGGAACTCGCCCACGGCCATGAAGTAGAGCAGGGCCGCCACGATGGCGAAGGCCACCGGTACGCCGATGGCCAGGCCGACCAGCAAGATGAGATAGACCATTTACGAAACCTCGTCTGTCATCGCACGTAGCGCGCCGAGCCGCTCGATGAACTTGAGTGTCGCGGCCACGGCCAGCATGCCACCGCCCAGCACGATGGCGAACTGGTAGGGCGCCATGGTGCCGAACACGTTGAAGACCTCCAGCCCCGTCGCCTCCCGCAGGCTGCGAATGGTGCTGTTGAGCCCCGAGATTCGCATGCCGCCGCGGCTGGACATGAACAGATAGCCCGACCAGGCCAGCACCGCCCCGATCACGACCACGGCCAGGTCGACAATCAGGAACAGGGCCTCGCGGAGACGTACCGACAGGAAGTCCACGATCACCCCCAGGCGCACGTGGCGATCCTGCAGGTAGGCTAGCGCCATGCCGAACATGACCCCGTAGATGCCCAGGAAGACCGGCACCTGATCGCCCCAGGCCAGGGATCTCCCCAGGGTGTAGCGCCCCAGAGCATTGAGGAAGACAATCAGGAAGATCAGGGCCATGGAGAGGCCGGCGCCGGCGGCGAAGACTCCCGCCACCAGCCGCTGAAATGATTGGAAGATAGCTGCCATGTGTCTCGAGCCTCTTGGGAGAGGGCCACGCCGTGCCGCCGGCGGCACGGGGTGGCCAGCGATCACTCGGTGGCCTCGGCGACCGCGTCCTGAAGGCGCTGGATCCATTCGGCGTCGCTACCCAGGTCGCCCTCCAGCCAGGCGATGACCGGCGGCTGGGCCTGTTCGCGGAACTGCGCGAGCTCCTCGGGTGTCGGGCTGTAGACCTGCATGCCCTCATCCTGCACGGCCTTGAGGCCCTGGGCGGTGGTGAACTGCTGGATGGAGCGCCCCATCATGCCGGCCATCACCCCGGCCCGCTGGATCACCTCGCGGTCCGCCTCGGAGAGGCCGCTGAAGTAGGCATCGTTGATTACCAGGAAGTCGGCCGCGTAGATATGGCCGTCGAGGGTCAGGTAGTCCTGCAACTCATGCAGGTTGTTGTTGTAGATGGTCCCGACCGGATTCTCCTGGCCATCCACCACGCCCGTCGACAGGGCGGTCGGCAACTCCGACCAGGCGATCGGCGTCGGCTGGGCGCCGAGCCCCTCGACCATCTCCACGTAGAGGGGAATGTCCTGGACCCGGAACTTGAGCCCGTTCATGTCCTCGGGGGTACGAATTTCGAGCTCGCTGTTGGTGAAGTGGCGTACCCCGGTCTCGCCATAGCCCAGCGTGCGCAGTCCGGTCTGCTCGAGACAGTGCTCGGCCAGGGCGTCGCCGAAGTCGCCGTCGAGTACTTCCCAGGCCACCAGCGGCGTCTCGAACATGTAGGGAATGTCCAGCACCCCCGCGGCAGGGCAGATCTTCGACATGGCCCCCGAGACCATGACCACCTGGGTGGTGCCGTCCATGGCCTGCTGGATCAGCTGGTCTTCGTCGCCCAGCGAGGCCGCGGGGTAGATATCCACGGTATGCTCGGTTTCGCTCTCGACCACGTTCTTGAACATGTGCGCGGCCGCCCCCTTCTTGGAGCTCTGCCAGTTGTCGGGGTCGACATGGGCGAAGCGGATGGTCTCGGCCTGTGCCAGGGGGCTGATAGCGAGTACCAGGGCTCCGAGTGGAACCGTCATGCCGGCGTCTGATGGCTTGAACATCGGGAGTCCTCCGTCGTGGTTGTTATGTTGCTCGTCGCTTGGGGCAAGGCACACCTGTCATCGGTCGCGGCAACTGCACCTGTCTCTAGGGTAGTCGCCGAATCCGCCGTGAGAAGCCAGGCAGTGTTGAAAGCGCTATCCCGATGTAAAAGACCCGCCGTGATGAGGCGGGCCGAAGCGCATGGTAGGAAGAGGGGGCCTGCGACGGCTCAGGCCTTGTCGGCGGCCTTGATTACGGCGTCCAAGGCGGCATGATAGCCCCGGGTACCGAGCCCCGCGATGACGCCATCGGCGCGCAGCGAGACATAGGAGTGGTGACGGAAGCTCTCGCGCTGGTGCACGTTGGAGATATGCACCTCGTAGACGACGCCCTCGAAGGCGTTCAATGCATCGAGGATCGCCACCGAGGTGTGGGTATAGGCCGCCGGATTGATGATGATCGCCAAGGTATCGTCGAGGCGCGCGGCATGGATGGCGTCGATCAGCTCCCCCTCGTGGTTGCTCTGGAAGCTGTTCAGCTCCCAGCCCTCGAGTTCTGCCTTCTCACGCAGGGCGTGGTTGACGTCGTCAAGCGTCTCGCGGCCATAGATCTCCGGCTGGCGGGTACCCAGCAGGTTGAGGTTGGGGCCGTGCAATACCAGTACCTTGCCCTGACTCATGCCTCGTCCTCCTTGAGCAGCTCCCGCTTGTAATGGGCGAACAGGGTCATCGCCTGCTCGTCGGCGGCGGCGCGCCGGTCGGCATCCTCGCAGAACAGCTTGAAGGCATCCACGCCCTGGAAGACGAACAGGCTGACCCCGCTCATCACACCGGCACCGGCCGCCTTGGCGGCGGCGACGAACTCGGTGACCGCCGGCACGTAGACCGCGTCGAAGATCCAGTGATGGCTGGCGATTAGCTCCTTGGGCAGCGGGCAGCCGGGGCTTTTCTCGTGACCGATGGGGGTACAGTTGACCAGGCCGTCACAGGACGGCATCGTCTCGTCGACCTGCTCTCGAGTGATGAAGGACGCACGGAACCCCTGGTTCTGGAGCTCCTCGACCAGCTGGCGGGACTTGGCCTCGTCGAGGTCCATCAGGATCACCTCCTCGGCCCCCAGCTTGCCCAGGCCGAAGGCCACCGCCTTGCCCACGCCGCCGGTGCCGAGCAGCAGCACCCGGCCTGGCTGGCGGTCGCCGAGTGTCGCCCGGAAGCCGCTCATGAAACCGGTGAAGTCAGTATTCTCGGCGATGATCTCGCTCCCCTCGAACACCAGGGTATTGGCGGACCCGACCATGCGAGCCCCCTCGGAGGGGCGAGTGGCCAGCTTCACTGCCGCTTCCTTCCAGGGAAAGGTCACGTTGACGCCTCGGTAGCCGTCGGCGATCACCTGCCGCACCTGGCTCTCCAGGGACTCGATGGGTTGCTCGTTGGCATCGAACAGGTCGTAGATCACCGGAATGCCGGTCAGCTCGCCGAGCCGCACGTGCAGGTCCGGCGAGCTGGAGTTCATGATTGCCTTGCCGATCAGGCCGAGTTTCATGGAGTTCCTCCGTTGGCGGGAGCGGCCCTCGGCAAGCTCCCTGGTCATTAGGGTTCGATCCGCTCAGCGCTGTGCGGCCTGGGCTGCCAGGCGGATGCCCGCGTTGGCCTCGCCGAACTGGTTGTAGCCACCACGCCGCTCGACGATCTCGAAGAAGAAGCGCCCCGAGAAGGTCTCGGTGTAGGCGTGGAAGAAGTCGCCTTCGTCCTTGCGGTCGTAGAGGATATTGCGCGAGCGCATGGCCTCCAGCAGGTCCTCATCGAGCCCGAAGCGCGCCTCGAGATCATCATAGTAGTTCTGCGGTATGCGCAGCAGCGGCAGCCCCCGGGCCTGGAGCTCATCCACGGTGGCGAAGATATCGTGACTCTCGAAGGCGATCTGCTGCACGCCACCACGGAACTCGCTGAGGAAGCGGCCCGGCTGGGTCTCCTGGGCCTGGGAGACGGTCAGCGGCAGGCGGATGGTCCGGTCGGGACTGTTCACTGCCTGGCTGATCATCATGCCGCGAGGGTCGACGATCTCGTGCTCCGGCTCGGCTTCGAAGCCGAAGACGGTACGATGGAACAGCTGCCAGCCCAGCAGCTGGGTGGCCGGCAGCACATAGGAGAGGTGATCGACCCGCGTCAGGCCCGCCTCGTCGCGGCTCGCCTGGTCGAACAGCTCGAAGTCGGTGCGCCACTGCAGGTCACCGGCGGCCTCGTCGTCCACCAGGTAGACCAGGCTGCCCTCGATGCCGCGCAGGGCGGGGATCTCCATCTCCCCCTCGCCCACCTGGCCGCGATAGGTCTGGGCCTTAAAGGCTCGCGCCCGTGCCAGGGCCTTCTCCACGTCATCGACCCGGAAGCCCACCGCGCATACCGCGGTGCCGTGCAACAGGCGGAAGGTGTGCGCGAAGCTGTCGGTCTCGAAGTTGAGCACCAGGTGGATCTCGCCCTGCTTCCAGAGCTCGACGTTCTTGGAGCGATGGCGACCGACATGGCGGAACCCCAGGGCACCGATGAACTCGCCCAGCGGCGCCGCGCTCTCCTCGTCGAGGGTGAACTCGATGAAGTGGATGCCGTTGTAGTGGGGTGCCGGCGGGATGGGGCTCGCCCAGGGCCCCTCCGGCAGCAGGTTCTCCAGCCAGATCAGCGAGCGCAGGCCATCCAGGGCGGTGGCCTCCGTCGGGGCGGCTCGGAAGGCATCGCTGAAGATCTCCAGCGACAGGGGGCCGGCATAGCCGGTCTTCGCCAGGGCCGCCATGAAGGCCTCGAGCGGCAACCGCCCCTGGCCGGGGAAGCAACGGAAATGGCGGCTCCACTGCAGGACGTCCATGTCCAGCAGCGGCGCGTCGGCGACCTGGACGAAGAAGATCTTGTCCCGGGGGATCTTGCCGATGGTCGAGAGGTCGTGGCCGCGGGAAAGGATATGGAAGC
Source organism: Halomonas rhizosphaerae (assembly GCF_030010555.1). Classification (GTDB taxonomy): domain Bacteria; phylum Pseudomonadota; class Gammaproteobacteria; order Pseudomonadales; family Halomonadaceae; genus Halomonas; species Halomonas rhizosphaerae. The sequence goes on from NZ_JASCQP010000015.1 coordinate 52,158, forward strand.
TGTCGAGCACCACGCCCAGTGCGGGGTGGTCGGCACGGCGCACCACCTCCCAGGCATCGCGATAGTCCGAGATATGCCTCCCCCAGGCGAGCGCCTCGAACCCGACGCGAATGCCTCGCCGGTGCGCCCGCTCCGCCAGTTCACGAAGGTCCTCCACGACCCGGTCCATGTCGTCGATGGCCTGGGGCGAGACGTTGCTGCAGACCAGCAGGAAATCGGTTCCCAGCTGTTCCATCAAGTCGAACTTGCGCTCGGCCCGTTGCAGGTTGCGGCCGCGTTGGGGTTCGGGCATGGCCTCGAAGTCCCGGAAGGGCTGGAAGGCGACGATCGCCAGTCCCAGCCGTTCACAAAGTTCGCGCACCTCGCCCGGCGTGCCGTCGAAGGAGAGCAGGTCGTTCTCGAAGATCTCGACGCCATCGAAGCCAGCACGGGCACTGGCCTCGAGTTTGGTTCTCAGGTCGCCGCTCAGGCAGACGGTGGCAATGGCGCGCATCTTGTCCTCCAAGGGGAGCGATATCGAGGGAGTGAGCGTAGCAGCGTTACGGCACGGTATTCGCCGAATCATGGTGAGTGGTCATCATACGCCCTACTCGGAAAGTCTAGAACATAGTTCCAATGTTCGCATTGCGTTCTTTAGTTCGCAATATGCACGAAGAATAGGATGGCTCGGCAAGCCCCTCCTGTACGGGCCTCTCCGCCGTGGCCGAAGATTACTGCTACTACTATAGGGGGCGTAAAGGGGATGGGGCCTGCGATACCTCTACACCTCTTTCGAACACATCCCCCGCGACGGCAGGCACCGCCCACCTACGACCATGGTCGTAGGCGACCACATCCTGCATTGACAGTATTGGAAGGGAGTTCTAGTGTTCGCATCCAAGGCATATCGTTCGACAGCCGAACGCAACTGAGCAACCTGGTCCCTACACACGAGGACCGCTGCCCACGGGCAGACCAACAACACCAGTCCCGGAGGATTCCCCATGTTCAAACCGCTTCTCACCAGCCTAGCCATTGCCGTCGGCTCCATGGCCATGGCCGGCAGCGTCCTGGCCGAGTATCCCGAACGCAACATCCAGGCCACCATCCAGTGGGGGGCCGGCGGTGCCACCGACAACGTGGCCCGCAGCCTGACCCCGCATGTCGAGGATATCCTCGATACCACAATGGTGCTGACCAACCGCCCGGGCGGTACCGGGGTGATCGGCATGAACCACGTCATGCGCCAGCGTGCCGATGGCTACAACCTGCTGTACGGCGCCGAAAACCCCCAGCTCTATCCGCTGATGGGCCTGGCCGACTTCAGCTACGACGACATGCACACCGTCAACATCATCGGTCAGGGCCTGGTCGTGATCGCCGCACCGGCCGACAGCCCCTTCGACAGCTTGGCCGAGTTGCTCGAGCATGCCCAGGAAAACCCGGGTGAGCTGCGCATGGGTGGCACCGGCGCCGGTGGCCTGCCGAGCACCGTGCTGGCCATGGTCAATGCCGTGGACGAGCTCGATGTGCGCAATGTCACCTTCGGTGGCGATGGCCCCGGCATCACCGCCATGCTGGGCGGTCACATTGACTTCATGCCGCTGAGCCTGGCCGCCGTCGGTGAGCAGATCCGAAGTGGCAAGATGAAGGGACTGGCCGTGCTGACCAAGGAGGAGATCGACGCGCTGCCGGGCGTGCCTCCGATCACCGAGGCGCTGCCGGACATCGAGTCCTTCCTCCCCTGGGGCCCGTTCTGGGGTGTTTTCGTCAATCAGGACACCCCGGACGACATCAAGGCGACCCTGGAAGAGACCTACGAGCAGGCGGTGGCCAATGAGGAGTTTGGCGACTTCATGCAGAACTTCGGCGCAGAGGTGCTCAACCTCAACGGCGAGGAGGCCGAGCAGTACCTGGACAACTGGCAGTCGGTGACCGCCTGGGCCATGTACGAGGCCGATGCCGAAACCCTCGAGGCCACCCCCGAGGAGCTCGGTATCCCGCGCCCCTGACCCACAATGCCTACCTGACGGGGAGGTCGGTTACGGGCCGGCCTCCCCCGGAGTCATGACATGAGCCAGAAATTCGAGCGCGTCCAGGCAGGGGAGAAGGTCTTCGACTGGCTGCTGCTGCTGTTCAGCATCGGCGTGCTGTTCGAGGCCTATCGCATCGACGGGATTCCCGGCCTCAACTCGCCCGGTTCCTTTCCGGTCGGCCTGGCGCTGGTGATGCTGGCCTCGTCGGTGGTGATCCTGATCAGTCATCGCCGCAAGCGCCGTGATCCTCGGATCCGCAATGCGTTTCACGAGGCCCAGGTCTTCCTCTACGAGCACTTCCAGCCGCATATCGTGGTGTTCACCTTCCTCGCCGTGGCATATCTGGCCGCCATCGTCTGGGCGAGCTTCTACATCAGCACCTACATCTTCCTGGCGGTGACCTTCATCTACTTCCGACAGGGCAAGGTAGTGAGCTCGCTGATCATCTCGGCCGCGGCCATCGCGGTGATCTATGCCCTGTTCACCCTGGTGTTCCGCGTCTACCTCCCCTGACCCCCGAGGTCCACGATGAGTGATACATTTTCCTATCTTTTGATGGCCTGGCTGGATCCTCAGCTGCTGCTGCTGACGGCACTGGGCACCCTGGCCGGGATCTACGTCGGCGCAATTCCCGGTCTCTCCGTGACCATGGCCGCCTCGATCCTGATCTCCTTTACCTTTTCCTGGGACATCAACAATGCCCTGGCCCTGATGGTGGGCATCTATGTGGGCGGCGTCTATGGCGGCTCGCGTACCGCCATCCTGCTCAACATCCCTGGCGCCCCCTCGGCGGTGGTCACCGCCTTCGATGGTTATCCTCTGGCCCAGCGCGGCGAGGCGGGTCGTGCCATCGGGCTGAGCACCGTGATGTCGGTGATCGGCGGTCTGCTGGGAACCCTGGTGCTGGCCGGCAGTGCCCCCTTCCTCGCCGACATGGCGCTCGAGTTCGCCCCTCGTGACTACTTCCTGATCGCCGTGCTCGGCCTGCTGCTGGTCAGCACCCTCTCCGGCAAGTCGCTGGCCCGGGGCATCTTCTCGGTGGCACTTGGGTCCACCATTGGCCTGGTGGGCATGGACATGGTCACCGCCCAGCCCCGCCTGACCATGGGCAGCATGGAACTGATGGGGGGTATCCACTATGTGGTGGTGATGATCGGGCTGTTCGGCGTGGCCGAGGCCTTCTACCAGCTGCACAACCTCACCAAGGTGCCGGTCAAGCAGAAGGTCGACAAGATCATCCCACCGCTCAGCATGGTGCTGAAATACCTGCCGCTATCGATTCGCACCTCGATCATCGGGGTCATCGTCGGTGCCCTGCCCGGCACCGGCGGCGACATCGCCTCGCTGTTCGCCTATGACCATGCCAAGCGCACCGTCAAGACCCCCTCCAGCCCCTTCGGCGAGGGTGCGTACGAGGGGCTGGTGGCCCCGGAGACCGCTAACAACGCGGCCGTGGGCGGCGCCTATGTCCCGATGCTGACGCTGGGCATGCCCGGCGATGCCGTGACTGCGGTGATCATCGGTGCCCTGGTCATCCACGGCCTCAACCCCGGCCCCATGCTGATGATCGAGACGCCGCACATCTTCTGGTTCACCGTCGGCAATCTGGCACTGGCTAACATCTTCCTGCTGATCTTCGGCCTCACCGGCATCAAGGTGTTCTCGAAGGTGGTCGAAGTCCCCAAGGCGCTGCTGATCCCACTGATCCTAGTGCTCTGCGTGGTGGGCACCTACTCTATCAACAGCAATATGACGGAAGTCTACTGGATGCTGGGCTTCGGCATCCTGGGCTACTGGCTGAAGGTATTCGGCTTCCAGATGGGCCCAGTCATCCTCGGCGTGATCCTCGGGCCACTGCTCGACGAGACATACCGCCAGGCGATGTCTTCGGTAGGAGACAGCGGTGGCCAGTTCCTGCTGGCGCTGGTGACCAATCCCCTCTCGTTGGTGCTGACCGCCGTGATCGCGCTGGTCCTGCTGGGCCAGACGCCGGCCAAGACTTGGCTGAAGAGCCGGTTCCAGCGAAACTGATGCCTCACCCCACGGCAACGACGCGGCCCAACGGGCCGCGTTCCTGTTGGTACGGATGTGGAGCGAGCCGGTGAACGACATTTCTCCCACCCCCGGATGTGCACTGGTCTTCGATTTCGATGGCGTGATCCTCGATTCGGCAATTCTGAAGCGCCAGGCCTTCGCCGACCTCTACGACGAAGAACCGGAGGAGAACCGCCGGGCCGTGGTCGCCTATCTCAACCGTCGCGGAGGACAGCCGCGAGAGGTCAAGTTCCGCCACATCGAGGGCCAGATCCTGGGCCGCGATGCGAGCACCCAGCGGATCCAGGAACTCTGCCGGCGCTTCAAGGACCATGTCGAACAGCGCCTGCTCGAAGCACCGACCATTCCCGGTGCGCTCGAATTCCTGGAACGCTGGCACGGTGTGCGTCCCCTCTACCTGCTCTCTGCCACGCCGGAGCAGGAGCTCAGGACCATCACCGCGCGGCGTGGATTGGATCGCTTCTTCGTGGAGGTGGTCGGCGCACCGCCCGACAAGGTCTCCGGCCTGCGCAACCTGCTGGCGCGACGTAGTCATGTTCCCGCGGATACCGTGATGATCGGCGACTCCTACAATGACTACCGCGCCGCACGCTCCAACGGTACCGCCTTCATCGGCGTGACCGCCGACCCCACCGCCTCGCCCTTTCCCGATGACGTTGTCACCACCGTCGACCTGACAGGTCTGGAGATGGCCCTGTCAAAGCTGTAACGCCACCCGTCTCCCCTCACTCCATGACAAAACATCCAGTCTGGTCAGATTGGCCCCGGTGGCAACTGTCATTGCCAGGCTGGCCTGAAGACAATACGGATCAACAAGGAAACACGACGCATCGTTGACGCAAAAGCACGCGTGACAGGATTCCTTGTCGATCCAGGCTCCATGCGCCCAGACAACAGGCCATCAGGTCGGTGGTGGCATGGAGAGACCCACAACAAGACCCCGAGGTGACACCATGGACAAGACCCGTCTTGAAGGAAAGAACTGCCTGATTACCGGTGCCGCGCGTGGCATGGGTGCCGCCGTTGCCGAACACTATGCCGCACAGGGCGCCAATGTGTGCGTGGCGGATCTGAACATCGAAGGCTGCGAAGAAGTCGCCCAGCGCATCAACGAAAGGGACGGCGGCAAGGCCATCGCGGTGAAGCTCAACGTGACCGAGCGTGAGCAGATGAAAGCGGCCGTCCAGGCCACCGTCGAGGCCTTCGGCAGCCTCAATGTCATGGTCAACAACGCCGGCATCAACAAGCCGCTGATGTTCCTCGATATCACCGAGGAGAACTGGCAACAGATCATGGACGTCAATGCGCTGGGCTGCCTGCTCGGCATGCAGGAAGCCGCCAAGCAGATGATCGAGCAGGGCAAGGAGAACGGCCCCTACAAGATCCTCAATGTCGGCTCCATCCTGTCGCGCCAGGCCTTCGATGACGTGGTGCCCTACGCCTGCAGCAAGCATGCCGTGCTGGCGATGATCAACGGTGGCGCCAAGGCGCTGGTCGACCACAACATCACCGTCAACGGCTATGGCCCCGGTGTCGTGCGCACCGAGCTGTGGGAGCAGCTCGACAAGGACCTGGTCAGCATCGGCAAGTTCGACAAGCAGGGCCAGTCCATGGACGAGCTCGCCGAGAAGATGATCCTGATGAAGCGCTACTCCTACCCGGAAGACGTGGTCGGAACCGCTTCCTTCCTGGCCAGCCCCGAGTCGGACTACATGACCGGCCAGCTGCTGATGATCGACGGCGGCATGATCATGCAGTGATGCCACCGGCAACTCGGCGGGTGGCTCAGTAATATCCCCTGTTACGCATCACCCGATCGGCCCTGTCCTGCGCCAAGGACAGGGCCTTCTTGATGGAGCGCCGCCCGTCCAGCACCTCGAAGATCTCGTGCCCGGCAATACTGATCACGTCAGTGATACCCGGCACCGGGGGCCGCGGCCAGGCCTGCAGGATGTCCTTCCTCGCCATGTCATCCACGATCTCGATCAGCGGCGACAGCGCCGAGACCTCCGGGTCCTGGCTGACGCTGAAGCGCGGGGTCACCAGGCTGCCGTTGAGGATGTAGAGCTTGGACATGTTGGCCGAGGTGAGGTGACGAAGAGCCGTCCAGACATTCTCGATCCGCTCCTCCGAAAGGTTGGCCGGAATGGCCAGGGCATAGCCTCCGATCGGGGTGATCGGACGGCCATGGTTACCAACGGGGTGCGGCAGATAGCCGGTCTGTCCCCAGGCCGGTGACGCTTGATCGAACTCGATGAGCGGGGCCAGCAGCGTATAACAGTAGGCCATGCAGGCTTCGCCGCTCGCATAGGACTGGGCTCGCTCATACCAGGCCATGTTGAGGATGTTGGGCGGTGAGTACTTGAGGATATCGAGCATGTACTCGCAGGCGCGGTAGGCCGCATCCGACTGGAACATCGGCCGCAATTCCTCCCCGGACGCCTGCTGGAAGTCATAGCCCCCCTCGCGGCGGCGGAGATTGATGATCGGCTGGCCGAACTTGGCCATCAGGAAGCTGAAGGTGTGGCCCAGCGGCGTTCCTCGCGCGGCGTTCCAGGCGATGCCGTATCTCCCCCGGGCGGGTTCGTGCAAGCGCCTGGCCGCCTTGACCAGTTCCTCGGTCGTCGACGGGGGCTCGAGCTGTGCCTGCTCGAATATGTCCTTCCGGTAACAGAGCAGCTCCGGCGTGGTCTGCAGGGGAATACCGTATTGCCGCCCGGCGTAGCGCGAGCTCTGGACGGCGACCGGATGAAAGTCAGACAGGTCATAGGCATCGCGACGCATGAAGCGGTCGAGGGGCAGCAGGATTCCCTTCGACGCCAGTTCGCCGAACCAGGGGAGGTCGCAGGCGACGAGGTCGTAGCGAGACTTCGCGCGGCCGGCATTGGCCAGGATCGCGTCGAGCAGGTCGTCGATCGAGCGGGCGGAGTTGTGGATCTCGAGGCCGAAGATGGACTCCAGCTGCTGCTTGAGGTTATGCATCGCCATGAAGGTCGGGTCGGCGTGGATCAGCCCACGCAGCCCGCCCTTCAGTTCGAGCCGTGCCGACAGCACCGCCGGCGGTGAGATCACGCGACCCGTCGCGTCCGCATCGAGGAACATCCGGCGACCGGTGTCCGACGCCGGGTCCACGCCGAACAGGGGACCCAGGAGGTCCTTGATCCGGTGTGCATAGGCCTCCCACTCGTCGATCATCATGGCCGAGGGGTGCAGCGAGACGGTCTTGCCCGATTTCGTCCTGGGGCGTGACAGGATCAGCCCGCGCTGGATGATGCTCTCGATCCCGCGCTTGGCGGTGCCGTAGGAGAGCCCGGACGCATCCGCGAGGGAGGTGGGCGTCGTCAGTCGGCCGGCGAGGTGGTTGCGCATCAGATGGAGCATCATGCGCATCTCCCGGTAGCCGTGGCTCAGGGAGAGCGAGTGCTCGGTCTCCTCCTCGAACTTCTCGATGAAGTCGATGAAGCGCGAGAGCTCCGTATTGGAGAGCTTCGGCCTCGGCGTCTGGGAAAGCCTGTCGTAGGGCCCCTCAGGATGGCTCTCGTCGGGGAGGTCGCTCATGGTCGCCTCGAGGCAGGGAGAAGGGAGTGCCACAAGATAGCGCCGCCTCACGCCTGGCGGCAAACGCGACGCCAACGCGGCTATCCCCAGCCGTCAACGATCAGCCGCATGCCCAGCAGGATCAGCAGGCCCAGGATGATCCGGAAGAAGAGCTCGCCGCTCAGCCGCTTCTGTATGACCAGCCCCAGGCGCACCCCCAGCCAGGCCACCGGGATCAGCAGCAGCGCGATGGTGAGGTTCGCGACATTCAGCAGGCCAAGCATGCCGTAGGGCACCAGCTTGACCAGGTTGGTGGCGGCCAGGAAGACCACGGCGGTTCCCAGGAACTGCTCCTTGGAGAGCCGGCACTGCAGCAGGTAGAAGTTGAGCGGCGGCCCCCCGGCATGGGCGATGAAGCTGGTGAAGCCTGCGATGCCGCCGCTCAGCCCGCCGACCCAGACCGGCATGACGCGGCCTCGGAGGGGCTTGAGCAGTCCCCACAGGCCAAACAGGATCGAGAACACCCCCAGCATCACCTTCAGCAGCTCCTGATCGAAGCGGCCATAGGTCAGGTAGCCGACCGCCACACCCAGCACCGCCGGGGGAAACATCAGCCACAGAACGGACCCCACATGATGGCGCCACCAGGCCTTGAGGCTGAACAGGTCCATCACGATCAGCAGCGGCAGCATGACGGCCACGGCGAAGGCCGGGCTGGCCTTCAGCGAGATCAGCGGCACTGCCACCACCCCGACGCCTCCGGCGAACCCCGATTTCGAAATGCCGGTAATCAGCACGGCGATGATAATCAATACAATGAACTGCCAGTCGTACACCATGCAGGCCCCTGCTCTCTGACCGGATATAAAAAGGGGCCGTGGCGATCACGGCCCAATCGGAGGAGGTCATTGCCTCCCTTGAGTGGCATGCCTCATGAGGTATCCGGGAGTCGCCTCCCGGAAGGTCGGATCACAGTACTTCGCAAACCTCCTCGAACTTGAAGCGGTCCTGTCGCGGGAAGAGCGCCGAGGCATCACCGTACCCCAGATTGCAGAGGAAGTTGCTCTTCACCTGGCCATCCGGGAAGAACTCCTCATCCACAGCCGCATTGTTGAAGCCGGACATCGGCCCGGCATTCAGCCCCAGTGCGCGGGCGGCAAGAATGAAGTAGCCCCCCTGGATGGAGCTGTTGCGGAACGCCGTCGTATTGATGAAGTCCGTCTTGCCCTCGAACAGCGACTTGGCATCCTTGTTGTGGGAGAACATTCGCGGAAGGTGCTGGTAGAACTCGGTGTCGTAGCCCAGCAAGGCCACCACGGGCGCCTGCATGGTCTTCTCCTGGTTACCGGGAAGCAGTGCCGGCTTGAGGCGCTCCTTGGCTTCCTGGCTCTTCAGGAAGAGCACGCGAAGGGGCTGGCAGTTCATGGAGGTCGGACCGAAATGCATCAGGTGATACAGCTCGCGCAGCTTCTCCTCGCTGACATCCTGGTCCTTCCACACGTTATGGGTACGGGCCTCGGTGAACAGGGTCTCGATCGCGGTGTTGTCGATAGCAGTCATGTCGCTTTCCTCTTGCTGGATGGTGGTTGCTGGATGGTTTCTCTTGCGATGCGACTAGCGGCTCGCCTTCAGGCCGAAGTCGTATGTCAGATGGCGGAAGGGGACTTCCATCGACCGTCCATCCGGTGCTCTTCCCGGCGGCAGCAACGCGTACTCCCTGACCAGGGAATCCTTGACGCCGAAGACGGCGTCGGAGTCGAGATAGGGGTCGTCCTCGGCGAAGACCTGGGTCACCAGGGTCTCGTAGCCCTCGGCCATCAGCATGAAGTGCACATGCGCGGGGCGGTAAGGGTGTCGACCGGTGATTTCCAGCATCTTGCCGACCGGGCCGTCGGTGGGGATCGGATAGGGTGAGGGGGTCACCGTCCAGAAGGCATAGCGCCCCTGGTCGTCGGTGGTGAACCTGGCCCGCAGCGAGGCACTCTCGAGCTCCTTCTGGACGTCGTAGAACCCTTCGCTGTCCGATTGCCAGACATCGACCACGACATTGGCCAGCGGCTCGCCGCGACCGTCATGCACCCGCCCCTCCACGAAGAAGGGCTCTCCCTCGACGTTCCAGTCGATCGACTCGCCCTGGGCGACCTGGGGCGGGTCAGCCACGTAGAAGGGACCCAGCACCGTGCTTTCCGACACCATCGGGTCCGATGTCTGATGGTTGATGGCATCAACGAGCATCGTCACGCCCAGGGTGTCGGAGAGCAGGATGAACTCCTGACGCTTGTCGTCGCACATCTGGCCGGTGCGGGTCAGGAAGTCGATGGCCTGGGTCCACTCCTGCTCGGTGGGCTCCACCTCGCGGATGAAGGCGTGCAGGTGGGTGACCAGGCTGTTCAGCACGCGCTTCAGGCGCTCGTCACTGCAGCCGGCGAACTGCTCGATCACGGCATCCGTGATGTTCTCTGCATTCAGGTTTCGCATGGGGTCATTTCCTCTCGATGGCCGGCAGCCCGGAGAGGCGCTCGGTGTGGTGGATCGCGGCGATGTAGTCATCCTCACCATGCCCCGTGCCGATCAGGGAGCTGTAGGCCTCGCGCATCTGGGCGGCCAGGGGCACGGCGACACCGTCCCCATGGGCACAGCCGAGGATCAGGTCCAGGTCCTTGGCCATCTGGGCGGCCGAGAAGGTGGAGGTGAAGTCACGGTCCTTCAGCGGCTGGGTCTTGTACTTGACCATCGGCGAGCCCACGGCACTGTCGGCCATCAGGTCCAGCATCGCCTCCCAGCCGATGTTGCCCTTGCGGGCCATCGCCAGGGCCTCGCCCATCATTCCGGCGCTCACCGCGATCATCAGGTTGATGGCCAGCTTGGCGTAGCGAGCCTGTTCCTCGTCACCGAGCCAGTACTGGGCCTTGGTGAAGGTGGCCATCACCGGCACGGCCCCATCCAGCGCCTCGCGCGGCCCGGAGACCATGGCAGACAGGGTGCCGGACTCGGCGGCGACCGGGTTGCCCGACACCGGGCTGCGCAGATAGGCAATGCCCCGCTCCTCGGCGGCCGTGGCCACGCGAGCGGAGGCCTCGATGCTGACGGTGCTGGTCTCGACCAGCACGCTGCCCGGGGCCATCGCCTCGATCAGCCCACCCGACCCCAGTGTCAGGCCAAGCAGCGCCTGGTCATCGGGGATAGAGACGAAGACCAGGCGGCACTCCTCGACGGCGGAGGCCAGGTCATCGTGTGCCGTGATGCCGACCTGTTCGGCCAGCGCCATCCGCTCGGCGCTGAGATCGAATCCCTGGACGGTATAGCCGGCTGCGGCGATGCGCGTCGCCATGGGCAAGCCCAGCTTGCCCAGGCCGATCCAGGCTGTCTTGGTGGTCGTGGTCATTGTGACGCCCCCTCTTGTTGGCGTGACTGAAGCTCGGCGTAGATGCGGTGACCGGAGGCTGCCAGGTGGCTGATCCCCTCCTCGACGTCCGCCAGCAGCTTGCCGTGTCGCTTGTGGAACTCTCCCGCTACCATGACGCTGTCGACATTGGCGAGACTCGCCTGCATGACCACGGTCGAGACCGGGTCGCTGACCGGCTGCATGTTCAGCCGGCCGCTGTCGAGCAGCACGATGTCGGCCTGCTTGCCCGGGGTCAGGCTGCCGATCCGCGCCTCGAGCCCGAGGGCGCGGGCACCGTCGAGGGTGATCCACGCCAGCGCCTCGCGGGTGCGGATGGTCGAGGTGTCGGGAATGCTGCCCTGCTCGCGCCGCGAGGCATCATTGTCCAGCGAGCGCTGCATGCCCAGCGCCATCCGGGCCACCGTGAACATGTCTCCGGAGATCACCGACTCGAGATCCACCCCCAGGGAGACGACGCCACCGTGTCGGCGAACGTGGCCGGTGATCGGGAAGCCGTGCCCCTGGGTCATCTCGTTCTCCGGGGCGATGGAGAAGGTCACGCCCTGCTCGCAGAAGCGAGCCAGCTGTCCGTCGTCCAGGCTCTGCCCGTGCACGATGTTGATGTCCGGCCCCAGCAGCCCCTGCTCCTCGATCACGTCCCAGCCACCGGGGCTGACGGCCTTGCCGCCGCCCTGGTGCATCGAGGCCACCAGGCCGAACTCCTTGGCCAGTTCGAAATCGTGCAGGGTGACATCGAGGGTGGAGTAGTGGGGGCCGAGGATGGCCAGGCCCAGGGTCACGCGCCCCTCGCGGTCGCCCAACGGGCCGGCGAGCAGCCGCTCGACCTCGCTGCGCGGATGGGGAATCTCGCTGAAGTGCGGCTGGCCCGGCTTGGGATCCGGCTTGGGCGAGCCATGGAAGAACAGTGCCCGGATACCGGACGCCTCGAGCCCGCGAATCGCCGCATCGGTATGCTCGGGCGTGGGGTTGTTGTGGCACCAGTCACCCAGGGTGGTGGTACCGCAGTTGAGCTGGTTGAGCGCCCCCATGCGGGTGGCGATGTGGATGTCATCCGGGGTGAACAGGGTCGCCAGGCCGCGATGCACATGGCCGAAGTACTCGAGCAGCGTCCAGTTGGCGGCGACGCCGCGCAGTGCCGTCTGCCAGGTATGCATATGGGCATTGACCAGGCCGGGGATCAGGATGCCGCCGCGGCAGTCGATGACCTCGGCGCCCTCGGCGGGAAGGTCCTGGCCCACGGCCAGGATCCGGTCGTCCTCCACCAGCACCTGGCCATCGGCCAGATCGCCGATCTCGGGGTCCATGGTCACCACGGTGGCATTGGTCAGCAGGGTCTTCATGCGTCGGTAACCTCCCTTGACGTCGGGCGACGGCCGGCATAGGCATCGCTCAAGAGGCGGTGGATGCCGTCGGCCTCGATCTCGCGTGGATTCCAGTAGGGATTGCTCGTGGCGATCTGCGTCGCCCGGTCGATATCGCTTTCCTGCAGGCCGATATCGGCCAGGGCCAGTGGTGCCCCCACGGCGCGCGCCAGGTCATGGAGCCCCCCGGCCGCATCGTCGCTGCCCAGCGCCCGGGCGATGCGGGACATCGCCTCCGGGGCGGCCCCGGCGTTGTAGGCGACAGCGTGGGGCAACACGATGGTATGGGTCTCGGCATGGGGCAGGTCGAAGGAGCCGCCCAGGGTGTGGCAGAGCTTGTGGTGCAGCGACATCCCCACGGAGCCCAGGCAGGCACCGCACAGCCAGGCACCATAGAGGGCATCCGAACGCGCCTCCTGGTTGGTCGGCTCCTTGGCGATCAGCGGCAGGCTGCGCGCCAGGGCCGCAATGCCCTCCTCCGCCATCAGCGAGACCACCGGGTTGCGGTCGCGGGCGTAGAGCGCCTCCACCGCATGGGCGATGGCATTGATGCCGCTGGTGCCGGACATGCCGACCGGCAGGCCCAGGGTCAGGTCGACGTCGTAGATCACCACCTCGGGCAGTACCTCGAGGGTACGCTGGGTCGTCTTGAGGCCGTCCCGGGTTTCGCCGAGGATCGGCGTCATCTCGGAGCCGGCATAGGTCGTGGGAATCGCCACCTGGGGCAGGCCGGTCCGCAGGGCGATGGCCTTGCCGAGCCCGATGGTGGAGCCGCCGCCGATGGCCACGGTGCAGTCCGCCTCGAGTTCCTCCAGGTGGCGCATCGCCGCGTCGGTGACCTCGACCGGGGTGTGCATCCTGGCCTCGGCGAAGAGGCCGGCCCCGAGCTCGCCCAGCTGGGCGAGCACCTCGCGGGCCTGGCCGGCCTGCTCGGGCGTTGCCAGGACGAGGGCCCGGTGGCAGCCCAGCTCACGGACCTCGTCGGCGAGTCGGGACAGGGTTCCCTGGCCGAAGATGACGCGTGACGGCAGGCCGTTGTAGATGAAGGGCATCATGGTGGTGTCCTCGTGATTGCGTGGGAAGCTCAAGCGCGGCTCGCGTGGCCACATCAGGCCGAGGCCGCGGGTTCGGGCCCACCGGCGTCCGTGACGTACTGTCCGGTGATGGCCTGAACCAGCTTGTCCTCGGATACGGCATCGCCGTCGAATTCCGCCGTCACCCGGCCGTCATACATCGCGATGATGCGGGTGCTGACGCCCAGCACCTCGGGCATTTCCGACGAGATCACCAGCACCGCATAGCCCGACCGGGCCAGCTCCTTGATCAGCGCATGGATCTCGGCCTTGGAGCCCACGTCGATGCCGCGGGTCGGCTCGTCCAGGATCAGCAGCTTGGGATGGGTATGCAGCCACTTGCCGATGACGATCTTCTGCTGGTTGCCGCCACTTAGGTTGCCGACCTTCTGGCGCCAGCTGGGCGTCTTGATCTTCATCGCCTGCTGGTACTTGTCGTAGACGACCTTCTCTTCCCCGGTCTTCATGAAGCCCATGGAGGAGACACTGCCAAGCGCCGAGAGCGTCATGTTGTCGCGACAGTTCATGCCGAGGATCAGGCCCTGATCCTTGCGATCCTCCGGGACCAGGGCGATGCCCTTGACGACCGCATCGTGGCTGGAGTGGATCGTCTGGGCCTTGCCTTCGAGCAGGATCTCGCCGGCGGATGGCTGACGCAGGCCGAAGATCGTCTCGGCGACCTCGGAGCGGCCCGCCCCGACCAGCCCGTACATGCCGACGATCTCGCCCTTGCGGACACTGAAGCTGACGTCCTCGAACACCCCTTTCACGGTGAGGTGACGCAGTTCCAGCATCTTCTCGCCGAACTCGCTGGGCTTGCTGGCATGATCGAGTTCGAGGGTCCTGCCGATCATCAGCTTGGTGACCTCATCCTCGCTGGTGTCGGCCGTATTCAGGGTCCCGTTGTACTCGCCGTCACGCAGGACCGAGATGCGCTGGGAGAGGTGGAAGATCTCGTCCATGCGATGCGAGATGTAGACGATCCCGACCCCCTGCTCCTGGAGGTTGCGGATGATGTCGTAGAGCACCGGCTTCTCGTGATCGGTCAGTGATGCCGTCGGCTCGTCGAAGACCACGATCCGGGGGGTGAAGACCAGGGCCCGGGCGATTTCCACCATCTGCTTCTTGGCGATGGAGAGGTTGCTGACCATGTCGCGCGAGCTGAAGGTGCACTTGAGACGCTTGAGTATCTCGGTGCTGTCGGCGTGCAGCTTCTTCCAGTCGACGCGGTTGCCCCATTTCAGCGGCAGGCTGCCCAGGAAGATGTTCTCCGCCACCGACATCTCGGGGACCAGCGACTGCTCCTGGTGAATTAGCACGATGCCGCTCTTCTTGGCCTGCTTGGGGTTCTCGAAGGACTTCTCCTCGCCCGCGAGGATGATCTGCCCCCCGTTGGGCTGATGCTTGCCGGCCAGCACCTTCATCAGGGTGGACTTGCCGGCGCCGTTCTCGCCCAGCAGGGCATGGACCTCGCCCGCCCTGACGTCGAAGCTGACCTTGTTCAGGGCCACCACACCGGGAAACTTCTTGGTGATGTCGATCAACGACAGTACGGGGCTCGGGGAATCCGCAGCGTGGCGGGGATTCCGACTCATGGCTGCAGTGCTCATATGCTGACTCCCTTGCTGGCATGGACATTGAGCCGCTGGTCGATGATCAGCACCGAGATCAGGATGGCGCCGAGAATGACCAGCACGTAGAAGGCCGGCACCTGCATCAGGTTCATGCCGTTACGCAGGATCCCGATGGCCAGCACGCCGCCCAGGGTGCCGGTGATGCTGCCGTATCCACCTGTCAGCTTGGTGCCGCCGAGCACCACGGCCGTGATGGTCCAGAGCTCGTAGTCACGGCCCAGGTTCGGCGTGGCAGCCCCCATCTGGGTCGCCAGGAGCACCCCGGCGAGGGCGGCGAAGAAGCCCACGATGATGAAGTTGATCATCATGTGACGGCCGATGCGGATGCCCGCATCCAGGGCGGCCTCGGGGTTGCCACCCACGGCAAAGGTATTGCGCCCATGACCGGTCTTCTTCAGCACCAGGTGCATCACCAGGGTGCAGATGAGAAAGATGATGGCGAGCACGGGGATCGGCCCGATCGAGGCGGTCCCGAAGTCGGAGAAGGCGAAGTTGGTGGCGTAGAAGGACTGCTCTTCGGTGTAGATGAAGATGAGGCCGCGGACACCGATCATCGCCCCCAGGGTCACGATGAAGGCGTTGACGCCGGTCTTCCAGACGATCAGGCCATTGATGGCGCCCAGGACAAGGCCCGATGCCAGGGCGGCGATGACCGCGATGGTGATGCCATAATCCTGAAGGCCGACCGACAGCGATGCCGCCAGCCCCAGGACGGCGCCCACCGAGAGGTCGATGTTGCCGTTGATCATCACGTAGGTCATGCCCAGGGCGATCAGCCCGATCGTCGAGGTCTGGACCAGGATGTTGGTCAGGTTCCCGACCGAGAGGAAGTACTCCGACATGAAGCTGAAGAAGACGGTAATGACGATGACGAATACCCAGATCGGCTGGATGACGCCACTGCCCTTGAGAAAATCCTTCACGTTAATCATGTTGATCACCAGGTTCAGGAGTGAGTCGTGAACAGACGCTTGCGCTTGTTGGCAAGGTCCAGCCACACCGCCAGGATGATGATCACCCAGGTGACGAGCCATTGGGTGTAATAGGGGTAGCCCACCAGCAGCAGACCGTTCTGGATGAAGCCCAGGATCAATACCCCGATGACCGTCTTCCAGATGCTGCCGGCGCCGCCCAGCAGGCTGGTTCCCCCCAGGATGATCCCGGCCAGCACCAGCAGCTCGTAGCCCTGCCCGACGTTGTTCTGGGACCCCATGACCCGCGAGCCCAGCACCAGGGCGGCACAGGCCACGCAGAAGGCCGAGATCAGATAGGTACTGAACACGCACCAGTTCTTGCGGATGCCGGAGTAGACGGCGGCGGCCGGGTTGCCGCCGACGGCGAAGATGCGCCGACCGTAGCTGGTGTAGGACATGACGACCTGCACGATGATCGCCAGCAAGGCAAAGAGGATCACCGGTACCGCGATACCCAGCACATAGCCACGACCGAAGAAGGCGAACCAGGTGTCGCTCGAGTTGGCGATATCGACGTTCTGTCCGCCGCTGTAGATCAGCACCAGCCCCTGGATCGCCGACAGCATCGCCAGGGTGACGATCAGCGAGTTCAGCCTCATGAAGCCGATCAGGAAGCCGTTGACGGCTCCGATCAGCAGGGTGAGGACGAACATCAGGATGATGGCACCGGCCGGCCCGATCTTGTCATGCAGATCGACGACCAGCACCGTCGAGAAGGAGAGCATCGACCCGACGGAGAGATCCAGGTTACCGCCGATGATGACCACAGTGACGCCCACGGCAATGATACCGATGATCGAAGCCTGGCGGACCACCGTCATGATGTTTGACTGGGAGAGGAACTGTTCGGAGAACAGCGAGAAAGCAAACATGCAGAGAAGAAAGAAGACCAGGATGCCCTGAGCGGAAAGAAAGTTCAGGAGACCCGCTTTATGCTTCTTGCTCAGCATGATGGCTTGTTTACCTTGTTCTACAGAAGCCATGATACTCACCTATGTTGGCGCTACGGACTGAAGGCCAGGGTGTTTCCGTTGCAGTCGACGCCCCGCTGGCATGCCCGGGGCATGCCACCGAATCGTGTGACCTTCTGACCATTCGTCACGGCCAACGGAGTGTGGTTTTCGGTATTCCGCGAGAGCCTTCATCGACCGCTGCGGAGCCATTGGCCTGGGGAGACGCGGGAAGGCACGAGTTCCCTTCGTGCCCCGAGAGTTACGATATTCAGAACACGGGCTTTTCGAACTCGGCCAGGTTGTCGGCGGTGATCTTGGGCGTCTCGAAGAAGTTCATCTTCGGCACATCCTCTCCCGACAGCACGTCGAGGGCAGTCTGGAGGGCCGCTTCCGCGTCATCGACCGGTGACTGGTAGATGGAGCCGTAGTACTCGCCACGTTCGATGGCCTCGTAGCCCACGGCGAAATTGGTGGCGCCGATGAACACGATCTCATCGGCGCGGTCGGCGCTCTTGGCGGCATTCAGGGCACCGACACCCATGTTGTCATCTCCGGCGTAGACGCCGTCGATGTCATCGTATTTGGTGAGGAAGTTTTCCATGACCCGCTGGGCCTTCTCGCGGTTCCAGTCCGCGGGCTGGGTCTCCACGAGTTCGATCCCGGGGCATGCCTCGGCCAGTCGCTCCTCGAAGCCCTGGGAACGCTCCATGGCCGTGGTGTACCCCGGCTGGCCGGCGATCTGCACGATCTGACCCTCGCCGTCGAGTGCCTCGCACATCATCTCGGCAGAAGAAGCCCCCTGCTGGACGTTGTCGGGGCCGGAGAAGGAGGCGATATACTCCATGCCGGCCTCGGCGATCTTGGAGTTGGTCACCACGACGGGGATACCGGCTTTATGAGCCTGACGGATGGCCGGAATCACCGCCTGACCATTGGTCGGCCAAATGATGATGGCATCCACATTCTGCTGGATGAGATCCTGCATCTGGCCGATCTGACGTGCCACATCGCCGCCGGCATCGAGCACCACGATATCGACATTGCCTTGCTTCTCGGCCGCCTCCTCGAAGGCGCTTTCATAGGTCGTCTGGTAGCTGTCGACACCGACATTGTTCTGGGTGATGCCGATCCGGTAGGACTCCTCGGCCTGAGCGAGGCCCGCGGAGAGCATCATGACACTGGTCGCTAGCGCTGTTTTGTAGAACATGTTGTCACCTGCTTTGTTTTAGTTGGTCTCACCGACTCGCCGGAGGGGCTTGTCAGGGTCAGGGGGAGCTTAGGGCCGAGGCTTGATTCACCGCAACGCGACCATCCTGTCGAAATGACCAATCTGGATACTTTTCCGTCCCGCTTCGCCCGAGGAAGGGGCAATGTCTGGGAAAAGGCGGCGCTACGGCCTGTTAACCCGCTGTAATGACAGGGGGGGAAGCCCCATGGCAACTGTTACTGAGGAATTCCGTGATAACGGCAAAGCGATGGCGCAGACGCAAGACGCCCCGCCTGTCGTCGACAGGCGGGGCGTCTGATCACGCTCCCGAGCCAGCTCGGCTGGCCACTAGGCTACCGGCGCCAGCCTGCTGGCAACGATGGCCTGCTGTCGCGCACCACGTCGAACCCGCGCGCTCAGTGGCCTTGCGGTTCGAGCAGGCGCTGCCAGAGCTCGATGACGGCCTCGCGATGCGCCCGGAAGTCCTCGTTGCTCCCGCGCCCGGCCCCACCGGTCAGGGCCGTCCGGTGGGCGGCAGTGCGCAAGGCCAGGTAGGCCTCGCGCAGTCGCTGGCACGTCTCGGCCGGCAGGCGCTCGGTGGCCTCCAGGGTCTCGAGGATGCGCATGTTGTCGCTGTAGGCCAGGAGGTCCGGCGTCTCATGGCCCATGGCCAGCACCGCGTACTGGCAGAGAAACTCGATGTCGACCATCCCGCCGGGGTCGTGCTTGAGATCGAAATCGTCGCCCTCGCCCTTGCTGCCCAGGTGGTCGCGCATCTTGTGGCGCATCTTCACCACCTCCTTGCGCAGCGCCTCGAGATCCCGCTGGCGGCCGAGGATCTCGCCGCGAATCTCGTCGAAACGCTCGGCCAACCGCGGATGGCCGGCCACCACCCGGGCCCGCACCAGGGCCTGGTGCTCCCAGGTCCAGGCCTGCTCGCGCTGGTAGTCGGCGAAGGCCGCGAGCGTCGAGACCAGCAGCCCGGAGTTGCCCGAGGGGCGGAGGCGCATGTCCACCTCATAGAGGCTGCCCGCCGGCGTCACCGCGGTGAGCAGGTGGATGATCCGCTGGCCCAGCCGGGTGAAGAAGACCGCATTGTCGATGGGACGCTTGCCATCGGTGGTCCCCTGGGTGGCACCATCATGGAGGAACACCAGGTCCAGGTCGGAGCTGTAGCCCATTTCGATGCCGCCGAGCTTGCCGTAGCCGACCACCAGGAACTCGGGCTCGCTGCCGCAGCGCCCCTCCTCGCGACGTTCCGGGAAGCCATGCTTGCGGGTCAGGTGCTTCCAGGCCATGGCCAGTACCGCCTCCAGGACCACCTCGGCGATGTAGGTGAGATAGTCGCTGACCTTCATCAGGTGGCGGGTGCCGGCGATGTCGGAGGCCGCCACGTGCAGCACCTGGGCATGCTTGAAGACCCGCAGGGCCTCGAGCTGGGCCTCCTCGTCATCCTCAGGCAGCCGCCCCAGGGCCTGGCGCAGCTCGTCGGCCAGGCGCTCCTTGTCGGCCGGAGTGTAGAGGGTCTCCGGGGTCAACAGCTCATCGAGCAGGATGGGATGGCGGGCGAGCTGGGCGGCGATCCAGGGGCTGGCGCTGCACAGCTTCATCAGGTGCCCCAGGGCATCCGGGTTCTCGCGCAGCAGCGCCAGGTAGGCGGTGCGTCGCAACACCGCCTCGACCAGCGGCAGCACCCTCTCCAGGGCGATGTCCGGGGTCTCGCTGCCGGCCACGGCATCGAGCAGCAGCGGCATCAGGGCCTCCAGCCGTTCGAAGCCGATACGCTGCATGGCCTGCACCTGGCGGGACTGGCGCATCGCCCGTAGCCGGCGCAGGGCGGCATCCGGTTCCGCCAGGCCGGCCTCCTCCAGCAGCTCCCGGGCCTCGTCCTCCTCCAGCTCGTCGCGCCACAGTGCGCGCCACTCCTCCAGGCCGACGGCACCGGAGGCCTGGTCGGCGTCATCGGCCTCGTCCACCTCCTCCTCGGGCTCGGCGATCACCTCATCGAAGTGCCGGCGCACCCGCTCCCGGACCTCGTCGAGGCGTGCCATCACCGCCGGCCAGTCCTCCATGTCGAGCGCCAGGGCCACGCGCTCGCGGTCGTTATCGTCGTCGGGCAGGGTCTGGGTCTGGCGATCCTCCAGGGCCTGCAGCACATGCTCCAGGTCGCGCAGGAAGGCATAGTCGGGCATCAGCTCGTCGACGACCTCCCGGGGCAAAAGGCCGAGCTCGGGCAGGCGCTCCAGGGCGGTCTTGAGCGAGGTGACCTGCAGTTCGGTGTCGCGGCCGCCGCGGATCAGCTGGAAGGCCTGGACCACGAACTCCACCTCGCGAATGCCCCCGGGGCCGAGCTTGATGTTGCCCTGCATCCCCTTGCGCCGGACCTCACGGTTGATCATCGACTTGAGCTCGCGCAGCGACTCGATGGCGCCGAAGTCGAGGTACTTGCGGTACACGAAGGGGCGCAGGCTCGACAACAGCTCGGCGCCCGCCCCCAGGTCGCCGGCCACCGGCCGTGCCTTGAGCATGGCGTAACGTTCCCACTCGCGCCCCTGATCCTGGTAGTAGCCGGCAAGCGAGGAGAAGCTCCCCACCAGGGGACCGCCATCGCCCAGCGGGCGCAGGCGCATGTCGACGCGAAAGGCGAAGCCGTCGGCGGTCACCACATCCAGGGCGGTGATCAGCCGCTGGCCAAGCTTGGTGAAATATTCCTGGTGCTCCAGGGACTTGCGACCGCCCTCGGTCTCGCCCTTCTCGGGGAAGGCGAAGATCAGGTCGATATCGGAAGAGAGGTTCAGCTCGCCGGCACCGAGCTTGCCCATGCCCAGCACCACCAGCCGCTGCTCGCTGCCGTCGCGACGCGGGGCGGGCCACCCCCAGCGCGGCGCGAAATGCGCCTCGAGCCAGGCCAGAGCCGCCTCCACGCAGGTCTCGGCGAGTCGCGACACCGCGCCACTGGTCTCCCACATGTCGATGCCCGGGGGGCGGGTCAGGTCACGCCAGACGATGCCCAGCATGCGTGCGCGACGAAAACGGCGGATGGCGCCATGCAGGGCCTCCTCGTCCTCGGCGACCTCCAGCCTCTCGTCGAGCCAGTCGCGTTGGGCCTCCGCGGAGGGCGTTGCGTCCAGTTCGCCGCTGGCATCCAGGTGCAACAGCCACTCTGGATAGCGCACCAGGGTCTCGGCGGCGAAGGTCGAGACGGCCAGCACCCGCGACAACTGACGGCGCCGCTCATCCGACAGCGCCAGCCAGTCCTCCAGCGGGGAGTCGCTGCCGTTCATGTCGGCCAGGTTGTCGGCCTGCTCCAGCGAGCTCGCCAGCCTGTCGCGAGCGTGCGCCAGGGGAGCCCTCAGGGGCTCGGGAATGTCATCCAGCGGCAGGAAGTCATCGGGCAGGGCCATGGGCATCTCGCATCCGGTTCTCGAATGCCTCCAGCATAGCGAAGCCAGCCCTGCTCCATAACCTAGGCGAGGAATTTCTGCCAGACCAAGAAGCCCCAGGTCAGGCCGACGATCAACAGCGAGAGCATCACGGCCGCCGAACTGATGTCCTTGGCGCGCCCAGAGAGCTCATGGTGCTCGGTGCCGATGCGATCCACCACGTTCTCGATGGCGCTGTTGAGCAGTTCCACGATCAGCACCAGCAGGCAGCTACCCACCAGCAGGATCCACTCTACCGGCCCCTGGCCGATCCACCAGGCCAGCGGCAGCAGGACCAGGCAGACCCCGAGCTCCTGGCGGAAGGCTGCCTCGTTGCGAAAGGCAGCCCTGAGTCCCTTGAGGGAGTAGCGAGTGGAGTGCACCAGGTGCTGCCAGCCGGTGTATCCTGGCTTCATGTCGCGAGGTCCGGGGTATCAGTGGGCATCGATCATCTCCTCGAGGTCGGCGGCCAATGGGTCGAGTACCTGCTGCCAGTTGAGCCAGGGGGTGTTCGAGGTACCGTTGACGATCGCCGCGAACACGCCCCACTGCCCGCTGCGGGTGCGGAAGTAGCCGCCCACGGCGCGCACCGCCACCGGCTGGTTGAGGGTGCCGGTCTTGAGCATCACATGCTGCTGGAAGGTCGTTGATCCGCGGCGCAGGAAGCGCATCACGCCGTTGGCCGGCGACTGCAGGGCAGCGACGAAACTGGGGAAGAGTGCCGGCCGACGGTACATGCTCTCCAGCAGGGCGGTGATGCCCGCCGCCGAGGTGCGGTTCTCGGGGGTGAGACCGCTGCCGCTGCGCAGGGTCACGGGACCATGGTCGGGCAGACCGGTCACGAAGGCCTCCAGCGCCCCGCCGGCCTGCACCAGGCCGGCGCGGGGGGATTCCACCAGGTTCAGCGCCAGCTGGTCGGCCATGAAGTTGTTGGAGTGGTTGAGGGTGCGCAGCAGCAGCTCCTGCAGCGGCTCGCTCTCCACCTCGGCCAGGGAGCGGGCCTCGGCCGGCGGCTCGGTGGACGCCACCCCGGCACCGTCACGCACGCCGATTCCGGCCTGTTCCAGCATCGCCAGCAGGGTGGCCGCACTCTGGCGCGCCGGGTCGGAACTGGCCCGGTAGATGGACCGGGGGCGGGCATTGGTGGAGATCTGTCCGCTCACCACCATCACGTCGCCGCTGTCGCGAAGCACCCGCTCGGCATTGAGCCGGGTGCCGCTGTCGTCGGGCTTGGTCTCGACGCGGTTGTCGATCCCGACGATCGGCGCCTGGCTGTCGCAGCTGGTGATGCGGGCGGACTCGCCGGGCACGGCGGCGGGGGCCACGCTGACGCACCAGCTGCCATGGTTCACCCCGGCCGAGGAGAGCAGCGCACTGTAGGCGTTGGCCACCCGGGAATGGGCCTGGCAGCGGTCGGTGGTGATGCACTCTACCGGCCCATAGCGCCACTGGCTGACCACCAGGCGCCCCTCGACCCGGCGCACGCCTGCCTGGTGCAGCCGCTGCGTCAGCCGCCACAGGTCCTCGCTGGTCAGCATAGGGTCGCCCCCGCCGTCGAGCACCAGGTCACCGTGCAGCACCCCCTCCGCACCGGGCTCGGCCAGGCTTACCAGCCGGGTGGAGAAGCGGTGCTGCGGCCCCCAGCGCTCCAGTGCCGCCGCCGCCAGGTAGACCTTGGACACCGAAGCCGGTGACAGCTGGCGCTCGGGCCCGATGGCGCCCAGGACCTCGCCGCTGTTCAGCAAGCGGGCCTCGGCACCGAGCAGGAAGCCCTTGTCGGCGAGTTCGGCCAGGCGGGTGAAGCCGCTCGCCTGGGCGAAGAGCGGCAGCAGCGTCAGCAGGACGCAGAGCAGCGGGCGACGGAGCATGGGACCTCCAGGCAGCATGAGAGGCCTCAGCTTAATGGGATGAGACGGAAGAGAACACCTGGATCACCACCACGCCACCAACGATCATGGCGAGGCCCAGCATTGCCGGCAGGTCCGGCTTCTCCCCATAGACCAGGATACCCACCAGGGTCACCAACACGATGCCGAGCCCCGCCCAGAAGGCGTAGGCGATGCCCACGGGCATGGTGCGCAGCACCAGGGCGAGCAGGTAGAAGGCCAGCCCATAGCCGACCACCACCGTGACGCTGGGCCACAGCCGGGTGAAGCCCTCCGAGGCCTTCAGCGCACTGGTGGCGATCACCTCGGCGACAATCGCCAGGGCCAGGAACAGGAACGCCATCATCCTTCTTCCCCGGCGGCCGGCAGCGCGCCCCCGGGGACCAGCCCGGGAGCGTGGGGCAACTCGACCACCAGCCGCCAGAGCGCCTGTCCGCTGCCATGGTACTTCTGCTCGAAGGGCGTCAGGCAGGCCTCCCCCGGCACGAAGGGTGCCGCCTCGGCTGCCACTCCGGTGGCCTGGGTCACCGCCAGGGCGAACTCCTCCACGTAGAGCCGCCAGTTGGAGCGCAGCTCCAGCCGGCCGCCCAGGGCCAGGATCACCGGCAGCACCGGATGCCCTTGCCAGCGCATCTTCAGGTGGGCGGCCTTGGGGTAGGGGTTGGGATAGAGCAGGTAGTGACGCACCGGCCGCCAGCCCTCGGCCAGTGCCAGCCGCCAGAAATCCACCAGGTCGGCACGCACCAGCAGGGCATTGTCCGGCAGCCGGCCATGGTCCCGGGACAGGCGGTCGGCGCTGCGGTCGACGCCAATCACCGCGGCGGCCGGATACTGCTCGGCCAGCCGGCGCGTCGAGAGTCCCACGCCGCATCCCGCATCCAGGATCAATGACGCTCCGTCGCGGCGCTCGAGCCAGTTGCGGGCCCGGGCAAAGGCCTCGTGGGTGTGCTCGGCGAATGGCTTGCGCAGGGGATGCGCCAGGGCCCGCGCCACGCGGCGGGCCAGGCCCTCGTGGGGGGCGGTCTGGCGGCTGACGATGGATCGCGAACGGGCAGTCATATGTCAGCGGGCTCGGCGTAAACGGAAAGGGGAAGCATTCTACCAGCCGAAAGCCCACCGCGCAGGGGGCGCCGGCATGACGCCGCCACGGGCCGGGTGCTATGATCCATGGCCTGACAGCGACTAAATGCAGCCACGATATCAACCGCACAACGAGGAACCCGGCTTGCCACACTTACCGGTGATCGTCGGCATGGGCGGCGTGAATCCCGCCGGCCGAACCTCGGGCCACCAGGCGTTTCGCCGTACCGTGCTCGACGCCCTGCCCGACGACGACCAGGCCCGCACCCTGCTGGGCCTGGCGGCGATGATGCGCCTGGCCGACTGCCAGGCGGATGGCGCCTGGCATGACGCCGAGGGCCGGCCGCTGGACGCCGCCGGGATCGTCGAGCAGACCCGCCAGCAGGTGCTCGACCACACCCTGATCCGGCGCATCGAGGATCCCCGCTTCAACGAGGAGGGCCTGCCGGCCAACCGCAAGGCGAGCCTGGCGCTGGACACTCCGCTGACCTTCCGCATCCGTCGCCGGCAGTTGCCCGACGACCTGCCCCCCACCTGGCAGGTCAAGGAACTGGACCGTCAGAGCCTCGAGGTCACCGTCCCGGCCGGCACCATGGAGGTGATGTTGCCCGAGACGCGCCCGGCCCAGGTGCGCGCCGCCGGTCAGCTGCCCTCGGGGTTCGAGCCCAGCCGACTCTACCGCAGCGTGCACCACCCGCGCGGGCTCTCCATGACCGTCTTCGCCGCCAGCGACTGTCTGGGCGACAGCGGACTCGAGTGGGATGGGCTGCGCGACCGCCTGGACCCCGACGAGGTTGCCGTCTACGCCGGCAACTCCATCGGCCAGCTCGACGACGAGGGCTGGGGCGGCCTGCTCAAGAGCTTCGTCTCCGGCAAGCGCGCCACCTCCAAGCAGATGCCGCTGGGCTACGGCCAGATGCCCGCCGACTTCATCAATGCCTATGTACTGGGCAGCGTCGGCGGCACCGGGGCGGCCCTGGGCGCCTGCGCCAGCTTCCTCTACAACCTGCGCCTCGGGGTGGACGACATCCGTGCCGGGCGGCGCCGGGTCGTGCTGGTGGGCACCGCCGATGCCCCGATCACGCCCGAGGTCATCGAGGGCTTCCGCACCATGGGCGCGCTCGCCGATGATGACGGCCTCAAGGCCCTGGATGCCCTGGAGCTGCTCACCGACGCCGACTATCAGCGTGCCTGCCGTCCCTTCGCCCGCAACTGCGGCTTCACCATGGGCGAGTCCAGCCAGTTCATCATGCTGATGGACGACGTCCTGGCCCTGGAGACCGGTGCCGAGGTCCTCGGCAGCGTGCCGGGCGTGTTCGTCAATGCCGACGGCTGGAAGCGCTCGATCTCCGCCCCCGGCATCGGCAACTATATTTCCCTGGCCAAGGGGGCCGCGCTGGTGCGCGACATGCTCGGCGAGAAGGCCCTGCGCGAGCGCACCTTCCTCCATGCTCATGGCACCAGCACGCCCAAGAACCGCGTCACCGAGTCCCATGTCTTCGACCAGGTGGCCCGCGCCCACGGCATCACGGCGTGGCCGGTGGTGGCGGTGAAGGCCTTCGTCGGCCACTCCCAGGGCAGTGCCGCCGGCGACCAGCTGACCAGCGCCCTGGGCAGCTTCGCCCACGGGCTGCTGCCGGGCATCTTCACCCTGGATGCGGTAGCCGACGACGTCCATGCCGAACGCCTGAAGCTGTTCCGCGACCCACTGCCCTTCGTCGCGGATGCCGCCTTCATCAACGCCAAGGGCTTCGGTGGCAACAATGCCACCGGCGTGGTGCTCTCTCCTGCGGTGACCGAGCGACTGATGGCCGAGCGCCACGGCGAGACCGCCGTGGCCGCCTGGCAGAAGCGCCGCGAGGCCACCCGGGAGGTCGCCGCGGCCTTTCATCGGGCCGCCGACCGAGGCCATTTCGAGGTCCGCTATCGCTTCGGCGAGGGCGTGCTGGAGGGCCCCGAGCTCGACGTCGGCCGGGACGCCATCCGCATTCCCGGCTATGCCCAGGAGGTATCGCTGGCCGTGGACAACCCCTTCGGACGACTCGACGAGGGAGACGCGTGATGAACACCGCCATCTATCCGGGCACCTTCGACCCCATCACCAACGGCCACCTCGACCTGATCGAACGCGCCGCCCGGCTGTTTGACAAGGTGGTAGTGGCCATCGCCACCAGCCCCGGCAAGGGGCCTGCCCTGGACCTCGATACCCGCATCGCCCTGGCCCAGGAGGTGGTGGCCGGCCTCGACAACGTCGAGGTGGTCGGCTTCTCGGGGCTGATGACCGAATTCATGAAGCAGCAGAAGGCACGCGTGCTGCTGCGCGGCCTGAGGGCGGTGTCGGACTTCGAGTACGAGCTGCAGCTGGCCAACATGAACCGCGCCCAGATGCCGGAGCTGGAGACGGTCTTCCTGACCCCGGAGGTGGAGAACTCCTACATCTCCTCGACGCTGGTGCGCGAGATCGCCCGGCTCGGCGGCGATGTCTCCAAGCACGTGCATCCCAGGGTCGCCGAGACGCTGAAGAGCCATTACAATACCTGACCAGGAAACTCGGGATTACCCCCTTCCCGGGACCGCTTGCCGGCCAGCGACATCCGTGAGGTACCCCATGGCCCTGATGATCACCGATGAGTGCATCAACTGCGACGTCTGCGAACCCGAATGCCCCAACGGCGCCATCTCGCCGGGGGAAGAGATCTATGTCATCGACCCCGGCCTGTGCACCGAGTGCGTCGGCCACTACGACGAGCCCCAGTGCCAACAGGTCTGCCCGGTGGATTGCATTCCGCTGGACCCGGAGCACAAGGAGAGCCGTGAGGCGCTGATGGAGAAGTACCACCTCATCACCGCGGCCTGACCCCGTTCGACGCCAGCACAACCGACGGCGCCCCGCTCGATGAGCGGGGCGCCGTTGTCTGGAGCAGCAAAAACTCAGCCCCTTTTGCCCGGTTATCCTGTCAAGAACGCAGAGGGACTGGCCGTCGCCTGCAGCCGGCCTACATCTCGTCGGCGCGCCTGCTCACCTTGCACCCCAGGCAGCGCCGGAAGGCCGCCTCGGCCGGGGTCTTGATCAGGGTCTCAGCCGCCCCGTCCACGTTCCCCCCCAGGGCGGTGAACGGCAGCGACACCAGGAAGATCGCCGCACCGCCCACCGTGGCCGCCGCCAGCAGCGGCCGGGCGACGACCGCATCGGCAATCATCGCCCCGCCGCTGGGCTGGGCCTCCATGCGCTCTCCCTGTGCCACGGCCGGCAGGCTGCCCAGCAGCATCACCAGCGCCAGCATGGCAAACATCGTGCTCTTGCCCAGTCGCTTCATCATCCTCGCTCCCTACCCTGTCGCCTGGATTGTCGCCCTGCCGGCCGCCGCCGGACCATGGCATTCATTCGAATTAGCACCTAGAATCTTCAAAGTTACATCCTTTCACAGGATCTTACATCAGGGTAGCCGGCTTTCGCCGCATGCCCAACCCCGCGGGCCCCGCCCGCCCCATGCAAAGGAGCGCATGATGAAACGCCTGATCGCCACCGCCGCCCTGGCCGGCCTGGTCGCCTCGCCCGCCTTCGCCCAGAGCTATCAGTACAACCCCGCCGAGGGGCCCTACCTGGGTGCCGGGATCGGTCATGCTTCATTGGACAATGAGGGACTGAGCTGGCTTGATCGCAACGGATTCAACACCGATGACAGCGATACCGGTTACAAGCTATTTGCCGGTTACCAGTTCAACCCCAACTTTGCTGTAGAAGCTAGCTATGTAGACCTTGGAGATTTCTCAGCCAGTGGCGCTGAGGGGGGCGATAGCGTCAATCTGGAGCTAGGTATCGATGGCTTCACAGCAGCTCTGGTCGGCAAGCTACCGATCCAAAATGGTTTCAGTGTCCATGGCAAGCTGGGGATGATCGCTTGGGATGCCGACATCGATGGGAATGCGACGGTCGATGGCACCTACTATCGTGAAACTGCCGGCGAAGACGGCACCGATCCCTTCTATGGCATCGGCGCCGAATATGAGATCGACCAGGTCATGATGCGTGCCGAGTACGAGCGCTACGACATCAGCGACAGCGGCGAGGATTTCGAGGTCGACCTCTTCTCCGCCAGCCTGGGCTACCGCTTCTAGCCCCTGACACACGCCCTCGACGGCCCCGCCAACCGGCGGGGCCGTTGCGTTCCGGGCCGGGACACGCCACCCTGCCCCGTTTCACCGCCAAGGACCCCGCCGTGACGTCGCCCAAGACCACTGCCCGCGCGGGCACGCGACAGCGCATCCTATCGCTGGCCTGGCCGATCATCCTCTCCAACATCACCGTGCCGCTGCTCGGGCTGGTGGATACTGCCGTGGTCGGCCACCTGCCCGACTCGCGCTATCTCGCCGGGGTGACCCTGGGCGCGACGCTGTTCAGCTTCCTCTACTGGGGTTTCGGCTTCCTGCGCATGGGCACCACCGGCCTCACCTCCCAGGCGGTGGGCCGCGAGGCGGACGGTGAGGTGCGCAACCTGCTCGGCCAGTCGCTGCTGCTCGCCCTGGTGATCGGTATGGGGCTGATCCTCGCCGGTGGCCCATTGGTGACCCTCGGACTGTGGCTGCTCGACGGCAGCGAGGTGGCCACGGCGCTGGCCGCGGAGTACGCCCGCATCCGCCTGCTCTCCGCCCCGGCGGTGCTGGCCAACTACGCCATCCTCGGCTGGTTCCTCGGCCAGCAGAACTCACGGGTAACGCTGGCCATCCTGGTGCTGACCAACGGCGTCAACATCGCCCTCGACCTGCTGTTTGTGGTGGGGCTGGGGATGGCCAGCGACGGCGTGGCCTGGGCCACGGTGCTCGCCGACTACACGGCACTGGCCTTCGGCCTCTGGCTGGTCTCGCGCCAGCTCAAGCTGCTGGAAGGGCGCTTCCTGCGCGAACGACTGCTGCGCCTGGCCGCCTATGGCGAGCTCTTCCGGGTCAACGCCAACCTCTTCGTGCGCACCCTGGGGCTGTTGTTCGCCATGGCCTTCTTCACCTCCCGCGGCGCCGCCCAGGGCGACACGGTGCTGGCGGCCAACGCCGTACTGCTGCAGTTCATCATGCTGACCAGCTACGCGCTGGACGGCTTCGCCCATGCCGCCGAGGCGCTGGCCGGCCGTGCCGTGGGCCGCCGACGCTTCGACGAGTTCGGCCAGGTCGTCCGCAGTGCCGCGCGCTTCTCGCTGGTCACAGCGGGGCTGGCAGCGCTGGCCTTCGCCCTGGGGGGCAAGTGGCTGATCGCGCTCCTGACGGGCCTGCCGGAGGTGCGGTCCACCGCCGGCGACTATCTGCCCTGGATGGTCGTCATGCCGCTGGTGGCGGTGTGGAGCTACCTGCTGGATGGCGTCTTCATCGGGGCCACGGCGATCCGCGAGATGCGCAACAGCATCTATGCAGGACTCGCCGTCTACCTGCCACTCTGGTGGCTGACCACGCCCCTGGGCAACCACGGTCTGTGGCTGGCCTTCCTGGCCTTTGCCGTGGTGCGCTCGGGCGTGCTGGCGGCCTACTACCGGCACCACCGCCGCTCCCGCTGGCGCCACCACACCGCGGCCGACGGCGTTGAAGGAGTCTCCCGCGCCGGGTAGCGCAACCCTCTGAGGTTGCGCTACTTTCTTTCAGACACGCGACAACTCGACCACAGAAGAAGGGAACCCTCATGCTCAAGGCCCTATCGAGACCAGCCGTCAAGCTGGTCGAACGCTACCTGCCCGACCCCTACATCTTCGTCCTGCTGCTGACGATCATCGCCGCCGCCGCGGCCATCGCAGTGGAACGCCAGACCCCGCTGGCGGTGATGCGCTTCTGGGGCGACGGCTTCTGGGGCCTGCTGACCTTCTCGATGCAGATGCTGCTGGTCCTCGTCACCGGCTACATGCTGGCCAGCTCCCCGCCCGTCAAGCGCCTGCTGCAGAAGCTCGCCGGCCTGGCGAAGAATGCCGGCAGCGCCATCATCCTGGTCACCCTGGTGTCGCTGGTCGCCAGCTGGATCAACTGGGGCTTCGGCCTGGTGGTAGGGGCGCTGTTCGCCAAGGAACTGGCCCGCCTGGTGCGCGTCGACTACCGCCTGCTGGTGGCCAGCGCCTACTCCGGCTTCATCGTCTGGCACGGCGGCCTGGCCGGCTCGATCCCGTTGACCATCGCCACCGACGACCATTTCACCGCCGAGCAGATCGGCGTGATCGGTACCGGCGATACCATCTTCTCGCTGTTCAACCTGGCCATCGTGGCCTGCCTGTTCATCGCCGTACCGCTGGTCAACCGGCTGATGCTCCCCGACGAGAAGGAGAGCGTCTATATCGACCCCAAGCTGCTGGGTGACGACGAGGAAAGGCGCGTGCGCATCACCCGTCCCGCCGAGCGCCTGGAAAACAGCACGACCCTGGCCTGGCTGGTAGGCATCCCCGGGGTGCTGTTCCTGCTCGACCACTTCATCTTCCGCGACGGCGGCCTGAACCTCAACGTGGTCAACTTCCTGTTCCTGTCGCTGGCCATCGTGCTGCACCGCACGCCCCGTAGCCTGCTCGAGAGCCTCCAGGAGGCGATCAAGGGCGGTGCCGGCATCGTCATCCAGTTCCCCTTCTATGCCGGCATCATGGCGATCATGGTGCAGTCGGGGCTGGCCGAGAGCATGTCGGAGACCCTCATCTCCTTTGCCACCGAGACCACCCTGCCCTTCTGGTCCTTCATCAGCGCCGGTATCGTCAATATCTTCGTGCCCTCAGGTGGCGGCCAGTGGGCCGTGCAGGCGCCGGTGATGCTGCCCGCCGCCCAGGCCCTGGGCGTGGACATTCCCCGGGTGGCCATGGCCGTGGCCTGGGGGGACGCCTGGACCAACCTGCTGCAGCCCTTCTGGGCCCTGCCGGTGCTCGGCATCGCCGGCCTCAAGGCCAAGGACATCATGGGCTTCTGCCTGATCCAGCTGTTCATCACCGGTATCATCATCGCGGTGGGCCTGACCTGGTTCTGATCACCGGGCCTGACTGCCCCGCATCAAACGCCTTGCTCCCCTCGCGGGGGCAAGGCGTTATGCTGTAGGAAACCTCAAGGGAGCATGACGATGGACGACCAACCGCTGAACGGGCAGCACGAGCTCTCGATGACCGTGCTGATGACACCGGACATGGCCAACTTCAGTGGCAAGGTGCATGGCGGCGCCATCCTCAAGAAGCTCGACGAGGTGGCCTATGCCTGTGCCAGCCGCTATGCCGGCCACTACGTGGTGACGCTGTCCGTCGACCAGGTGCTGTTCAAGCAGCCGATCCATGTCGGCGAGCTGGTCACCTTCCTGGCCTGCGTCAACCATGTCGGCAGTTCTTCCATGGAGATCGGCATCAAGGTGGTGGCGGAGGACATCCGCAAGAAGGTGATCCGCCACACCAACAGCTGCTACCTGACCATGGTGGCCGTGGACGACACCGGCAAGCCGGCACGGGTCCCGCCTTTGAAGCTGGCGACCCGGCTCCAGAAGCTGCGTTTCGAGAAGGCGGCCCTGCGCAAGAAGTTGCGCAAGCAGGCCGAGGAGGAAGAGCGTCGCACCCAGGCCGAGCACGGCGACCCCTGAGAAGAAGCGTGCGTCAGCCGCAATTCAGGGCGGTGATCCGGTCCCGGTCGTCCAGGCGAACATTGAGGCGCTCGGCCCGGTAATCGAGGGTATGGGCCTCGCCGGGGCGCATCACGCGCAGCGTGTCGGTACCGCTCTCTTCACGAAGGGACGCACCCAGCGCCTCATCGAAGTGGCGCCCCACCCGGTCCTGGACGCGGCCGGCACCACAGGCATCCTCGACCTCGGTGACGCGAGGAGGCTCGGGTGCCGGCGCGCGGGGAACCGGGGGATCGTTCGTGGCACTGCAGGCGGTCATCAGCGACAGGCCAGCGGTGGCCAGCCAGGGTTTCCAGGCGAGCAACATGCGGGAGTTCCAGCTAGTGAACGGGGATCTTGTCGAAAAATGAATCAAGTCGGGCACGCCGAAGGGCGTGCCCGTGTCAACCTAGGCAGGCTTGCTATGCCGGATGAGCGGGAGCTCAGCTGGCGGCATCCTGCACGGCCTCGCCACCCTGCTCGACGTCCCGACCGGCGCCTTCCATGGTATTACACCCGGCGAGCAGGCCGGCGGTCATCAGCAGCATGAAGCCCATGGCGATCACTTTCTTCATGGCATGTCCTCCTTAACGGGTTCAGGGATCCATTCCTTGCCGTGAAGCAATGGCAATTTCAGCCTAGCAGCCCACTCGCCAACCTGCTCCGGGACAGCAACGTCAGGAGCTGGAGCGCTGGATCGCCTCGCCGCCCTCCTCGATGTCCTCGCCGGCCCCGCGCATGGTATTGCAGCCGCTGAGCAGGGAAAGGGTGAAAAGTGAGACCACTATCAGCGATATCATTCGTTTCATGATGGCGTCCTCGTTGCCGTTCCCGATGTGGAACACAAGGGGTGTCCCCTTAAATCTAGCAGATACGGCGAAAGTGCCCAGTGGGCTCACCCCAGCAGCAGCCGCAGGATGATCGCGATGATCACCGCGATGGTCAGCCACTTGACGACGAAGGCGCCACGCGGGCTCATGTTGACTTTCACCGCCAACCAGGCCCCCAGCATGCTGCCGGCCGCCAGCACCAGGCCGTAGCCCCAGCGCACCTGATCGTTGGCCAGGAAGATGGCCAGAGCCGGCAGGGTGTAGACCAGTATGATCAGCACCTTGAAGACGTTCACCTGGGCCAGGTCGATCTTCAGCATACGGTAGAGCACCACGATAAACAGGATGCCGACACCAACCTGGATAAAGCCGCCATAGAGGCCGATGGCGAACATGGCCAGATAGACCGCCGGCGTGAGGCGCTCCGGTGTCAGGGTCCGGGTCTCCAGGCGCGGCTGGGGCAGCAGCATCAACACCGCCGAGCACGCCATCACCGTGATCAGGATCGCCTCGAAGAGCCCATCCCCGGTCTGCAGGGCGAGCCAGGCACCGAGCACCGAGCCGACCACTGCCGGCACCGAGAGCCGCAACGAGAGGCCCAGGTAGCGTGCACCGGCACGGAAGAAGCTGGTCACCGCGGAGATGCTCTGCAGCGCGATCGAGACCCGGTTGGTGCCGTTGGCCGCCTGAGGCGGCAACCCCAGGAACATCAGCAGTGGCAGGGTCAGCATCGAGCCCCCGGCGGAGAGCACGTTGATGAACCCGGCCAGGGTCCCGATGGCCAGCAGGGCAAGCGCCTCGAGCAGCGTCATGACAGCGTCCGTTTTTTGCGGGTCGGAGAAAGGCCGTCCAGCATACCGGGGCAGCCCTGTAGGGGGAATCTGCCCCGATATCGGGTAGTTGTGCCATGATGACGGACAGGGACAGCCGACGCGAAAGGAGCCCCGTGATGTCGGATTTCGAACCCGATCCCCGTCTGGTGGATGACAGCTATCCCGTCACCGAACTGCCGCTGTGCCAGCTGCGGCTGATGGACGATGCCCGCTTCCCCTGGCTGGTGCTGATACCGCGCCGCCTCGAGGTCAGCGAGGTGTTCCAGCTCGATGCCCCAGCTCAGCAGCAGCTATGGCGGGAAGCCAGCGCGGTCGGCAGGGCCATGCTCGATGCCCTCGGTGGCGACAAGCTCAACATCGCCAGCCTCGGCAATGTCGTCGCCCAGCTGCATGTGCACGTCATCGTGCGGCGTCGCGAGGATGCCGCCTGGCCGGCGCCGGTCTGGGGCCATGGTCAGGCCGAGGGCTATGACCTTGACCGGCTGGCCGACATGCGTGCCCGCATCCTGGCCGAGGTGGAAGGGCTGGACCTGGCATCGCACGAAGGTTAACCGCCGAAGGGATGGGGCGCAGTATCCGGCTGCGCCGTCGCACCGCGCGACGGGGGCTCGCCCAGCAGCAGCGCGCTGGCCGGCTGGCCGACGCCGGTCACGGTCAGCGACACCCCCAGGACCATGATGGCCAGCCCGCCCGCCAGGGCGGCCCAGCCCAGCAGCCTGCCGATGCGGTGGTCCGTGCTCCGGGCCGCCAGCCGCTGCTCTGCCCAGCCTCGAGCGAACACGCTTGCCAGCGCCAGGGACGAGACGGTGAGGGCGGTACCCAGCGACATCACCAGTACCGCCGTCACCCCGACCATGAAATTGCCGAGCAGGGTCGCCGCCCCCAGCAGTAGAACGGCCCCGCTGCAGGGGCGTATGCCGATGGCGACCACCGTGGCCAGGGCCGTGCGCCAATCCCCGGCCCGCTGCGGATCCACATGGTGGTGCCCCCCGCAACAGTCGTGACCCGGGTGATGTTGATGCCCGTCATGGACATAGCCATCGCCGGATGCCACCACCGGGCGGCGCAGTTGGCGGATGGCACGCAGGCAGAGCCAGGCGCCGAGCAGCGCCACCATGATGAAGCTCGCCTGCTCGACCCAGGCCACACTGCCCATGGCCTGGCGGGTCAACCAGTCCAGGCCATGCACCAGCACTACCACCAGGGCGATGGCCACCAGTCCCTGCAGCAGGGAGGCGGCACAGGAGAGCGCCAGCGCTCGCCGCCGTGCCCCGCCCTGGGAGACCAGATACGTGGTCAACACCGCCTTGCCATGGCCGGGGCCGGCGGCATGGAAGACGCCATAGCCGAAGCTGATGCCGAGCAGGGTCGTCCAGGTCGCCGGCGAGGGTGTGCCGGAAATCCCCGTGATGGCCATGGTCAGCGCGCGATGGAAGTCGCGCTGCCAGGTCACCAGCTGCAGGGTGATGGCATTCAGGCCGCCCTGCATGACGAACTGGAGGAGGGCCGCAACCACCAGCAGGGCCACCAGTACCACGGTCAGGTGCCTCACCGTCAATGGCATACCACCTCCCCGGTCTCGGCGAAGTGACGCCCCAGCCCCGACTCGGCGGTGTCATCGACATCCAGCATGGCGGCCTCCATGACTCGCTCGGGATCGGGCTCTGCCGCCAGGATGCGCGTCTCGCAATCGAGCTTGCCGCTCACCACCAGGGCATCGTCAAGCGGCGTATCACCCTCCGCTTCGTGCACCACCTCGATATAGTAGGAGGGGTCGAACACCCGGTAACGCAGTGGCCCTCCCGTCAGGTCCAGCGGTTCAGCCAGCGGCAGCAGGAAGACGAATTCGATGCGCCCCTCCCGTGCGAGCACCGTGTACTCCTCGACCTCGCCGAAACCTGGCCTGTCGTCGCCCCATTGCAGCTCGGTGAAATAGTCCTGCGGCGACAGGGTATTCCGCATCTCGCCGCCCAACTGATCCAGAGCGGCCTCGACCCCACCGTCCCCCTGCTCACGTTCGAGCTCCTCGAGCAGCACCAAGCTGTAGAAGGGGTCCAGGCGCCATGACTGCTGCAGCGCTTCCAGCCGGCCTTCATCGTCGAGCACCAGGCGCATGCGCAGGTCAATCCAGCCGTGGGGGTGCGCCGTGGCCGTAAGCGGCAGAAGAAGGCCGGCGGCGAGGCAGAGCACGCCGATCACGCGAGGGAAGAGTACGTAAGGAATCATCGTAGGCCTTGTCATCATTCGAGCAGGTCAGGGCAACAGCCCCAGCCGCGACTGCAGGTCGGTCAGCAGCGGGTCCAGGACGGTGGGCGGCAGGGGCCGACCACCGCGGGTAGCGATGAAGCTGACGCGGCTGCCGTCCCCCTGGCCGGCCACGCGCAGCGACACGCCGTATCCCGGCATCCGGCCCAGCACCGCCTCCAGGCGACCCAGGTCGGCGTCGGCATGATGGATCACGTAGCCGCGTTCCATCAGCAGGTCCATGGCCTCGCGCAGGGTGGTCTCGGGCGTCGCCGCCAGGTAAATCTCGCGGGGCTCAGGCGGGGCCGGCGTGGCACAGCCGGCCAGCCAGGCGACCAGCAGGATGACGAGGGGGGCACGCATCATGGGGCCTCCTGTGCCGGTACGGCCTCGATGGCAGCACGCAGATCGCGGCAGAAGGCGGCATCGCTGGCGCTGCGTGACTCGCGCAGCTCACCTCGCCAGTCGAAGATGCGGATATCCCGGGACACCTGCACCTGCTGCGCCCCCACCACCACCGAGACCCGCTCGATTCGAGTCGCCTCGTCGGTCGCCGATCCGATGCCGCTACCGATGCCGATCATCACGCCGGAGGCGACATGGCCACCACTGCCGCCCAGCACGAAGCCGCCGAATCGGGGCAGGCGCTCGACGCCATGGTCGTGATAGATGGTGTTCCGGGCGCGTTCGGCACTGACCAGTCCCAGCGAGGCATCGGTGTGCCGCACCAGGAAGCCCTCCGTCTCCAGGGCCGTGACGGCCCTGGCCAGGCTGTCACCGGGCCCGGCGGGCCAGCGGCACTCGGCGGCCGGGGCAGGCTCGGCCACGGGCAGGGTCGTCGGCGTCACCTGGCAGCCGGCCAGCACCGCCGGCAGCAGCATTAACAACCATGCACGCATCGGATGATCTCCGCGAAGGGTAAAAAGCAGTCTACGCCGGAAGCCGACAGGGATGAAGCGCCCCGGGGTTCTGTCCCGCGCCGGCTGGCGCTAAGCTGGAAACCCCTTCCACACGACGAGAGCGGACATGAAGATCCTCATCTGCCCGGACAGCTTCAAGGATGCCCTGCCCGCCGCCGACGCCGCGCGCGCCATCGCCGTCGGGGCGCGACGTGCCGGTGGCGACATCGAGGCCCTGGAATGCCCGCTGGCCGATGGTGGAGAGGGCAGCCTGGATGCCCTGCTGGCTGCCACCGGGGCCGAGCGGCACTCGGCTGACGTCCACGACGCCCTGGGACGCCCTGCCCGGGCCGACTGGGGCTGGCACGCCGGGAGCCGCACCGCCTACGTGGAACTGGCCGAGGCCAGTGGCCTGCAGGCGCTGGCGCCCGACGAGCGCACCGCCCTGCACAGCACCACCCTCGGTGTCGGCGAGCTGATCCGCGAGGCGCTGGATGCCGGTGCCGAACGCCTGCTGCTCACGCTCGGCGGCAGTGCCACCAATGACGGCGGGGCGGGGATGCTGGCCGCCCTGGGGGCGCGACTGCGTGACGCCGAGGGCCGCGACCTGGCACCGGGCGGCGCCGCCCTGGCCGACCTGGCCGAGCTCGACCTCGAGGGCCTCGACCCGCGCCTGGCCGGCCTGCGGGTCGAGACCGCGGTGGACGTGGACAACCCGCTGCTGGGGGAGCGCGGCGCCAGTGCGGTCTTCGGCCCCCAGAAGGGCGCCACGCCGGAGGAGGTGGCGCGCCTCGATGCCGCCTTGACCCGCCTCGCCGACGTCACCGCCGCGACCCTGGGCGAGGAGCACCGTGACCTGCCCGGGGCCGGCGCCGCCGGGGGCATGGGCTTCGCCGCCCGGGCCTTCCTCGGCGCCGAGCTGCGCCCCGGCATCGAGCTGGTGATGGCGCAGGCCGGTATCGAGGCCCTGCTGGCGAACGCCGACCTGGTGATCACCGGCGAAGGCCAGCTCGACGGCCAGAGCCTGGCCGGCAAGACGCCGGTGGGCGTGGCGCGGCTGGCCTATCGTCACGACGTGCCGGTGGTGGTGCTGGCCGGGCGCCTGGCCCCGGGCTGGCAGGCCGCCTTCGACGAGGGCGTCACCGCCGCCTTCGCCCTGGCCGATGGCCCCATGGCGCTGGACGAGGCCCTCGCGCGCAGCGCCGAGCTGCTGGCCGATCGCACCGAGGGCCTGGTGCGTTTCTGGGTCGCCCTGGCCGGCCGTCGGCCTTGAAGAGCGCGGCCGACACCCGCATGTCATGGGCATCGGCTATGGTGGCCATGGCGACAATCGACTTATCCACCGCCGGCGCACGTATTACCCTACCTGCATCGCGATCAAGGAGGCATTGCATGAGCGACACCAATACCATCGGCCTGCACGAGGCCAGCGCCAGCCAGCTGGCCGAGAAGCTCAACGAGCTGCTGGCCAACTACCAGATTTTCTACATGAACGTGCGCGGCTACCACTGGAACGTGAAGGGCCGCCAGTTCTTCCAGCTCCACGAGAAGTTCGAGGAGTTCTACACCGACCTGCTGACCAAGGTCGACGAGGTCGCCGAGCGTATCCTCACCCTGGGCCACCAGCCGGTTCACGCCTACAGCGACTACGTGAAGCTCGCCAGGATCCAGGAGGACAAGAACGTCCATGACGGCGAGGCCTGCGTGCGCGGCGTGCTAGAGGGCTACCAGACCCTGATCGAGCTCCAGCGCGAGCTGCTCTCCCTGGCCTCGGATGCCGACGACGAGGGCACCGCCGCCCAGGCCGGCGACTATATCCGCGAGCAGGAGAAGACCGTGTGGATGCTGGGCGCCTACCTCGACTGATCACCGGCTCCGCAGGACCACCGCACACGACGCCGCCCCTCGGGGCGGCGTCGTCGTTGCTGGCCTCGTCGTCCGACCCGGGGCTCAGGAGGGCCCCGTCACCTCGTCGTCCGGCTCGCCCCCTCCCCCGGCGGCGCGCACCAGCTCCGTCGGCAACGGCTTCTTCATGCGCACCCCCAGGCGCTGCAGCTCGGTGGCCTGGGCCACCAGGCTGCCCTGCCCGCTGGAGAGCCGCCCCATGGCCCGGCGATGGCTGTCGCCCGCCCGTTCCAGGTGACGGCCGACCTCCTCGAGGCTCTCGACGAAACCGGAGAACTTGGCCAGCAGCTTCTCGGCCCGGTCGCCGATCAGGCGCGCGTTCTCGTTCTGGCGCTCCAGGCTCCACAGGCCGGCCACGGTGCGCAGGCTGGCCAGCAGGGTGGTCGGGGTGACCACCACCACCTGGCGGTCGAAGGCCTCCTGGAAGAGCGTGGGATCGCGCTCGAAGGCGGCGGC
Source organism: Halomonas rhizosphaerae (assembly GCF_030010555.1). GTDB lineage: Bacteria > Pseudomonadota > Gammaproteobacteria > Pseudomonadales > Halomonadaceae > Halomonas > Halomonas rhizosphaerae. The sequence goes on from NZ_JASCQP010000015.1 coordinate 91,516, forward strand.
GAAGGCCGGCTCCACCGGCACGAAGAGGAACACGAAGTCCGGCGAGTTGAGCCCCGGCAGCGCGGGGTAGTCCTTGCCCGATAGCCCGGCGACATGGCCGCGCAGCGACTGCAGGTGGGCCTTCATGGCCGCCTCGCGCTCGGGCTCGTCCTCTGCATTGACCACGCGGGTCCAGGCCACCAGCGACACCTTGGCGTCGACGATCAGATGGCGGTCGTCGGGCAGGTAGATCACCGCATCGGGGCGCTGGCGACCCTGGTCGCCCTGCAGCGAGACCTCTCGGCGGTACTCGATGTCCCGACGCAGGCCGCTGCGCTCCAGTACGGTCTCGAGCATCAGCTCGCCCCAATGGCCCTGTGCCTTCTGGTCGCCCTTGAGGGCCCGGGCGAGGCCCGCGGCCTCGTCGCCGAGGCGTGCATTGAGCCCGGCAAGCTGTTCCAGCTGGGCCTTGAGGGAGCCGCTGTCGCGGCTCTGCTGGCCATGCAGTTCCTCGACCCGACGACGGAACTGGTCGACCTGCTCGCGGAAGGGCCGCAGCAGGGCCTCCAGGCTGTCGCGACTCTGCACCGAGAAGGCCTGCTGGCGCTCCTCGAAGATGCGCCCGGCGAGCTGGCGGAACTCCTCCTTGAGCCGCTCCCGGGCCTCCTCCAGCAGGTCCAGCTGCTCGCGATGACGCAGCGCCATCTGCTCGCGCTCGACCTCCAGCCGGGCGGCATGCTCGCGCCGCTCGGCCAGCCGGTCGCGCGTCGCGGCCAGCTCGGCCTCCAGGGCGGCCAGGCGCTCGCGGCTGCCATCCAGCTGCGCATCGCTCTGGGCCAGCTCCTGCTCCAGCCGCCGCACGGTGGCCTCGCCCTCGGCAAGCGCCTGCTCCCGGACGAGGAGGCGTGCCTCGACGGCGACCAGCCGCTTGCGCCAGGACAGTCCCGCCCAGGCCATCGCCACCAGCAGCCCGGCCAGCCCCAAGGCCAGCCAGGCCGGTACGACCTCCTGCAGCAGTTCATTCATCTCGGTCACTCCTGAGCCTTGCACCATGGTGTCGACCGCGATTGCCGAGGAGCAGCCCCTAGCCCCTGGCCAGGTCCTCGATCAGGGCGCGCAGCAGTTCCCAGAACTCCGCCACGGAAGTAAGCTCCACCCGCTCGTCGGGGGAGTGGGCACCGCGGATCAGCGGGCCGAAGGAGATCATGTCCAGCTGCGGATACTTGCCGCCGAGGATGCCGCACTCGAGGCCGGCGTGGATCACCTTGACCTCGGGGTCACTGCCCAGCCGCTCACGGTGCAGGCGACAGAAGCGCGCGAGCAGCGGGCTATCCGGGTTCGGCGTCCAGCCCGGGTAGGCGTTCTCGACCCGGGTGCGGGCGCCGATCAGCTCGAACAGCGCCCGGAAGCGGTCGGCGAGGTCCTCGGTGGCACTGTCGCGCAGCGAACGCACCAGGGCGCAGAGGTGGAAGCGCCCGCCCTCCAGGCTGACCACGCCCAGGTTGTTGGAGGTCTCCACCACCCCCGGCACCGCGACGCTCATGCGTTCGACGCCGCAGGGGGCCACGTGCAGGGCACGGACCAGCAGCTGGCTGGCGTGCTCCGTCAGCGCCTCGGTAGGCCGGACCTCCAGTGGCGACAGCGTCAGAGTAAGCCCCTCGTCGACCCCGGCCAGCTCGGCGCGCAGCTCCTCCTGCAGCACGGCCACTCGCTCACTGGCAGAGGCCTGCTCGTCGCCGGGCAGGACCAGGGTGGCGAAGGCCTCCCGCGGCAGGGCATTGCGCAGCGTGCCGCCATGGTAGTCGACCAGCCGCGCACCGAAGGGCTCGAGGGCACGCAGCACCCGCACCAGCAGCCGGTTGGCGTTGCCGCGCCCGTTGTGGATGTCGATGCCGGAGTGCCCCCCCGAGAGCCCGGTCAGCGACAGCCGCAGCGCCACCTCGTGGTCGACCAGCGGCGCGGTGGGCAGCTGGGCCTCGACGATGACGTCGGCGCCGCCGGCGCAACCGATGTAGACCTGGCCACGGTCCTCGGAGTCGAGGTTGAGCAGCAGGTGTCCCTCGAGCCAACCCTCGGCCAGGTTGAGGGCCCCGCCCATGGAGGACTCCTCCTCCAGGGTGAAGAGCGCCTCCAGCGGGCCGTGTACCAGGGTCTCGTCCTCGAGGATCGCCAGCGCCGCCGCCACCCCCAGGCCGTTGTCCGCGCCCAGGGTCGTATCGCACGCGCGCAGCCAGCCATCCTCGCCCACCCGGGTCTCGATGGGATCCCGGGTGAAGTCGTGGGGATGGTCGGCATTGGCCTGGGCCACCATGTCCAGGTGACCCTGCAGGATCACCCCCGGGGCCGACTCGAAGCCCGGCGTGGCGGCCTTGCGGATGCGCAGGTTGCCGAAGGCGTCGCGGTCATGGGCCAGGCCCAGCGTGTCGGCCCAGCGCTCCAGGATCACCACCAGCGCGGCCTCGTGGCCGGAGGGACGCGGCGTGTTGCACAGGGTGCGGAAGTGATGCCACAGGGGCCGGGGGGAGAGCTGCTCGAGATGTGCGTTCATGACGGTTCTGTCTCGCGGTTGACCCGGGCACTCTACCGGCCGGCCTCGCCGGGGGAAAGCCCGCGGTCGCCGTCATGGAGCCGTGCCACGACCTCGCGCAGCCGGGCCTGCACGCCTCGCTTGCCCGACACCCCCAGCCGCGCTGCCAGCCAGGCCACCTCGCGTCCCTGGAAGGCCCAGGCGGCGAGCAGGGCCAGCGTCTCGTCCTGGCGGCCCGCCAGGCGTGTCGCATGGCACCTTACCAGGGCCTGGATCGCCGGACGGGCCAGGGCGGGCTCGCGATGACCGAAGGCGACGTCATCGAGGTCGCGGTGGTCCTCGTCGCCCAGGGGGGCGGCAGGCGCCTCGCCGAGCAGGGACATCACCACCGCCGGCGCCAGCTCGGCCAGCTCGAAGGCCAGCAGCCCCGGCAGCTGGCGATGGAAGCGCGCCTGGAGGCGCTCGGCGAGCCGCACCCCCGTCGGGCCGGTGGGGCGCACCACCATCAGCGCGTGCTCGCCGGTGGCCGTCTCCCGGGTCAGCCCCAGGCGCACCGCCCGGAAGCCCGCCGCCCGCCAGAAGGCCTGCAGCCCCGCCTCGGCGCCGAAACTCGCCCCCAGCAGGTCGATCCCGTCGTCACGGGCCCGCATGACCTCGGCCTCGACCAGTTGGCGCCCCGTCCCGTGACGGCGCCGCTCGGCCGGGACGGCGATGCGCAGTATTCGCCGCAGGCGGGCCGTCAGCGCCTCGCGCTCCCCGGCATGGGCGGCCAGCGACTGGGCCAGCAGGTGGCCACGCGGTCGTCGCTCGCCCCGTGCCACCTGCTCGGCGAGCCCGGCCGGAAAGCCCCCCTCGCCGCCGCTCACTACGACCCCCTGCAGGGCTGATTCGGCCTCGAGGACGGTGAGGGCGACCCCCGGGCCATCCAGCAGGCGACGCAGGTCGGCGGGCGTGGTGCGGTAGTGGGCCTGTACCAGCAGGCCGAAGAGCGCCCGCAGCCGCGGCTCGTCGCGGGCCAGGGCAGCACGGTCCAGGCGCCGCAGAGTCGCGATGTCCCCGGCGTCCGGGCACGCTGCCGGCTCGGCATCCAGCAGCAACAGGCGCGAGGTCAGCGCCTCCAGGGGGTCGCCCTCGGCCCAGCGGATCGGTTCGGCCAGGTGGCACGCCCGCCAGTCGGGCGTCTGGCGCGCGAGCCGTTCGCGGAAGCGCAGCGCGAAGCCACGCCCCGACCCCTCGTAGCCGTGCACCGTGGTGGCGAAGGCGATGCGCGGGAAGGCGGCGAGCCAGCGTCCCAACAGCGGCGCGGGAATCGCCGCCGCCTCGTCGACCAGCAGCAGCCGGCCGGGGCCACCGACCTCGCCCTGCTCGGCCAGCCGGTCCAGCGCGTCGGGGGGCAGGAAAGCGACCCGGCCGTGGCCCGCCTCGAAGGCGTTGCCGTGCCGCTGTCCCTCGGGACAGAGGACCACCAGGCGCTCGAAGAGCCCGGCCACGGCCGACGGGCGCGGCGCCGTGACCAGGATCTCCTCCTCCCCCGCCGCCAGCAGCCGCGCGCAGGCGATGCCCAGGGCCGCCGTCTTGCCGCGACCGCGGTCGGCGGTCAGTACCAGTGGTCGACGGCGACGCAGCCGGGTGAGCCGTGCCACCGCTTCCGCCTGGTCGCGGGTCAGGCAGTCCGCGTCCGCGTCAGGCGACGACGCCGCTGCCGGCGGTGCCTCGGGCAGAGAGGGTCGCTGCGGCGCCTCCCCCGCCGTCCAGTGGATCACTCGCGCGTCGGCGCGCAGCAGCCGAGCAAGCCGGGCCAGGTAACGGGCGCTGAGCTGCTCGGCCCGCCAGGGGTACTCGGCCAGGCGGCGATAGTCCGCATCGGGGCGTGCCCCCCAGTCGGGCGGGGTCATCAGCACCAGCAGGCCACCGGCGCGCAGGGTGCCGGCCAGCGCGCCGAAGGCCTCGGGGTCGAAGCCGCTCTCGGCCGAGACGGCGTCCATCACCACCAGGTCCTGCTCGCCCCCCAGTCGTGTGCGGGCCTTGGCCGCCGGCAGCCAGCACGAAGCCTCGATGCCGTCCACCGGCTCGGCGGCGACCCACAGCGGCGACGACCAGTCGCCCTGCTGCCACAACGCCAGGGCCTCCCGGCGGCAGGCATCGGCGGCGCCGGTCAGCCAGACCAGGCCGCGCCAGCGCTGCCGGTCCAGCCGGCGTCGGGTCTCCTGCAGGGGGGCGAGATGGTCGCGGATCATACGGGGCTCCACCTGCGGCTCAACTTTGGTCTAAGGGTGCGCGGCCTTTCAACGTTGCCGGGCATTTCGGCATTGCAACATGATTGTCATACGTGCGTTTCAACCCTTTGATTGAAAAGATATTATCCCCATCCATGCGGTGGCCTTGCGGGGCACGTCCCAGGCCCGGAGGCAGCCAGGGCCCGGTCGAACATCTCCGTCGTCCCATGCTAGCTTGTTTCCTGTTGCCGAGTTGCCCGGACGGTCAGGCCCGCTCCGCAGGCGGCCGCTTCCCGGCACCGACGGCCGTTCCATCGACTTCTGGACAAGCAGAACAACCCACAAGGGAGCACCTCAATGAAGAAGATGCGCAAGTTCGCCCTCACCGGGCTGGCAGCGGGCGTCGCCCTCGCCGCCATGAGCTCCACCGCCCAGGCCCAGGAACAGTGGACCATGACCACCACCTGGCCGGACAACCTGGACTTGATCCAGATCGACCGCCACTGGGCGGAGCTGGTCAACAAGCTCGCCGGTGACGAGGTGCAGATCGAGTTCCGTGCCGGCGGCACCCTGATGCCCGGCACCGAGGTCTTCGATGCCACCGAGACCGGCAGCATCGAGGCCGCCGGCGACTGGCCGGGCTACTGGGCCGGTCGCAGTCCGGCCTTCTCGCCGCTGGCCACCACCACCAGCCTGTTCAATGGCGTCGACTACCTGAACTGGATCATGGAGTGGGGCGGCTGGGAGCTCTACCAGGAGGTCTACGGCCAGTACAACATGGTCTACCTGCCCTACGGCATCACCAACAACGAGTCCGGCTTCCGCGGCGGCACGCCCATCGAGAGCATTGCCGACCTGGATGGGAAGCGCCTGCGCCTCTCCGGCCGAGACCAGGGCCGCGTGCTCGAGGAACTGGGCGGCTCCCAGGTGACCCTGGCCGGCGGCGAGATCTACCAGGCCATCGAGCGTGGCGTGGTCGACGGTGCCGAGTTCTCCACCCCGGGCGTGGACTACAAGGCCGGCTTCTCCGAGGTGGCCGACTACTGGTCCGTGCCGGGCTGGCACCAGTCCGCCAGCGTGTTCGGCGTGATGATCAACCAGGATGCCTGGGACGCCCTCTCCGAGGAGACCCAGGAGAAGCTGAAGATCGCCGCCGAGGCCACCATGGCCTGGTCACTGGCCTGGTCCGAGCGCGAGTCCACCGAGGGCACGGTGAAGTTCCTCGAGGACGGCACAGAGATCAACCAGCTCTCCGAGGAGGACCTCGCCGAGATCCAGCGCATCACCAACGACGTGATCGTCCAGGGGGCCTGCGAGGACCCGATGCACGCCAAGGTCTACCACTCCATGATCAGCTACCTGGAGCACTACGCCAACTGGCGTGACGTCTCGGTGCCCTACAACATGAGCCGCGTCACCGACGACCTGCCCTCGCTCGAGGAGATCGAGGCCTGCATGTAAGGCCCCGCCGGGGTCCTCCCCCGGGAGGGCCCGCTGGCCGGCCGGCGGCTGATCGTCGCCGGCCGGCCGAACGTCGTGTTCCCACTGATTCACGAGATCCCCGCTCATGAACGCCATTGCCAAGGCCATCGATGCCCTCAACGAGGCATTCGGTCGCCTGATCGCTCCGCTGATCGCCGTGATCACCCTGATCGTGATCTACGACATCGCCATGCGCTTCTTCATCGGACGCCCCAGTGACTGGGCCTTCGATACCACCAAGATGCTGTTCGGCGTCCATTTCATGCTGATGGCCGCCTATGGGCTGCGCCACCATGCCCACGTGGAGGTCGACGTCCTCAAGCGGCTGCTGTCGCGCCGCAAGCAGGCCGCCCTGGAGATACTCGGCTACCTGATCTTCTTCGTGCCCTTCATCTGGATGCTGCTCACCCTGGGCTGGGACTTCTTCCTGCGCTCCTTCAGCCGCGGCGAGACCACCTATGGCATGGTCGCCATCCCCGTCTACCCGGTGAAGGCGGTGATCGTCATCGCCGCCTTCCTGATCCTGCTGCAGGCCGTGGCCATCGTCATCCGCGCCATCCAGCAGCTGCGTGAGGAGGAGCCCGCATGAGCCCCGAAATGCTCACCCTGTTCATGTTCGGCGGCCTGCTGGTCGGCCTGTTCATGGGCCATCCGCTGGCCTTCGTGCTCGGCGGCATCGCCGTGCTCGGCGCCTGGCTCGGCCCCGGCGCCAAGATCCTCGGCACCCTGATCAACAACATCTACGGCAACGCCATGGACAACTATGTCCTGGTGGCCATCCCGCTGTTCATCCTGATGGCGCGTTTCCTCAACGATTCGGGAGTCACCGAGAAGATGTTCGAGGCGATGCGCCTGTTGCTCGCCAACCTGCGCGGCGGCCTGGCACTCACCGTGGTCATCGTGTCGGTGCTGCTGGCCGCCACCACCGGCATCGTCGGGGCCTCGATCGCGGTGATGGGCATGATCGCCCTGGTGCCGATGCTCAAGTACGGCTACAACAAGGAGCTCAGCACCGGGGTGATCATGGCCAGCGGCTGCCTGGGCATCCTGATCCCGCCGAGCATCATGCTGATCCTGATGGCCAGCTACTCGCCGGTCTCGGTGGGCGCGCTGTTCGCCGGCGCCCTGGTGCCGGGCCTGCTGCTCGGCGTGATGTATGCCCTCTATGTGCTGATCATCTGCCACGTGAAGCCCTCCTACGGCCCGCTGGTGCCGGCGGCGGAGCGCGCCGAGACCAGCACCCGCGAGCTGCTGGTCATGCTGGCCAAGTACGTGCTGCCGCCCATGTCGCTGATCCTCGGCGTGCTGGGCGCCCTGTTCACGGGCATCGCCACGGCCACCGAGGCCTCGGCGATCGGCGTGACCATCGCCTTCGTGCTGTTCCTGATCTTCGGCGACCGCAAGGCCTCGACCTGCTACCGCACCCTGATCGATGCCAGCAAGACCACCACCATGGTGATGCTGGTGCTGGTCGGCGCCACCGCCTTCACCGGGGTGTTCTCCCGCGGCGGCGGCATGCAGGTGATCCACGAGCTGGTGATGGCGATGCCGGGCGGCACCACCGGGGCGCTGATCCTGATGCTCTTCCTGGTGTTCATCCTGGGCATGTTCCTGGACTGGACCGGCATCGTGCTGCTGAGCTTCCCGATCATGCTGCCGATCGTCGAGAACATGGGTATCGACGTGCTGTGGTTCGTGGTGATGGTCGCCGTGGTGCTGCAGACCTCCTTCCTCACCCCGCCCTTCGGCTATGCGCTCTTCTACCTGAAGGGGGTGGCGCCGCCCGGGGTCGAGATCGTCGACCTCTACAAGGCGGTGATCCCCTTCTGCGCGCTGATCGTGCTGGCCTGCGTGCTGATGGCCTTCTTCCCGGCACTCGTCACCGGCCTGCCCTCCCTGTTGATCGGCTACTGAGCCTCCCCTGCCGGCACCCCCCTGACGCCCGCCGCTCATCGAGCGGCGGGCGTTTGCCTTGATCCGGGGCAACCGCAATGGCTGCAGCCACGGGGGCCAGCTGATACAATTCTCACGCGCAAATGCCTCGCATCCACACCGCCTCCAGAGCTCGCTGGAAGGAGACCTCGTTGACCAGTCCGGCCAGTTCCCGCGCCCCGTCCCGTCTGTCGTTGCCCTTCAATGTCTGGAACGCCCTGACCCTCGGGATCGCCCTGATCGTGGCACTGCCGGTCATCGTGGTGTTGGCCCACCTGTTCATGCCCACCGAGGGCATCTGGCAGCACCTGGGCAGCACGGTGCTGCCCAGGTATCTCGTCAACACCCTCTTCCTGGTGGTGACGGTGGGGCTCGGCACCTTCGTGATCGGCACCGGGACCGCCTGGCTGGTGGTGATGTGCCGCTTCCCCGGGCGTCGACTGTTCGAGTGGGGACTGCTGCTGCCGCTGGCGGTACCGACCTACGTGATCGCCTATGCCTACACGGATTTCCTGCAGTTCGCCGGCCCCGTACAGACCTGGCTGCGGGAGAGCCTTGGCTGGTCGGCCGGCGATTACGTCTTCCCCGACATCCGCTCCCTGTGGGGGGCGGCCACCCTGATCACCCTGGTGCTCTATCCCTATGTCTACATGCTGGCGCGGGCGGCCTTCCTGGAGCAGTCGGTGTGCGTGCTGGACGTGGGGCGGACCCTGGGGCGGGGTCCCTGGCGGCTGTTCACCAGCGTGGCCCTGCCGCTGGCGCGGCCGGCCATCGTCGGCGGCGTGTCGCTGGCGCTGATGGAGACGCTCAACGAGTTCGGGGCCGTGCAGTACTTCGGGGTCGACACCTTCACCACCGGCATCTATCGCACCTGGTTCGGGATGGGCGAGCAGGTGGCTGCGGCCCAGCTCGCCGCCTGCCTGCTGGCCTTCGTCATCGCCCTGGTGCTGCTCGAGCGCGCCTCGCGCGGCAAGCGCCGCTATTTCCACACCACCGGTCGCTACCAGCACCTGCCGGAGTTCGCGCTTCATGGCTGGCGGGCCTGGGCCGCCACCCTGGCCTGCCTGGCGCCGGTGCTGCTCGGCTTCCTGATCCCCAGCGGCCTGCTGGGCTACCTCTCGGTCCAGGGCGGGGACGCGCTGTTCGGCTCGGCCTTCCTGGGCTTTGCCGGCAACAGCCTGCTGCTGGCGTCGCTCGCCGCGGTGGTCGCCGTGAGCCTGGCGCTGCTGCTCAGCTACGGCGCCCGCCTGCACCCCGGCAAGGTGACGCGGGTCGCGACGCGCGTGGCCGCCATGGGCTATGCGGTGCCCGGTTCGGTGGTGGCGGTGGGCATCCTGATCCCCTTCGTGTGGATGGACCACCAGATCAACGACTTCATGAAGGGCCAGTTCGGGGTCGTGGTGGGGCTGCTGCTCAGCGGGTCGGCCTTCATCCTGGTGTATGCCTACCTGGTGCGCTTCCTCGCCGTCTCCTTCAATGCCATCGAGGCGAGCCTGGGCAAGGTGACGCCGAGCATGGATGCGGCCTCGCGGACCCTGGGTCAGACGGCGGGCGGCACCCTGCGCAAGGTGCATACTCCGATCATGCGCGGCAGCCTGATCGCCGCCGGCATCCTGGTCTTCGTGGACGTTATGAAGGAGCTGCCGGCCACGGTGATCCTGCGTCCCTTCAACTTCGACACCCTGGCGATCCGCGCCCACAGCCTGGCCGCGGACGAGCGCCTGGCCGAGGCCTCGACCTCGTCACTGGCCATCGTGGCAGTAGGCATCCTGCCGGTGATACTGCTCAGCATCGCCATGCGCCGCTCCCGCCCCGGCAGCCGCTGAGGGTGCAAGGGGGAAGACGAAGACCTGAGAGGCATCCAGGCCGATCATGACCGGCTGGCCCTCCCGGGGCAGGAACACACCCGGCGCCCGGGCATGCAGGTGGCTCTCCCCGCCGTCGGGGGAATGGGCGCAGATGTGCAGCAGGCTGGTGCGGCCCAGCAGCTTGGCCATGATGACATGGCTATGGTGATGTTCCGGCGGCTCGTCCAGTGGTACCACTCGCAGGGCCTCGGGCCGGATCATTACCTGCACCCGGCTGCCTTCGGGCAGCCCCCCGCCTGAGACGTCGCCCACCGGCGTCGCCACCTTGCCGTCCACCACGCGCCCCTCGAGTTCGTTCACCTCGCCGAAGAAGGTGACCACGAAGGGGTCGGTGGGGGCGCAGTAGAGGTCCAGCGGCGTTCCGGCCTGCACCACCCGCCCTTCGCGCATCAGCACGATGCGATCGGCCATGAACATGGCCTCCTCCGGGTCGTGGGTCACCAGCAGCACTCCTGCGCCCACCTTCTTCAGCACGTGCAGGGTATCGTCGCGGATGCGGTCGCGCAGGCGGGCATCGAGACTGGAGAAGGGCTCGTCGAGCAGCATCAGCTGCGGCGCCGGCGCCAGCGCCCGGGCCAGGGCGATGCGTTGCTGCTGCCCTCCCGAGAGCATATGCGGGAAGACCCGGGCATAGCGCTCCATGCCCAGCAGCTCGAGAAGCTCATAGGCCCGGCGACGTCGCTGCTGGGCGGGCTGCGACTCGAGCCCGAAGGCCACGTTGTCGAGCACCGAGAGGTGCGGGAAGAGCGCCGAGTCCTGGAAGGCCAGGCCGACGTTGCGCTTCTCCGGCGGCACATGGGAACGCCCGGCGCGCCCCATCGACTCGCCACCTAGTTCCACACGCCCCTGCTGCACCACCTCGAGTCCCGCGGCGATCCGCAACAGGGTGGACTTGCCGCAGCCGGAAGGCCCCAGCAGGCAGACGATCTCGCCGGGCTTGACCTCGAGGGAGACATCTTCCACGGCCAGGTGCTGCTGGTAGGCATGGCGGATCTGGTGCATGGCGAGAACGGGTGCCACGGCAGCATTCTCGTCGATCGGGAGCATCGGTTGGCTAGTCATGGGATCTGAGCGGCCATTGAGAAAGGTGTGTCCTGCATGGTAACGCGAAAGCCTCCTGAATGCGTTGTACTATCGCTCGCATTTCGCTCCGCCGACTGTCAAGGCACGGCGATCCCTGACCTGGATCAGATTGCCCGCCGGCGGGGCTTGACGACGGTGGCGGGAGGCGCTTCAATAGCGTAAGTGTAATGCAAAGCATTATCATTCGAAACCGCAACCCCGCAACACGAGGTGTCTCCATGCCGCTGAATCGTCGTCTCACCGTGCCCCTCGCCGCTTTGGTGGCCGGCTCCGCCATGGCCTCCCAGGCCGCTGCCGCCGAGGAGCTCAATGTCTACTCGGCTCGCCACTACGATTCCGACGAGGCGCTCTATGCCGCCTTCACCGAGCAGACGGGTGTCGAGGTCAACGTCCTGGAGGGCGACTCCGACCAGCTGATCCAGCGCCTCAAGCTGGAGGGCGAGGCCAGTCCCGCGGACGTGATGATCACCGTGGATGCCGGACGCCTGTGGCGCGGCGAGCAGGAGGACATCTTCGCCAGCGTGGACTCGGAGGTGCTCGACGAGCGGCTGCCCGACTACATGCGTCATCCGGAAGGCAAGTGGTTCGGCTTCAGCCAGCGCGTCCGGGCGATCTTCATCGACCCCACCGAGGTCGATGCCGACGAGATCACCAGCTACGAGGACCTCGCGGACCCGAAGTTCGAGGGCCAGGTCTGCATCCGCTCCTCGAACAACATCTACAACCAGTCCCTGCTGGCCTCGCTGATCGCCCACCACGGCGAGGAAGAGGCGGAAGCCTGGGCCAAGGGCGTGGTCGACAATTTCGCGCGTGACCCCGAGGGCGGCGACACCGACCAGATCCGCGGCGTCGCCAGCGGCGAGTGCAACATCGCCCTGGCTAACCATTACTACTACGTCCGCCTGGTCAACTCCGACCAGGAAGCCGACCGCGAGGCGGCCGAGAAGGTCGAGATCGTCTTCCCCAACCAGGACGGTCGCGGCGCGCACGTCAACGTGGGCGGTGCCGGCATGGTGAAGGGCGCGCCCAACGAGGAGAACGCCGTGCGCTTCCTCGAGTTCCTCGCCTCCGACGAGGCCCAGGCACTCTTTGCCACCGGCAACTACGAGTTCCCCGCCGTGGAATCCGCGGAGACCGATGGCGTCATCGCCTCCTGGGGCGACTTCAAGAAGGATGACCTGAACGTCAGCGTGCTGGGCGAGAACAACCCGGAGGCGATTCGTATCTTCGATCGCGTCGGCTGGCGGTAAGCCGTCAGGCCAGCCCCGGACGAAAACGCCACCGCAGCCGCGGTGGCGTTTTTCATGGTCAGTGGGCCTCGTCCCAGTTGGCCCCACTCTCGGCCTCGACGGTCAGCGCCACGTCTAGCCGGGCGGCGCCTTCCATGCGCCCCTTCACCTCCTCGATGAAGGCCTCGACCTGGCCCTCGGCCACCTCGAAGACCAGCTCGTCGTGGACCTGCATCACCATCACCGCATCGAACGCCTCCCCCGCGAGCCAGGCATCGACGTCGATCATGGCGCGCTTGATGATGTCGGCCGCAGTGCCCTGCATGGGGGCATTGATGGCGGTGCGCTCGGCGCCCTGGCGACGCGCGCGGTTCTGCGAGCGGATCTCCGGCAGGTGAAGGCGCCGACCGAAGACCGTCTCCACGTAGCCATCATCGGCCGCCTGGGCACGGATGCGTTCCATGTAGCGGGCCACGCCGGGGTAGCGGTCGAAGTAGCGGTCGATGTAGGTCTGCGCCTGGCCGCGCTCGATGTGCAGCTGCCGGCCGAGGCCCCAGGCGCTCATGCCGTAGATCAGCCCGAAGTTGATCGCCTTGGCACTGCGACGCTGGTCGGGCGAGACCTTGGACAGCGCCACCCCGAACACCTCGGCGGCGGTGGCGGCGTGGATGTCGCGGCCCTCGGCGAAGGCCTCGAGGAGTCCCTTGTCGCCGGAGAGGTGGGCCATGATGCGCAGCTCGATCTGCGAGTAGTCGGCGGCGACGATGCGGTAGCCGGGCCGGGCAATAAAGGCCTGCCGGATCTTGCGCCCCTCCTCGGTACGAATGGGGATGTTCTGCAGGTTGGGATCCGATGACGACAGCCGGCCGGTGGCGGTGACCGCCTGGTGGTAGCTGGTGTGCAGCCGTCCGGTGGCCTTGTTGACCAGCCGCGGCAGCTTGTCGGTGTAGGTGGACTTCAGCTTGGCGAGACCGCGGTGCTCCATGATCACCTTGGGTAGCGGGTAGTCCAGCGCCAGCTCCTCTAGCACCGCCTCCGCGGTGGAGGGCGCCCCCTTGGGGGTCTTCTTGATCACCGGGATCTTCTGCTCCTCGAACAGGATCTGGCCGAGCTGCTTGGGCGAGCCGAGGTTGAACTCGCGACCGGCGAGCGCGAAGGCCCTGGCCTCCAGCTCGCGGATGCGCGTCTCGAGCTCACGGCTCTGGGCATGCAACTGCTCGGGGTCCAGTGCCACCCCGGTGCGCTCCATGCGCGAGAGCACCGGGATCAGCGGCAGCTCGATCTCCTCGAGCACCTCGGCCAGCCGACCCTCGGCCTCGACGCGGGGACGCAGCTCCCGGTGCAGGCGCAGCGTGATGTCGACGTCCTCGCAAGCGTAGGGCGCGGCCTGCTCCAGGGCCACCTGGTTGAAGGTGAGCTGCTTGGCGCCCTTGCCGGCGATCTCCTCGAAGGAGATGGTCTTCTCCCCCAGATACTTGAGCGCCAGGGAGTCCATGTCGTGGCGGGTCGCCGTGGAGTCGAGCACATAGGACTCCAGCATGGTGTCCTCCAGGGGCCCGGCCACCTCGATGCCCTGGTTGGCCAGCACTGAGATGTCGTACTTGAGGTTCTGGCCGACCTTGGTCCTTTGCCCATCCGTCAGCAGTGGCTTGAGGGCGGCGAGCACTGCGTCCCGGTCAAGCTGCTCGGGGGCGTCGAGGTAGTCATGGGCCAGCGGGATATAGGCCGCCTCGCCCGCTTCCAGCGACAGCCCCACGCCGACCACCTGCGCCTCCATGTAGTTCAGGCTGGTGGTCTCCAGGTCGAAGCAGAAGGTGTCGCTCGCCGTCAGCCGCTCGAGCCAGGCCTCGAGGTCGGCCTGCGCGAGGATGACATGGTCCTCGCGCGCGCCACGGCTGCCCGAGCCGGTCGCCCCCTCGTCCTGGGCCGGCACCGGCGTGCCGTTCGCCGCGTCGTCGACTCCTTCATCCTTGCCCTCGAGCAGCTCGGAGAGCCAGGCCCGGAACTCCAGCCGGCGATAGAGCTCGAGCAGCGCCTCGCGGTCGGGATGGGCGATGTCCAGGTCATCGAGCCCCACCGGCAGCTCGCAGTCGGTCTTGATGGTGGCGAGCTGGTAGGAGAGGAAGGCCTGGTCGCGGTGCTCCTCGAGCTTCTTCGGCAGCGTCTTGGCGCCGCGAAAGCCCAGTTCCTTGACCTTCTCCAGGTCCGCATAGAGGGTCTCGAGCCCGCCGTCCATGCCCCGCAGCAGGCCCAGCGCGGTCTTCTCGCCGACCCCCGGCACGCCGGGAATGTTGTCGACCTTGTCGCCCATCAGGGCCAGGAAATCGATGATCCGCTCCGGCGGCAGGCCGAACTTTTCCTTCACGCCTTCCACGTCCAGCGTCTCGTCCTTCATGGTGTTGACCAGCGTGATGTGCGCGTTGACCAGCTGGGCCATGTCCTTGTCGCCGGTGGAAATCACCGCATCTCGACCCGCCTCGGTGGCCTGGTGGGCCAGGGTGCCGATGACGTCGTCGGCCTCCACTCCCTCGATGCACAGCAGCGGCAGCCCCAGCGCCTTCACGCAATCGTGCAGCGGCGCCACCTGGGAGCGCAGGTCGTCGGGCATCGGCGGCCGGTGGGACTTGTACTGCTCGAAGAGCTCGTCGCGGAAGGTCTTGCCCGGGGCGTCGAAGACCACCGCCATGGGGCTGTCGGGATAGTCCTTGATCAGCCGCTTGAGCATGTTGAGCACGCCCTTGATCGCCCCGGTGGGCTGGCCGTCGGAGGTAGTCAGTGGCGGCAGGGCATGGAAGGCGCGGTACAGATAGGAGGAACCGTCGACGAGAACGATGGGCGTATCGGCCATGTAGGGCATCCATTGAAGCGTGGCGTGAGGTGATCCTGATCATCCATGATACGCATTGCCGACGCCTTTTGCCGCGGGTGGTAGGCCGGGCGGCCGCAAGCCCCTACACTGGGGGTATCCCTGCATCCCCGCCCCGTGCGGCCCTGGAGGTCACCATGAAGAAGTTCCCGAGACGCTTGAGCACCGCCCTGCTGCTCGCCCTCGCCCTGGCCACCGGTGGCAGTGCCCTGGCGCAGTCCTCCGCCGACCTCGAGCCGGACATCACCGTCCGCCAGGAGGAGGAGCGCACCATACGCGAGTACCGCGTCAACGGTGAGCTCTATGCCATCGAGATCCGCCCCTCCTCCGGCCCCTCCTACTATCTCGTCGACCATGATGGTGACGGCGACTTCGAGCGCCGGGAGGGCGACCGCATCGCCGTTCCCCAGTGGGTGCTGAAGACCTTCTGAGCCCGCTGCCACCCCGCTTCCGACTCCCGGCCCTGGCAGGCAAACCGCCGCAGCCGGGTCACGTGCATCGGTGTGCCAAGTCGCTACAATAGGCGGCTTGGCATTTCCCGGGCGAGAGACACATGGCTGTATTCACACCGCTTACCGAACCGCAGGTCGTCGAGTTCCTCAGCCGCTTCGATGCAGGCTCGCTGGTCTCCCTCGAGGGCGTGCCCGCCGGCACCGAGAACACCACCTTCTTCGTCACCACCGACCGGCGCGAGCTGGTGCTGACCCTGTTCGAGCAGGGCGAACACGAGGAGCTGCCGTTCTTCGTCGAGCTGCTCGACTACCTGGACGAGCACCGCCTGCCGGTGCCGGGCCCGCTGCATGACCGCGACGGCGTCGCCCTGCACACCCTCGCCGGCAAGCCGGCCCTGCTGTTCCCGAAACTGCCCGGTCGGCACCCGAAGAACCCGAACCTGGCGCAGTGCCGCGAGCTCGGCGACACCCTCGGGCGCATGCACGTGGTCTCACGGCACTTCCCTGGCCACCGTCCCAACCCGCGGGATCTGCACTGGCTGCTGCCCATGCACCACAAGGTGCTGGTCTACATCTCGCCGCAGGACCAGACACTGATGAAGGACGAGGTGGAGATCTACCAGGGGTTCTTCGGCGACGCTCCGGCACTGCCCCAGGGGGCGCTGCACGGCGACCTGTTCCGCGACAACACCCTCTTCGACGGCGACCGCCTGGGCGGGCTGATCGACTTCTACAACGGCTGCACCGGTGACCTGTTGTTCGACCTGGCCATCGTCATCAACGACTGGGCCACCGGCCCCGACGGCCGCCTGGATGCCGCACGCCACGATGCCATCCTCGCCGCCTACCTGGCGCGCCGGCCGCTGACCGCCGCCGAGCGCGACGCCTGGCCGATGATGCTGCGCCTTACCGCTCTGCGCTACTGGCTGTCGCGGCTGCTGGTGGTCTACGTGGACCCGCCGGCCCACGACCTCACGCCCCACGATCCCGACCAGTTCCGTACCATCCTCAAGGCGCGCCTGGAAGATGGCGCACTGCCGCTGCCCGAGGTGAGCGAATGAGCCTGTCCAAGAGCATTGCCGGCAGCCCGGCACAGCGCGCGCGGCGCACCTGGAACATCGACCAGTGGGGCAGCGGCTACTTCGACGTCGACGATAGCGGCCACGCCCTGGTGCGCCCGCTGGGCAGCGAGGCCGAGGGCCCGGCCCTGCCGCTGGACGACCTGGTGACCGAGCTCCGCCAGGCCGGGCTGCGCCTGCCGGTGCTGGTGCGCTTCACCGACATCCTCCACGACCGTGTCGAGCAGCTCTGCGCCGCCTTCGATACCGCCATGCAGGAGGAGGAGTTCGGCGGCGGCTACACCGCGGTCTACCCGATCAAGGTCAACCAGCAGCGCCGGGTGGTGGAAGAGATCCTCGGCACCCAGGAGCGCGGCCATGGCCGGGTGGGACTCGAGGCCGGCAGCAAGCCGGAGCTGCTCGCCGTACTGGCGCTCTCCGGCGACGGCCCTTCGCTGATCGTCTGCAACGGCTACAAGGACCGCGAGTACGTGCGCCTGGCGCTGATGGGCGAGAAGCTCGGCCATCGGGTCTACCTGGTGGTGGAGAAGCTCTCCGAGCTGCCGCTGATCCTCGAGGAGGCAGAGCGCATCGGCGTCACGCCGCGCATCGGCCTGCGCGCCCGCCTGGCCACCGTGGGACGCGGCCGCTGGCAGAACACCGGCGGCGAGAAGTCCAAGTTTGGCCTCACCGCCAGCCAGGTGCTGGCGGTAGTGGATCAGCTTCGCGAGGCCGATGCCCTGGCCAGCCTGCAGCTGGTGCACTTCCACCTCGGCTCGCAGATCGCCAACATCCGCGACATCCAGCGTGGCCTGCGCGAGTGCGCGCGCTTCTACCAGAGCCTGGTGGCGCTGGGCGCACCAGTGGACACCGTGGACGTGGGCGGCGGCCTCGGTGTCGACTACGAGGGCACCCGCTCGCGCAGCTTCTGCTCCGCCAACTACTCCATGCTGGAGTACGCCCGCAACGTGGTGTACGCCTTCCGCCTGGCCTGCCAGGAATTCGAGCTGCCCCAGCCCCACCTGATCAGCGAGTCGGGCCGGGCACTCACCGCCCACCATGCGGTGCTGATCACCAACGTGATCGGCGAGGAGCGCATCGGTGACGAGGCACCCCCGCGCCGCGTCGAGGGCGACCCCCAGGTCGACGAGCTGTGGCGCGTCCACGAGCTGCTGCACGACCAGGCCGAGCCGCGCGGCCTGGTGGAGGCCTGGCACGACCTGGTGCAGGCCATGGGCGAGCTCCACGAGCGCTTCGTGATGGGGCTGACCGACATCACCGCCCGGGCCGAGGGCGAGGGCGTC
The DNA here is from genome assembly GCF_030010555.1 of Halomonas rhizosphaerae. Lineage (GTDB taxonomy): Bacteria > Pseudomonadota > Gammaproteobacteria > Pseudomonadales > Halomonadaceae > Halomonas > Halomonas rhizosphaerae. The sequence continues at coordinate 109,512 of NZ_JASCQP010000015.1, forward strand.
TACTTCGCCGCCTGTGCTCGGCTGCGTGCGCGGCTCGATACCCGCAACCGCGCCCATCGCGAGATCGACGACGAGCTGGCCGAGAAGCTCGCCGACAAGCTGTTCGTTAACTTCTCGCTGTTCCAGTCGGTGCCCGACGTCTGGGGCATCCAGCAGATCTTCCCGGTGCTGCCGCTGACCGGCCTGGACCACGAGCCGGTGCGCCGCGGCGTGATCCAGGACATCACCTGCGACTCGGACGGACGCATCGACGGCTACGTGGATGGCCAGGGGGTGGAGACCACCCTGCCGCTGCCCGAGTGGCAGGAGGGCGACGAGAAGCTGCTGGGCTTCTTCATGGTCGGCGCCTACCAGGAGATCCTCGGCGACCTGCACAACCTGTTCGGCGACACCGACTCGGCGGATGCCGCCCTGGACGGCAACGGCCGCTGGTCGATCAGCCAGATCCAGCAAGGCGACCGGGTCGCCGACGTGCTCGGCTACGTCAACTTCGACGTCGCTGCCCTGCGCGAGCGGCTGGCCGAGCAGCTCGCGCGCAGCGGCCTGGAGCGAGCCGAACAGCAGGCCTTCCTCGACGACCTCTCGGATGGCCTGGAGGGCTACACCTACCTGGAGTGAGCGCAGCACGCCGCCCGGAACGCGAAGACGCCCCGCAGCCTTGAACTGCGGGGCGTCTTCGTCTGGGATCCAGTGCGGTGTCACCCTATTCCACGACGCGGGTCGTGACCTCCAGCCCGCCGGTGAGGGTGAAGTGCAGCGTCGCGCCACGCTCCAGCGGCCCCACGCCGGCCGGGGTGCCGGTGAGCACCACGTCGCCCGGCTGCAGCGTGAAGTGGCGGCTCATCTCCGCCACCAGGGTCGCCACCGGGAAGAGCATGTCTGCCCCTTCACCGTGCTGGCGCGGCTCGCCGTCGACCTCCAGGGTGAAGGAGAGCCCGCTCCAGTTGGGCACCTGCGAGAGCGGCAGGAAGGACGAGAGCGGGCAGGCGCCGTCGAAGGCCTTGGCGATCTCCCAGGGGTGCCCCTTCTCCTTGAGGCGCGACTGGACGTCACGCAGGGTCAGGTCCAGGGCCAGCCCAATGCCGACGATGCCCCGCTCGGCCTCGTCGGCCGTGACATGGGAGAGTTCCTCGCCGATCAGCAGCGCCAGCTCCGTCTCGTAGTGCACCTCACCCCGCGCGAAGGGCGCGTCGACCGGCTGCTCCAGGGGCACGGCAGCGGTTGCCGGCTTGATGAACAGCAGGGGCTCGCTGGGCACCGGGTTGTCCAGCTCTCGAGCATGGTCGGCGTAGTTGCGACCGACGCAGACGATCTTGCCCAATGGCTCGGGGAATGGCTGGCCATCGGTGAAACGGGGCACGAAGCGCATGGCGATTCTTCTCCTTCTGGTGGTCGCCGCCGCGGTCAGGCGACAAGCCCTTCAGTCTACCCCAGCGACATCATGGGTCCAGCGTACGGCGGTGGCCGGCCACTCACGATGGCGTCTCGGGCGACCAGCGCTCGCCCGGCTCGTGGGCCAGGAAACGCGGACGACGACGGCCTGCCCCGAAGGGGGCGACGCAGCGATTGTCGAGGCGATTGTAGACGAAGAAGGCGTTGCTGCGCGGATCAGGCGACATGTTGGCGTTGGAGCCATGCAGCACGTTGCAGTCGAACAGCAACAGGCCGCCCGCCGCGCCGGTCGGCGCATCGATGCCGTGCCGGTCGATCAGCGCGCGCAGCGCCTCGCGGCCCGGCACCCCGACTTCCTGCTGCTTGAGCGACTGCTTGTGGTTGTCGTCCGGGGTCTCCCCCAGGCAGGGCACGAAGACCTTGTGGGAACCCGGCACCAGCATCAGCGGCCCGTTGAAGGGGTGGTTGTCGGTGAGCACGAGGGAGGCGCTCACCGCATGCATGGCCGGCATCCCGTCCTCGGCGTGCCAGGTCTCGAAGTCCGAGTGCCAGCTGAAGCCCTTGCCCTCGAAGCCGGGCTTGTAGTTGATGCGCGACTGGTGGACGTAGGCCTCCCCGCCGAGGATCTGGCGGGCACGGCCCATCAGGCGAGCGTCATGGGCCAGGCGCGAGAAGCGCCGCGAGAGGAAGTGCACGGCGAACAGCGAGCGGATCTCGTTGCCCTGGGGCTCGGTGATGCTGAAGTCGCGGCCGCGGAAGTCGTCGTTGTCGAGCAGGGTCTCGAGTTCCCGGCGCAGCTCGGCGAGCTCGTCGCCAGTGATGAAGCCGGGCTCGAAGAGGAACCCCTGGCGCTCGAACGCATCGAGCTGCGCCTGGCTCAGTGGCCCTTCCTCGGCACGTCCCTTGACCACCCCTTCGTGGCGGCTGAGCCATGGCATGTCCAACGGCTCGGCCAGCCGGGTCGGATAGGGATCCTGGCCCGGGCGCGGCGCGCTCTTCACGCGGCTCTGGGGGTCGGGAGAATCGACGACGGCGTTGAGGTCAGCCTGTTCCAGCGTGCGATAGGACGATGTCTGCACTGACATCCAATCACCTCCTGTGACTCCGTGATCAGTCTCAGTTCGAACATGTTCCGACGGCAGGACAGCCGCGGGCGACCCCAGTGAAGGAGCCGCACGAGGCCATATGGTGACGCCCTAGGGGGTTTCAAGGGCAACGAAAAAAGCCACCTCGACGGGTGGCCTCTTCTATGCTGCGACTCTTGGTTTTCCTGGCGATGGGCCAGGGACTTCCCGGTGCTTGATGGTGCCGGCAGCAGGAGTCGAACCCGCGACCTACTGATTACAAGTCAGTTGCTCTACCAACTGAGCTATGCCGGCTCGGGAACCGACTCGAGTCACAGAATCGGAAACAGGGTTGGCGTGGCTGGGGTACCAGGATTCGAACCTGGGAATGCCGATACCAAAAACCGGTGCCTTACCACTTGGCTATACCCCAGCAGATTGGTGGCCAGAGACGGAATCGAACCGCCGACACGGGGATTTTCAATCCCCTGCTCTACCGACTGAGCTATCTGGCCGCTGCCAACGGTGCGTATTAAACCCCAGCGGGCCGTTTCCGTCAACCCCTTCCGTTTCAGAAAGATGGCCGAGGATCGGCGACATGGGGGCTACTCGCCCCGGGGAACATAGCCTTCGGCCTGGTCGGTCTCGCGGTTGTCGAGGAAGCGCTCCATCTGCTCCATCAGGTACTCCCGGGAGGCGGCGTCGAGCATGTTGAGGTGCTTCTCGTTGATCAGGCGAGTCTGCAGCGCCTGCCACTCCTCCCAGGCCTGGCGGGAAACGCTGGCCTGGATCTCCTGGCCCTTCTTGCCGGGCAGCGGCGGGAACGGCAGGGCGTCCATTTCCTTCTGGTACTTGCGACAGAAGACGGTCTGGCTCATTAGGTCTCTCCTCGTGCGGGTGTCAGGGCCCGGCAGTGGTAGTCAGCGCGAAGGGCGCCAGGGACGCCAGCAGCGCCTTGACCGGCGCCGCCAGGCCGATGCTGGCGGGATCGGAGGGATCGTACCAGCAGCGCGCCTCGTCCACCGCGTCCAGCCGACCGATGCGTGCCGGCTGCGGGGTGATCTCGAGGCGGAAATGGCTGAAGACATGGGTGAAGGGCGCCCAGGCAGGCTCGAGCGCGCTGCCCGGTGCCCGGGCGTCCAGCCAGGCCCGCAGCGCCTCGGCATCGTCGAACTGCGGCAGACTCCAGAGCCCGCCCCAGAGGCCGCTGGAGGGGCGCTGCTCGAGCAGCACGCGCCCCTCCCGGTCCTGCAGGAGCAGCATGAGGGTGGTGCGCGTGGGCAGGGCCTTCCTCGGCTTGCCCTCGGGGAAGAGCTTCTCCTCGCCGCGGGCGTGGGCGACGCAGACCTCCTCGAAGGGACAGCGAGCGCAGTCCGGGGTGCCGCGCCGGCAGAGGGTCGCGCCCAGGTCCATCATCGCCTGGGTGAAGTCGACCAGCCGCTCGTCGGGCGTGTAGTGCTCGGCCAAAGCCCACAGCCGCCGTTCTACCGCCGGTCGTCCCGGCCAGCCCTCCACGGTGTGCAGGCGCGTGAGGACGCGCTTGACGTTGCCGTCGAGGATCACCGCGCGCCGCCCGGTGCTCTGGGCGATGATCGCCCCGGCCGTGGAGCGGCCGATGCCGGGCAGCGCCGCCATCTCGTCGAGGCTGTGGACGGGAAACGCCCCATCATGCTGATCGGCCACCACCCGAGCGGCCTTGTGGAGGTTGCGCCCCCGGGCGTAATAGCCAAGCCCGGTCCACAGGTGCAGTACCTCGTCCTGGTCGGCCGCCGCCAGCGACGCCACGTCGGGAAAGCGTGTCATGAAGCGCTCGAAGTAGGGGATCACCGTGGCCACCTGGGTCTGCTGCAACATGATCTCCGAGACCCACACCCGGTAGGGGCTGCGTTCGTGCTGCCAGGGCAGATCGTGGCGGCCGTGCTCGTCGAACCATGCGAGCAGGCGCTGCTGGAAGCGCTCCGGTGGCAGGATGGCTGGCGGCATGTCCGTCATGGGGCTCTCACTGCGCGCAAAAAAGCGCCGACTGGGGAAGTCGGCGCAGGGACTGGTCGTACGTGTTGCTCAATTGAATAGACCCTTCAGGGCGTCGCGAAGTTCCTTGCCGGCTTCCTCGCCGATGCGCTCGTCGATCTTCTCGGCGGCGCCCTCGAGGCGCTTCTCGACCTCCTCGCCGGCCCGCTGCGAGGCCTCGTCCCGCAGCAGCTCGGCCAGGGTGCCCTGGAAGGCCTGGCGGTCGACGCGGCACCATTCGGCACTGTCACCGTCCAGCTGCCCCTCGCAGCGCACCGGCAGCGGCACCCGCTCCAGGCGCCGGTTGACCTCACAGGGAGCGTTCTCGGCATTGACCAGCCGTACGGCGGCACGCAGGTCGAACTGCTCGCTGACCAGGTCCAGTTCGCCCTTGCCGCCCACCTCCATGCCGGGCAGCGTGACCAGAAGATCGTCGCTCCTGGCGGTACCTTCATCCAGCTTGAGGGTGGCACGGATGCGCTCGAAGCGGGTCTCGTCGCGCCATTCGCGGTCGAGCTGCTCGCCCTCCAGGGCGGCGGCCGTGGTGCACAGCTCCCGGGAGATGTTGACCCCGGGAATCGCGCCCTCCTCGACGCGGGTGGCGAGGTTGCCGCCCAGATGGCGCCTGAGCTCCACCAGGGTGTTGCCACGGGTGGCGAGCTCGCCCTCGCCGCTGAAGCGCCCGCTCAAGGGGGCGGGCTCGTTGCCGAGGGCCTCGAGCAACGACTCCAGGCGCACCCGCTCGACCTTCGGCGCCAGCTGCCAGCGGGCCGGCGTCTCGCGCATGTCGAGGGCACCGTCGGCGGCCAGGCGGCCATCGTGGAAGCGCGACTCGAAGGCGACCAGGCGATGGCGCCCGTCACGCCCCTCGAGGGTCAGGTCGACGTCCTGAAAGTCCAGCCCCGCCAGACGCAGCTCACCCAGGGACAGGTGAGCATCGAGCGTGAGTGCGGCCAGCCAACCCGTCGGCATCAGGGCGTCCGACTCGGCGGCATGGGCCCGGCGGACGCCCGGCAGGCGCCACAACGAGGCGCCGTCGTCCTCCACTCCCGGGGGCGGCAGGTAGCCGTCCACGTCGAGCTGGTCACCCTGCAGGTCGGCGGCGAGTTGTTCACCATCGTACTGCCCCGCCAGGCGGCCGGTGAAGGTGCTGCCGTCCAGCACCAGGGTCAGGCCGGCGAGCTCGAAGCGTTCGAGGTCGCCGCTGACGGGGCTGGTCAGCGCCACGTCGGAGAGCGCCTCGCCATTGGCCATCTCGGGCATCATGTCGAGCCGCGCCAGCCAGGGACGCAGCGACAGCGGCGCCAGGCGCAGCTGGCCGGTGTAGGCCGGTGCCTCGGCGAGGTCGCTGAAGTTGAGGTTACCGTTGAGCTCCAGGCCGTCGGGGCCGGTGAGCGCCATGTCGCGCAGGCGGGCGCTCTGCTCGTCGAGGTCGGCATCCAGGGAGAACGCCAGCGACAGCGGCGCCACCTTCTCGCCCAGGCGCGGATGTTTGAGGCTGGCGTCGAGCTGCCCCTCCTCCAGCTGCAGGCTGCCGTCGGCGACGTTCACGACCAGCTCGGCGCCCTGAAGGTTGACCTTCTGTTCGCTGTCGAGACCGGCGAGACGGTTGACCGTCTCCAGGCTCAGCCCCTCCAGCACGTGCCGGCCCTCCGCCAGGCCCAGGGCCACCCGGCCCTCCAGGGAGACGTCGCTGACCAGACGCGCCTCACGCTCCTGCTCCCGCCAGTCGAGGCCCTCGTGGGCCGTCAGCCGGAAGGAGGACGCGACCGGGAAGGCCCGCCCGGGATTGACGTTGCTGCCACTGACCTGGACGTTCTCGAAGAGCAGTTCGCGATCGCCCAGGGCATCGCGGAAACGCACCTCACCGTCCCGGACCTGCACGCTGGCGACGTTGAGCGCCACCGAAAGGCCGGTGTCGATGTCGGGGTCGGGCCCGGCGCTGGCCGGGGCCAGGGCGGCCTCGGCCTCCTCGCTGCTCTCTCTGAGCTGCTCGAGCAGCACTTCCCAGTTACCCTCCCCCTGGGCGTCGCGCCGAAGGTCGAGATAGAGGCCCTCGAGGGTCAGGCCGTCGATGGCGATCTCCCCGCGCAGCAGCGGCGTGAAGGCGAGGCTGACCTCGGCGTGGGAGAAGGCGGCGAAGGGCGTCGAGTCGACCGCCTGATCCGGCAGGCGGGCCTCGGCCTTCTCCACGCCCACCCCCAGACGGGGGTAGAAGGACCAGGAGAGGGAGCCATCCAGGGTCAGTTCCAGCCCGCTGTGTTCTCGCACCACCTCGACCAGCCGCGGCTTGAGGTCATTGGGGTCGAAGAAGGTGGTGACATAGACCACAGCGCCGACCATCACCAGGCCGAGCACGCCGATGGCGGCAAGCAGGGTCCGCAACAGGCGCTTCATTGCTGGCCTCCCCGCGGTGACAGGTCGAGCTCGAAGTAGTCGCCGTCCTTGGTGAGCCGGTAGCCGAGCCGGGCAAGCAGCATCTGGTCGGCCACCGGGAGGTGGGTGGAGTCGGCATAGAGGCGACGTCCCTCGGCATGGGCGCTCTCGCTGACCAGCGCCAGCAGCCGTGAGCCGACGCCGCGCCGCCGGGTCGTCCTGCGCACGCAGAGGTTCGACAGCCACCAGGCGTCCTGGTCGGGCTTCACCGCCACAGCGCCCAGCAGCCGGTCGTTGAAGCGGGCGCAGCTGAACAGGTGGCCACTCGCGAGATGGTCTCGGATGAAGTCGTCCACGGGCAAGGGCAGGCGCTCGGCGGGAGCGTCGGCGTAGATGCGCGCGAGGTCGAGGCGTATCTGGGCATCCGCTTCCCAGGCGGCCTGGTCGACCTGTTGAAGGGTCACCGGCATGCGTGATTCTCCTTGAGCCGGGGCGGCGGGGTCGCCACCACTGTAATGGCCCGCATTGTAGCGGATGGGGCAGGCGATTCACTATAATGGCAGGCTCGCGGCGTCAGGCACAGCACCCGGCGCCCTTCCGCCTTGCCGGCCGGTGGCCATCACCGGCCCCTCTCGACACGCGCCCCGGCGCTGGAGACCCGACATGTCCGAGCGTATCGCCACGGTCACCCGGAACACCCGGGAAACCCAGATCACGGTGACCATCAATCTCGACGGCGAGGGGCGCCTGGCCTGCGAGACCGGCGTGCCCTTCCTCGACCACATGCTCGACCAGGTGGCCCGCCATGGCCTGATAGACCTCGACATCGAGGCGGTGGGCGACCTGCACATCGATGACCACCATACCGTAGAGGACCTCGGCATCACCCTGGGCCAGGCCTTCCATCAGGCGATCGGCGACAAGCGCGGCATCCACCGCTACGGCCATGCCTACGTCCCCCTGGACGAGGCCCTGTCGCGGGTGGTGGTAGACTTCTCCGGCCGCCCGGGACTCTTCATGGACGTCGAGTTCACCCGCGCCAGCATCGGCCGCCTGGATACCCAGCTGTTCTGGGAGTTCTTCCAGGGCTTCGTCAACCATGCCCGGGTGACCCTGCACATCGACAACCTGAAGGGCTTCAACGCCCACCATCAGGCGGAAACCATCTTCAAGGCCTTCGGCCGCGCGCTGCGCATGGCCGTGGCACCGGACCCGCGCATGGCCGGCCAGATGCCGTCCACCAAGGGCAGTCTCTGAGGCCGCCAAACGATCACACGAGGAGCGCTCCATGACCATTGCCGTCATCGACTACGGGATGGGCAACCTGCATTCCGTCGCCAAGGCACTGGAACACGTCACCCACGAGAACGTGATCGTGACGCGGGATGCCCGTCGCATCCGCGGCGCCACCCGCCTGGTGCTGCCCGGCCAGGGCGCCATCCGCGACTGCATGGGCGAGCTCGAGAAGACCGAACTGCGTGGCCTGGTCGAGGAACTGCTCGCCCGCCAGGCCAAGCCGCTGCTCGGCATCTGCGTCGGCCAGCAGATGCTGCTCGATCATAGCGAGGAGAACGGCGGCATCGGCTGTCTGGGTTTCCTGCGCGGCGAGGTGAGGAAGTTCCCGACCGACATGCGCGATGACCGGAACAATCGCCTCAAGGTGCCCCACATGGGCTGGAACCTGGTGCACCAGCACCATGACCACCCCCTGTGGGCAGGCATCGACCAGGACGAGCACTTCTACTTCGTGCACAGCTACTATGTCGACGCCACCGACGACGCCACGGTATTCGGCACCACCGAGTATGGTCGCGTGAATGCCCATGTGGCCATCGGCCGCGATGCCACCTTCGCCGTGCAGTTCCACCCGGAGAAGAGCTCCCGGGCCGGCCTCAAGCTGCTGGAAAACTTCGTTCAATGGACGCCCTGAGCGGCGACACACTTCACGGGAGTGGCCGCCGCGCCACCATTCAGGGCGCCCGTGGCCGCGCCAACCGAGGACACTGACATGCTGGTAATTCCCGCCATCGACCTCAAGGACGGCAAGTGCGTCCGCCTCAAGCAGGGCCGCATGGACGATGCCACCACCTATGGCGACGACCCGGTGGCCATGGCCGCCCGCTGGGTCGAGGCCGGCGTCCGGCGCCTCCACCTGGTCGACCTGAACGGCGCCTTCGAGGGCACGCCGGTCAACGGCGAGGCGGTCACCGCCATCGCCCGCGCCTGGCCCGACCTGCCCATCCAGATCGGCGGCGGCATCCGCAGCGCCCGTACCATCGAGCACTACCTCGAGGCGGGGGTCTCCTACGTGATCATCGGCACCAAGGCGGTCAAGGAACCGGCCTTCGTCGGCGAGATGTGCAAGGCCTTTCCCGGCCACGTGATCGTCGGCCTGGACGCCCGGGATGGCTTCGTGGCCACCGACGGCTGGGCCGAGGTCTCGACGGTGAAGGCCACTGACCTGGCCAAGCGCTTCGCCGACGACGGCGTCTCCAGCATCGTCTACACCGACATCGCCCGCGACGGCATGATGTCCGGCGTCAACGTCGAGGCCACCGCTCAGCTTGCCCGCGAGGGGGGCCTGCCGGTGATCGCCTCCGGCGGGGTGACCGACCTCGATGACCTGCGCGCCCTGATCGCGGCCGGCGAGCCGGGGATCCTGGGGGCCATCACCGGGCGGGCCATCTACGAGGGCAGCCTCGACGTGGCCGAGGCGCAACGGCTCTGCGACGAACTCAGCCACAAGGGGAGCTGATCCATGGGACTCGCCAAGCGCATCATTCCGTGCCTGGACGTGGACGCCGGCCGCGTGGTCAAGGGCGTCAACTTCATCGGCATCCGCGACGCCGGTGACCCGGTGGAAATCGCCCAGCGCTACAACCAGCAGGGCGCCGACGAGATCACCTTCCTCGACATCACGGCGAGCCACGAGGACCGCGACACCACGGTGGAGATGGTCGAGCGCATCGCGGGCGAGGTGTTCATCCCCCTGACCGTGGGCGGTGGCATCCGCACCTGCGACGACATCCGCACCATGCTCAACGCCGGCGCCGACAAGGTGTCGATCAACACCGCCGCGGTGACCAATCCCGACTTCGTGCACGAGGCCGCCGAGCGCTTCGGCAGCCAGTGCATCGTGGTGGCCATCGACGCCAAGAAGGTCTCCGGGGAAGGCGAGCCGGACCGCTGGGAGATCTTCACCCATGGCGGACGCCGCCCCACCGGGCTGGATGCCGTGGAGTGGGCGAAGCAGATGGTGGCCTACGGCGCCGGAGAACTGCTGCTGACCAGCATGGATCGCGACGGCACCAAGGTCGGCTTCGACCTGGGGGTGACCCGCGCCATCGCAGACGCGGTGAGCGTGCCGGTGATCGCCTCCGGCGGGGTCGGCAACCTCGACCACCTGGTCGAGGGCGTCATCGAGGGCGGCGCCGACGCGGTGCTGGCGGCCAGCATCTTCCACTTCGGCGAATACACCATTCCCGAGGCCAAGCGCTACATGGCCGAGCGGGGGATCGAGATGCGGCTGTAGGAAAACGACGGGCTCGCCATTTGGCGAGCCCCTTGCATTCTGGCCGGCCTGGGTCTACTCCTCGGCGGAGAGGCCCAGGTTGCTGACGCCCTCGTTGCGCCCCAGCCGACGCAGCGCCTTGAGTGCCTCGCGATCCAGCTCTCCCGCCTCCACGGCCTCGAGCACCGCGTCCTGGAAGTCGTTCTCGTCCGCCATCAGCGGATGGCCGCGCACCAGCTCGCCCAGCCGCGCGGCGTCCTCCTCGCCCTCGGTGAGCTCGATATAGGCTCGCACCCCGCTGCGGGACGCCCGGCTGACCTCCAGCACCGCCTCCGGGGCCTCGCCGCGCAGGGTGTCGAGCAGCGCCGAGAGGGCCACCACCGCCTCCAGGGCACGACGGGCACCGAAGCTGTCGTCTTCGCCGGGGGGCTCCAGGTCGGCGAGCTTCTCGGCCTGGCGGTCGAAGTCGATGCGTGCCTCCTTCACCGCCAGCCGCTCCCAGACCAGGTCCAGGATCACCCTGATGCCATGCGGGTCGCCTTGGCCGGTGGTTTCGGCGTAGAGGCGGTAGTTGGGCAGCAGTCGCTCGCAGAGCGCCGCCATGAAGGCCTGCTGGCGTCGCGGGTCGAGCTGCTGCAGGCGTTGGAAGAAGCCGCTCATGGAGTCTCCTTGGGATCCTGTTGTCCGAGTTCTCGATGGATGGCAAGGGGCGTCGGGGGCAGGCCGGAGGGGAGGTCCTACGCAAGGGAAGGCGTCGGTAGCGCCCAGGGATGGGTTCACAGCGCCTCCCCATAGGCCTGTCGCCGAATCAGCCCCGCTGACGTTTCGCAGATCAAGGCCATAGAAGCTCCGCCGGGGCACGCCCACGGGGATCGAACAGCACGCCCTCGGCGACCAGCCGCTTGCGCTGCTCATCGGCCCCGCCGTGATCGGCCAGCTTGCGGGAGGCGGTGATGACCCGGAACCAGGGCAGGCCGTGGCCGGTGGGCAGCTCACGCAGGGCCCGTGCCACCAGGCGCGGCGTGGCGCCCTCGGTCATCGCGGCGATGCGCCCGTAGGTGGTCACCCGGCCGGGCGGGATCTCGGCCAGGATGGTCAGTATCTGTTCCCGCAGCTCCGGCTTCATGTACCCTTGCGCTCCGTCCCGTCCGTCACTCGGTATTCCATCAAGGCGAGGCCCGCATGCACGTTCACCTTCTCCAGCACAGCCCCCACCAGGGACCGGCCCGCATCGCCGACTGGCTTGCCAGCATGGGCCACAGCCATACCGTCTTCCACCTCGATGCGGGGGAGCTGCCGCCGCGGCTGGCCGACGGCGATGCGCTGATCGTGCTCGACGGCCCGGAGGGCAGCCTCGAGGATGGCCAGTGCCCCTGGCTCAGAGGCGAGCGCAAGCTGATCCACCAGGCGCTGGACGCCAACAAGCCGCTGCTGGGGATCGGCTTCGGCGCCCGGCTGATCGCCGAGGCGCTGGGGGCGGTGGTGGCCCGCGGCACCGTGGCCGAGACCGGCTGGCACCGGGTGGACCTCGCCCCGCTGAGCCCCGTCGACCTGCCTGACACCTTCGAGGCCTTCATGTGGCACCGCGAGGTCTTCGCGCTGCCCGACTATGCCCTGGCGCTGGGCCGCAGCGAGGCCAGTTCGCTGCAGGGCTTCACCTGGGACGACGGCCGGGTGGTGGCCCTGCTCTGCCATCTGGAGGCCACCGCCGCCAGCGTCACCGCCCTGCTCGACCATCAGGCGCCGCCCGAGGGCAGCGAGACCAGCCTCCATGCCCAGGACCGGGCGGCAATGCTCGACGACCCAAGGCGCTTCGACCGGCTGGCCCCGCTGCTCGACCGCCTGCTCAGCCAGTGGCTGGGCAGCACGGCCGCGGCATGAGGGCTCAGGCCGACTGGGGCTGCGGCCGGCCGTCCCGGCGCGCCTCGGCGGACCACTCCCTGGCGACCTGCAGGCAACTCTCCCAGTCGCCGACGTGGAGGAAGTGGCGCTCGGGGTGCTTCTCCAGCTGGTGGCGATAGAGCGGGTCGTAGTATTCGGTCAGCAGCGGGGCCAGCCACGCCTCATGGGCCTGGCGGTTGCCCCGTTCATGCTCGCGGAAGGCGAGCGCCTGTAGCCGCTGCAGGCGTGCCAGTCGTTCGCTGCCCAGGCGCTTGCGCAACCTGCCCAGGGCGGCGGCGAGCTGCTTGCGCATCAGCGCCCAGCCCAGCCAGTCGCCGAACTGCCGGCGATGGACTTCCCAGAGGTCATCGATGTAGTCCTTGCGGATCTGCGCCAGCCGCCAGTCCAGCGGCATCTCGATGCGGATGCGCGGTGCCGACACCATGCCTTCCCAGAAGCGCAGCGGGATATTGGCCGCCCCGATGCGCCGGGATTCGTCCTCCACCACCACCGGCCCGGGCAGGTCCAGCAGGCGCCGCCCCATGGCATGCTCGAAGTCGATCTGGCTGGGCGCCGGCAGCGGGTGGCGCCCGAAGGCCGAGCCCTTGTGGCGAGCACAGCCCTCCAGGTCGAGCCCATTGTCGAGAGCCAGGATCAGCGGCGTCTTGGCACAGCCGGTGAGGCCGCCCACCACCAGCAGCGGCTGTTCGGCCGCACCGTCGATGCGTGCGCAGAGGGCCTGGCGCATCGCCTTCCAGCCGCCGCGGATGCGCGGGCGCAGGGTGCCGACATCCGCCAGCCACTGCTGGGCGACCTGGGAGCGCAGCCCGCCACGGAAGCAGTAGATGATGGCATCGGGATGGGCGGCGAGAAGCCGCTGCCAGGCGGCGACCCGCGCCGCCTTGAGGCCGCCGCTGACCAGCCGCTCCCCCAGGGCGATGGCGGCGTCCTGGCCATGCGCCTTGTAGGCGATCCCCACGAGGTGGCGCTCCTCGTCGTCCATCAGCGGCAGGTTGACTGCCCCTGGCAGGGCACCCTGGGCGAACTCCACCGGCGCGCGGACATCGATCAGCACGCGCCCTTCTCGCAGCAGTGCGAGGTCGGGCTCGACCAGCGGCAGGCTCATCCACGCACCTCGATCAACGCTTGCCCGCCGGCCTTGACGACCTCGCCGAAGGGCACAAGCTCGATGCCGTGCTGGCGGCCGATGCGTTCCACATCGTCCTCCCAGGAGGGGTGCACCGAGAGCAGCAGGCCACCGGAGGTCTGCGGGTCGCAGAGCCACTGCCAGTGGGCCTCGTCCATCTGCGGCAGACTCGCGCCCAGCGCCTCGCGGTTGCGCTTGGTGCCGCCGGGCACCGCGCCCTGACGGCGGTAGGCCTCGGCCTCGGCCAGCCGCGGCAGGCGGCGGAAGTTGACCCGGGCGGCCACGCCACTGGCCGTGCAGATCTCGGCGAGGTGTCCGGCGAGGCCGAAGCCGGTGACGTCGGTCATGGCATGCACACCCTTGACCTTCGCAAGCTCCATGCCGATGGCATTGGACTTGAGCATGGTCTCCCGCGCCAGGCCTTGGTGGCCGGGCTCGATCAGCCCCTGCTTCTCGGCCGTGGTCAGCAGGCCCACCCCCAGCGGCTTGGTGAGGAACAGCAGGTCGCCGGGCTTCGCGCCCTTGTTGAGCTTTAGATGTTCGAGGTCGACGAGGCCGTTGACCGCCAGGCCGAAGATCGGCTCCGGGGCGTCGATGGAGTGGCCCCCGGCAAGCGCCAGGCCGAGCTCGCGACACACCGCCTGGGCACCGGACACCACGTCGCCGGCGACGTCGGCGCCGAGCTTGTCCAGCGGCCAGCCGAGGATGCCCAGCGCCAGCACCGGCTTGCCGCCCATGGCATAGACGTCGCTGATGGCATTGATCGCCGCGATACGGCCGAAGTCGAAGGGGTCATCGACGATCGGCATGAAGAAGTCGGTGGTGGCGATCATGCCGCGACCGTCGCCCAGGTCATAGACGGCGGCGTCCTCGCGCCCCTGGTTGCCGACGATCAGCCGCGAGTGGCTGGCCCCCGGGCCGGCCTTGGCGAGGATACCGTCAAGCACGTCGGGGGCGATCTTGCAGCCGCAGCCGGCGCCGTGGCTGTACTGGGTCAGGCGGATGGCGCTCATCTCGTTCTCCTTGGCATTCACTACCCGCATTCTACATCAGAGTGGGGGGCCTAGAGGGCGTCAAGGGCCTCGGCGAGCTTGTCCACGGCAACCACCTCCATGCCCTCGGGCGAGCGCTTGGGGGCATTGCCGCGGGGCACGATGGCCCGCTTGAAGCCGTGCTTGGCCGCCTCGACGATGCGCTCCTGGCCACTGGGTACCGGGCGGATCTCGCCGGAGAGCCCCACCTCGCCGAACACCACCAGCTCCCGGGGGAGCGGCCGGTTCTGCAGGCTGGAGACCGCCGCCAGCAGCACCGCGAGGTCGGCGCTGGTCTCCAGCACCTTGACCCCGCCGACCACGTTGAGGAAGACGTCCTGGTCCCCGGTGAACAGCCCGCCATGGCGATGCAGCACCGCCAGCAGCATGGCCAGGCGATTCTGATCGAGGCCCACGGCGACGCGGCGCGGGTTGCCCAGCGCCGACTCGTCGAGCAGCGCCTGGACTTCCACGAGGATCGGCCGAGTGCCCTCCCAGACCACCATCACCAGGCTGCCGGCACTCTGCTCCTCGTTGCGCGAGAGGAAGATGGCGCTGGGATTCTTCACCTCCTTGAGGCCGTGCTCGAGCATGGCGAACACCCCGAGCTCGTTGACCGCGCCGAAACGGTTCTTCTGGCCACGGAGTGTGCGAAAGCGGGAGTCCGCCCCGCCCTCGAGCAGCAGCGAGGCATCGATCATGTGCTCCAGCACCTTGGGGCCCGCCAGGCTGCCGTCCTTGGTGACGTGCCCCACCAGCATCAGCACGGTATTGCTCTGCTTGGCGAAGCGGGTCAGGGCCGCAGCGGACTCACGCACCTGGGCCACACCGCCGGGCGCCGAGGCGATGTCCTCCAGGTGCATGGTCTGGATGGAGTCGATGATCAGGATCTCGGGGCGCTCGCGCTCGGCCACGGCGAGGATGGTCTCGATGCTGGTCTCGGCCAGCATCTTCAGGCCCTGCACCGGCAGCTGCAGGCGATGGGCGCGCATCGCCACCTGGGAGAGCGACTCCTCGCCGGTGACGTAGACCACCTGGCGGGACTGGGCCAGCTTGCAGGCGGTCTGCAGCAGCAGGG
The DNA here is from genome assembly GCF_030010555.1 of Halomonas rhizosphaerae. GTDB lineage: Bacteria > Pseudomonadota > Gammaproteobacteria > Pseudomonadales > Halomonadaceae > Halomonas > Halomonas rhizosphaerae. The sequence continues at coordinate 125,002 of NZ_JASCQP010000015.1, forward strand.
TCGACTTGCCGGCCCCGGGATGTCCCCCGAGCAGCACCGCCGACCCCGGCACCAGGCCTCCGCCCAGCACCCGGTCGAACTCCGCGAAGGTGGAGGAGAGCCTGGGTACCTCGCTGAGGTCGACGCTGGCCAGGTCGACCAACTCGCGGGACAGGCCGCCGGCATAGCCGCCGCGCGCGGTCGCGGAGGCGCCCGTGGCGGCACCGGGCCGCGCCGCCGAGAGACGAACCTCGCTCAGGGTGTTCCACTCCTGACAGCTGCTGCACTGCCCCTGCCACTTGCGGTACTCGGCACCACACTCGGTGCAGACGAAGGCGCTCTTCGCTTTGGCCATGCGGTGCTCTCTCCCACGGTCAGGGCCATCTTTCCATCCGCCACGGGCCTCGTGCCGATGGCATGCCCGCAACGACAAGGGGCGACCCTGAGGGCCGCCCCGCTACTGCGCATTCAGACGTTTACAGGCGCTTGAGCTGCAGCATCTCGCTGTTCTGGAAGCGCCGCAGGTTAGGATCGATCAGCTCGAGGGTCCGCTCATCGACGCGCAGGAAGTAGTAGGTCTGCCCTTCGCCATCGGGGGTCAGCTCGTAGACGGTGGCGGTGGGATCCTGCTCGGTTCCCTCGAGGACCTCCCAGTTACCCGCGTAGTTCTCGTCCGGCGGGTCCTGCGGGTGCTCCCGATAGGAGGCCTCGAGGTCGAAGGTGCGCTCATCGGCCGCATCCTGCTCCTCGCCGTTCAGGGTCACGTTCAGGTCGATGCCGTCGCAGTTGCGACACGGCAGGGTTCCCTGGTAGGTCGCCGTAGTCGCTTCCATCTCGGGGGCGGCGGCCTGGTCGGTGGGTCCGGCGGCGCAGCCGGCCAACAGGGCGGCCAGGGCAGTGCCGGCCAGCAAGGTCCTGATTTGCATTTGTGTCCTCCTAACCAATGGGCATGACGCCGTGATGCACGGCAGCCTGAGTGACAGCATAACCTCTCGTGCCCTCAGCGGACAGCCTTCCCGCCATGCGTCAAGCCAGCGGATAGACATGGGTGAAGATAAGTGCCAGCACCAGCGGCATGACCACCAGGCTGCCCAGGTTGCCGATCAGCACCAGCGAGGCCACCTTGTGGGGCTCCTGGCGATACTGCTCGGCTACCAGATAGTTCAACACGGCCGGCGGCAGGGCGGCAAACACCCATAGGGCCGCCGCCTGGAGGCCCGACAGGTCGAGCCACCAGATCAGCGGCACGGCCAGCACCAGCCCCGAGAGCGGACAGAGCACCGCCCCGAGCAAGCCCGTCTTCCAGTCGCCGAAGTCGATGTCCAGCATCCGCACGCCCAGGGCGAAGAGCATCAGCGGAATGCAGACCCCGCCCAGCATGTGCAGCGCCTCCAGAAACCAGCCCGGCAGCGGCACACCGCCCAGGTTGACCGCGAGGCCCGCCAGGCTCGCCAGCACGATGGGCATGCGCAGGAGCCGCCACAGGGGAGTATGCGGGCTGAGCATGTAGAGCCCCACCGAGAAGTGCAGCAGCATCTCGATGATGAACAGCACCACCGCCGCCGGCAGGGCCTTCTCGCCGAAGGCCAGCACGAGCAAGGGGATCCCCATGTTGCCGGAGTTGTTGAACATCATCGGCGGCAGGAAGGTCTTGGTCTCGAGCTTCAGCCACTTCGCCACCGGCCAGAGCACAAGCCCCGATCCCAGCACCACCACGGCCCCGGCCAGGGCCAGGCTCGCATAGTCCGCCAGGGGTGCCTGGCGGTCGGCGAGCACGGCGAACACCAGCATGGGCACGAAGAGCTCCATGTTCAGGGTGTTCAGGCCGCGAATATCCGGCGTGCGAAAGCGGCCGTAGAGGGCCCCGCAGCCGGCGATCAGGAAGACGGGCAGCAGGGTGGCGAGGATCTGGGCGGTCATTACACGGGTCCATAGGCAGCGAATGATCGATGGCGGCCCCCGAGACTAGCATGGCCGTGGCTTGCGCGGTCACGCCGCTCGGGTCACCATGACCAAAGTCCAACCCCTCGAGCGAGTGACCATGAGCAAGTTCTGGAGCCCCGCCGTTCGCGAGCTGACGCCCTATGTCCCGGGCGAACAGCCCCGCGAGCGTCTGATCAAGCTGAACACCAACGAGAATCCCTATCCGCCGGCCCCGGGGGTCGAGGCCGCCCTGCGCGACTTCCCCGCCGACCACCTGCGGCGCTATCCGGACCCGGAGTCCCGCGCCCTGCGCGAGGCCCTGGCGGCGGAGCTCGGGGTAGCGACAGAGCAGGTGTTCGTCGGCAACGGCTCCGACGAGGTGCTCGCCCTGGCCTTCCAGGCCTTCTTTCGCCAGGCGCGGCCGCTGGAGATGCCGACCATCTCCTACAGCTTCTATCCGGTCTACTGCCGCCTCTATGGTGTCGAGCGCCGCACCCACCCGCTCGACACCGAATGGCGCGTCGACCTTGATGCCTTCGGCCAGGATGCCGGCGGGGTGATCTTCGCCAACCCCAACGCCCCCACCGGCCATGGCCACGGACGCGAGGCCATCGCCGGACTGCTCGAGCGGGTTTCCGAGGCGGTGGTGCTGGTCGACGAGGCCTACGTGGACTTCGGTGGCGAGAGTGCCGTGCCGCTGGTCGAGCGCTTTCCCAATTTGCTGGTCACCGGGACCTTCTCGAAGTCGCGCAGTCTGGCCGGGCTGCGGCTCGGCTATGCCGTAGGCTCCCGCGAGCTGATCGAGGGGCTGGAGCGGGTCAAGGACTCCTTCAACTCCTACCCCGTCGACAGCCTGGCCAGTGCACTGGGCATCGCCTCCCTGGCGGACCACGAGCACTTCGAGGCCTGTCGCGAGGCGGTGATCACCACCCGCGAACGCACCCGGGTGCGACTCGAGAGCCTGGGCTTCCAGGTGTTGCCCTCGCAGGCCAACTTCGTGCTGGTCAGCCACCCGGAGCTCGATGCCGCCCAGCTCTTCGTGGGCCTGCGCGAGCGCGGCGTGCTGGTGCGCCACTTCAACACCGAGGTGCTGCGTGACCACCTGCGGATCTCCATCGGCACCGATGACGAGATGGACAGCCTCGTCGAGGCGCTCGAGAGCCTTTGCCGCTAGGGCCGCCCATGGTCAAGGAACGCCCTCGACTGCCCCTCGTCAGGGTCCATCACGTGGCACTGATCACTGCCGACTACGCCCGTGCCCGGCGCTTCTATCTCGAGGTGATGGATGCCGAGATCATCCACGAGACCTGGCGAGCCGAGCGTGACAGCCACAAGCTGGACCTGCAACTCCCGGGAGGTATCCAGCTCGAGCTGTTCTCCTTCCCTTCGCCGCCGCCACGCCCCAGCTACCCCGAAGCCTGCGGGCTTCGTCATCTCGCCCTGGCCACTTTGGACCTCGAGGCCTGCATCGACCTGCTGAGGGCCCGTGGTGCGCAGCCGGAACCCATTCGGGTCGACGAGATCACGGGCGCACGCTTCACCTTCCTGGCCGACCCCGATGGCACCCCGATCGAGCTGTACGAAGTGCCAACGCAGGAACGGCGGCCCTAAACGAGGAAACCCCAGCGTCGTCAGTAGCCGGGGTTCCTGAAATGAAAAAACCCCGTGCTCTTTCGAACACGGGGTTTTCTCGGGATAGGTGCCTGACGATGACTTGGCCGGCACTCCGGGACTCTTCATGGGGAGGCCCCCGAAACGACGAAACCCCGACCAATGGCCGGGGTTTCTGAATAAGTGCCTGACGATGTCCTACTCTCGCATGGGGAGGCCCCACACTACCATCGGCGCTGAGCGGTTTCACTGCTGAGTTCGGCATGGGATCAGGTGGTTCCCGCACGCTATGGTCGTCAGGCGAAAAACGGTGAATCATGCTGGCGAGAACGTCTCGTCGTATCCGGCTGTCGGTCGCCATCGGCAGACCGCTTGGGTGTTATATGGTCAAGCCTCACGGGCCATTAGTACCGGTTAGCTCAACGCCTTGCAGCGCTTCCACACCCGGCCTATCAACCAGCTGGTCTCGCTGGGCCCTTCAGGAGGCTCGAGGCCTCGGGGATGTCTCATCTTGAAGGGGGCTTCCCGCTTAGATGCTTTCAGCGGTTATCCCGTCCGCACATAGCTACCCGGCAATGCCACTGGCGTGACAACCGGAACACCAGAGGTGCGTCCACTCCGGTCCTCTCGTACTAGGAGCAGCACTTCTCAAACATCCAACGCCCACGGCAGATAGGGACCGAACTGTCTCACGACGTTCTAAACCCAGCTCGCGTACCACTTTAAATGGCGAACAGCCATACCCTTGGGACCGACTTCAGCCCCAGGATGTGATGAGCCGACATCGAGGTGCCAAACACCGCCGTCGATGTGAACTCTTGGGCGGTATCAGCCTGTTATCCCCGGAGTACCTTTTATCCGTTGAGCGATGGCCCTTCCATACAGAACCACCGGATCACTAGAACCTACTTTCGTACCTGCTCGACGTGTCTGTCTCGCAGTTAAGCACCCTTATGCTCTTGCACTCAATGCACGATTTCCAACCGTGCTGAGGGTACCTTCGTGCTCCTCCGTTACGCTTTGGGAGGAGACCGCCCCAGTCAAACTACCCACCACACACGGTCCTCGATCCGGATCACGGACCTGAGTTAGAACGCCAATGATGCCAGGCTGGTATTTCAAGGTTGGCTCCACCCGAACTGGCGTCCGGGTTTCCAAGCCTCCCAGCTATCCTACACAAGCAACATCAGCGTCCAGTGTGAAGCTATAGTAAAGGTTCACGGGGTCTTTCCGTCTAGCCGCGGGTACACAGCATCTTCACTGCGATTTCAATTTCACTGAGTCTCGGGTGGAGACAGCGTGGCCATCATTACGCCATTCGTGCAGGTCGGAACTTACCCGACAAGGAATTTCGCTACCTTAGGACCGTTATAGTTACGGCCGCCGTTTACCGGGGCTTCGATCAGGAGCTTCGCGTGAGCTAACACCATCACTTAACCTTCCGGCACCGGGCAGGCGTCACACCCTATACGTCCGCTTGCGCGTTTGCAGAGTGCTGTGTTTTTAATAAACAGTTGCAGCCACCTGGTATCTTCGACCGGTTCAGGCTCGGGGAGCAAGTCCCGTCACCCTATGCCGGCGTGCCTTCTCCCGAAGTTACGGCACCATTTTGCCTAGTTCCTTCACCCGAGTTCTCTCAAGCGCCTGGGTATTCTCTACCTGACCACCTGTGTCGGTTTGGGGTACGGTCCCACTGTATCTGAAGCTTAGAGGCTTTTCCTGGAAGCGTGGCATCGATGACTTCCAGACCGTGGTCTGTTCGTCTCGTCTCTCGGCCTTGGGGAACCGGATTTGCCTGATCCCCCAGCCTACTGACTTTCACCAGGACAACCAACGCCTGGCTCACCTAGCCTTCTTCGTCCCCCCATCGCAATACAGTGAGGTACGGGAATATTGACCCGTTTCCCATCGACTACGCCTTTCGGCCTCGCCTTAGGGGCCGACTCACTCTGCTCCGATTAGCGTCGAACAGAAACCCTTGGTCTTCCGGCGGGGGAGTTTTTCACTCCCCTTGTCGTTACTCATGTCAGCATTCGCACTCGTGATACCTCCAGCAGACCTCTCGATCCACCTTCATCGGCTTACACGACGCTCCTCTACCGC
>NZ_JASCQP010000016.1 GCF_030010555.1 Halomonas rhizosphaerae
AACCCAAACAGAAACAACCACTTCTGCCACTCATCACCGCCTGCAACGTGTGCCCGTCGCCGGCAGCGGATGCGTACTTTACGGATTATCCCGAGGCCGCGCAAGGCCCTCGGGAATAAAAATGTCGCGACCACCGGCTGTGGATGACATGCCCCACGGGCAGAGACGACAACGCCCGCGCGAAGCGGGCGTATCGGGGCATGACTGGCCAGGCTCAGCGGGTGGTCGGCGTGTGCTTCAGCTTGCGCATCACCGCCATCGCCGGTCCGGAGATCACGTAGGCACCGAACAGCAGCAGCAGCATCACCGAGGGCTCGATGGAGATGACCACGAAGCCCAGCACGATGGCCAGCAGGAAGACGAAGGGCACCGGTCCCTTGAGATCCACGTCCTTGAAGCTGTAATAGCGGATATTGCTGACCATCAGTATCCCCGCGGTCCCCACCACGAAGAGCATCAGCAGCTTGAAGCCGAAGGCATCGGCATCGAAGCTGTGGAAGGTCCAGACACTGGCCGCGACCAGGGCCGCCGCCGAGGGGCTGGGCAGGCCGATGAACCACTTCTTGTCGACGCTGCCGATCTGCACGTTGAAGCGGGCCAGTCGCAGCGCGGCGCAGGCCACATAGAGGAAGGCCACCACCCAGCCGGTCTTGCCGATGTCCTGCAGGATCCAGATGAACGCCACCAGGCCAGGCGCCACACCGAAGGAGAGCATGTCGGAGAGACTGTCATACTCGGCGCCGAAGTCGCTCTGGGTGTTGGTCAGGCGGGCCACCCGACCATCCAGGCCATCCAGCACCATGGCGATGAAGATGGCGATCGACGCCGTGGTGAAGTCCCCGTTCACGGCGGCCACCATGGCGAAGAAGCCGGAGAAAAGGGCGGAGGTGGTGAAGAGGTTGGGCAGCAGGTAGACGCCCTTGCGCCGCACCTTCCGGCCATCCTCCTCGGCCTCCTCGATCACCTCCGACTCGCGCACGAAGGTGCTCGCCAGGTCCTCGTCGCCTGGCTGGTCCGGCTCTTGCTCGCTGTGGTGCGCATCCCGACTCATCTGTCTCTTCCATCGGCTTGGGTGTCGCCCCATTCTACACACAGAGCGGCCGACGACTCACGACGATACCGGAAGCGCGACGACTCCAGACGCAGCGAGGGCGCGGAAACCCGCGCCCTCGCATCAGCCGGAACGGATCGCGGGGATCAGTTCTTCGACTTGTCGACCAGCTGGTTGGCGGCGATCCACGGCATCATGCCGCGCAACTTCTCGCCGACCTGCTCGATCGGGTGCTCGGCGTTCAGGCGGCGACGCGCGGTCATCGAGGGATAGTTGCTGTTGCCCTCGTTGATGAACATCTTGGCGTACTCGCCGGTCTGGATGCGCTTGAGCGCATTACGCATGGCCGCGCGGGACTGCTCGTTGATCACCTCGGTGCCGGTCACGTACTCGCCATACTCCGCGTTGTTGGAGATGGAGTAGTTCATGTTGGCGATGCCGCCCTCGTACATCAGGTCGACGATCAGCTTGAGCTCGTGCAGGCACTCGAAGTAGGCCATCTCCGGGGCATAGCCCGCCTCGGTGAGGGTCTCGAAGCCGGCCTTGACCAGTTCCACGGCACCGCCGCACAGCACGGCCTGCTCGCCGAACAGGTCGGTCTCGGTCTCGTCCTTGAAGGTGGTCTCGATGATGCCGCTGCGACCGCCGCCGATGGCCGCCGCGTAGGAGAGCGAGAGCTCCTTGGCGTTGCCGGTGGCGTCCTGGTGGATGGCGATCAGATCGGGGATGCCGCCGCCGCGCACGAACTCGGAGCGCACGGTGTGTCCCGGGGCCTTGGGCGCGATCATCACCACGTCCAGATCCTTGCGCGGCTCGATCTGGTTGTAGTGGATGTTGAAGCCGTGGGCGAAGGCCAGGGTGGCACCCTGCGCCAGGTTCGGTGCGACCTGGTTCTCGTAGATCGCCTTCTGGTTCTCATCCGGTGCGAGGATCATCACCACGTCGGCGTTCTTGCTGGCTTCCTCGACGGAGGCGACCTTGAGGCCGGCGGCCTCGGCCTTGGCCGCGGAGGAAGAGCCTTCGCGCAGGGCGACGGTGACGTCGACACCGGACTCCTTGAGGTTGTTGGCGTGGGCATGGCCCTGTGAACCGTAGCCCACGATGGCCACCTTCTTGCCCTGGATGAGGGAGAGGTCGCAGTCCTTGTCGTAGTAGACGCGCATAGGGGGTCTCCTGAACGTAATAGCGTGGAATCGAGGTCAGCGTTGATGGCCACCCGCGCCGTCTGTCGCGGCGCTGGGATGCGTTGCAGCCGATGGGGATCACCTTACGCCAGCCCTCGCGTTGCGTAAAACGCGATATTTGCAATATCACATCCCGAAATATGCAATACTGGCGACATGGACATGCGCCCCCTCAAGCACTTCCTCGCCCTGGCCGAGACCCTGCACTTCGGCCGCGCCAGCGAGGCCTGCCACGTCAGCCCCTCGACGCTCTCACGCACCATCCGCCAGCTCGAGGAGAGCCTGGGCGTGCGGCTCTTCGAGCGTGACAACCGCCATGTGGTGCTGACCCGCCAAGGCCGCAGCTTCCAGGCCTATGCCCGGGACACCCTGGAGGAGTGGGAACGGCTGCGCCAGTCGCTGATGAGCGAGGCGCGCACCCTCACCGGCGAGATCAGCATCTACTGCTCGGTGACCGCCAGCTACAGTTTCCTCTACGAGCTGCTCAGCGAGTTCCGCACCCGCCACCCCGGTATCGAGCTCAAGCTGCACACCGGGGACCCGGCCCAGTCACTGCCCCGGGTGCTGGCCGGCAACGAGGACATGGCGATCACCCCGCGGCCGCGCCAGGCCCCGGATGCCCTGGCCTTCAAGTCGCTGACCCGCTCGCCGCTGGTGTTCATCGCGCCCCACGAGGCCCATGACTGGATCCCCACCACGCCGGAATCGCCCTCCGCCAAGCAGTGGCGCGAGGTGCCGATGATCCTCTCCGAGGCCGGCCTGTCGCGCCAGTACAGCGACACCTGGTTCCGGGCGCTGGGCGTGGCACCGCGGATCTATGCCCAGGTGGCCGGCCACGAGGCCATCGTCAGCATGGTGGGACTGGGGTTTGGCGTCGGGGTGGTGCCGCGGATCGTGCTCGACACCAGCCCCCTGGCGGAGCGGGTCAGGGTCCTGCCGGTCAAGCCGGAACTGCCCCACTACGACGTCGGGCTCTGCGTGCTCGAGCGCCGTCTGAGGAGCCCGTTGATCGCCGCCCTCTGGGACGAGGTGATAGAGCACTGAACCACCACCCCAGACAGACGAAGGCCGCCCCGAGGGGCGGCCTTTGCGGTGCGGCAGATGGCACACTTGCAGGCACACTTACAGGGAAAGAACCTTGTCGCCGCGGGCAATCCCCGACACCCCGGTGCGCGCCACCTCGAGGATGCCCACTGGCGCCATGGCCTGCAGGAAGGCATCCAGCTTGCCGGCGTCACCGGTGATCTGCACCGTGTAGAGGCTCGGCGTCACGTCGACGATCTGCGCGCGGAAGATGTCCACGGTGCGCTTGACCTCATCGCGGGCCGCGCCCAGCGCCTTGACCTTGACTAGCATCAGCTCGCGCTCGATGTGGTTGCCCTCGGTCAGGTCCACCAGCTTCACCACGTCGATCAGCTTGTTGAGGTGCTTGGTGATCTGCTCGATCACCCGGTCGTCCCCCACGGTGGTCACGGTCAGCCGCGACAGGCTCGGGTCCTCGGTGGGCGCCACGTTCAGCGTTTCGATGTTGAAGTTGCGCTGGGAGAACAGCCCCACCACGCGTGACAGGGCGCCCGGTTCGTTTTCCATCAGAATCGAGATGATATGGCGCATCAGGTCCGCTCCGTCTTGGAAAGCAGCATGTCACGCATGGAGCCCAGGGGCACCTGCATCGGATAGACGTGCTCGTGCGGGTCGACGAGAACGTCGAGGAACACCAGCTCGTGCGTGTCGGCAAAGGCGCGTTCCAGTGCCGGCTCGAGATCCGCCAGTGTCTCCACCCGCAGCGCGGTGAAGCCATATGCTTCGATCAACTGCTGGAAGTCGGGCAGCGACTCCATGTAGGAGTGCGCATGGCGGGACTTGTAGTTGAGGTCCTGCCACTGGCGCACCATGCCCAGCGAGGCGTTGTTGAGGTTGACGATCTTCACCCCCCCACCGAACTGCTTACAAGTCGAGAGCTCCTGCATCATCATCTGGAAGCTGCCCTCGCCGGTGACGCAGATCACCTGCTCCTCCGGAAAGTTGTGCTTGATGCCCATGGCCGCCGGGAAGCCGAAGCCCATGGTGCCGAGCCCCCCGGAGGTGATGAAGCGGTTGGGCTTGTCGAACTTGTAGTACTGGGCCGCAAACATCTGGTGCTGGCCCACGTCGGTGGTCACGTAGGCCTCACCGCGGGTCACCCGGCACAGCGCCTCGATCACCTCCTGGGGCTTGATCGGCTCGCCGGGCTTCGAGGGCTCATAGAGCTTGTCGCGGCGCTCCTCGCGCCAGCCGTCGATCTGCTTCCACCAGTCGCCCAGGGCCTCGGGATTGGCGATCTCCTTGCCCTGCACCATGCTGATCATCTCGTTGATCACGCTGCCGGCCGGGCCGACGATGGGCACGTCCGCGCGCACCGTCTTGGAGACCGAGCTCGGGTCGATGTCCACATGGATGATCTTGGCCGTGGGGCAGAACTTCGAGGTGTTGTTGGTGACGCGGTCGTCGAAGCGCGCGCCGATGGCGATGATCAGGTCGGCATGGTGCATGGCCATGTTCGACTCGTAGGAGCCGTGCATGCCCAGCCAGCCCAGGCACTGGCGGTCGCTCTGTGGGTAGGAGCCGATGCCCATCAGGGTGGTGGTGATGGGATAGCCCAGCCGCTGGACCAGGTCGGTCAGCCCCTCGCTGGCGTGGCCGGTGACCACGCCCCCGCCGGTGTAGAAGACCGGGCGCCGGGCCTTGAGCATCAGCTCCACGGCCTTCTTGATCTGGCCGGTATGGCCGCGGGTGACCGGGTTGTACGAGCGCATCTTCACTTTCTTCGGGTAGACGTACTCGTAGCGCTCGGTAGGTGCGGTCATGTCCTTGGGAATGTCCACCACCACCGGGCCGGGACGGCCGGTCGCGGCCAGGTAGTAGGCCTTCTTGAGGACCTCGGGAATCTCGGTCGGGTGCCGGATCGAGAAGCTGTGCTTCACGATCGGCCGCGTCACGCCGATGATGTCGGTCTCCTGGAAGGCGTCGTCGCCGATCAGGTGGCTCATCACCTGGCCGCACAGCACCACCATGGGGATCGAGTCCATGTAGGCGGTAGCGATGCCGGTGACGGCGTTGGTCGCCCCGGGACCGGAGGTCACCAGCACCGTGCCCGGTTTGCCGGAGGCCCGGGCGTAGCCGTCGGCGGCATGAGTGGCCGCCTGCTCGTGGCGGACCAGGATGTGCTTGACCTTGTCCTGGCGGAACAGCGCGTCGTAGATGTGCAGCGCCGCCCCCCCGGGATACCCATAGATGTATTCGACGCCCTCGTCCTGGAGGAAGCGGGCAATCATGTCTGCGCCGGAAAGCAGTTCCACAGATGTATCTCCCCTGGAGGTCTCGAGTGCGATCCGCGCCCACCGTGTGGACACGAAGTCGAGTGCGGCGGTATGCCGCTGCCGGCCGTGCCGGCACCTGATGCCAAACCCTGGCAAAAAGCCCTGTTGGGGCCTGCACTCTTTCGGGAACGCTGATGCATTGCGACGTGAATCAGCCGTTCCCTTCACGGCGGTTCACCGCGTCGGGGGCGTTGGCCGACCCGGGCGGTTGGCCCGGATTCGGAAGTCCTTCGGCGGGTAGAGGCGCTCGGCCCACCCTTCGCGCGGGAATGGGGGGTTGCCCGCTGGAGTCCGCGCCCGTATCAGGAAGGCTCAAGATTCCATTAGCACTGTGGAAGTGTCAACCGCGGAAACGGCGTGGGTAGCCCAAGATGGGCCATCCGGCAAGGTGGTCGTGTCACCCGGGCCACCACAAAAGAGCCCGTCCACTCGCGGGGAGGGACGGGCAAGGGGGTTACAGGACGCAACCTGATGTCAGTTTAGACCGTCGCCGCCCGGTCGCCCGGGCGGCAAGGTAACGCTTTGTGGCGCAATGTGACGCCGCTTTACGGCGTGCGGTCTCAGCTCTGGAACACCAGCTGGTCGCCTTCCGCCTCCACGTGGATGACCTCGCCCGGCGAGAACTTCCCGGCCAGCAGGTCCTGGGCCAGCGGGTTCTCGATGCGGCTCTGGATCGCCCGCTTGAGCGGCCGGGCACCGAACACCGGGTCGAAGCCTGCCTCGGCCAGCAGGACCAGCGCCGCCTCGCTGACCTCGAGACGCAGGTCGTGCTCCGCGAGCCGCGCGCGCAGGCGGTCGAGCTGGATCTCGGCGATGGCCTGGATCTGCGCCTGGCCGAGGGCGTGGAAGACCACCACCTCGTCGATGCGGTTGATCAGCTCCGGACGGAAGTGGTCGCCGACCACCGCCATCACCATCTCCTTCATCTCGGCGTAATCGCTGTCGTCGCCGCCCATGCGCTGGATAATGTCCGAGCCCATGTTGGAGGTCATCACGATCACCGTGTTGCGGAAGTCCACGGTGCGGCCCTGTCCGTCGGTCAGGCGACCATCCTCCAGCACCTGCAGCAGGATGTTGAAGACGTCGGCATGGGCCTTCTCCACCTCGTCGAGCAGCAGCACCGAGTAAGGCTTGCGGCGCACCGCCTCGGTCAGGTAGCCGCCCTCCTCGTAGCCAACATAGCCGGGAGGCGCGCCGATCAGCCGCGCCACGGAGTGCTTCTCCATGAACTCCGACATGTCGATGCGCACCATCGCCTCCTCGGTGTCGAAGAGGAAGTTCGCCAGCGACTTGCAGAGCTCCGTCTTGCCCACCCCGGTCGGGCCGAGGAACAGGAAGGAGCCGTTGGGCCGGTTGGGGTCGGCGAGGCCGGCCCGCGAGCGGCGCACGGCGTTGGCCACGGCGGTCACCGCCTCGTCCTGGCCGATCACCCGCTCGTGCAGCGCCTCCTCCATGCGCAGCAGCTTGTCGCGCTCGCCCTCGAGCATCTTGGCCACGGGGATGCCCGTCCAGCGCGAGACCACCTCGGCGATCTCCTCCTCGGTGACGTTGGAGCGCAGCAGGGTGTGCTTGGAGGTATCGGCCTCGGCCTCGCTGGACTCGGCGATCTTCTTCTCCAGCGCAGGGATCACCCCGTACTGGATCTCCGACATCCGCGCCAGGTCACCCTGGCGCTTGGCCTGCTCCAGCTCGATGCGGGCCTTGTCGAGCTCCTCCTTGAACTGCCCTGCCCCCTGGATGCTGGCCTTCTCGGCCTTCCAGATCTCGTCGAGGTCGGCGTACTCGCGCTCGAGCTCGTCGATCTGCTCCTCGAGGCTCTCGAGACGCTTCTTCGAGGCCTCGTCGGTCTCCTTCTTGAGGTGCTCACGCTCCATCTTCAGCTGGATCAGCCGGCGGTCGAGGCGGTCCATCTCCTCGGGCTTGGAGTCGAGCTCCATGCGGATGCGCGAGGAGGCCTCGTCGATCAGGTCGATCGCCTTGTCGGGCAGCTGGCGGTCGGTGATGTAGCGGGTCGAGAGCTTGGCCGCGGCGATGATCGCGCCGTCGGTGATGTCGACCTTATGGTGGACCTCATAGCGCTCCTTGAGGCCGCGCAGGATCGCCACGGTGTCCTCCTCGGAGGGCTCGTCCACCAGCACCTTCTGGAAGCGGCGCTCCAGGGCGGCGTCCTTCTCGATGTACTTGCGATACTCGTCCAGGGTGGTGGCGCCCACGCAGTGCAGCTCGCCGCGGGCCAGGGCGGGCTTCAACATGTTGCCGGCATCCATGGAGCCCTCGGCCTTGCCGGCACCGACCATGGTGTGCAGCTCGTCGATGAACAGGATCACCCGGCCCTCCTCCTGGGCCAGCTCCTTGAGCACCGACTTGAGGCGCTCCTCGAACTCGCCGCGGAACTTGGCCCCGGCCAGCAGCGCGCCCATGTCCAGCGACAGCACGCGCTTGTCCTTGAGCCCTTCCGGCACCTCGCCGTCGACGATGCGCTGGGCCAGGCCCTCGACGATGGCGGTCTTGCCCACGCCGGGCTCGCCGATCAGCACCGGGTTGTTCTTGGTGCGCCGCTGCAGCACCTGGATGGTGCGGCGGATCTCGTCGTCGCGGCCGATCACCGGGTCGATCTTGCCGCTGGCCGCCCGCTCGTTGAGGTCCAGGGTGTACTTCTCCAGCGCCTCGCGCTGGTCCTCGGCGTTGGGGTCGTCGACCTTCTCGCCGCCGCGCACGCTGTCGACGGCGCTCTCCAGCGCCTTTCGGGTCACCCCGGCCTGGGTCAGCAGCTTGGTCACCGCGTGGCCCATCTCCAGCGCGGCCAGCAGCACCAGCTCGCTGGCGATGTACTGGTCGCCGCGCTTCTGGGCCTCGCGGTCGGTGAGGTTGAACAACTTGATCAGGTCGCGGGAGGGCTGTACCTCGCCATCGAAGTTGGCGACCTTGGGCAGGTCGTCCAGGTGGCCCACCAGGCCGTCGCGCAGCCGGGCGGCATCGCCGCCGGCCTTCTGCACCAGCGCCTTCACGCCGGTATCGGTGGCCTCCAGCAACGCCAGCAGCAGGTGGCCGGGCTCCAGCTGGTTGTGGCCACGGCCCACGGCCAGCGACTGGGCATCCGCCACGGCGTTCTGCAGCTTGGCGGTGAACTTGTCGAATCGCATTCGCTTTCCTCCATCGGGGTGACGGCGCGGTCGGACGCACCGTTTGGCCCTGTCTATGTGTCTTGACGGTATCAATGGAGTCAGCCTGGGCGGCTTTCAAGTCGACGGCCAGGGAAAGGGCGCGACGAGTTGACGCTGGTCAAGCGGGCAAGGGGCAAGGGGCAAGGGGCAAGGGGCAAGGGGCAAGGGGCAAGGGGCAAGGGGCAAGGGGCAAGGGGCAAGGGGCAAGGGGCAAGGGGCAATCCAGCATCAACCCCGGACTGAAGGCCACAAGGATCTTTTCCTTGTGGCTGGCCGAAGGCCTCGGGGTTTCCTTGAACCTTGCTCCTTGAGGCTTGTGCCTCGCGTCAACGCAACCAGATCACGCTGGCCATGCGGCCGGTAATGCCGTCGTCGCGGCGGTAGGAGTAGAAGCGGGGCTCGCAGGCGGTGCAGAAGTGGCCGCCGCTGATATGGGAGACGCCCAGGCGCTCGAGGCGCAGGCGGGCCAGCTTGTAGAGGTCGCCCATGTAGTGGCCGAGCCGGTAGGGGCTGGGGTCGAAGGCGGCCTCGGCCTCCGGGTGCACGCCGACGAAGGCCTGCTGCACCTCGGGGCCGACCTCGAACTGGGCGTTGGAGATCGCCGGGCCCAGCCAGGCCATCAGCTCCTCAGGCGGCAGGCCCATCGCCCCCACGGTCGCCTCGATCACGCCGCCGGCCAGCCCGCGCCAGCCGGCATGGGCCACCGCCACCCGCTCGCCGCGACGGTCGCAGAGAAACACCGGCAGGCAGTCGGCGGTGAGCACCACGCAGGCATAGTCACTACTCATCGCCACGGCGGCGTCCGCCTGGGGCCGGGCATCGGAGTAGGCCTGCTGTACCCGGGCACCGTGCACCTGGTCGAGCCACAGCAGCGGGCGGCCGTCGCCGACCTCCTTCTCCAGCTGCCGGCGGCACAGCGCCACGTGGTCCGGGTTGTCGCCCAGGTTCTCGGCGGGATTGAAGGCGGCGAAGGGGCCCTGGCTGGGGCCGGTCTCCCGGGTGGTGACGAAGGCGCCCACGCTCTCCGGCGCCGGCCAGTCGGGCAGGATCGGGGTCGGGCGCAGGTCGAAGGTATCGCTCATCACGGGGTCCTTAACGCATGGTCTCGCGGTCTTCGCGCAGGTAGTCGAGCAGCATCAGCAGGTCATCCGGCAGCGGCGCACGGAAGGCCATCCGCTCGCCGCTGACCGGATGCACGAAGGCCAGCTTGCGGGCATGCAGCGCCTGGCGGGGGAACTCGCGCAGGATCTCCTTGAGCGTCTCGCCGGCGCCGGCCGGCAGCTTGAGGCGCCCACCGTAGACCGGGTCGCCGATCAGCGGATAGCGCGCATGGGCCATGTGCACGCGGATCTGGTGGGTGCGGCCGGTCTCGAGCTTGCAGCGCGCATGGGTATGGGCGCGGAAGCGCTCCACCACCCGGTAGTGGGTCACCGCCGGCTTGCCCGAGGCATTCACCGCCTGGCGCTTGCGGTCGCGCGGGTGGCGGCCGATGGGGGCGTCCACGGTGCCGCCGGCGGTCATCACCCCGACCACCACGGCATCGTACTCCCGCGAGACGGTGCGCGCCTGGAGCTGCTCGACCAGGGCGGTCTGGGCGGCCAGGGTCCTGGCCACCACCATCAGCCCGCTGGTGTCCTTGTCCAGGCGGTGCACGATGCCCGCCCGCGGGATGGTGGCCAACTGCGGGTCGTGGTGCAGCAGGGCATTGAGCAGGGTGCCGTCGGGGTTGCCGGCGGCGGGATGCACCACCAGGCCCGGCGGCTTGTCGATCACCAGCACCTCGTCGTCCTCGTACACCACCGTCAGGGGGATGTCCTCGGGCTCGAAGCGGGTGTCGTCCTCGATCTCGGCGGCCAGGACCAGGGCCTCGCCGCCGTAGACCTTGTCCTTGGGCTTGGCGGGTTGGCCATCCAGGGTCAGGGCCCCGCTCTTGATCCAGGCCTTGAGCCGCTCCCGGGAAAAGTCGGCGAAGAGTTCGGCGGCGGCCTGGTCGAGGCGCAGGCCCGCCATGCGTTCGGGAACGCGATGCTGTGCGTCGAGGGTCTGGGACATGGGTCGGGACAGGGCTCTTTGCGCACCGGGAGCGATGACTGCGTTTCGCCGCAAGGTGCTTTATAGTGGGCGGATATCGGCCGATTCTATCACGGCCGTCCGGGTTGTTAGACACGAGGATCACGATGCGCGTTATCACCTCCCCCGCCCGCCTGGCGTCCCTGCTGATGGCCGGCGTCCTGCTGGCCGGCTGCGCCAGCACCGATTCCCAGGAAGACGAGCTCGATGGCGTCGCCGAGCGCCAGCTCTACGAGGAGGGTCGCGAGGCCCTGGAGGATGGCAGTTACACCACCGCCATCAACCGGCTCGAGGCCATCGATACCCGCTTCCCCTTCGGCGAGCATGCCGAGCAGGCGCAGCTGGAGCTGATCTACGCCTACTACGAGACCGACGACTGGGAAGGCGCCCGCGCCGCCGCCAGCCGCTTCATTCGTCTGCACCCGGACCACCCCCAGGTGGACTACGCCTACTACATGCGTGGCCTGGCCGCCTGGCAGGCGGGGCGCTTCAGCCTGGAGCGGCTGCGGCTGATCGATATCGCCAAGCGCGACCCGGGCGCCACCCGCGATGCCTACGCCGACTTCCAGGAGCTGATCCAGCGTTTTCCGGACAGCCAGTACGCCCCGGACGCCCGGCAGCGCATCGTCTACCTGCGCAACGTGCTGGCCCGCCACGAGCTGCACGTGGCCGACTTCTACCTGCGCAAGGGGGCCTACCTGGCCGCCGTGGAGCGCGGCCGCTGGGTGATCGAGAACTACCCGCAGTCCGAGGCCACCCATGATGCCCTGGCGGTGATGGTGGAGGGCTACCTGGGCCTCGAGATGCGCGACCGCGCCCGCGAGACCCTCCAGGTGCTGATCGAGAATGCGCCGGACCACGAGCGCCTGCGCGGCCGCTCCTTCCGCCCGGAGCACGTCAAGGCCGACGCCCTCTCGGCCTGACGCCGCCGAGCGCCGAGCGCCGAGCGCCGAGCGCCGAGTAGGATGATGCCGCCACTGTGGCCGGCATCATCAAAGGTTCTTCGCAGATCAGCGTGAATGCACTGACAGTTCCCTGTGGGAGTGCTGCTTGCAGCGCGATCCGCCGCATAGCGGCGGCCTCAGCGGCGTACCAATCGCTTTGCAAGCAAAGCTCCCACGACAACCTGTCCGGTGGCTCCGCACCCTGTGGGAACGGAATTCATTGGGCGATTGGCGCCGCCAGGCACATAGGGAGTCGCCGATGCATCGCGCAGCAGTGAGGTAGCCCTCTATGAAAGCCCATGATCTCGATAACCGTTTCGATGAAGGTGACGACATCATCGATGAGCTCGACCTGTCGCAAGCCAGTCGTCCGCTCAGGAAGCAGAAGCGCGTCAATGTCGACTTCCCGACATGGATGATCGACTCGCTGGACCGGGAAGCCGCTCGTCTCGGCGTCACCCGCCAGTCCATCATCAAGATCTGGCTGGCCGAGCGCCTGGAGCAGCACGGCTCGCATTCGCACTGACCCTGCCCTCTTGACGGAAGAACGCCACCGCCCGAAAGGGGGTGGCGTTTCTCGTTTCTATTGGCCCGGCGCTTGCGGCTTGACGCCGTCAGTCCCCCGGCTGCCAGCCGTTGACGATGGGGTAGCGGCGGTCGCGGCCGAAGCCGCGCCGGGTGACGCGCACGCCCACCGGCGCCTGGCGCCGCTTGTACTCGCAGCGGTCCACCAGCTTGACCACCTTGTAGACATCCTCACGCTCGAAGCCCGCCTCGATGATCGCCTCGGCGCTCATGTCGCCCTCGATATAGCGCACCAGGATGGCATCGAGCACGTCGTAGTCCGGCAGGCTGTCGCTGTCCTGCTGGTCCGGGGCGAGCTCGGCGGTAGGCGGCCGCTCGATGACCCGCGCAGGGATCGCCGGCGACTGGACGTTGCGCCAGCGCGCCAGGCGGTAGACCCAGGTCTTGTAGACGTCCTTGATGGCGTTGTAGCCACCCACCATGTCGCCGTAGAGAGTGGCGTAACCCACCGCCATCTCGCTCTTGTTGCCGGTGGTCAGCACCATCAGGCCCTTCTTGTTGGAGATCGCCATCAGCAGCACACCGCGGCAGCGCGACTGCAGGTTCTCCTCGGTGGTGTCCCGCTCGGTGCCGGCAAAGCTCTCGGCCAGGGTCGTCATGAACGCCTCGACCATCGGCTCGATGGGCAGCACCTCGTAGCCCACGCCCAGCATCTCGGCCTGCTCGGCGGCATCCTGCCGGGAGATATCCGCCGTGTAGTGGTAGGGCATCATCACCGCATGGACGCGCTGCGGGCCCAGGGCGTCCACTGCGATGGCCAGCGACAGCGCCGAGTCGATGCCGCCGGAGAGCCCCAGCACCACGCCCTCGAAGCCGCTCTTGTTGACGTAGTCGCGCAGGCCGGTGACCAGCGCGCAGTAGAGGTTCTCCTCCGGCTCGACCTCGGGCTCGGTCTCGCCCGGCTGGGGCACCCAGTGGTGCTGGTCGCGCACGAACTGCACCGGCATCAGGCCCACCGCCCAGTGGGGCGCCTGCACCATCAGCTCGCCCTTGGCATCGACGCAGGCCGAGCCACCATCGAAGACCAGCTCGTCCTGGCCGCCGATCTGGTTGACGTAGACGATGGGCAGCGCCACCTCGCGAGCACGCGCCTCGAGCAGCGCCAAGCGCTCGGCAGGCTTGTCCAGGTGGAAGGGCGAGGCATTCAGGGTGACCAGTATCTGGGCGCCGGCATCGCGGGCCTGGCGGACCGGCTTCTCGCTCCAGATGTCCTCGCAGATCAGGATGCCGATCCTGGCGCCCTTGTGCTCAACCACCAGCGGCTGGTTGCCGATGGCGAAGTAGCGTTGCTCGTCGAACACCTCGTAGTTGGGCAGCGCCTGCTTGGCGTACTCGTCGAGCCACTCGCCGTTGTAGAGCACCCCGGCCAGGTTCCAGTTCTGCCCCTCGCGGCGCCCCGGATAGCCGACGATGACCATGACGTCGCGGGCCATCTTCTCGGCCATGTGGGCCCGGGCATGACGCAGGCGAGTCTCCATGGAGGGGCGCAGCAGCAGGTCCTCCGGCGGGTAGCCGGTCAGGAAGAGCTCGGGCAGCACCACGATATCGGCACCATGCTCGATGCGTGCCTCGCGCACGGTCTCGATGGCGAGGTCGGCGTTGCCGGGAATGTCGCCGACCAGAGGGTCGAGCTGAGCCATCACCAGGGTCAGGTCTTGCATGGGCTTGGAAATCTCTCGAGAATCGATGGATATCCGCCATTGTCCCGCAAGGGCGGCCGAGTGGCAAAGCCGGCCACCCCCACCTGGGAGTTCCACAAGGAATGAACCTGTTGCTGATTCGCCTGATCATCTTCGCCGTGCTGTTCTTCGCCGGCCTGAAGCTCTACCGCATGTACCGCGAGTGGAAACTGGACCGCGATGGCCCGCAGCAAGGGGGCGACGACCAGGGCAACCGCATGGTGCGCTGCAGCTGGTGCCAGGTGCACCTGCCCGAGGACGACGCCCTGCGCGAGCGTGGCGACTGGTTCTGCTCCGGCGACCACCGCGACAAGTACCTGGCCGAACAGAAGGAAGAGAAGAAAGAAGAGCAGAAGGAAGAGAACAGGCAGGAAAGGGACGACTGAAGAACCACAAGGGCGGGGAGTGATCCTCGCCCGCTTGCCCCCTGCCTTGCCCCCTCGACCGAGGATGACCTCGCCGACCTCCCGCATGGATGGCGCACAGTAGCCGTTAGCGATCGCCTATGGCCGGGCACCAGTGCCAAGACCATCATCGCCAGCAATACCCCACCGCTGTGCGAGCCCTTGCCCGGCAGTGACGCTAATGACGCCATGACCTACCCTTTTAGATTGGGTCACTTCTCGACGTCCTTGTCCGCTGCGACTCTGCCCACCGCCTAGGGTGGTCATCGCTCCCCGGGCTTGACACGCCGCCAGTGTGTTCTCGTTCAACGAGTTGAAAGCTGGCCACCCCCACATGATTCGCAACCTCTTCAAGAAGACCCCGCTCAAGGCCTGGGTCATCAAGCAGATCGATAAGGGGACCCTGCACCTTTGCGGCCAGGGGATACTGGAATCGACCGAGAAGCCCAGGCGGGTGAGGGAGGCGCTTCATTTCGAGCAATATCAGGGCGGGGTTCGCATGGGCGATACGGGTATCGTGCTCAACACTCGCCGCATCGCCGCAGTGGTGCCGCTTCATCGTCTCAGGCTGGTGGATGAGGGCAGGGTCGCGGAGTGGCAAGGACGCAGCTGGGCCGTCTCCCAGGTACCGCAGCGCTGCTGGGACTACGACGGCCGCCTGGTCACGCAGAAGAATCCCCTATCGACCTCCCCGGCGCTGATCAGCACGGAAGATGTCTCGAATATCAGCAAGCACATCAACCGCGATGGGGCCCCGCCGGGCGAGGTGACGTTCCGCCCCGTCAATGCCCTGGAAGACCCGCTGCAGGACACACGGGCGGCTATCAAGGAAGTACGGGAGCGGCGCAAGCGGTCCGGCAAGGGGTGGAGAAAGGATGGCTCCTGGGGGCCACTTGATGAGACGTCAGACGAGTGACGTCTTGCTCATCAGCAAGACCTGCCCAATCGACTGACGACGACCTCGCCAACCTCCCGCATGGATGGCGCACAGCCGCTGTACGCGATCGCCTACGGCGGGCTGATAGCGCCCGGCTAGCCTGAAGAAAGGACCCACCGAACAGGCCTCCGCCGGGAGGGCACCATGCGCCCTGCTGCCAGTTTCCCGCTTTCTTCGCGCCAGCACGGCCTGACGCTGATCGAGTTGATCGTCGCCATCGCCGTGCTCGCCATCATGGTCACCTGGGCCATCCCGAGCTTCCAGCGTTTCTCTGCCCGCAACGAGGTCGCCGCCGAGGTGATGCGGATCAAGACGGCGCTGGCGTTGGCAAGGAATACAGCGGTGACGAGGCGGACAACGATTTCCGTGTGCCCACGCCCGACGCCTAGCAGCACTAACTGTGACTTCATGGACTGGGCCCATCCGCTCGTAGTGGTGGAGGGTCAGGTCGCCAGCGGCGATCTGACGGATGGCGAGTTGCTCAAGGTACTGGAAGGCAGCGACGGCCCTACCGTCACCTTCAACCGAGATTATCCTGTTCGCTATCAAGCCACCGGCTGGGCCAAGGGGCACAACGGCACCTTCGAGATCTGCGGAAGCCACGGTGATGGGGTGAAGGTCATCGTCAACAATATGGGGCGAGTCCGGATCGGTGGGGAAGCCGATGGTGAGCCGACATGTTGACCCTGTAAATGCAGGGTCCCGGATGATCAATTGAGTGACAGGAGTTGTCCTCTGCTGACAGCAACAATGAGGGTCTATACCTCATTGGTTTCTGCACCTGCGATGACTGAGACCACGATTGAGCCATTGAGGAATGCGAGGCCTCAGGAGGCAGCCTGGCGGGAGAAACTGTACTGTGTGTGTTGAAAGCTTCGGACAAGGTCGAAATCAGCTTCAACAGAGACGACCAGCTCAGTGCGGTTTTCCGCACTGGGCTGGACGCAGAGACATAATGGCACATCCAACGCATGTAGTAGATCATCATTCAAACTATCTATTGACTTAAATAGCGCAGGAAGAACACGCCACAAAGACAACAGAACTACTATTTGTTAGCAACTTTCACCCTACTGAGAAACATCTTCATACCATGCAACAAGTCGAACGCCCTTCCCTCCTTGAGAGAGCAACTTCCATGCCAAACTACTATAGTGGACGCCCATGTTACCACTAATATTAAGCTCCCCGCTTATAATTTCCCCATCCTCATTTACACTGTTGAGAGCCACAATCCCCCCATAAACCTGAGGATTGCCAGAGCTAAACTTAAGAGTTCCGCCCGGCTCTATCAAAATAACCCCTTCATGAGTACTAGTACCTTTATAGTCCAACACAGCACCTTCTCGAACCACAATCACGCCCAAGGTATTTGTGCTGGCCTTTACTGTAACATCAGCCCCTTCTCTCACTTCTATAAATTTAGAAGAAACGCTACCCCAAAAACCACTTGCCTCTAACTCAGAGTCCGAAAAGGAAGAGTCATAATCATCCCTACCACCAACGTTATAGCTTAGCTCATCACCAGTATTCAGCTCGACATCATAGCCCGACCCATCAATAAAATCTATAAAATCATACCAATTTGACTGATCACCGTAAGCATCGTTATACCCGTAAAATTTGTTATCACAAATGGTATAACTGCTCCCATCTGTCTCGTGGCTTGAACAATCCTCCACAACAGGATGGTTCTCATAAGGGACATCCGGATAATACGCATCGTATTCTGTCGGGGCATCCTCATTTTGGCTTGCTATACAAGCATTGCCTTCGCAGTCAAACACCTCTGGAACATGGTAATCTTCACCGGTGAGTTCCGCATTGCCACTTACGGTATCCGAGCAATAAACATCGAAACATGTATATGCAGCGCTATGTGGAGGTATGGGAAGCTGTTTGTATTTAGACACCAGCCTAGCCACTACTTCACCGCGTTCTGCCAGCCCCTTCATCCATAGTGTGACATGCTCAGCATCATAATTTTCAACACAAGAAGAAGGATCGCTAACGGGCGCTCCCCAGCACGCACTTTCTATTTCATATCTAGCATATTCTCCTACTTGCCCATCATTGCTATATGTCAAGTCACCAGACCCTGATGGCCATGCCGTGGTATTTTTCAGCCAGTCATAAAACTTTGACGTCCCAGTTTCGGAAGCCATATATGCCAGCTCCATTGAGCGCTGATTCCCCGTCATAGTTTCTTCCAGTCTAGAAGACTGAACACTGGAGAGCCCTAAGAGCAATGAAACCGTCAGCAGCACCAACCCTACTATTAGCGCGGCCCCCTCTTGTCTTCTCTTCATTACAACCTCCAAAATATAGCCGTTATCTGGCAACGGCCTCTCGATTCGCCACCCTAAAGGTAAAGGTGCTGTCCGATGAAGTCTCTCCAGGCAACGTAGGGAAAGACATAGCCACCTTCACATACCCTGTCTTTAGATCAGCATCCTGAATAGATACAAACTGCTCAAAACTCACATCTTCTATCCCACTCACCAGTGGGTCAGGGCCATAGCTCGCACTATCACACTGGTACGATAAAGACACAGCACCAGAAGAATAACTATAATTTACACTAACTAGATCGTTGCCAGCACCACAATAAGGATCATCAGTTCTACTATCATACTCCAAACTAAGAGTAGCATTATCAGCCGACACGCTAACTCCATTCACAGCCGAACTTCTTACATCCAAAGAAAGAATGTCCACGAAAAAACGCAAGGATTCCTGCCGCACCGACAGTTCTGCAGTCCTATTATAGGACACCTTAGCGGCGACAAAAACTTGAGTAGCCCCAAACACTACCAGTAAACCGATGACCAAGGCCACCATAAGCTCGACCAAGGAAAAGCCCTTCTGGCCACCCACTCTCAGCCTCTCATGAGAAATCATCATGGCTCAGGCTCTCTTCCAGGAAGCTGTATGACATAGGTAAGTGAGGAGACCGCCTCGCCACTCCCATCAATACCAACAAATCGGTCATCATCCCAAGCCACCAAAATGGTATATTCACACCGTACCGTGCTACCCCTTGTGATTGTACTAACTGAAGACATCCCTGGAAGCTTTCCGCTCCAGTGACTTCTCCATGCATCTTCAACAGGGTATGACGCATCATCAGGATCGGGACATTCATTACTCGCAGAACCCAATGCAACCCATAATCTTTCAACCGCATCTTGGGCCGCCAGATTTGCAATGGAACGCTGATAGGAAAGATGCGCACTCTGCATAGACTTCATTTGCAGGGCTGCCACACCTAGCAGCCCAACAGACAATACCAGCACGGCAATTAAAACTTCCAGAAGAGTGAAACCTTTCTGGCGGTTCTGGCGGCCATCCCCGATATATTCTTTAAGGCAATCACGATCCACTACAGCTGCCCTCCTGCGAACTCACCATGCCAGACAACCCAACCGCTACGCATCTTGTATAACTTCCACCATGAGAGATCTCAAATTTAATAGAAGAAGCACCAGATAGACGACCCAGTGAATTAAAAGTCACCTTACCGTCACTGCTCGTTGATATGTTAACCGACGAATTAGTCTTATCTCTCACCTGTAGGCACTCGGCATCCGCAGGGCAGGTTACATCTCCTGTTCCATCATCATGCCAAACCTGTAATTTCCAACCATTTCCATCAGCGTCCGGCGTTATCACAGCGCTAACTTTTTCACGCCTCTTCACCGCTTCACTTCGAGCATAACTGAGACCAGTAAGCACTTCGTTATGGTCGGCTACTAGGCGATTTCTAACAATCATGCTCTGAAAATTAGGCACCGCTATGGTCGCCAAAATAATGGCTACTGCAATAGTCACCAGCAGCTCGATCAGCGTAAAGCCACCATTCTTGGCACTCTTACCAGCAGTCGGCTCCATCAGCTCCCCTAACGCCTTGGTGATTAAGAGTAAAGTTTCCACAACTGTCGTCGGACTGAGCATCCTGAGGCTTTCCAGTGAGCGTATAGGTAGAAGCTGTAGCACTGATATCAATCAAGTAGTACCCTTCATCTGACGGAATGTCAGTACCACTAGGGCAGCTAGCCGCCGTGTAGTCGCTAGTTACTGTATAACACCGCTCCAATTGCCCAGCGACGCTACTCAAAGCCGACATGGCATCGGTCCGCCGCGCCTCCTGCACATACCGCGTGTAGCTCGGATACGCAATCGCCGCCAGAATCCCGATCACGGCTACCACAATCATCAGTTCGATGAGCGTGAAGCCGGCGCTGCGCCGGGTGCTGCCAGAGGGGCCCTGGGGCCTGGGTCGTGTGCTCGTGAGGGTCACGCGCGGCGTCTCCCTGCGGGTCAAGACATTTGTTTCAGTATGTATCAAGATGTGGCGTTTCGATAGGGTGAGGGAGCAAAAATGCCATGCTGCCCGGATGAGGGGCTGCTTACACGCCAGTCTCGGCGGGCCCTGTGGGCTTGCAGGGGCCACACGCGGTCGAGGGGGAGAGTGCGTTTTTGAGGGCGACTGCCATTCCAGCCGCCGGGCGGCGGCACCATCGCTTCGCGATGGATCGCTCAGCCAGCTGAGCTCCTACGAAAACCTGCCCCTACGATGCGAAGACGCCGCCGTCAGGACCCTGACGGCGGCGTTCTGCTGTCTGCTCTGCGAGAGGTTTGCTACTCGCTGGCGATCACCCGCTCGCGGAGCTCGCGGGGCATAGAGAAGGTGATGGTCTCCTCGCGGCCGGTAAGCTCCTCGGGGGCGGTGGCCCCCAGGGCCTGCAGCCGCTCGATCACGCCCTTGACCAACACCTCGGGGGCGCTGGCGCCGGCGGTGACGCCGATCACGCCGACCCCGTCGAGCCACGCCGGGTCGACCTGCTCGGCGCTGTCGACCAGGTAGGCCGGGGTGCCAACCCGCTCGGAGAGCTCGCGCAGGCGGTTGGAGTTCGAGCTGTTGGGGCTGCCCACCACCAGCACCAGGTCGGCGCCATCCGCCAGCTCGCGCACGGCGTCCTGGCGGTTCTGGGTGGCGTAGCATATGTCGTCCTTCCGCGGCCCCTGGATCTCGGGGAACTTCGCGCGCAGGGCATCGATCACCCTGGCGGTGTCATCCATGGAGAGGGTGGTCTGGGTGACGAAGGCCAACCTGCTCGGGTCCTTGACCTCGAGGTTGGCCACGTCCGCCTCGTCCTCGACCAGGTAGATCTGCCCGCCATGGGAGGTGTCGTAGCGCCCCATGGTGCCCTCCACCTCGGGATGCCCCTCGTGGCCGATCAGGATGCACTCCTGGCCGCGACGGGCGTAGCGCAGCACCTCCAGGTGCACCTTGGTGACCAGCGGGCAGGTGGCGTCGAACACCTTGAGCCCCCGGCGCTCGGCTTCCTCCTGCACGGCGCGGGAGACACCGTGGGCCGAGAAGATCACGATGACGTCGTCGGGCACCTCATGGAGCTCCTCGACGAACACCGCCCCCCGCTCGCGCAGGCTGTCGACCACGAAGCGGTTGTGGACCACCTCGTGGCGCACGTAGATCGGCGGGCCGAAGACGTCCAGGGCGCCGTTGACGATCTCGATGGCGCGGTCGACGCCGGCGCAGAAGCCGCGGGGGTTGGCCAGCTTGATTTGCATGGTGTCGGGTTGCATGGGGGCCTTGCCTTGATGCGCGTGCATCTGCCTGTCGATAAGTTGGGTGGCAGCCACCTTCGCGCTGCAAGCAGCGCTCCTACAACAACCGTGGCATCCCGCGTGACATTGTAGGAGCCGTGCTTGCACGGCGATGGATGCTGACGCTTCAGTGGGTCGTCGCGGGCTTCACGTCCAGCACTTCCACCTCGAAGGTCAGGGTACGCCCTGCCAGCGGGTGGTTGAAGTCCACTTCCACCTGCTCGCCCTCGATCTTCCTGATCACCCCGGGCAGTTCGCCGCCGGCGGCATCGGCGAAGGACATCACCATGCCCACCTCCGGCTCGTCGCTCTCGAAGTCGTCGCGCTTGAGCATCTGGATGTTCTGGGGATTGTGCTGTCCGAAGGCGTGCTCGGGGGTGATCTCGAAGCTGCCGGTATCGCCGACCGCCAGCCCCTTGAGGGGGTGCTCGAAACCGGGCGGCAGGTTGCCGTCACCCACCTGGAAGGTGGCGGGCGCCTTGTCACGGGTGGAATCGACCACGGTGCCGTCTTCCAGGCTGAGGGTGAAGTGCAGGGTCACTTCCATGTCCTCGTCGATGCGAAGGCCCTGGGAATCCTGGTTGCTCATGGCGTGTCTCTCGAAGCGTGCATGAAGTTTCACACATGAAGGTCGCGAAGGGTGTGGCGGCTTGGACGGCCGGGCGGCGAGCGGGTTCCTCAGCCACGCCGCCGGGCCCGGCGCCGCTCGGCGAACAGCGACTCCCAGATCAGGCCGATGGCCCCCAGGGTGATGCCGATGTCCGCCACGTTGAAGGCCGGGTAGTACCAGCCGGCCACGTGGAAGGAGAGGAAGTCCACCACGTAGCCGTGCACCAGCCGGTCGTAGAGGTTGCCCAGCGCCCCGCCGATGATCAGCGCCAGCGACACGGCCAGCAGCGTCTCGTCGCGCCTGAGGCGGCGCATCCAGATCGTCAGGCCGATGCTCGCCCCCACCGCGATGGTGGCGAAGAACCAGCGCTGCCAGCCGGGATGGCCGGCCAGGAAGCTGAAGGCCGCGCCGGTGTTGTGCAGCAGCGTCAGGTCGAAGAACGGCAGCACTTCCACCGGCCGGGCGTACGCCAGCCAGGCACTGGCGGCGTACTTGGTGGCCAGGTCCAGCACGATCACCGCCAGCGCCAGCCATAGCCAGCGCAGGGGTCGGTGCATGGGCATGGCCTCGGGCCGGCCGCTCTGGCTGTCGCTCATTCCTGCCTCGCTTCCCTCGGACATCGACATCTCCTCCTGCAGGCCGTCAGGCAAACTGCCGCGTCTCGCCGGGGCCGTCCGGCAGGTTGCTGATGCAGCGCCCGCAGAGGTCCGGATGCGCCGGATGGATGCCCACGTCGTCGCGGTGGTGCCAGCAGCGCTCGCACTTGTTGTTGGGGCTCTCGACCACGGCCACCTTGAGCCCCTCGAGCTCGGTGGCCTCGGCCTCCTTGGCCTCGGCCAGCGGTGCCAGGCGGACCTCGCTGGTGAGCATCACGAAGCGCAGCTCGTCGCCCAGCTTGGCGAGCGTGGCCTGCAGGGCGTCGTCCACGTAGAGGGTGACCTCGGCGGCGAGGCTGCCCTTGATGGTCTTGGCGTTGCGGGCGTCCTCCAGGCACTTGTTGACCGCCTGCTTGACCTCGAGCACCTGCTCCCAGAAGTCGCGGCCCATGGCGGCGTCATCGGCGAGCGTCTCGAGCCCGGTGTAGTACTCGGCCAGCAGCACGCTGTCGCCGCGCTTGCCCGGGATGTTCTCGAAGATCTCCTCGGCGGTGAACGAGAGGATCGGCGCCACCCAGCGCACCAGCGCCTCCACTACGTGGTAGAGCGCGGTCTGGGCGCTGCGGCGCGCCACGGAGTCGGCCTGGGTGGTGTACTGGCGATCCTTGATCACGTCCAGGTAGAAGCCGCCCAGCTCCCGGGCACAGAAGCCGTGCACCTGCTGGTACACGTCGAGGAAGCGGTACTCCTCGTAGGCGATCTCGATGCGCGCCTGCAGCTGGGCGGCGCGGTCCACCACCCACTGGTCCAGGGCCAGCATCTCGCCGAAGGGCAGCGCATCGCGCTCCGGCGCGAAGCCGTTGAGGTTGGCGAGCAGGAAGCGCGAGGTGTTGCGGATGCGCCGGTAGACGTCGGCGGTGCGCTTGAGGATCTCGTCGGAGACCGCCATCTCGCCGGAGTAGTCGGTGGAGGCCGCCCACAGGCGCAGGATGTCGGCGCCGAGCTTGTCCATCACCTCCTGGGGCGCCACCACGTTGCCCACCGACTTGGACATCTTGCGGCCTTGGGCGTCCACGGTGAAGCCATGGGTCAGCAGCCCGCGGTACGGCGGGTGGCCGTCGATGGCGCAGCCGGTCAGCAGCGAGGAGTGGAACCAGCCGCGGTGCTGGTCGGAGCCTTCCAGGTAGAGGTCGGCAATCGGCCCCTGCTCGTGGCCGTGGGGGTGCGAACCGCGCAACACGTGGCGATGGGTGGTGCCGGAGTCGAACCAGACGTCCAGGGTGTCGGTGACCTTGTCATAGTCGGCGGCCTCCTCGCCCAGCAGCTCCGCCGGGTCGAGGCGGAACCAGGCGTCGATGCCCTCCTGCTCCACGCGGCTTGCCGCCTCTTCCATCAGGGCCACGGTGCGCGGGTGCAACTCGCCGGTGGCCTTGTGCAGGAAGAAGGGGATCGGCACGCCCCAGTTGCGCTGGCGGGAGATGCACCAGTCGGGACGGTTGGCGATCATGCTGTGCAGGCGCGCCTTGCCCCAGGCCGGGGTGAAGGTGGTGGCCTCGATGCCCTCCAGCGCCCGCTCGCGCAGGGTCCTGCCGTCCTTGCCCTGCACATCCATGCCCACGAACCACTGGGCGGTGGCACGGTAGATCACCGGGCTCTTGTGGCGCCAGCAGTGCATGTAGCTGTGGGTGATCACCTTGTGGGCCAGCAGCGCCCCCACCTCCTCGAGCTTGGCGACGATCTGCGGATTGGCCTTCCAGATCATCTGGCCGCCGAAGAACGGCAGGCTGTCGGCGTAAACGCCGTTGCCCTGCACCGGGCTCTCGATCTCGTCGAAGGTCATGCCGTGGGCGCGGCAGGTGACGAAGTCGTCGACGCCGTAGGCCGGGGCCGAGTGAACGATGCCGGTGCTGCCCACCTCGGATTCCACGTAGTCGGCGAGATACACAGGCGAGAGGCGATCATAGAAGGGGTGGCGGAAGCGGATGCCGTCGAAGGCCTCGCCCTTGGCGGTGGCGATCACCTGGCCCATGAGACCGAAGCGCTCCAGGCACGACTCCACCAGCTCCTCGGCCAGCACCAGCAGCCGCTCGCCGGTGTCCACCAGGGCGTAGGTGAACGCCGGGTGCACATTGAGCGCCTGGTTGGCGGGGATGGTCCAGGGGGTGGTGGTCCAGATGACGATCGCCGCCGGCTTGGGCAGCTCTGCGAGGCCGAAGGCGGCGGCCAGGCGATCGGCATCCTCCACCGGGAAGGCCACGTCGATGGCGTCGGACTTCTTGTCCTGGTACTCCACCTCGGCCTCGGCCAGGGCCGAGCCGCAGTCGAAGCACCAGTTCACGGGCTTGAGCCCCTTGAACACATAACCCGCCTCGACCATGTCGGCCAGCGCGCGGATCTCGCCGGCCTCGTTGGCGTAGTCCATGGAGCGGTAGGGGTTGTCCCAGTCGCCGATCACGCCCAGGCGCACGAAGTCGCTGAGCTGCCCCTGGATCTGCTCGGCGGCGTACTCGCGGCACAGCTCGCGGGCACGCGCCGGCTCGAGGTGCTTGCCGTGGGTGGTCTCCACCTTGTGCTCGATGGGCAGGCCATGGCAGTCCCAGCCGGGCACGTAGGGGGCGTCGAAGCCGGCCAGGTTCTTCGACTTGACGATGATGTCCTTGAGGATCTTGTTGACGGCGTGACCGATATGGATGCTGCCGTTGGCGTAGGGAGGGCCGTCGTGGAGGACGAACAGCTCCCTGCCCCGGCGCTCCTCGCGCAGGCGATGGTAGAGATCCATCTCCTTCCACTGCGCCACCCGGGCGGGCTCGCGCTTGGGCAGCATGCCGCGCATGGGGAAGTCGGTTTCTGGCAGGTTCAGAGTGTGCTTGTAGTCGCTCATATCCTGGGGGTCAGCCGTCGTCGTGGTCGGCGGGCGTACCCGCCGAGGAATCGGAAGTCACGGCCTCGCGCGCCAGCGGCGCCGATGCCAGAGGAAGATCATCACCGTCGCCGGCCTGTCGGTCGGCGGCGTGGTTCGCGAAGTAGGCACGGGCCCGCTTGAGGTCGAGACTGATCTGGTGTTTCAGGGCCGCGAAGTCGTCGAACTTCACCTCGCCGCGCAGCTTGGCGCAGGGGAACGCCGTCAGCCGCCTGCCGTAGAGGTCGCCGTCGAAATCGAAGAGATGCACCTCGAGCACCGGCCGCTCACTGCCCACCGTGGGGCGCCAGCCGATGTTGGCCACGCCGGGCAGGCGGCGCCCGTCGGGGAGCTCGGTAACCACCGCATAGACGCCCTGCAGGGCCAACGACCGGGCCGGCTGCGGCAGGTTGGCGGTGGGCACGCCGATGGTGCGGCCCAGCTGCCGGTCGGGCACCACCCGGCCGCCCAGCCGGTAGGGGCGGCCCAGCAGGCGCGCCGCGGCGGCGAAGTTACCGCTGGCCAGCAGGGTGCGCACCCGGGTGCTGGAGACCCGCTCGTCGTCGATGGTGAACGTGCGGGTATGCTCGACGCCGAAGCCGCGTGTCTCGCCCACCTCGGTGAGCAGGTGGAAGTCGCCGCGACGGTCGCAGCCGAAGCGGAAGTCGTCACCCACCACCAGGTGGCGCACGCCCAGGCCGTCCACCAGCACCCGCTCGATGAACTCCAGGGCGGTGAGGCTGCGCAGGGCATCGTTGAAGGGCAGGCAGAGGATGCGGTCGACCCCGCACTCGCCGAGCAGCGCCACCTTGTCGCGCAGCCGGGTCAGCCGCGGCGGCGCCTGGTCGCCGGCGAAGAACTCCCGGGGCTGGGGCTCGAAGACCACCACGGTGACGGGCAGGCCGAGCCGGGCGGCCTGTTCGCGGCACTGGTCGAGGATCGCCCTGTGGCCGCGGTGCACGCCATCGAAGTTGCCGATGGTGGCCACGCAGCCGCGATCCTCGTCACGCAGGTTGTGCAGTCCTCGAATCACTCGCATGGGCGTCATCACGCTGGGAAATAAAGTCCACGATTATAACGGACCGGGGGGCCCTTGACAGCCGGCGCGGCTTGGTCTTTCCCCGCCGCCTCTTGTGGAGGCCGGTGATCGGCTGCTTTTTGTGGGAGCTGACGGTTCGACGCTTCGACTTGCACGGCGATTTGCCGCCATGGGCCATCCGAAGCTGCCTCCATCGCGGTGCAAGCACCGCTCCCACATGCCCCCCAGCCACCGTCCATGAATTGTGGGAGCAACGCTTGCGTCGCGATCCGTCGCGGAGCGGCGGTTGGTTGGCATCCTTCAGCCCTTCATCCGAAAATGGCGAAGCCGCACCCCGAAGGCCGCCAGCCAGGCGAAGTAGACCGCCACCCCGGCCGAGACCAGCACCGCCAGCCAGCCGGCGCGGGTCCAGACGCTCCACTCGAGCCAGGCCTGCCACTCGGGGGCCAGCCAGGCCAGCCCCACGCCCATCACCGTGCAGCCGCCGAGCAGCTGCACGGCGTAGCGCCCCCAGCCGGGCTGGAAGACCAGTACGCCCTGCTTGCGCAACAGCCAACCCAGCAGGCCGGCATTCAGGAAGGCCGAGAGCGCCGTGGCCAGCGCCAGGCCGGCATGAGCCAGGGGCCAGATCAGGATCAGGTTGAACACCATGTTGGCGACCATGGCGATGATGCCCACCTTCACCGGCGTGGCGGTGTCCTGGCGGGCGAAGAAGCCCGGCGCCAGCACCTTGATCAGCATGAAGGCCACCAGGCCGAAGGCATAGGCCCGCAGGCTCATCGCCGCCATGGCGATGTCGCGCTCGGTCATGGCGCCGTAGTGGAACAGCGAGATCAGCAGCGGCTCGGCGAGCACCGCCAGGGCCAGCGCCGCGGGCAGGCCGAGCAGCAGCACGGCGCGGATTGCCCAGTCGAGCATGGCGGCGAAGTGCTCGCCGGACTGCTCGGCATGGCGCTTGGAGAGCGCCGGCAGGATCACCGTGCCGATGGCGATGCCGAACACCCCCAGCGGCAGCTCCACCAGGCGGTCCGAGTAGTAGAGCCAGGAGACGCTGCCCGCCGCCAGCAGAGAGGCCAGCACGGTGTCGAGCAGCAGGTTGATCTGGGAGACCGAGACGCCGAACAGCGCCGGCGCCATCAGCCGCAGGATGCGCCGCACGCCGCTGTGGGCGAAGTCGGGCCAGGGCCGCGGCAGCAGCCCCAGCCGCGCCAGGAAGGGGACCTGGAAGGCCAGTTGGGCGCCGCCGGCGATCAGCACGCCCCAGGCCAGCGCCATGGCCGGCTCCTCGAACAGCGGCGTGAGCAGCACCGCCGCGCCGATCAGCGAGAGGTTGAGCAGCACCGGGGTGAAGGCCGGCACGGCGAAGCGGTTCCAGGTGTTGAGCGTACTGCCGGCGAAGGCCGTAAGCGAGATCAGCAGCAGATAGGGGAAGGTCAGCCGCAGCATGTCGGCGGTCAGCGCCAGCTTCTCCGGGTCGCGCCCGAAGCCCGGCGCGAAGGCCCACACCAGCCAGGGGGAGGCCAGCATGGCCAGCGCCGTGATCAGCGCCAGCACCGCGGTGAGGCTGCCGGCCACCGCATCGAGCAGCTCCTTCACCTCGCGCTTGCTGCCGCGGGTGGCGTATTCCGAGAGCACCGGCACGA
The DNA here is from genome assembly GCF_030010555.1 of Halomonas rhizosphaerae. Taxonomy (GTDB): domain Bacteria; phylum Pseudomonadota; class Gammaproteobacteria; order Pseudomonadales; family Halomonadaceae; genus Halomonas; species Halomonas rhizosphaerae. Next base: position 27,796 of record NZ_JASCQP010000016.1, read on the forward strand.
AGGCTTGGTTGAAGGCCCCCTCGGCGAACAGGCGGCGCAGGAAGTTGGGGATCTTAAAGGCGACGAAGAAGGCGTCCGCCCCGTTGCCGGCACCGAACAGGGTGGCGATCACCACGTCGCGCGCCAGCCCCATCACCCGCGAGAGCATGGTCATCACGCTGACCACCAGGCCGGAGCGCATCAGGCCGCCCGCCTTGGGCGCCACCGCGCGGTCGTGGTCGTCGACGGCCGGCGGGCGGGGGCCGCCCTCAGGTGTCTGGCGTTCGTCGTCCCGGGGCTCGGGAGGCTGTTCGTGATCCGTCACCGTCTGTTCCTCGTTCGGCGCCTCGGCGGGCGCTCGGCAAGAATCGCGGACACAAAAAAACCGGCCGCAGCCGGTTTTTCTGCTGGCGCTCCCGACTTACGCCGCGAGTGCCTTGATGCGCTTGTTCAGGCGGCTCTTCAGGCGCGCGGCCTTCTTCTTGGAGAGCACGTCCTTGTCGGCGATGCGGTCGATGACCGGCTGCGCCTGCTTGAAGGCGTCCATGGCCTGGGCGTGGTCACCGCCCTGGATGGCCTTGATGACGCGCTTGATGTAGGTACGGACCATGCTGCGCTGGCTCGCCTTCAGGACACGACGACCTTCCGCCTGACGGGCACGCTTGCGGGCTTGCTTGCTGTTCGCCACTGACTGTCTCCTTGGAGAAAGTTGTGGTCGCCATCTGTGGGCGACACTTGATAACTGTATGATCCAACAGGGAAATAAAAAATCCCCGCCGGCCTGGCCATGTTGCCGACTGCGCCATCGAGCGCAGTCGCTTAGGGGCCGTGTCTGAGAGGATGGCGTATCCTATCATGCCAACCCCGTGCTTGCCATAGCCCAACGATTGTGCAAAGCGAGAAGCGCCGGGGACGGGGCGAAGAGGGGGTCCTACGCCAGGGATGGCGTCGGTAGCGCCCAAGGAGGGGTTCACAGCGCCCCCTCGCAGACCTGTCGCCGGAACAGCTTCGAGCGTCACCACCATCTGCGATGATTCAGCCGGTAGTTGCTAGAGCACCACCAGATTGTCGCGGTGGATCAGCTCCGGCGCCTCCATGTAGCCGAGGATGGCCTCGATCTGGTGGCTGGGCTTGCCGACCAGCAGGCGCGCCTCGTCGGCGCCGTAATTGACCAGCCCCTTGGCCACGCGATGCCCCTGGTCGTCGACGCAGAGCACCATGTCGCCGCGGCGGAACTGGCCGCTGACCGCGGTCACCCCCACCGCCAGCAGGCTGGAGCCACTGCCCTTGAGCACCTTCACCGCGCCGGCGTCCAGGGTCATGCTGCCGCGCACCTGCAGCTGTCCCGCCAGCCAGCGCTTGCGCGCCGCCATGGGGGCCTGCTCGGGCAGCAGCAGGGTACCCAGCCGCTCACCCTCGGCCAGGCGGCCGAGCACGTCCGGCTGGCGACCGCTGGCGATCACCGTGACCGCGCCAGAGCGGGCCGCCAGCTGGGCCGCGCGCACCTTGGTGGTCATGCCACCGCGACCGAGCGCCCCGCCACCGCCGGCCACCGCGGCCAGGCTCGGGTCGTCGGCGCGCCCCTCGGCGATCAGCCGCGCCTCGGGATGGCTGCGCGGGTCGGCATCGAACAGCCCCTCCTGGTCGGTGAGGATCACCAGGGCGTCGGCCTCCAGCAGGTTGGCGACCAGGGCGCCCAGAGTGTCGTTGTCGCCGAAGCGGATCTCGTCGGTGACCACGGTGTCGTTCTCGTTGACCACCGGCACCACCCGCAGCGCGACCAGGGTGCGCAGCGCCGACCGGGCATTGAGGTAGCGCTTGCGGTTGGAGAGGTCGTCGTGGGTGAGCAGCACCTGGGCGGTGAGCAAGCCATGGCGGGCGAAGTGGCCCTCGTAGCACTCGGTGAGGCCGTTCTGGCCCACCGCCGCCGCGGCCTGGAGCTCGTGAACCGCCGAGGGCCGGGCCTGCCAGCCCAGGCGCACCATGCCGGCGGCTACCGCCCCCGAGGAGACCAGCACCACCTCGATGCCCCGGCGATGCAGCGCGGCGATCTGGTCCACCCAGCCGCCAATGGCCGCCTCGTCGAGGCCGCGGCCGTCGTTGGTCAGCAGCGCGCTGCCGATCTTCACCACCACCCGGCGGGCGCCGATCAGCGCCTCGCGGCCTGCCACCTGCTCGTTGCTTTCCATCCTTTCCTCGGCTCACCCGTCAACGGGCACCCAGCTTGCGGATCGACCGCCCCTCAGGGCGCGTACTCGACCTCGACGTCATAGTCGTCGTCATCCTCGTCATCGCGCTTGCGCTTGCGGCCCAGGCGGGCCTCGGTGCGGGCCACCGCCTCGTCCTCCATGCGCGCGCGCATCTCGCGGGCCCGCTCGGCGGCCTCCTCGTCCTCGTTCTCGAGGCGGCGCTGCTCGGTGAGCCAGCGATAGGCGGCCTGGACCAGGGCATCGGTGCCGTCGCTGGAAATCGCCGAGATGCGGAACACCGGCCCTTCCCAGCCCAGACGACGGACGATCTCGTCGGCCACCGCCTCGCGCTCCTCGGTCGGCAGCAGGTCGAGCTTGTTGAGCACCAGCCAGCGCGGCAGCTCGGCCAGCGCCGGGGAGAACTCGCCCAGCTCGTGGATGATCGCCTCGGCGGCCTCCACGGGGTCGGACTCGTCGAAGGGCGCCACGTCGACCACATGGAACAGCAACCGGGTGCGGGTCAGGTGCTTGAGGAAGCGCAGCCCCAGGCCGGCGCCGTCGGAGGCCCCCTCGATCAGGCCGGGCACGTCGGCCATCACGAAGTGCTCGTGCAGGCCAAGCTTCACCACGCCCAGGTTGGGCACCAGGGTGGTGAAGGGGTAGTTGGCGACCTTGGGCTTGGCCGCGGAGACCGAGCGGATCAGCGTCGACTTGCCAGCATTGGGCAGGCCCAGCAGGCCCACGTCGGCCATCACCTTCATCTCCAGGCGCAGGTTGCGGCGCTCGCCCTCGGTGCCCGGCGTGGTGCGCCGCGGCGCCCGGTTGGTGGAGGACTTGAAGTGGATGTTGCCGAGCCCCCGACGACCGCCCTGGGCGACCAGCACCACCTGGCCGATCTCCGTAACGTCGGCGATCACCTCGAGGGTATCCTCGTCGATCACCGTGGTGCCCACCGGCACCTTGACGTGCAGGTCCTCGCCGGCGCGCCCGCTCATCTGCCGGCCCATGCCGGGCTGGCCGTTCTGCGCCTTGTAGAAGCGCTGGTACTTGAAGTCGATGAGGGTGTTGAGGGCATCGTCCCCGATCAGGTAGACGGTGCCGCCATGGCCCCCATCGCCGCCGTCGGGGCCGCCCTTGGGCACATACTTCTCGCGGCGGAAGCTCAGGCAGCCATTGCCGCCCTTGCCGGCTTCCACGATGATCGAGGCTTCGTCGACGAACTGCATCTCTTACTCTCCTGACGGCCCATGCCGCCATGATACAAGAAGGCCCCGCCTGGGCGGGGCCTTCTCGCTGCAAGCGTCAGGGATCTCAGGCAGAGACGACACTGACGAACTTGCGGTTCTTCGGACCCTTGGTCTCGAACTTGACCACGCCCTCGTCCAGCGCGAACAGGGTATGGTCCTTGCCGATACCGACGCCGGTGCCGGCGTGGAACTTGGTGCCACGCTGGCGGACGATGATGTTGCCCGGGTTGACGACCTGGCCGCCGAACAGCTTGACGCCGAGGCGTTTGGATTCGCTGTCGCGACCGTTACGGGTGGAACCCGCTGCCTTCTTGTGAGCCATTGCAAATACCTCGCTCGTTCAGGGGAACAGCCGCTTACGCGGAGATCCCGGTGATCTTGACTTCAGTGAACCACTGGCGGTGGCCCTGACGCTTCATGTGGTGCTTGCGACGACGGAACTTGATGATGGTGACCTTGTCGCCACGACCGTGGGAGACGACCTCGGCCGCCACCTTGGCACCGTCGACCAGCGGGGCGCCAACGGTGACGTCCTCGTCATTGCCCACCAGCAGGACCTCGTCGAACTCGATGGTGTCGCCGGTCGGCACTTCCAGCTTCTCGAGCTTGAGAGTCTGGCCTTCCTGAACGCGGTACTGCTTGCCACCGCTCTTGATAACTGCGTACATGCTTTTCTCTCCAGGACTCATCGGGTGTTGGCTCTTCATCGACCTGCTGCGAGTGGCGCCCCTTCCGGCAGCCATCTGACAGGGAGCGTGATGAGTGGGTCGCGGATTATAACCGCGGGCGAACGACCGCACAACCCGTGGAGCGCCCTCCCGGGGGCGTGGCCGGCACCCCGGCCGAGGGCCCACCAGCACCGGCTTGACGCCCCCATGGGGGCCCCATAGCATGGCCGGCAACCCGATGCCAGAAGGGGCGCCCGTCGCCCCGGCCCCACCTACCCGCGAAACCGCCTCCATGCCAGCCAACGCCGCACCGCCCCAGTCACCCGCGCTCGCGTCGCCCCTTCATGCCGCGGTGGCCGATGATTTCCTCGCCGTGAACCGCACCATCATGGACCAGCTCGCCTCGCGCATCCCGCTGGTGGAGACCATCGGCCAGTACATCATCGAGAGCGGCGGCAAGCGGCTGCGCCCGCTGCTGGTGCTGCTGGCGGCGCGCTCACTGGGCTACGCCGGCGACCGGCACATCACCCTGGCCACGCTGGTCGAGTTCATGCACACCTCGACGCTGCTGCATGACGACGTGGTCGACGAGTCCCACATGCGACGCGGCAAGGCCACGGCCAACGATGCCTGGGGCAACGCTCCCTCGGTCCTGGTGGGCGACTTCCTCTACTCCCGCTCCTTCCAGATGATGGTGGAGGTGGGCTCCATGCGCATCATGGACGTGCTCTCGCGGGCCACCTGCACCATCGCCGAGGGCGAGGTACAGCAGCTCACCAACGTGGGCAACCCCGACACCGACGAGGCGGCCTACTTCGAGACCATCCAGGGCAAGACCGCCATGCTCTTCGAGGCGGCCTCCCACAGCGGCGCCATCCTCGCCGACGCGAGCCCCGACCAGGAGGCGGCCCTACAGCATTACGGCCGCTACCTGGGCCTGGCCTTCCAGCTGATCGACGACCTGCTCGACTACCAGGGCGACGCCGAGGCGATGGGCAAGAACGTGGGCGACGACCTGGCCGAGGGCAAGCCGACCCTGCCGCTGATCCAGGCCATGGCCGCCGGCTCCCCCGCGCAGCGCAGCCTGGTGCGCCAGGCCATCCGCCAGGGCGGCCTCGACCACCTGGACGAGGTGCTGGCCATCGTGCGCGACACCGGCGCCCTGGACTACACCCGGACCCGCGCCGAGGAGATGGCCGACAAGGCCCTGGCACAGCTCGAGGTGCTGCCCGAGAGCCCCTTCCGCGACAGCATGGCCGAGCTCGCCCGACTGGCCGTCGACCGGCAGAACTGAGCGGCGCAAAGCCGCTCAAGGGGCTTGCATGCCGGCAAGGCTTGCGTATAATGCGCTCCGTCGGTCAGCACAGACCCGACGCAAGAAAGAATCGGAGTATAGCTCAGCTTGGTAGAGCGCTGCCTTCGGGAGGCAGAGGTCGTAGGTTCGAATCCTGCTACTCCGACCAGAGAACACAGTAAAAAACCGCCACTTACGGATCATTCCGAGTGGCGGTTTTGCGTTACTGGTCTTCCTGGTAGCGGTTATCGCCGCATGAAGGTACTCCGCTCAGCGGCGCAGCTTACGCACGTTAGACTGCGTCTTGGTACTGTAGGGCTTCAGCGCCGCCGCCGTGATCCGTACGGGATCGGCACCGCTGGCCGCCGCCACTGCCGCTCGCTCGCTCGCCGTGGCGAAGATCGTCGCCTTCTCCATCATCATGCCCATGGCATCGGGGCCGGTCATCCCGCCACTGGCCATCATCATCATGCGACGGGCGATCACCTCACCGGCAGAAAGCGTCATCCTGTTGTAGGAAGAGGCCACCTTCATCCACTCAAACATCATATTCATCGGGTTATTCGTCATTTGGTCTGGCACTCCTCGTCCTTTCGGTCTCCGATCTTGCGCTTTTTCATAATATATTTCTCCGGAGAATGACTGGTATCAACGCCTGAACCTCGGCTTGAAGTCAACGAGACGCAGGGTTGGTTCAAGATACTCTTGCCGGCGATCTTTGTCGGTGCGCTGGCCCACCCTCGTCGCCACGATACTTGCCCTCATGCCATGGCCGCTGGGCTTGTCCGGCAACGGGAGAGCTTCGGCAGCCAGGCTGAGCGGATTACCGGTCCGCTTGTGTCGCCCGACTTCCTGGGGCGTCATGCCGCATGGCTTGCGGCGAGTCTACAGGGTGGGGGTACCCGGGAACGCAAGGACCGTGGCCATGCACCAGCAGAGCCGGGCATGTCCTGACGACCTCATTTGAAGAAGCACCGGGTCCTTATGTCCAGGTGCGTGCCGTTGCCCCGGCACCGACCGCCTGATGAAGGGGCAAGACCATCGAGCATCCGGCCCCCTGACTCATCAGGTCACGGTAATGACGGTGCAACCGGCGGTATGGCTGACCTTGTGGGAGACGCTGCCGAACACCATGCCACGCACGTCGCTGACGCCGCGGCTGCCCATGACGATGGCATCGACACCGAGTTCCTCGGCCTCGCCGGTGATCAGCTCCGCCGGGCGCCCCTGGCGCACCACCTCCTTGACCTCGATGCCGGAGAGATCGACGGTGGCGCGCGCCTTGTCGATCGCCTTGTGGGCCTCCTCCTTCATCCCCGCCGCCAGCTTCTCGCGCTCCTCCTCGGAGAAGGGTTCCGCCGTGCCACCGGTGAACAGGCCGATGTTGTCCGGCGGAAACTCGGCCACGGTCATCAGGTGCAGGACGGCGGACGTCCCCTTCGCCAGCTGGGCGGCCACCTGGAGTGCCTTCTCGGCATGGCTGGAACCGTCGATGGGAACGAGGATTGACTGGTACATGATTTCTGTCCTTTCAGTGACATACCGGGATACCCCGCGGCACCCCTCCTGAATCCTAGCCTAGGCGCCTGTCGGGCTTAACGCTAATCTACTGAGAGAGTCGGTCAAACCCGACAGGCGCCAGACGCTGACGGCAATCCGGCAATGTCCTGGATCAAACGCTCCAGCCGAAACCCAGCACCGGCATGGCCAGGGCAAACACCACCAGGGTGATGACCATGACCGCCGCCAGCCCCACCAGGGCCCCGGCGCGCATCATCTCCGCCACGCTCAGCCGGCCGCTGCCGAAGACCACGGCATTGGGCGGGGTGGCCACCGGCAGCATGAAGGCACAACTCGCCGCCATGGCCACCGGCACGGAGAGCAGCAGCGGGCTGGCACCGAGGCTCACGGTCAGCGAAGCCGTCAGCGGCAGGATCGCCGCCGCGGTGGCGGTATTGCTGGTCACGTGACTCATCAGCATCACCACCACCACGACCATCGCCACCAGGCCCCAGGTCGGCCAGGCACCGAAGGCCCCCAGCCCCTCGGCCACCGCCGCGGCCAGGCCGCTACCCTCGATCGCCGTGCCCAGGCTGAGCCCGCCGCCGACCAGCACCAGTACTCCCCAGGGCAGCTGACGGGCGCTGTCCCAGTCCATCAGGAACTGGCGCTGGCGCCAGCGGGCCGGCACCACGAACAGCAGCAGGGCCCCGATCACGGCGATGCCGGCATCGCTGAGCGACACCTGCAGCCAGGATTCCAGCAGCGGGCGGGTGACCCAGGCCAGGGCGACGAGGGCGAAGACCGCCGCCACGCGCTGCTCGGGACGGCTCATGCGGCCCAGGTCCTCGGCCTGCTCGCGAAGGATCTCCGCCACCCCCGGCAACTCGTCGTGGCTCACCGGGTAGATCCAGCGGGTCAGCAGCCACCAGGCGAGCACCAGCAGCAGCAGGGCGGGGGGCACGGCCACCAGCATCCACTGGGCGAAGCCGATCTCGATGTCGTAGTTGTCGGCCATGAAGCCGGCCAGCAGCGCATTGGGCGGCGTGCCGATCAGGGTGCCCATGCCACCGATGTTGGCGGCCAGGGCGATCCCCAGCAGCAACGTCAGGGCCATGTGGTGGCTGGCGCCCTCGCCGCCCTCCCGCTCCAGCATGCTCAGTACCGAGATACCGATGGGCACCATCAGCGCGGCGGTGGCGGTATTGCTGACCCACATGCTCAGGGCCGCCGTGGCGACCATGAAGCCGCCCACCAGTCGGTCCGGACGCAGTCCGGAGACGCGCAGCACCAGCATGGCGATGCGGCGGTGCAGGCTCCAGCGCTGGATCGCCTCGGCCAACAGGAAGCCGCCGAGGAAGAGGAAGATCAGCGGATTGGCATAGGGCGCCGCCACCTGGTCGATGGGCGCCACCCCCATGAGCGGCAGCACGGCCACCGGCAGCAGGGCGGTGACCGCGATGGGCACCGGCTCCAGCACCCACCAGATCGCCATCCAGGCGGTCAGCGCCACCACCTGCCAGGCCGCCGCTGGCATCTGTGCCGGCGCTTCCACCAGCGCCAGCAGCAGGAAGGCCAGCGGCCCCAGCGCCAGCCCCAGCGGGACCTTGAGGCGCGCCAGGCGTGACGGCGATGCCTCCGGGGCATCCACGGACGTCGAGTCGGACATGGCTCCTCCCTGTCGTCGGCTGTTCCCAGCATACACGGGGGACGGAAGGCGTCAGAGCCAGGGCTCCAGCCCCAGCACGCCGCTGAGCCAGGCGATCAGACGCGCCCACGACGAGCCCGGTTCACGCTCGAGGTGAACCGGCCGGCCATCGATCAGCGTCAGCCAGTGCAGCCGTCCCCGGTCATCGAGCTCGAGGGCATAGCTCTGCTGGGGGCTCGCCCCCTCGGCCACGAACGCCATGAAGTCGTCGAACAGCGGCCCGCTCTCGGCGAGCACCCCCACCTCGGTGTTCCACCACACCGAACGGGGATCGGCATTGGCCGAGCCCACGAAGAGCCGATCCCGATCGATGCCCAGCGCCTTGATGTGCAGCACCGAGCCAGAGCTGCCGAGATGCTCGTCGCGCGAGTCGCCGTCACCCTCCAGGTCGCCGCGCAGCTCGAAGAGCGCCACGCCACTCTCCAGCAGCGCCGCCCGGTAGGGCGCGTAGGCGCCGTGGACGACCGGCATGTCGGAGGCCTCCAGGGAGTTGGTGACCACCGTCACCTCGACGCCCGCTTCGGCAAGAGCCTGCAGCCGGCGGCTGCCCGCCTCGGTGGGCACGAAATAGGCGGAGACCAGCAGCAGCCGCGACTCGGGGGCCACCCGCTGCGCCAGCTGGCCGGCCATGGTCTCGGCCAGTGGTGGCCGACCGCGGCGCGCCGGCTTGCCGGGCGGGTCCCAGAGGGCCTCGGCCCCTCCCCAGTGGAGGGCATCGGCCAGCCGGGTGCGGGAACGGCTCTCGTAGCGCTCGCGCAGGGCCATGAAGTAGGTCGAGTCGCTGCGCGCCTCGAGCCAGGCGGCCAGCCGGTCGCGCAGCACCCGCCAGGCGCCGGGGTCGGCCTGGCGATAGCGGCCGATGGGCTGGGCCAGGCCATGGTTCCAGTAGAGGTCGAAGCTGCGCGACAGCGGCTCCATCACCGGGCCCATGACCAGCAGGTCCAGGTCGGCGAAGTTGCGCGGAGAGCCCGCGCTGAAATACTCGTCGCCCAGGTTGCGCCCGCCGACGATGCCCAGGGCGTTGTCGGCGAGCCACAGCTTGTTGTGCATGCGCCGGTGCTGGCGGCCGGCCACCGGCAGCGAGGCCAGTACCCGGCTGGCCAGGTGGCCCCGCCCCAGCGGCACGGCGTTGTAGACCCGCACCTGGATGCGCGGGTGGCTGTCCAGGGCGGCCAGGCGCGCATCCTGGCCGACGGCCCCGATGTCGTCGAGCAGCAGCCTCACCGTCACGCCGCGCTCGGCGGCCTCCAGCACTCGGTGCAGCAGGGCCCGGGTGGTGATGCCATCGCCCATCAGGTAGGTCTGGATGTCCAGGCGCCGCTCGGCCCGGGCGGCGAGCAGCGAGCGCACGGCGAAGGCATCGCGGCCGTCGGCGAGCAGCGCCAGGCCGTTCAGCCGACCATGGGGCGCGGCCTGGTCGAGGGCCCAGCGGCCCAGGGCGGTGGAGGCGATCGCCTCGGGGGGCAGGGCCGAGGCGTGTTCCCGGGCGACCGGGGAGGCCGCACAGCCGGCCAGCAGCAGGGTCAGCGCCAGCAGCCCACCCCGCCACAGGCACCCTGCGACCCGGTCAGTCCACATCGCCATCATCGTCGGCTAGGCGCCTGGCCATGGCCTTGCGCGCCTTGTTGCGGCGGTAGAGGCGCACCAGGGCGATCCACAGGGCGGCCGTCACCATGGCCGCCAGGGTCCAGCCCTGCCAGGGGCGCGCGGCATCCCCCATCAGGGTCTCCAGGGTGATGATCAGGATGAAGCCCGTCGCCTGGCTGGCGATCGCCAGGGCGCGCAGGGTATCGAAGGCCGGTCGTGCCATGAGTGCTCCCGCTGGATGACAGCCCTGCCCGCCGGCAGTAGGCTTGGCGAATCGAACTCGCCCAGTGTAACCGCTGCGGCGCCCGCCGCCGACCTCTCGGGAGTCACCGCCACGACATGGATGCCATCGCCCTGGGGCCCGTGCTGATCGCGCTGCCGCGCCTCTATGCCTTCCTCGCCGCCCTGGCCCTGCTGGCGGCCAGCGCCTTCCTGCTCGGCCTGCCCCGGCGCCGCCATGCCCGCTGGTTCAACGGCCTGCTGCTGGCCTGGCTGGTCGGCGCCCGCCTGGGGCATGGGCTGATGAACCTGGGCACCTATGTCGAGGCGCCCCTGGACATCCTCAAGTTGTGGCAGCCCGGCTACCATGGCCTCTGGGGCCTGCTGGCCGCGCTGGGCTGGACCGCCTGGTCGCTGCGCGACCGGCTCGGGGCGATGCTGGGCGGCATGGGCCTGGCGCTGGGCGCCTCGCTGCTGTGGCTGACGCTGGTCACCCTGGCCCCGCTCGGCGGCGGCATGGCCCTGCGCGAGCTGCCCGACCTCGCCCTGGAGAACCTCGACGGCGAAGAGGTGAACCTGCAGTCTCTGTCCGGCGAACGGGTGGTGGTCAACCTCTGGGCGACCTGGTGCCCACCCTGCCGTCGCGAGATGCCGCTGCTGGCCGAGGCCGACACCCGGGAGGGGGTCACCGTGGTGATCGTCAACCAGGGCGAGGAGCTGCTGCAGGTGGTGCGCTACCTCGACGACCAGGGCCTCGACTTCGGCCATGCCCTGCTCGACCCGCGCCAGCGGCTGATGGTGCTGGCCGAGTCGCCGGGCCTGCCTACCACCCTGCTGTTCGATGGCGAGGGGCGCGCCCTGGATCAGCACGTGGGGGAGCTCACCCGGGCGCAGCTGTCGACATGGCTGGAGGAGCGCTGATCGGAGGGAGTGCTTAAGCCGCGCCGGGCTTTGCTGTAAGATACCGCGCCCTGTCGCCGCCGGGCCGGGTGTGGCCAGCGGCACCGAACCGATCCCAAGCATCCCCGAGGCACCATGAGCGACTACTCTCCCGGCCAGCGCTGGATCAGCGACGGCGAGGCCGAACTCGGCCTGGGCACCATCCTCAACGTCGACGCCCGCAGCGTCACCGTGCTCTTCGGCGCCAGTCAGGAAACCCGCACCTACAGCAGCCGCAATGCCCCCCTGACCCGGGTGGCCTTCGGCGGCGGCGACCGCATCCAGTCCACTGAGGGCTGGCAGATGACCGTCGACGACAGCAAGGAGGTCGGCGGCCTGATCGTCTACATCGGCGAGGACGACGCCGGCGAACTCTGCGAGCTGCCCGAGGCGCGGCTCGCCGACACCATGCAGTTCGACCAGGCCCGCGACCGCCTGCTCACCGGCCAGGTCGACCGCAACGACTGGTTCGACCTGCGCTTTCGCACCCTGCACCACTTCCACCGCATCGAGCAGAACCCGGCGCTCGGGCTGGCCGGCCCGCGCATCGACCTGATCCCCCACCAGCTCTACATCGCCGACGAGGTGGCCCGTCGCCACGCGCCAAGGGTGCTGCTGGCCGACGAGGTGGGGCTGGGCAAGACCATCGAGGCGGGGCTGATCCTGCATCGCCTGCTGCTCACCGGTCGCGCCGAGCGGGCGCTGATCCTGGTGCCGGCGAGCCTGACCCACCAGTGGCTGGTGGAGCTGCTGCGCCGCTTCGCCCTCGAGGTCACCCTGCTCGACGAGCAGCAGAGCCAGGCCCACGGCGACGCCAACCCCTTCGAGGCCGGCCAGCTGGTGCTGGCCAGCCAGGACTGGCTGTTCGCCAACCCCCATCGCCAGCAGCAGGCGCTGGCCTGCGACTGGGACCTGCTGATCGTCGACGAGGCCCACCACCTGGACTGGAGCCCGGAACAGAGCGGCCCCGGCTACGCCTGCGTGGGGCGCCTGGCCGCCCAGGTGCCCGGCATCCTGCTGCTCACCGCCACCCCGGAGCAGATGGGCCTGGAAAGCCACTTCGCCCGCCTGCGCCTGCTCGACCCGGATCGCTACCACAGCCTCGAGGCCTTCCGCGAGGAGGAGCAGCACTACGTGGAGGTCGCCGAGGCGATCGACGCTCTGGAGCGCCTGCCGGGCGAGGACGCCGACCGCTCGCGGGTCGCCGCGGTGATCGCCGAGCCCGACAGCCTGGCCCTGCTCGATACCCTGGCCGACCCCGAGCGCGGCGACGACCAGCACGCCGCCGCCCGCGACCAGCTGCGCGACCAGCTGCTGGACCGCCATGGCACCGGCCGGGTGATGTTCCGCAACAGCCGCCGCCACGTGGGCGGCTTCCCGGAGCGCCGCCTGCACATCGCCGAGCTCGAGGCGCCCTCCTCCTACCGCCGGGTGCTGCGCCGCCTGGCGCGTGACGAGGACTACCTCGACGAGCTGCTGATCGAGACCGGCCTCGACCATCCCGAGGTGCTGATCTACCCCGATGCCATGTACCGGGCGCTGACCGACGACCCGCTCAACACCGAGCCCTGGTGGCAGTTCGACCCGCGGGTGACCTGGCTGCTGGAGCGCCTCGCCGACGACGAGGGCGGCTTCGCCGATGACAAGGTGCTGGTGATCGCCCATGACCGCGAGACCGCCCTGGGCCTGGCCGAGGGACTGCGGGTGCTCGGCGGCTACCAGGCCCCGGTGTTCCACGAGGGGCTCTCGCTGGTGGAGCGCGACCGCGCCGCGGCGGCCTTCGCCGACCAGGAGGAGGGCTGCCAGGTGCTGGTCTGCTCGGAGATCGGCTCCGAGGGGCGCAACTTCCAGTTCTGCCGACACCTGGTGATGTTCGACCTGCCGCTGCACCCCGACCAGCTCGAACAGCGCATCGGCCGGCTCGACCGCATCGGCCAGCGTTACGCCATCGAGCTGCATGTGCCGGTGTTCGCCGGCAGCCCCGGCGAGAAGCTGCTGCGCTGGTATCACCAGGGCATGGACGCCTTCAGCGCGCCCCATGGCCTGGGCAGCGAGATCCATGCCGCCTTCGGCGACGCCCTGGCCGACAGCCTGCTCGACGACGAGAGCCTCGAGGAGGTGATCACGGAGACGCGGGCGCTGTTCGAGGCGCGCCTGGCCGAGCGCGACGCCGGCCGCAACCGCCTGCTGGAGCTCAACGCCTGCCGTCACGAACGCGCCGATGCGGTCATCGAGGCGATCCGCGAGCTCGACGCCGACAAGGCCCTGACCCGCTACCTGGACCAGGCGCTGGACATCTTCGGCGTCGACAGCCAGGAGCTGGGCGGCGACATCCTGCACCTGCAGCCGAGCCCGCAGATGCTCGACGGCCTGCCGGGCCTGGTGAAAGGCGAGGAGGGCTTCTCGGCCACCTTCTCCCGCGCCCGCGCGCTGGCCCGGGACGACGTCCAGCGCCTCTCCTGGGAGCATCCGCTGCTGCGCGAGATGATGGGCCGGATCCTCGACGGCCCCATGGGCAACACCGCCCTGGCGCTGCTCAGGCACCCGGCGATTCCCGCCGGTCGCCTGATGGTCGAGCTGGTCTTCCGCACCCACTGTCCCGCGCCGAAGCGCCTGCACCTCAACCGCTTCCTGCCGCCCACCGCGGTGCGCGTGCTGCTCGACGAGTCCGGCGCCAACCTGACCGACAAGATCTCCTTTACCGGCCTTTCCAGGGCGGTGCAGAAGGTCAAGAAGGCGGTCGCCCGCGACCTGATCAAGAGCCGCCACGACCGGCTGCGCGAGCTGCTCGACGGCGCCGAGACCGAGGCCGAGCGGGAGTTGCCGAGCATCGTCGAGGCCGCCCAGGTGCGCATGCGGGCCGAGCTCGATGCCGAGCTCAGCCGCCTCGAGGCGCTCTCGCGGCTCAACCCGGCGGTACGCGCCGACGAGCTCGAGGCGCTGCGCGCCGAGCGTGCCGCTCTGGACGAGGCGATCGAGGGCACCCGGCTACGCCTCGATGCGGTACGGGTGATCGTCACCGTGGGTGACGAGACGCGCTGACGCCGCGGGTCGGGGCTGATCCGGGGACAGGCCTGCGAGGAGGCGCTGTGAACCCTTCCATGGGCGCTACCGATGCCCTGCTGTGCTCTCGCATCCTGCTCCGCTTGCAGGGCCGGTGCTGGCCATCCATGGCCAGCCCGTTCGGAGGAATCCTCCTCACCCCTGGCATAGGACCTCCTCTGCGACCTGTCCCCGGCGCCCCTCGATGCGTTTCGGGAGGTCTTGTAGGCTGGATAAGCCTAAGTCGCAGCCGGAGAGTCATGCCCGGCGCCCTGGCGCTTACCGGTCCAACTTGGCGGCTTGGCGGCTTGGCCGCTTGGCTGCTAGCCCAGAATATCGGCCAGGGCCTTTTCCAGCGTCGGGAACCTGAACTCGAAGCCCGCCTCGAGCAGCCGGGCCGGGCGCATGTCGGCACCGGTCAACAGCAGCCGCGACATCTCGCCGAAGGCGGTCTCCAGGGCAATGGCCGGCACCGGCATCAGGGCGGGACGCCCCAGCTGCTTGGCCAGGGTGCGGGTGAACTCGGCATTGGTGACGGGATGGGGCGCGCTGCCGTTGAAGGGGCCCTCCAGGTCCTCGCGCTCGAGCAGGAAGAGGATCGCGCTGACCAGGTCCTCGCGGTGGACCCAGGGCATGAACTGCGTGCCGTCGCCGAAGCGACCGCCCAGCCCCAGCTTGAAGGGCGGCAGCATCTTCTGCAGGCTGCCGCCGCCGGCATCGAGCACCAGGCCGATGCGCAGCAGGGCCACTCGCACGCCGAAATCCGCCGCCTCCCGGGCGGTGTCCTCCCAGCGCTTGCAGAGGCGGTGGGCGAACTCGTCATGGGGCGGAGTCTCTTCGGTGACCTCGCGATCGCCCTGGTCGCCGTAGTAGCCCATCGCCGAGGCCGAGACCATCACCCGGGGTGTCCGGCCCTGGCTGGCCTGGAGCTGCTCGCAGAGCATCACCAGGTCGCCGGTGACGTTGACCCGGGAATCGATCAGGCGCTTCTTCTGGTTGTCGCTCCAGCGCCGGGCGGCGATCGACTCGCCGGCCAGGTTGACGATGGCGTCCGGCGGCGTGTCGACGAAGTCCAGCACCGAACGGCGGATATCGCAGCCCTCCGGCAGGCGGTCGCGCACCTGCTCCGGCTCCCGCGACACCACCAGCAGGCGATGCCCGGCCTCCTTCAGCCGCCGGCAGAGCCGCTGCCCGACGAAACCGCTGCCGCCCGTGATCAGCACTCGCATCCGGAATCCCTCCCAAGCCACCGTGAGTTATACAGCCGTTGTACACTTCTGCTAGTCTAGCGATGAACGCCGTTGACTGCACGAGATGACCATGCCCCAGCCTCCCGTTTCCACCGCCATCATCGGCGCCGGTATCGCCGGCCTCGCCTGCGGCCAGGCCCTGCGCGCGGCCGGCCTGCCGGTGCGCCTCTTCGACAAGGGTCGCGGCCCCGGGGGGCGCATGTCCAGCCGACGCCTGCCGGGCGCCGTGGTCGACCTGGGCGCGCAGTTCTTCAGCGTGCGCGACCCGGCCTTCCGTCGCCGGGTCACCGCCTGGCAGGACGCGGGCCACGTCGCCCCCTGGCCCGAGACCCTCTGGCAGGTGAGCGAGACGGGCTGGCAGCGTCACCGGGACGACGTCGAGCGTTTCATCGGCACCCCGCGCATGAGTGCCGTGACCCGCCGGCTAGCCGAGGGGCTCGAGGTCGCCACCGGCACGCGCATCGAGCGCCTCGAATCCCGTGACGGCCATTGGTGGCTGCTGGACCAGCACGACGAGCGCCACGGCCCCTTCGCCCGGGTGGTCATCGCCGTACCGACGCCCCAGGCCGCGACGCTGCTGGCCGGGCACGAGCCGGCCCTGGCGGAGGCCTGCGAGGCGGTGATCCAGCGTCCCTGCTGGGCGGCCTGGGCGCGCTTCGATGCGCCGCTACCGTCCCTGCCGGGGGTCGGTGACGACTGGCAGGCGGTGCGCCTGGACCTCGACCAGGACCGGGCGCCGGCCGCCGATGCGCTGCGCTTCGTCAGCCGCAACGACCACAAGCCCGGCCGGCACGGCCAGGGCGAGAGCCTCAGCCTGCTGGCGCGACTGGAGTGGAGCGAGGCCCACCTCGAGCGCGATGCCGAGGCCGTGGCCCGGGCGCTGCTCGACGCCTTCCGAGGGCGCCTGCCACGCGGCGTCGCGCTGCCCGAGCCCACCGACCTGGGGGCCCACCTCTGGCGCCACGCCCAGCCGGACGTCTTCGCCGGGGGCGAGGCCGTCAACCGCGACTACCGCCGCTCGTCCTCGGGGCTGGCACTGTGCGGCGACGGCTGGCGCGGGCCCCGGGTCGAGGATGCCTGGCTCTCCGGCCACCATCTCGGCGAGGCCCTGACGGCCGACGCCCCCTGATCCCATCGCGACTGGAGACTCCCATGTCCTATGCCCAGATCCTGCTCGCCCACGGCTCCGGCGCCCCGCACTGGCGGGCCCCCTTCCCACACTGCGCCGAGCAGGCAAGGGAGTCGGCACGCTCATGAATGACGAGGCAAGGCGTCCGGCCGACACCCCGCTCTACCCGATCCGCGAGGTCTCCCGGCTGACCGGGGTGAACTCCGTCACCCTGCGCGCCTGGGAGCGACGCTACGGCCTGATCAAGCCGCAGCGAACCCCCAAGGGGCACCGCCTCTATGCGCGCGAGGATATCGAGCGCGTCGAGCGCATCCTGCAGTGGCTGAATCGCGGGGTGCCGGTCAGCCAGGTCCGCGAACTGCTCGACCAGCCGGAGACCGCGGAGGCCCCGGCGCCGGCGGCCGGTGATTGGCCCGGCCAGCGTCGCCTGCTGGTGAGCGCCGTGCAGGCCCTGGACCTGACGCGCCTGGAGGAGCTATTCAACCAGTCGCTGGCGCTCTACCCGGTGCCGACCTGCCTGGCCGAGCTCTGGCAGCCGGTGGTCCGTCAGCTCGAGGAGGGCTGGGGGGAGCAGCTGGGCGACGTGCTGCAGCGCCGCACCCTGGAGACCTTCCTGCGCACCCGCATCGGCACCCGGCTCCTGCATGCCAACCGGCTGGGCAGGGGACCGACGCTGCTGGTCGCGCCCCTGCCCGACGACCCGTCCCCGCTGTGGGTGCTGCTCACGGCCCTGGCCGCCAGCGACCGCGGCTATCGGGTGCACCTCTTCGACGCCCCGCTGCCCTGCAGCGAACTTCCGCTGGCGGTGGAACGCTTCCAGGCGACGGCCCTGCTGCTGGCCAGCGGCAAGGCCGAGAAGGCCGAGCTGGTAAGGCGCCAGCTGCCGCGCCTCGCCGAGCAGCTCGAGGTGCCGCTGATGGCCTGCGGTCCCATGGCCCGCATCCGCGAGGCCGACCTGGAAGAGACCCGGGTGGAGCTGCTGGGCGATGACCTTGGCGAGGCCATGGAGCGCCTCCAGGCCCACCTTCCCGTGCGCTGAACCGGAGCCGTCCATGACCCGCCCCGTGATCGCCTGGTTCCGCAGCGACCTGCGCCTCCAGGACAACGCCGCCCTGGCCGCGGCCGCCCGCCAGGGGCCCGTGATCGCCGTCTTCCTGCGCAGCCTCCCCCACTGGCAGCGCCACGGGCACGGCGCCAACAAGCTCGACTTCTGGGGCCGCGGGGTGGCCGCCCTGCACGACGGCCTGGGCGGCCTCGGCATTCCGCTGCTGCACCGCGACATCGACGACTTCGGCGAGGCCCCGGCGGCCCTGCTGGCCATCGCCCGGGAGACCGATGCCGCCGCCCTGCACTTCAACCGCGAGTACCCGGTGGACGAGCGGGCCCGCGACGCCGCGGTGATCGAGGCCTTCGACGCGGCGGGCCTCAGCGCCACCGGTCACCATGACGCCGTGGCCTTCGCGCCCGGCGAGCTGCTCACCGGCAAGGGCGACTACTACGGGGTCTTCACCCCCTTCGCCAAAGCCTGGCACCGCCAGCTGACGCCGGAACGGATCGCCCTGCACGACACCCCGCCGCCCCAGGGGCGGCTCGACATCGCGTCCGACCCGCTGCCCGAGCTTCCCGGACTGAAGGACACGCCCGTCGACGGCCGCCAGTGGCCGGCCGGCGAGGGACCCGCCGCCGACCGCCTGGAGCGCTTCCTGCGCTTCCGGGGACGCCACTACGCCGCTCAGCGCGACTTCCCGGCCATCCGCGGCACCAGCGAGCTCTCGCCCTACCTGGCGCTGGGCATGATCTCCCACCGCCAGTGCCTGCAGGCGGTGCTGGCCGAGAACGACGGCGACCTGGCCGAGGGCGACGCCGGGCTCACGGCCTGGGTCAACGAACTGGTGTGGCGGGAGTTCTATCGCCACGTGGCCGTCGGCTTCCCGCGGGTCTGTCGCCATCGCCCCTTCCAGCGGCACACCGAGCGGCTGGCCTGGCGCGACGACGAGGCCGGCTTCGCCGCCTGGTGCGAGGGACGCACCGGCTACCCGCTCGTCGATGCCGCCATGCGCCAGCTCGTCGCCACCGGCTGGATGCACAACCGCCTGCGCATGGTCACCGCCATGTTCCTCGCCAAGCACCTGCTGATCGACTGGCGCCGCGGCGAGGCCTTCTTCCTGCGCCACCTGGTGGATGGCGAGTTCTGCGCCAACAACGGCGGCTGGCAGTGGGCCGCCTCCACCGGCACCGATGCCGCCCCCTACTTCCGCATCTTCAATCCCACGACCCAATCGACGCGTTTCGACCCCGACGGCCGCTTCCTCGCCGAGTGGCTGCCGGCGCTGGCCGGGCTGCCGGCGAAGGCCCGTCATGCCCCCTCACGCGACCTGCTGGGCGGCGTCGACTACCCGGCCCCGATCGTCGACCACCGGGCCGCCCGAGCTCGCGCCCTGGAGGCCTTCAAGGCCCTGAACGCGGCATAATGGCCATCTGACAAGGGAGACCCTGCCATGCGCCAGGCACCTGACCTGGAGGCCTTCTGCGCCTTCTTCAATAAACTGGACAAGACCTGTACAACGAAGCTATACGAGGTATACACTGACGACGTCGACTTCATCGACCCGCTGCACCAGATCAGGGGTCGGGAGGCGCTGGAGGCCTACTTCCGCACCCTGTACGACAACGTGACATCGTGCCGCTTCACCTTCCACGAGACGCTGCAACGGCACGACACGGCATTCGTCACCTGGACGATGCACCTGGTGCATCCCCGCCTCGACGGCGGACGCGAGGTGGAGGTCGAGGGATGCTCGCACCTGCGCTTCGCGGAGGACGGCCGGGTGGCCAGGCACCGCGACTACTTCGATGCCGGCGCCCTGCTCTACGAGCGCCTGCCCCTGCTGGGGGGCGCGATACGACTGGTGAAGCGACAACTGGCCCACTGAAGGCCGCCGAGAACGGGGAGAGACCATGAGCACAGCGAGCGACAGGCAGCGCATCTGGCTGACCGGGGCCACCTCGGGCATCGGCCGTGCCCTGGCCGAACGCCTGCTCGACGAGGGGCACCGGGTGGCGCTCAGCGCGCGCAGCGAGACGGCGCTTGGTGAACTCGCCGCCGGTCGCGACAACGCCCTGCTGCTGCCCCTGGACGTGGCCGACCGCCAGGCCGTGCGCCAAGCCGGCGAGCGGCTGGGCGCGGCATTCGGCGGCCTGGACCTGGTGATCCTCAATGCCGGGACCTGCGAGTACCTGGACGTCCGCGACTTCGATGTCGACCTCGTCGAGCGGGTCTTCGCCCCCAACTTCTTCGGTGCCGTCTACGGCGTCGCGGCCGCCCTGCCCCTGCTGCGCCGGGCCCGCGCCGAGGGCGGGCGCCCGCTGCTGGCCGCCACCTCCAGCGCCGCGGCCTACCTGCCGCTGCCGCGCGCCGAGGCCTACGGCGCCTCCAAGGCCGCACTGAGCCACTTCCTGGAGTCGCTGCGCCTCGACCTGGCCGCCGAAGGCATCGACGTGAGCCTGATCCACCCCGGCTTCGTCAAGACCCCGCTGACCGACCGCAACGACTTCGCCATGCCCATGCGCGTGACCGTCGACGAGGCCGCCACGGCGATCCTCGAAGGCCTCGCCAGGCGCCGCCTGGACATCCACTTCCCGCGACGCTTCACGCTGCTGGTGCGGCTGGCGGGCATCCTGCCCCCGGGCCTGCGCCTCCGCCTGGGACGGCGCATGACACGCCAGGAGACCCGCCGATGACCGCCTCGTTCACACCGCCGCACCCGCCCCGTGACGCTGCCCGCCGGCATGCTGCCCGACGCATTGCCGTGATCGGCAGTGGCATCGGTGGCATGGCCGCTGCCTGGTACCTGTCGAGCCGCCACGAGGTGACGCTGTTCGAGGCCGCCGACCGCCTGGGCGGCCATACCGCCACCGTCGATGTCGAGCTGGCGGGCAGGCACTACGCGATAGACACCGGCTTCATCGTCTTCAACGACTGGACCTACCCGCATTTCCAGCGGCTGATGGCGAGACTCGACGTGGCCAGCCAGCCCACGGAGATGAGCTTCTCGGTGCACGAGACGGCACGCGACTTCGAGTACAACGGCCACACCCTGGCGAGCCTGTTCGCCCAGCGGCGCAACCTGCTGCGACCCAGCTTCCATCGCCTGCTGCGCGATATCCTGCGCTTCAACCGCGAGGCGACCCGGGCACTGGAGGAGGGCCGGCTCGACCCCGCCATGACCCTGGGCGGCTGGCTTGAGGCCAACGGCTTCGACGACGACTTCCAGCACCACTACCTGCTGCCCATGGGCGCGGCGATCTGGTCGGCCAGCATCCGCGACCTGCGCGACTTCCCGCTGCTGTTCTTCGTGCGCTTCTTCCGCCACCACGGCCTGCTGTCGGTCAACGACCGGCCCCAGTGGCACACCCTGGTGGGCGGCTCGCGCAGCTACATCCCGGCGCTGACCGCGCCCTGCGCCGGCCGCATCCACCTGGCCACCCCGGTGCGCGGCATCCGCCGCCATGCCGACTGGGTCGAGGTGCGCACCGCGGGCGGCATCCAGGCCTTCGACCAGGTGGTGCTGGCCTGCCACGCCGACCAGGCGCTGGCGATGCTCGACGACCCGAGCGCCGCCGAACGCGAGATCCTCGGCGCCCTGCCCTACGCCGACAACGAGGTGGTGCTGCATACCGACACCCGGCTGCTGCCACGCCGCCGGCGCGCCTGGGCGAGCTGGAACTACCGCCTCGATGGACGCGGCGACGACGCCCGGGTCTCGGTGACCTACGACATGAACATCCTGCAGCGCATCACCGCCCCGCATACCTTCTGCGTGACCCTCAACGACAGCGCCGCCATCGACCCCGCCAGGGTGCTGGGCCGCTTCACCTATGCCCATCCCCAGTTCACCCTGGCCGGCCAGGCGGCCCAGGCCCGCCATGCCGAGATCTCCGGGCCCGAGCAGCGCACCCACTACTGCGGCGCCTACTGGCGCAACGGCTTCCACGAGGACGGTGTCTGGAGTGCCCTGCGGGTGGCCCGCGCCCTGGGCTGCGACGAGGACGACCATCACGAGGTGCAGCCGGCCATGCCGGCACCGGCCGCCGAGGAGCGCGTGGCATGACCCGCTCGCCGCGCTCGCGCATCTATCGTGGCACCCTGCGCCATCGCCGCTTCCTGCCACGACCGCATGCCTTCGAGTACGGCCTCTGGATGGCCTGGCTCGACCTCGACGAGCTCCCCGAGCTGTTCGACGGCGTGCCCGGCTTCAGCGCCCGACGCCCGGCGCTGGCGCGCTTTCGCCGCGAGGACTACCTGGCCCCCCACGACCGCCCCCTCAAGCAGGCGGTGCGCGAGGAGCTGGAGCGCCAGCTGGGCAGTGCCCCGGACGGGCGCATCTGCGTGCTGACCCAGCTGCGCACCCTGGGGCTGGGCTTCAACCCGGTATCGCTCTACTACGCCTATGATGCCCGCGGCGAGCTGCGCGCGGTGCTCGGCGAGGTGAGCAACACGCCCTGGGGGGAGCGCACCCGCTATGCCTGCGCCGTGTCGCCTCGGCGCCACGGCCATGTCGCCGAGTTCGACAAGGTCATGCACGTCTCGCCCTTCAACCCCATGGACATGACCTACCGCTGGCGCTTCGACACCCCCGGCGAGACCCTGTCGATGCACATGGAGAACTGGAAGGACGGCGAGCGCCACTTCGACGCCACCCTGACCCTGCAGGCCCGACCGGCCACCCGCGGCGTGCTGCTGGCCACCCTGGCCCGCCAGCCATGGATGAGCCTGAAGACCCTCGCCGGCATCCATTTCGAGGCGCTGCGACTCTGGCTCAAGCGCATTCCCGTCCATGACCATCCCGGCCAGGACCCCCCTTCCCGTGAGGAGAGCTCGTCGTGAACACCCTTCGCTCCGCCACTGCCCGCCCCCTGGCCCCCGAGGGCGACCGGCTAACCCGCTGGCTCAAACCCCGGGTGCTGGCCCAGCTCGACCGCCTGGAGGGCGGCAACATCACCCTGATCGACGGTCACAAGCGCCATCACCTGGGCCAGGGAGGGCCGCTGCGGGCCACCCTGGTGGTGCGCCACCACCGGGCCTGGAAACGCCTGGCACTGGGCGGCACCGTGGGCGCGGCCGAGGCCTACATGGAGGGGGACTGGGATGCCGACGACCCGGTGGCCCTGGTGCGACTGTTCGCCGCCAACCTGGAACGGGTCAACGGCGAGATCGAGAACGGCCCCGCACGCCTCGGACGCTGGCTGCTCGGCGCCCTCTACGGCCTGCAGCGCAACAGCCTGAGCGGATCGAAGCGCAACATCGCCGCCCACTACGACATCGGCAATGCGCTGTTCGCCACCTTCCTCGACCGTGACCACCGCATGTACTCCAGCGCGGTCTTCCCGCACCCCGAGGCGAGCCTGGAGGAGGCCTCGACCCACAAGCTCGACCTGATGCTCGAGAAGCTCGATGTCCAGCCCCACCACCACCTGCTGGAGATCGGCACCGGCTGGGGCGGGCTGGCCATCCATGCGGCGAAGACCCGCGGCTGCCGCGTGACCACCACCACCATCTCCGCGGAACAGTATGCCTTCACGGCGCGGCGCATCGAGGAGGAGGGGCTGGGCAAGCGCATCACCCTGCTCCAGCAGGATTACCGTGAGCTCGAGGGCCAGTACGACCGGCTGATCTCGGTGGAGATGATCGAGGCGGTGGGCCACCAGTACCTGGGCACCTACCTGGCGACCCTGGACCGGCTGCTCACCGATGACGGCCAGGCGATGCTGCAGGCGATCACCATCCGCGACCAGCGCTACGAGGAGGCCAAGCGCGAGATGGACTTCATCAAGCGCTACATCTTCCCGGGGGGCTTCCTGCCGTCGCACCGCGCCATCCTCGACGGACTGACCCGCCACACCTCGCTCAACGTCGTCGACCTGGACGAGATCGGCCAGCACTACGCCCGCACCCTGCGCGAGTGGCGTCATCGCTTCGAGGCCAGCCTGGAGACCGTGCGCCGGCTCGGCTATGACGAGCGCTTCATCCGCATGTGGCGCTACTATCTCTGCTACTGCGAGGGCGGCTTCATGGAGCGCACCATCGGCACCTGCCAGCTGCTGCTGGCCAAGCCCGGCGCACGGCCGGCGCCGCTCACCGGGGCGGCGTGATCCGCGATGGCCACCCGATCCGATAGCCCCGTGAAGCTGCTGGCCAACCTGGCCGCCTTCCAGGCGGGCTGGTTCGCCTGCGTGCTGGGCGGCTCGGGGGTCGGCCTGCTGGTCGCCGCGATGATCCTCACCCTGCACCTGGCCTGGCTGGCGCGCCCCGGGGAATGGCGCTGGCTGGCGGGCTTCGCCGCGCTGGGGCTGGTGGTGGACGGCGGCCTGACGCTGGCCGGCGGCTTCGACTTCGCTGACGGGACGCCCCTGCTCGGCGGGCTACCGCCCTGGCTGTGGCTACTCTGGCCCCTCTTCGCCACCCTGATCCACCACTCGCTGGCCTGGCTCTGGCAAAGCCCATGGCTGGCCGTGCTCGGCGGCGCCACCAGCGGCCCGCTCTCCTACTACGCCGGCGCCCGCCTCGCCGGGGTGGAACTCGCCCCCTGGCTGCTGCCCGCCGAGGCGCTGGCCTGGGCGCTGATCTGCCTGGTCCTGAGTCGACGCCTCGGCAGTCCGCTTGCCCTGACAAGGCCGGCCCGCTGAGGCCAGCCCCGCCTCTCCCGCCTACGGCGTGCATTCATCGTGTGTGGACAGTAGACTAGGCACAGCCGCCCGGCGGCCCCGGGCCGCTTTCGGCACACAATGATCTCGACTCTCGGAACGATTCAGTGACCAAGCAACACTCCTTTGATCGCGAAGAACTGCTGGCCTGCTCACGCGGCGAGCTGTTCGGTCCGGGCAATGCCCAGTTGCCGGCCCCCAACATGCTGATGCTCGATCGCATCATGCACATCCATGAGGAAGGCGGCGATCACGGCAAGGGCGAGCTGATCGCCGAGCTGGATATCCACCCCAACCTGTGGTTCTTTGGCTGCCACTTCCCCGGGGATCCGGTGATGCCCGGCTGCCTGGGCCTGGACGCCATGTGGCAACTGGTGGGGTTCTACCTGGGCTGGCTCGGCCACCCCGGTCGGGGCCGCGCCCTGGGCTGCGGCGAGGTCAAGTTCAGCGGCCAGATCCTGCCCGACGCCCGGAAGGTCACCTACCGGATCAACATCAAGCGCATCATCACCCGGCGCCTGATCCTGGGCATGGCCGACGGCACCGTATCCGTCGACGGCCGCGACATCTACCAGGCCAACGACCTGCGCGTCGGCCTGTTCACCTCCACCGCGAATTTCTGAACAGGAGGCTCCCATGCGACAAGTGGTAGTCACCGGCCTGGGCATCGTGTCCTGCCTGGGCAACGACGCACAACAGGTTCTGGAGGCGCTCAGGAGCGGGCGCTCGGGCATCCGCTTCAAGGAAGACTATGCCGAGCGAGGATTCCGCAGCCAGGTGGCCGGCAGCGTCGACATCGACCTGGACGCCCTGATCGACCGCAAGCTGCGCCGCTTCATGGGCGACGCCGCGGCGTTCGCCTATGTCTCCATGGCCCAGGCCATCGAGGACTCGGGGCTGGCGCCGGAGATGGTCTCCAGCGAGCGCACCGGGCTGATCGCCGGCTCCGGCGGCGCCTCCAGCGCCAACCAGGTGGAGGCCGCCGACCTGATGCGCGAGAAGGGGCTGCGCCGAGTGGGTCCCTACCGGGTCACCCGCACCATGGGCAGCACCGTCTCGGCCTGCCTGGCGACCCCGTTCAGGATCAAGGGCGTGAACTACTCCATCTCCTCTGCCTGCGCCACCTCGGCCCACTGCATCGGCAGCGCCGTGGAGCAGATCCAGATGGGCAAGCAGGACGTGGTCTTCGCCGGCGGCGGCGAGGAGGAGCACTGGACCCTCTCCTGCCTGTTCGACGCCATGGGCGCCCTCTCGACCCACTACAACGACACCCCCGACAAGGCCTCACGGCCCTATGACCAGGCCCGCGACGGCTTCGTCATCGCCGGCGGTGGCGGCATGCTGGTGCTCGAGGAGTTGGAGCACGCCCGGGCCCGCGGCGCGAAGATCTATGCCGAGGTGACCGGCTACGGCGCCACCTCCGACGGCCACGACATGGTCGCCCCCTCCGGCGAGGGCGCAGTGCGCTGCATGCGCCAGGCCATGGCCACCGTCGACGGCAAGATCGACTACATCAACACCCACGGCACCTCGACGCCGGTGGGCGACGTGGCAGAGCTCAAGGCGATCCGCGAGGTCTTCGGCAACTCCACGCCGGCGATGAGCTCCACCAAGTCGCTGACGGGCCACTCCCTGGGCGCCACCGGCGTGCAGGAGGCGATCTACTCGCTGCTGATGATGGAGAACGACTTCATCGCCGCCTCCGCCAACGTCGAGACCCTCGACGAGCAGGCCGACGGCTTCGATATCGTCACCCAGCGCCGCGATGGCGTGACGGTCGAGCGGGTCCTCTCCAACAGCTTCGGCTTCGGCGGCACCAACGCCTGCCTGGTGCTGGAGAAGTTCCGCGACTGATCCCTCACGCTGCTCCGACCACAACGCAAGAGGCGCCCCATGGGGCGCCTCTTGCGTTGCGGGGGCGATCAGCGTCAGGCCAGCGGCTGCTCGGTGGCCGGCGGTGCGGCCGTGGCCGGGCGCGGCACTTCGGAGATCTCGGCCAGCCGAGCCTCGATCCACGCCTCCACCTCGACCAGCACCTCCTCGGAGGTGCGGCCGGCGGTCTCGATGGGCTCGCCCACCTCCAGCGACAGACGCCCCGGGCGCTTGACCCAGTGACGTCCCGGCCAGCGTTCCCCGGCATTGTGGGCCACCGGCACCACCGGCACGCCGGCGCGGCAGGCAATCACCACACCACTCTTGCTGTAACGCCGCCGGCTTCCCGGTGCCACCCGGGTACCCTCGGGGAAGATCAGCACCGAGAGCCCCTCGTCGAGACGAGACTTGCCCTGGGTGAGCACCTGCTTCATGGCCCGGGCAGGCCTGCTGCGATCCAGAGCGATGGGATGCAACAGCTGCAGCCCCCAGCCGAAGATCGGGATGTTCAGCAGCTCCCGCTTGAGGACCGTGCAGACCGGCGGATGGAGCAGCTGCAGATAGACGGTCTCCCACTCGGACTGGTGGTTGGCGAGGATGACGCAGGGGCCCTCGGGCAACCGCTCATGGCCGTGGAAGTCGTAGCGCACCCCGCAGACCAGGCGGAACCAGGCGATGATGAAGTGGTTGTAGAGGTTGAGCAGGCGATAGCGGGAGCGCAACGGCAGGAAGGGCGCCGGCGGCAGGAAGAGCACGCCGCAGACCAGCATGGCCAGAAAGTAGCCGGCATAGAAGACCAGGCTGCGGATAACGTTCATCTTGACATCGACTCCTCTTGCGCCTTGCCGTCATCCCTCGCCAGGCACCAGGTATCCAGCATGCGCCCGACCTCCAGGCGCCAGGGCTTCTGATGGACGCCGAACACGTCCAGTACCCGCCGGCAGTTCAGCACGCGACGCAGCGGCTGGTCATGATGGTGGTTCAGCGCCTTGACGCTGCCCAGCGCGACCCGTTCGCCACGGCCTTCGAGCCGCGTGGCGAGTTGGGTACGCACCATGGAGACGAAGGTGTAGGCGCTCACCGGCTCGGTGCCGGCCAGGTGATAGCTGCCCCAAGCCTCGGCCCCGCAGTGCTGCTGCTGGAGCATGCCGATCAGCGCCATGGCCACGGCATCCGCCGAGGTCGGGCAGAAGATCACGTCGGACTCGGCCCGCACCTCGCCACCATCCATCAGGGTGTCAAGCAGCTCGCTCAGCCAGGCCTGGCTGCCCTCCAGGGCGAACAGCGGGCCCAGCCGCACGATGAGGTGCCGGGGATATTCGGCACGGATCCGGTCGCCGGTGCGGATCAGCCGCCTCAGGCTGTCGTCGCGGGGCTCGGGGATCACATGCTCGTCGATGGGGACGTCGAGGCCGTCTTCATAGAGCTGGTCGGAGACGCACCACACCAGCGGGATGTCCGCCTCGCGACACGCCTCCATGCAGGCCTCGACCGCCTCGGCATGGGCCGTGACGGCCGCCGGCTCGGCGGTGATCGGCCGCGACAGCGGCGGGATCACCAGCGCATCCGGCCGCAACTCCTCGAGCAACCGGAGGCTGGGCGCCAGGCCCGGCTCGATGGTGAGCTCGGTGTCGCTGCGCCGGTTGGCCTCGCGAGCCAGCGCCAGGCTCAGGCAGTGCCCGGCCTCCAGAATCAGCAGCTTCACGGCTGGCCCCTGCTTAGAACGGGATCTCGTCATCGAAATCGTCGAAGCTGCCCGGGTCCGGGGCACCGTAGTTGCCGCCCTGCTGCTGGCCGCCACCCTGCTGCGGGGGAGCCGGCTGCGGGGCCGGACGCTGGGGCTGGCCGCCACCGACGTTGCCGCCCTGCTGCGGGGGGTTGCCGTAGCCGCCCTGCTGGGGCTGACCGCCGACGTTGCCGCCCTGCTGGGGCTGTCCGCCGTACTGGGCGCCCTGCTGACCGCCGACGTCGCCGCCGCGGGAGTCCAGCATCTGCATGTCGTTGGCGACGATCTCGGTGCTGTACTTGTCCTGGCCGTTCTGGTCCTGCCACTTGCGGGTCTGCAGGCGGCCCTCGATATAGACCTTGCTGCCTTTCTTGAGGTACTGCTGGGCGATTTCGGCGGTCTTGTTGAACAGCACGACACGGTGCCATTCGGTGCGCTCCTGGCGCTGGCCGCTCTGCTTGTCCATCCAGGTATCGGTGGTGG
This sequence comes from Halomonas rhizosphaerae, assembly GCF_030010555.1. Taxonomy (GTDB): domain Bacteria; phylum Pseudomonadota; class Gammaproteobacteria; order Pseudomonadales; family Halomonadaceae; genus Halomonas; species Halomonas rhizosphaerae. The sequence continues at coordinate 56,332 of NZ_JASCQP010000016.1, forward strand.
CCAGGTTGAGGTTGGCAACGGCGGTACCGGAGGGCGTGAAGCGCACCTCGGGATCCTGGCCCAGGTTGCCGATGAGGATGACCTTGTTGATGCCACGGGCCATGAGGGACTCCTTGCTGTCATGAATACGTTGTAAGGATCATACGCGGCTCAGGCGCCGCTGTGGTGATTCCCGGAACCGGTGAGGCGTGCCAGGGCCTGCTCGTCGAGCCGCTGGCGATCCACCTTGAGATAGGCCAGCCGCTCCTCGGGGACGACCAGCACGTCCTCCACCCCGGCCACCTCGGCGAAACGCGCCATCAGGGTGTCCAGGGCATCTTCCTGCTCATCGCCGTCCAGCGCCACCACCTCGCTGGTCAGGTGGCGAGGGGGCGTCATGCCGGCCATCACCGCCAGCCATGCCAGGCCCAACAGGCCGCAGCCGATGAAGACCGCGGAAAGCCCCCACTGCTGGACCAGGGCACCGCCCAGCACCCCGCCCAAGAAGGCCCCCAGGAACTGGCTGGTGGAATAGATGCCCATGGCGGTGCCCTTGGCCCCCGCCGGGGCCAGCTTGCTGAGCATCGACGGCAGGGTGGCCTCGAGCAGGTTGAAGGCGATGAAGAAGAGCAGCAGCCAGCCGAACAGCGCCGGGAACCCTTCCCCCAGGCCGGCCAGCCCGAACAGGCTCAGGGTGATGGCGGTGATCGCCGACAGGCACATGGCCTTCATGCGCCGCCGCTTCTCGGCGATGATCACCAGCGGCACCATGGCCACGAAGGCCAGCAGCATGATGCCCAGGTAGGTGAGGCCATGGCGCTCGACGGCGATGCCCGCCTCGAGCAGCCGGAAGGGCACCGCGACGAAGATCGCCATCAGCACCAGGTGCAGGGCGAAGATCGAGATGTCCAGGCGCCCCAGGTCGCCGCGCCCGAGGATGCCTCGCAGCTGGCCGCGGTCCATGCCCACGTCGCGGTGGCGCACCCGACGCGGCGCCGGCGGCACCAGTTTCCACAGCACCGCCAGGCCCAGGGCCGCCAGGACCGCGGTGAACCAGAAGACCCCGGCCAGGCCGAAGCCCGCGGCGAGCCAGGGACCGAGCACCATGGCCACGGCGAAGGCCACGCCGATGGAGAGCCCGATGGTGGCCATGGCCGCGGTGCGCACCTGTTCCCGGGTCTGGTCGGCGAGCAGCGCCATGATCGCCGCGGCCACGGCGCCGCTGCCCTGCAGGCAGCGCCCCAGGATCACCCCGCCTATGGAGTCGGCACCGGCAGCCACCACGCTGCCGATCAGGAACAGCACCAGACCGGCAGCGATCACCGGCTTGCGCCCCAGACGGTCGGAGAGCAGGCCGAAGGGGATCTGCAGCAGCGCCTGGGTGAGGCCGTAGATGCCCAGCGCCAGGCCGACCAGCAGCGGCGTCGCCCCCCTCAGCTCATCGGCATACAGGGCCAGCACCGGCAGCACCATGAACAGGCCCAGCATGCGCGTGGCATAGAGCCCCGCGAGCCCGGTGATGGCGCGACGCTCGGTGGCTAACAGCAGTCCTGAGACCTTTCGCATGGCGGTTCGAACTTCCGTGGACGGACCCTCGGGCCCGGAGGTGGACCGCATATTCTAGCGGCTCGCCGGGGCGCAGGGAAAGCCGATGGCGGCGCGCACTTTGCCGCCGATGCGGCCCGCCCCGTATAATCGAGCTTTTGCCGCGTCCGGCGAGGTGGGAATGGACACAATTCTGGTCAGGGGTGCCCGCACCCACAACCTGAAGAACATCGACGTCGATCTGCCCCGCGACAAGCTGATCGTGGTCACCGGGCTCTCCGGCTCGGGCAAGTCGTCGCTCGCCTTCGACACCCTCTACGCCGAAGGCCAGCGCCGCTACGTGGAATCGCTCTCCACCTATGCGCGCCAGTTCCTGTCGATGATGGAGAAGCCCGACGTCGACCATATCGAGGGGCTCTCCCCGGCGATCTCCATCGAGCAGAAGTCCACCTCCCACAACCCGCGCTCCACCGTGGGCACCATCACCGAGATCTACGACTACCTGCGCCTGCTGTTCGCCCGCGCCGGCACCCCGCGCTGCCCGGAGCATGGCGAGGACCTCGAGGCCCAGACCGTCTCGCAAATGGTCGACCAGGTGCTGACCCTGCCCGAGGGCAGCAAGCTGATGCTGCTGGCCCCGGTGGTCAAGGGCCGCAAGGGCGAGCACCTGCAGCTGCTCGCCGAGTTGCGCGCCCAGGGCTTCGTGCGCGCCATGGTCGACGGCCAGGTGCTGGAGCTCGACGACATCGCCCCGCTCGACAAGAACAGGAAGCACGACATCAGCGTGGTGGTCGACCGCCTCAAGGTGCGGGACGGCCTGCAGCAGCGCCTGGCGGAGTCCTTTGAGACGGCCCTCAACCTGGCCGACGGCGTGGCGACGGTCCACTTCATGGATGGCGAGCACGAGGAGATCGCCTTCTCGGCGCGCTTCGCCTGTCCGGTGTGCGGCTACTCGATCGCCGAGCTCGAGCCGCGCATGTTCTCCTTCAACAACCCTGCCGGCGCCTGCCCGACCTGCGACGGCCTGGGCGTGCAGCAGTTCTTCGACCCTGACAAGCTGATCAGCCATCCCGAGCTGTCGCTGGCCGAGGGGGTGATCAAGGGCTGGGACCGGCGCAGCGTCTACTACTTCAACCAGCTGCAGGCGGTGGCCGACCACTACCGTTTCACGCTGGAGACCCCCTGGCAGGACCTCGCCCGCCACGAGCGCGAGATCATCCTCCACGGCAGCGGCAGCGACGACATCGCCTTCAGCTACGTCAACGACCGCGGCCGCAAGGTCACCCGCGAGCACCCCTTCGAGGGCGTGCTGCCCAACATGCAGCGCCGCTATCGCGAGACCGAGTCCAGCATGGTGCGCGAGGACCTGGCGCGCCACATCGCCGTGCAGCCCTGCCCCACCTGCCACGGCTCGCGGCTGCGCCGGGAGGCGCGGCACGTCTACATCGACGACCGCACCCTGCCGCAGCTGGTCCACCTGCCCATCGGCGAGGCCCTGAGCTACTTCGGGGAACTGAGCCTGCCGGGACGCAAGGGCGAGATCGCCGTCAAGATCGTCAACGAGATCCACGCCCGCCTGGAGTTCCTGGTCAACGTGGGGCTCGACTACCTGAACCTGGAGCGCAGCGCCGAGACACTCTCCGGCGGCGAGGCCCAGCGCATCCGCCTGGCCAGCCAGATCGGCGCCGGCCTGGTGGGCGTGATGTACATCCTCGACGAGCCCTCCATCGGCCTGCACCAGCGCGACAACGATCGCCTGCTGCAGACCCTGGAGCGCCTGCGTGACCTGGGCAACACCGTGATCGTGGTCGAGCACGACGAGGACGCCATCCGCGCCGCCGACCACGTGCTCGACATCGGTCCGGGCGCCGGCGTCCATGGCGGGCGTATCGTCGCCCAGGGCACCCCGCAAGAGATCATCGCCGCGCCGGAGTCGCTCACCGGCCAGTACCTCGCCGGCACCCGGCGCATTGAGGTCCCGCCCTGGCGCATTCCCGGCAACCCGGAGAAGGTGGTGCGTCTGACCGGCGCCCGGGGCAACAACCTCCAGGACGTCACCCTCGAGCTGCCGCTTGGGCTTTTCGTGTGCATCACCGGCGTCTCCGGCTCCGGCAAGTCGACGCTGATCAACGCCACCCTGATGCCCATCGCCGCCCGGGAGCTCAACCGCGCCACCAGCCTGACGCCGGAGGTGCATGACCGCATCGAGGGCCTTGATCACCTCGACAAGGTGATCGACATCGACCAGAGCCCCATCGGCCGCACCCCGCGCTCCAACCCGGCGACCTACACCGGCATCTTCACGCCGATTCGCGAGCTGTTCGCCGGTACCCAGGAGGCCCGCTCGCGGGGCTACAAGCCGGGCCGCTTCTCCTTCAACGTCAAGGGCGGGCGCTGCGAGGCCTGCCAGGGAGAGGGCATGATCAAGGTGGAGATGCACTTCCTGCCGGACATCTACGTGCCCTGCGACGTCTGCAAGGGCAAGCGCTACAACCGCGAGACCCTGGAGATCGCCTACAAGGGCAAGAGCATCCACGAGGTCCTGGAGATGACCGTGGAGGAGGCCCTGGCCTTCTTCTCGCCGGTGCCGGCCATCGCCCGGCGGCTGCAGACACTGCTCGACGTGGGGCTCTCCTACATCCGCCTGGGGCAGAGCGCGACCACGCTCTCCGGCGGCGAGGCCCAGCGGGTCAAGCTGGCTCGGGAGCTGGCCAAGCGCGATACCGGCAAGACCCTCTACATCCTCGATGAGCCGACCACCGGCCTGCACTTCGAGGACATCCGCCAGCTGCTCACCGTGCTTCACCGCCTGCGCGACCACGGCAACACCATCGTGGTGATCGAGCACAACCTGGACGTGATCAAGACCGCCGACTGGCTGATCGACCTGGGTCCCGAGGGCGGCTCCGGCGGCGGGCGCATCATCGCCGAGGGCACGCCCGAGCAGGTCGCACGCATGGAAGCGTCGCACACCGGCCGCTTCCTGAAGCCGCTGCTGGAGCGCGCCAAGGCCAGCAAGGCGGAGCCGGAGACCACCGCATAACGGCAAGGAGCAAGGAGCAAGGAGCAAGGAGCAAGGAGCAAGGAGCAAGGAGCAAGGAGCAAGACAGGATGCGCCTCGCGGCGGGCTACAAGGGGTTTCCATGTGACTTGCCCCCTTGCAGCTTGTCACTGGAATAAAAAAAACCGGCTCCCTTTGGGGAGCCGGTTTGGCGTGCCACTGGCGGAAGGCCGGTCGAGGATCACTCCTCGGCAGCGGCTTCCTCGACGACCGGACGGTCGACCAGTTCGACGAAGGCCATGGGCGCGTTGTCGCCGGTGCGGTAGCCGCACTTGAGGATACGGACGTAACCGCCCGGACGCTCGGCGTAACGCGGCCCCAGCTCGTTGAAGAGCTTGCCGACCGCTTCCTTCGAGCGGGTGCGGCTGAAGGCCAGACGACGATTGGCGACGCTGTCCTGCTTGGCCAGGGTGATCAGCGGCTCGATGACGCGACGCAGCTCCTTGGCCTTGGGCAGGGTTGTCTTGATCACTTCGTGCTCGACCAGCGAGACGGACATGTTCTTGAACATGGCCTGGCGGTGCGAGCTGGTGCGATTCAGGTGACGACCACTCTTACGATGACGCATGGTTGTGATTCCTTACCAAACTGGGACTCGAGTCGAGGCTCACGCGGAGGCCTTGTCGTCCTTCAGGCTTGCCGGCGGCCAGTTCTCCAGCCGCATGCCCAGGGAAAGCCCGCGGGCGGCCAACACGTCCTTGATCTCATTCAGGGACTTCTTGCCGAGATTGGGGGTCTTCAGCAGCTCCACCTCGGTGCGCTGGATCAGATCCCCGATGTAGTAGATGTTCTCGGCCTTCAGGCAGTTGGCGCTGCGAACGGTCAACTCGAGATCGTCTACGGGGCGCAGCAGGATCGGATCGATATGATCCTCTTCCTCCACCACTTCCTGTTCCTTGTCGGCTTCCAGGTCGACGAAGGCGGCCAGCTGCTCCTGCAGGATGGTCGCGCTGCGACGGATCGCCTCTTCCGGATCCAGGGTGCCGTCGGTTTCCAGGTTGATGATCAGCTTGTCGAGGTCGGTGCGCTGTTCGACACGCGCGGCCTCGACGCTGTAGGAAACCCGGCGCACGGGGCTGAAGGTAGCATCCAGCTGCAGGCGACCGATGGCGCGCGACTCGTCGTCGGCATCGCCACGCACGTCCGCCGGCTCGTAGCCGCGGCCGCGAGCGACCTTGAGCTGCATCTTCAGCTCGGACCCCTCGTTGACGTGGGCGATGACATGCTCGGGGTTGACGATCTCGACATCATGGTCGAGAGCGATGTCCCCTGCAGTCACGACGGCCGGCCCCTGCTTGTTCAGCGAGAGCACTGCCTCGTCGCGGCTGTGCATCCGGAGCGCCACGTCCTTGAGGTTCAGGAGGATTTCGATGACATCTTCCTGGACGCCCTCGATCGCGCTGTACTCGTGTTCGACACCGGCGATCTCGGCCTCCACCACGGCACAGCCGGGCATGGACGAGAGCAGGATGCGACGCAGGGCATTCCCCAGCGTGTGGCCGAAGCCCCGCTCGAAGGGTTCGAGCACGATCTTCGCGTGGTGTGCGCTGATCTCTTCGACCTTGATGTCGCGAGGACGGAGAAACTCTGTCACTGAACGCTGCATATGAACACCTTTCAGGCTGCCAAACGGATTGTCGGTACTCTCCGGCCGCCCCCCGCGGGCGGGGAGCGGCACGACGCGGGCGCCGCTTACTTGGAGTACAGCTCGACGATCAGGTTTTCGTTGATGTCGGCAGACAGGTCGCCGCGTTCGGGCAGGGCCTTGAAAGTGCCTTCCATCTTCTTGGCATCGGTCTCGACCCAGACCACGTCGCCGCGGTTGGCGGCGATGGCCAGGGAAGTCTGGATGCGCGCCTGGTTCTTCGCCTTCTCGCGCACGGAGACCACGTCACCGGGCTTGACCTGGTAGGACGCCACGTTGACAGTCTTGCCGTTGACGGCGATCGCCTTGTGGCTGACCAGCTGACGCGCCTCGGAACGCGTGGAGCCGAAGCCCATGCGGTAGACGACGTTGTCCAGTCGGGATTCGAGAAGCTGCAGCAACAGCTCGCCGGTCGCGCCCTTCAGGCGGGCCGCTTCCTTGTAGTAGTTGCGGAACTGCTTCTCGAGTACGCCGTACATGCGACGTACTTTCTGCTTCTCGCGAAGCTGCAAGCCGTAGTCGGAAAGACGCTGACGGCGCTGGCCATGCACACCCGGGATCTGCTCGGATTTGCACTTCTTCTCGAAGGGAGTGACACCGCTCTTGAGGAAGAGGTCGGTCCCCTCACGACGAGACAGTTTGCACTTCGGTCCAATGTAACGAGCCATGAATCTGTCTCCTTAAACGCGGCGTTTCTTCGGCGGACGGCAGCCATTGTGGGGAATGGGCGTCGCGTCGGTGATGCTCTGCACGCGGAAGCCGGCGGCATTGAGCGCGCGCACGGCGGATTCACGGCCAGGACCGGGGCCCTTGACCAGCACGTCGACGTTTTTCACACCATACTCGGCTGCAGCGGTCGCTGCACGTTCGCTTGCCACTTGAGCAGCGAACGGGGTGCTCTTGCGAGAACCACGAAAACCCGAACCACCGGCAGTCGCCCAGGAAAGGGCGTTGCCCTGGCGGTCTGTGATCGTAATGATCGTGTTGTTAAAAGAGGCGTGGATATGCGCGATGGCATCCACTACCTGCTTTTTAACCTTTTTACGGTTGCTACGCGGGTTAGCCATGTTGATGTCTATTCCTGTCTTTACGCCAGAACGTGCGTGTTATTTGCGGATCGGCTTGCGCGGGCCCTTGCGGGTACGCGCATTGGTCTTGGTACGCTGACCACGCAGCGGAAGACCACGACGATGACGCAGACCACGATAGCAACCCAGGTCCATGAGACGCTTGATGTTAAGCGTGACATCACGACGCAGGTCACCTTCCACGGTGTACTTGCCGACCTCGGACCGCAGGGTATCCAGATCTTCACTGGACAGCTCCTGGATCTTGGTGGTCGGCGCGATGCCGGTCGCGGCACAGATGTCCTGAGCGCGCGTACGGCCAATCCCGAAGATATAGGTCAGCGAGATCGCCGCATGCTTGTTGTCCGGGATATTGACGCCTGCAATACGGGCCATCAGCTTACTCCGAAATTTGAGCGGCTTGCTCGATTAATCATCTACAAAAGGCGCAACAGCATACCCCTTTCCTCGCTCGAGGACAAGGGGCATGCCGGCACCCGGTTCAGTGCAGCGTCGGGATCAACCCTGGCGCTGCTTGTGCCGCGGTTCGATGCAGATGACGCGCACGGCGCCATTGCGACGAATGATCTTGCAGTTGCGGCACATTTTCTTCACGGAAGCTCGGACTTTCATCGTTCCATCTCCAAAGTTGGCTCGCGCCGCGAGCCGAAACCCGGCTCGCGGCGCACCAAGTCGCCAGCGACGCCTCTCAGCGCATGATGCCGCCGCTACCGTAGCCTTTCAGGTTGGACTTCTTCATCACCGACTCGTACTGGTGCGACATGAGGTGCGACTGCACCTGGGCCATGAAGTCCATGATGACCACTACCACGATCAGCAGCGAGGTACCGCCGAAGAAGAACGGCACGTTCCAGGCCACGATCAGGAACTGGGGCATCAGGGAAACCGCAGTGATGTAGAGGGCACCGAACAGGGTCAGACGGGTCATGACCTTGTCGATGTAGCGAGCGGTCTGCTCGCCAGGGCGGATGCCCGGCAGGAAGGCCCCTGACTTCTTGAGGTTGTCAGCGACATCCTTGGGGTTGAAGACCAGCGCTGTGTAAAAGAAGCAGAAGAATACCACCGCCGCGCCGAAAAGCAAGATGTAGAGCGGCTGACCCGGGCCCAGGGCCTGGGACGCACGCTGCAGCCACTCCATGCCATCGCCGGCACCCACCCACTGCCCCAGCGAGGCCGGGAACAGCAGGATGCTGGAGGCGAAGATCGCCGGGATCACGCCCGCCATGTTGACCTTGAGCGGCAGGTAGCTGCTCTGGCCGGCATACATCTTGTTGCCCACCTGGCGACGCGGGTAGTTCACCGTGATGCGGCGCTGGCCGCGCTCGATGAACACCACGAAGGCCACGGTAGCCACGCCAAGCACGGTGAGGGCCAGCAGCGGCAGGACGTTCCAGGCACCCTCGTTGCGGGCCAGCTCGAAGGCCTGCCCCACGGCGCCCGGCAGACCGGCGACGATACCCGCGAAGATCAGCAGCGAGATGCCGTTGCCGATGCCCTTCTCGGTGATCTGCTCGCCCAGCCACATCAGGAACACCGCCCCGGTGACGAACGTCACGATGGCGGTGAAGTAGAAGCTGAAGTCGGCCGTGTAGGCGATCCCCTGGCTGGCCAGGCCCACCGACATGCCGGTGGCTTGGACCAGGGCCAGCAGCACGGTGCCGTAGCGCGTGTACTGGCTGATCTTGCGGCGACCGGCCTCACCTTCCTTCTTCAGCTGCTCGAGCTGCGGCGAGACCGCGGTCATCAGCTGCATGATGATCGACGCCGAGATGTAGGGCATGATGCCCAGCGCCATGATGCTCATGCGCTCCAGGGCGCCACCCGAGAACATGTTGAACATGCCCAGGATGGTGCCCTGCTGCTCCCTGAACAAGGCAGCAAGCTGGTCAGGATTGATACCGGGAACGGGGATGTGGGCACCGATACGGTAGACCACGATGGCGAGGAGCACGAAGCGCAGACGCGCCCAGAGTTCACCCAGACCGCTGCCCATCGCCGGCATGTTTCCTGACTTGGCCATTTAGTCCTCTACCTTGCCGCCGGCGGCTTCGATCGCGGCACGGGCACCCTTGGTGACCTTGATGCCGCGGACCGTGACCGCCTTGTTCAGTTCGCCGGACAGGATCACCTTGGCATGCTTGGTGGCGTCCTTCAGCACGTTGGCTTCCTTGAGGGTGTCCAGGGTGACTTCGTCACCCGCGACCCGGGCCAGCTCGGCCAGGCGGACTTCCTCGGAAACCAGCGACTTCGCGGAAGTGAAGCCGAACTTGGGCAGGCGCCGCTGCAGCGGCATCTGACCGCCCTCGAAACCGGGCTTCACGCTGCCGCCGCTGCGCGATTTCAGGCCCTTGTGGCCACGGCCGCCGGTCTTGCCCAGACCGGAGCCGATGCCACGGCCGACTCGCTTCTCGGCGTGCTTGGAACCCGGTGCCGGGCTCAGGCTATTGAGTTTCATGGATTACTCTCCCTCAACACGCACAAGGTAATTGACCTTGTGGATCATGCCGCGGACGGCAGGGGTGTCTTCCAGTTCAACCGTGTGACCGATGCGACGCAGGCCGAGGCCCTTCATGGTGGCCTTGTGCTTGGCCAGTACGCCGATGGTGCTGCGGGTCTGGGTAACCTTGATCGTTGCTGACATGGTGCTTACCCCGTGATCGCTTCGACAGGCAGACCGCGCTTGGCGGCCACGTCTTCCGGCGACTGCAGGGAGGCCAGACCGTTGACGGTCGCCCGCACCACGTTCACCGGGTTGGTGGAGCCGTAGCACTTGGCCAGGACGTTGTGCACGCCGGCCAGTTCGAGCACGGAGCGCATGGCGCCGCCGGCGATGATCCCGGTACCCTCGGAGGCGGGCTGCATGTACACCTTGGAGGCGCCGTGACGGGCCTTGACGGGGTACTGCAGGGTGCCACCGGTGAGGTTCACCTTGACCATGTTGCGACGCGCCTGGTCCATGGCCTTCTGGATCGCGACCGGCACTTCACGTGCCTTGCCACGACCGAAACCCACACGACCGTTACCGTCACCCACGACGGTCAGGGCGGTGAAACCGAAGATTCGGCCACCCTTGACCACCTTGGCGACACGGTTGATCTGCACGAGTTTTTCCTGCAGATCGCCGCTTTGCTGTTCGTTCTTCGCCATCGTAAAACCCTTTAGAATTCCAGGCCGCCTTCACGAGCGGCGTCGGCCAGGGCCTTCACACGACCGTGGTACTTGAAGCCGGCACGATCGAAGGCCACCTGGGTGATGCCAGCCTGCTTGGCACGTTCGGCAATCAGTGCGCCCACCTTGGCGGCGGCGTCGGCATTGCCGGTCGCACCCTCGCGCAGGGCCTTGTCCAGCGTGGAAGCGCTGGCGAGGACCTTGCCACCATCCGGCGAGATGATCTGCGCGTAGATGTGGCGGGGGGTACGGTTGACGCACAGGCGATACACGCCCAGCTCGCGGATCTTGGCGCGAGCACGGCGGGCACGACGGAGACGAGATTCTTTCTTCGCGTTCATAACCCTGCCTTACTTCTTCTTGGCTTCTTTGCGACGCACCTGCTCGTCGACGTACCGGACACCCTTGCCCTTGTAGGGCTCGGGCGGACGGAAGGCGCGGATTTCCGCAGCACACTGGCCGAGCTTCTGCTTGTCCGCGCTTTTCAGCACGATGATGGTGTTCTTGGGCGTTTCCGCCGTGACACCTTCAGGCAGCGTGTAATCGACCGGGTGCGAGAAGCCCAGTGTAAGATTGAGCGTCTGGCCCTTGGCCTGGGCACGATAACCGACGCCGATGATTTCGAGGCTCTTGGTGAAGCCCTCGCTGACACCGGTGACCAGGTTCTGGACCAGGGCACGGGTGGTACCGACCATTGCCCAGCTCTTCGCGGACTCGCTCGGCTGGAAGGTCAGCTGTCCCTCTTCCTGACCGATCACCACATCGGGGTGAACGGTCTGGGACAGCGTGCCCTGGCTGCCCTTGACGGACAGCTGGTCACCGTCGAGCTTGACCTCGACGCCTGCGGGCAATTTGACCGGATATTTGGCTACGCGGGACATTCCAAACTCCTAGAATACGGTGCAGATGACTTCACCACCGACACCCGCCTGACGCGCCGCGCGATCGGTCATCACCCCATTGGAGGTGGTGACGATGGCAACGCCCAGACCTTCGGCGACCTTCGGCAGCGCGTCCTTGCCCTTGTACTGGCGCAGGGACGGCTTGGAAACCCGCTGCAGGTGCTCGATGACCGGCTTGCCCTCGAAGTACTTGAGGGTCACGGTCAACTCGGGCTTGGCGGTCTCGCTGACGGCGAAGTCGCTGATATAGCCCTCTTCCTTCAGCACGCGGGCCACCTCGACCTTGAGCTTGGAGGACGGCATGGAAACCGTCTCCTTGGTGGCCATCTGCGCATTGCGGATACGGGTGAACATATCCGCCAGAGTGTCTTGCATGCTCATTTACGTTGCGCTCCTGATGATTCTACGTGGCGTTACCAGCTGGACTTCTTGAGTCCGGGCACGTCGCCACGCATGGCGGCTTCACGCAGCTTGTTGCGGCCGAGGCCGAACTTGTTGTAGTAGCCGTGCGGGCGTCCAGTGATGCGGCAGCGGTTGCGCTGACGCACCGGGCTGGAGTCGCGCGGCAACTGCTGCAGCTTGAGCTGCGCGTCGAAGCGCTCTTCGTCAGAAGCGTTGACGTCCTGGATGATCGCCTTGAGCTCGGCGCGCTTGGCGGCATACTTCGCCACCAGCTTGGTGCGCTTGAGCTCGCGTTCTACCATGCTTTTCTTTGCCATGATCCCACCCTTATTTCTTGAACGGGAAGTTCAACGCGCCGAGTAGCGCGCGACCTTCTTCATCGGTTTTGGCGGTGGTGGTGATGGTGACATCCAGACCACGGATCCGGTCGATCTTATCATACTCGATCTCCGGGAAGATGATCTGCTCACGCACCCCCATGGAGTAGTTGCCACGACCGTCGAAGGACTTCGGGTTGAGACCACGGAAGTCACGAACGCGGGGGATCGCGATATTCACCAGGCGATCGAGGAAGTCCCACATGCGCTCGGAGCGCAGGGTCACCTTGATCCCGATCGGCCAGCCTTCACGCACCTTGAAGCCCGCGATGGACTTGCGTGCCTTGGTCACCAGCGGCTTCTGACCGGAGAGCTTCTCCAGGTCGCCGATGGCGTTGTCGATCAGCTTCTTGTCGCTGGTCGCTTCGCCGATACCCATGTTCAGGGTCACCTTGGTGACCCGCGGTACCTGCATCACGTTGGCGTAGCTGAACTGCTCTTGGAGTTGAGCCACCACCTCGTTCTGATAACGTTCTTTCAAGTTCGCCATTTTGCTATCCGACTCGCGTTAGGCGTCGATCTGCGACTGCGTCGACTTGTAGATACGTACCTTGGTACCGTCTTCCTGAACCTGGAAGCCGACGCGATCCGCCTTGCCGGTCTCCTGGTTGAAGATGGCCACGTTGGACGCGTGAATCGGTGCCTCGCGCTCGACGATACCGCCCTGGTTGCCCGCCATCGGGTTGGGCTTGGTGTGACGCTTGATCATGTTCACACCGGACACCACGAAGCGGTTTTCGAGAACCCGCTTGACGGTGCCGCGCTTGCCCTTGTCCTTGCCGGCGATGACGATCACTTCATCGTCACGTTTGATCTTTTGCATATCCGCCTCGCTCCTTACAGCACTTCAGGCGCCAAGGAAATGATCTTCATGAACTTCTCGTTGCGAAGCTCACGCGTCACCGGCCCGAAGATACGGGTACCGATCGGCTGATCGTTGGTGTTGTTCAACAGCACAGCCGCATTTCCATCGAAGCGGATCAGCGACCCGTCGTTACGACGGACGCCACTACGGGTGCGAACCACCACCGCCTTGAGGACCTGGCCCTTCTTGACCTTGCCACGCGGAATGGCTTCCTTCACCGTGACCTTGATGATGTCACCGATGCGAGCGTAGCGACGGTGAGAACCGCCCAGCACCTTGATGCACTGCACCCGGCGCGCTCCGCTGTTGTCGGCGACATCCAGCATTGTCTGAGTCTGAATCATCGGTTTTCTCCAAACCTAATCTGACTGCACTGGCTTGACAGGCCTGAGCCGATCAACCCTTGGCCTGTTCGACGACTTCGATCAGGGTCCAGGCCTTGTTCTTCGACAGCGGACGGCATTCCTGGATGGACACCGTGTCGCCGGCCTTGGCCTGGTTCGACTCGTCGTGGGCGTGCAGCTTGGTGGAGCGCTTGACGTATTTGCCGTAGATCGGGTGGCGCTCACGACGCTCGATCATCACAACGATGGACTTGTCCATCTTGTCGCTCACCACCTTCCCGGTGAGCGTACGGGCTTTCTTCTCTTCGGCCATCTCAGTCACCTGCCTTCTCGTTGAGCACAGTCTTCACGCGGGCAATGTCCCGACGAACCTGCTTGAGCAGATGAGTCTGGCTCAGCTGACCGGTGGCCTTCTGCATGCGCAGGTTGAACTGCTCGCGGAGGAGTTCGAAGAGCTGCTCCTGGAGCTGCTCGGCTGACTTCTCACGAATTTCCTGGGCTTTCATCACATCACCGTCCGTTTCACAAAGGTGGTGGAGACCGGGAACTTCTGGGCAGCCAGGGCGAATGCCTCGCGAGCCAGCTCCTCGGAAACGCCTTCGATCTCGTACAGGACCCGACCCGGCTGGATCTGCGCGACCCAGTACTCGACGGAGCCCTTCCCCTTACCCATGCGGACTTCCAGCGGCTTCTTGGAAATCGGCTTGTCCGGGAAGACACGGATCCAGATCTTGCCGCCACGCTTTACGTGACGGGTGATCGCACGACGACCAGCCTCGATCTGACGGGCGGTGACACGGCCCCGGCCAGTGGCCTTGAGGCCATACTCGCCGAAGCTCACCTTGCTTCCGCGATGCGCCAGGCCACGGTTGCGGCCCTTCTGCATCTTGCGGAACTTCATACGCTTAGGTTGTAACATCGACTCGCTCTCCCCTTACCTGGAACCTTTCTTCTTGGAGGGCGCGGCCTGCGGCTGTTTCGCCTTGGCGCGGACCTCCTCGATGCCCCCGAGGATTTCACCCTTGAAGACCCAGACCTTGACACCGATGATGCCGTAGGTGGTCTTGGCCTCGTAGGTGGCGTAGTCGATGTCCGCGCGCAGGGTATGCAGCGGGACGCGACCTTCCCGGTACCATTCGGTACGGGCGATTTCCGCGCCGCCGAGGCGACCGGAAAGCATCACCTTGATACCGCCGGCGCCCAGGCGCATGGCGTTCTGCACGGACCGCTTCATGGCGCGACGGAACATCACGCGACGCTCGAGCTGCCCGGCGATGTTCTGCGCGACGAGCTTGGCATCGAGTTCCGGCTTGCGGACTTCCTCGATGTTGACGTGCACGGGCACGCCCATCATCGCGGTGACGTCGCGACGCAGACGATCGACGTCTTCGCCCTTCTTGCCGATCACGATGCCCGGACGGGCAGTGTGAATGGTGATGCGGGCGTTGTTGGCCGGGCGCTCGATGGTGATGCGACTCACGGACGCATTCTTCAGGCGCTCTTCCAGGAAGCGACGCACTTCGAGGTCGCTGTTCAGCTTGTCGGCATAGGCGCCGCGCTCGGCATACCACACCGAGGTATGGTCCTTGACGATACCCAGGCGAATGCCTGTTGGATTGACTTTCTGACCCATCTGGTCGACTCCTACTTCTCGGCTACCTTGACGGTGATGTGGCAAGTGCGCTTCAGGATGCGATCCGCACGGCCCTTGGCGCGCGGACGGATGCGCTTGAGCGTCATGCCCTCATCGACGCAGATGGTCGAGACACGCAGCTCGTCGATATCCATGCCGTCGTTTTCTTCCGCATTCGCGATGGCGGACTGCAGCACCTTCTTGACCAGCTTCGCGGCCTTCTTCGGGGAGAAGGTCAGCAGGTCGAGCGCCTCGGCGACAGGTTTACCGCGCACCTGGTCAGCCACCAAACGGGCCTTCTGGGCGGATAAACGAGCGCCACGCAGCTTTGCTGTGACTTCCATCTCTCAATCCTCTCTGGCTTACCGTTTGGCTTTCTTGTCCGCCACATGACCGCGGTAGAGGCGGGTAGCAGCGAATTCGCCCAGCTTGTGGCCAACCATTTCCTCGGAGACGTGCACCGGGACGTGTTGGCGACCGTTATGGACTGCAATGGTGAGCCCGACCATGTTGGGCAGGATCATCGAACGACGCGACCAGGTCTTGATCGGTTTGCGGTCGCTCTTCTCCACTGCAGTCTCAACCTTCTTCAGCAGATGAAGGTCAATAAAGGGACCTTTCTTCAGTGAACGTGGCACAGCCGTTACCTCTTGATGTCTTGGCGTTGGATCTTATTTCCGGGCCTTGCGGCGACGGATGATCAGCTTGTCGGTGCGCTTGTTCTTGCGGGTCTTGTGGCCCTTGGTGGGGATGCCCCACGGAGACACCGGGTGACGCCCGCCGCTGCTGCGGCCTTCGCCGCCGCCGTGCGGGTGATCCACCGGGTTCATGGCCACGCCGCGAACGGTCGGGCGCACCCCTCTCCAGCGCTTCGCACCGGCCTTGCCAAGCTGACGCAGGCTGTGCTCGGAGTTGCTCACTTCCCCCAGGGTCGCGCGGCACTCGGCCAGCACCTTGCGCATCTCGCCGGAGCGCAGACGCAGGGTGGCGTAGTTGCCTTCACGGGCGACCAGCTGGGCGCTGGTGCCGGCACTGCGTGCAAGCTGGGCGCCCTTGCCGGGCTTGAGCTCGATGCAGTGCACGGTGGAACCCAGCGGGATATTGCGCAGCGGCAACGCGTTGCCCTTCTTGATGGGCGCGTTGACACCGGACTCGAGACGGTCGCCGGCGCTCACGCCCTTGGGCGCGATGATGTAGCGACGCTCGCCGTCGAGGTACTTGAGCAGGGCAATGTGTGCGCTGCGGTTCGGGTCATGCTCCAGGCGCTCGACGGTGGCCGGAATGCCATCCTTGGTGCGCTTGAAGTCGATGATCCGGTAGTGATGACGGTGACCACCGCCCACGTGGCGGGTGGTGATGCGACCGTAGTTGTTACGGCCACCGGACTTGGACTGCTTCTCGAGCAACGGCGCGTAGGCGCGGCCCTTGTACAGCTCCTCACCAACAATCTTGACGACGTGGCGACGACCGGCGGATGTGGGTTTAGTCTTGACGATTGCCATGATCCGTACTCCTGCCCTTATTCGGCGCCAGAGAAGTCTTCAAGGGTTTCGCCGGCGGCCAGTGTCACGTACGCCTTGCGATAACCCTTGCGGTGACCCAGACCCTGCGCGGTGCGCTTGGTCTTGCCCTTCATGTTCAGCACCTGAACACGGTCGACCTTCTTGCCGAACAGCTCCTGGACGGCAGCCTTGATCTCGGGCTTGGTCGCGTCGCTTGCCACCTTGAACACGTACTGGTTGCGCTCGGCGGCCATGGCGGCCTTCTCGGTCACGTGCGGACCGAGCAGAACCTTGAATACACGCTCCTGGTTCATGCCAGCTTCTCCTCGAATTTACGCAGAGCGGAGACGGTGACCAGCACCTTGTCGAAGGCGACCAGGCTCACCGGATCAGCGGCGGCGACGTCCACCACATCCACGTTCGGGATGTTGCGGGCGGCGAGGTACAGATTCTCGTCGACTTCCTCGGTGACGATTAGCACCTTCTCCAGGCCCAGCTCCTCGAGCTTGGCAACCAGCTGCTTGGTCTTCGGGGCCTCGACGGCGAAGCCATCGACGGCCACCAGGCGTTCCTGGCGGACCAGCTCGGAGAGAATCGAGCGCATGGCCGCGCGGTACATCTTGCGGTTGACCTTCTGGGAATGGTCCTGCGGACGAGCCGCGAAGGTCACGCCGCCGCTGCGCCAGATCGGCGAGCGGATGGTACCGGCACGGGCACGACCGGTGCCCTTCTGGCGCCACGGCTTCTTGCCGCCGCCGCGCACGTCGGAACGGTTCTTCTGGGCGCGAGTGCCCTGGCGACCACCGGCCAGATAGGCGGTGACGACCTGGTGCACGAGAGCCTCGTTGAATTCTTTGCCAAAGGTGGCATCGGATACTTCGACAGTACCGGCGCCTGCACCTGCAAGATTCAGATTCATCGGTAAATTCCCCTTCAGCCTGCTTTGACGGCGCTGCGCACGATGACATCACTGCCGGTGGCACCGGGTACGGCACCCTTGATCAGCAGCAGGTTGCGTTCGGCGTCGACACGGACGACTTCCAGGCTCTGCACGGTGCAGCGAACATTGCCCATCTGGCCGGCCATCTTCTTGCCCTTGAACACGCGGCCCGGTGTCTGGCACATGCCGATGGAACCCGGCGCGCGATGCGACAGGGAGTTACCGTGGCTGTTGTCCTGGGTGCGGAAGTTCCAGCGCTTGACGGCGCCCTGGAAACCCTTGCCCTTGGAGGTGCCGGTCACGTCGATCATCTGACCAGCTTCGAAGAGGGATACGGTGAGTTCGCCGCCCACTTCCGGAGCCTCGTCACCTTCTGCAAGGCGGAACTCCATCAGCGAACGACCGGCCTCGACACCTGCCTTGGCGAACTGCCCGGCCTGGGCTTTCGACAGATGCTTGGCCTTGCGGGAGCCGGTTGTCACCTGAACCGCGGCGTAGCCGTCGGACTCGACGGACTTCACGCGTGTCACGCGGTTGGGCTCAACCTCGATCACGGTCACGGGCACGGATGCGCCATCTTCGGTGAAGACACGGGTCATACCGGCCTTCCTACCGACTAAACCGATAGTCATTCTCAGTCTCCTTTAGTGTACGGGGCTGTCACCCGCTATGGCTGCCCTTTCCAGAGCATTCCACTAGCACGTTGTATGACGCCATCCCGGCGTGGCGGCTGCTGCGTGGCGCTGCCTTCTTGGTGGACAGACCAGGCGCTGGGCCGCGAGTGTCTAGTGTGGTGTCAGTCGAGCTTGATCTGCACGTCCACGCCGGCGGCGAGGTCGAGCTTCATCAGGGCATCAACGGTCTTTTCGGTGGGCTCGACGATATCGAGCACCCGCTTGTGGGTACGAATCTCGTACTGGTCGCGCGCGTCCTTGTTGACGTGCGGAGAGATCAGCACGGTATAACGCTCGCGATTGGTCGGCAGAGGAATCGGACCACGGACCTGGGCGCCGGTACGCTTGGCGGTTTCTACGATCTCCGCGGCGGACTGGTCGATCAGGCGATGGTCGAAGGCCTTCAACCGAATGCGAATCTTCTGGTTCTGCATTTGCCCTAACTCCAATGGATTCTGACGGCGCGAGCCGTCAACCCACGCATTCAAAGGATGCGCATTATAGGCACGCCGGCGACGAGAGTCAAACACTCGCGTCCGGTGCGCAGAAAGGGGGCTCCTGGCGGAGCCCCCTTCGATCGGTCAAGCAGCGGGACGCTTACTCGATGATCTTGGCCACGACGCCGGCGCCGACGGTACGGCCACCTTCACGGATGGCGAAGCGCAGGCCGTCATCCATGGCGATCGGGGCAATCAGGGTGACAACCATCTTGACGTTGTCGCCCGGCATGACCATCTCGACGCCTTCCGGCAGCTCACAGGTACCGGTGATGTCGGTGGTACGGAAGTAGAACTGCGGACGGTAGCCCTTGAAGAACGGGGTGTGACGACCACCCTCGTCCTTGGACAGCACGTACACCTCGGCCTCGAACTTGGTGTGCGGGGTGATGGTGCCCGGCTTGGCCAGGACCTGGCCACGCTCGACGTCGTCACGCTTGGTGCCACGCAGCAGGGCGCCGACGTTCTCACCGGCACGACCCTCGTCCAGCAGCTTGCGGAACATCTCGACGCCGGTCACGACGGTCTTGACGGTGTCCTTGATACCGACGATCTCGACTTCCTCGCCGGCCTTGACCACGCCACGCTCGACGCGGCCGGTGACCACGGTGCCACGACCGGAGATGGAGAACACGTCCTCGATCGGCATCAGGAACGGCTGATCGATGGCACGCTCCGGCTCCGGGATGTAGTCGTCCAGGGCCTTGATCAGGTTGGCAACGGCGGTGGTACCCATGCCGTTGTCGTCCTTGCCTTCCAGGGCCATCAGGGCGGAACCGGTGATGATCGGGGTGTCGTCACCCGGGAAGTCGTACTCGTCGAGGAGCTCACGGACTTCCATCTCGACCAGCTCGAGCAGCTCCTCGTCGTCGACCATGTCGGCCTTGTTCAGGAACACGACGATGTACGGCACGCCGACCTGGCGAGACAGCAGGATATGCTCGCGGGTCTGCGGCATGGGGCCATCGGCGGCGGACACGACCAGGATAGCGCCGTCCATCTGGGCGGCACCGGTGATCATGTTCTTGACGTAGTCGGCGTGCCCCGGGCAGTCCACGTGCGCGTAGTGACGCGCCTCGGACTGGTACTCGACGTGAGAGGTGGCGATGGTGATACCACGCTCACGCTCTTCCGGCGCATTGTCGATGGCGTCGAACTCGCTCCAGTCACCACCGAACACCTCGGCGGAAACGCGAGTCAGGGCCGCAGTCAGCGTGGTCTTGCCGTGGTCGACGTGACCGATGGTACCGACGTTGACGTGCGGTTTGGAACGTTCAAATTTTTCCTTAGCCACTGCTATAACCTCTTTACGTTAGCTAACGGTTAACCGTTCTGGTTGATGACGGCTTCAACGACGCTGGACGGCGCCTCTTCGTAGTCCGCAAACTCCATCACGTAGCTTGCGCGGCCCTGGGTCTGAGAGCGCAGATCGGTCGCGTAACCGAACATCTCAGCCAGAGGTACCGTGGCGCGGATGATCTTGCCCATGGAGGAGTCATCCATGCCCTGGACGAGACCCCGACGGCGGTTCAGGTCGCCCATGACGTCACCCATGAACTCTTCGGGGGTCACGACCTCGACCTTCATCACCGGCTCGAGGAGCACGGCCTTGGCCTTCTTGGCACCTTCCTTGACCGCCATGGAAGAGGCAACCTTGAACGCGGTCTCGTTAGAGTCCACGTCATGGTAGGAACCGTCGAACAGCGTGACCTTGACGTCAATCATCGGGTAGCCCGCGATGACACCGTTCTGCAGCTGCTCGTAGGCCCCTTTCTCGACGGCCGGCACGTATTCCTTGGGAACCACGCCGCCAACGATCTCCGAGGCGAACTTGAAGTGCATGTCCTCGTCTTCGCCCTTGTCCTCTGCGGTGAGCGGCTCGATGCGCAGGTGCACATGACCGTACTGGCCGCGACCGCCGGACTGGCGAACGAACTTGCCTTCCTGCTCGACCTTGGCGCGGATGGTCTCGCGATAGGCCACCTGCGGCTTGCCGATGTTGGCGTCGACCTTGAACTCGCGACGCATGCGGTCGACGAGGATGTCGAGGTGAAGCTCACCCATGCCGGAGATGATGGTCTGGCCGGTCTCCTCATCGGTGCGGACCTGGAAGGAGGGATCCTCCTGGGCCAGCTTGCCCAGTGCCACGCCCATCTTCTCCTGGTCGGCCTTGGACTTGGGCTCCACGGCCACGGAGATCACCGGATCAGGGAACTCCATGCGCTCGAGCACAATCTTGTCGTTCAGGTCGCACAGGGTATCACCCGTGGTGACGTCCTTCAGGCCGATGCAGGCGGCGATGTCGCCGGCCAGCACTTCCTTGATCTCCTCGCGGGAGTTGGCGTGCATCTGGACGATACGGCCGACGCGCTCCTTCTTCTCCTTGACGGAGTTGTAGACGCTGTCGCCCGACTTCAGCACGCCCGAATAGACGCGGATGAAGGTCAGAGTACCGACGAAGGGGTCGGTGGCGATCTTGAAGGCCAGCGCGGAGAAGGGGGCACTGTCGTCCGCCTCACGGGTGGCGATGGTACCGTCCTTGTCGTCCAGCTCACCCTCGATGGCCTTGACCTCGGTGGGTGACGGCATGTACTCGATGACGCCATCCAGCACGGCCTGAACGCCCTTATTCTTGAAGGCGGAGCCGCAGGTGACCAGCACGATCTCGTTGTCCAGGGTACGGCGCCGCAGGCCGGCCTTGATCTCCTCGATGGTGAGCTCGCCCTCCTCGAGGTACTTGTCCATCAGCTCCTCGGAGGCCTCGGCTGCCGCCTCGACCATCTCCTCACGGTACTTCTCGGCGGTCTCCTGGAGCTCGGCGGGGATATCCACCAGCTCGTAGTTCATGCCGAGGCTGTCCTCGTCCCAGAGGATCGCCTTCATCCTGATCAGGTCGACGACACCCTTGAACTCTTCCTCGGTGCCCCAGTTGATCTGGATCGGTACGGCGTTGGCACCCAGCTTCTGCTTGAGCTGATCGACGACCATGAAGAAGTCGGCGCCGGTACGGTCCATCTTGTTGACGAACACCATGCGCGGCACTTCGTACTTGTTGGCCTGGCGCCAGACGGTCTCGGTCTGGGGCTGAACGCCGGACGAACCGCACAGCACCACCACGGCACCGTCGAGCACGCGCAGCGAACGCTCCACCTCGATGGTGAAGTCGACGTGTCCGGGGGTGTCGATGATGTTGATGCGATGCTCATCGAACTGCTTGTCCATGCCCTGCCAGAAGCAGGTGGTCGCCGCGGAGGTGATGGTGATGCCACGCTCCTGCTCCTGCTCCATCCAGTCCATGGTGGCAGCGCCGTCATGGACCTCGCCGACCTTGTGGGAGAGGCCGGTGTAGAACAGGACGCGCTCGGTCGTGGTGGTCTTGCCGGCATCGACGTGCGCCACGATGCCGATGTTGCGATAGCGCTTTAGTGGAGTCTTGCGAGCCACGGTGGAACTCCCCTGTGGTTGGCGATGCGTTTAGAAGCGGTAGTGAGAGAAGGCCTTGTTGGCCTCTGCCATGCGATGCACGTCTTCCCGCTTCTTGACGGCCGAGCCCTTGCCTTCGGCGGCATCGAGCATCTCGCCGGCGAGGCGCAGCACCATGGTCTTCTCGCCACGGCGACGGGCCGCATCGACCAGCCAGCGCATGGCCAGCGCATGACGGCGCGAGGGGCGAACTTCCACGGGCACCTGATAGGTCGCGCCGCCGACGCGGCGTGACTTGACCTCGACCATGGGCTGGATGGCTTCCAGCGCCTTGTCGAAGATCTCCAGCGGCTCTTCCTTGCTACGCTCGGCAACCCTGTCCAGCGCACCATAGACGATACGCTCAGCTACGGACTTCTTGCCGCCGATCATCAGGTGGTTCATGAACTTCGCCAGGCGCTCGCTTCCGAACTTGGGATCCGGCAGGATCTCGCGCTTGGCCGCAACTCTTCTTCTAGGCATGATAAGCCCTCATCAAAGGATCCTTCAGGTAAACCCGAGACTCCTGCCGACGGCAGCGCTCGACCTTACTCTTATCAGACCGTGGTCAAAATGGGGTGACTGCTGCGTACCGCGGCCGGTCAGACCTTCGGACGCTTGGTGCCGTACTTGGAACGGCCCTGCTTGCGGTTCTGCACGCCGGAGGTGTCCAGGGCGCCACGCACGGTGTGATAGCGCACACCGGGAAGGTCCTTGACGCGGCCGCCGCGGATCAGGACCACGGAGTGCTCCTGGAGGTTGTGGCCTTCACCGCCGATGTACGAGGAGACCTCGTAGCCGTTGGTCAGGCGAACACGGCACACCTTGCGCAGTGCGGAGTTCGGCTTCTTCGGGGTGGTGGTGTAGACGCGGGTGCAGACGCCGCGCTTCTGCGGGCAGGCCTGCAGCGCAGGCACGTCGCTCTTGGCGGCCTGGCGCTTGCGCGGCTTGCGCACGAGCTGATTGATCGTTGCCATGGTGTGTAGCTGACTCCAATGGGTTGCCTTGCCTTGTCCAGCGGGTGCGGGCGCACCCGCCCCACTGTTAAAGGCTGCGCATTCTAATGGCTGACACGGCGCGTCGTCAAGCACTGCGCCTCCTGGGAGGCGCAGTGCCGAGACACGGGCGTCAGATCTCGTCGTCGTCCGAGTCCAGTGCGGTGAGCTGGGCGCCCAGCTCCTGCTCGACGTCGTAGGCCGACGGGTGGAGCAGTCGCTCGGCGTCTTCACGCTTGCGGCGACGCTCCGCGTGGTGGGTCAGGCCGGTACCGGCCGGGATCAGGCGTCCCACCACCACGTTCTCCTTCAGGCCGCGCAGGTAGTCGCGCTTGCCGGTCACCGCCGCCTCGGTCAGCACCCGCGTGGTCTCCTGGAAGGAGGCCGCGGAGATGAACGACTCGGTGGCCAGGCTGGCCTTGGTGATCCCCAGCAGCAGCCGCTGGTACTTGGCCGGGAACTTCTCCTCCTTCTCCAGGCGCGCGTTCTGCTCGAGCACGCGGACCAGCTCGGCCTGGTCGCCCGGGATGAAGTCGCTGTCGCCGGCGTCTGTGATCTCTACCTTGCGCAGCATCTGACGCACGATCACCTCGATGTGCTTGTCGTTGATGCCCACGCCCTGCAGGCGATAGACGTCCTGCACCTCGGTGGTGATGTACTTGGCCAGCTCGGCGATGCCCAGCAGACGCAGGATGTCGTGCGGGTTGCTCGGGCCGTCCGAGATCACCTCGCCCTTCTCGACCGACTCGCCCTCGAAGACCGCGATCTGGCGCCACTTCGGGATCAGCATCTCGAAGGGATCGCCGTCTTCCGGGGTGATGGTCAGGCGCCGCTTGCCCTTGGTCTCCTTGCCGAAGCTGATCACGCCGCTGATCTCGGCGAGGATCGCCGGCTCCTTCGGCTTGCGCGCCTCGAACAGATCGGCGACGCGCGGCAGACCCCCGGTGATGTCCTTGTTGCCGGTGGCTTCCACCGGGATACGGGCCACCACCTCGCCGACGCCGATCGTCGAGCCGTTGTCGACGGTGATGATCGCCTTGCCGGGCAGCGGGTACTGCACCGGCGTGTCGGAGCCGGAGACGGTGACCGGCTTGCCGGCGGCATCGGTCAGCATGATCATCGGGCGCTTGTCGCGGCCAGCCATGGGCCGCGCGGCCGACTCGATCACCTCGATGGAGGAGAGACCGGTCATCTCGTCCACGCTGCGGTGCATGGTGACGCCCTCGTCGAGATCACGGTACTGCACCTGTCCCTCGGCCTCGGCGATGATCGGGTGGGTGTGCGGGTCCCACTTGGCCACGGCCTGGCCGGCCTCGACGCTGTCGCCGTTGCGTACGTCCAGCTCGGCCCCGTAGGGCAGCTTGTAGTACTCGCGCTCGCGGCCGTGATCGTCGGCCACCGCCAGGGCACTGGAGCGCGAGACCACCACCAGCTTCCCGTCGCCGCGCTCGACGTGCTTGATGTTGTGCAGGCGCACCTTGCCGCCGTGCTTGACCTGGACGCTGTCCACCGCGGAGGCCCGGGAGGCCGCCCCGCCGATGTGGAAGGTCCGCATGGTCAGCTGGGTGCCCGGCTCGCCGATGGACTGGGCGGCGATGACGCCCACGGACTCGCCGATGTTCACCTGGTGGCCACGCGCCAGGTCACGGCCGTAACAGGCCGAGCAGACGCCATGCGGTGTCTCGCAGGTGATGGTCGAGCGCACCACGATCTCGTCGACGCCCATGGTGTCGAGCTCGGCACACCACTTCTCGTCGAGCAGGGTACCGCGCGGGATCAGCACCTCGTCGCTGGCCGGGTCGATGACGTCCTGGGCGACCACGCGACCCAGCACGCGCTGGGCCAGGGAGACGATGATGTCGCCGCCCTCGATGACCGGGTGCAGCGTCAGGCCGCGCTCGGTGCCGCAGTCGGGCTCGGTGATCACCATGTCCTGGGCCACGTCGACCAGGCGACGGGTCAGGTAACCGGAGTTGGCGGTCTTGAGTGCCGTGTCCGCCAGGCCCTTCCGCGCGCCGTGGGTCGAGATGAAGTACTGGAGGACGTTCAGGCCCTCGCGGAAGTTGGCGACGATCGGAGTCTCGATGATCGAGCCGTCCGGCTTGGCCATCAGGCCCCGCATGCCCGCCAGCTGGCGGATCTGGGCGGCACTACCCCGGGCACCGGAGTCGGCCATGATGAAGACGCTGTTGAAAGAGTCCTGCTCGACCTCCTTCCCGTCGCGGTCCACCACGGTCTCCTTGGAGATCCCGGCCATCATCGCCTTGGCGACCTGGTCGTTGGCCCGGGCCCAGATATCGATGACCTTGTTGTACTTCTCGCCGGCGGTGACGAGGCCGGAGGAGAACTGGTCCTCGATCTCCTTCACCTCGTCCTCGGCGGCTTCGACGATCTCGGCCTTGGCGTCCGGGATGACGAAGTCGTTGACGCCGATGGAGGCGCCGGACCAGGTGGCCAGGCGGAAGCCGGTGTACATCAGCTGGTCGGCGAAGATCACCGTCGGCTTGAGGCCGGCGCGGCGATAGACCTCGTTGATCAGCTTCGAGATGGCCTTCTTCTTCATCGGCTGGTCGACCAGCTCGAAGGGCACGCCCTCGGGCAGGATGCGGAACAGCAGCGCGCGGCCCACGGTGGTGTCGTAGATGCGGCGATGGTGGCTCTTCTCGCCGGTCTCCTCGTCGATGTCCACCTCGTCGAGGCGCACCTTGACGCGGGCATGCATCGACACGCTCTGGGTGCCGAAGGCGCGCTCCACCTCGTCGAGGCCGGAGAACACCATGCCCTCGCCCTTGTCGTTGATGCGCTCGCGGGTCATGTAGTACAGGCCCAGCACCACGTCCTGGGACGGCACGATGATCGGCTCGCCGTTGGCCGGTGACAGCACGTTGTTGGTGGCCATCATCAGCGCGCGGGCCTCGAGCTGGGCTTCCAGGGTCAGCGGCACGTGCACCGCCATCTGGTCACCGTCGAAGTCGGCGTTGTAGGCGGCACACACCAGCGGGTGCAGCTGGATCGCCTTGCCCTCGATCAGCAGCGGCTCGAAGGCCTGGATGCCGAGGCGGTGCAGGGTCGGGGCGCGGTTGAGCAGGACCGGGTGCTCGCGGATGACGTCGGCGAGGATGTCCCACACCTCGGGCAGCTCGCGCTCGACCATCTTCTTGGCCGCCTTGATGGTGGAGGCATAGCCCAGCGACTGCAGCTTGGAGTAGATGAACGGCTTGAACAGCTCCAGCGCCATCTTCTTCGGCAGGCCGCACTGGTGAAGGCGCAGGGTCGGGCCCACGGTGATCACTGAGCGGCCGGAGTAGTCGACGCGCTTGCCCAGCAGGTTCTGACGGAAGCGACCCTGCTTGCCCTTGATCATGTCGGCCAGGGACTTCAGCGGGCGCTTGTTGGAGCCGGTGATGGCGCGGCCGCGGCGGCCGTTGTCGAGCAGGGCGTCCACCGACTCCTGCAGCATGCGCTTCTCGTTGCGCACGATGATGTCGGGCGCATTGAGGTCGAGCAGCCGCTTGAGGCGGTTGTTGCGGTTGATCACGCGACGGTAGAGGTCGTTGAGGTCCGAGGTCGCGAAGCGGCCACCGTCCAGCGGCACCAGCGGGCGCAGGTCCGGCGGCAGTACCGGCAGCACCTCCATGACCATCCACGCCGGGTCGTTGCCGGAGCCCTGGAAGGCTTCCAGCAGCTTGAGGCGCTTGGAGAGCTTCTTGATCTTGGTCTCGGAGTTGGTCTGCGGGATCTCCTCGCGCAGGCGGTCGATCTCCTCGCCCAGGTCGATGTCCTTGAGCAGTGCCTGGACGGCCTCGGCGCCCATGCGGGCGTCGAAATCGTCGCCGAACTCCTCGAGGGCCTCGAAGTACTGCTCGTCGTTGAGCAACTGGCCGCGCTCGAGGGTGGTCATGCCCGGGTCGATGACCATGAAGCTCTCGAAATAGAGCACGCGCTCGATGTCGCGCAGGGTCATGTCCAGGAACATGCCGATGCGCGACGGCAGCGACTTGAGGAACCAGATATGGGCGACCGGGCTTGCCAGCTCGATGTGACCCATGCGCTCGCGACGCACCGCCGCCTTGGTGACCTCGACGCCGCACTTCTCGCAGATGATGCCGCGGTGCTTCATGCGCTTGTACTTGCCGCACAGGCACTCGTAGTCCTTCACCGGGCCGAAGATCTTGGCACAGAACAGGCCGTCACGCTCCGGCTTGAAGGTGCGGTAGTTGATGGTCTCAGGCTTCTTGACCTCGCCGTAGGACCAGGAGCGAATCATGTCCGGCGACGCCAGCGTGATCTTGATCGCGTCGAACTCGTCGGACTGAGACTGCGATTTGAGGACTTTCACCAAATCTTTCATGGGGTCGGCTCCGTTGCGGAGTTGTCATGGGCGGGGGCGTTGCCGCCCCCGCGGACCGTCATTCTGTGAAGCGCAGGCGGTGCAGCCTCAGCTTTCCAGTTCGATATCGATGCCCAGCGAACGGATTTCCTTCACCAGCACGTTGAAGGATTCCGGCATGCCCGCCTGCATGGTGTGGTCGCCGTCCACGATGCTCTTGTACATCTTGGTGCGCCCCTCCACGTCGTCGGACTTGACGGTGAGCATCTCCTGGAGCGTGTAGGCCGCGCCGTAGGCCTCCAGGGCCCAGACCTCCATCTCGCCGAAGCGCTGGCCACCGAACTGCGCCTTGCCGCCCAGCGGCTGCTGGGTGACCAGGGAGTAGGAGCCGGTGGAGCGCGCGTGCATCTTGTCATCCACCAGGTGGTTGAGCTTGAGCATGTACATGTAGCCCACGGTCACCGGGCGGTCGAAGGCATCGCCGGTACGGCCGTCGTAGAGGGCCATCTGGCCCGAATCCGGCAGGTCGGCGAGGCGCAGCAGGTGCTTGATCTCGTGCTCCTGGGCGCCGTCGAACACCGGGGTGGACATCGGCACGCCGCCCTTGAGGTTCTTGGCCAGGGCGATCACCTCCTCGTCGGAGAGCGAGTCGATGTCCTCGACGCGGGTCCCCTGGGTGGTGTTGTAGACCTGTCCCAGGAAGTCGCGGATCTCGGCCACCTGCTGCTCACGGGCATCGCGCAGCAGCCCCTCGATCTTGACCCCGAGGCCACGTGCCGCCATGCCCAGGTGGGTCTCGAGGATCTGGCCCACGTTCATCCGCGAGGGGACGCCCAGCGGGTTGAGCACCACGTCGATGGGCTCGCCGTTGTCATCGAAGGGCATGTCCTCGATGGGCATGATCGCCGAGATGACGCCCTTGTTGCCGTGGCGGCCGGCCATCTTGTCGCCCGGCTGCAGGCGGCGCTTGATCGCCAGGTAGACCTTGACGATCTTCAGCACGCCCGGCGCCAGGTCGTCGCCCTGGGTGAGCTTGCGCTTCTTGTCCTCGAAGCGCTCGTCCATCTCCTTGCGACGGCTCTCCAGCTGCTCGTCGGCCTGGGCCAGCAGCTCGTTGAAGGTCTCGTCCTGCAGACGCAGCTTGAACCACTGCTGGCGCGGTAGCTCCTCGAGGTAGCTGTCGGAGAGCACGTCGCCCTTCTTCAGCTTGGGCCCGCCGTTGACGACCTGGCCGGAGAGGGTGCGCTTGAGGCGCTCGAAGGTGGCATCCTCGGCGATGCGGTAGGTCTCCTGCAGGTCCTTGCGCACCTCGTCGAGCTGCATCTGCTCGATGGAGAGCGCCCGGGAGTCCTTCTCCACGCCGTCACGGGTGAACACCTGGACGTCTATGACGGTGCCCTTCATGCCGGTCGGGGCACGCAGCGAGGTGTCCTTCACGTCGGACGCCTTCTCGCCGAAGATGGCACGCAGCAACTTCTCTTCCGGGGTCAGCTGGGTCTCGCCCTTGGGCGTCACCTTGCCCACCAGGATGTCACCGGCGCCGACCTCGGCGCCGATGTAGACCACCCCGGCCTCGTCCAGCTTGCCCAGCGCCGACTCGCCGACGTTGGGGATGTCGGAGGTGATCTCCTCCGGCCCCAGCTTGGTGTCACGGGAGACGCAGGTCAGCTCCTGGATGTGGATGGTGGTGAAGCGATCTTCCTGGACCGCCCGCTCGGAGAGCAGGATGGAGTCCTCGAAGTTGTAGCCGTTCCACGGCATGAAGGCGATGCGCATGTTCTGGCCCAGCGCCAGGTCGCCCATGTCGACGGAGGGACCGTCGGCCAGGATGTCGCCGCGGCGCACCTGGTCACCGGGGCGCACGATGGGCCGCTGGTTCATGCAGGTGTTCTGGTTGGAGCGCAGGTACTTGGTCAGGTTGTAGATATCGACGCCGGCCTCGCCGCCGATGATCTCGTCCTCGCTGACCCGCACCACGATACGCTTGGCGTCGACCGAGTCGATCACCCCGCCGCGGCGGGCCACCTCGCAGACGCCGGAGTCGCGTGCCACGAAGCGCTCCATGCCGGTACCCACCAGCGGCTTGTCGGCACGCAGGGTCGGCACGGCCTGGCGCTGCATGTTCGCCCCCATCAGGGCGCGGTTGGCGTCGTCGTGCTCGAGGAAGGGGATCAGCGCCGCGGCCACGGATACCACCTGGCGCGGCGATACGTCCATCAGGGTGACCTGCTCGGGACGCATGAAGGTGGTCTCGCCGCGGTGGCGGACCTGCACCAGGTCGTCGACCAGCTTGTTCGACTCGTCCACGGTGGCGGAGGCCTGGGCGATGACGAAGTCGCCCTCCTCGATGGCCGAGAGGTGCACCACGTCGTCGGTCACCTGGGCATCCACGACCTTGCGATACGGCGTCTCGAGGAAGCCGTAGCTGTTGGTGTGGCTGTAGGTGGCCAGGGAGTTGATCAGGCCGATGTTCGGGCCTTCCGGCGTCTCGATGGGACACAGGCGACCGTAGTGGGTGGCGTGGACGTCACGCACCTCGAAGCCGGCCCGCTCGCGGGTCAGGCCGCCCGGGCCGAGCGCCGAGACGCGACGCTTGTGGGTGACCTCGGAGAGCGGGTTGTTCTGGTCCATGAACTGCGAGAGCTGGCTGGAACCGAAGAACTCCTTGACCGCCGCCGCCACGGGCTTGGCATTGATCAGGTCCTGGGGCATCAGGCCTTCGCTCTCGGCCATGGAGAGGCGTTCCTTGACCGCGCGCTCGACGCGCACCAGGCCCACGCGGAACTGGTTCTCGGCCATCTCGCCGACGCAGCGGATGCGGCGGTTGCCCAGATGGTCGATATCGTCGACATCACCGAAGCCGTTGCGGATCGCGATCATCTCGCGCAGCACGTCGAGGATGTCCTGCTGGTCGAGGACGCCGGAGCCGGTGTCGCTGTCGCGACGCAGCCGGCGGTTGAACTTCATGCGACCCACGCCCGACAGGTCGTAGCGGTCCTCGCTGAAGAACAGGTTGTTGAACAGCGTCTCGGCGGCCTCCTTGGTGGGCGGCTCGCCGGGGCGCATCATGCGGTAGATCTCGACCAGCGCCTCGAGGCGGGACCCGGTGGTGTCCAGCTTGAGGGTGTCGGAGATGAAGGGGCCACAGTCGAGGTCGTTGGTGTAGAGCGTCTCGAGGGTGGTGATGCCCGCCTGGCCGATCTTCTCCAGCAGCTCGGGCGTGATCTCGGTATTGCAGGGGCAGATCAGCTCGCCGGTGTTCGGGTCGACCTGATCCTTGGCCAGGGTCTTGCCGAACAGGTAGTCCATCGGCACGTCGAGGCGCTCGAGACCGGCCTTTTCCAGCTGGCGGATGTGCTTCTGGGTGATCCGGCGACCTTCCTCGACGATGACGTTGCCGTCGCCGTCCTTGATGTCGAAGGTGGCGGTCTCGCCGCGCAGGCGCGAGGGCACCAGCTCCACGGAGAAGCCGGACTTCTCGATGTGGAAGGTGCTGAGCTCGAAGAAGTTATCGAGGATCTCCTCGGCGCTCATGCCCAAGGCGCGCAGCAGCACCGTGGCCGGCAGCTTGCGGCGACGGTCGATGCGCACGAAGACGCTGTCCTTGGGATCGAACTCGAAGTCGAGCCAGGAGCCGCGGTAGGGGATCACCCGCGCGGAATAGAGCAGCTTGCCGGAGGAGTGGCTCTTGCCCTTGTCGTGGTCGAAGAACACGCCGGGCGAGCGGTGCAGCTGGGAAACGATGACGCGCTCGGTACCGTTGATGACGAAGGTACCGTTCTCGGTCATCAGGGGGATCTCCCCCATGTAGACTTCCTGCTCCTTGATGTCCTTGATCGCCTTGTTGGACGAGTCCTTGTCGTAGATGATCAGGCGGACCTTGACGCGCAGGGGAGCCGAATAGGTGACGCCACGCAGCTGGCACTCCTTGACGTCGAAGGCCGGAGTGCCGAAACGGTAGCTGACATACTCCAGGGCAGCGTTGCCGGAGAAGCTCGCGATCGGGAAGACCGACTTGAAGGCGGCGTGCAGGCCGATTTCCAGGCGTTCTTCGGGTGAGCGATCCTGCTGGAGAAACTCGTAGTAGGAATCAAGCTGGATGGCCAGCAGGTAGGGCACATCCATCACTTGGGGCAGTTTGCCGAAATCCTTGCGGATGCGTTTTTTCTCAGTGTATGAGTAAGCCATCTGTATTCCCCAGCTTGTTCACCATGGGTGACCGATGCGTGTCGGCGTCACCCGACGGGTACGGCTCCGTCAGGCGCTGACGGCAAGCCTCCACCAGGAGGCTCGCCGTCGGAATTCTCGGCTAGCGGTGGCCCGAGGGCGACCGGCTAGTGACAACAGAAAAAGGCCGGCAGCGGGTGTCCCGCCACCAGCCGTGGAAGCTTACGCAGCGCGTGAAGCCATGGGCACAAGGGTTACTTGAGCTCCACGCTCGCGCCGGCGTCTTCCAGCTTCTTCTTTGCTGCTTCGGCGTCGTCCTTGGACAGGCCTTCCTTGATGGTCGCCGGTGCGCCGTCGACGGCACCCTTGGCTTCCTTGAGGCCCAGGCCGGTGATCTCGCGGACCGCCTTGATCACGTTGACCTTCTTGTCGCCGGCGCCGGTCAGCACCACGTCGAACTCGGTCTGCTCTTCCTCGGCAGCGGCTTCACCGCCACCCGGGCCGGCCACGACGGCAGCGGCAGCAGAGACACCGAACTTCTCTTCCATGGCCTCGATCAGCTCGGCCACTTCCATGACGGACATGTCGGCGACGGCGTTGATGATGTCTTCTTTGGTCAGTGCCATTGTCTAGATTCCTAACTTTGCGGGAGCCTCGGCATCGCGATGGCTCGGGGATTCAATGTTTGATTCGGGCTGCGCGCAAGAGTTCGCCGATCAGGCGGCCTCTTCCTGCTTCTGGTCACGCAGCGCCGCGAGGGTACGGACCAGCTTGCCGGCAGAAGCTTCCTTCATGACGGACATCAGCTTGGCGATCGCCTCATCGTAGGTCGGCAGGGTTGCCAGACGGTCGATGTCGCTTGCCGGGATCAGCTCACCTTCGTAGGCCAGCGCCTTGACCTCGAACTCCTTCTGACCCTTGGCGAACTCCTTGAACAGACGGGCGGCGGCGCCCGGGTGCTCATAGGAGAAAGCCAGCATGGTCGGACCGGAGAAGGTCTCGTCCAGAATCTCCCAGGGAGTTCCGGACAGGGCGCGGCGTGCCAGAGTGTTGCGGACAACACGAATCTGCACGCCATTCTCGCGGGCCTGCTTGCGCAGGTCGGTCATCGCGCTGACCGCGACGCCACGAGAGTCGGCAACTACGACGGAGAGCGCATCCTTGGCCGCTTCACTGACCTCGGCAACGATTGCCTTCTTGCCTTCGAGTGCTAGTGGCACAGTGATCACTCCTTCGTGCCGGAACCTCGCGAGAGGATTCCGGTGGTTACCATCTCTCCCGACCGGAGGTCGGGAGTCCTGGGTGATGGTGCTCACCAGAGATCTGGCGGCCACACCATCTGCGCAGGCCTCCCCGGGGGAAGATTAAGCCGCGCTCGCAAGAGACGCGGCACCTGCGGTCTTTGACGATGCCCCGCCGGCGAGGATAGCCCGGCACGGGGACCGCAAAGTTCCTGCAATCGTCTCGATCGCCGCCCGATCAGGCCAGGGCGGAATGATCGATGGTCAGCCCCGGGCCCATGGTGGTGGACAGGGTGACCTTCTTGAGATAGATGCCCTTGGAGGTGCTCGGCTTGAGCTTCTTCAGGTCGGCGACCAGCGCCTCCAGGTTGCCCTGGATGGCAGAGGCATCGAAGTCGACCTTGCCAAGGGTGGTATGGATGATGCCGTTCTTGTCGGTGCGGAAGCGTACCTGGCCGGCCTTGGCGTTCTTGACGGCAGTGGCCACGTCAGGGGTCACGGTTCCGACCTTGGGGTTCGGCATCAGGCCGCGCGGACCGAGGATCTGGCCCAGCTGGCCGACGACACGCATGGCGTCCGGCGAGGCGATGACCACGTCGAAGTCCAGCTGACCCTTCTTGACCTGCTCGGCCAGGTCGTCCATGCCGACGATGTCGGCACCGGCTTCCTTGGCGGCATCGACGTTGGCACCCTGGGTGAAGACCGCGACACGCACGTCCTTGCCGGTACCGTTGGGCATGACAGTGGCGCCACGCACGACCTGGTCGGACTTACGCGGGTCGACGCCCAGGTTGATGGCGACGTCCAGGGACTCCTTGAACTTGACGGTGGACAGCTCGGAGAGCAGGGCCACGGCCTCGTCGAGGGAGTAGGTCCGGTTGGCGTCGACCTTCTCGCGAATCTGCTGTGCACGCTTGGTAAGCTTGGCCATGATCAGAGACCCTCCACGTTCAGGCCCATGCTGCGGGCACTACCGGCAATGGTACGCACCGCGGCGTCGAGATCGGCAGCCGTCAGGTCGGGCTCCTTGGTCTTGGCGATCTCCTCGAGCTGCTCGCGGGTCACGGTGCCGACCTTGGTCTTGTTCGGCTCGCCGGAGCCGGACTTGATGCCGGCCGCCTTCTTCAGCAGGACCGCGGCAGGCGGGGTCTTGGTGATGAAGGTGAAGCTGCGGTCGGAGTAGACGGTGATGACCACGGGGGTCGGCAGGCCCGGCTCGATCTCCTGGGTCGCGGCGTTGAACGCCTTGCAGAACTCCATGATGTTGACGCCGTGCTGGCCCAGCGCGGGGCCCACGGGGGGACTCGGGTTGGCCTTGCCAGCTGCGACCTGCAGCTTGATGTAAGCCTGTACTTTCTTGGCCATGATGGACTCCAGTTGGGTAGTAGCGCCTTGCGGCTCCCCGGGTTACACAACCACCCGCGGGTGGTTGTCACGAAACAGACAGGGCCGGAAGGCTATTCCTTCTCGACCTGGGCAAACTCCAGCTCGACGGGCGTGGAGCGGCCGAAGATCAGCACGCTGACCTGCACACGGCTCTTGTCGTAGTTGACCTCCTCGACGACCCCGTTGAAGTCGGCGAAGGGTCCGTCGATGACGCGCACCGACTGGCCCGGTTCGAAGAGCGTCTTGGGCTTCGGCTTGTCGGTGCCGTCCTTGACCCGGCTGAGGATGGCATCCGCCTCCTTGCGGGTGATCGGGGCCGGCTTCTCCTTGGTGCCGCCGATGAACCCCATGACGCGCGGGGTCTCGTTGACCAGGTGCCAGGTCTCGTCATCCATCTCCATCTCGACCAGCACGTAGCCGGGATAGAACTTGCGCTCGCTCTTGCGACGCTTGCCGTCACGCACCTCGACGACCTCTTCGGTCGGCACCAGGATCTCGCCGAAGCGATCCTCCATGCCGTGCATCTTCACGCGCTCGATGAGCGAGCGCATGACATGCTTCTCGAAGCCGGAGTAGGCGTGGACGACATACCAACGCTTGGACATGAAAACTCCTAACCGATGACGCCGGACATCGCCCAGCCAAGAAGGGTGTCGATCAGCCAGAGCATCAAGCCGACCACCAGCACGGCCACCAGCACGATGGCGGTGGTCTGCACGGTCTCGGGCCGGGTCGGCCAGACGACACGCTGGATTTCCTTCTTCGCACTCCTGGCGAGCTCGACCAGATCACGACCCTTGGTCGTGGTCAGCGCCACCAGGGCCGCCGCCACGCTGAGCACGACGACACCGAGCACACGATAGAGAAGCGCCTGGTCGGCGAAATAGGTATTGCCGACCACGGCAAGGACCAGCAGAGTGACGACAACCGCCCACTTGAGCCCGTCGTGGCGCGACTCCTGCACCTCGGCGTTATGCTTCATGAAAACGAGACTCCTCAGGGTGCGGCAATCGAAACATGAAAGTATATGAGATCTCGCCAGCCTGGGGAAGACTGGCAGGCCAGGAGGGAATCGAACCCCCAACCTGCGGTTTTGGAGACCGCTGCTCTGCCAATTGAGCTACTGGCCTGTATCTGCTTCCGCGACCGCCCTTTGCAGGCGACCTGTACGACAGCGGGCGCCATGATAGCGAAAGCCGCTCTCTCTGGCAACCCCTCCCCCGCACAACATCAGCACGGGGAAGAAAAAGAAAAGGCGAGCCGGGGCTCGCCTTCTCGATATGGAGCTCATGGACGGATTTGAACCGTCGACCTCACCCTTACCAAGGGTGTGCTCTACCCCTGAGCTACATGAGCGCAACCTTGTGGCATCACATCCTGATACCTGGAGCGGGCAGCGGGGATCGAACCCGCATCATCAGCTTGGAAGGCTGAGGTTCTACCATTGAACTATGCCCGCCGACCCACTCTTGCTCGCCACCACACGACGCATCGGGTGCGGCTGAACCTGGTGGAGGGGGAAGGATTCGAACCTTCGAAGCTTTCGCGGCAGATTTACAGTCTGCTCCCTTTGGCCACTCGGGAACCCCTCCAGCTGGCGATGCATTCTACCGCCTCTGTTCTCGGTGTCAAGTGCCTGTTTTCTTTGGCTCTTGATCGAACGCGACGGGCCTGCCGACCACGCCTCTCCGGAACGCGGCGCATTGTGTCAAAGCAGCATGGAGAATGCAAGGGCGGCGCGTATCTTTTCCAGCGCCACCGGCGAGGGCACGCGGGGTGCCCCGGACAGGCGCCCCGCCCGCTCGGCCGCAGTCAGCGGGAAGCAGGCCTCGAGCCCACCGTAGACCATGTCCGGCCAGACTGCATGGGGCACCTGGATGCCACGTGACACCACCCGGGCATCCCCGCCGGTCAGCATCATCGGCAGCGCCACGCCCTGCTGGTCGCACACCTCGCTGTAGATGCGGTTGACCGCGCTCACCGCCGCCATGTAGATACCATGGTTGACCGCCTCGACGGTGCGCCTGCCAGGCTCCAGCAGCTCTTCGGCCTCGCTGTCCGGGTCGATCGCCACGTTGCGGGTGCCGAGCTTCAGGCTCTCCTTCATCAGCCGTAGCCCGGGCAGGATGTAGCCGCCCAGGTGACGCCCGCCGGGCAGCACGAAGTCGACGGTGATGGCGCTACCGCAGTCCACGGCGCAGCAGCCACCGGCGAGCTGGTAGCCCGCCAGTGCTCCCATCCAGCGGTCGACCCCCAGCCGGCCGGGCTCCTCGTAGCCATTGGTGACCCCCAGGGCCTCGGCCGTCGAGCGCGCCACATGGACGGTACCGACCCGGCGGCGCAGCAGCGACACCGTCTCCTCCAGTACCGCCCTGCGCGCCACGCTGGAGATGCGCACCGCCTCGACCACGTCGAGGTCCGGGATATCCGCGCCCGGGCGCCACTCCTCCCGTGTCCAGACCGCCCCGCGGGAACGGATCTCGCTGCTGTCGGCATCCTTGAGCCGCCACTTGGACAGGGTGTTGCCGATATCGAGGTCCAGGATCATGCGCGTCTCCGCACGCTGATCTCGCCGCCGGCCAGCCGCACCGGCCGCCCCTCCTGCTGCACCCAGAGGTTGCCGGCCTCGTCCACATCCCCGGCTGTGGCCGACTCCCGGACTCCCCGCTGCAGGATCTCCACCTCGCAGCCGGCGAAGGCGTGTCGGGCGTTCCAGTCGTCACGCCAGGCGGAGAACCCCTGCTGCTCGAAGCCCGCCAGCAGGGGCAGCAGCTCGTCCAGCAGATCGACGGCCAGGACATTGCGTGAGAGCCCCGGCGCCTGGTCATGGACCGCCGCGACGGCCTGGTCGATGCCCCCTCGGAACGCCGCCGGCAAGTCGACATTGATGCCCATGCCCACCACCACCTCGCACGGGCCCGCGGCATCACCACTGATCTCCACCAGGATGCCCGCCAGCTTGCCGAGCGCCCCGTCGTCACCATCCAGCAGCACGTCATTGGGCCACTTGAGGCGAGGCCTGACGCCATGGCGCTCGAGTACCCTGGCAAGGGCCACGCCCAGCGCCAGGCTCAGCCCCTCCAGCGACGCCACTCCCGCCTCGACCCGCCAGCCGATCGAGAGCATCAGGGTGCGCCCCCAGGGGGTCACCCAGGCGCGCCCTCGGCGTCCGCGCCCCTCGCTCTGCTGCTCCACCAGGCAGACCTCACCGTGCCCTGCCCCCTGGGAGAAACGCTCACGCAGGAAGGCGTTGCTGGACGGCAGGCTCTCTTCCACGAACAGCCGCGTCAGTTGGTGACGCGCCTCTCGCGAGAGGCCGGCCACGATGGCGCCTCCATCCAGCAACTCGAGGCGCTCGACCAGTCGATACCCCTGACCCTTGACCGCCTCCATGGGAATGCCCAGGGACTCCAGCTTGCGCAACTGCTTCCATACTGCTGCCCGCGACACGCCCAGCCGTTCACCCAGCTGTTCGCCGGAGTGGAACTCGCCATCGCTCAGCAGTCGGATCAGGTCACCGATGGTCATGCTCATGCCCCTGACGGGAAATGTGACATTCTAGCGGATGCGGCCAGCCCCCGGAAACGCCAGCGACCAAAGTGGGTAAGCGGCATCGACCTTCAGACATGAAAAAACCCCGACCAATGGCCGGGGTTTCTGAATAAGTGCCTGACGATGACCTACTCTCGCATGGGGAGGCCCCACACTACCATCGGCGCTGAGCGGT
>NZ_JASCQP010000017.1 GCF_030010555.1 Halomonas rhizosphaerae
CGGTGACGCTGAGCATCGCCGCGGACTCCACGCCGACCGTGACCGTGGCGGATGCCTCGGTCGACGAGACGGGCGGTCTCGAGTCCGATACCCAGGCGTTTACCACCACCTACGGCAGCGACAGTGCCGGCACGCTGGCCCTGAGTGCGGCGGGTGCCACCTGGGATGCCGCCACCAGCACCCTGGCGGCGGACAACGGTGACTGGCAGATCGTCGTCAATGATGACGGCACCTACACCGTGACCCAGCTGCAGGCGATGACGCATCCGGACGCCAGTGATCCGAACGACGCGGTCGTGGTCACCGTGACGGCGGACATCACCGACAACGAGGGGGATCCGGCGCAGGACACCTTCACGGTCACCTTCCTTGATGATGGTCCGGTGGCTGCCGATGACACCGTGACAGACGAGGTGGATGAGGACGGCAGCGTCGACATCGACGTCTTCGCCAATGACACCGCGGGCGCCGACGGCGTCGACTTGCAGAGCGGCGTCGCCGTGGCCACCGCGCCTACCCAAGGTACGGTGACCTACAACGGTGACGGCACCTTCACCTACACCGCCAATCCCGGCGCCGAGGGCAGCGACAGCTTCAGCTACACCCTCACCGACGCGGATGGCGACACCGCCACGGCCACGGTGACGCTGAGCATCGCCGCGGACTCCACGCCCGCGATGATCTCCGTGACCGATACGCTGGTGGATGAGGACAACCTGGAAGTGGGGCTCGCCGACGTGGCCAACGGTGACGATAGTCAGGTGCTGACTGGTACCCTCAGTTTCGACACCGGCTTCGACGCTCTGCAGGCCATTGCCCTGGCAAGCAGCACGGATGATCTGACCACCGTGGATGGGGACTCGGTAAGCTTCGCCTGGGACGCCACTACGGGAACCTTGTTCGGTTACACCGGTGACACGGCGCCGACCGAAGATGGTTACGACCCGTCCAACACGGTAGTGACGGTGACACTGGACGCGGTGCAGTATGCGACGGCCTTGGGCAGTACCGACACTGGCAGCGTGGACTACACGGTGGAGCTTTTCCAGCCACTGGCCCAT
This sequence comes from Halomonas rhizosphaerae, assembly GCF_030010555.1. Taxonomy (GTDB): domain Bacteria; phylum Pseudomonadota; class Gammaproteobacteria; order Pseudomonadales; family Halomonadaceae; genus Halomonas; species Halomonas rhizosphaerae. Next base: position 1,062 of record NZ_JASCQP010000017.1, read on the forward strand.
CCGGCCGTGGACGCCGCTGGTGAGCCGGTTGCCGCCTTTGAAAACAACCTGGCTTTCGAGGTTGATGTGACGCTGACTGACGCGGATGGGGACACCGCGCCGGCGAGCAGCTTCACCGTCGAGATCGACGACGATATGCCCGCTAGTTTCTACCCGCAATCGGGTCATGTGCTGCTGGCTGTGAGCTCTGATGCTCCGACAGAACAAACCGTTACTCAGTCCCTGAACTTCCTTGCTGGAGCGGATGGTTTAGGGGATATCGTATTCAACCTTGACCTGGTGGATGGGCGGCAAGCCTTCCTTAGCGTTGATGGTGATCAGCTTTACTTGAACAACGAGCCTTTGTTCCTTAAATACACGAATGGCGACGATCAAAGCAGCATCCAGGCTGTCACTGAAAGTGGTGATGTCGGGTTCACAGCCACCATCGATGCCGAAGGAAACGTGACCTACACGGTATTCTCAGGATCGATCTTGACTGATAGCAAGATCACCTCTGTTACCGATTTGGGTGGTATCGGGGGGGGTAATGTACCCTTCAAGGGTCTGAACATCGGCACCAGCAATTCTCCTGACCCCGATGGCACAGATGATGTCCTGGTATCTTCGGAGATTCTTCCCCTTGCTGATGGCATTCAGAGCACCGTAAACAGCACAAGCAACATCCTTGGTGTTGGCAAGGGTGCTGAGGTGTCTGGCGGCGAGGTCTTGCGTTACGACTTGGTACGAAATCTTTCGATTGATGATACCAATAATCAGGAGTCATTCAGCTTCGACGGTTATCAACAAACGAATGTGTTTTCGCAGAATATTGTCGTATCTGGTGATGCTCAGAAAGAGGCTAGCTTCAATTTGCGGATCTACTCCATGGGTCTGGAGGATTCCGCTAGTGGTGAATCATCGTCACTCGTCTCGGGTCCCGGCGGTGAAGGGCAACTGATCTTGACCGCCGAAGAGGTCAAGATCTACGACGAGAACGGTGTTGAGCAGACGGGGCATGTCACCACCAACAGTGATGGCTCTGTCCTGGTCGAGGCGCTTCAGGATGGCTGGACCTTCGAGATCGTCAGTGTCGACGACAATCTTGACCCTGAAGCCTTCAATGCCGTTGAGATCGAGGGTGTCGAACTGGATGGCGGTGCTGATACCAGCTTCAAGCTTGGGGAGTTCAGCTATGGGGAAGAGCCGACCTTTGATCCGGTCACCTTCGAGCTGCCAGTCACTGGTTCGGATGCCGATGGCGATAGCCTCGATAGTCAGGTCGCCATCACCGTCTATCCTGATTCGGAAAGTATCGTGGGTGATGCTCAGGGTAATAACCTCTCGGGGACCAGCGGGGATGATAGCCTGTTCGGTCTCGAGGGTGACGATACCCTGACTGGCGGACAGGGCGATGATGTGCTGGCTGGTGGCCTGGGCGCCGACACCTTTGCCTGGAGCTTCGCTGACGACGGTGGTGACCAGGGAACAGCCGGTTCACCGGCCGTTGATCTGGTTACTGACTTCAACTTCAATGAGGTCAGCGAAGGGGATGTCCTGCAGCTGAGTGACCTGCTTCAGGGATCTGATACCGTATCGGACTTCGCGAACTACCTGCATGCCGAAGACGACGGCCAGGGCAATACCCTACTACACGTCAGCACCAGTGGCGCTTTCGGGGACGGCTTCAGTTCAGCTGAGTCGGATCAGATCATTGCCTTGAATGGTGTAAGCATGGAGGGGATTGATTCCAACGACTTCCTTGAATCCCTCATCGCCGAAGGCCAACTCAATATCGAGTAAAAGGCTATCCTCCAACCCCATCGTTCGGCCATGGCCGGGCGATGGTTTGTCACTTTCAACGCCGCCACTTTACGCTGCGGGGCACGACGTTCCAGGAGCTACTCATGTACATCAAGCGCGACGGTGAAGGTCATATCGAGCTGGTCAGCCGCGAGGAGACGCCGGCGTGCAGCGAGTACCTGCCGGCGGATTCCCCGGAGTTGCTGGCCTTCCTGATGGACGGTGACGTGGGGGAAGGAGCGGCACGCTTCCAGGCCTCGGACCTGGCCTTCGTGCGGGTGCTGGAGGACGTGATCGAGGTGCTGATGGACAAGGGGGTGATCAGCTTTACCGACCTGCCCGAAGCAGCCCAGGAGAAGGTCATGGAGCGTCAGTCGCTGCGTCGCCGGCTCAATGGCCTGCAGCTGGTGTCCGGAAGCGACGAGGAGAGCGGGGTGATCTAGCCCGAGTCTTTTTCGCCTGGGTTCACGAGGGCCGGAGATCTTCAAGGTCACCGGCCCTCGTCGTCTTCAGCCTGCCGACTTGTCGTGCTGACGGATGCCGGGGCCGGTGGCGCCATCCAGGCCCAGCTCGAAGAGCATCCGGGCCTCCTCGCGGTTCTCGACTCCCTCGCCGATGGCCAGTATCCCCAGCGAATGGCAGAGCGTGGCCATGCCGCGCAGGATGGTCTGTTGCTCCGCAATCTTGTCGACCTCCTTGATCAGCGTCCTGTCAATCTTGAGGTAGGCGAGCCCCAGGTCCTGCAGGTCGGCGATGCGGGTGAATTCGGCGCCGACATGCTCCAGGCCGATCCGGCAGCCGAGCGGCTGCAGGGCGTGGCACAGGCTGCGGAAGCTGGCCAGGTCATGGATCGCCAGGGATTCCGGGATCTCCAGCCAGAGTCGCTTGGCGACGTCAGGTCGGGCCCTGAGTCGTGCCTGGAGCTCCATGACGAAGCGGGCATCCTGAATGGAGGCGGCCGAGAGGTTGATGCCCAGCGGCTTGCCGCGCTGGGTGATGTCGCGCACGGCCTCGTCGATCACCGCCAGGTCGAGCTGGCTGTCGAGCTCGAGCCGCGAGATCCAGGGCATGAAGACCCCGGCGGGCTGCCACTCGCTGTTCAGACGCAGCCGCGAGGGACTCTCGAAGTGCAGGAGTTCGCCCTTGCCATCCAACACCGGATAGTGGGCCAGATAGATGCCCTTGGCCATCGCCTCCTGGAGGGCTCGACGCCAGGCGCCATGGCTGGTGAACAGGCTGCGGCGCTGGGGGCCTTGGGCGATGACCAGGCTCTGGTCACCGCGGGTCTCGGCGGCCGAGAGGGCGCCGTCGAGGCTGGCCAGCAGCACGCTGCGCTGGTCGCCCTGGGCGTAATCGACCAGCGCCGCGGGCAGGCCGAGGGGCACTCGGCTCTGATCGCTCAGGGAGGCGAGACGCTTGCCGAGCTCATGACGCAGCTGCTCCAGGTCATGGGCGCCGGGCAGTAACAGGGCGAAGTCACTGCCGTTGAGGCGGCCCACGACACCCCCGCCGCGGACCTTGCCGAACTGGTCCAGGCCGTTGGCCAGCGCATGCAGCAGGGTATCGGTGTCACCATGACCGAGAAGTTCGTTGACCTCGGCCAGGCGGGCGAGGCGTACCAGGGCGAGCGTGCCGCTTGCCCGTGAATCCTGGCTCTCCAGGTGGATCTGCAGCTGGGCGAGGAAGGCCTCGCGCTTCAGGACGCCGGTCACGCTGTCGTGCTGCAGTCGCCGGCGCAGGAGGTCGAGCTTCTGGCTCTCCTCGCCGAGCATGTCCCGGACGGCGGCGGAGAGCTGGTTCATGGCCACCACCACCTCGCGCAACTCCCGCGTGCGCGGGGCGGGAATGGTGGTGAAGCGCCGCTCGCCGATGTGCAGGGCCTGTTCGACCACGTTGCGCAGCGGGCGGCGGATGGTCCGCACGATCCACCAGGCCAGCAGCAGGCTGAGGGCGGCGGCCAGGGCGAACCAGCCGACCAGTTCCAGGCTGCTGCGCCACAACGAGCGATAGGCAAAGCTGTGTTGGCTCTCGAGGGTAAGGGTACCGAACTGTCGCCAGCCGTCCTGGACCACGGCCTGCCCCGGGGGCACCTCGAAGCGGACCAGCTCGACGAACCAGGCCGGCACGTCCTCGATGGCCTCGCCGGCGCGGCGCTGCTCGATGATCTCGCCCTGTGGATCGCGCAGCTCTACCCGCCGGTAGTGGCCGGTATCGAACTGGGCGGCCACCAGCAGCTCCAGGGTGACTGGGTCCTTGGGCATCTGGCTCATGGTCAATGCCAGGGCGTTGGCATTGTCGGCATTCTTGATGCGGACTTCCTGCTCGATATAGGCCCGGCTGGAGCTGACCCCGATGAACAGGCTGCCGCCGAAGGCGAGCAGCAGCAGTACCACGATGGTCAGCCAGAGCTGCTTGATGAGCGACATCTCGTTACCCCCCTTGAATGAATCCCTGCTCCTGCATGCGGCCGATCACGCGTCGCCAGCGCGACAGGCGTGCCACCGGGTCTGCGCGCGACCGAGTGGAGCCGCCGGCCCAGAGGCCGCTGCTGTTGAAGCTGAACAGCGGGTCCAGGTCGTCGCGCAGCGAGCCACGGGTGATCGATGGCACCAGATTATCGAGCACCAGCGGGTCCGCCGCGGGGGTCTCGTAGTAGCCCAGCACCATATGCGCCTGTGTGATGCCGCTGCGACCGATGCGTGCGCGGACATAGATCATGCGCAACTCGTCGCCGGGCACCCCCAGTTCCTTGAGGGTGATGTACTTGGCGATGGAGAAATCCTCGCAGTCCCCCTGGCCGCGGCCCAGGGTCTCCAGCGGCGTGGCCCAGTAGTCTTCCTGGCCCCAGATGTCGATATCGTCGAGCCAGCGGACCCGCCGGTTGAAGAAGGCGTTGACCTCGCGCAGGCGGGTCTCCAGGTCGGCAGGGCGCAGCCGGTCGAGCAGCGCGAACCACGCCTCGAGGCTCGCCATCCCGCGCTCGCCATACTGGGCCTGCATGCTCCGGCGCAGGCGTTCCGGCGAGAGGTTGGCCACCACCGAGGAGGGGCGCAGCCCCAGGCCGAGGACCAGCGACAGGCCGCCTAGCCCCGCCAGGAAACGGCGGCGCCCGGGCGATTCGAGTGTCCGGGAGGAGGGCGGCATGCGGCGGGCCTGAATGAGCGTTTGCTCAAGTCTAGGGGGCGTAGACCCTTAATGCGAGGGGGTGAGGAACGTGATGTCGAGCGACTCAGCCCTTGCCGGGGCCCAGCCAGATCCGCAGCCGGCCTACCCAGTCGAGCTCCCGTGCGGCCCGGCGCAGTTCACCGGCCGCATCCTCTAGGGTCTGGCCGTCAGGCAGCGCATTGATGTAGAGGGAGACATCCACCTGGTTGTCCAGGTAGTGGAGGTCCAGCGCGACCCGAGTATGCCAGATCGGCAGCCCGTGCCAGGCACCATCGAGGAGCTCCACCACGTCGCTGCGCAGCGGCAGGCCGGGGCGCAGGCTGTGCTCGAGTTCGCCGGAATCGTCCTCGGGGTCGATGTGGAAGGTCACGTCGGCGAGCTCCGGGAAGGCCTCGCGAAGGCGGCGACTCACCTCGTTGCCGATCTCGTGGGCCTCGGAGACGGTGACTCGCGGCGGCACCACGATGTGCAGGTCGAGGACCACATCGCTGCCCAGCTTGCGGGTCCGCAGGTCGTGCACCCCGTTGACGTGGGGGACGCGCTCGGCGATGTCCTGCATGCGGTCGCGCTGGTCGCGGGGCAGCGCCGTGTCGATCAGCTCCTGGCTGGACTCCCACAGCAGGCGTCCGCCGACCTGCCCGACCATCAGGCCTACCACGATGGCGGCCACGGCATCCATCCAGCCGACCCCGAATTGGGCCGCCACCAGGCCTACCAGTACCACCACCGTGGAAAGGGCATCGGAGCGGGAGTGCCAGGCGTTGGCCTCGAGCAGCCGCGAATTGACCCGCCTGGCCACGCGCAGGGTGTAGCGGAAGATCCACTCCTTGGCGAGCAGGGCCGCCACCGCGATGGCGATGGCCCACAGGCCCGGTGCGGGCACTGCCTCCCCCCCCACCAGCCGGGTGATGCTCGCCCAGGCGATGCCTCCGGCGACGAAGATCAGCACGCTGCCCAGCCACAGGGTGGCCAGGGTCTCGATGCGGCCGTGGCCGTAGGGGTGGTTGCTGTCGGGTTCCTGGCGGCCGAAGTGGGTGGCGGCGACGACGAACAGGTCCGTCAGGATGTCCGAGAAGGAGTGGATGCCGTCGGCCACCAGCGCCGCCGAGCCCACGACGAAGCCGGCGACCATCTTGGCGACGCCGACCACGAAGTCGATGACGGCGCCGATCAGCGTGACCTTGTGGGCCTCGCGGGTCTGGGCGGCGCGGTCTGCGGCCGCCCCCTGCCGGTTCGTCGCCTGACCGCTTTCGCCGGGCGTCTCATGCCTCATGCTTCGCCCCTCAACGGCAGCGCCCCGCCTTGTTGAGCACCGGGTTGGCGTACTGGGTCAGCCACCAGTGGCGAAGGTCGCCGGGCACTTCCTGAAGGCGCGCCTGAAAGCGGGCGCGATCGGCGTCGCTGACCTCGCTCAGGTCGAGCAGCTCCGGGGCCTCGCCCAGGGCCTCCAGGGCCAGGAAGTGGCTGGGAAAGAGGTGGTAGCCGGCGAGCACCTGGCGGTCGATCTCGGCGGCCACGGCTTCGGGGTCGTCGAACGCCGCCGTGAGCGGGGTGCCGAAGGTGAGCTGCACGCGGCCCTTGTGGCCGGTAATGCCGGCGACGATGGAGCTGATGTCCTCGAACTCGCTCTTCTCGTAGTTGCCGCTGGTCTGCATGGCGTGCAACTCCCTGGCCTTCTGCAGGTCGCAGGGGTCGTACTCGTAGCTGATCGACACCGGCACCAGGCGCAGCTCGGCAATGGCCTCGCCGATGCTCACCTGACGTTCCCGGCCGCGCCGGGCCATGGTCAGCATCTTGACGATCGCCGGATCGGTTCGGTCGATGCCATTCTTGGCGCGTCCCTCGCGCTGGGCCATCCAGATGGAGTGGTTGTCCTCGAGGATGGAGTGGCGAATGTAGGCGGAGAGGTTCTGGTAGGCGGCCAGCATGGCGCGCTTGCCGCGGGCGCTGCGCGGCACGATGAAGCTCTTGTTGAGACGCATCAGGTCGTTGACGTAGGGCTTCTTGAGCAGGTTGTCGCCGATGGCGATGCGCACGGTGTCACGCCCGGCCAGGTAAAGGGCATAGTTGACGAAGGCCGGGTCCAGCGAGATGTCGCGGTGGTTGCCGATGAACAGATACGCGGTGTCCGGGTCCAGCGACTCGAGGCCCTCCACCCGGAAGGTATCGGTGGAGGTCCGGATCATGCGCTGCATATAGCTGGCAATGCGCATCTGGAAGTCATTCACGCCGGTCACGCCACGTACCTCGCGGCGGATGGCGACGCTGGCCAGGGCGCGCGAGAGACGCGGCATGAAGCGGCTGAGCCTCGGCAGTCGATAACGGGTCAGGGCATCGAGCAGCTCGGCATCATGGGCCAGGCGCTCGAGGACCTCGGCCACCTCGTCGTCCTGGTAGGGCCGGATCTCGGCCCAGGGATCGGATGCGGGGATGTCGTGAGTCTCGGTCATGTTTACCAGGCTGTGGTCGGAAGCGATCAGGCGCTGCGGGCGTCACCGGCGGTGCCGGCCTCGCCGCCCAGCCACTCGATCAGGCGCTCGATATTCTCGGCCAGCGCCTGGGTCATCAGGATGAAGTCGGTCTCCAGGCGTACCAGGGCATCATCGCCATCGTCGGCCTGGGAGGCCTCGTCGATCAGGGCGTCGTCGAAGCGCAGCGCCTTGATCGCCAGGTCGTCATGCAGCACGAAGCTTAGCCGGCCCTCGATCGACAGTGCCAGCTTGCTGGCCTGGCGACCGCTCTCCAGCAGCTGCTGGATCTCGTCGCTGTCGAGGTCGACCTGGCGGGCACGCAGCACGCCGTCGTCGCCCTTCGCCTTGAGCTCCACCTGGTCGCCGAGCACCAGGTCGGCGGGCCGCGACCCCGGGTCGCCGAGCCAGGTGGTCATGGCCCGCATGGGTAGCGTCTGGCTGGCCAGCGGGGTCACCTTGAGGCTGCCCAGGGTCTCGCGCAGCAGGTCGAGGAGTTCCTCGGCACGCTTGCGGGAGCTGGCATTGACGGCGATCAGCTGGCGGCGACTGTCCCACCACAGGTCGACCTTCTGGCTGCGCACGAAGGCGCGGGGCAGGAGCTCCTCGTAGACCTGCTCCTTGATCGCCAGCTTCTCCTGGCGGCGCAGCTTGCGGCCCTCGCTGATCTCGATCGCCTCGCTGCGCTCCTCGACCTCCTCGCGGACCACCGAGGCGGGAAGGATGCGTTCCTGGCGCAGGGCGGTCATCAGGCGCTGGCCCTGCAGCTCGTGCAGCAGCTGCGTCCCTGCCCGGCCGGCCGGCGCGGACCAGCCCAGGCGACGCGCTTCGCTGCCCCCCAGGGGGCGGAAGGCCTGCTCGCCCAAGGCGGTTTCCAGGCTGGCGGCGTCCAGCTCAGGGGCGTCGTGCAGGCGGTAGAGGTGCAAGTGCTTGAACCACATGGAGCATTTCCCGAGAGAAAAGGGGCACATTATGGCCAAAGGGAGTCGCCGGTGCCAGCGCATGCGTGAGTGGCGTGATATGCCGTTGTTCAAACGATGGTTTGAATATCGGCCGCCGCCCTGACTAGAATCGAGGCTTTGCCCGCCCAGGAGGCCGTCAGCATGGATCCCCGCATCTCCCGCACCGCCCTGCGTGTCAGAGGCTATCACCTGGATGGTTATGGCCATGTGAACAATGCCCGCTACCTGGAATTCCTGGAGGAGGGGCGCTGGGCATACTTCGACGACCGCCCCGGGCTGGCCGCCTTCCTGCAGAAGGGCGACGTGGCCTTCGTCGCGGTCAACCTCAACATCGACTACCGTCGTGCCGCGGTCGCCGGCGATGACCTCGAGGTGCTGACCCGGCTCGCCGAGCTCGGTTCGCGGCGTGCCCGCATGCATCAGGAGGTTCGCCGGGTGCGGGACGGCAAGCCGGTGGCCAGTGCCGACATCACCTTCGTACTGCTCGACGTGGCGGCCAATCGGGCCATCGAGATCGGCGGCGAGATCCGCGAGGCCATGGCAGCACTGGTCCTGCCATAGCCCCCTTGCATAGCTCCCTTTGCACCGTCCGGGATGGTATGATGCCAGGCTGATATTGCGCGCCATGTCACGGCCACGTGACGCGCCAACCTGTTGCAGTGCAAAGGATTCGACGACCCATGGGTGACATCGCCAGAGAGATTCTGCCAGTCAACATCGAGGACGAGCTCAAGCAGTCGTACCTCGATTACGCGATGAGCGTGATCATCGGCCGTGCGCTGCCCGACGTGCGCGATGGCCTCAAGCCGGTGCACCGGCGCGTGCTGTTCGCCATGCACGAGCTCGGCAACGACTGGAACAAGCCGTACAAGAAGTCCGCCCGTGTGGTGGGCGATGTCATCGGTAAGTACCACCCCCATGGGGACAGCGCCGTCTACGACACCATCGTGCGCATGGCCCAGGACTTCTCGATGCGCCACGTGCTGGTCGACGGCCAGGGCAACTTCGGCTCCATCGACGGCGACAACGCCGCTGCCATGCGTTACACCGAGGTGCGCATGGCCCGGCTGGCCCACGAGCTGCTGGCCGACCTGGAGAAGGACACCGTCGACTGGGTCGACAACTACGACGGTACCGAGCGCATCCCCGAGGTGCTGCCCACCAAGGTTCCCAACCTGCTGATCAATGGCTCGTCGGGCATCGCCGTGGGCATGGCGACCAACATACCGCCCCACAACATGGGCGAGATCATCAACGCCTGTCTGGCGCTGATCGACGACTACACCCTCACCGTCGACGACCTGATGGAACATGTGCCCGGCCCGGACTTTCCCACCGGCGGCATCATCAACGGTCGCGCCGGTATTCTCGAGGCCTATCGCACCGGTCGCGGGCGCATCTACGTGCGGGCCTGCCACACCATCGAGCATGACGACAAGACCGGCCGCGACCACATCATCGTCAACGAGCTTCCCTACCAGGTGAACAAGGCGCGGCTGATCGAGAAGATCGCCGAGCTGGTCAAGGAGAAGAAGATCGAGGGCATCGCCGAACTGCGCGACGAGTCCGACAAGGATGGCCTGCGGGTGGTGATCGAGGTCAAGCGCGGCGAGTCCGGCGAGGTGGTGGTCAACAACCTCTTCGCCCAGACCCAGCTGCAGACCGTGTTCGGCATCAACATGGTGGCCATCGACAATGGCCAGCCGAAGATCCTCAATCTCAAGGAGATCCTCGAGGCCTTCATCCGCCACCGTCGTGAGGTGGTCACCCGCCGCACCCTCTTCGAGCTGAAGAAGGCCCGCGAACGCGGTCACATCCTCGAGGGCCTGGCCGTCGCCATCTCCAACATCGACGAGGTGATCGAGCTGATCAAGGCCTCGCCGAACGCGGCAGAGGCCAAGGAGAAGCTGCTGGCAAAGTCCTGGCAGCCGGGGCAGGTCACCGGCATGCTCGAACGCGCCGGGGCCACCTCCTGCAAGCCCGAGGAGCTGGAGGAGGGCTTCGGCCTCAGTCAGGCCGGCAGCGAGTATCGCCTGTCGCCGGCCCAGGCCCAGGCCATCCTCGAGCTGCGCCTGCATCGCCTGACCGGGCTCGAGACCGAGAAGCTCCTCGACGAGTACCTCTCGATCCTCGAGAAGATCGCCGAGCTCACCGCCATTCTGGCCTCCGCCGAGCGGCTGCTCGAGGTGATCCGCGAGGAGCTGATCGCCGTGCGTGATCAGTTCGGCAACCCGCGCAAGACCGAGATCCAGGCCAGTCACCTGGACCTGCGCCTCGAGGACCTGATCGCCGAGGAGGACATGGTGGTCACCGTGTCGCGCACCGGCTACGCCAAGACCCAGCCGCTCTCCGATTACCAGGCCCAGCGCCGAGGTGGACGCGGCAAGTCGGCCACGGCGATGAAGGACGAGGACGTCATCGAGCACCTGCTGGTGGCCTCGACCCACGATACCGTGCTGCTGTTCTCCAATCGCGGCAAGGTCTACTGGCTCAAGGTCTACGAGATGCCCGTCGCCAGCCGCGGCTCGCGGGGCAAGCCGCTGGTCAACCTGCTGCCGCTGGACGAGGGTGAGGCGATCAACGCCATCCTGCCGGTGCGCGACTACGACCCGGAGAGCTACATCTTCTTCGCCACCGAGCGCGGCACCGTCAAGCGTACCAGCCTCGAGCAGTTCTCGCGGCCGCGCAGCGTGGGCCTGATCGCCATCGACCTCGAGGAGGGCGACCGCCTGGTGGGTGCGGCCATCACCACGGGCAGCGATCACGTCATGCTGCTCTCCTCCAACGGCAAGGCGATCCGCTTCGAGGAGTCCAACGTGCGCGCCATGGGCCGCACCGCCCGCGGCGTGCGCGGCATGCGCCTGCTGGGTGATGCCGAGGTGATCAGCCTGATCATTCCGCAGAGCCAGCAGATCGATGCCGAGGCCGACGTCGAGGCCGAGGCCGAGGAGGGTGCGAGCATCGAGAACGGCAACGGCGGCCAGATCTATATCCTCACCGCCAGCGAGAACGGCTTCGGCAAGCGCACCCGCCTCGAGGAGTTCCCGCTGCGTGGGCGCGGCGGCCAGGGGGTGATCGCCATGCAGACCAGCGAGCGCAACGGCGCGCTGGTGGCCGCCATGCAGGTCTACTCGACCGACGAGATGATGCTGATCACCGATCGCGGCACCCTGGTGCGGACCCGGGTCGACGAGGTCTCGATCACCTCGCGCAACACCCAGGGCGTGATGTTGATCCGCCTGGGCAACGACGAGAAGCTGGTCAAGACCGTGCGGATCGACGAGCCCGAGGACGCCGTGGAGGCGGCTCATGACGAGTCAGAAGAGACTGGACACGAGACCGGCGAGATGTCATCCGACGATGAGACGCCGGCGGCCGGTGCGGAAGATGCCGGCGGTGAGCCAGACCAGGAATAAGGACACGCAACGCTGATGACACGTCACTACAACTTCTGTGCCGGCCCGGCCGCGCTGCCCACGGCCGTGCTGGAGCGAGCCCGGGACGAACTGCTGGACTACCACGGCCGTGGCCTCTCGGTGATGGAGATGAGCCATCGCGGCGAGGACTTCGTGGCCATCGCCGACCAGGCCGAGGCGGACCTGCGCGAGCTGCTGGCCATTCCCGACAACTACCGGGTGCTGTTCACCCAGGGCGGGGCCAGCCTGCAGTTCGCCGCGCTGCCCTACAACCTGCTGGGCGCCGGCGGGCGGGCCAACTTCCTGCATACCGGCATCTGGGGCAAGAAGGCGATCAGTGAGGCGCGCCACCTGTTCGGCGACGTCCATGTGGCCGCCAGCAGCGAGGAGAACGGCCACAGTGCCGTGCCGCGCCAGGAGGATATCCTCCTCTCCGACGACGCCGCCTACCTGCACTACACCGCCAACGAGACCATCGGCGGGCTTGCCTTCGACTACATTCCCGAGGCCCGACGGCCGGATCGCAGCGAGGTGCCGCTGGTCTGCGACATGTCCTCATCCATCCTCTCCGGCCCCCTGGATGTCTCGCGGTTCGGCGTGATCTATGCCGGTGCCCAGAAGAACATCGGGCCCGCCGGCCTGGTGGTGGTGATCGTGCGCGATGACCTGCTGGACCAGGCCCGTGGCGACATGCCGACCCTCTTCGGCTACCGGGCGCTCAGCGAGGCGGGCTCGATGGTCAACACCCCGGCGACCTACAGCTGGTACCTGGCGGGGCTGGTCTTCGATTGGCTGAAGGGCGATATCGGCGGGCTGGCGGCCATGGACGCCATCAACCGTCGCAAGGCGGCCCGGCTCTATGCGGCTATCGACGGCAGCGGCCTCTATGCCAACCCGATCACGCTGCGCAACCGCTCGCGGATGAACGTGCCCTTCGTGCTCGCCGACCCCCGGCTAGACCGTCTGTTCCTGGAGGAGGCCGAGGCGGCGGGACTGCTCAACCTCAAGGGGCACCGCAGCGTGGGGGGCATGCGGGCCAGCCTCTACAACGCCGTGCCCGAAGCCGCCGTCGAGGCACTGATCGACTTCATGGCCGATTTCGAGAACCGCAGGGGATAATCCATGACCGAGCCTACCGTCAGCCTCGAGGCGCTCCGCCAGCGCATCGACGCCCTGGACAACGACATCCTGCGTCTGATCAGCGAGCGGGCGGCCTGCGCCCAGCAGGTGGCCGAGATCAAGGCCGAGCATGAGCCCGGGGCGGTCTTCTATCGGCCCGAGCGCGAGGCCCAGGTGCTGCGCCGGATCATGGAGCTCAACCAGGGCCCCCTGGACAGCGAGGAGATGGCGCGGCTGTTCCGTGAGATCATGTCGGCCTGCCTGGCCCTGGAGCAGCCGGTCAAGGTCGCCTACCTGGGGCCGGAAGGCACCTTCACCCAGCAGGCCGCCATCAAGCACTTCGGCGAGAGCGCGATCAGCCTGCCGATGGCCGCCATCGACGAGGTGTTCCGCGAGGTGGAGGCCGGCGCCGTCAACTATGGCGTGGTGCCGGTCGAGAACTCCACCGAGGGCGTGATCAATCACACCCTCGACTCCTTCATGGATTCCGGGCTTCGCATCTGCGGCGAGGTGGTGCTGCGCATCCACCATCACCTGCTGGTGGCCGAGACGACCCGTCGCGACAAGGTCTCGCGGATCTACTCCCACCCGCAGTCCTTCGCTCAGTGCCGCAAGTGGCTCGATGCCCACTTTCCCCAGGCCGAGCGGGTGCCGGTCTCCTCCAATGCCGAGGCCGCCCGCCTGGTCAAGACCGAGTGGCACAGCGCGGCCATCGCCGGCGACATGGCCGCCAAGCTCTATGGGCTCGCCAGGCTGGCCGAGAAGATAGAGGACCGCCCGGACAACTCCACGCGTTTCCTAATCATCGGCAACCAGGACGTGCCCATCTCCGGCGAGGACAAGACCTCGCTGGTGGTCGCGATGCGCAACCAGCCGGGGGCACTGCACGACCTGCTCGAGCCCTTCCATCGTCACCAGATCGACATGACGCGCCTCGAGACCCGCCCGTCGCGCACCGGCGTGTGGAACTACGTGTTCTTCATCGACTTCAAGGGGCACCGCGAGGAACCGCGCGTCGCGGCCATGCTGGAGGAGGTCCAGCTACGCGCCGCCGAGGTGAAGGTGCTGGGCTCCTATCCCGTCGGCGTGCTCTGAGGGATGGCGGGCATCGTGAAGCCGCCGCCCGATGAGCGGCGCATCCTGATCGTCGGCCTGGGGCTGATCGGAGGTTCGCTTGCCGCCGCGCTGCGAGCCGCCGGCTTTCGGGGCACCATCCTCTCGTGCGACCCCGATGCGGGCGAGATCGCCCGCGGTATCGAGATGGGCCTGATCGACCGCGGCGACCCCCGTCTCGAGGCGGTGATCGAGGGCGCGTCGCTGGTCGTGCTGGCAGTGCCCGTGCTGGCCATGGCCGGCGTGATGAAGGCGCTGGCCGCCTGCCTCGATCGCGCCGCTCCGAATGTCGTCGTCACCGATGTGGGCAGCACCAAGGCGGCGATCCGCGAGGCGGCCATGGCCGCCTTCGGTCGCATGCCGGCCAACCTGGTGCTCGGTCACCCCATCGCCGGCTCGGAGAAGAGCGGGGTCGCGGCCGCCGATGCCGGGCTCTATGCCCGCCACAAGGTGATCCTCACGCCCGAACCCGATACCCATCCGGCCGCGACGGCCAGGGTGCGCGCGCTCTGGGAGGCCACCGGGGCCGAGGTGCTGGAGATGGACGTGGCCCGCCACGACCAGGTGCTGGCGCGGACCAGCCACCTGCCGCACCTGCTGGCCTTCTCGCTGGTGGACACCCTGGCCCGCCAGGACGAGCGCCTGGAGATCTTTCGCTATGCCGCCGGCGGGTTTCGCGACTTCACCCGCATCGCCGGCAGCGACCCGGTGATGTGGCGCGACATCTTCATCGCCAACCGCGATGCCGTGCTCGCCTCCCTGGACGACTTCGAGGCCGGGGTGGCCCGACTGCGACGCGCGGTGGAGCGTGGTGACGGCGATGCCATGCTGGCCACCTTCGACCGGGCCAGTCACGCCCGGCACTATTTCGAATCCCTGCTCAACCAGACCAGTTATCAGGCGGAGTACCAGATGCAACAACACGGCAAGCTGCGCTATCGGGTCAGCCCTGGCGGTGGCGTCACCGGGCGGATCCGCGTGCCCGGTGACAAGTCGATCTCCCACCGCTCCATCATGCTCGGGGCGCTGGCCGAAGGCGTCACCGAGGTGAAGGGCTTCCTCGAGGGCGAGGACAGCCTGGCCACCCTGCAGGCCTTCCGCGAGATGGGCGTGGCCATCGAGGGGCCCCACCAGGGACGGGTCACCGTCCACGGTGTCGGCATGCACGGCCTCAAGGCGCCCTCCGGCCCCCTCTACGTGGGCAATGCGGGCACCGCCATGCGCCTGTTCGCCGGGTTGCTGGCCGGCCAGGCCTTCGATACCGAGTTGACCGGCGACGCCTCGCTCACCAAGCGGCCCATGGGGCGGGTGGCCGATCCGTTGCGCGCGATGGGCGCCGAGATCGATACCGCCGAGGGCGGGCGTCCGCCGCTGCATATCCACGGTGGCAAGGCGCTCAAGGGCATCACCTACGACATGCCCATGGCCAGCGCCCAGGTGAAGTCCTGCCTGCTGCTGGCCGGCCTCTATGCCGAGGGCGAGACCCGCGTGCGCGAGCCGGCGCCGACCCGTGACCACACCGAGCGCATGCTCCAGGGCTTCGGCTACGAGGTGCACCGTGAGGGCGACACCTGCTGGCTCAAGGGTGGGGGCAGGCTCACCGCGGCCCCCATCGACGTGCCCTCGGACATCTCCTCGGCGGCCTTCTTCCTGGTGGCGGCGGCGATCACGCCCGGTTCCGACCTGGTGCTGGAGCATGTCGGCATCAACCCGACCCGCATCGGCGTGATCAACATCCTCCAGCTGATGGGTGCCGACCTGCGCCTGGAGAACCAGCACGAGGTGGGCGGCGAACCGGTGGCCGACCTGCATATCCGCTACGCACCGCTCAGGGGCATCGATATCCCGGTGGAGCAGGTGCCGCTGGCGATCGACGAGTTCCCGGCGCTGTTCATCGCGGCAGCGAATGCCGAGGGCACCACCCGGCTGCGGGGCGCCGAGGAGCTGCGCGTCAAGGAGTCCGACCGGCTTCAGGCCATGGCGAACGGTCTGGCCACCCTCGGCGTCGAGCATGTCCTTCACGAGGACGGCATCGACATCGTCGGCCGTCTTGAAGGACGGGGCGGCGAGGGGGCCAGCTATGGCGGCGGGCACATCGATAGCCTGGGCGACCACCGCATCGCCATGGCCTTCGCCATCGCCGCGCTGCGCGCCGGCGGCGAGATCGTCATCGACGACTGTGCCAACGTGGCCACCTCCTTCCCCGGCTTCATCGACCTGGCGCGCCGGGTGGGGCTGACCCTCGAGGAACAGCAGGAGGCGTCATGAGTGATTCGGCACCGGTACTGACCATCGATGGCCCGGGCGGGGCAGGCAAGGGCACCATCAGTCGCCTGGTCGCCGCACGTCTGGGCTGGCACCTGCTCGACAGCGGTGCGCTCTATCGCCTGACCGCACTGGCTGCCGTGAAGCACGAGGTGCCCCTGGACGACGAGCCAGCGCTGGCCCGGATTGCCGCCTCGCTGGATGTGGTCTTCCTCGCCGAGGGCGAGTCCGCCACCGTGCTGCTGGAAGGGCAGGACGCCACCACCGCGATCCGCACCGAGCAGGTGGGCGATGCGGCCTCCCGGGTCGCCGCGCTGCCCGCGGTGCGCCAGGCGCTGCTGCAGCGTCAGCGCGATTTCCGAAAGGCCCCGGGCCTGGTGGCCGACGGGCGCGACATGGGCACCGTGGTGTTCACGGATGCGCCGCTCAAGATCTTCCTTACCGCCAGCGCCGAGGAACGGGCGAGGCGGCGCCACCTCCAGTTGCGAGAGGCCGGGGTGGATGCTAGTCTATCGAGTCTTCTAAAGGAGATTCAGGCGCGCGATGCCCGCGACATGCAGCGCAGCGTGGCCCCGCTCAAGCCGGCCATCGATGCCATCACGCTTGACACCACGCGCCTGACGATACCGGAAGTGGTGGATCGGCTGACGGAGCTGCTGACCGAACGCGGTCTGGCATCCGCCACCTGACACTCCCTTGCGGCGCCTCCGGCAGGATGTGATGACGTGGTCCGGCACTTCGATTCGCCGTGAGCCGGGCCAGGTCGAACCAGCGCCAACATCCCCGGGGGCTTGGTAAATAAGGCCCGCACTCGCTGGTGGTGCGGAGAAGGCGGCAACGCCGTACTCAACGTTGATCACGTAGGAACATCATGAGCGAAAGCTTTGCTGAACTGTTTGAACAGTCTCTCCAGGACATCAACATGGAGCCGGGCGCCATCGTACCGGCTACCATCGTCGACATCGACGGCGACTGGGTCACCGTCAATGCCGGCCTGAAGTCAGAAGGTCAGATCCCCGCGGCCCAGTTCCGCGACGAGAATGGCGAACTGAGCATCGCCGTCGGTGACGAGGTGCACGTCGCCCTGGAAGCCGTCGAGGACGGGTTCGGCGAGACACGCCTGTCCCGCGAGAAGGCCAAGCGCGCCGAAGCGTGGAAGGTGCTGGAAGCTGCCTTCGAGAAGGAAGAGATCGTCAAGGGCGTGATCAACGGCAAGGTCAAGGGCGGCTTCACCGTCGATGTCGACTCCATCCGTGCCTTCCTGCCGGGTTCCCTGGTGGATGTCCGTCCCGTGCGCGACACCACCCACCTCGAGAACAAGGAACTCGACTTCAAGGTCATCAAGCTCGACGCCAAGCGCAACAACGTCGTCGTGTCCCGTCGCGCCGTGCTCGAGGCCGAGAACAGCGCCGAGCGTGAAGCCCTCCTGGCAACCCTGCAGGAAGGCCAGCAGATCATCGGTATCGTCAAGAACCTCACCGACTACGGCGCCTTCGTCGACCTGGGTGGCGTCGATGGCCTGCTGCACATCACCGACATGGCCTGGAAGCGCATCAAGCACCCGAGCGAGATCGTGGCCGTGGGCGACGAGATCACCGTCAAGGTGCTCAAGTTCGACCGCGAGCGCAACCGCGTCTCCCTGGGCCTGAAGCAGCTGGGCGAGGATCCGTGGGTCAACATCAAGGATCGCTACCCGGAAGGCACCAAGGTTCACGCCAAGGTCACCAACCTCACCGACTACGGCTGCTTCGCCGAGCTGGAAGAGGGTGTCGAGGGCCTGGTCCACGTGTCCGAGATGGACTGGACCAACAAGAACATCCACCCGTCCAAGGTCGTGCAGGTCGGCGACGACGTGGACGTCATGGTGCTGGACATCGACGAGGAGCGTCGCCGTATCTCCCTGGGCATCAAGCAGTGCACCACCAATCCCTGGGAAGACTTCAACGCGCGCTACAACAAGGGTGACCGCGTCACCGGCACCATCAAGTCGATCACCGACTTCGGCATCTTCATCGGCCTGGAAGGCGGTATCGACGGCCTGGTGCACCTGTCCGACATCTCCTGGACCGACACCGGCGAGGAAGCCGTTCGCCAGTTCAAGAAGGGCGACGAGGCGGAAGCCGTCATCCTCTCGATCGATCCGGAGCGTGAGCGTATCTCGCTGGGCATCAAGCAACTCGATACCGATCCGGTGTCCGAGTTCCTGGCCGTCAACGACAAGGGCTCCATCGTCACCGGTCGCGTGATCGAGGTCGATGCCAAGGAAGCCCAGGTCGAGCTGGCCACCGATGTCGTCGCCGTGCTGAAGGCCTCCGAGATCAGCCCCGACCGCGTCGAGGATGCCCGCAACGTGCTGAGCGAAGGCGACAGCGTCGAGGCCCGCATCATCGGTGTCGACCGCAAGAACCGCCAGATCGCCCTGTCCATCAAGGCCAAGGATCAGGACGACACTCGCCAGAACCTCAAGAAGCTGCGTGAGGAGTCTCCCGAGAGCGGTGGTCCGACCACCATCGGCGATCTCATCAAGCAGCAGATGGGTCAGGACTGATAGCGGTAGGGACCCTGTCCCTCATCGCCTGCCAAGGCGCCGCCCCTCGGGGTGGCGCCTTTTTCATGGGTCGGTATGTTTCACGGCTCGAGAATAATCTCTCCAGATGGACTGAGGTTGTTCGGTATTCTACTAGTTTTCCGCGACGAGTTATTTGCAAAGAGTGCCGCTAAACGTCACGGTTGTTGTTTGCCGAAGTTTGGATCCATGCTCATACTGTTGCCAAGGAAGTTTCAAAAGGCAATAATGTCGCTGCATCCTGTAATCCCCGAGAAGGAACTATTACATGTCATCACTGCTCAGCAACTACATGCAGATGGAACAGCAGCTCAAGCAACTTCAGTCGGAGCTGGACAAGCTGCAGAACGACGACCGTCTCAAGGCCGAACTCGAGTTCAAGGAAAAGCTCGAGTCGCTGATGCGCGAGTTCGACAAGAGTGCCGCCGATGTCATTGCGCTGCTCGACCCCAAGCCGGCCTCGGCCTCTCGCGGCAGTGCCGCCGCCCCGGCGACCGGCGGTGCCCGCCGCAAGCGCAAGTTGAAGATCTATAAGAACCCCAACACCGGGGAAGTCGTGGAAACCCGCGGCGGCAACCAGAAGACCCTCAAGGCCTGGAAGGACGAGCACGGCTCCGACACTGTCGAGTCCTGGCTGGTCCGCGTCGAGGAGTGAGTCCCGGCGCGTGAAGGCATGACGCCGCCCCTCGGGGCGGCGTCGTCGTTAGTGTTGTACCCTGCCCGCGTCAAACGGAAACGCTGACGGGAAGGTGGTTCACCGGTGCGTTGCCCGTATAATCAGCCACATTACCGAGTACCGGCGTTGGCCTGTTCATCCCTCTTCACGCCACGGCCTTCGCCTCGACACCATTGGAATCGAATGAAAACACACAATCCCCGACAGCCCATGGACGAACGAGAGAAGTTGCGCAAGTTCCGCGAACTCGATGATGCCTTCGCCGATGCACTGCGCGAACTCGAGAGTCCCGACAGCGAACTCGATATTCCCACCGGTCCGCCGGTCCGTTCACTGGAGCGCCTGGAGCAGGAGGCGGGAGCCGAGCCGCAGGACGAGCAGGCCCTCCAGCGCGCCTTCGAGCAGCGCCTCAAGGCCCTGATGGCCGAGTACGCCCAGCCGGCCGAGAGCGTCAGTCGCCTGCTGCAGACCCTCAGGTCCCTCGGGCGGATCGCCTGACCTCCGCCGCCTGTCCTTCACACTCGGTGTGCGTCACCGGTAGCGATAGACGCGCAGGCTCGGCAGGAAGACCGTGTCTTCCAGTCGCTCGTCGCGTCGTCGGGCGCGGGTGCGGGTAGCAGGCGGTCGAGGGGGGGGCAGGTTGTGGTCGGGCAATCGACCGTCAGGGCTGGGCACGAACAGCGGCAGGGCGATGTTCATGGCGCGCCGACTCCGGCCATCCTCCAGCGGTTCGCGGTAGAAGAGGTTGGCGCGCATCAGCGGCGCCTGGCTCTGCACCTGGGCCAGCGGCTCGCCACCGGGAATGCCGGCCAGGTGGCGCAGCTGGATGCGCACGTGGGGGGCCTCGCTGTCCAGGGCCAGCAGTTTCTGCTCGGCCTCGCGCACCGTCAGTCGCTTGATCGAGCGCCCGCTGGCATACCAGGCCAGGCGGACGCGGGCCACCGGGGCCTCGGCCAGGGGGATCGCCCGCCAGCACTGCTTGAGGTGCAGCCTGGCAAGCCCCGTGCCGCGCAGGTGATCGTGCAGGGCCGGATGCCGAAAGGGCAGGACCGCCTTGATCTCCGGGATCAGTGACGGAACCTCGCTGCGGATCTCCGCCAGCAGCGCGGCGAAGGCCTTCTTGGTGGCATTCACCCGGGCGACGGCTTCCATCACCGGCTCGTCGCCGGCCACCAGGCCCACATGGCTGCGGGTGGCGCGGCCGTCCTGGCCATCCTGGTACCAGACGTCGAGCAGGGCATGGCGCAGCCAGGCGGCATCGGCCGTGTCGTGCTCGAAGGACCAGGCCGAGGCGCCCGAGGCCAGCCAGGTCGCCACCAGGGCATCGGTTTCCTCCACCAGGCGATCGAAGAGGGCCTCCAGTTCGGCCAGCAGGCGGTATTCCGGGCGCTGCCCGTGACCGCTCACGACGGCTCGCCATCCCGGTCCGCTCGCGCCAGCAGGGCGTCGAGGTCGGTCTCGTCCATGGCGGGCTCGCCGGCAATGCGATGCGACTCGTCGGCCCAGGCACCCAGGTCGAGCAGGCGGCAGCGCTTGCTGCAGAAGGGGCGATAGGGGTTGGCCTCGCTCCACAGCACCTTCTTGCGGCACTGCGGGCAGGCGACTTCCAGGTGACGCGTGGTGTCTTGCGTGTTCATGCGATGTCGTCTTCGGCAGGGTGTCGGGGAAGGATGACGAATCAGGGCCCGGGAGGCAAACCGACGGCTTGCCGGTACTGGCGGTCGAGCTCTGCCACCTGCGCGGCCAGGCCCGCCTCGTCGGCGGAGTTGTCGATGACGTCATCGGCGCGCGCCAGCCGCTCGGCCCTTTGCATCTGGGCCGCGACGATGGCCCGGGCCTGGGCCTCGTCCACCCCGTCGCGCGCCGCCGTGCGGGCAATCTGGGTCGCCTCGGGGACATCGATGACCAGGCAGCGGTCGACCATCGTATCCTGGCCGGATTCGAACAGCAGCGGGGAGACCAGCAGCACATAGGGGGCCCCCTGGCCCTGGAGCCGCTCGAGGTGGGCCTCCAGGCGCTGACGTATCCGCGGGTGGGTGATCCTCTCCAGCCGCTGTCGCGCCTCGGCATCGGCGAAGACGATCTCGCGCAGCGCTCGCCTGTCCAGGGCGCCGTCGGGCGCCAGGACCTCGCGGCCGAAGTGCTCGGCGATCTCGGCGAGTGCCGGCTCCCCCGGTGCCACGACCTCCCGCGCCACCTCATCGGCATCCACCCAGGGGATGCCCCGCGCGGCGAAGGCCCGCGCCACCGTCGACTTGCCCGAGGCGATGCCGCCCGTCACGCCGATGATCATCATTGCCTCCCTGGTTGGTCCACTGTTGACGCCATGCTCATCTCAATACAGCAGCCCGGTATAGAGCGCCATCAGCGGCTCGCCGGCCAGCAGGGCGATCCAGCCGGCCATCACCAGCCAGGGCCCGAAGGGCAGGGGAGCGCCGCGCAGGCGCGGGATGGCCAGCTGGATGAGGATGCCCACCACCGCCCCCGCCCCGGCGGACAGGATCAGCACCAGCGGCAGGTATTGCCAGCCGAGCCAGGCGCCGAGGGCGGCCAGCAGCTTGAAGTCCCCGTAGCCCATGCCCTCCTTGCCGGTGACCAGCTTGAACAGCCAGTAGAAGCTCCACAGCACCAGGTAGCCGGCCATGGCACCAATGACGGCCGAGGGCAGCAGCAACGGCTGGAACAGCAGCTGGTAGAGCAGCCCGGCCCACAGCAGCGGCAGGGTGAGCAGGTCCGGCAGCAGTTGGGTGCGCAGGTCGATCACTGCCATGGCCAGCAGGGCCAGGCAGGCCCCGAGGATGAACAGTGCCTCCAGGGTCGGCCCGAAGAGTGCCAGTACCGCCACGGCCAGCACGCCCCCGGCGAGCTCCACCAGGGGATACTGGGGGCTGATAGGCGTCTGGCAGCTGGCACAGCGTCCGCGACGCTTGAACCAGCCCAGCAGCGGGATGTTGTCGTGCCAGGCGATGGGGGCCTCGCAGCGCGGACACAGCGAGCGGGGCGTCACCAGGTTGAAGGGGGGGGGCTCTTCCGGCGCCAGCTCCAGGGCCTCGCGGGCCTCGGCGCGCCAGCCGCGCATCAGCATCACCGGCAGGCGGGTAATCACCACGTTGAGGAAGCTGCCCAGGCACAGGCCCAGGACGACCGCCAGGGGCCAGAGCAGGAAGGGAGGGAGGTCGGCGAGCAAGGGGTGACTCCTGTCAGGTCGGATCCGGTCCACTATTGTATCGGGGGATGGCGCCGATTGCCCGGATACTCCCGTGCCGCTCGCGGGCTGTCCTGCGCTGCGGCTTTGGTCTAGAATCGGCTCCCTTTCATCTTCCAGGGGCACGATCATGACCCAGATGCTCGGACCGGTGATGCTTGATCTGGAGGGCCAGAGCCTGACCCCCGAGGAGCGCGAACTGCTGGTGCGTCCCGAGGTCGGGGGCGTGATCCTCTTCGCCCGCAATATTGCCTCGGCCGACCAGGTCCGTACCCTGTGCGACGAGGTCCGTCGCCTACGCCCCGACCTGCTGCTGGCGGTCGACCAGGAAGGGGGGCGGGTCCAGCGGTTGCGCGAGGGCGTCACCCGCCTGCCGGCCATGGGACGCCTGGGGCGCGACTTCGCCCTGCAGCCCGAGGTGACGGTGCGTCTCTGCCAGGATGCCGGCTGGCTGCTGGGCATGGAGATGGCGGCCTGCGGCCTCGACCTCTCCTTCGCCCCGGTACTGGACGTGGACGGTGGCACTTCCAGCGTGATCGGTGATCGCAGCTTCTCCGCGGACCCGCGGGCGGTGGTCCGCCTGGGGCGCGCCTTCCTCGATGGCCTGCACGAGGCGGGCATGGTGGCCGTGGGCAAGCACTTTCCGGGCCACGGTGGCGTAGCGGCCGACTCCCACCATGAGTTGCCGGTGGATGAGCGCCCCCTGGACGAACTGCGTCGCCATGATCTCCTGCCCTTCGCCGAGCTGGCGCCCCGGCTCGATGCGGTGATGCCCGCACATGTCGTCTATCCCGACTTCGACCCGCGTCCGGCGGGCTTCTCGCCGGCCTGGCTGGGCATGCTGCGCGAAAGCCTGGGTTTCAAGGGCGTGATCTTCTCCGACGACCTGAGCATGGCCGGTGCGGCTGCCGCCGGGACGCCCGCGGAACGGGCCCGGCTGGCGCTGGCCGCGGGGTGCGACATGCTGCTGGTCTGCAACGACCGCGGCGCGGCCCGCGAGGTGCTCGACGCCTGCCAGGGGCGCCAGGCGCGTCGTGCCACGCGGCTGCGCTACGCCAGGGCCCGACCCGACCTCAAGGCGCTGGGAGCCCTGTCGCGCTGGCGCCGCGTCCATGCGCGGCTCGAGGCGATGGCCGCCGACTGAACCGCCTTTCTTTCTCTGATTCCCACTCCGATTCCCATCAAGAGCCGACCGACGATGTCCCGACTCGATGCCGATTCCCTGCCGTCCCTGACCGACATGCGCGACGTCATGGACAATGCCGACTGCCTGATCTCGCAGCCCGAGGTCGAACGTGCGCTGGACCGCATGGCCGACGAGATCACCCGTGACCTGGGTGACCGCCTGCCGGTCTTCTACTGCGTGATGAACGGCGGCCTGATCACCACCGGCCACCTGCTGACCCGGTTGGGCTTCCCCCTGGAGGTCGACTACCTCCACGCCACCCGCTATCGGGGTGGCCTGCGGGGCGGCGAGCTGTTCTGGCGGGTCTCCCCGGAGGTGCCCATGGCCGGGCGCCACGTGGTAATCGTCGATGACATCCTCGACGAGGGCGCCACCCTGGCCGCCATCCTCGACTACTGTCGTCAGGCGGGGGCGGCGAGCATCTCCACCGCGGTGCTGGTCGACAAGCAACACGAGCGCAAGGCGGTCCCCGGTCTCAGGGCTGATTACTGCAGCCTGGAAGTCGCCGACCGCTATGTCTTCGGCTTCGGCATGGACTACAAGGGCTACTGGCGCAATGCCCCGGGGATCTACGCGCCGAAGGGGCTGTAAGCGCCAAGCAGCCAAGAAAAACCTCCAGCAGAGTAGCCTGCTGGAGGTTTTGCGTTGTTGCCATTGACGCGGGCGAACACCAGCCTGCTCGGCGCTCGGCGCTCGGCGCTCGGCGCTCGGCGCTCGGCGCTTACGCCAGCCCCAGCTCGTGGGTGGCTTCCTCGCGCATCTTGAACTTCTGGATCTTGCCGGTGACGGTCATCGGGAAGTCGTCGACGAACTTCACGTAGCGCGGCACCTTGTAGTGGGCGATCTGGCCCTTGCAGAAGGCCTTGAGCTCCTCGTCGGTGAGCGACTCGCCCTCGCTCAGCTTGACCCAGGCCATCACCTCCTCGCCGTACTTCTCGTCGGGCACGCCGATCACCTGCACATCCGAGATGGCCGGGTGGGTGTAGAGGAAGTCCTCGATCTCGCGCGGATAGATGTTCTCGCCGCCGCGAATGATCATGTCCTTGATGCGCCCGACGATCGCCACATAGCCTTCGTCGTCCATGGTGGCGAGGTCGCCGGTGTGCATCCAGCCCGCCTTGTCGATGGCCTTGTCGGTCGCCTCCGGGTTGTTCCAGTAGCCGAGCATCACGCTGTAGCCGCGGGTGCAGAGCTCGCCGGTCTCGCCGCGGGCCACCACGGCGCCGGTCTCGGGGCTCACCAGCTTGACTTCCAGGTGGGGGTGGATGGTGCCCACGGTGGTGACGCGCTTCTCCAGCGGGGCGTCGGTCTGGGTCTGGGTGCTCACCGGGCTGGTCTCGGTCATGCCGTAGCAGATGGTGACATCCTGCATGTTCATGCGGTCGATCACCTTGCGCATTACCTCGATCGGGCAGATGGAGCCGGCCATGATCCCGGTGCGCAGGCTGGAGAGGTCGAAGGTCTCGAACTCTGGATGCTCCAGTTCGGCGATGAACATGGTCGGCACCCCATAGAGGGTGGTGGCCTTCTCCTCGGAGACGGCGCGCAGCGTCGCCTCCGGCTCGAAGCCGTCGCCGGGGTAGATCATGGTGGCGCCGTGGGTCACGCAGCCCAGGTTGCCCATCACCATGCCGAAGCAGTGGTAGAGCGGGACCGGGATCACCATGCGGTCGGCTTCGCTGAGGTTCATGGTGCGGGCCACGAAGAAGCCGTTGTTGAGGATGTTGTGGTGGGAAAGGGTGGCCCCCTTGGGCGCGCCCGTGGTTCCCGAGGTGTACTGGATGTTGATCGGGTCGTCGAACTGCAGGCTGGCCTGGACATCGGCCAGGTGCTCGGCGGAGACCTCGTCGGCATGGGCCAGCATCTGCGGCCAGGTCAGCATGCCGGTCAGGGCACGCTGCTCGTCGAGGCAGACCACCCGCTTGAGCTCGGGCAGGCGCTGGCAGGAGAAGGTCCCGGGTGCGCCGTCGCGCAGCTCCGGGGCCAGCTCGGCCAGGGTGGCGACGTAGTCGGAGGTCTTGAAGGCGCCCTGCAGGACCAGCGTCGAGGCGCCGGACTGCTTGAGGGCGTACTCGAGCTCGTGGGTGCGATAGCTGGGGTTGATGTTGACCAGGATGGCGCCGATCTTCGCCGTGGCGAACTGGGTGATGGTCCATTCGGCACAGTTGGGTGACCAGATGCCGACCCGGTCCCCCTTGTCCACCCCCAGGGCGAGCAGGGCGCGGGCCGCCTCGTCCACGGCCTGCTGCAGCGCCTTCCAGCTGTAGCGCAGCCCCTGGTGGCGGCTGATCAGGGCGTCGCGCTCGGCGAAGCGCGCCACGGTATCGTCGAAACAGTCACCGATGGTCTGGCCCTTGAGGGGGGTGTCGCTGATGCCGCTGACGTAGCTGATCGATCGATGTTGGCGTGTCATGGTGTTTCTCGTCTTGTTGTTGCCTGTGGCGGTGTGCGTGAAACGGGTAATGACGTCGTGGTTCGCGTGCGCAGGGGCGCCAGCCCATCGTTCAGGCCTCGTGGCCGAGGCTGCGCAGTACCTCCCGGGCACGGTGGTCCACGTCGTCGATCTCCATGCGCATCAGGCGGATGTCCTCCAGCTGACGCTCGAGGTTGTCGCGCTTGTCGGCCAGTATCTCCAGCAGACGCCAGAGCTGGCGCGCATTGCCGTCGGGCATGGCGTCGTACATCGTCACCACCTCGCGGATCTCGGCCAGCGAGAACCCCAGCCGCTTGCCGCGCAGGGTCAGCTTCAGGCGCACCCGGTCCTTCTCGCGGTAGATGCGCTTCTGTCCCTCTCGGCGCGGCGCCAGCAGGCCTTCCTGCTCGTAGAAGCGGATGGTGCGCGGCGTGACCTCGAACATCCTCGCCAGTTCACCGATGGTGTAGTGTCGGTGCTGGCGGGGCAGGGCCTCCTGGCTGGCCTCGTCGGCCGGGGCGGTTGGCTGTGTCATGACGTCGATCCTGTGACCGGGTGGTGAACCGGCGGTTTCCCACCTCGTCTGGCAACACTAGACGAGGTTTACGTTAACGTAAAGTGCTTGTTCGACCATGGGGTGATATGGGATAAACCTAGCAAGTGCTAGGTTGGTGTCCAGCCGGGCGAGGCGACAATGCCGCCTGGGTATCCCCGCGACCCGTCCCGGGTCAGCAGCGGCCCGGACAACAACCACAATGATGTCACCCACCCATTGCTGAACAAGAGGGATTCCCCATGGACTTCTCCCTGACCGATGACCAGAAGGCGCTGGCCGCTGCGGCCGCCGACTTCGCGAGGGCCGAGCTGGCCGAGCATGCCGCCGACTGGGACGCGCGTTCCCACTTCCCGGTGGACGTGATCCGCCGGGCGGGCGAGGCGGGGTTCCTCGGCATCTATACCCCGGAAGAACACGGCGGCCTGGGCCTGTCGCGCCTCGAGGCCTCGCTGATCTTCGAGCAGCTCGCCCAGGGCTGCATCGCCACCACCGCCTACCTGACCATCCACAACATGGTGACCTGGATGATCGCCAGTTGGGGCGACGATGCCCTGCGCGAGGCCTGGGTGCCTGCCATGGTAGCCGGTGAGGCGCTCGGCTCCTACTGCCTCACCGAGCCCGGTGCCGGCTCCGATGCCGCCAGCCTGCGCACCCGGGCGGTGCGTGACGGTGATGACTATGTGATCAATGGCTCCAAGATGTTTATCTCCGGCGCCGGGGCCACCGAGGTGCTGGTGGTGATGGCCCGCACCGGCGCGCCCGACAGCGGGGCCGGCGGCATCTCGGCGATCGTGGTGCCGGCCGATGCCGCGGGGATCGAGTATGGCAAGAACGAGGAGAAGATGGGCTGGAAGAGCCAGCCGACGCGCCTGGTCAGCTTCGACGGCGTGCGGGTGCCGGTCACCAACCGCCTGGGCGCGGAAGGAGAGGGCTTCAAGTTCGCCATGAAGGGCCTCGACGGCGGGCGCCTGAACATCGCCAGCTGCTCGCTCGGGGCCGCCCAGCAGGCGCTGACCCTGTCGCGGGACTACCTCGCCGAGCGCAAGCAGTTCGGCCGCGAGCTGTCGCAGTTCCAGGCCCTGCAGTTCAAGCTCGCCGACATGGCCAGCGAGTTGACCGCCGCGCGGCTGATGGTGCGTCACGCCGCCTGGCGCCTCGACCAGGGCGACCCCGAGGCCGCGGCCCACTGCGCCATGGCCAAGCGCTTCGCCACCGACATGGGCTTTACTGTCTGCAACGAGGCCCTGCAGCTGCATGGCGGCTATGGTTACATCCGTGAGTATCCCCTGGAGCGTCTGGTCCGTGATACACGGGTGCATCAGATCCTCGAGGGTACCAACGAGATCATGCGCTTGATCGTTGCCCGTCGCCTGCTGGCCGACGGCGTCATCGAGTCGCTCCAGTAACCCCGTTTCCTTCACCAGACCCAGGAGATCCCGGGATGTCGGACCTTGCAGTGCTCTTCGACGAGCTGCCCACCCGCAATGGCGGCCGCATCGGCGTGGCCACCCTCAACGCCCCGAAGTCGCTCAACGCCCTGTCGCTGGAGATGATCCGCCAGCTCGAGGCCAAGCTCGAAGCCTGGGCGGTGGATCGCAGCGTGGTGGCGGTATGGCTCGAGGGCAGCGGCGACAAGGCCTTCTGCGCCGGCGGTGACGTGGTGGCCCTCTACCGGTCGCTGACCGAGGAGGGCGAGAACCGTGGTGCCGGCCGCGACGGCCTCTTCGCCGAGACCTACTTCACCGCGGAGTATCGCCTCGACTACCGCATCCACACTTATCCCAAGCCGCTGATGGTCTGGGGCGACGGCATCGTGATGGGCGGTGGCCTCGGGCTGCTGGCCGGCGGCTTTCAGCGCCTGGTCACCGAGACCACGCGCATCGCCATGCCGGAGATCACCATCGGCCTCTATCCCGATATCGGCGCGAGCTGGTTCCTGGGCCGCATGCCCCCCGGAGTGGGGGCCTACCTGGGCCTGACCGGGGCCCAGCTCAATGCCCATGACGCCCTGGACCTGGGGCTGGCCGACCGCTTCATCCCGCGTGAACGCCGCGAGGCGCTGCTCGGCGCCCTGGAAGAGGCCGACTACGGCGACCGCAGCCTGCCGGCCCTGCGTGCCGGGGTTCAGGCGGTGCTCGATGACCACGAAGACCGCCGCGCCGAGCCGGATGGCCAGGTGTGGCCGCATCTCGACCATATCCAGGCGCTGGTGGGCCGGGTGGATGCCGCCACGGCCGTCAAGCGCATCCTGCGCGACACCACCGACGACGGCTGGCTCGCCGCCAACCGCACGCGTCTCGAGGCCGGCTGCCCGATGAGTGCCCAGCTGGTGTGGCGCATGCTCGAGCGTCACGCCCACACCAGCCTTGCCGACGCCTTTCGTGACGAACTCGGCCTGTCGGTGCAGTGCTGTCGCCAGGGGGACTTCGTCGAGGGGGTGCGCGCGCTGCTGGTCGACAAGGACAAGTCGCCACGCTGGCAGCATGCCAGCGTGGCCGGGGTGCTCCAGGCCGACATCCAGGCCCTGATGACCCCGCTCTGGTCCAGCGAGTCACACCCCCTGCGCGACCTCGGCGTCGGCCATCGGGTCGGATAGTAGCGGAACAGCTTCGCGCACTGCCGCCATAGCGTTCACGAGATCAACAACAAGGAGCACAACCTATGAACATCGCCTTTATCGGCCTCGGCAACATGGGCGCGCCCATGGCCATCAACCTGGTCAAGGCCGGCCATGACGTCACCGTGTTCGACCTGGTCGAGAGCGCCATCCAGACCCTGGAAACCGAGGGCGCACGGCGCGCCGCCAGCGCCGAGGCGGCCGCCGCAGGCGCGGATGTGGTCGTCTCCATGCTGCCGGCCGGAGCGCACGTTAGGGGGCTCTATCTGGGCCGCGACGGCGCGCCGGGGCTGCTCGATGCCCTCGACGGCAAGCCGCTGCTCGTCGACTCCTCGACCATCGCGCCGGATGACGCCCGCCTGGTGGCCGCCGCCGCCGCCGAACGCGGCTTCACCTATCTGGATGCGCCGGTCTCCGGCGGGGTGGGCGGCGCCAAGGCCGGCACCCTGACCTTCATCGTCGGCGGCGAGGCGGCCGGCTTCGAACAGGCGAAGCCGCTGCTCGAGGCCATGGGCAAGAATATCTTCCACGCCGGCGAGGCGGGCGCCGGTCAGGTGGCCAAGATCTGCAACAACATGCTGCTGGGCATCCTGATGTCGGGGACGGCCGAGGCCCTGGCGCTGGGCGTGAAGAACGGCATGGACCCGGCCGTGCTCTCGGAAATCATGAAACAGAGCAGCGGCGGCAACTGGGCGCTCAACGTCTACAATCCCTGGCCCGGGGTGATGGAGGGCTCCGCCGCCTCCCGGGACTATCAGGGCGGCTTCCTGACCGACCTGATGGCCAAGGACCTGGGGCTGGCCTGGGAACTGGCGCTGGGCTCGAAGTCCACCGTGCCGATGGGCTCCCAGGCCCGCAACCTCTTCGCCCTGCACAGCGCCCAGGGCAGTGGCCAGCTCGACTTCTCGAGCATTCAGACCCTCTACCGCGAGGGCGAGGACAAGTAAGCACCGAGCGCAAGCAGCCAATCGGCCAGGAAAAACCTCCGCAGAGTCGCCTGCTGGAGGTTTTTGCCTTGTTGCCATGGTGGCGCGCGAGCATCATCCTGCTCGGCGCTCGGTGAGCTTTGCCCTCCGTGCGGAGAGGCGGCACAATCCAGTGCCCGTTATCCGTCGAGACCCTGCATGAGCGCACCCGCCTCCCCGTCCTCACCCCCCGCTTCCCGCTCCCGTCCCGCCCGCCGCGAGCTGCTCGAGGGGCCCATCGGACTGACCCTGCTGCGCAAGAGCCTGCCGGTGGTCGGCGGCATGATCGCCATGATGAGCTTCAACCTGGTGGATACCTGGTTCATCTCGCGCCTCGGCACCGAGGAGCTCGCGGCGGTGGCCTTCACCTTCCCGGTGGTGTTCACGGTGATCAGTCTGGCCATCGGTCTGGGCATCGGGACCTCCGCGGTGGTGGCCCGCCGGCTGGGGCAGGGCGACCTCGGCACGGTGCGACGGCGAGCCACCGATGCGGCCCTGCTGGCGGTGGTGGTGGGGCTGTGCATGACGCTGCTGGGACTGGCCACCCTGGAACCGCTGTTCCGCCTGATGGGTGCCGATGACCTGCTGATGCCGCATATCCGCGACTACATGGGCATCTGGTACCTGGGAGCGGCGGCGGTGATCGTGCCGAGGGTCCTCAACAGCATCCTGCGTGCCCACGGCAATACCGCCACCCAGGGGCTGATGATGGTGTTGGCCGCCGGGACCAACGTGCTGCTGGACTGGTGGCTGATCTTCGGAATCGGGCCCTTTCCGGCCCTGGGCGTTTCCGGCGCGGCGCTCGCCACGGTGTTGAGCTGGGGCCTCATGGCCGGGGTGCTGGTCTTCCAGCGCGAACTGCGCGAGCTGTTCGACCTGGCCGGCCTGAGCTGGCGAGGCCTCGCCGGCTCCTGGCGGGAGCTCGGTCGCATCGCCGGGCCGGCGGCCCTCACCAGTGTCTTCACCCCAATCGCCCTGGGGCTGGTGACTCGCATCATGGCCGGCCACGGCCACGATGCGGTGGCGGGCTATGGTGTGGGCACGCGCATCGAGGCCATCTCGCAGATCGCCGTGCTGGCACTCTCCATGACCCTCTCGCCACTGGTCAGCCAGAATGCCGGCGCGGGCCAGCATGACCGGGTGCGCCGGGCGATCCTGGGCTGCTTCGTCTTCGTGCTGGCCTGGCAGCTGCTGGTCTGGGGCGTGCTGCAGCTGCTGGCACCCTGGCTGGTGGCCGGCTATGCCCAGCGCGAGGCGGTCGGGGGGGTGCTACGCAGCTTTCTGTGGCTGGTGCCCCTGGGGCTCGGTGCCCAGGGCGTGGTGATCCTGGCGGTCTCTTCCTTCAACGCCCTGCACCGTCCCGCCCGCGCCATGCGACTGTCGGTGGTCCGGCTCTTCGCGCTGACCGTGCCGCTGGCCTGGCTGGGCGGGCGGCTGGCCGGCAGCACCGGCGTGTTCGCCGGGATGCTCGCCGCCAACCTGCTGGTCGCGCTGCTCGCCTGGCGACAGATCCGCGCCGAGCTTAGGCGTCAGGGAGCGCGCTGAAAGACGAGCGAGCAGGCGACGTCGTACTTGGCAGATGAGTCGGCTTGGTCTACATTTATTGAAAATGTAGAAATTGTCAGCACGCCAACCGAGGACACCCCATGAGCAAGATCACTCCCGTCACCTGGGACGACCCCTTCCGCCTCGTCGACCAGCTCTCCGAGGATGAGCGCATGGTCCTCCAGACCGCCCACGACTATTGCCAGGAGAAACTGCTGCCGCGGGTACTGGAGGCCAACCGTCACGAGCACTTCGATCGCGAGATCATGAACGAGATGGGCGAGCTGGGGCTGCTCGGCGCGACCATCGACGGCTACGGCTGCGCCGGGCTGAACTATGTCAGCTATGGCCTGATTGCCCGTGAGGTGGAGCGCGTCGACTCCGGCTACCGCAGTGCCATGAGCGTGCAGTCGAGCCTGGTGATGTACCCGATCCATGCCTTCGGCAGCGAGGCCCAGCGCGACAAGTATCTGCCCAAACTGGCCAGCGGCGAGTGGGTGGGGGCCTTCGGCCTCACCGAGCCGGACCACGGCTCCGACCCCGGCGGCATGAGCACCCGTGCCACCCGCACCGACGGCGGCTGGCGGCTGAACGGCACCAAGACCTGGATCACTAACTCGCCCATCGCCGACGTCTTCGTGGTCTGGGCCCGGGACGACGAGGGAGTCGTCAACGGCTTCATCCTCGAGAAGGGCATGAAGGGGCTCTCGGCCCCCAAGATCGAGGGCAAGTTCAGCCTGCGCGCCTCCATCACCGGCCAGATCGCCATGCAGGACGTGGAGGTGTCCGACGAGCAGCGTCTGCCGAACGTCACCGGCCTGAAGGGGCCGTTCTCCTGCCTCAACCGCGCCCGCTATGGCATCGCCTGGGGCACCATGGGGGCCGCCGAGGCCTGCTGGCATGCGGCCCGCGCCTATACCCTGGAGCGCAAGCAGTTCGGCCGCCCCCTGGCCGCCAACCAGCTGATCCAGAAGAAGCTCGCCGACATGCAGACCGAGATCACCCTGGGCCTGCAGGCCGCGCTGCGGGTCGGGCGCATGATCGATGACGGCCAGCTGGTGCCCGAGGCGATCTCGCTGATCAAGCGCAATAACTGCGGCAAGGCGTTGGACATCGCCCGGGTGGCCCGTGACATGCACGGCGGCAACGGCATCAGCGACGAGTACCATGTGATCCGCCACGTGATGAACCTCGAGGCGGTGAATACCTACGAGGGCACCCACGACGTCCATGCCCTGATCCTCGGGCGCGCCCAGACCGGGATCCAGGCCTTTACCGGCTGAGCCGACAGGCCAGATGACATGCGTCTAACGAGGGGCGTCGGGAACAAGTCGAAGGAAGTGGGGCTTGTCGCCGGATCAGCCCCGAGTGAGAGTGAGCAAGGAGCTGCAGATGAGCGGACCGCTTGAGGGCATCACGGTGCTCGACATGTCGCGGGTACTGGCCGGGCCCTGGGCCGGCCAGCTGCTCGCCGATCTCGGGGCGCGGGTGATCAAGGTCGAGCACCCCTCGCGCGGCGATGACACTCGTGGCTGGGGACCGCCCTGGCTGGCCGAGGAGGATGATGCCGAACGGGTCGCGGCCTACTTCCTGTGCGCCAACCGCGGCAAGCAGTCGCTGGCCGTGGACATCGCCACCGAGGGCGGACAGGACCTGGTCAGGGCGCTGGCGAAGGGCGCCGATATCCTGCTCGAGAACTTCAAGGTCGGCGGCCTGGCCAGGTACGGGCTCGACTACCCCAGCCTGCGGGCGATCAATCCGCGCCTGATCGGTTGTTCGGTCACCGGCTTCGGCCAGGACGGTCCCTATGCCCATCGGGCCGGCTACGACTTCATGATCCAGGCGATGGGTGGACTGATGAGCCTCTCCGGCGACCCCGATGGCATGCCCATGAAGACCGGCGTGGCCATCACCGACGTGATGACCGGTCTCTATGCCACGGTGGGCGTGTTGGCCGCCCTGCAGCAGCGCGCGCGTACCGGCCAGGGACAGCATATCGACCTGGCCCTGCTCGACGTCCAGGTGGCCACCCTGGCCAACCAGGCGCTCAACGCCCTGGTCGAAGGCCGTTCACCCGAGCGCCATGGCAACGCCCACCCCAACATCGTGCCCTATCAGGCCTTTGCCTGCGCCGACGGGCACCTGGTGCTCACCGTGGGCAACGATGCCCAGTTCGCGCGCTTCGCCGACATGCTGGGCCATCCCGAGTGGGCCGAGGATCCTGCCTACGCCACCAATGCGGCCCGGGTCGGCAACCGGGAGGTGCTGGTCTCGCTCATCCGGCCGATCCTGCTCGAGCGCGACCGCGATGACTGGCTGACCGAGATGGAGGCGCGTGGAATCCCCGCGGGACCCATCAACACCCTGACCGAGGTCTTCGACGACCCCCAGGTGCGCCATCGCGGCCTGCACAGGACCTTGCACCGTGGCGATCTCGAGGTGCCCCAGGTCGCCAACCCGCTGCGTTTCGACGGCGAGCCTGCCACCAGTGAGATCGCGCCACCCCGGCTCGGCCAGGACAGCGATGCGATACTCGCCGAGATGGGCCTGACGCCGGAGGATATCGCCAGGCTCAGGCGGGCGGGCGTGGTGAGATAGCCTCAAGCAGCCAAGCAGCCAAGAAAAACCTCCAGCAGTGTCGCCTGCTGGAGGCTTTCCTGTGTTGCCATAGTGGCGCTCGGCGCTTATCGCGGCGAAAACCGCCGTGTCAGGCCGGTCTCGGCGATCATTCGGGTGGAGATCTCCTCCACGGAGAAGCGGGTGGTGTCGATATAGGGGATATGCAACTGGCGATAGAGCCCCTCGGCCTGCTCGACCTCCTGGACGCACTGGTCCATGGAGCTGTAGCGGCTGTTGGGCCGGCGCTCGTGGCGGATGGCCGCCAGCCGTCGCGGGTCGATGGTCAGCCCGAACAGCTTGTGGCGATGCGGGACCAGGGCCTTCGGTAGCTTCAGGGTGCCGTTCTCGTCCTGGTCGTCCTCGGTGAGCGGGTAGTTTGCGGCGCGGATACCGAACTGCAGAGCCAGGTAGAGCGAGGTGGGGGTCTTGCCGCAGCGGGAGACCCCGACGAGGATGATGTCGGCCTTGTCGTACTGGTGGGTGCGGGCCCCGTCGTCGTTGTCCAGGGCGAAGTGCACCGAGTGGATGCGGTCCATGTAGACGTCGTCGCGGCCGATGGCATGGGTGCGACCGACGCTGTAGGAGGAGTGGGCTTCCAGTTCCTCCTCCAGTGGCTTGAGGAAGGTAGAGAAGATGTCGACCTTGAAGCCCGGGGCCTGGCGGATCACCTCGCGTATCTGCTCGTCGACGATGGTGTCGATGATGATCGGCTGCTCGCCGTCGCGCACCGCCGTGGCCTCGATGATCGCCACCAGGGTCCGTGCCTTCTCGAGGGAGTCGATGTACGGCTTGGTGAGCATGCGGATCTCGACGCTCTCGAACTGGGCGAGCAGGCTGCGTCCCAGGCTCTCGGCGGTGATGCCGGTGCCGTCGGAGATGAAGAAGGCGGTGCGCGTCATGGCGGGTCGCTGTGCTCCGATGTGTAGGTGAGGCCCATTGTCGGTGCTGGTCGGGGCCGGGACAAGAGGCGGGTTTGCTGTCACCACTGCCCTGGCCACTACAGATACCTGGCGATTCGGCCGAGTGTTGTAAAAATCCTCCAGTGACTTCGATGTTAGACTAATGGCGAATATGGAAGGCCGCTGGTAGAGTCGCCAGCATCCCTTCATGCCCGAGTCCCCTGCGGTCCGCCGGCATGATGCATCCGTCGTCGAAATCCTGGGAGGTCTCATGGACGATTATATTCAGTGGTTCGATCAATTGGGCATGGACGATGTCGAACGGGTCGGCGGCAAGAACGCCTCTCTCGGCGAGATGATCTCCAACTTGTCCGGCGCGGGTGTCACCGTCCCCGGCGGGTTTGCCACCACGGCCCACGCCTACCGCGAATTTCTCTCCCACGAAGGGCTCAACGAGCGCATCAACCGCCGGCTCGCTACCCTGGACGTCGATGACGTGGCCGAATTGGCGAGGGCCGGCGCCGAGATCCGCCAGTGGGTCATCGATACCCCGCTGCCGCCGACCTTCGAGCGCTACCTGCGCGAGAGCTACGAGACGCTCTCGGCGATGCATCCCAGCCTCAAGGTCGCCGTGCGCAGCTCGGCCACCGCCGAGGACCTGCCGGACGCCTCCTTTGCCGGCCAGCAGGAGACCTT
Source organism: Halomonas rhizosphaerae (assembly GCF_030010555.1). Taxonomy (GTDB): domain Bacteria; phylum Pseudomonadota; class Gammaproteobacteria; order Pseudomonadales; family Halomonadaceae; genus Halomonas; species Halomonas rhizosphaerae. Next base: position 37,295 of record NZ_JASCQP010000017.1, read on the forward strand.
CCTCAACATCGAGGGTTTCGACAACATCAAGCGCGCCGTGCATGAGGTCTTCGCCTCGCTGTTCAACGACCGCGCCATCTCCTATCGTGTCCATCGCGGCTATGCCCACGAGAACGTGGCGCTCTCCGCCGGCATCCAGAAGATGGTGCGCTCCGAGACCGGCGCCTCGGGCGTGATGTTCACCCTGGACACCGAGTCCGGCTACCGCGACGCCGTCTTCGTCACCGCCTCCTGGGGGCTGGGCGAGACCGTGGTTCAGGGGGCGGTGAACCCCGACGAGTTCTATGTCCACAAGCCGACCCTGGCGGCGGGCCGCCCGGCGGTGCTTCGCCGCAATCTCGGCTCCAAGCTGATCAAGATGGTCTACACCGACGACTCCAGCGCCGGCAAGTCGGTCGCCACCGTGGACGTGCCGCTGGCCGACCGCACCCGCTTCTGCATCGATGACGAGCAGATCATGGCGCTGGCCCGCCAGGCGGTGACCATCGAGGAGCACTACGGTCGCCCCATGGACATCGAGTGGGCGCTGGACGGGGACGATGGCGAGCTCTACATCGTCCAGGCCCGCCCCGAGACCGTGGTCTCCCAGCAGGAGGGCGGTAAGCTCGAGCGCTTCCAGCTCAAGGAGAAGGGGCGCACCCTGGTGGCCGGCCGAGCCATCGGCCAGCGCATCGGCCGTGGCGCGGTCAAGGTGGTGTTCTCCCCGGAAGACATGGAGAAGGTCAACCCCGGCGATGTCCTGGTCACCGACATGACCGACCCGGACTGGGAGCCGATCATGAAGCGCGCCTCGGCCATCGTCACCAACCGTGGCGGCCGCACCTGCCACGCGGCGATCATCGCCCGCGAGCTGGGCATTCCCGCCGTGGTCGGCTGCGGTGATGCCACCGAGACGCTGGACGACGGGCGCGACGTCACCGTCTCCTGCGCCGAAGGGGACACCGGGCACGTCTACGAGGGGCTGCTGGAGTTCGACCGTCGCGTGACCAGCGTCGATGCCATGCCCGAGATCCCCTTCAAGATCATGATGAACGTCGGCAATCCGGATCGCGCCTTCAGCTTCGCCGGCCTGCCCAATGCCGGGGTCGGCCTGGCACGCCTCGAGTTCATCATCAACCGCATGATCGGCGTGCACCCCAAGGCACTGCTCGAGTACGACACCCTGCCCGCCGACCTGCAGCAGACCATCGACCTGCGGACCGCCGGCTACAGCGACCCGGTGGAGTTCTATGTCGACAAGCTGGTCGAGGGCATCTCCACCCTGGCAGCCGCCTTCTACCCGCAGCGGGTCATCGTGCGCCTGTCGGACTTCAAGTCCAACGAGTACGAGAACCTGATTGGCGGCAAGCTCTACGAGCCGGGCGAGGAGAACCCCATGCTCGGCTTCCGGGGCGCTTCGCGCTACATCTCGGAGTCGTTCCGTCCCTGCTTCGAGCTGGAGTGCCGGGCGCTCAAGCGGGTCCGCGAGGTGATGGGGCTCGACAACGTCGAGATCATGGTGCCTTTCGTGCGCACCACCGAGGAGGCCCGTGAGGTGGTCGACCTGCTGGCCGCCAACGGCCTGGCCCGGGGCGAGAACGGCCTCAAGGTGATCATGATGTGCGAGCTGCCGGCCAACGCCCTGCTGGCCGAGGAGTTCCTCGAGTACTTCGATGGCTTCTCCATCGGCTCCAACGACCTGACCCAGCTGACCCTGGGCCTGGACCGCGACTCCGGCATCGTCGCCCACCTGTTCGACGAGCGGAACCCGGCCGTGAAGAAGCTGCTGGCCATGGCCATCCAGGCCTGTCACGCCCAGGGCAAGTACATCGGCATCTGTGGCCAGGGCCCCTCGGATCATCCGGACCTGGCCAAGTGGCTGATGGAGCAGGGCATCGACTCCGTGTCGCTGAATCCCGATGCGGTACTGGAGACCTGGTTCATGCTGGCCGGCGAGACCCTGGGCTGACCTTGCCCCTGCCGTCAGTGAACGACGACACCCGGGCTTGTGAACTGCACCCCGAAAGTTGGACACCCAATTCAACCTTCGGGGTGTTTCTATGAGGAACCAGTACAGCGACCACTTTAAGTTGCAAGTGGTGCAGCAATACCTGGATGGGGATGTCGGCCTAGAAGTGGTCGCCCACCACTTTGGTCTGGACTATTCCATGGTCAGGCGATGGGTGGAGCAGTACCGGCAGCATGGGCCTTCAGGATTGTGCCAGACACGCCGTCACTACAGCCCAGCGTTCAAGCGCGAGGTGCTGGAAAGGATGTGGCGCGACGGCTTGTCGATCCGGCAGACCGAGGCCCTGTTTGATATCCGTGCCGCTGGCGCTATTGGCAGATGGGAGCGCCAGTACCATAGTGGTGGCCTAATCGCCTTGGAACCGAAACGTACGGGACGCCGCCCGATGCCCCAGAAGCCCCCATCTCCACCGCCCGAGCCTCCCTCCGATGGTGAGCGCTCCCATGAGGAGCTGCTCGAGGAGCTGGCATATCTGCGGGCGGAGAATGCCTATCT
>NZ_JASCQP010000018.1 GCF_030010555.1 Halomonas rhizosphaerae
GCCGTGGCGGTGTCGCCATCCGCGTCGGTGAGGGTGTAGCTGAAGCTGTCGCTGCCCTCGGCGCCGGGATTGGCGGTGTAGGTGAAGGTGCCGTCACCGTTGTAGGTCACCGTACCTTGGGTAGGCGCGGTGGCCACGGCGACGCCGCTCTGCAAGTCGACGCCGTCGGCGCCCGCGGTGTCATTGGCGAAGACGTCGATGTCGACGCTGCCGTCCTCATCCACCTCGTCTGTCACGGTGTCATCGGCAGCCACCGGACCATCATCAAGGAAGGTGACCGTGAAGGTGTCCTGCGCCGGATCCCCCTCGTTGTCGGTGATGTCCGCCGTCACGGTGACCACGACCGCGTCGTTCGGATCACTGGCGTCCGGATGCGTCATCGCCTGCAGCTGGGTCACGGTGTAGGTGCCGTCATCATTGACGACGATCTGCCAGTCACCGTTGTCCGCCGCCAGGGTGCTGGTGGCGGCATCCCAGGTGGCACCCGCCGCACTCAGGGCCAGCGTGCCGGCACTGTCGCTGCCGTAGGTGGTGGTAAACGCCTGGGTATCGGACTCGAGACCGCCCGTCTCGTCGACCGAGGCATCCGCCACGGTCACGGTCGGCGTGGAGTCCGCGGCGATGCTCAGCGTCACCGTGGCCGTGGCGGTGTCGCCATCCGCGTCGGTGAGGGTGTAGCTGAAGCTGTCGCTGCCCTCGGCGCCGGGATTGGCGGTGTAGGTGAAGGTGCCGTCCTCGTTGTAGACCAGGCTGCCGTTGCCGGTGAGGCTGTCCGCCACCAGAGCCACGCCCGTTGCCAGGTCCACGCCGTCGGCGCCCGCCGTGTCGTTGTCGAAGACGTCGATATCAACCGGCTGGTTCTCCGCCGCCTGGGGCACGCTGTCGTCGGTGGCGACCGGGCCGTCGTCGTTGATATCGACCGTCAGCGTCGCTTCCGGAGAGACGTCGCCGTCGCTGTCGGTCGCGCGAACCTGGAAGGCGTCCTGCACCTGATCATCCGCGCCGGTCAGGTCCTCACCCTCATGGTCGAGCGTGTTGTCGCTCAGGGTGTAGGTCCAGCTGCCATCCTGGTCGACGCTCAGCAGGCCGTACTCGCCCTGCACCTCGGTGCCGTCCGCCTCGACCTTGATCCAGGCGCCGTTCGCGTCCTGCACCTCGATCAGCGCCAGCAGATCGGTGCCGGTATCGATCTGGAATGAGCCCGAGGTCGAGAGGGTGCCGCCGCCGCTGCCCTCCGGCAGGGCCGACTCCCAGACCGTGTCGCCATCCCCGTCGAGATCGATGGTGTCAACGGTCGGGAAGGAATCCGGCTCGTCCTCGAGCGCGAGTGCCTCGACTGCCTGTCCCTCGATCTCGGGCGTACCGTCGAGAGACGCCAGGCCGTACTCGAAGGCGAGCGGATTGACGTTCTCGGTGATTCGCGCAAGACGCACGAAGTCATGACCGCCGCCTTCACCGCCGGCGCCCCCGGCACCGGCCGCGGTGGCATCCAGGTCCTCGAGCAGGTCACCCTCCCCCTCGTCGATTGCCGAGAGCAGGGCCTCCAGATCCTCGTCCTGGGCGCTTGCCTCCTCCGCCGCCACCGGCTGTTCGGCATCGAGGTCGGGGGTCATGACGACCTCCTGCCCCCCTTCGATCACCGTGGGGTCTAGGCCGTCGGCGAAGTCGAGCTCCACCCGGCCATTGTCCGAGGTGACCAGCGTCTCGCCCTCCTGCAGGGTGTCCCCCACCCGCAGTTCGCGAAGGTTGCCGGCCTCGTCACGTGCCCAGGCCTGGCCGCTGATGGAGATGATGGTTGCGATGGTCATGAGATGACTCCCTGCGTACGAATCGCGTGTGATGCCGCCCACGGAAGAACGGTTGATAGCATTAAACTAGGCCAGGTTCCGGGGGAGGAATATTGTACTGTTGGGCAGGACAGCGCCCTGCCATTGACCTACGTCAAGCCAATGGCCTTCTCAGACGCGGCGGAGTCTCATACGGCTTCCCGCTGGGAAAGGCGAAGAATCAACTGCAGCCGGTCGCGCACACCGAGCTTGCGGAAGATGGCTCCGAGATGCGCCTTGACGGTTCGCTCGGTGATCTCGAGCCGGCGGGCCACCTCCTTGTTGCTCTGCCCTTCCGCGACGGCCAGCGCCACCGCCCTTTCGCGATCGGTCAAACCCGAGAGGGCCTCGTCCTGTTGCTGCGACTCCCCGCCCAGGGCCCGGTAGGCGCCGCCCATTACCTGGGCCAGCAGTTCGGGCAGGACCCAGATCCCCTGGTGGCGGGTCACCAGCGCCATCTCCCTCAGCAGCTCAGGGGGCGAGAGAGCATGCGCGTAGCCCCGGGCGCCGGCGTTCAGGGCCCCCAGGGCCTCTCGCGAGCTGGGCGCATAGCTCAGCACCTTGACCATGGCCCCGCGGCCTGCGAGCAGAGTGACCAGACCCAGCCAGCCCTCGATATTGCTCATGACCCACACGCCGTCGCCTTGCCCGGCCTGGGCACGGGCCTGATGCGGCGTGACCAGGCGCGCCTCCCCGAAGGCCGCCCGCCAGCGAGGGATTTCGTCACGTCCCTGACAGACGAAGAGCTGTGCCATCATCGTTCTCCCATGGAATTGTCCCAGGCCCGCAGCACGGGCTTGAGCAGGTACTGCATCACGGTTCGCTTGCCCGTCATGATGTCCACTTGGGCGGTCATGCCCGGAATCACGTCCAGTTCCTGATGCATCTGGGCCTCTTCTGCCGTCCGCACCCGCACCAGGTAGAAGGTGTTGCCCTCGTCATCGGTGATGGTGTCGGCACTGATGTGGTCGAGCTCGGCCTCGATCCCGCCGTAGATGGCGAAGTCGTAGGCGGTGAGCTTGATGGTCGCCAGCTGTCCGGGACGCAGGAAGGCGATGTCCTGCGGGGCGATGCGCGCCTCCACCAGCATGGCATCGTCGGTGGGCACGATGTCGACCACCTCCTGGCCCGGCTGGACGACCCCACCGAGCGTCGTGATGCTCAGGCGCTGGATCACGCCATCCACCGGCGAGCGGATCTCCGACAGCCGAACCCGGTCCTGCAGTCCGGCGCTGGACTCATTGAGGGCCGACAGCTCGCCCAGGGTTCGCGAGAGCTCGGTGCGCCACTCGTTGCGGGCTTCCAGCTCGACCTCGCGCAGCTGCGCCTGGGCTTCCTCGATCGCCGACTGCAGACGATCCACCTGAGCCGTGGCCTGGGCACGATCGCCACTGGCTCGGGAGACGTCACGCTGCAAGCGCAGCACCTCGACCTCGGACACGGCTCCGGACTGCAGCAGCGGGCGGGTGAGGTTCAGCTCCTGGCTGGCCATGCCCAGCTCCCTGGCGGCAGTGTCACGCCGCGACTGGGCCTCCTCGAGCTCGGCACGACGCTGGGAGAGCCGCTCCTGCAGGATGCTCTTCTCTTCGGCCAACTTGTCGAGACCGTTCTCGAAGAGCTCGCGCTCCTGATCCACGATCTCGGGCGCACTATCGATCAACGCGTCCGAGGGGGTGAAGGGCGACCCGGTGGCCAGCGCCCGCAGCCGTTCCGCACGCGCCTGAAGGGACTCTGCCTTGGCCCGGTTCTCGCGGAAATTTGAGACGAAGCGGGTGGGGTCGATGCGCATCAGCAGCTCGCCGGCCTCGACCCGCTGTCCCTCGCGGACCGAGATCTCCTGGACGACACCGCCGTCGAAGGACTGCACCCGCTGCAGCTGGCTGGAGGGGATCACCCGGCCCGTCCCACGCGTCACCTCGTCGATGGAGGCGAACCAGGCCCACACCAGCAGGGCGGCAACGGCCAGCACCACCACGTAGAGGAAGCCGCGCGCGCGGATCGGGTCCTGCTGGAGGCGGGCCCAGTCGGCGTCGCTCGCCCAGTCGCGACTGAGGTGCGCGGAACTGACCCGGCGTGCGAAGACCCGGTCGATGAAGGGCCGGAAGGGCCTTCCACCCGCCTCGGAGAAGCGGCCGATGGCCTCGAAGCCCTGCTGCTCGGCGGTCTTTTTCGAGGTGGCCATCAGCTGGCCCTCCCGATCTGGCCCTTGCGCAGGGCTTCCACCACCTTGTCCCGGGGGCCATCGGCCACCACCTTGCCGGCATCGATGACCAGGATGCGATCGACCAGCGAGAGCAACGAGGTGCGGTGGGTGACGACGATCAGGGTCTTGCCCTGGCCGTAGGCCTTGAGGTTGGCCTTGAAGGCCTCCTCGCTGGCATGGTCCATGGAGCTGGTGGGCTCGTCGAGCAGCAGGATTCGCGGGTCATGGACGAGCGCCCGGGCGATGGCCACGGCCTGGCGCTGGCCGCCGGAGAGCATCTGGCCGCGCTCGCCCACCGGCAGGTCGACGCCCTGGGGATGCGCATTGACCAGGCTGTCGAGGCCGCTCAGCTTGATGGCGCGCAGCAGCGCCTCGTCATCGACCCCGTCGCTGCCGCCACCCGCGATGATGTTGTCGCGCAGCGAGCCGAAGAACAGGCTGACATCCTGGGGCACATAGCCGATATGGCGGCGCAGCTGCACGGGGTCGAACTGGCGGATGTCGACGTCGTCGATCATCACCGCCCCGGCGGTGGGCTGGTAGAGCCCCAGCAGCAGCTTGTTGAGGGTGGTCTTGCCGCAACCGACGCGGCCCAGTAGCGCCACCCTCTCGCCCGGCTCGATGGTCACCGAGATGTCGTGCAGGGCCTCGCGCTCCGCCTCCGGGTAGCGGAAGGAGAGCTTGTCGAAGTGGATCTCGCCACGCACCACCGGGCGGTCGATGAACGTCTTGCCGTCGGGACGCTCCACCGGCCGCTCCATCACCGCATTGAGCGACTGCAGTGCCGTGGAGGACTGGTGGTACTGCGCCAGCAGCGCCGCGGCCTGGCTGATCGGGGCCATGGCTCGCGACGACAGCAGGTAGGCGGCGATCAGGCCGCCCTGGGTCAGGTTGCCCTCGATGATCTGGTAGACCCCGATGATGATCACGCACACGGCGACGCTGTGCTGGGCCCAGAGCGCCACGCTGGAGACCGAGGAGCTCACGAGGCGTAGCTGCGCGGAGGTGCGCGACAGGAAGGCCGAGGCCTTCTCCCAGGTTCCCTGGATGCGGCTCTCGGCCCGCAGCGTCTTGACCGTCTCCAGGTTCGAGAGCGATTCGACCAGGGTGGCGTTGCGCTGTGCCCCCACCCCCCAGGTGGTCTCGGAGAGCTCGTGGAGCTTGCCCTGGGCGGCCATGGCATAAAGCAGCACGAAGACGATACCCACCAGCACCGGGATCACCAGCGGCGGGCCGATCAGCGCGATGATCCCCGCGAACATCAGCACGAAGGGCAGGTCGACCAGGGCCACCACCGTGGCCGAGCCGATGAAGGCGCGTACCGACTCGAAGGACTGCAGGGTCGCCGCGAAGGAGCCGGTGGAGGCAGGACGCGCCTCCATGCGCAGCCCCAGCACCCGGGCCATGATCGACGACGACAGCTTGACGTCGGCGCGGCTGGCCGCCAGGTCGACGAAGGCGTTGCGCATCAGGCGCAGGGCCAGGTCGAAGCAGAGCACGATGAAGATTCCCGCCGAGAGCACCCAGAGCGTCTCGGTGGCATGGTTCGGCACTACCCGGTCGTAGACGTTGAGCACGTACAGCGGCATCGCCACCGCGAAGAGGTTGATCACCACCGAGCCGGCGATGACGTCGCGATAGAGCTTGCGATTCTCGCGGATCACGCCCCAGAACCAGTGGCGCGAACGCTGCCGATTGACCTCGGGCCCGCGGGCATCGAAACGGAATCGGGGTCGCACGTAGATCGCCTGGCCGCTGTAGCTCGCCTCCAGGCCATCCAGGCTCACCTCGGTCTCGGCATCGCCCAGTTCGGGAAAGATCACCCGGGCGCGGCGCGCCCTGAGGTCGAGGGCCACCAGCACGCAAGCGCGTCCCGGCTCGAGCAGCAGGACGGCGGGGAACAGGGCGGGATTGAGCTGCACCAGTCGGCTCTGGATGATCCGGGCGGTGAGCCCGGCGCGGGACGCGGCGCGGGTAAAGACACCAGGCGTCAGGCGACCCTCCTCCAGGGGGAGGCCAGCGGTCAGCGCCTCGGCCGTGACCGCATGGCCATGGACCTGCGCGATGGTCTGCAGGCACTCGAGCAACTCGTCATGCACGGCCGACCGGGAGGGACCCGGTCCCGGGTCCAGATCTTCTTTCTGCGACACAACCACCTCGAGAATCGATACGCCCCGCCGAGGTCACGGCGGGGCGAGGTATACCGGCAGGTCGCGCCTGCCGGTGTCCGGCATCATCGTCAGCCGCTCACCGCATAGCTTCCGTCGTAGCCCATGGTCTCGAGCCGCTGGCGCAGGGTCCGCATCAGCTCAGGGTGTCGATCGGGCCGAGCTGGACGCGGTGCAGGGCCCCGGCGGAGCTGAGCCTGACCGGCAGGTCGAGCTCGCTGCCCAGGCGCTCGCCCAGGCCGCTGGCCCGCGCCTCGCTCTCCAGTGCCGCGACCTGCAGGAAGGCCCCCTCATCACGCGCCAGGGTCGCCGGCTCGGCGATACGAGCGTCTACCTCGCCGTACAGTCCGGCCGGTGCAGCGCTCCAGGCGGCCAAGGCCATGTCGCTGCCCGGGACAACGGCTTCGTCGCCTGCGTCGAAGGCATGCCCGCTCAGGTCCAGGTTCTCGCCGACACGCTCCAGGGTCACCTCGACGCGACGGTTCTGGCGGCGCCCCTCCACCGAGGCATTGCTGGCCACCGGCTGGCGCGAGCCATAGCCGCGCGTCTCGACCAGCCCTCGGTCGACCCCCTGGCTCACCAGGTAGTCGGCCACGCTGTCGGCACGCGCGCGGGAGAGCGGTTCGTTGATGGCATCTGATCCCGTGATGTCGGCGTGCCCGGCGATGAACACCCGGGCGAGATTGTCCATGCCACGGATCTCGGCGGCCAGACCGTTGAGTTCGCCTTGAGCCTCCGCGGAGAGCTCAGCACTGTTGATCTCGAACAGGGCATCGGCCGAGAAGGTAACGTCCGGCGCCCGGGCCGGCGCCTCGATGCCGCCGGTGAAGTCGGCCAGGGTGAAGCCCTGGGGCCCCTGGGCCGGACAGATCACGTCCGGGTTGATCGCCACGCCGTCGCTGCCCAGTTCGGCCAGGGTCGGCAGGTCGTCGCGCCGCACCTCCAGCGTCTGCATCAGCTGCCCCATGGCGGCCAGGGTACGGGCATCCGCCAGCGCCGCGTCATACTGGGCATTGGCGTAGGCACGGCTGGCCTCGAAGTACTCGTTCTCGCTGTCCAGGACATCGAGCAGGGTACGCTGGCCGATGTCGAACTGCTGCTGGTAGGCGCCCCGGACCCGGTCGATGGACTGGCGATGCTCGTTGAGGTACTGCAGCTGCTCGCGCAGACGCTGGGTATCGTTGTAGGCGATCTGGGTGGTCTGGCGCACATCGATGCAGGCCTTCTCGCGCAGATTGACGGCCTGCTCGACCCGGTCGCTGGCGGCGCGGAAGGAGGCCCGGTCACTGCCGCCGCGATAGAGGTTCATGCTGGCCACCAGCTCGATGCTGTGGCGATCCCGGTGCTCGCCATCGGCGATCACGTCATAGCTGCCGTCACTGTTCTCGTAGGTGCCGGTGCGGCCGCGCAGGTCGAGACGCGGCTGGAAGGCCGAGCGGGTACCGCGCTGCTCGGCGCGGGAGGCCTCGATGTTCTCGATGGCGGCATGGAACTCGGGATTGCCCTGGAACGCCAGGTCGAGTGCCCGACCGACATCCGCGGGCAGGCGGTCGTCCATCTGCGGGGCCGGGGCGAGGTTCTCCGCCGGCAGGTCGCCGACGATGCGCTGGTAACGCGCCGTCACGTCGTGAAGGTTGGAGGCCTCCGTCATCAGGTTGGACTCGGCCAGCGCCAGGCGGCCGCTGATCTGTTCCAGGTCGACGCGACGCCCCGCCCCTGAGATCACGCGCTCCTCGATCTGGTTGAAGACGCGCAGGTGCTCACGGTAGTTGTCCTGGGCCAGGCGCACCAGTTCCCGATAGCGCTGCACGTCCATGTAGGCGCGCGTCGCCTCCAGGGCGACCTCCTCGCTGGCCCCCAGCAGCTCGTAGTAGCGCACCAGTTCGGCGCGATCGAGGCGTTCGACCTCGCTGGCCGTGGCGAAGCCGTCCCAGAGCATCTGGGTGATGGTCAATTCGGCGTAGCTGGTGTCGTAGCTGCCGCGAGTGTCGAGCTGACGATCCTCCACACCGATACCCGCCGCCACATCGACGCTGGGCAGGTAGTTGCCGCGCGCCACCCCGATGTCGTTGCCGGAGGCGCGAAAGCCGTTCCAGGCGGCCTGCACCTCTGGGTTGGTCGAGATCGCCTGCTGGACCACCTGGCGCAGGTCGGTACTCCCCGGGGTCGCCAGGCCTGCCGGCAACGACTGTGCCACGGCCGAGGCGAGTGGCAGCAGTGTCAGGGAGGACCCCACGGCCAGGGTACCGGCAAGGCGACGAACACGGGTGCTGCTCACTGGATCGGTAGTGCGTTTCATGGGTGTTCCCTTTCATGATGGCAACGGCCTGGTCGCTCGGCGACCGGACCTGCCAGGAGATGAGATGATCTTCTTGTTATGGCGGGTCCCATGGGGTGACGTGACAGACCCATGGCGCATCCCTTCCCGACTTCCTATGACGACCATCCCGAAGCGCCCCATTGGCTTGGCTCAGGATCGGTCGAAAGCGTCAGACACCTCATGCCATTTCATGATGTGTCGCTTTGTAATGCAGCGTAACTGAATAGGAAGATTTGTCCACTGCCGGGATACGCTGGACAGGCAGGAGAAGACCGACGCTTGATGTAGGACAAGACCGACAAGGTGGCACCGCGCCTGACGCGACGGTGCGCTCGTCGGCAAGCCACGCCCGCCGGCAAACGTGGTATCGTCTGACCGGTCCCGAAACGGCATGGTCACCCAAGGAGAACGTCATGGCCTCATCGGAAATCCAGAAGACCCGCGTGATCAACGAGCTGCGGGGCTTCATCAAGAAACTTCTGCAGGATCCGAAGATCCTCGAGCAGTCGCTGGACATCACCCGCCGTCAGCTCGGCGAACCGGGTGAGGGGGACGTGATGGCGCGGATCGCCAACGAGATCTCCGACACCACCAGCGTGCACATCCCCGATGACCCCCAGGAACACTCTGAGGCCGACCGGCTCTTCCTCGAGCTGCTCAAGGAAGTGGTCAAGGAGGAGCAGGCGCTCTACTGACCTGACGCTCGGCCCGCCACGCTGTGCCCTCCCCTCTCCCGGCCCCATGCCGGGAGAGCTCTTTCAGCGGGCGGCTCCAGCGCCGGGCGGGTCGGGCCTGCCCTTGGCAGCTTGCCCTTGGTAGAATGGGATGCACATTGTTGCTGCTGTTCCTGTCGAATGACCTACCTGCTCAAGCTCCATCCCGAGATCACCATCAAGTCCCGCTCCGTCCGTCAGCACATGACCCGCTGCCTGGCCAGCAATGTGCGCAACACCCTGCGCCAGCTGGATGAAGGCGTGCGCGTCAAGGGCGGCTGGGACGCCCTGCTCGTGAGCCTGCCCGACACCCTTCCCGCCGGGCGGGTACAGGAGATGGAGGACGCCCTGATCCGGATTCCCGGCATCCACGAGGTGCTGGCCACCGAGGCGGTGCCCTGCACCTCGCTCGACGAAGCCGCCGCCTGGATCGTGCCGCACTGGAAGGCAGCCATCGCCGGGCGTCGCTTCCGGGTCCGGGCCAAGCGGCGCGGCGACCACGACTTCTCCTCCATGGATCTCGAACGCCACCTGGGCAGCGCCCTGCTGACGGCCGAGCCCACGGCACGGGTCGACCTCAAGCACCCCGAGGTCGTGGTGTCGGTGGAGCTGACCCACCGTTGGCTGCAGTTGATCCGCTCGCGCCGCCCGGGCCTGGGGGGCTACCCACTGGGGGTTCAGGGCCAGGCCCTGGCGCTGGTCTCGGGAGGCTTCGACTCGCCGGTGGCGGCCTGGCGGATGCTGCGCCGTGGCATCAAGACCCACTACCTGTTCTTCAACCTGGGCGGCCCCGCCCACGAGACCGGCGTGCGAGAGGTCACCCACCACCTCTGGCAGCGTTACAGCGCCTCCCATAACGTCGACTTCACCTCGGTGCCCTTCGAGGGTGTGGTCGCGGAGATCCTGCGCAGCATTCCCGATGGGCTGATGGGCGTGATCCTCAAGCGCATGATGGTGCGGGTGGCCAGCCGCGTGGCCGCCCGCTCGGGCATCCCGGCCCTGGTCACCGGAGACGCCATCGCCCAGGTCTCCAGCCAGACCCTCACCAACCTGGCGCTGATCGACGCGGCCAGCGAGCTGCCGATCCTGCGGCCGCTGGTCACGGAGGACAAGCAGGAGATCATCGACACGGCCCGCCGCATCGATACCGCGCGCTTCGCCGAACAGATGCCCGAATACTGCGGGGTCATCTCGCGCCGCCCCCACACCCGGGCGCCCGCCGACAAGGTGCTCGCCGCCGAGGCCGACTTCGACTTCAGGGTCCTCGATGCCGCCATCGAGGCCGCCAGCGTGACCCGCGCCAGCCGCCTGCTGGAGGGCCAGCGGCAGCCCGGCGAGGTGACCGTCGTCGACTCGCTGGCCAGCCTGGCCCGGATGCCGGCGGTCAGCGTGATCGACATCCGTCCCCCGGACGAGCGCGAGGCGGCACCGCTCGAGCTTCCCGAGGTGCCCTGCCTGGCGATTCCCTTCTACGAATTGCAGGACCAGGCACAGAGGCTGCCCGGCGACCGCGAATACCTGCTCTACTGTGACCAGGGAGTGATGAGCCGCATGCAGGCACTGCACCTCAAGGATCGCGGCATGTCCCACTTTGGCGTCCTGCGCCACGCCTCCTGAACCCCGCGAGCGGCGTTCGCGGAGATTTTTCCTGCCTGGATGATCCACTTTCCCCGGCATCCGGCTACGCTACAAAAAGATACAATCTGCAAGCGGATCTTGCCGGGGGGTGGCGCAGATGGGCGGACATGACTCGTCGTCACGGGAAAGCGTCGACGCGCAGGGAGAGGGTCCCCTCCGCCGGGAGGAGCACGCGCTGGCTCAGGCTCATCGGGTCCGGCCTCGCCATCTCCTGCGTCACCGGGGACTGATCCTGCTGGCACTGCTCGCCATCACGCTCGCCACCCTGCTGGTCGCCGAGGCCAGGACCTCACACCTCCAGTCCCTGGAGCTCTCCCGCTATGCCGCCTCCCTGCGCTATACCCTCGCGCCGGGGGCGAGCCCACGCATCCAGTTCCCGCGCCATGGTCCCTTCGACCAGCGACTGGGCTATACCCGGCTTCCCGAGATCGAGGCGCGTCTGTTCGCCGAAGGCTATACCATCGACCGCCAGGTGCGCTTCTCTCAGCCCCTGCTGGAATATACGCAACGCGGCTTCTTTCCACCCTACACCGAGAAGACCCGAACAGGGCTGACCCTGGAAGAGTGCCGCGGCGACACCCTCTACCGCTTCCGTCATCCGCAACGCCACTATCCCCACTTCGACGCGGTGCCACCGCTGGTCCTGCAGGTGCTGCTCTACATCGAGAACCGACAGCTGCTGGACGCCGACACCCCCAAGGCCAATCCTGCGGTGGACTGGCCACGCTTCATCAAGGCCGCGTTCTCCCAGGCGGGGCGCGCCCTGGACCTGACCGGCCAGGCCGCCGGAGGCAGCACGCTGGCCACCCAGGTCGAGAAGTATCGCCACTCCCCCGACGGACTGACCGCCTCGCCCATGGAGAAACTGCGCCAGATGGTCTCGGCAAGCGTGCGCGGTTACCGACACGGCCCACAGACGCTCGCCGCACGCCAGGACGTGGCGCTGGACTACCTCAACTCGGTGCCGCTCTCCGCAGCGCCCGGCTATGGCGAGGTCCACGGGCTGGGGGATGGCCTGTGGGTATGGTTCGGCGCCGATTTCGACGCGGTCAACCGACTGCTGGTGCCGACCTTCAATGCCCCGGACAGCCTCGCCGCCCAGGGCCTGGCGCTGCGCCAGGTGGTGGCCCTGATGATCGCCCAACGTCGCCCCTCCTGGTACCTGAACAGCGGCCACCAGGCCCTGGAATCCCTGACCGACAGCCACCTGCGCCTGCTGGCCGAAGAGGGCCTGGTGACTCCGCCCCTGCGCGATGCGGCCCTGGCCAGCCGCTTGACCTTCCGCGACTTCGCCAGGGAGCCGGTACGCCTGCAGGTCGCGCACGACAAGGGCCTGCAGGTGGCCCGCCAACGGCTCGGCCGCCTGGTCGGACTGTCCTTCTACGACCTCGACCGGCTGGACCTGTCGGCGCGCACCACCCTGCACGGCGACCTCCAGCGCCGTGTCACCGCGTATCTGCAGCGGCTGGCCGACCCGGCGTTCGCCAGCGAAGTCGGGCTGCTGGGTGAGCGTATGCTGTCGCCCGAACGGGCCGCCGACGTGCGCTACAGCTTCACGCTCCTCGAGCGCGACGCGACGGGCTTTCGGGTGCGCGTGCAGACCGACACCACCGGCCAGCCCTTCGACATCAACGAAGGCAGCAAGCTGGAGCTAGGCTCTACCGCCAAGCTGCGGGTACTCGCCACCTACCTGGAGGTAGTCGCCGAACTGCACGACCGCCATGCGGGCATGCCGGTTGACGCCCTTCGCCGCGTCGAGGTGGACCGGCGCGACGTGCTCAGCCGCTGGGTGATCGACCGGCTCATCGCCGAGCCCGACCTGAGGCTTCGCCCCCTGCTCGAGGCCGCCATGCAGCGTCGCTACTCGGCCAGCCCCCACGAAGCCTTCTTCACCGGTGGTGGCCGTCATACCTTCGGCAACTTCCGCCGCGAGGACGACGGCCGCCAACCCGGGCTCGACGACGCCCTGCGCGAATCCCTCAATCTGCCCTTCGTGCGCCTGCTGCGCGACCTGGTGCAGTACTTCGTCCATCAGGGCGAGAACCGCCGCCCGCTGCTCGAGGACGATCAGGACCCGCGGCGGCAGGCCTACCTGGCGCACTTCGCCGACCGGGAGGGCCAGGTCTTTCTCGAACGATTCTGGCGCAAGTACCAGGGGAGCTCGAGCGATGAACGCCTGGCCACCTTCCTGGATGGCATGCGCCCCACGGCGCCCCGGCTGGCCGCCGCGCACCGCTACCTGCACCCCGAGGCCGACCGCGATGCCTTCGCCGCCTTCCTCGAGACCAGGATGCCGGGCGAGCCGCTGGGCGAGCGACGCCTCGAGGCGCTCTACCGCGACCACGCGCCGAGCAGACACGGCCTCATCGATCAGGGGTACATCGCCAGGGTGCACCCGCTGGAGCTGTGGCTGGTCGGCTACCTGCTGGATTATCCCGAGGCGGGGTTGCGCGACGCCATCGCGGCGAGCCACCAGGAGCGGCAGGAAGCCTATGGCTGGCTGTTCAGGACACGTCATCGCAGTGCCCGAGACGTGCGCATCCGCACGATGCTCGAAGTGGAGGCCTTCGAGGAGATCCACCGCCGCTGGCAGCGTCTGGGCTACCCCTTCGATCACCTGGTGCCCTCGCTTGCCACCGCCGTGGGCAGCTCCGGTGACCGTCCCGCCGCACTGGCCGAACTGATGGGGATCATCCTCAACGACGGCGTCCGCCTGCCGGTGCTGCGTATCGACGACCTGCACTTCGCGGCGGGCACGCCCTACGAGACTCACTTCGTTCCTACCGACACTCGCGCCCGGCGAGTCATGCCCCCGGAGGTCGCCGCCGTGCTGCGCGAGGCCCTCGCCCGGGTCGTGGAGGGCGGGACGGCCCGACGCCTGCAGGGCAGCTTCACCCTCGCGGAAGACACCCCGCTGGTGATGGGCGGCAAGACCGGCACCGGCAACAACCGCATCGAGACGGTGACCCGCAGCGGGCAGGTGATCGACTCCCGCGCCCGCAACCGGACCGCCACCTTTGTCTTCCACCTGGGCGAGCACCACTTCGGCACGCTCACCGCCTACGTGGCCGGCAGTCAGTCCGATGACTTCCGCTTCACCTCGGCCCTGCCCGTCCAGGTACTCAAGGGCATGGAATCGATCCTCGGACCCTACCTGGCACCCGGCGACCACCGCCAGTGTCGTTCGCCGCCAACCCCGGAGATGCGATTGGCCGCCCGTCCGCTAGGCAAGCCCTGATTCGCCGATAAACAGTATGAAAAACGTCACCCACGGAATTGCGCCGCCCACAAAAGACGGGCGAAGAGGGCACCCCCTCTCCGCCCGCCGCTGATCGATCATCGTGATCGACAGGCTACCCTGGCCAGGGTGCTGGCGCTCTACCGCTAGCAGATCTCTTCCCAGAGCCGTTGCTTGAAGTCCTCGGGGAGTTCCGCCACCTTGCCAAGACGCGCCAGATGAGCGTCGGCCATGTCCTTGGCTACCTCGTGGTAACAGCTGTGCAGGGAAGCCGAACCCGAGAGGGACCTGGCATCGGCAAGACAGGTCCAGACCTTGGCATTCGAGATCGCGCAGACATTCAGGAAGTCGACCTCGACCTCCAGGGCTTCGAGCACGGATTCCATCCAGGCGCGCTGGAGCCTGGCCAGCGGATGCGAAGCGTCCATCCAATGAAGCATCCACCAGTCAAAGACCGGCTGAGAGGCCTGGGCGACGCCCGCCGGCAAAGCGGTGACGGCTAGATGAGGGACATCGTGAGGGATTACGGGGATCACTTCAGGAGTCGAGTGATCCATGGACACTTGTTTAGCGGTTGACATCTTTAACACCCTCAAGAACGACGGATTTGGTGCGCTCTTGAGTGTAGCGACCATCACCCCATGCGGTGAGACAATTTTGGCACGACGTTATCTTGTCTCGAATCAGCTCGGACTCGCCCCGGTCGGTGAGCGAGCGAAGCACGACGCTCCAGTCCCAACGACCCCTCCCTCTGACGAAAAATCGGCGATGGCCATCATCCGTGCCGCTCGCGACGCAGCAAGGCATAAAAACCGGGGATCATTAACCCAGGTTAGCAGACCTTGTCGGCATTGCTGGCTAGCCTGAGCTAGTGCCATGGCACGCGACGCAGGACCATCCTGGCCATCGACTCAGCACATCGACGTGAGGCGAACCGTGAACACACCAATGGTCACCAGCCGGATCGATCACCCGCGCATGAAGACAGGTCTAGAGCCGGGCGTTATCACCTCTGTCGAGGAGGTCCTGGCGCTGGCCAACGACCATGAACACCACTAGTACCATCGTTATCGCTGGCTGTCCCTGCGCTTTATCACCTATCACACCGGCATCAGCCGACTCATGGAAGCCCTGTCCGTCCAGAGCCAGCAACGGATCCAGGCCCTGATCGTCGAGTCGGCCTCGCTGCCGATGCGCGAACCCGTGCTTCGGGACCCGGCCGCGCAGGCCTGGCAGGCCTCCTCTCAACAACGGGCTCACGCTACTCAGCAGGCCCACTTCTTCATACTCGATGAGGAGATGGCGGCCCGGGAGCTCAGCCGGGCAGTGCTCGAGGAGTGGCGATCGCGACGCTTCTACGAGCGTCTTCAGGCGCATAACGGCATCCCAGCGCTGAATGCCCTGTTGAATGCCTGCATTGGCGAGGCCCAGACTCAGCTCCAGATCCTCCAGGAAGCCGAGGACCAGTTGCCGACTCGGCCATGCCCGCTTCCGCCTCGCGGTATCCTGCGGTAGGGCGACACGTCAGGCATGGCCGACGACGCGGGCCGCCGTTGGAGGAGGGTCGGCGAGGTCGCCCGGTGCCATGTCGTCGTAGGCCCCAGCCCATGGCCGTTCCTGCTCCCGACACGAGGCGTGATGGTGCTCTCGAGCGGCCACAACTAGACTCAGGAGAGACGCACCGCCATCCGGGTACCATCAGACATGCGCGAGGCAGCTGCTCATCCGCACACTGTCATCGGCCAGCCGAGGGGGAAAGCAATCCGCACACCGCTATCAACCAGCTGGAGGACATGGAATGAGCCTCTTCCAGACCATCATGGGACGAAATGTCGACCTGAATGAATCGGAGGCACGGCTGCTGGCCAGCTTCGAGCAGACCTCGACCACCGTGAAGAAGCATGAGCTGCTCTGGCGTGCTCGCTCCAGGGTCGACGAGTTGTTCATCCTGGAGAGGGGCTGGGCCTGCACCATCCGCTACACCCCCGACGGCGAGCAGCAGATCATCGAGTTGCTGCTGCCCGGTGATATCGTCGGTCTCCGGGAGTTCACCTTCAGGCGGCATGTGACCGAGGCCAGCATGATTACCCTGGGCAGGGTCCAGCCCTTCCCTCACGAGAATGTCGTCGATATCGTCGCGGCCTCCACGCCCCTGGCGATCGCCCTGTTTGCCAATATCAACCGTCAGGAAGCCCTCCTCACCGAACGGATGCTGATCAGCCTCCATCGCAGCGCGCGCTCACAGGTACTGCATTTCATGCTCGAGACCTTCAATCGCCTCGAAAAGGTGCTGGACGTCGAGCTGGCCTCATTCGAATTTCCCGTCTCCCAGCGGCTGCTGGGGAACATCCTGGGCCTGTCGCCGGTGCATATCAATCGCATCCTCAAGGCGCTGGAGCAGGATCGCGTGCTGAAGAAGCACCGCGACCACATCGAGGTCTATGACCCGCCGCGACTGATCGCCGAAGCCGAATTCGACGCCGACCACCTGCTGAGCGATGAAATCAACGGATTGAAGGAGCGGCTGGCGCAACTCCGGCACTAGGAGCTGGCGGCCTCACGGTCCAAGCGCAACGCTATTGAAGGGTCCCCGGGAGGCGTTGCCGATGTCGGGAGGCACAGGGTTCCGGCCCATGCGGGGCATGGGCCGGGGCCGTTCAGTCGCAGGGCACGACGGTGCGTGCGGTATCCTTGGCCCAGAGACTCTTGCCGTCAGGGGTGGTGCCGTGGGCGTTCCAGCTCTCGCTGACCTCGACGCAGTAGGAACCGAGGTCCTCGACGCGCTTTTCCGGGTCGGCAGGGCGCTCGTCGCTAATCCGCATGATATCCGGGTTGGCACTGGTATAGGTCGGGGAGATGGCACTGCTGGTGCAGCCAGCGGTAAGGGCGGCGAGAACGGCCAGGGGCAGGGCATGACGTAGACGCATGGGGAATTCCTCCGTGAGGGGGGGACAGGGATCTCCAGCGTGACTTCGGTTGCAGAGCCTTCGGCCGGCCGTCACTCCGTTTGACGCCCCGCCGAATGGCGGCATCATACCCGAGCGGTGGAGGCCGCGCCAATCGGGCGGTCAGCGCGGATGCAGCCATGCGCGAAGATGGCTACAATCGTGGCCTGATTTTCAACGGGATACCCTGAGCCGCCATGTCGAACTCCGCCCGCGCCTCGCGCAAGATCCTGGTCACCAGCGCCCTGCCCTATGCCAACGGTGCCATCCACCTGGGCCACCTGCTGGAGTACATCCAGACCGACATCTGGGTGCGCTTCCAGAAGAGCCGCGGGCATGAGTGCCACTACGTGTGTGCCGACGATGCCCACGGCACGGCCATCATGCTGCGCGCGGAGCAGGAGGGCATCACCTCCGAGGCGCTGATCGAACGGGTCTCCCGCGACCACCAAACCGACTTCTCCCGCTTCGGGGTGGCCTTCGACAACTATCACTCGACCCACTCCCCGGAGAACCGCCACTTCAGCGAGCTGATCTACACCCGGCTGCGCGACAAGGGGCATATCGCCACCCGCGACATCGAGCAGATGTTCGACCCGGTTAAGGGGCTGTTCCTGGCCGACCGCTTCATCAAGGGCACCTGTCCGAAGTGCAAGGCCGAGGACCAGTACGGCGACAACTGCGAGGCCTGCGGGGCCACCTACACGCCGGCGGAGCTGATCGATCCGGTCTCGGCGATCTCCGGTGCCGCACCCGAGGTGCGAAGCTCCACCCACTACTTCTTCAAGCTGCCGGACTTCGCCGATTTCCTGAAGGCGTGGATCGACGATGACCATGTCCAGCCGCAGATCCGCAACAAGCTGATGGAGTGGTTCGAGTCGGGCTTCAACGAGTGGGACATCTCCCGCGACGCCCCCTACTTCGGCTTCGAGATCCCCGATGCGCCGGGCAAGTACTTCTACGTCTGGCTCGATGCCCCGATCGGCTACCTGGCCAGCTTCCAGAACCTCTGCGACCGCCGGGGAATGGACTTCGACGCCTACTGGGCACCCGACTCCGACGCCGAGGTCTATCACTTCATCGGCAAGGACATCGTCTACTTCCACGCCCTGTTCTGGCCGGCCATGCTGCACGGCGCCGATTTCCGCACGCCCACGGCGGTCAACTGCCACGGCTTCGTCACGGTGAACGGCGCCAAGATGTCGAAGTCTCGCGGCACCTTCATCAAGGCCGCGACCTATGCCGACCACCTCAACCCCGAGTACCTGCGCTACTACTTCGCCGCCAAGCTGACCTCACGGGTCGACGATCTGGACCTCAACCTCGAGGACTTCGCGGCGCGGGTGAACAGCGACCTGGTGGGCAAGGTGGTCAACATCGCCAGCCGCTGCGCCGGCTTCGTCAAGAAGCTCGGCGGCGGTCGCCTCGCTGGCCACTGCAGCGAGCCCGAGATGGTGGCACGCTTCATCGCCGCCGGTGACGCCATCGCCGAGGAGTACGAGGCCCGCGAGTTCGGCCGCGCCATGCGCCGCGTGATGGAACTGGCCGACGAGGCGAACACCTACATCGCCGAGGCCGAGCCTTGGGTACTGGCCAAGCAGCCCGGCCGCGAGCAGGAGGTGCTGGAGATCTGCTCGGTGGGCATCAACCTGTTCCGCCAGCTGATGGTCTACCTGGCCCCGGTGGTACCGGCCATGGCCGAGCAGGCCCGCGCGTTCCTCGGGCTCGAGACCCTCGACTGGCACAGCCGACACACCCTGCTGGTGGACCACAAGATCGCCAAGTTCAAACCCCTGATGACCCGCGTGGAGCGGGACAAGATCGATGCCATGATGGCGGCATCGAAGGAGGACCTGGTGGAAGAACAGAAACTCAAGGAGACGGCGAAGGGCCCCCTGGCCGAGGATCCCATCGGTGACGAGATCAGCTTCGACGACTTCGCCAGGGTCGACCTGCGCATCGCCCGCATCGCCCGGGCGGAGTATGTCGAGAAGGCCGACAAGCTGCTGAAGCTGACCCTGGACCTGGGCGGCGAGACCCGCACCGTGTTCGCCGGCATCCGTGCGGCCTATGCCCCGGAGGCCCTGGAGGGACGGCTGACGGTGATGGTCGCCAACCTGGCACCGCGCAAGATGCGCTTCGGCGTGTCCGAGGGCATGGTGCTCGCCGCCGGCAATCACGACGGCATCTACCTGCTCAGCCCGGATTCCGGCGCCGAGCCGGGCCAGCGGGTGCGCTGAGGCGCCGCCGTGACGGACACCGATGCCCGCTCCCGGGCCGCGCTGATCGAGGCCATCGATGCCGAGCTGCCCCAGACCCAGTGCGGCAAGTGCGGGCAGCCCGGCTGTCGACCCTATGCCGAGGCCATCGTCGACGGCGAGGCCATCAATCGCTGCCCGCCCGGCGGCGAGGCCACCGTGGCCCGGCTGGCGGCGCTGACCGGCCGCGCGCCACTGCCGCTGGCCGAGCCCGCCCAGCCGCCGCTGGTGGCCTGGATCCGCGAGGCCGAATGCATCGGCTGCACCAAGTGCATTCAGGCCTGCCCGGTGGATGCCATCCTGGGGGCGTCCAAGCGCATGCACACGGTCATCGTCGATGAATGCACCGGCTGCGAGCTCTGCGTGGCGCCCTGCCCCGTGGACTGCATCGACCTGCTGCCCCACCCCGCCTGGGAAGCCGCCGAGACCGATGAGGCGCGCGACGCCTACCTGGCCCGCCGCGCCGAGCAAGGACGCCGTCGCCATCGCGCCCGCCAGCAGCGCCTGGCCCGAGAGGCCCGGGAGAGGCGCATGGAGCGCCAGAAGCGGCTGATTCGACAGCGCCAGCGGTCTAGCGCGAGCAACGCTGGCGGGCCCGACCCGCGGCGCCAGCGACAGATGGCCATCAACGCCGCGGAGCAGGCCCTGCGCCGGGCCAGGCAGCAGCTGGCCCATGCCGAGCGCCAGGGCGAGGCCAGCGCAATCGAGGCTGCCCAGGGACAGGTCGACAGCGCCAGTCGGCTGCTCGATGACGCTCGGGCCGCCCTCCATCACGTCTCCTCTCCATGAGCCGAGCATGAACGCCCAGAAACGCCACGAGATCTTCGCGCGGCTACGCGACCACAACCCCGAGCCGACCACCGAACTGCACTGGACCACCCCCTTCGAGCTGCTCGCCGCCGTGCTGCTCTCGGCCCAGGCCACCGACGTCGGAGTGAACAAGGCCACCGCCCGGCTCTTCCCGGTGGCCAACACGCCAGAAGCGATCCTCGCGCTGGGGATCGACGGTCTCAAGGCGCACATCAGGACCATCGGCCTCTACAACACCAAGGCCGAGAACCTGATGAAGACCTGCCGGATCCTGGTCGAGCAGCATGGCGGCGAGGTGCCCCGCACCCGGCAGGCCCTCGAGGCCCTGCCGGGCGTCGGCCGAAAGACCGCCAACGTCATCCTCAACACCGCCTTCGGCGAGCCCACCATCGCCGTGGATACCCATATCTTCCGCGTGGCCAACCGCACCGGGATCGCCAGGGGCAAGGACGTGGTCGAGGTCGAGAGGAAGCTGCTGCGCCATGTGCCCAGGGAGTTCCGCCAGGATGCCCACCACTGGCTGATCCTCCACGGGCGCTACACCTGCCTGGCCCGAAAGCCCCGCTGCGGCAGCTGCATCATCGAGGACCTCTGCGAGTACCCGGACAAGACCGAGCTGTGACAGGCGCCCTCGCCGGCCCGTGACGAACCGTCCGCCTCGAGGCAGCAGGCTCCGCAGGGCCCTTGGCTGGCACAAGTGCCCGCCGGCTGGTTCACTGGCAGCATGACCGCCAACGAGACCCGCCCATGGAAGCGCTGAAGTATCTCCTGCTGCCGCCCGTGGTCAATGCCCTGCTGATCCTCGGCGGCCTGGCGATGGGCGCTCGCCGGCTGGCCGGTGGCCTGCTGGTCACCCTGGGGCTGGCCAGCCTGCTGGCTCTCTCCACCCCGCTGGCGAGCCACGCCCTGCGCCAGGGGCTCGAGCCTCCCGCCCTGGCCGGCCCCGGCCAGCTGCGCCAGGCCGAGGCCATCGTCATTCTCGGCGGCGGACGCGACTACGCCTCCCCGGAATTCGGCTGGGGCGATGCCCCGTCCAATGCCAGCTGGCGTCGGCTGGCCTATGGCGCCCACCTGCACCGCGAGACCCGGCTGCCGCTACTGGTCAGCGGGGGGCGCGTGCACGACGAGCACAGCGCCGAGGCGAGCCTGATGGCAGCGGCGCTTCGCGAGGTCTTCGAGGTGCCCGTTCGCTGGATGGAGGGGCGCAGCCGCAGTACCGCCGAGAATGCCCGCTACACCGCCGAGATGCTGGGCGGTGATGGTATCGGGCATGTTGCGCTGGTCTCCCAGGCATGGCACCTGCCGAGGGCAGTGGCGGAGTTCGAGCGCGCCGGCCTGTCCGTCACGGCCGCACCGACCGAGTTCGCGAGCGCCCCACCGCCTGGCGTTCAGGTAGTGATCCCGCGCGCCTACCACCTCCACCAGAGCACCCGTGCCCTGCACGAGTGGCTGGGGCGGGCCGACCTGGCACTGCGCAACCACCTGCTACGCCGCGGTGACTGACCCCAAAGTCGAAGCGCCACGCCTCTCGTTAGTCGCTAGGCTGGCCGCTTCATCCCGTCCCTCGACACGAGGCTCGACATGCTGGACCTGCTGATCCCCCTCTCCCTGGCGGCCGCCTTCGGCGCCCTTCTCGGCTCGCTCTGCCGGCTGACACGCTGGCCCGGCCGCGAACGCCCCCTGCTCTTCCCGCTGGTGGGCCTCGTCGCCGGCATCACCGCCTTCTTCATCCATCTGGTGCTCAACTGGGTGACCGGCGCGCCGGCCTGGTGGCTGCCGGTACTGGTGGTCCTGCAGGTCTGGCTGTGGCTGGGTCCGCTGGGTCCGAGGCGCGGGCTCGGCCGGCACCGCAAGTAGCCACGCCCCGTCATGACAAGGAGAACTCGCCCCCCCGCTCCACCGCACGGCGATAGGCCGGACGCTCGCGGCAGGCCGCCAGGAAGGCCTGAAGCCTGGGGTAGCCGGACAGGCCGCCCCCGTCCTCCAGGGCGAGCAGCGGAAAGCTCATCTGGATGTCGGCCGCACTGAACGCCTCTCCGGCGAACCAGGCGCCACGCTCGAGTTCGGCTTCCCAGTAGTTGCTCAGCTGGCGGATCTGCGGCGCCAGCAACTGCCGCTCCACCCCCCGGGCGAAAAGCCGGCCGAGGGGCCGGGCCAGCGCCGGCACCGGAGGCTTGCCGAGCGAGGCGAACACCAGCCGCATCACCAGCGGCGGCATGGCAGAACCTTCGGCATGGTGCAGCCAGAAGCGATAGCGCTCGTACGCGTCACTGCCCGCCGGCGGCACCAGCCGGCCCGGCGCATCGAAGCGTTCGACCAGGTACTCGAGGATCGCCCCCGATTCCGCCACCACCCGACCCTCCCGGGCCTCGTCGCTGATGACCGGCGACTTGCCCAGCGGATGGACCTTGCGCAGCGACGCGGGCGCCAGCATGGTGCGGGGGTCGCGCCGATAGGTGATGACCTCGTAATCGACGCCGAGCTCCTCCAGCAGCCACAGGACACGCTGGGAGCGGGAGTTCTCCAGATGATGGACCTTGATCATGCCGTCCTCCTCGATGGCGCCCCCGGTAGCGGGGGCAATCCCCGCACCCTAGCACGCCATCCCCCTCGCCTCCTGCCAAGGTCGTCTTTGCCACCGCCCGGCCGGCCACTAGACTGATCGGCAACCATGCATAAAAGACCGCACACTCATAGGAGGGCACCATGGCCAAGGTGCTGGTGGTGGACGACGAACCCAACATCGTCCTGTCCCTGGAATTCCTGATGCAGCAGGCCGGCTTCCAGGTCGACACCGCCGAGGATGGCGAGAGTGCCTTGTCGCGCATCGCCGAGTCGCCCCCGGATCTGGTCCTGCTGGACATCAGTCTGCCCGGCATCAGCGGCTTCGACGTCCTCGAGCGCCTGCGTGGCGACCCCGCCCATGCCCGGCTGCCGATCATCATGCTCACGGCCCACGGGCGCGAGGTGGAGCGCGAGAAGGGCCTGGCCCTGGGGGCCGATGACTACATCACCAAGCCCTTCTCGACCCAGGCGCTGGTCGAGAAGGTCAAGACGCTGCTCGCCGAGGTGTCCTGATGGCCAAGCGTGGCTCCCGCCTGCCTCGCCGCCAGCGGCTGATCGGCCTGTGGCTGCTGCTCAGCGGCATCAGTATCTTCGGCGGCGCCGTGTTCGCCCTCTGGCTGGACAGCCTTGCCGGCCTCGAAGGCATGGCGCGGCTGCTGCTGTGGCTGGGCTGCTTCTCCGGGGGTGGGACCATCTTCCTGGTCGGCCTGCTGCTCGAGCGCCAGCTGTTCACGCCCCTGCGTCACCTGCAGGTGCAGCTGGCCCGCCTGGTGGCCAACCCGGATGCCCGCCAGGACTATCCGCCCGAGGGCTGGCTGCGAGGACTCGGTCCCGACCTCATGCGCGTTCGTGAGGCCTGGCGGGCCGACCGCGAGCGGCTGGCCACCGCCCATGCCGAGGGCGCACGCAGTGCCGCCCGCATCCGCCAGGAGCTCGAGACCCTGCTCCAGGTGCTCGACACGCCGCTGCTGCTCTGCGACCACCACCGCCGGGTGCTGCTCTTCAACCAGGCTGCCGAGACGCTGTTCGAGGGCCACCCCGGCCTGGGGCTCGGCAAGCGCCTCGATGCCCTGCTGCCGATCTCCAGCCTGGAGGATGCGCTGGGCCAGTTGCCCGATGACGGGGCGCCGCGAGAGATCCTGGTGCCCTGCGACGAGCGCTGGCTGCATGTGATACTGCGCCGCGTCCCCGACAGCAACCACGAGACACTGCTGACCCTGACCGACACCACGGCGGCCTGGACCAGCGAGATGGGGGCCCGTGCCGACATCGCCGAGATGCTGCCGGTACTGCGCCGACATAGCGCCAGCCTGACCAGTGCCGCCGACGCCCTGGTCGGCGTGCGCGACGACGCCGAGGCCGGCGAACTCGGGAAGCGCCTGGAGGCGGTGATCGACGAGGAGAGCCGCGCCCTGGCCGCCCAGCTCGAGCGCATGGGCAGACTCATGGAGGACATGCATCGCGAGGGCGAGCGCCTGGTCCCGCTATGGTCCAATGACCTCTGGGCGGCCCTCGACGAGCGCCAGGACAGCGCGTCCCTGCGCATAATCCCCATCGGCATGCCCGCCTGGCTGAAAGGCGACGCCCCGGCCCTGCTGGTGCTGCTCGACTCGCTGCTCGCGCGCCTGGCGGCGCATTCCGGCCAGGCCGAGCTGGAAGGCGAGGTCTGCCTGGGCAACCGTCGGGTCTACCTGGACCTGATCTGGCGAGGACGCCCGCTGGGCGAGAAGGTGCTGGACGAGTGGCGCGCCGAGCGGCTGGAGGCCCTGCCGTTGGCCCCCCGGGTCGGCGATGTACTGCGACAGCACACCAGCGATGCCTGGAGCATCGCCGACCAGGACGGCGAGCATGCCCGGCTGCGCCTGCCGCTGCCGGCCACCGAACGGGTCGGCGCTCCACGCCCGCGCACCCCGCCGCGCCCGGAATTCCACGATTTCGGCATCGCCGACATGCCCCCGCCGGATGCCGAACTGGCGGCCCGGCCCCTGAGGACCCTGGAGGTCGTGGCCTTCGACACCGAGACCACCGGTCTGGAGCTGCGCCGCGGCGACACCGTGGTCAGCATCGGCGCCTGCCGCATCGTCAATGCGCGACTGCTGGCCAGCGACACCTTCGACCTGCGGGTCGACCCGGAACGGCCCATCCCGCCAGCCAGCACCGCCATCCACGGCATCACCGATGACGACGTGGCCGGGGCCCCGCCGCTCAACCTGGCCCTGCCGCGCTTTCGCGACTACATCGGCGAGGCGGTGATCCTGGCCCACAACGCCGCCTTCGACCTGCTGGCCATCCAGCCCCCCGGTGGCGGCATCGCGTTCGACATGCCGGTGCTCGACACCCTGCTGCTCTCCCGGGCACTCGACGACAGCCTCGACGGCCACGACCTGGACAGCCTGGCCGACCGCTATGACCTCAGCTTCCCGCCGGGGACCCGACACACCGCCCTGGGCGACGCCCGGGTCACCGCAGAGCTGTGGCTCTCGCTGCTGCCCCGGCTGGAGGCGCGTGGCATCGAGACGCTGGAGCAGGCACTGGCCCTGCAGGCCAGCGCCTTCGACAAGGAGGACGCCTTCGCCTCGTGAACACGCCGCGCCTGAAGGAGCGCCTAGTCGCGCTGATCGTGCTGGCGGCCCTGCTCTTCTCCCCGCCCCTGCTGCTGATCGCCGACCGGTCCCCGCTGGCCCCGGGCTGGCTGGTGGCCTACCTGTTCCTGGCCTGGGGCGCGGTCATCGCCCTGATGGCCTGGCTGATGGAACACCGTCACGAGGAGTGACCCCGGATGCAGGCTGACACGCCATGAGAAGCAGTGTCGTGGTCCTGACGGTGGCCTTCGGCTACCTGGCGCTGCTCTTCGTCATCGCCGCCTGGGGGGACCGCCGCGCCGAGCAGGGACGCTCGCTGATCGGCTCGCCCACCGTCTATGCGCTCTCCATTGCCGTCTACTGCACCGCCTGGACCTTCTACGGCAGCGTCGGCCGCGCGGCCCAGTACGGCCCCAGCTTCCTGCTGATCTACCTGGGCCCGACCCTGGCGATGCTGATGGCCCCCTTCGTGATCCGCAAGATGGTGCGCATCGCCAGCGCCCAGCGCATCACCTCCATCGCCGACTTCATCAGCGCCCGCTACGGCAAGAGCTCGAGCCTGGGGGCCCTGGTGGCGCTGATCGCCCTGATCGGCATCACCCCCTACATCGCCCTTCAGCTCAAGGCCATCACCGTGAGCCACGCGGTGCTGGTCAACTATCCGCAGGCCGCCGAGCTGCGCCTGGCCGACGAGAGCTTCTGGGCCGACAAGTCCTTCTGGGTCGCCCTGGTGCTGGCGGTGTTCATCATCCTCTTCGGCACCCGCCACCTGGACGCCAGCGAGCGCCACGAGGGCATGGTGGCGGCCATCGCCTTCGAGTCGCTGGTCAAGCTGGTGGCCTTCCTCTCGGTCGGGGTCTTCACCGTCTTCGTGCTCTTCAACGGCCCGGCGGACCTCTTCGCCCGCGTCGTCGCCATACCCGAACTCACCCGGCTGATGAGCATGGAAGCGGTGCCCGGGGGCGCCCTGGGCTGGGTGGGGATGCTGGTGCTGGCGTTCCTGGCCTTTCTCACTCTGCCGCGGCAGTTCCAGGTGCTGGTGGTCGAGAACGTCGATGAGCGTCACCTCAAGCGCGCCAGCTGGCTCTTCCCGCTCTACCTGCTGGTGATCAACCTCTTCGTGATCCCCATCGCCCTGGCCGGGCTGCTGCTGGGTGACGTCAGCAGCGACCCGGACAGCTTCGTGCTCACCCTGCCCCTCTCGGCAGGGCTGGAAGGGCTGCCGCTGCTGGTCTTCATCGGCGGCCTCTCGGCCGCCACCGGCATGATGATCGTCGAGACCATCGCCCTGTCGACCATGGTCAGCAACCAGCTGGTGATGCCGCTGCTGCTGCGCTCGCGCCACCTCCACCTGAGCACCCGCGGCGAGCTCGCCGGCTGGCTGCTGCGCATCCGGCGCGTGGCCATCCTGCTCATCCTGCTGCTCGGCTACCTCTACCATGCGCTGATCGGCGACGCCTACAGCCTGGTGACCATCGGCCTGGTCTCCTTCGCCGCCGCCTGCCAGTTCGCCCCGGCGCTGCTGATCGGCATGTACTGGCGGGGTGCCAACCGCCTGGGGGCCGGACTGGGCATGAGCGCGGGCTTCCTGATCTGGGCCTGGACCCTGCTGATCCCGGGCTTCGCCCAGTCCGGCTGGCTGGATGCCGGCTTCCTCGACCAGGGCCCCTGGGGGCTCGCCTGGCTGAGGCCCTATGCGCTGTTCGGGCTCGAGGGCTGGGACATCTATACCCACTCGCTGCTATGGAGCCTGGGCGCCAATCTCGGCCTGCTGGTAGGCATCTCGCTGTTCACCCGCCAGTCACCGCTGGAGCAGACCCAGGCGGCGCTGTTCACCGAGGCCATGCATCCCGGCCTGGTGCAGACCTCGCTGTGGCAGGGCCAGACCACCCGGGGCGAACTGCGCGCCCTGCTCGACCGCTACCTGGGAGGGGCCGCCACCGCCCGCGTCTTCGCCACCCATCCCGACGAGGCCGCCGACGACAGCCAGCCCGCGCCGCCGGGGCTGACCGCCCGCGCCGAGCAGGCCCTGGCCGGTTCGCTGGGCAGCGCCTCGGCGCGGGTACTGATCGACTCGGTGGTGCGCGGCGAGGCCCTGAACCTCGAGTCGATCCTCAGCATTCTCGACACCACCTCCGAGACCCTGGAGGTCAACCGCCGCCTGGAGCAGAAGTCCCGGGAGCTCGCGCGCACCAGCGAGGAGCTGCGCGCGGCCAACGAACGCCTGCGCGAGCTCGACCGCCTCAAGGACGAGTTCGTGGCCATGGTCAGCCACGAGTTGCGCACGCCCCTCACCTCGATCCGGGCCTTTGCCGAGATCCTGCGTGACAGCGGCGACCTGCCCGACGAGAAGCGCCGCCACTTCCTCGACGTGGTGGTCCGCGAGAGCCAGCGGCTCTCGCGGTTGATCGAGGAGATCCTGGACCTGGCCAGGCTGGAGAGCGGCCGCCTGACCCTGGAGCCACAGCGCCTGGACCTGGTGGCCCTGGCCCGCCACAGCGTGGATGCGGTGCACCGGCTGCAGGAGAACCGCGGGGTGACCCTGGAGGTCGAGATCACGCCGGAGACCGCGACGGTCATCGGCGACCCGGACCGCCTGGAACAGGTGATCATCAACCTGCTCGACAACGCCGGCAAGTTTGCCGACGACGACGCCCCGAAGGTGCTGCTGCGCCTCGAGCGCTACAAGGACCACTACCGCCTCGCCGTGGAGGACAATGGCCCCGGCATCGCCGAGGACGAGCGCGAACGGGTCTTCGAGAAGTTCCACCAGATCCAGCGCCAGGAGGGGGGCGAGACGCGCGGCCGGCCCCGAGGCAGCGGCCTGGGGTTGCCCATCAGCCGCGGCATCGTCGCCCATCTGGGCGGGCGGCTGTGGGTCGAGGAGGCGCCGCGACTGGGCGGTGCCTGCCTGGTGATGGAGCTGCCCGAGGCACCGCCCGAGAAGGCTTAAGCTGAAAGCTGAAAGCTGAAAGCTGAAAGCTGAAAGCTGAAAGCTGAAAGCTGAAAGCTGAAAGCTGAAAGCTGAAAGGCAGCCTGTAGCCACCCAACACGGTGTCAAGGCTTTCTTCAAGCTTCCAGCTTAAGCCCGCGAAGCGGGCGCTCTTCCAGCTCCCGGCGGGTTCTTATGGCTTCCGCGCTCTTCTCAGAAGCGCGCGGATCTGCAACAGGTCATGACGCAGCAGCTGGCGCTGGTCCTCGCCCAGGCGGGCGATGTTCACCCAGCCATCGGGGCTGCGCCCCTCGGCCAGGGCCAGGCGCTGCTCGTCGAGCATCAGCGCCTGCAACCGCTCGAGCGCCGCGGTCAGGGCCCGGGCATGCTCGGTGCCGAGCACCTCCTGCATCACCAGTGCCACCAGCCGCGAGCGGGTATCCGGCGGGCGCACCCCGTGGCGCAGTGCCAGCAGGCGCACGGCATTCACCAGCGGCAGCATCCCCTGGCGCTTGAGGTTGATGGCCCGCTCATGGGGAGCGCCCTCGCCGTCACCGCTGAGTCGGCCGAGACGGTCCAGGGCCAGCGGCAGCTCATCGAGCAGGCTCGCCATCTCGTCGAGGAACAGATGCGATGTCGGCAGCAGCCGGGCCACCCGATCGGCCAGGGCCTCGGCCAGCGCGGCCTCGCCATGGACAGGGTGGAAGTCGAGCAGGATGTTGGCCTGCTGGACACGCTTGACGCGACGCTCCGCGGTCCAGATCTCGAGCTGTGCGCGCCACTCCGAGAGCCGCTTGCGCCACATCGGCCAGCGGGCCATGACATGGCCCTGGCAGAGCGGGATCCCGGCCTCATCGAGGCGCGCGGTGAAGCGCTCGCCCAGGGACTGGAAATACCCGTCGATCTCGGTATGCCGCTCGTCGGGGTAGTCGGCGATGATCATGGCGTTGTCCTGATCCGGCGCCAGCAGGCTCTCGTGGCGTGCCCCCGACCCGAGGGTCAGCACGCAGAAGGCCGTCGGCGGAGCACCCCAGCCCAGGCCGCGCATCTCCTCCAGGGAGAGCGTGATGGCCCGCCGATAGAGCCAGTCGTTGTGGTCGCTGACCAGCTGGCTGATTCGCCAGGCGGGCAGGTCGAGCCGGTCCAGCGCCTCCACCAGCTGGCCCTGCCAGGCATGGGCCTCGGCCAGGGCGGGGGTGGGCCCCAGGTTTGCCAGGGCCTGGCCCAGCGGGGCCAGCAGCGCCGGCCAGCCGCCGGGGTCGGGCAACGCATCGGTGGCGAAGAGCGCTCGCCAGGGCGAGGGTCGATGCAGCAGGCGCATGGAGACTCCGGATCACGGGACGAATCGGCATGTCCTGAAGTATAGCGAGGGCACCCGCCCGGAGCACTCGAGTGAGCGAGCTAGGAGAACATCTCGTCGCCGACCTCGTCGATGAAGCGCTGCGCCTTGCTGACCATCAGGGCGTCACAGGCCTCGCGACCGGGCAGCATGTCGGAGCGCTCGAAGCGATGCTCGAGCATCTCGCCCTCCTCGCCATCGGTGGCGGGCAGCGGCTTGCGGATCCAGCCGCTGACGCGGTACTGACCACCCTGGTCGGCCGGTTCGGAGATGATCAAAAAGCCCTTGTACTCCACCGGCTCGGCGGCCGAGGCGTTGCCGGACTTGCTATCGCCACCGCCGAGCAGGCCGGATAACAGTTTCTTGAACATGGTGCTCTCCTCACAGGTGATGGGCCTCCACACGACGACGCCGGCGGCAAGCCGGCGTCGAGGAAGGCATGACGGTCCGTCTCAGTCCTGCCTGCGGCCCTTGCCGGCAGCGATGCGCAGGCGCAGGGCGTTGAGCTTGATGAAGCCCTCGGCATCCTTCTGGTCATAGGCGCCGGCATCGTCCTCGAAGGTGGCGATGGACTCGTCGAACAGCGACTGGTCGGAACGGCGGCCCGCCACGGTGGCACTGCCCTTGTAGAGCTTCATGCGCACCACGCCGGAGACGTTCTTCTGGGTCTCGTCGATGGCCGCCTGCAGCATGCGACGCTCCGGGCTCCACCAGTAGCCGTTGTAGATCACCTCGGCATACTTGGGCATCAGCTCGTCCTTGAGGTGCGCCTCCTCGCGGTCGAGGGTCAGCGACTCGATGGCGCGGTGGGCGCGCAGCATGATGGTGCCTCCCGGCGTCTCGTAGCAGCCGCGGGACTTCATCCCCACATAGCGGTTCTCGACGATGTCGAGGCGGCCGATGCCGTTGTCGCCGCCCAGCGTGTTGAGCTTCTCGAGCACCTCGTGGGGCTTCATCGGCACGCCGTCGATGGCCACGATATCGCCCTTCTCGTAGGTCAGCTCGATATAGGTAGGGGTGTCCGGCGCGGCCTCCGGCGACACGCTCCAGCGCCACATGTCCTCCTCGGCCTCGGCCCAGGGGTCCTCGAGAATGCCGCCCTCGTAGGAGATGTGCAGCAGGTTGGCATCCATCGAGTAGGGCGACTTCTTCTTCGTGGAGGAGAAATCCACCGGGATGTCGTGCTGCTGGCAGTAGGCCATCAGCTTCTCGCGGGAGGTGAGATCCCACTCGCGCCAGGGCGCGATCACCTTGACGCCGGGCTTCAGCGCATAGGCGCCGAGTTCGAAGCGCACCTGGTCGTTGCCCTTGCCGGTGGCGCCATGGGAGATGGCGTCGGCACCGGTCTGGTTGGCAATCTCGATCAGGCGACGGGCAATCAGCGGGCGGGCGATGGAGGTGCCGAGCAGATACTCGCCCTCGTAAATGGTGTTGGCGCGGAACATCGGATAGACGTAGTCGCGCACGAACTCCTCGCGAAGATCCTCGATATGGATCTCCTTGACCCCCAGCGCCTGGGCCTTGGCGCGGGCCGGCTCGACCTCCTCGCCCTGGCCGATGTCCGCGGTGAAGGTCACGACCTCGCAGTCATAGGTTTCCTGCAACCACTTGACGATGACGGACGTATCCAGGCCGCCGGAATAGGCGAGCACGACCTTCTTGACATCGGACATGCTGAGGCTCCTCTCGTAACAGTCGTAAAGACGGTGATTATAGCGCGACGAGCCTGCAGCGAATACCGGCGACGCGACTCGCTGATGGCAAGCTGCTAGACTTTCGCGGTTTCAAAACACGATGGCCCAGACAAGGAGAGGTGCATGAGCGAAGCGATCGCCCGCGAACTCATGGCGCAGCGATTCCGCAGCTTCCTGCCCGTGGTGGTGGATCTGGAAACCGGCGGATTCAATCCCGAGGGCGATGCGATCCTCGAGATTGCCGCGGTCACCCTGACCATGGACCCGGAAGGCAACCTGATCCCCGACGCCACCTATGCCTACCATGTCACTCCCTTCGAGGGGGCCAACGTGGAGCAGTCGGCGCTGGACTTCACCGGCATCCGGCTGGATGACCCGCTGCGACGACAGGTGGCCGTCAGCGAGGCCGAGGCGCTGGGCGAGATCTTCCGCCCGGTGCGCAAGTCCATCAAGGCCCATGGCTGCACACGGGCCGTGCTGGTCGGCCACAATGCCGCCTTCGACCACGGTTTCCTCAACGCAGCAGTGAACCGCTGCGGCATCAAGCGCAACCCCTTCCATCCCTTCTCGAGCTTCGACACGGCATCGCTCGGTGGCCTGGTCTATGGCCAGACCGTGCTGGCCCGGGCCTGCCGCGCCGCGGGCATCGAGTTCGACAACAGCGCGGCCCACTCGGCGCGCTACGACACCGAGCGCACCGCCGAGCTGTTCTGTGCCATGGTCAACCGCTACAAGGACCTGGGCGGCTGGGCCCTGGCCCAGAAGGAGCAGGGGCTGGAGGAGTAGCACCAAGCGGCCAGAAGCGTGTGATGATCTCGTTCAAAAGCAACCCCCGAAGGTCTCAGCCTTCGGGGGTTGCTTGTAGCTCGGCGCTTGTAGCTCGGCGCTTGTAGCTCGGCGCTTGTAGCTAGGCGCTTACTGCTTCTCGCCGCCCGACTCCTCGGCCTGGGCACGCGAGGCCGCGGCCTTGACCAGCTTTTCGAGCTCGCCGCTCTGGTGCATCTCGACCACGATGTCACAGCCACCGACCAACTCGCCCTCGACCCACAGCTGAGGGAAAGTCGGCCAGTTGGCCACCTTGGGCAGCTCGGCGCGGATGTCCGGGTTATCCAGGACGTTGACGAAGGCGAAGCGCTCGCCACAGGCCATCAGGGCCTGGACGGTCTGGGCGGAGAAGCCGCACTGCGGCAGCTGGGGGGTACCCTTCATGTAGATCAGGATGGGGTTCTCGCCGATCTGGCGCTGGATGTTCTCGACGGTGGTGCTCATGACATCTCCCTTTCTCGTGTGGCCGGATCTCGACGGACCGGGCCGCGATAGACCGTGGCCGGCAGGCGCCCGGGCAATACCCGAGCAAGCTGGTCGGCCTTGTGGATGAGGGCCATTCTACTGATGACGGGCGCGTTGCGCATCCCCCGTGGGCTGGCTAGGATGGTCGTTTTTTCCCGTGGAGCGACACCATGGCCACCCGCCATTTCCTCACCCTGCTTGACCTCAGTCCGGACGAGCTGCGCTACCTGGTCCAGCGCGCCATCTCGATCAAGAACGGCCTGAAGACCCACGGGCCGACCTACACGCCCTTCGCCAACCGCACCCTGGCGATGATCTTCGAGAAGTCCTCGACCCGCACCCGGGTCTCCTTCGAGACCGCCATGGCGCAGTTCGGGGGCCATGCGCTCTTCCTCTCGCCCCGCGACACCCAGCTCGGCCGCGGTGAGCCCATCGGCGATACCGCGCGGGTACTCTCGGAGATGGTCGACGCGGTGATGATCCGCACCTTCTCCCACGAGGGACTGGAGGCATATGCCGCCGCCAGCACGGTGCCGGTGATCAACGCGCTCACCGACGACTACCATCCCTGCCAGCTGCTCGCCGATGTGATGACCTGGACCGAGCTGCGCGGCAGCGTCAAGGGCCGCACCGCGGTGTGGATCGGCGACGGCAACAACATGTGCCATTCCTGGATCAACGCCGCCCGCCAGTTCGACTTCCAGCTGCGCATCTGCTGTCCGGAGGGCTACGAGCCCCGCCAGGACATTCTCGCGGCCGCCAGCGACCGGGTGACCATCCTCCGCGATCCCCAGCAGGCCGTGGCGGAAGCCGACCTGGTCACCACCGACGTCTGGGCCTCCATGGGCCAGGAAGAGGAGCAGGCCAGGCGCGAGGCGGACTTCGCCGGCCTCCAGGTGAGCGAGGCGATGCTCGACCGGGCGAAGGAGGACGTGCTCTTCCTGCACTGCCTGCCCGCCCATCGCGGCGAGGAGATCAGCACGACCCTGCTCGATGATCCGCGGGCCGTGGTCTGGCAGGAGGCCGGCAACCGCCTGCATGCGCAGAAGGCACTGATCGAGTTCCTGCTGCTGGGGCGAGTGGAGGGGTGAGGGATGCTGCCCCGCCCGGCGTGGAGGCTGCCACGGCGGGGCATGTTAGACCTTGGTATGACATCAACCTTCGTCGCATGTATAATGCGCTGCAGCAGAATCCCTTCAGGAGATGCGGCAGCATGATAGATGACACCCCCAGCACCCACGGCATGCAGCGCAGCCTGCGTCAGTGCCTCTCCAACATGGCCGCCCTGCTCTATCGCCAGGGGCACGTCCTCGAGACGGTCACCGTCCCGCACCGCGGCCTCGACCGCAACGCCCTCAAGGCACTCGGCGAAGCCGACCGCGACTGGGCACCCTGCCAACACATCCTCGAGACCAGCCGGGCCGCCACCTGGAACGACCAGCAGCGCTTCGTGCTGACCGGCCTCGGCCGCGAACTACTGTTTGACATGTTCGGCGAAGGTGCCGCCGACTGCGCCTGAGGCGGACAGGACGCCATCCCCTCTGATGCCCGGGTACGCGACGAGATTGCGTGCCCGGGCATCTTTGGTTAAGTTGGCAGGACTTGTCGGGGAGCCCCGGCACGCTCATGGAGCCGTGCACGGGGGCTGAGATCGGTACGGCCGAACCCGTTGAACCTGATCAGGTTGATGCCTGCGGAGGGAACAAGCGCGTGTCATTCCTGCCCGCCCCCTGCCGTCATCCCCCCTGGTCAGCCATGCCTGCTGCTGGATGGCCGCTATCGTGACACACACCACCGATCACATCGCCGTCGCCGGCGCCGGCCTGCTGGGGCGCCTGGTCGCCTGGCAGTTGCTCGGCGACGGCCACGCCGTCACCCTCTACGACGCCGGGGACCTGGACGCCCCGCCCGCTGCCGCCTGGACCGCCGCCGGCATGGTCGCCCCGCTCTGCGAAACGGCGATCTCCGAACGCTGCGTTTACGACATGGGCCGCTTCGCCCTGGCCCAATGGCCGAGGTGGCTCGAAGCCCTCGACGCTCAATCGCTGTGGCAGCAGAACGGCAGCCTGATGGTAGCGCACCCCCAGGACCTGGGTGAGCTCACCCAGTTCCGCCGCGACCTCGACCATGCGCTGGGCGGCGACTCCCCCTGCCGGACGCTCGACGCCCGGGGGATCCATCGGCTGGAGCCCGACCTGGCGCCCGGCTTCCACCAGGGCCTGTTCCTGCCGGACGAGGCCCACCTGGACAACCGGGCCCTGCTCACCCGCCTGCTGGACGAGATTCGCGCCCTGGGCGGGGAGTGCCATGCCCACTGCCCGGTGGAGACCTTCCCCGGCGAGGTCGTCACCGCCGACGGCCCCCGGCGCTTCGACCTGGTCGTGGACTGTCGAGGCACCGGCGCCCGACCGCGCCACCCGAGCCTGCGGGGCGTGCGCGGCGAGACCCTGCACGTGCGGACGGCCGAGATCCAGCTCTCGCGGCCGGTACGGCTGATGCACCCCCGCTACCAGCTCTACGTGGTCCCCAAGCCGGAGGATCGCTTCGTCATCGGGGCCACCCAGATCGAGAGCGAGGACCGCTCGCCCATGTCCCTGCAATCCTCGCTGGAGCTGGGCAGCGCCCTCTATACCCTGTCCCCGGCCTTCGCCGAGGCGCGCATCCTGGAGCAGGGGGTCAACCTGCGTCCCGCCTTCCTCGACAACCTGCCACATGTCACTCAACAGCAGGAGCTGATCACCGCCAACGGCCTGTTCCGGCACGGTTACTTGCTGGCACCGGCCGTGGTCTGCCACCTGCTGGCCGGGATCCGCGGCCACGGTGACCGGCCCTTCGCCGACACACTGGCGGCACGCCCGCCGCAGGAGAACGCCGCATGAACCAGATCACCCTGCGACTCAACGACGAGACCGCCCGCCTTCCCGCCGGCACACCGCTCGCCGACGCCCTGCAGGCGTGGCACTACGCCGACCGCCGGGTCGCGGTGGCGGTCAACGGCGAGTTCGTGCCCCGCTCGGCCTACGCCGGACGGGTCCTGCAGGAAAACGACCGTATCGATATCGTGGCCCCGGTAGGAGGTGGCTGATGGACGCGCTGCACGACGATACCCTGACGCTGTATGACGAGGCCTTCGCCAGCCGCTTCCTGCTCGGCACCGCCCTCTACCCCTCGCCCACGGTGATGCAGCAGGCCATCCGGGCCGCCGGCTGCGAGATGGTGACCCTGGGCCTGCGCCGGCAGAACCCCGCGGCCGGCGACGGCGAGGCCTTCTGGCAGATCCTGCGCGACAGCGGCTGCCGGCTGCTGCCCAACACCGCCGGCTGCCGCTCGGCCCGGGAGGCCATCACACTGGCGCAGATGTCGCGCGAGCTCTTCGACACGC
The DNA here is from genome assembly GCF_030010555.1 of Halomonas rhizosphaerae. Taxonomy (GTDB): domain Bacteria; phylum Pseudomonadota; class Gammaproteobacteria; order Pseudomonadales; family Halomonadaceae; genus Halomonas; species Halomonas rhizosphaerae. The sequence continues at coordinate 35,904 of NZ_JASCQP010000018.1, forward strand.
CCTGGATCAAGCTCGAGGTGATCGGCGACGACTACAACCTGCAGCCGGACCCCTTCGGTCTGCTGGAGGCGGCCCGGGAACTGATCGACCAGGGCTTCAAGGTGCTGCCCTACTGCACGGACGATCTTGTGCTCTGCCAGCGCCTGCGCGACGCCGGCTGCCAGGCGCTGATGCCCTGGGGCTCGCCCATCGGCACCGGCCGCGGCCTGATGAACCGCTACGCCCTCCAGACCCTGCGCCAGCGCCTCGACGTGCCGCTGATCATCGATGCCGGCCTGGGCGCGCCATCCCAGGCCGCCGAGGCCATGGAGATGGGCTTCGACGGCGTGCTGCTCAACACCGCCGTGGCCCGGGCCCATCGCCCGCCGCAGATGGCCGAGGCCTTTGCCGAGGCCATCCGCGCCGGCCGCAAGGCCTACCTGGCCGGACTCATGCAGCAGCGCCAGACTGCCAGTCCCAGCACGCCGACGGTGGGCCAGCCCTTCTGGCATCGCGATGGCAGATAGTCCCGGCGCAGGAGCCGCCGGGGGATGACGTCGGGACGGGGAAGTCTGCTATCGTCTGCCCGAGGCGACCCCGTAGACGAAAGGAGGCACCCATGAGCAGCCAGACCCTCCCCGATACCATGGCCGCCATGCTGCTGACCGGGCATGGTGACGTCGACAAGCTGGTCTACCACGACGACGTGCCGACCCCGCGACCGGGGCCCGGCGAGGTGCTGGTGAAGGTCACGGCCACCGCCAAGAACAACACCGACCGCAAGGCCCGCGAGGGGCTCTATCCGGTGAAGAAGGGCGAGGTGACATCGTTTGCCATGGGCGGGACGACGACCCTGACCTTCCCGCGCATCCAGGGCGCCGACATCGCCGGGCGCGTGGTGTCGGTGGGCGACGGGGTCGAGGCCTCGCGGATCGGTGAGCGCGGCCTGCTCGACTTCAACCTCTATCCCGACGCCCGGCGCGACATCAACTTGACCCCGGACTACTACGGCCACGGCGCCGACGGCGGCTTCGCCGAATACGTCGCCGTGCCCTCGGACCAGTTCCACCATGTGCCCAACCCGGAGCTCAGCGACGCCGAACTCGCCGCCATGGGCATGTGCTCCTACCAGACCGCCTACCATATGATGACATCCGCCCGAGTAAGCGCGGGTGAACGAATCCTCGTCAGCGGCGCCAGCGGCGGGGTCGGCACGGCGCTGATCCAGCTGTGCCGTATCGTCGGCGCGGTGCCCTATGCGGTGAGCCAGCAGGAGAAGGCCGAGGCCCTCAAGGCGCTCGGCGCCGAGGCGGTGATCGACCGCGGCGACCTGGCGGGCTTCGCCGAGCGGGTGCTCGAAGCCACCGGGGGCGCGCCCATCGACGCGGTGATGGACCTGGTCGGCGGCGAGATGACCGACCGTTTCATCGACACCATGATCCAGGACATGAAGGCGCGCACCACCTACCCTCGCCTCTCCATCGCCGGCGCCAGCGGCGGCAACATCAGCGAGATCCTGTGGACGCGCATCTACCTCTATCAGGTGCAGATCTTCGGCGTCTCCCACGGTACCCGCGCGGAGGCCGAGCAGCTGATCGCCTGGATCCGTGCAGGCGAGCTCAGGCCGGTGCTGCACGCCGCCTTCCGGCTCTCCGACCTGCATCAGGCCGAGCGCTACTTCGTCAGCCGCGGCAGCAACTTCCTGGGCAAGATCGTGATCGTCCCCGACAGCCAGTGGGACGAGCATGGCGCGCCCTTCGCCCTCGAGGGACACTCATGAGCCAGGCACTGACCCTGCAACTGATCGACACCCACGCCGGCGGCGATGTCAGCCGCATCGTGGTCGGTGGCATCGAGCCCCTGCCCGGCGCCACCGTCAGGGACCAGATGCACTACCTGCGCGACGACGCCGATGGCCTGCGCAAGCTGCTGCTGGAGGAGCCCTACGGCATTCCCGAGATGTCGGTCGACCTGATCGTGCCCGCCACCGACCCGGCCGCCGAGGTGGGCTACATCATCATGGAGGTGATGGGCTATCCGATCTACTCCGGCTCCAACACCATCTGTACCGCCACGGCGGTGCTGGAAAGCGGCCTGGTGCCCAAGCAGGAGGGACGCCAGCGCTTCAAGCTGGAGTCGCCGGCAGGACTGGTGCAGATCGAGGCACTGGTCGAGAACGGCGTGGTGGAGGCGATCACCTGCGGGGGCCTGCCCAGCTATATCGACACCTACCGCGCCAGCATCCATGTGCCTGGCATCGGCGACGTGACCTACAGCGTTGCCTACAGCGGCGGCTTCTACGCCCTGGTGGACGCCACCGAGTTGGGCTTCCACCTCAACCGCGACGAGGAGCGGGAGCTCGCCGACTGTGCCCACCGGATCGTCGAGGCGATCCAGGCCGAACGCGGCTTCTCCCACTACACCCTGGGCGACGTGGGTCCGCTGCCCTTCCTGCACTTCATGGGCCCCGTCGAACAGGTTGCCGACGACTTCTACCGCTCCCGCTCGACCACCTACGTGCATCCCGGCGTGATCTGCCGCAGCACCACCGGTACCGGCACCTCGGCGCGCCTGGCGCTGATGCGCCACGAGGGCACCATCGAGCCCGGTGACAAGCTGGAAACCGTCTCGCTGCGCGAGACCGGCTTCATCGGCGAGTTCACCGGCACGCGACAGGAAGGGACCCATACGGTCGTGGAGAACATCATCACCGGCAAGAGCTACGTGCTGGCCCGATCCGACATCGTGGTCAACTGCGACGACCCCCTGGTGGCGTGCGCCGGCCTGCACCATATCCTCAGCGCCGGCCAGGCCTCGTCCGACTGAACGCCGCCCGGCGGGCGACGTACTCGCCGGGCCCCGGGACGAGATCCGCTCACCAGGTCCGGCGAAAGCGCATCGCGGTGACCACCCGCTCCCGGGCCATCTCGACGGCCGCCTGACGGGGGAGCCCCCCGGTCGCCTCGGCCCGCTGCAGCACCTCGGTGACGTTGGCGCGGACCTTCTCCGCGATGCTGGCGAGGGCCTCCCCCTGGCTGCCGCCACGATGCTCGACGGCCGCGCAGATCACCCCGCCGGCATTGACGATGAAGTCCGGCAGCACCAGCACGCCGCGCTCGGCGAGCCGCCGCTCCGCGGCCTCGGTCACCGGGATGTTGGCCCCCTCCGCCACGACCCGGGCCCGAAGCCGATCCACGTTGCCCTCGTGGATGACGTCGGGCCGTGCCGCCGGAATCCAGATGTCGCACTCGGCGTCGATGATGGCATCGCGCCCCCCGCCCTCGCCGCCCGGGAACTCGGCCAGGCGTCCGCCCTGACGCTTCCAGTCGACCAGCGCCGGGACATCGAGGCCCTCGGCTCGCGTCAGGCTGCCCGCGGAATCGGACGCCGCCACCAGTTGCGCGCCGCGCTCGACGAGAAAGCGCGCGGCGTTCATGCCGACCGCCCCGAAGCCCTGGATGGCGACCCGTGCGCCGGCGAGCGGGAAGGCCGCGAAGGGCTCGGCCGCCTCGAGGGCGACGGCCAGGCCGAAACCGGTGGCACCGATCTCGTCCAGGGGAATGCCGCCGATCTCCCTCGGCAACCCCACCGAGCGCCCGATGACGTCGTGCACCCAGGCCATGGTGGTCTCGTCGGTGCCCATGTCCGGGCCGACGATGTAGTCCTTCACGTCCTTCAGCGCATGGGCGTAGGCGCGGACCAGCCGCTCCTTGTCAGCGGCCGGCATCCTGGGGTCGGCGAAGATCACCGCCTTGGCCCCGCCATGGGGCAGGCCGGCGGCCGCGTTCTTCAGGGTCATCGCGCGGGCCAGCCGCGCACACTCCGCCAGGCTTACGTCCGGCGCCATGCGCGTCCCGCCGATGGCCGGCCCTGCCGCCACGTTGTCGACCACCAGGATGGCCCGGAGCCCCGTGGCCGGGTCATGCAGGTAGAGGATCTTCTCGGGCCCCAGGTCGTCGGCCAGATCGAAGGCATCGCGCATCGCCGCACTCCCCAACACGTCTCCCTGAGGTCAAGCTAGCAGGCTTCGCCCGGAATGGCGCCATGACGGACGGGACTCCCTGGGGCAGGACGTCAGGCCGGCGTCACCGCCAGCGCCAGTCCAGCTCGAAGGGCGTGATGTCGCGGAAGGTGCCGGCCCGGCTCATCTCGCGCCGCAGGGGGAAGGCCGCCAGGGCCTCGGCCGGGTCGAGTCGCGCCAGTCGGTCGAAGTCGATACCCTCCCACGACTCGCGGGTGACCTTGGCGCTGAAGAGGTAGCGGGTCCGGAACTCGCCGCTGTCCGGGACCTTGACCCGGTGATGGCCGGAGACCAGCACACGCTCGATGCCCGGCAGCCGCGCGAAGACCGTGCCCAGCACGCGGAAGGCCACGCCATGCACGTGGCGCCGATAGAGCTCGCGCTGTCGCGTGGCGCCGAGCTTGCGCGGCGAGAGCTTGAGGCGCTTGGCCGGCATGGTCCAATAGCGGTCGGGCAGCTCCTCCTCGCCGGGCAGGTCGATGTCCAGGGCGATGGTGCGACAGTCGTCACTCAGTTCGAAGTCGACCAGCGTCTCGCGCGGCCAGCCCAGCTCCTCCAGCCGCTCAGCCAGCGTCTGCTGCATGGCCTCCGGGTCGTCCCAGGCCGCGACCTCCTCGCGCTGCTGACGCTCGAACTCGCGGGCATCGAACTCGGCCTTCTCCCATTCCCAGGCACGATAGGCCTGCGCATGCGACGCCTCGCGGCGCGCGTTCTCCCGCTCGAGCCGTGCCCGGGCAGCCGGCCAGAGGGCATGCCGCCAGTCGGGCTGTTCCGGGGTCACCGGCGAGGGAGGAGACACCGGGTAGCTGCGCGGCTGATAGCCGGCGGCCCCTGGTGGCGGCGTCTGCTCGTGCAGGCACTCGAGAGAGTCGAGATCGGCGTTGAGTTGCTCGCAGTGCGAGGCGAGTGCTGCGCGTATCGCCGCCTCGCCCTGGCGCCGCAGCGCCCGGGCCTCGGCATCGGGAAGGCGGCGCCCATCGGGATGCCGGTAGCGGATCTCCCCGTTGGCGGCGATATCCAGATACACCGGCAGGCCCTCGCCTCCCTCACCGGATGCCAGCTGCAGACGGATACCGGGCGGTCCGACCGAGAGCCCGGGACGCAGCCTGCAGGTAATGAGTCGCGCACCGGGTGCGAGACGAATGCGACGCTGGAAGCGAAATCCCACGATGGCCTCTCCCTGATGACCGGACCCGAGCTACAGGGTACTGCACTGTTCGTCATTCGTAACGAAGGATATCGGGCCGCCATGCGAGCACTGGCATTCGCCAAGCTGGGCGAGGAAATCGACCTGCCGGAAGGACTTCAATAGCCACCAACCGTGGCGAATTTTTCGGGAGTTTTACGGGCGCACAAAAAAGCCGCCTAGCGGGGTGCGCTAAGCGGCTGATTCGATGTGTCTTGTTGGTGGAGCCTAGCGGGATCGAACCGCTGACCTCAACACTGCCAGTGTTACCTCTGCCCTGCCCTAACTCCATGCCCTCATTGATGTTTCACCTCATAGAGGTGTCGATATATACAGCACATGCGACGACGGTGGTTCGCGGCGAGCCAGGGAGGTTTTACGAGGGAATCTTGCCCGCCATGTCGCCCCGCCCGACACCTCGCTAATCCGCATAGGCCAGATAGGTCACGACGATAATGATGCCCAGCACGATCAGCCAGGTCGGCCAGCCCTCGCTAACCTCCCAGCCGGCGCCGCTGGATTGCCGCTGAGCGACCGATGCCGTTTCGCGATTGACGTACGGAGAGTCCTGATGGCTGGGCCACTGCGCCATCGCCTGGATCACACCGAGGGTGGTCTGGCAGTCGGTCATTGCTCGGTGCGGGGTGCCGGTAACGCGCACGCCGGTCTGTCTCGCGGCATTGCCCAGCTTCTGCCAGCGCCCGCCGGGGCAATACCACTCGGCGTAGGCGTGCATCGCACAATCGAAAGTTACCCCGCGCGGCATCTCCACCCCATGCGCCTCGAGGGAATGGCGCAGCAGGCGCTCGTCGAACTCAGCGTTGTAGGTGACCACGCGCCGATCCTGGAGGATGGCCCGCAGGTGTATGGCCAGATCGGCCACAGTGGGGGCGCCGCGCAAGTGCTCACGGCTGATGCCGTGGATCTCATGGGCCTTCGGGCCGATGGGGGCAGAGGGCTTGACCAGTGTGTTGAGCAGCTCCCGGCCCTGCATGTCGATGATGGCCAGCTCGAGCACCTGGGCGTTCTCGCTGAGGCCGGTGGTCTCGGTGTCGAGGATCACGGTCTCGGGGTCGTCGAGCCACTCCTGTGCCAGCTGCTGCTCCGGCGTCGACAGGGGGCGGCTTTCGGCCTTCAGCTGCACCAGCTGGTCGGCCTGGCGGCGGGTTGTCTCAAGGGTAAGCTGCTCGCCGTCCTTGAACTGCATCTCCACCAGATAGCGGGTCTTGCCGTAGAACGAGCCGACGATGCACAACACCAAGGCAACGATAAACCCGAGCGGGCCGAAGAGCGCGCCGAACAGGATACCCAGAAACAGCAGGCCGAGCAGAAAGGTGAACCAGGCGAAGCGTCGCTCCTTCTCCTGGCGGGTAGCAACACTGGCCAGTGCACCGGGAGGATAGAGGGCCCCGCGGCTGGCGTTGATGCGCACGCCTTGAGAGCCGACCTGGATCCTGCCGCGGGTACCGAATGAACCGCCGATGATGCGCATGTTGCCTCCTGCTGCGATGTGACGTCCTTGTCAGCCCGCACGCTGGCGGGTTTAGGCTGTCAGCATAGCACCAGGCGAGATCGATAAAGAGAAAGCTCATGGACGACCCCACCCGCTACCGCCTCACCACCTGGCGCAAGCGCCTCGAGCGGCAGGGCTGGGTGAGCCTGCGCCGGAGACGGCCGCCGGGCAATCGGCTGGTTGAGTATCACGTGATCTGGCAGGGCCGGCTGATCAGCGGGCGGGTGCGTCTGAGTGAGCTGGATCGCGATGCGGGGTTCTGGCAACCGGGCTCGCCGGTGTACCTGCTGGAGCGGGGCCAGGATGTCGTGGAGGGAGTGTGGCGGGTGGCGAAGGATCAAGCGGCCGTCCCTGGCCAGATGGTGCGATCGATGCCCTGACGCATGGAGGGACCTTGTCTGGCTGGGCTGTCATCATGGTGACCTTTCCTCAAGGGAGTTCCTCACCATGTTGACGACTATCGGTCTTCTGCTGGATATGACAGGTGTCGCCCTGCTCTTCTTCTTCCCGCCGAGCTTGCCAGCGCACGAGAAGCCGGTGGGCAACCGGGTCACGACCTCGCCCGCGCTGGAAGCAGAGCGGGCGAGGCTCGCCGGTAAGCGCAAGACGTCCAACCGGATCGCACGGCTTGCGCTGGCCTTGCTCTTCATTGGCTTCGGGCTGCAGATCTTAGGGTAGTGATCCATCACACGTTCGGGTCGGTGAACTCATCACCGCTGACGCGCGCGATCTGCTTGCCCCCGCTGTAGAGATACCCGTCGCCACCATTGATGGCATCAATCGTTTTCCAGTTCGACTGACCCGAGGCCCTGAGCGTAATTCTGGCGCCGTTCTCCGGATCGCAAAGATCGATGGAGTCACGTGGGGCGGAGTAGCTGCCGTCCTGGTCCGGGTCGTACTTCGAGCCGACGATCTGGCCGTTGACGATGGCGAGGTTGGTGCAGCCGTCGGAGGGCCAGGAATCGGCGCGAGGGATCTCATCCTCTGGCGTCACGCCGGCTACTGATCTCGCCACACCGGCGCCCACCACACACCCATTCTCATTGGATGTTCGGTAGGTGTAGCTGACCCCGGCACAACTTGAACTGTCTCCGTCCTTCCGTTTGTAGCAGTAGTCGCCTTGAGAGGCGAAAACATCAGAGGCATAGAACGCCTGGTCAGGGGTGGCATAATTATCTTCCTCTGTTGTGCTGCTGTGATACCACCTGCATCCCTGCACAAAATCTGGATCAGTAGGCGGCTGACTAGGCCCATCCCACTCGTCAGGCGGAATAAAGCCGGCCCCATCAAAACAGATAGGCTCTCCCGTCGCACAATCGGTCACCCCGGACAAGGTGCCGTCGCCGCTGGAGAGTTTCGCGGGGTCGCTTGAGTCGAGCCCGCCCTGGCCCGCTTCATCGGCATCTGGGTCGCGCTCCGCTGTGCCCGGGTTCGCGCTGCTGGACGTCGAGCCGTCGCAGCACAGTCGAGACTCCTCCGCCTCCGACGTGCCGACGCCTGCTGATGACGCCTTGCCGCCTTTGTTCTGGCCTTCACCCAGCAGGGCGCGGCGCTCTTCGGGCGTTAGCGCCAGGCTGCGGACAGCGCTGGCGATGCGTTGACGGTTGGCGCTCATACAGCCACCCGGCGGACAGGCCGAGTGAAATAGGTTGTTGTTTTCTTACCTAATGCCGTAGCAACGTTATTGTGCAATCCGTATGCGATAGCGCTAGTTGCGCTGCTTTCCGTTGAGGTCCATGTGTATTCGGCGGAGCTTACGTTAGTAGCAAATTCGGGATGGCCGCGCAGGTTGTTGTACATCAAGGCCAGCTGGCTTTGCGCGGGAAGGTGCCAGTCGTTATACCCGCCGCCAGCATAGTTGACGCAGTGCTCGGCAGCGGGATGGCTGGATAGGCCAGCAGCTTCCATGTCCTGCGTGTTTGCAAGCCCATCTGTCATGCTTTCCGCACCGGGTGTGTCTGTGTATGACGGCTTCCAGACCAAGCCTTGCACTTCAGACGATTCTAGTCCCGCTATGATGTGGTAGTCGGTGCCGTCGATGGTGTCGATGCCAGCATAGATTCCGCCCTCTACTTCATCGCCCACCTGAACACCGGCCCACGGGTCAGTAATACATACCTCGGCACTCAGTGCGCCCACTCCCTGCCCGTCAAAATCTTGGACGGCATAGCACTCATATCCGGTGAAATCATCGATCCACTCCCCCGTTTCGCCCTGCCCTACCGGGTCGACCGTCGCCACCGGTGCTGGCAGGTTCTGCGGGTCCAGCGTTGGCGCCCGATACACATAGGTGCCGCTGTGGCCGGAACTGTTATTGGTCCATGAGACGCGACGAGCCATTAGATGACCTCCACGGAAAGCTGATCTTTGGGTATCTGGACGCTGTAGGTGTGCTCGCGGGTGCCGCTGATCTCGTCGACCTTCGAGCGATCCACGGCGGGCGCGACGATGATCACCGTGCCGTCGGGCTCGATGCGGCTGTCGCCCTCGATCTCGACTTCGCCCACCGGGGCGGGGCAGTCCGGCGTCTCAAGCTGGCCGGGCTCGGGGGGCGTGAGCTTGTAGCTGCCCGGGGCGGCCGGCAGGGTCCAGTCCTCTGTGACGCTGAGGCTGGAATCCACGCGACTGACGGCGAGCTTGAGGTCGGTCCAGATGTCGCCCTTGTCGTCGGTGCGGTGGGCGAACTCGGTCACGAAGCCCGTGCCGTTGACCTCGGTGGCGCTGATCTGGACCACGTCGCCGATCTCCACCGGCAGCACCTGGCCCACGCCCGGCCGCCCTGTCTGGGGGTGGTAGCGGTAGGCGAGATGGTTGCCGCGGTGGCGCTCGCGGATCTTCTTTGCCGCCATGCGCTGGATGGCCTGGATGGCCAACTCCAGGTCGGCGCGGCGGTCGTCCGCCGGGCCCGTGGAGCAACCGCGCTCCTCGAAGATCTCGGGCGGGATGCGCGACTCGACGGCGAAGCGCAAGTCGTTGTCGACGATCTCGCCGTGCTGCTCGATGCTCTCCGGGGCCTCGACGGTCAGCGCGTAGGTCTCGCGCTGGGGTTGGCTGATGTAGCGCTCGAGTTCGATGTCGGCGCCCAGGGCGCGGGTCTCGCGCAGCAGTGGCGGTACCCACCAACCGAACTTGCGCGTCACATCGGACCTGAGCCGGTACCAGCCATCCGGCGGCAGCGGGAGGTACTCCAGCGCGGCGACCGACCAGCCCGATACCGATTGCGCGGCCTGGCGTAGCGCGGACCGGCTGGGCCAAACCTGCTCGACCAGGTTGCCCTCGGCATCCTCGACCAGGGGCGCCGGGACGCAGCCTGCCGACTTACAAAAACCAGATTTCTGGATGCTCAGGCGCACGGCGTGAGCGATGGTATTGCGCTTAAACCAGCGGTACTCGAGGGTCGCGCGGATCTTGTTGCGGATGTCGCTTCGGGTGGCGAACTCGGTCTCCAGCTCGCGGTAGTAGACATCGCGCCCGGTGAGGCTGTAGCGCGGTGCGCCCAGCGCCCACGGGCGAAAGCGCAGCGCCCCGGCGCCGGTGTAGTCGAGCGAGCCCTCGACGGTGCGCATCAGCTCGCCGACCCACTGCTGGCCCGTGGCGTCATCGCGCTGGGTGATCGGCGAGAACAGCCCGCCGGTCATCTGCTGGAGCGCCTGGCGGTCGTGCTTGCCGACGCGCTCGTTGCGCAGGTCCGAGCAGGTCAGGCTGATGCGCGAGGGCAGCCGGGAGTAGCGCGGCACATCGACCACGCCGGTGAACAGCGGCTCGAGCACGCCATCCTGCAGGCGGCTGATGGTGACCTCGCGGCCTTCGTAGCTGGTGATGTCCAGCGGGCCCTTGGGCACGTCGATGATCGTGATGTTGGCGGTGCGGTTGGCGCCCTCGCTGCCGGTGACGCTCCACTTGATGTCGCACCTGGCGGTGATGTCCTCGCCGTCCAGGGTGATGCGCGTTGGGCTGGTGGCGATCTGCGCGGGCGAGAGCACCGACTGGCGGAAGCGGATCAATGTCCGCGCTGGCAGGTGCTCTTCTACCTCCTGACGGAAGGTGATCAGCGTCTGCGCCGGTATCACCGTCAGCACCCGCACGCGCTGCTCGAAGGTGATCAGCGTCTGAGCGGGCACCAGGGTCGCGCTGTCGTCCACCACCTGAGTGAATCCGATCAGCTCGCGCGCCGGCACCAGGGTCGCGATGTCGTCCACCACCTGGGTGAAGCCGATCAGCTCGCGCGCCGGCACCAGGGTCGCGCTGTCGTCCACGACCTGATTAAAGGTGATCAGCGTCTGTGCCGGGATCACCTCCTCTACCTGCTGCTCGAAGACGATCAGCGGCTCCTGCAGCGTCTGGACGTTGAGCCCGGTGGGCTGTGCCAGTGCCATGGGTGCCCCTTACGCGGTGGACTTGGTGCGGCTGATGGCCTCGACCATGGCGGACGAGAGCTCGGTGGAGGTGCCCTCGTTGGGCACGGCGTTCTCCACGCGCACGTGGATCTCCTGCGCCGCGCTCACGCCGGAGAGCAGTCGGATCACGCCGATCGAGTCATCATCCTGACCCAGATCCAGCGAAGCACCGGCGATGGCGGTATCCAGCCCGGCGGCGGTGGTGGCCAGGGTGATCTCGTCGGCCTCGTGACCGCTGCCCACGTTGGCATCGACGATGCTCATGGTTAGGTAGTTAGTGCCGGGCTGGGTGGCCTCCACAAGCTCCAACACCTGGTTATCCCCCGGGTCGCCCGCCACGTTGGCGAAGTACAAGACGAAGTCCTGCGGATTATCCGAGAAATTCGTCTTGTGCACGGTGGTCAGCGTGCCGCCGAATTCCTCAGTGCAGGCGGCATCTGTGAACAGCTTCCAATCAGACATGGGAGGAGATCTCCAGACAGCAAAAAGCCCAGCCCGATCGATCACGATCAGCGCTGGGCCTGGAATGAAACGCCCCGCTCAATAGCGGGGCGGTGTTCGGTGCGTTGGGGTCAGCTTCTTCCCTGGCGGATGTGGTCCACCCGGCCGTTGCACAGGCGGATGTAGTGGACCCATTCGAATTCCGCCTCGCTCCACCAGTGCATGTGCTCGCACCGCTGACCGCCGAGGGTCTGTTTATCCACTTGGGTCGGGTTGCCGAGGATCCGAACCACGTCCTGGCGGTGCATGCCGTTCAGCACTGTGCCACGGCTGACCGCCTTCACGAGCTCGTTCCTCGAGATGCCCATGTCTCTGGCGCGTGCGGCGGTGGACATCGGGCTGTCGGGCGGCGGCTTCGGCCCGCTGCGCGTGGCTTGCCGGGATGACGATTGCCGCTTCTGCTGCTTCTCCTGCCCCTGCCACGACGAGACCGAGCGCTTGTGATCCTCTGATGCCCGGTACGTGGACATGCTCGGTGCCTCGAACTCCTGGCCCTGGCCACCGGCGCAGCGGTCACGGTAGGAGCCGTCCGGGCATTTCATCTGGGCCGTGGCCACCAGGGGCAGCGCGAGTAACACGATAGCGATGAGCTTCATCCTAACCTCCTTGTTGGGTTGCCTGAGGCAGGATAGCGCGTCCTCAGGCCGCTGAGTCCCAAGAGGCAGGAGATGGAACGGCATGTGCTACGCTCGCCCCAATAACAGGGAGGAGCAGGGAATGCGGAAATGGATCGCGGTGCTGGCCTTCGTGCCGGCCATCTCATGGGGCAGCGACTGCTACAGCGTAACGGCATGGGACTGGTTCGCCGATATGGCAGATACCGCCGAGAGAGCGAAGGAAAGCGGTCTCGAGGAGAGCGAAGCGCTGCAAGGCTTCAGCGACTCCCCCACCCCTATCCGCGCCGCCTGGATCAGGGCAGTGGGCCTCTACTACAACGAGACCGCCATGGGCCTTTCCAGCGTGGTCGCGGCGATGCAGAACGCCTGTGCCCGGGAAGACAAGGCGAACATGCCTCGGTGATCACCACTTGCCCTCTGGACACCAGGCATAGACCCGCGTCGCAAGCGGACAGCCACACCCGGGCTCATCGCGGCGGGAGGTGCCGCAGCGTGCGTACTCCTTGAGCACGCGAATCTCGCCGCCACAGCGGCAGACCACCTTGGCGACATAGTCGTCGTCATCCCGTGTGTTTGCGTCAAAGGGGCGAAGGCACCGGCGACAGACACCGATCACCCGCAGGCGGACAGTCGGGCAGGTCTCGCAGATCGCCAGGCGCCGGTCATGCTCCAACTTGTTCGTGGTCCAGCCCATCTCGCCTCCTATCGACTGCCGGCGACGACGCCAGCCAGGGTATCGGCCAGCCACTTCTCGGCGGCTTCCGCGTTCTCGGTGAAGACGTCGAGATTGCCCGCCTCGCTCTTCAGCGTCAGGGTGCCCAGCTGCTTGATGCCGCCCCCGCCACTCGCTCGGCCGGATACCTGGCTGGCCGCCTGGCTTACCTTTTCGGCGCCCAGGTCGGTGCTCCAGCGGATGGTGCTGGTGCCATTGGCCGCCTGCTCGGCAGTGGGCACCACACCGCCCGCCGCATCCTCGCCGTTGGCGGGCTGGATGCTGTTCCATGCCGCCTTGGCCGCCACGCTTGCGCCATCCACGAAGGCCTGGGCGGCAGCCTCGAGCCCGGCCTGCAGGTTCTGGGCGCTCCTGAAGTCGGCGACCTGCTGCTCGAGGGCGGCATCGAGCTCGCGCTGCAGGGTGGGCAGGGTGTTGCCCCAGGCGTCGCGGATCTGCCCCGAGGCATCGATGCTAGAGCCCTCCCCGGCACGATCGAGGATGTCCTCTACCTCGTCGTTCGCCGCCGGACTGAAGCCGTCCAGGGCATCGGCTGCACCATCGGCGGCCTGTCCTACCCGCGCCAGGCCGGTGGAAGCCAGTTCCATGCCCTCGCCGATGAAGACCTCCATCATCGACCGGCCATCGCCGGGGTCGGCATCGCCGGCACCACGATCACCGAACGAGATGGCCATGCCCTCGGCACGTTGCTTTATCTGTGCATCGATGTCGTCGAGGGCTGCTTTCAGCTCGGCTTCGCTGTGGTACTTGATGATCCCTTCAGGTCCGAATAGGCGGACTCGCTCACTGGGGTTCTCCAGGGCGCTCATGATCCGGGCGCGCTGTTCTTCCAGCTCCAGCCCACCGATACCGACGGCAATCACCCCCAGCTCGGTGCCAAGATTCTGAGCGAAGCTGATGGTGGACTGGAGGGCCTCGATCGCCCACTCCATGGAGGTGACGATGGCCTCGCCCAGGGCCTGGGCGTTCTTGAGCGTTTCGGGATCGCTGAGCAGCTCCACCATGTCCTCGATGGCGGGCAAGGCGCCCAGCACCATCTCGTTCTTCATGCCGGTGGCAGCGCCGGTCAGCTCGTCCATGCCGTCCTTGATGGCAATGAGCTGCTGCATCTCCATATCGGAGAAGACGTTGCCGGTGCGCTCGGCCTCGTCGCCCAGCCGGCGCATCTCCTTGCCGCCATCAGCCAGAAGCGGAATCAGCGCCGTGGCATCGGAGGCGATCGCCTCCATGTAGAAGGTCATGTCCTTCTGGCTGAGCCCCGCCGCCTCCAGGCTGGCGACGTAGAGCTGCAGCGCATCGGGGCCGGAGAGCCGCGCGAACTCATCGGCCGTAACCCCCACCTTGGGGGCGATGTTCTCGAAGAAGTCGGCCATCGGCCCGCCACCGGTGGCCAGGAAGTCGCCGATGCGGTCGTTGGTGTCCTTGAGGATGTCGGCGAGCTTTTCCTGGTCGATGCCGAACCGGGAGGAGCCGTAGGCCAGGCGCTGGAAACTCTGGGTGCTGGTGTCGGAGATCTGCGCGAAGCGCTCCAGCTCCCGTGCGCCGTTCACGGTCTGCACCACCATGGCGGAGAAGGCGCCGGCAGCAATGGTGCCCAGGCCGGCCATGGCCGTGCCCACGCGCTTGAGGTCGCGCTCGACACCCTTGCGCCACTTCTGGGCGCTGCGCTGGCTCTTGGTCATGCCCTGCACGAAGCTGCCGGTCTTGGCGACCAGGTCCAGCGTCAGCGTGCCCAGTGACTTCGTGCTCATCGGCTACCTCCAGGCTTCCATCGCCTGTTCCATCGAGATCGGCGGCTCTTCCTCATAGGGCAGGAAGTCCCAGAACGTGGGTGCCGGGGCGCCCTTCTTCTTGTGCGCACTGGCGTACATCAGCGCCAGCTTCCCGGCGGCTCGGTCGGCGCGCAGCCCGGGGTGCAGGCTGCCGCGCTTGCGGCGGTAGGCCGCCCAGCGCAGGAATTCGACGTAGCTCAGGCGCGCTTGCGCTTCGGCGACCGTGCGCCCGCCGATGCCATTGAGGACGAGCTCGTGCCAGATTTCCTCTTCGTCGCTGAGCGGCTCGGCGTCTTTCCCGGCGAGTTCACCTCGCCGATCGCACCGAGCAGCGCCAGCGTCAGGTTGCGATGCAGGGCGCCACGCTCGGGGTCGGCCTCGCCGGTGATGTCCTCGGGGCGGAAGACGGGTTTGCCGGCCTCATCGCAGATGGTGGCGGCGATGCGCCCGGCGATGCCGTCCACCTGGCCCTGGCTGGCCCGCACGTCGTTGACCGCGGCGAGATATGAAAGCCGGCGGACGTAAACCGTGGCGTTGTACTCCTCGCCGTCGATCTTCCAGGTGATCTCCTTACGCACCGGGGCGCCGGTGAAGGCGCCCTGCTGCTGGAGGGATTCAAGCGAAAGGGTGCTCATGACTGCGCCTTCTTCTGCCACTTGAGGCCGCCGGAGCGCTGCACACTCACGTCGGTGTTGACGATGGAATCGGTGGCGAAGTTGAAGGGGAAGTCCGCCACATAGCCTTCGTACTGGAGCCAACTGCGGGTGGTCGGCAGGACAAACACGGTGTCGCCCAGGGTGGCGGTGGCCGTGGCGCCGGTGCCCGAGCCGGAGTCGCTGATGGTAACGGTGGGCGCGGTCTCGTAGCCGGAGCCCGGCTCGGTCACGGAGATGCTGACGATCTCACCGCCACTCACCACCGCCGAGGCGGTGGCCTGCTTGCCATCGGGGTCATCCGGGGCGCCAAGGGTCACGGTCGCGTCGGTGTAGCCAGAGCCGCCGGAGTCGACGTTGACCTCCCCCACGCTTCCACCGGTACGCGGGGCCTCGGTGCCGTTGCTCCAGCCAACGGCCCACAGCACGTTGGGCGACTGCGGCATCTCGCTGAGCTCGTACACCCGGTAGTGGCCGCTGGTCACCTCGTCGGTGTTGATGGTCATGGTGGCCGCCCCCGGCACGCGCAGGCCGGAACGGGACTGCTCATAAACCAGGTCTTCGAGGGTGGTCTCGTTGATCTGGTTGGCCGGGGCCCCGCCGGGGTTGAAGTCGGTCACCCCCTTCAGCTGTTTGACGGTGGGCGCCCCATCGTTGGGATCCAGGAAGAAAATGTGGGTGCCTTGAGCGAGCTTACTCATAGGGTGTGGCTCCTACTTGCGGGCGTGAAAAAGCCCGCACGAGGCGGGCGGAGGGGTTCAGGGTGTGGCCGGGCGTCAGCGGGAGACGTACCAGCTCACGTCGAAGCCGATGTGTTTGTTGCCGGTGGCGGGGTCGGTGTCCTGGTCGCCCCAGCGCACGATGTGGGCATGGGGCTCGATGGCATCGCGTAGCGCCTCGGTGACGTCGGTGGCGCTGCTGCCGGTGGCGGCGTAGACGTCGACCTGCAGCGTCCAGCTGTCGATGTCCGGCGGATCGCCGAGGTGGTTCTCCGGGGCGCCGGTGATGACGCGCCACACTGCATAGGGCAGCGCAACGCCCTGGGGCGCCTCGCCGAACGGCCACAGGCGCGTCGGTCCGGCGCCAAGCACTGCAGTCACCGCAGGGTCGGCGGCGCAGACGGGAAAGATCGGGGGCTGCATCAGTGGATAGCCTCCACTCTCACCTTGCCGCTAAGAGTGATCACCGGCAGCTCGTGCTTGACGGCGATCAGGTAGCGCTCGCGCTGAGTCGCGCCAACCTTCCTGTATGCGCGCACGATGCCGCGGCTGGTGTCGGCATAGAAGGCATGAGGCACCTCGCGGCCATTCACGAACGCACGCACCGGGCGGCCTGCTTCGCAGGTGTTGCGGACGGTGTAGATCATTAACTACCTCGTGGCCTTGGCCTTATTGGCGCGGCGGATGGCGCGGACGATGGCCTTGTCGAACTGCTTGACGAACTCAGCGGTGGCCGGGGCGATGCTCTCCTCCATCGCCGGGCGCATGAAGGGCTGGGCGGCCATGTGCTCGGTGCCGAACTCCAGGAAGCGCCAGTAGTAGGTGTCGCCCCCAGGGTTGCTGGAGTTCTTGCGCTTGGAGGTGGAACCGCCGCGCACGCCGACGCTGAACTTCAGCTCCCCAGTGGTGCGCAGGTGCCGGGTGTCGGCACGGACCACCACGTTCTCGGCGATACTGTTGGCGGTGGCCGGGTCATCGATGCGGCTCGCGCCGGCCTTGGCCGCATCGCGCACCACATTGGCCGCCTTGCGCAACGCGAAGCGGGTGGTCTTCTGGCGCGGGGTATTCTCCAGCGCCTTGAGCTTGCCGAGCACCTCACCAAGGCCCTGGATCTCGCCGCCCATGGTGTCCGCCATGATCATACCTCGGTGACGGTCAGGTTCGTCGGCTGCGCCAGCACCACGCTCGGCGCCGGGGTGCCGCCCTTGCGCGGTAGCTGCGAGGGCCGGCGGGTCGGCCGCTGGGCGGCCCTTCGGGTGGCGCGCTTGGTCATGGCCATGGTCAGGTCTCCGTGAAGACACCGAAGGCATCGCCGCTATAGGCCGGGCGGGTGACGCGATAGGTGCCCGGGGCGGCCAGCACGGTGGAGAGCTCGGTGGCACTCAGCCGGGCGATGGTGTTGTCTGCGCCGGGGGTGTCCTGGGCGACCAGGAACTGCACGCCGGCCGGCAGGCGCCCGGCGGTGGCGGCGAACAGGCCCACGGTGACGGATTCCCCCGCGGCGACGACGATGTCGGTGGAGGTGGCGCCGGTGTTGCCCGGGGCCAGAACTTCGGCTTGTGCCATGGGGTGCTCCTGTCAATGTCAGCTGCCGTCTGTCAGGCCTTCGGAGACGGGCAGGGTCAGGTAGTGGCGGCCGCTTTCGGGATCGGCCAGCACGCCCTCGATGTTGTAGACCCGGCCGCGGTGTTGGACGCGCATGGTGGCGTCGATGCCCTCGCGGTAGCGGATCTTGATGCGGGCGCTGATCTCGCTCTGGCCCGCCTGGGCGGCGATGAACTCGTGGGCGCTGAGCGGCTCGACGCTGGCCCACACGGTGGCCACGTCCTGCCAGCCGGTGATCATCTCGCCGGTGGCCTGGTCCTGGGTCTGGCCGCCGGGCTTTTGAATGGTGACCCTGTGGCGAAGTTGGCCGGCGCGCATGTCAGCTCTCCATCGGGGTGCCGTCGAGGTAGGTGCGAGGGTTCGGGCCCTCGTCCTCCTGCGTCTCGGCCTGCTGGGCGATGACGAGATCCACCACCTGACGGTTGCTCTCGGCGAGCTCGCGCATCGCGGCGGTCTGGTCGTGCAGGGCCGCGGTCAGGGCATCGAGGTGCTCGAGCAGGGCCGGGTCCATCACTCCACCCGCCCGTACTGCTTCAGGCGCTCGTACTCGCCCTGGGTCATGGGCATGGTCTGGCCCTTCTCCTTGCAGATGCCGCCGCGGCAATGCCGGGTGCGCAGCTTGGCCTCGACCATCCGCGCGGTGGTTGCCGGGGTGGCCTTGTCCCTTGGCCGGACCGGTTTTCCGTCTTCTTCCGGCGAGTCATCCTCCGGATTGTCACCACCCTCTTCTTCGGAATCCTGCGGCGTCGGGTTTTCCTCGGAGGTCTCGGCAGCCTCGGGCGATTGCTCGGCGGCGGCCTTCACCTCTTCCGTCGGTGCCTCGGGAGCTTCCGCCTCGGCGCCAGCCGCGGCCTCGACCTTGGGGTCGTCCTTAGTGGGTTGGGCTTTACGGGCCATGGCGGCCTCCTTAGTAGATCTGGTAGTGACGGTAGGGGCTGATCAAGGCCTCCACCGCCATCGGCAATTCGGCGGGGCTGCTGCCGATGACCACGGCCTCGCGGTTCTCGAACCAGTGGCCGATCAGCAGCAGCATCGCGGTGGTCAGGTCGTCGTCCAGCACCAGGGCACTGTCGTCGGTGGGCTCGCCGGTCTCGCTGTCGGTGGGGATCTCCCCATCGGTGGCGTAGAGCGTGCGGCCGGTGCGGTTCTCCACCAGGCGCTGGGCGGCGGTGGCGTAGGTCTCGAGCAGCACGTCCTCGTCGGTCTCGTCCAGCTCCAGGCGAACGTGCGGCTTGATGATGGACAGGTCGAGCATGGTGCTGCCTCAGTGAGGCCGGCGCTGTCTCCGGGGTTGGCCGAAGGCAGCGCCGGCGGTGGTGCTACGCGGCGTTCACCCGATCAGATCAGGTGGCGGCACCCTGCAGGGCCTTGATGGCCGCGGCGTCCTGCAGCACGCAGTCGAAGCGGTGGAAGGCCAGGAAGCCGGTCTGGTCGAACTCGGCGTAACGCTCGACCAGGCGCTTCAGCACCATGTAGCGCACGCGGCGGATGATGAACTGGTCGAAGTCGCCGGCGTACATGAACTTGGCGTCCACGCCGATGTTGGCGATGCCCTGGTCCACGAAATACTGCTGACCCAGCACACTGGAGGGCGCGGCACCAGCGACGGCCGGCAGCCACAGCGGGCGACCCTGAAGGTCTTCCATCTCGGTGAGCAGCTTCAGGGTGTTGTCGTTGAAGCCGAGCCGGAACTGGGCGGCGCGGCGGTAGGCCGGGTCGACCGAATGCACCAGGGCGTTGATCTCCTGCCAGGTGAACTCGCTGGAGCTGGCCGCGGTGGTGACGGCGGTCACCGCAGTCTGCAGGCCAGTGGGCTGCTCCGGAGTGCCAGTGCCGGTGCCCTGCACCAGGTACTTGGCCTCGCCGCGGCCCAGGCGCTGGCCGATGCGGCTGGCCAGGAAACCCTGGATGTCGATGCCGCTGTCGTTGAGCAGCTCGTTGGAGACGCGGATCACCTTGGAGCTGAGCTTCTTGGCGCCCAGACTCTCCATGCCGAAGCCGACATCGCCTTCGGTGGCCTCGCCGTTCTCGCCGAGCAGCTCGCCTTCCTCGGCGGTGCCGTCGCTGGTCGGCCATTCGATAGAGTGGCCGCTGTCGGTGGTGAGGATCTGCGCGACGCTGGCCAGCCCGCCGTAGTCCTTCATGGCCTCGTGGATGCGGTTGAGCATCTCGGTGGGCACGGTGTAGCCGCCCTTCTCGTCGGTGCCGACGGCCTGGGCGCGCATCTCGCGAAGCACCTGGCGCTGCTCGGCACTCATGTCTTGCATGCCCTGGCGCAGGAAGGCGTCGAAGGCCTGGGCGCGCTGCTCGTCGACCGGGGGCGCGCCGCGCTCCTCGCCCTCGAGGTTCTGGCGGGTCTCTTCCTCGTGCTCCTGGACGAAGCGCTCATCGGCCTCGCGCAGCTGCTCCTCGCGCTCGATCTTGGCGTTCAGCGCGTCCAGGTCGTGCTTCATGGTCTTCCACTGGCCGCGCTGTTCGTCGGACCATTCGGTGTCGCCGATGGATTCATGCAGCGCCCGCATGTCCTTGGCGACGGCGTTGTACTTCTGCTTCAGCTCGTGAAGTTTCATGCTGGTGCCCTCCGGGGCGAGGTGGTGCGGTGGTCGATCAGGCTTGGATCAGCTCAAGGAAGCGCTCGCGGGCGCGGCGCTGGTTGATCGCCTTCTGCGCGAGACCCTTGATCTCGGCGCATCGGGCTTCGAGGGAGCGCGCGGCGGCGCCCGCATCCGGGTAGGCCGGGTAGGTCACCGGCGAGACATCGAGCAGGCGGCTGAAGCGCGTGATGGTGCGCACAATCAGGCCGTCCTCCTCTTCGCGCCACTCGTCACCATCGGGGGCGACGCGGAAGGCGAAGCTGGAGCCGGTGATGTCGCCGCGGGTCAGCGGCGCCAGCACCTGGTCGCGGACGGTCTGGGTGTCCGGCGGGTCGATGTCGTAGCGCAGCCCCTCGGCATCGATGGAGAGCTCGAGGGTGCCGCTGGTGGTGCGCCCCAGCACGAAGTTGGGGTCGTGGTTGAACAGGGCGCGCACGTCGTCGCCGAGCACGTCGTCGAAGGCGCCGGGGGCGATTTCCTCCTTGAACATGCCCATGATCATCTCGCTGCGTTTTCCGAAGACGGCGCCGTGCCCGACGATCCGCACCGGCCGGCCCTCGTCGTCCAGTTCGGCGCGGACCTCGCAGGCCAGCGCGCGCTTTTCGGTCTCGCTCATGAGGTCACTCCTGGTTGTCGGGCTGGCCGAGCTGGCTGGCCGGCTGGGCGTTGACGCTGATCAGCATCTCGTCGAGGCCGTCGCGGGGGTTCAAGTCCTCGAGCAGGCGGGCCTCGTTGCGGTCCATCCAGCCGTCGGTGATGGCGGCGTGGTAGAACTCGGCGCGCTCCTTGGCGGTGCCGCGCAGCAGGCCGGCGAGGTTGAACTTGCAGTAGTAGCCGGCGGCGCGCTCGGCACGGGTGAACACGCGCCTGTTGATCTCCTGCTCCCAGTTGACGACCCACGGCATGATGGTGTGGCGGACGAACTGGATGGCCTGCTCGCTGATGTTGGAGAAGGTCGCCTTCTCCAGGTCGTTGATCATGTGAGCCGGAACGTTGTAGATGCCGGCGATCTCGGAGCGGGTGAACTTGCGCGTCTCGAGGAACTGGGCCTCTTCCGGCGGGATGGTCAGCGACTTGTAGTCGAGGTCCGCCGGCAGCATCAGCGTCTTGTTCTCGCTGGTCTTGAGGCGCGCCACGGCGGCCTGCCAGGCAGTCTTGAGCCGTTCCCAGCTGTCCTTCTGCAGGGTGTTCTTTACGGTGACCAGCCCCGTGGCCCGGCCGCCGCCCATGAAGAAGTCCTTGCCGTAGCGCTGGGCGGCGAGCCCCAGGCCGATGGTCTCGGCGTGCTGGCGGATCAGGCTCTTGCCGGTGCGGCCGTCACTGCCCAGGGCGCGGACGTGGATCATGTCCTCCATCTGCACGGCGCGGCTGCCCTCGTCCTCGTCGATGACGGCGTAGAGCCAGCGGTTGCCATTCCGGACGAGCGAGGTCTCCCAGGGGCGGCGGGTCACCAGCTCGCGCAGTTCCCCGCGGGGCGAGCGGATCGCCTGGGTGTAGCCGTTGCCCCAGCCCACCACGTGGGCCTGCTTGGTCTCGCGCCACTTGTAGCTGGTCTGCCAGCTGTTGGGCTCGTCGTGCAGCAGCCAGTAGGCCGGGTGGTCCTTGGCCGCCTCGATGCGGTCGCCCTGCTTGCGCATGACGTGCAGCGGCAGTTGGGCGATGGAGGACGAGAGCACATAGGTGCAGGCGTAGACGGCGGAGAGCGTCATGGCCGACTGGTTGTCGACCGTGATGCCGATGTCGCCATCGAAGTATTCGGCCAGGTTCTGCCCGGTCAGCGGGGTGTCCGGGTCTTCGATGTTGCGCTCCTCGGGCGGCGAGAACAGGGAATCGAGGATCATGTTCTCTCCTTACCGTTTCCGGGGCGGCTGGACGGGGGTCTTCTTCTGCGGCTCGGGCGGCGATGCGCGCTTTGCCGCCCGGGCGCCAGCCAGCGCCAGCACCAGCAGCAGGCCGCCGGAGCTGATCAGGGCGTCCGCCAGGCCGAAGCGCAGGTAGAGGCCATAGGTCAGCGCCCCGAAGCCGGCGATGCCCAGGGTGTCGAACAGGAAGTGGCGCATGGTTACATCACCAGGATGTCGTCGTCGGAAAGGGTATCGAGCACGCTGCCACCCTCCTGGGCGGCAGCCATGGCGCGGCCGATGGCCATGATCAGGGCCACCGCGCCGTCGATCTTGTTGTGGGCGCCCTGCTTGATGGGCCGCATCACGTCGTCGTTGCCCGGAAGGTAGCGGGCCACCACGTTGCCGACGCACCAGGTCATGATCGGGTTGCCGTCGTGATGCATCCGGCCGGAGATGATGGCTGCCTCCATCTCCTTCATCGGGTCGGACATGTTCGTGTAGTTCTGCACCGTCGTGACGGGACACAAACCTTCATCGTCCAGCTGGTGCGAGAGGTTGGCGGCGCCGTGCGGGTCGATGGGCGACTCGCGGGCCGGCGTTTCCAGGTTCGCCTCCTTGGCGCACTCCAGGATCTCGCGGTAATCGACCTCGCTGCCGTCGGTGGCATCGAGGTGCTTGGACTCGATCCAGCCCTGGAAGCGCTCGGCCAGGCGGCGATCATCGTTGCCGAAGGCGGTATCCTCCGGCACCCAGAAGCGCGGGCCGACGCAGTAGTAGTGCACGCGGCCATCGATCACCCGGGTGAAGAGCCGGGCCATGCTGTTCATGTCGATCTTGCGCGCCAGGTCGAAGGCCAGGATGCAGTCCTCGCCGCGGAACTCGTCGATGGTGAGCGACGTGTCCTCGCAGGCCTTCCAGTCCTCCATGTTGAAGAACCCCTCTTTCGAGGAGACCCACACATTGAGGTGCTTGGTCTTGAACTTGTTGGCCAACCGGGCCCGGCTGACCGCCTTGTCGCGCTGGCTGCGCAGGTAGTCGAGCGAGACCGAGACGCCGGCATTGGGGTTGGCCTTGAGGATCGCCTCGTCGGTGGTCCAGTCGTCGCCCTGATCGATCGTGTAGATGATCGCGAAGAGCTCGTCGTCGCGACTGGTGCCCTCGAGCATCTCCACCGCGCGCTCGCGCATCTCGTAGCAGGGCCCGGCGATGTCGAAGCCGGCGGTGGTGATCACCCACACCAGCGGCTGGGAGCGCGCCCCCATGCCGGTGATCATGGTGTCGTAGAGCCGCGAGTCGGGGTGCTCGTGGTACTCGTCGATGACCGCGAACGAGGGGCTGGAGCCGTCACCGGGGTCGCCGATCACCGGCTCGAAGACGCTGCCGTCGGTGCGTTCGAGCTTCTTGGCCCAGGGCACGATGCCGAAGCGCTTGCGCAGGTTGGGCAGGCGGCGCGCCATCTTCAGCGCCGGCCGGAACACCTCCCAGGCCTGCTTCTCGCTGGTCGCCCCGCAGTAGACCTCGGCGCCGTATTCCTTGTCGGCGCAGAAGGCGTAGAGCCCGGCCCCGGCCACCTTGATCGACTTGCCGTTCTTGCGCGGTACCTCCTCGTAGACCTCACGGAAGCGCCGGGTCTTGTCCTTCTTGCGGATCCAGCCGAACACCACGGCATAGCTGAACAGCTGCCAGGGCTCGAGGATGATGCGCTGATTGCCGCGGGCCCACTCGCCCTTGGTGTGGGGCAGCAGCTGGACGAACTTGCAGGCGCGCTCGGCCAGGTCGCGGTCGAAGCGGTACGGGAACGACTTCGCCTTCGAGGCCTTGCAGTCGTTCAGGTGGCGAGCACAGGCCGCCTTCACGTAGCTGCAGGCGACGATCCGGCCGGCTACCACGTCGCGCGCGTACTTCTGCGCCGCGTTGACGTTCGGGTAAGCGGCCATGGATCAGAACTCGTCGAATTCGTTGCCCTCGCTGTTCTCGCCGCCGTCACTTCCACCGCCGAGCATGCGCAGCCGGGTCAGCGGGTCGAGCCCCAGCAGCGAGCCGGTGCGAGTGAGCTGGGCGATGCAATCGTTGCGCACCCCCACGAAGGGGCTCTTCTTGATGCTCCCGTCGGCAGTGGGCACGACCATCCCCTGGGCGCCGATCTCCTGCTCGGCCTGCAGCATGTAGGCGAAGCTATTGCAGTAGGCGATCAGCAACGGGGCGTCCTCGAGCTCGAAGGTGCCGCGCTCGATCAGGATCTTCGACTGGGTCTTCCAGATGCGGATGGCAACCTCGTCCACCAGGTCATCCGGTGGCGCGATGCGCGTGAGCGAGCTCTTGTGCTGATCCGAGCCCTTGCGTTTACGGCCCGCGCCGGAGGCCCGAACCGGTGCGGCGTTGGTCATCGGGCCCCTCCAGAAAACTTCCGTTATTTCTCATGCATAAAAAACTGACTGGGACGGCGGTGTCCGCGGGCGAGGGCTGTAGAGATTCGACCACCCCCCTCCCCCTCAGGTGGCCCGCTCCCGGGCCCGCCTTGCTTCGTCCAGCGTCTTCGCCGTGTGGCACGGCTCGCATATGGCTTCGAGGTTGCTGGCCACTGTGGGGCCGCCCTCGGCCTCTGGCACGATGTGGTCAACGGCGGTGGCCGGTTTCGCTCGTGCCTTGCGCTGGCAGGGCTGACACAGGTAGCGATCACGCTGCAGCACCTGGGCACGCAGCCGGCGCCATGGCCGGCCGCCACGCCCGCGCCCTGCCCTGCCTCGTGTCCAGGCCTTGGCCAGGTCGGCGTGATCCTCGCAGTAGCCGTGCTTCTCGCGTGTCAGGTTGCGGCACAGCTTGGCTCGGCATGGGCTGGAGGGCCTTGCAGGCATGACTAGCCTTTCGGTTGTGGCTGGGCGATGGAGCGCACCAGGGCCATGAAGCCGGTTTCGATGTCGGTGCGGGCGATAGCGTGCCAGCGGAACGCCTGAGCCATCACCATGCGGTCGCGATCGTTCTGATCGGAAGACTGTCGAGCCAGGCGCTCCTCGACCTCACGGTGAAACGCCAGACACTCGGCCTCGAGTTTCTTGGCCCGGTTCATCAGGTCGATCTCTTCCTGGGATAGGTCGCGATACCCGCTGATCTTCTGGTGCTGGTTGTCCATCTTGATCTCCTTTCGCATTGGTTGAGCGCCCCTCATTGACTCGGGGTGATTGAAGCGACCCGACAGAGACACCCATGCCAGGGACGCTCACCGATGCGTCAGCGCTTTCGGTGGTAGAGCAGGCCGGCCAGGAAGTGCATCACGTACCAGCGGGCAAGCCATCGGCCGGCGATGTCTCGCACAAGCTGTCGAGCATGGCGGCTTGCTCGTCGGCATAACCCCATAGCGTGTTGAGGTAGCGCTCCAACTCGCGGTAGCGATCGTCGCCCAGGGCATCCCACAGCTCGCCGCGATCGATCAGCGGGAGGGCGGGCTCGCTGGGCGGGGTGCATTGCGGGCGAACCTCACGGAACTCGGTGGTGGCGCAGCCGCTAACGGCGAAGGTGACCGCTAGGGCGCTGGCCTTCAGGACGATCATCAGCTTCACGCTGCACCTCGGCGGATTCTGTGCGGGCCTGCTCTTGCGCCTTGCGGGCGGCGGCGTCGACCTCGCGGGATGCCTGACTAGCCTGAAGGCTCACTCGTGCCTGCTTGGCCTGCTCGCGGGCCTTGTCCCGCTGCCCTGTCATGTAGAGCAGGCCGGCGGCGAGGATGGCGAAGCCGGCGGCTATCCAGCCCCAGAGGCGGCTCATGCGAAGCCTTCCTGGCGGATGACCCGCGCAACGGCTGCGGCAATGCCGACCAGGGAGGACAGGGTGGCGAAGGCACCGTCAGGGATCATGCCTTCCCATAGCGGCAGCGATGCCTCGGCGGCGGCCAGCCCGGCGGCGATGGCAGCCAGACGCACGGACCAGAGCTTGCCGGCCCTCTTGGCTTCGGGGATCAACTTCATTTCTCCCTCCCGGTGTTCTGCACGATCTGGAAGAGCAGCCGGTTCGTCTCCTGGTGGCGCTCGTCCATCACGTGCTCGAGGCGGTCTACCCGGTCGTGCACTTCCTTGAGGTCGTCCCGGTGCCATCGGTAGAGCACACCGGCCAGGGTGAAGATGCCCAGCGTCAGCAGGCCCAGCACCGCACGGATGATCACCGGGGTCTGGTCGAACAGGAGCGTCCAGATGTCGGGGGTCTTCGGGTCAACCATCTTTCCCCCAGCGGGCCGGTCCATCGGTGCGCGTGTCGACATGGGTGAACGTGAGGTAGCGCCCGATGCTCGCATGCGGAAAGTTCTCTTCGATGAAGTCGGCGACGATCATGGCGGGGTGGCCTTGGATCTTGATGTCGGCGGCACGGCCGAAGAGGTGCTGGCTCTGACTGGCACCGCCCACGCTCGCGTTGTAGTCACGGCAGCGGGCGCCGCTGGTGACGGTCACCGGGCGGCCGAAGTGCTGGCGCACCGTCTCGAGGATCTCCAAGGTGGCGGCGTCGATCGTGTCGAAGCCGCACCCACACGAGCAGGCGAACTCATGCCGCGCGAAGTTGACGGACAGCTTCATGAGCACCTCAGGGAGAAAAGGCCCGGCTAGTCAGC
Organism: Halomonas rhizosphaerae; assembly: GCF_030010555.1. Taxonomy (GTDB): domain Bacteria; phylum Pseudomonadota; class Gammaproteobacteria; order Pseudomonadales; family Halomonadaceae; genus Halomonas; species Halomonas rhizosphaerae. Next base: position 62,635 of record NZ_JASCQP010000018.1, read on the forward strand.
GGGCAAGGGCGCCAGCGGCGCCATCACGAAAGAGGGCCATCCTTGGCAGGCAGACACGCAGGAGGGGCGTGCAACGCAAACGCCCCGCCGGATAGGATCCGACGGGGCGTCAATAGGGGGTGGCTTTCAGCGCGAAGCGCGAGCAGCCTACTGCATAAGGTAGTGCTAACCCCTCACCGAGTCAACATGTGGTGTTATGGACTCATCCGCCAGCCATTCTCGCAGCTTGCCTCGCGCCCTGGCCGCACACTCTTGCATGGCGCGCACCGAGTCGAACGGTTGTGGCACATACCCCGCCATCCCGAGATCGCGCAGCAAGGCCCCCTGGCGCTCCACCATCTGCGATGCGGTCACTGCCCACATGGATGATCCCAGCTTGTCCGGGCGAACCCGGGCGGCCTGCATCATCATCGCCGCCGCCTGCCGCTTGGGCAGCTGGTCGAGCAGCCAGGCGCAGGCGCTGTGCCACTCGCTCTCGGGACGATAGCGCTCGGCGGCGAGCATGGCCTGGTCGATGTTGCGACCGGATCCCGGCATGGGCACGTTGCCGGTCACCGAGAAAGGTTGGTAGCCCACAGAGTCATGCCGGCGGATAAGCTGCAGCTCGAGCATGGTGTCGATGATGCGGATCACCGCCGCGTCCCGGGCTGCCTCTTCGGTCGCCGCCGCTTCCACCACCCGCCAAGGGCTGGCCACCCGCTGCCACTGGTCACGCGTCATCGTCACCGCCCTTGTCGTCGCCAGTGCTTCCATCGCCATGCGCGTCTCCCCCGATTGTCTTGATGGTTACCACCGCCTGGCCGCCGTCTCGATGTTCCTCGGCGCGGCGCACCAGGATCTCGTCCACCTGCCCGTCATCCAGCCACACCCGGCTGTAGGTCAGCGCATCCAGCAGCGACTTAAGCTTGTTGTCGATGTCGAAGGCCCGGGCGTTGTGCGGGTAGAGCATCACCTCCACCGCCACCCGGCCCGCCAGCTTGGTATTGCAGGCTCCCTGCGCCAGCAGCTCTCCCCTCGCCCGGTTGCGGTAGACCCGGGCCTCCTTGCTCAGCAGGGTGCGCTTGCCGACATTGCGCCAGATGCTGTTGGTGCTGGGCGGCCAGGGCATCATCACTTCCATGCGTTCCATCAGCGCCTCCCCTGCCTGGCTGGTTTGCGCTTCCCCTTCTCGTCCGGGCGTCGATACCCCTTGGCCCCGGGCGGAGGATTGCGCTTGATCTGCGCCAGCGTGGGCACCTTCTTCCTGCGTGGCGTCGTCATATCTCCAGCTCCCCATTGCGGTCCCAGGCGGCGAAACGCCGGGAGATCTCGTCGAAGGCAGCTGCCGCCGCCGGGTCGGTGGCGAGATAGCCCAGGCTCTCGATCTCGCACTGGTCCTCGAGCCAGCGCCGGGCGCTATAGCGGCTATGTGGCCAGCCGTTGCGCAGCGAGGCGATAGCATCGAGGAACTCACAGAACCGGAAATCATCGACCAGGGCCCGGGCCTGGTCCTCGGTCGGGTGATTGGCCTCGGTCATGCATCACCTCGCGCCTGCTCTTCATGGGCCGCCTTCGCCAGCCGACCGATGACGCTGCCCGTCATGAAAAGCGCAGCGAGGACGAAGCTGCCGTGATAGATCAGCCACAACTGGCCGCCCCAATAGGAGACGCGCAACACCATCTTGATCGGCCTCGGCCACTCCCAGCCCGACTCGTCAGGTGGCTGGAAGATCCAGGCCACAGCCACGATCAATGTCAGGATCGCCATGGCCCAGGCGAAGAAGCCGGCGAGGTTGTCCACCCCGGTAGGTGCCACCGGGTATGCCCAGATGGCGACATGCGTCATCAAGGCCAGTCCCGCGGCGATGATGGAAGCTCGTTTGCTGATCAAATTCCCGCCCTCCTCTTCCAGCGGTTGAAGTCGCCGGCGATGCGCTTGTACATCGCCGCGGCCTGGTCGTTGTGGTCCAGTTCGGCGCGGCTCTCGATGCCGCATGCCTGGCGCAGGGCATCGGCGGCATCCTCCGGGGTGTGGGTGCCATCCGGCAGCTGGGCGGGGCTCAGGCCCTGGCGCCAGCGGCGGCGCTGGTCCAGGTAGAGCCCGAACACCGGCAGCTCGCAGAGCATGGCGGCCTGGCGCGCCAGCGTGCCTCCCTTGGGCGTGTCATCCATCGCACGCCTCCCGGGCCAGTGCCTCCAGATGCTGGCGCAGGGTGGCGAGCCCCTCGCGGGTGATGAACCAGTGCCCGGGGCTCAGAGATCGCACACAGCCGAGCATCTGCAGGCGCCGAAGGGTCTCCTCGGCCTCGCCCCAGGTCATCTCGGTATGCCTGACGTGCGCCATGATGACGTCGAGCCGGGTGGTGCTCTCGAAGTTGATGCGGTCCGCCAGCGCGCGAAGTACCTGCCGGTCAGGATCCAGGGTGATGGTCATGGGCGGTTGTCCTCATCGAAGCCGACGATCTCGCGGTGGATCTGGTAGAGCGTCAGGCCCAGGGCGATCGACACTCCGGCGATGACCAGCAACAGCCCGGCATTGATCAGTGGTGTCATCGAAAGGCCCTCCCGGGTGCAGAGCTGGTGCCTGCACGGCATGCCCGGCAGGCGTCGTGCTCGATGCGGTGCCAGCGTTGCAGATCGCGATCGAGGGAGACCTGCTCGGAGAAATGGCCCAGCGGGCGCTGGTGGCCACAAAGCACACAGCGGCGAGTGCTGGGGCGGCGAAGGGGTGCACTGGTGGTCATGCCGTCACCTCCCCACGATCCCGGGCGGCGGCTTCAAGCTTCACGCCCGGAATCTTGCCGGCGCGGATGGCACGGTAGATAGCGCGTGCGCACTCGCTCATGCATGACTCATCAGGAACAGGAATCATGGCGCCATACATAGCATCCACCGCCTGATCCTCTGCCAGCTGGGCGGCTGAACGAAGGGGCCGGAATTCAATGAGCCGAGCCTCGCCGGAGAAGTATTTCCTCCAGCATTTAAACCAGACATGGCCTTGGTGGTACCCACACACTTCTACTGGCTTCCAGGCGCACCAGACCCCTTCATCCATTACCCTTGCCTCGCACTTACACCCCACCGGAGGCTGCCCCTTCCCATTCCACTCGGACGCCAGCCCCAAAGCCTCAATCTCCTCGTGACACCGCTGGCAGCGATCCGGCGGGGTCGGGTCGGCCGCTGGCCGGCGATACAAAAAGCCGCAGTGTCTGCACTTCCCGCCCGTCTCTTGAACACGCTGGACTCCTTCACGCACAGCCATGATCGACTTCCTCGTTCAGCACGCCCGCGTTGTGCTGCTGGATGCGGGCGGTGTGGGCGGCGCGGACCCCGGCAGGGCTCAGGGCGTAGAGCGGGTGGCAGTCCTCCCCGATGGTCTCCTCCCCCACCAGGCGCACCAGTCCCATGCGCCCGAGGCGGATCACGGTGGTGGCCACGTCGCGCCAGCTCGGCGTCTTGGCATAGCCCTGGGCGAGCAGCCGGTGCAGCCTGCCCACGGTGGCGCCGTCGCTGCCGGCCTGGCCGCCGCAGCGGCGCAGGGCGATCAGGATGGCGTTCTCCAGGTCGATCGGTTTCATGCGGTGGCCTCCTGTGCGGGAGTGGTAAGCGCCAGCAGGTGGTCGATGCCCTTGTCGGTGATGCCCAGCACCTGTCGGGCCGGCTTGCCCACGGTGCCGATCGGCGCGATCAGCTCCAGGTCCGCGAGCTCCGCGCAGCGCCCGCAGACGCTGGAGAGCGCCAGCTCCAAGGCCTCGGCGAGATCCTGCCGGGTCGCGCCTTCGCCGATGGTTTGCCAGTACAGCGTGCGCAGGATGCGGATCTGCTGGTGGGCGGTGCGACCGGAGCGGCGGGCGTGGTCCAGCCCCTCGCGCTTGATCTCGTTGCTGGTGGGTTGTGCCAGTGCAGTCATGGTCAGTCCCTCCCCAGTGCCGCGCGCAGGGAGCGAAGCCCCTGGTCGGCGTTCATGGCATGCGGCAGGCCGGCGGCCTCTGCCTGTTGCTGGGCGACCTCGCGCCCTGCGCGTTCGGCCATCTCGGCGGCGCTGCGGCTGCCGTCGTGCTCGAGCAGCTGGCGGGGTGTCAGGTCCTCGCCGGCCATCACCCGGTTGATCAGTGCCGTGTACTCCCGAGCGAAGCGGCGCTCGAGACGCTCCACCCGGCTGGGCTGCACATGGGTGATCTCCCACCAGCCCACCGCGGCACCGGCCAGGCGCACCGCCTCATGGCGCCAGCGGTGCCCGGCGGGGTCGTGGGCATGGCCCGCTGCCTCGCGCCACGCCTCGGTCACGGCCGGCATGCCCAGGTCCTCGGGGCGCGGCTCGCACAGCGCGGCGAAGGCGACCGGCTGGGGCGGCCAGGCCTCGTCGCCAGAGCGGGCCGCCTCGCGCACCTGCTGGCGCAGCCGGGAGATCCCCAGCTCCAGGTGGCGCCGGCTCAGGTGGGAGAGCTCGGCCAGCCAGGCGCCATCGGCGTCGTAGCTGCCCCACTGGCTGGAGAACTTGGCCCCGAACAGCTGGCCCATGGCATCGAACACCAGGTCCATGTCCTGCTCAGCGAGTTCCGGCGCACTGGCCGTCGTAGATTCGCCCTGCAGGCTGCTCGTGGGCGCGTCGGTCACGTTCACGCGCCTCTGCTGCGGTGAGACGACGTGCTGGAGTACGTTGGCGGCGGTTTGCATGGTCACCTCCGGTGGCGGCGGGCGGGGCAGCCTGGCGCTGCAGGTTCTCGTGGACCCACTTGGCGAAGCGGCGGGTCCAGTCGGCTGGGGTATGGGTGCGCCCGGGCTGGGCGGCGTAGTGCTCGCGGAAGTCGATCAGGGCAATCGAGACATCGGCGTCCACCGGCAGGCCACGGTCGAAGCAGGCGCGCTGCCAGGTCGGCATGTCCGGCTCCCAGTCCAGGGTCATCGGCTGCTTGCGCTCGCCATGGCCGGCCAGGGGCGGCAGCGGGTCGGTGGGGTCGCCTAGGGGCTGGCCGTCGTCGCTCAGGCCATCGGCACGGTCGAACACGTTCGGCGCATCGCTCGCGTCCGCGCCAGAGAGAGAGGGGGTACCTCTCTGTTGTAGTCTCTGTAAGAAATCTCCATTCGGGCGGTTCTGTGCACTCCCCTCCGGCGATTCTTGTTTCTCCGGTTGGGCGTTTTCAGATTCTCCCGATGGGAGATTCTGGCCAGTGGCGGGGGTTACGGGCTGTTCCGGCACCTCCTCCTCGGCCAGCACCTCGGCCAGTCGAAGCGCCAGCACCTCGGAATTCACCCGGTACCAGGTCTTCGCCGGCACGCCCTTGCGGATCTCCTCGATCACCCCGATCGCCACCAGCTGGCGGCGAGCCGTCACCTGCTGCTTGGCGCTCATGCCGGTCTCGGCTTCCCAGCTGTCGTGGTCGCCCTGCTGCTCCTTCCAGAACCAGCCATCCCGCTTGCGGGCAGTCGGCGTGCCGCACAGGAACAGCGCCTGGCTGAGGAAGATGGCGCCCTGCACGGTCACCCCGGGCAAGCGGGTGAACACCGGCTGGTAGGCCACCGGGCGGCCCAGCAGGCTCGGCAGCATGGCAGCGGTGATGCAGGTCATGTGCCCTGCCCTTCGAGCCTGTCGAGCTCGCGCTGGTAGGCCTCGGCCTTGCGCCGGTGGTCCTGCTGGTTCCTGGCGATCTGCGCTTGCGCGTCCCGGTCATAGGCCAGGGTCCGCGCCAGCAGTTCCGCCTGGGTGGTGTGGTAGATCACCCGCTGACGGGCCTCCTCCCGGGCATCGCCACGGCGCTCGGCGGCTTCGATCTGGAAGGCCGCGCGGCTCGCCGCAGTGATCAGGTCGTGCCGGCTCGTGTCGTCGGTCGGCATCTGCTGTGCTGCTTCCATGAAATCCCCCTGCTCCTGAATACCTGTATGGATCACCACCCCGGTCAGGGCGTCGTTGCCGTGGCCCGGCCGGGTGTAACCTTTGGGGTGTCAGTAGGCGGAGAGTCGGAAGCGAATGGCGTCGCATTCTCCAGAAGCCACTCAGCTGTGAAGGCGCCCTGGCTAGCGTCAGCCATGCGCCGGGCATAGGAGGTCTCGCCGGTGTACTCGGTACGGGGTAGTGAATCGCGCTGAAGCCATTTGTAGACCCCGCGCGGAGTGATCCCACAGACCCGGGCACATTCTGTGACGCCTCCCAACTTGTCGATTGCATCGCGCAGGGCGCTCATGTACTTGCTCCTGTGTTGTGTACCCACGGTACATATTATGGCGGAACTGAAAGTACACGCAAGCACTGCCATCATTGAACGCATGGTTCACAGCGATGATTCACGGGCTGAGTTCAGCGCCCGCCTCAAGAAAGCCCTCGAATACGCCGGCCAGTCTGGGCGTGGAGAAGGCGCGCGCCTGGCCAGGCTGGCCCGTGTTACTCCCAAGGCTGCGAGCAAGTGGCTTAACGGCGAGGCGCGTCCTGGTCACGACAAGCTGATGCTGATCGCCAACGCCCTAAGGGTGCGCGAAGAATGGCTGGACTACGGCAAAGGACCCATGACCTCCTCAGAAAGCGCCGCCGAGCTGCCTGAGGGCGTGTCTCCAATGCCGAATCGTCGGGTCGACGACATGGTGCTCCACGACACCGAGATCGTGGAGGACGACGGGCCGCTGCGCCCCGACGAGGTCGAGCTGCCCTGCTTTCGCGAGGTAGAGTTCTCCGCTGGCGACGGCCGCACCCAAGTGATCGAGAACCACGGAAACTCCGTTCGCTTCAGCCTGCCCCGCCTGGCGCGTGCTGGCGTGCAGCCACAGAACGGCGCCTGCGCCACGGCGTCGGGCTCCTCGATGGAGCCCACCATCGCCGACGGCTCCCCGATCGCCATCGACAAGGGCTGCCGGCATGTCATCGACGGCAAGATCTACGCCCTGGACCATGGCGGTATGCTGCGTGTGAAGCGGCTATACAAGCTGCCCCTGGGCAAGGTCCGCCTGGTCAGCGACAACGCCGACGAGTACCCCGAGGAGATCTGCAGCCTGATGGGCGAGGATGCCCCGCGGATCATCGGCCGCGTGTTCTGGTGGGAGGTATTTGACTGACCTGCGTTCAAGGAGGATCGATGGCACAGAAAGGCATCATCGCCGCCATTAAAGATCAGGGTGGCATCGCTCCAGAGCAGGGAGGCGAGCTGATCATCCCGGACGGCTTCCTGACCCCCGGCTTTATCGCAACGGCCACCTGCCTTGGACATGTGCGTGGTATCACCCGCCTCACATACCGAAATCCCGACTTGCATGAGCGCTATTTCGAGGCGATGCAAGTGCCCTATCTGCTGACCGGTGTCGACGGTTACCATTTGGTCCGCACCAATCAGGGCACCAACTACAGCCCCATGCAGCTGCTTGAGACGGCAGACGACGTCGACAAGGCCACCTCAGAAACCAGCAACTGCATTCTGCGGCAGGTGGGTGATGACCTGCCCGGCATTCGCAACCTATGTGACGTCATTGGCGAGCTGCACGACAACGTGCGCGCCCATGCCGATGGTGTTGGCTACTCCATGGCGCAGAATTGGCGCTACATGGGTCGGGAACTCGTCATCGAGTTTGCCATCACTGATGCCGGGCAGGGTTTTCTCCGTGAGTGCCAACGAACCGCTGTACCTGGTGTCACAGACGATGAGACAGCGATTCGATGGTGTTTGGAACCCAGGCATTCGACCAAGGATGTGGAAGTCGACGAGTTCGCTCAGCAGCAACCCGAGGATGCCATAGGAAACCCCTTCGGTGATGCGCCGGATGTCTATGTTAGACATGACGGAAATCACCATCAGGGGCTGGGGCTGGCTAAGCTGGTGGAGCTGACCAGAGCATACAGCGGCACCCTGTGGGTCGCATCAGGCCAGGCGGTGCTGATCTCCAATCCTCACACTCGTGATGCAGTAAGCGTTGGCAACTTTGTTGCGGTGCCACACTGGCAAGGTGTAGCCATCGCGTGTAGATTACAGATCAGCGAGCTTGGTAAACCCATCGAAGAAGAGCCGCTGCAGGATGATGTGCAGAATCTCCTGGGCGACATACTGATATGAAACGCTCTCACCAAGCCGCATTTGAAGGGAGCACAACCATGACCAAGACACTGAAATATAAAGGCTCCTTGGCTAACCGCACGACTGCCGCGAAGGAACGAGCCCAGATCGAGACCCTCGCTCGCCAGGGAGAGACGGTAATTCTGGATTACAGCGACGTCATTTCGCTGTCCGGGTCCTATGCCGATGAACTGTTTGGCATCTTCACGCAACGCTACGGTGCCCAGGCACTGAAAACCACCATCAAGGTGCAAGGCGCTAGCTCCACCGTAGCGCGCGCCATCGGCTTGGCTATCCAGCATCGAATGCCCGCCAACGCTGCCTGACCAGCTGAACGCCCAGGCCTGAGGCACACGAACCCGCCCACCAAGGCGGGTTTTTCGTACCTGCCCTACCCTCCACCAACGAAAACGCCCCGGCCATCCATGACCAGGGCGCGGGGCAGGGCGTGACGCGGCGTTTCCTCCATGGGCGGCAGTGCCGCGTGCGGCATGCATCACGCCTCCAGCATGACGCACCCCGTAGCGCTCTGATGTAGCTGCCAGCCCACCCCGCCTGTAATCCATCGACCACAGCCCCTGTACGCCCCCGCCCACCGAGGCGGTTTTTTTGTGCCTTGCTGAACTTAATGAACCATTGGTACTTGACTGCAATGTACCTTTGGTACATATTGAGTTCACAAGACAACGACACGGGGGGACATACATGGCCAACGCACCTACCACCATCGAGTTCGCCGGCTGGCGCTGCCGGATCGGCACCCGCTGCATGGGGCTACCCACTCGCCGCGAGGCCGAGCTCCTCGCCGGCCTGGCCGCCGGGATGACCCAGAAGGAGATCGCCAAGCTGCGCGGTGTCTCCCCCGCCTCGATCAAGAGCACCGCCGAGGCCGCCTACTACCGGCTGCGCGCCAACCGCGCCACCGATGCCGTGGCTCGCGCCATGCGCCGCGGCTGGATTGCACCGTTGGCACTGGCACTGATGCTGGCCGACCTCTCCGGCGAGGGCCTCCGCATCCGCCAGCCCACCCGCACCAGGACGCAAGTCAGCGCCAGCCGCGTCATCAGCCGCCGTGACACAGGGAGTATCTACGCATGATTCCGCAGACCAGCACCGCCCAGCGCATGATCGGCACCTTTGCCACCCACGGCATCACCAGCGGGATGCTCGTCCAGCTGCAGCACCTTCAGGAACTGGCGCTGGCCATCAACCTGCAGGGCCAGCACCTGATCCACCTGGACCTGTTCGGCCAGCGCAGTGGCGTGCAGCAACTGACCATTGCGGGCTGTGCGCGGGAAAACCACTGGCGCCCCGGCATCGAGCGCACGCCCCGCTACTTGATCGAGATCCCCGCCGGCGGAGACGAGATGGTCCTGCGCGACGTGCAGGCCGAGCTAGGCAATGCCGCCGCCGACCTGATGCAGCTGCTCGGGGAGGATGCGCAATGAACCGCCCCCTCCCCAGCAGCCAGGCCCTGTACAGCGTGCCTGTTCACGACCTCGCCACTGCATGGCGCCAGCACGCCATGACGCATCACGGGGTCGATCCCTGCACTGAGCTCTGCGCCGTGCCGGTGCTGACCATCGGGCACAGCATCGGCTGGCGCCCCGCCTTCCGCCTGCCGGCCACGCGCACCCTGGTGGTGATCCACACCGCCCGGCCGCATGCCAGCGCCGGCGAGGCCCGCGACTGCCTGGTGAGCCTGCTTACCGCCATGGCCACAGAGGGCAGCATCACCCTGCACGGGAGGGCAGCCGCATGATTCGCCGCGCCCTGATTTGCGCCCTGCTGATCCTCGTCGTCGCTGCTGCAGGCGCCCGAATCGTCCACGCCCTGGGCTGGATGGCCGCCACAGACCGACAGGTTGAGCGCGCCAGCCTCGAGGACTACTGCACGAGCGTGGCCATCTGGGGCGCACAAGTTGCCCGAGGCGTGCCGCTCAACAGGCGCACCGGCCACCCGGACTACGACAAGCGCGCCGCCGAGGACTGCCCCGGGATGCGCCCGGCTGCGCCTGCCATCACCACCGAGCGCCAGCTGGCGCGGAATTGAAGGAGAAGGTCATGACGATCGAGACAATCGTCCGCTGCGATGGCCGCAGCTGCTGCAACGAATGCGAGATCGAGGACGCCTACGACTCTTCGGTCAGCGCGGCAGGCTGGCATACCGATCCGCACGATGGCTTCAACCACTACTGCCCGCGATGCTGGCCGGTGGTGAAGAAAGAACTGGAAGAAGAGGACTGCTGACATGCTCCAGAAAATCGCCGCCGCCCTGGGCGCCAGCTTCAGCAGCGACCTGATGCGCCAATTAAAAGGCCCAGCGCCAGCGCCCACCCGCAACGGTGGCCGCCATCGCACCGTCGCCCAGGATCAACGCCGGGCCGCCAAGCGCCGGGCCACTCGTCGAGCCAAGCGGCTCGGGCATCGCTGAGGAGAACATCATGGCGAAACGCACCCGCCGCCCCTGGTCTCCCGAAGAGGTCGCCCAACTGCGCCAGTTGATAGTCGAGGGCCTCACCTACAACGCCATCGCCCAGCGCATGGGCCGCACCTATCGCAGCATCCGGGGCGCGGCGGAGCACTACCAGCTGGCCCGCGAGCTGGGCCGGCGCCCCATCGGAAGCGGGGTGGTATGGAGCCGCGCCGACTACGACCGCCTCGAGGCGCTGGTGGCCCAGGGCCTGACCAAGGACCAGATCGGCGAGCAGATGGGGCGCAGCTATAACCAGGTGCGCGGCGCCATGGCCCGCATCGGCCTGACCGACCCGGCCCGCCGTGGCCACAACCGCAAGGACTGGCCAGAGATCGAGCCGATCATCCTCGACTGTATCCAGGTGGAGCGCATGACGGTGCCGCAGATCGAGAGCCGGCTGCGCGCCCTGGGATACCGGATCAGCCGCAACGCCATCCATACCCGCATCAAGGGTATGCCGGCCAGCGTGAGAAAGGAGATGCGCCTCAACGCCCAGCAGCGCCGTGGCCGGATGCGCTCTCTCAAGGCCCAGCGCGAGCGGGCCAGAGCCAGAGTTCAAGGGAGGGCCGCCTGATGCCACGCAATACCGGCAAGCCCTGGAGCGATGAGGACGCGGTTCTGCTGCGTGATCTCTACCCGGACGACAGCAACGCAACCCTGGCGAAGATCTTCGGGCGCAGCGAATCCAGCATCCAGAACCAGGCGATCAAGATGGGCCTGCACAAGAGCGAGGCCTATATGGCCACCGGTCCCGGCCAGTTTCGCACTGGGCAACAGGTCTGGAACAAGGGCATGAAGGGGCTCGACCTCAGCGGCGGCAAGGGGCACTTTCCGAAGGGTCACCGCCCCCACACCTGGCAGCCGATCGGTCACGAGCGCGTCTCGAAGGAAGGCTATCTGCAGCGCAAGGTCACCGACACCGGCTACACGCCCCGCGACTATCGCCCCGTTCACCACCTGGTGTGGGAGGAGCATACCGGCGAGGCGGTCCCCAAGGGGCACGCCTTGGTGTTCCGCGACGGCAACCTGCGCAACTTCGACCCGGCCAATCTGGAGCTGGTCAGCCGCGCCGAGCTGATGCGGCGTAACAGCCACCACACCAACCTGCCGCCGGAGCTGGCCCGGATCGTACAGCTGCGTGGCGCCATCACCCGCAAGATCAACCGCCGGAGGAAGCAGGCATGAAGAACAAGATCGAGGATCTCCGCAATCACCTGTTCGCCGAACTCGAGCGCCTGGGCGACGAGTCGCTCCAGGGCGAGGAGCTGCAGGCCGAGATCAGCCGTGCCCGCGCCATCAGCGACGTCGCCGGCACCGTGATCGGCAGCGCCAAGGTAGAGGTGGAGTACCTCAAGGCCACCAAGCAGACCAAGGGCACCGACTTCCTGCCCCATGACGGCACCAAGCGCCTGGGAGGTGAGGAGTGAACATCAACAGCCTGATCAGCACCAGCGCCCACGACTGCAAGATCACCCTGGAGGGGATGCTGGACCACCGCACCGCCGAAGCTGCGACGCTCGCACTGGATCTGCTCATAGCCCTACGCGGCAAGGAAGGCCAGGCCAGCCGGCGCAAGGTGGCCGGATCCATTCTCCGAAAGGCCGCGAAGCAGATGGAGGTGGAATCGTGAACGCTGCTGCACTGACGCCAGACCTCTTCGCCGATACCCCTGCCGAGCCGCCACGCGGCATTCACGAGGGCCCCACCTTCAACCACGAGGCGAAGGGCTGGCAGGAGGGCTGGTGGGCCCGCGACAGCATCATGGCCGACTGGACGCTCCGGCCCTATGACCAGGGCGCGCTCGACTGGATCCGGCACCAGCTCGCCGGTGGCCGGCTGGAGTATGGGGAGATTCTGGCCAGGCGTCGGGCCGCGCAACTCGAGAGCGTATGGGATGCCGCCGAAATCATGTTCAGCCACCTGCGCTATCTGGTGCTCACCGGCGAGATCCTGGAGAGCAAGCGCTACTACGGCTCACCCGATCCCAAGAGCCCGGATTACCGGGGTTGGCACCCGAGGTTCGAACTTGCAGGAGAGAAAGCATGACCAGCATCGACTTCAACCGCCTCAAGGAGCTGATCGCCGCCCGTCGCCCTGATGCCGCGCTGTCCCTCGATGCCGATGGGCTGGCCAACCTGGTGCAGCAATACCGCGAGGTCGAGCGCCAGCGAGATGAAGCAACGGCAAAGCTCGCCGCGATCGGCCGGCTGTGCCCGACTCACTTCGACGACCGCGAGCAGCTTCTAGGAGAGCTGTTCAAGATCCTGCGGGGGCAGCTCCCGGCGGAAGAGGAGTTCGAATCATGAAGCGGAATCAGTACGACACGCCCATCACCAAAAACCAGAGCAAGCGCTCGATGCGAGACCCGAACTCGGTTGCTGGCCGCTGTAGGGCGAAAGGCGTGAACCCGGGCATGGTGTACCCCCGCCTCAAACGCATGTCGCTGGAAGAAGCCTTGAACACGCCGTCGATGTCGCAGAAGGAGAGCGCCAGCCTGGCAGGCAAGGCAAGTCGCGCGGCGGCACGAGCGCGCCGCGATCAGCGGGGCCAGGAGCAGGGAGGCGCATCATGACCACCTGGCTTCCCGCCATCTGCGTCGGCATCGTCGTGCTCTGTACCCTGTGGCTCGCCAGCGACCCCGCCTTTGCCCATGGCCGTGACAGGGCTCTCGGCGGCGCCATCGGCTTCGTCGGCGGGCTGGTGATCGCCGCGATCGTCTTTGCCATGGTCAGGGCCGGCGCCTGGGCGATGGGAGTCGGCTCATGACCCAGCCTACCCACACCCACAAGACCCAGGGCGGCCGCTACGCGATGCTCGCCCACTACAACGGCGACACCTCGCTGGATGCGCAGATGATCGTCGTCTATCGCGACATCGACCGCGAGATCGAGACCGCGACCACAGCGAAGGACTGGGAGCAGAACTGGCAGCCGATCGAGCCGGACACCTGCACCGTCTGCATGGGAACCGGCCACGACCATATCAAAGGCGCCAAGCACCAGCCGTGCGGCGGGTGCTTCGGGCTCGGGAAGGTAAAGCAGGACGGCGAGAAGCCGGCGGACGAGTGGCAGGTGGCCGACGTGGCGCTCGGCATCATCCAGCGCCAGGCGCGGATCATTGAGCAGCGGGACCAGGTGCTGGCGTTCCCGGAAGTAAAGAAGGTGCTGAAGGCAAGGAAGGAGCGCCAGCAGAAGGAGGGGCCGCCGGAGTGGGTTCAGCGTGAACAGGAATGGAGGGGGAGCCCTGGGCGAGGCCACGGCGGCGGCAGGATGACAGGAGACTAGAATGATGGGAAAGCTGATGGATCCAGACCAGTGGCGGAAGGCGCGCTTCGCAGGCACGCCGCCGGCGATGTCCACTATTCGCAAGTGGTGCCGGGAGGGAGTGCTGCCGGCCAAGAAGATCGGCGGCGCCTGGTTCATCGACCTGGACGCCGAGAAGCTGATGACCGGAAACGAGCTCGCCGACAGCGTGCTCAAGGAGATGGAGACCAGCTGATGGCAGCCAGGCCGCGCAAGCGCAAGTACCGGGGGCTGGAGCCCAACCTCTATGAGTCTGCGGGGTACTACACCTATCGCAACCCGGTGACCGGAAAGAAGACCGGCATGGGCAGCGACAAGGCAAAGGCCCAGGCGGCCGCGCGGATCCTCAATGCTCGGCTGGTCAAGGGTGCGGACCTGGTTGCTCGTGTGGAAGGCACAAGTGGGCTCACTCTGGCGCACGCCATCGAGGCTTTTCAGAAGGATCGCGTCGACAGTGCCAGCAAACTGGCCCCGGGCACCCGGGCCAACAAGCGCTATGCCCTCGCGCGCCTGGCCAAGGATCGCGGCGACATGCCCCTCGAGCAGATCACCACCAGGTGGTGCGCCGAGTACCTGGACGAGCACTACAAGGGCGAGCCCTACCGGTACCACCGGGCCCTACTCGCCCAGGTGTTCCAGTTCGCACGCACCAAGGGCTGGATGGACGACAACCCCATCGAGCCCACCAGCAAAAGCGACACCGGCTACACCAAACAGCGCCGACGCCTCACGCCCGGGCAGTTCCAGGCCATCTATGATCAGGCCGAACCCTGGTTTCAGGTTGCCATGGAGCTCGCCCTAGTCTGTCTGTTCGGCCGGGCCGAGGTCGCCGCCGCCCGGTACGATCACATCGTCGACGGGCGGCTACGCTATATAAGGAAGAAGACCCGCACGCGCAGCCATACCGCCTACGTCGCGATCGAGCTGACGCCGGCCATCGAGGACATCATCCAACGCTCGCGCCTGGTACCACCGGTGTCGCCCTACATTGTCCACCGAGTGCATCAGCGAATCACCGCCGAGACCCGGGCCCGGGATCACTGGAGCCGCGTCACCGACGACATGCTATCCAAGACCTTCGCCCGGCTGCGCGACAAGGTGCCGGAGATCGCCAGGCTGGAACCGCGCCAACGGCCAACCTTTCATGAGATCCGCTCGCTCGGCTCCAAGCTGCTCGAGGACACCGGTGCCGACCTGGGGGAGATTCAGGTGCTGATGGGCCACGCCGACGAGAGCATGACCCAGCACTATCTCGACGGTCACGGGATCCGCTGGCAGGAAGCCAAGGGCCCGGGCAAGGGCATGGCCGCCCTACTGAAAGGAGCGTGAGTGATGATCGACATCGAGTTCTGGCAAGACTGCATTGAGGCTGGCTGCGTCATCGTGCCGGTCGTGATTTACAGCGATTATGGGTCAGACGGCGAGATCGACGAAAGCAAGCGCATCGGCCTGCGCTTCGCTGCCCTCCCTTGTGAGGACATGCAGCTGGTGGTTTCCGAAGGAACCTACTGCATGATCGACGAATCGATCAGCGGTCTGGAGCACTACCACAAGAACCCGAAGAGTGCGCTGGCTGAATTCAGAGGAGAATCGTGATTAAGCGGGGGGCTGTCACAATCGGCAGGCGGGATTATGTCATGGTGCACACCAGACCGAGCGGTGTCCGCAGGGCCTTCGGCCCCACACCTCTGATCGACGCCGGGCCCTGGTCTTCGCCAAGCCGGGAGACGAAATCGACATGCCGGAAGGCCTGCAGTAGGCCGCCAGCCGTGTGGAGTTTTCCCAGTATTTTCCCAGTTTTTTCCCAGCACACGAAAAAGCCGCCTAGCGGGGTGCGCTAAGCGGCTGATTCGATGCGTCTTGTTGGTGGAGCCTAGCGGGATCGAACCGCTGACCTCAACACTGCCAGTGTTGCGCTCTCCCAGCTGAGCTAAGGCCCCACGTCGTTCCCGTCCTGCGAGAACGGAGCGAATATTACGCAGCCCTTCCGGAGGCGTCAACCCCATGAGGGCATTTTCACTCTTCTGCCTTGTGCCAATTCCCCTTAGGGACGGGATGTGCCAACCTACCAAGACTGATACCGAGCCGGACGACATGTTGGCAGCTTCCTAGCCAGGCCCCGTCTCGGGACGACACTCACATACCACGTCTTCAGGAGCGTCTGCGTTGATCAGGGTTCTCGTCGCCGATGACCATCACCTGGTACGGACCAGCATCGCCCACCTGCTGAATGCCGAGCGCGGGATCCGCGTGGTCGGTGAGGCCGCCGATGGCGAGGAGGCCATCACCAAGGCGCGCAAGCTCGAACCGGACATCGTGCTGATGGATATCCGCATGCCCGGGATCGGCGGCCTGGAGGCTACCCGCAAGATCAACCGCTTCGCCGGCGACATCCGCATCCTGGTGCTGACGGCCTTCATCGAGGAGACCTTCGCCCAGCGCCTGCTCGAGGCCGGCGCCCACGGCTTCATCAGCAAGGGCTGCCAGCACGACGAGATGGTCGAGGCGATCCACTGCGTGTTCGGCGGCAAGCGCTATGTCAGCCCCGAGATCGCCCAGCGGCTGGTGCTGTCGCGCATCGATGCGCCGGACAACCCCTTCGACCAGCTCTCCCAGCGCGAGCTCCAGGTCGCGATGATGGTCGTCAACTGCCAGCGCGTCGCCGACATCGCCGACCGCATGTTCCTCAGCCCCAAGACCGTCAACACCTACCGCTACCGGATCTTCGAGAAGCTCGGCGTGACCTCCGATGTGGAGCTGACCCACCTCGGCCTGCGCCACGGCCTTGTCGACGGCTTCAGCGACGCCGACTGAGCGCCTTCCCGATGGTCCCGATCTGGTAGAATGGAGACTCCTCACGCTTCCCGTCCCCGGCACGCCGTTTCCATGAGCTTCGATTCCCGCGACTTCCTCAGCAGCGTCAGCGAATCCCCGGGGGTCTACCGCATGCTCGACGAGCACGGCGAGACCCTCTATGTCGGCAAGGCGCGTCGCCTCAAGGCGCGCCTGGCGAGCTACTTCCGCGGTGCGCTCAACACCAAGACCCAGGCCCTGGTCGGGCGCATCGCCGACATCCAGGTGACGGTGACCAACAGCGAGACCGAGGCCCTGCTGCTCGAGCAGACACTGATCAAGGAGCTGCGCCCGCCGTACAATATCCTGCTGCGCGACGACAAGTCCTACCCCTTCGTCTTCGTCACCGACCGCCATCCCTTCCCCGCCCTGGAGTACAAGCGCGCGCGGGTGCGCCGCGACGACGGCCGCTACCTCGGCCCCTACCCCAGCAGCGGCGCCGTGCGCGAGAGCCTGTCGCTGATGCAGAAGATCTTCCGCATCCGCAACTGCGAGGACAGCGTCTTCGCTCATCGCACCCGGCCCTGCCTGCAGTACCAGATCCAGCGCTGCAGCGCGCCCTGCGTGGGCCATATCAGCGAGGCGGACTATCGACGCGACCTCGAGCATGCGGTGATGTGCCTCGAGGGCAAGAGCGATGCGGTGACCCGCGAGTTGAGCGAGGCCATGGAGGTCGCCAGCGCCCGTCTCGACTTCGAGGAGGCCGCCCGCCTGCGTGACCAGGTCCAGCACCTGCGCCAGATGCAGCAGCGCCAGTTCGTCGACACCGGCGGCGGCGATGCCGACGTCTTCGCGCTGGCCAGCCGCCCCGGGGCGCTGTGCATCTCGGTGCTCACGATCCGCCAGGGCCGCCTGCTGGGGGCTCGGCACCATGCCCCGGCCAACGGGCTCGACCTGGGCCCGGAGGCGCTGCTCGGCGACTTCATCAGCCAGTTCTACCTGGGCCAGGCCAGGGAGATTCCGGCCGAGGTGATCACCAGCCACCCGGTACCGGATGCCGACCTGATCGCCCGCGCGCTCGGCGAACGCGTCGGCAAGCGCATTCGCCTGACCGCCCAGGTCCGCGGCCATCGCGCCCAGTGGCGAGAGCTGGCCCGCACCAACGCCGAACAACAGTTGGCCAGTCAGCTGGCCAGCCAGACCCAGCTCTCGAAGCGCTTCGCCGCCCTGCGCGAGGCCCTGGCACTCGAGGACACCCCCCGCCGCCTGGAGTGCTTCGACATCAGCCACAGCCATGGCGAGGCCACGGTGGCCTCCTGCGTGGTGTTCGACGAGAACGGGCCGCGCAAGTCCGACTATCGTCGCTTCAACATCGAGGGCGTGGCCGCCGGCGACGACTATGCCGCCATGCGCCAGGCGCTGACCCGCCGCTTCAAGCGCCTCACCGAGAGCGAGGGCGAACGCCCCGACATCCTCATCGTCGACGGCGGCAAGGGGCAGCTGAACATGGCCCGAGAAGTGTTCGCCGAACTGGGCGTGAGCGGCATCTCCCTGCTCGGCGTGGCCAAGGGCACCACGCGCAAGGCCGGGCTCGAGACGCTGTTCGTCGAGACCGTCGACCGCAGCCTGGACCTCGACGGCGCCTCCCCGGCGCTGCACCTGATCCAGCACATCCGCGACGAGTCGCACCGCTTCGCCATCGCCGGTCATCGGGCACGACGCGACAAGACTCGGCGCACCTCCACCCTGCAGGACATTCCGGGCGTGGGGCCGCGTCGCCGACGCGAGCTGCTGCGCTTCTTCGGCGGCCTGCAGGGGGTCAGGCAGGCCAGCCGCGAGGAGCTGGCCCGGGTCCCCGGCATCAGTGCCACAATGGCCGAGACGATTCATCGCGCCCTGCATGGATGAGTCGGGCCCCGACGGATAGAATGAGGGGGTTTCCGGTATCTCTCATGGCAAGGACCGCACCTCCCGATGAATATCCCCAACCTGCTCACCCTGGCCAGAATCCTCTTCATCCCGCTGCTGGTGGTGCTGTTCTACCTGCCCTTCACCTGGAGCATGCCCCTGGCCGCCGCCCTGTTCGCGCTGGCCGCGGTGACCGACTGGCTCGACGGCTACCTGGCCCGGCGCTGGGACCAGTCCACCCCCTTCGGCGCCTTCCTCGATCCGGTCGCCGACAAGCTGATGGTGGCCGTCGCCCTGGCCCTGCTGATCGAGCGCTACGAGGCCATCTGGCTGACCCTGCCGGCGCTGGTGATCATCGGCCGCGAGATCGTCATCTCGGCGCTGCGCGAGTGGATGGCCGAGATGGGCAAACGCGGCCAGGTGGCGGTCTCGTGGATCGGCAAGGTCAAGACCACCCTGCAGATGGTCGCCCTGCTGGTGCTGCTGGCCTTCGCCCCGGGTACCTCCGTTGCCCTGCTGGGCGTGGCGACGCTCTACGTGGCGGCCCTGCTGACCCTCTGGTCGATGGCCCTCTACCTCAAGGCGGCATGGCCGCACCTGAGCAGCTCGATGCGCTGAGGAGTGGTGAAAACTGTTTGACAGTCACCGACTTATCCGTATAATTCGCTCTCGAGTCAGGCGGGAATAGCTCAGTGGTAGAGCATCGCCTTGCCAAGGCGAGGGTCGCGAGTTCGAATCTCGTTTCCCGCTCCATTCCCCACGAATGGCACGACTCATGAGGCTGGATGGCAGAGTGGTTATGCAGCGGACTGCAACTCCGTGTACGCCGGTTCGATTCCGACTCCAGCCTCCATCATTCCCCTAGCTGCCCGCTCGGAACCGTGCCGCCCGGATGGCGAAATTGGTAGACGCAAGGGACTTAAAATCCCTCGGTGGAAACACCGTGCCGGTTCGAGCCCGGCTCCGGGCACCAGCTTTCCTGCACCCTTCCGGCAAGCGTCGGGCGCGACCCTCCAACGGGACGCCGTGACATGATCCTGCCGCGCCTGCGCGATCCTTACTTCAATTACCAGCATCGGCGCAAGCTGCATGTGCTGCGCATCGTGCTGGCCCTGTGCTTCACCTTCGGCATCATCGAGTTCTTCGCCATCCAGCACAGCGGCTGGGCGCTGGTCAGCACCATCATGGTGATGGGCAACCTGCCGCATATCGGCGGCGTGCTCGACAAGGGGCGCCAGCGTCTGCTGGGCACCCTGCTCGGTGCCGGCTGGGGCCTGCTGCTGATCCTGCTACCGCTGCCCTGGCCACCCCTCGTTCCCGTCGCCGCCCTCGCCGGCATCGCCGTCGCCACATGGCTGACCTTCAGCAACCGGCACGGCTACAGCGGCCTGATGTTCGCCATCAGCCTGCTGCTGGTGATCGGCGACGGCACGCAGGAACTCGGTATCGCCCTGTGGCGCGCCTTCGACGTGCTGCTAGGCACCCTGGTGGGCATCGCCGTCACGGTGCTGGTGCTGCCGCAGAAGGCCACCGACATGATGCGCTTCATGCTGGCCGACAACCTGGACCGCATGGCCCGCCTCTACCATGCTCACACCTCGGCCACGGCGGCCCCCGACATCGATGCCCGCGAGATGCTCAAGGCCACCAGCAGCCTGCTGGTCAAGCAGCGAGGCCTGGTGGATGCCATCCATCGCGAGCGTCGGCTGAGCCGCGACGAGCTGGACGACCTGATATCGCTGCAGCGGCGCATGCTCTCCACCATCGAGCTGCTGCTCGAGACTCACTGGACCAGTCGCGACGGGCACGAACACATCGACGCCATGAGCGGACTCCGCGAGGAACAGCATACCCTGGCGCGCGGCATCGGCACCCTGGCCTTCCAGGTGCGCACCGGACAGCCGGTCGACGTGACCATCACCCCCTTCGAGCTGCAGCGCCACGCCGAACTGGCCGGCAATGCCCGGTCCGCCGATGGCCGCATGCTCTTCAGCCCCAGTGGTTACCTGTGGCTCAATCGGGAACTGGCCCGCCTCACCGCCGACCTCACCCGGCGCCTGGGCGGCCTCGAACGCCTTCCCAGCCGGCGGCTGCGTCGCCGGGCCCCCCACCACGGCCTCAACGAAGCCCCCTCGGCCATCACGCGAGCCACAACGCAAGAAGGAAAGGCAGATGACAGACGGCAAGCATGAAGTGCTGGTCATCGGCGGCGGGGTCGCCGGGCTGGTTCTGGCACTTGAGGTGGCCGACCATCGCCGGGTGACGCTGCTGCGACCGGCCAGCGACGACCAGGGTGCCAGCCGCTGGGCCCAGGGCGGGATCGCCGCCGTGCTCTCCCCCCAGGACGACATCGAGGCCCATGTGGCCGACACCCTGGTGGCGGGGGATGGCCTGTGCGACGAGCGGGCGGTGCGCTTCACCGTGGAGCAGGGGCCCTCGGCCATCGAGTGGCTGCTGTCACTGGGCGTCCCCTTTACGCCGGACGCGAGTCCCGATGCCGGCTATCCCTACCACCTCACTCGCGAGGGCGGCCATGGCGCGCGGCGCATCATCCATGCCGACGACGCCACCGGCCGTGCCGTCGTCGAGACCCTCAGGCAGCATGTGGAGGCCCACCCGAACATCCGACTGTGTGGCGAGCTTACCGCCATCGGCCTGATCGGCGACGGCGAGGGCCTCTGCCGCGGGGCACGCTGCCTGGATGCCGATGGCCGGCTGCACGAGCTGCCGGCCGAGGACACCGTGCTCGCCACCGGCGGGGCCAGCGGCCTCTATCGCCATACCACCAGCCCCCAGCCGGCCAGTGGCGAGGGCATGATGATGGCCGCCGAACTCGGCGCCGAGCTGATGAACCTGGAGTTCCAGCAGTTCCACCCCACCTGCCTCTATGACCCCGAGGGCCCCGCCTTCCTGGTCAGCGAGGCGGTTCGCGGCGAGGGCGGGCTGCTGATCAACGCCGCGGGCGAGCGCTTCATGCCGGCAGTGGACCCGCGGGCCGAACTGGCGCCCCGCGACATCGTTGCCCGGGCCATCGATGCCCAGATGCAGCACACCGGCACCGATCATGTCTTCCTGGACATCCGCCACCTCGGCGAGGACGCCATCCGCCATCACTTCCCGACCATTTATGCCCACTGCGCCAGTCGCGGGCTGGACATCGTGCACCAGCCGATCCCGGTCGTCCCGGCCGCCCACTACAGCTGCGGCGGGATCACCACCGACCTCGAGGGCGGCACCACCGTCCCGCGGCTGCACGCCATCGGCGAGGTGGCCTGCACCGGCCTGCACGGGGCCAACCGCATGGCCAGCAATTCCCTGCTGGAGTGCCTGGTCTATGCCCGCAGCTGCGCACGACGGCTACGCTCCGCCGAGGCGGAGCCGGCTGCCGAGCTGGCCCCGACCCACAGGGGCGAGCATCGCGTCTCCCGGGACGACATCGAGGAGATCCGCGAGGCAATGCGCCAGCTGATGAGTGCCCGCGTGGCCATCGTGCGCACCGACCAAGGGCTTGCCGAGGCCGCCCACGGCCTGGCGCAGCTGCATCGGCGTCTCGCCCCCCGCATGACGGACGCCATACCCACGGTGCCCCTGGTGAACCTCTGGCATGCGCTGCGCCTGGCGCGCCTCACCGTGGCCTGCGCCAGGGCAAGGCGCGAGTCCCGCGGCCTGCACTTCAACCCCGACTGCCCGGTCCACGGCGACGCGACCCCGCACCCCTCGCGGATTCGGCTGCAGGCCCTGGAGGCGATGTGACCCCTTGGCCCTGAGCGCTGGCCTGGGCGCTCAGGGCAGCGGCAGCAGTTCCCGGCGCAGGCGACGCAGCGACTCGGGATCGCTGCTGTCGGGCCACAGCCACAGGCGCCGTCCCTCGACCCTCAGCCCGATCAGCCAGGGACCCAGGTAGTCGCAGCGCAGGCTCACCGCGCGCCAGGCCTGGTCGGCACTGTCGCGCCAGGACCACTCCACGCCACCCGCCGCCTTCGGCGTGCCACGCAGTTCGCCACGCGGGCGCTGCCGGGCCAGCGTCACCAGCACCCCGCCCAGCACCACCGCCGCGAGCACGCCGGCCCAGGCCGGTGCCACCGCTGCCACCAGACCGGCAACCGCCGCGGCCGAGAGCCCATGGGCGGCCAGCGATAGCCTAGAGGTTGCGATAGCGATCGTTGTCGGTGGTCTCGGCATGCTCGACGATCATCTTGACGATGCGCCGCCGCGCCGGATCCTCGGGCCACTCGCGGCGCATCAGCCAGGCGAACAGGTCCTGGTCCTCCTCCTCGATCAGTGACCGGAAGGCCGCCTGGTCGGCCTCGGCCAGGTCGCCATAGCACTGCTCGAGAAAGGGAATCAGCAGCAGGTCCAGCTCCCACATGCCGCGACGCGAATGCCAGTAGAGGCGCTTGCGGAGGGTCGCTTCCGGAGACGAATCGTCGTTCAAGGTCGGCCTCGTTGGGTCGGATGAGTGTGGCGTCAGTATACCCGAGCCCCGCCCCGCCGGCAGCCTGCCGCCCCCTCACTCCCCGCCGGCTCGAGAAAAGGTCGTAGTGCGTTGTTTTCTCGAGACTTGCACAGTATGCTTTGGAAAAACAACAACGCCGGGATCGCGTCGACCCAGGCAGGACCGCACGGAGTAGAGCCGATGACCAAGTCCGAACTGATCGAACAGATCGCCATGCGACAGCCGGAGCTGTCGGTCAAGGAGGTCGAGGCGGCGGTGCGCCTGATCCTCGACGACATCACCGACACCCTGGCCGAGGGGGGACGCGTGGAGATCCGCGGCTTCGGCAGCTTCTCGCTGCACTATCGCGAGCCCCGGGTGGGTCGCAACCCCAAGACGGGGGAACCTGTCGCACTCGACGGCAAGTTCGTGCCACACTTCAAACCCGGCAAGGAGCTGCGCGAACAGGTGGATGCCAGCCGCGCGCTCGGCTACTGAGCGGCGCCCAGCGACCGCCGTCTCTCCTTCAACCGACATGGGAACAAGCACATGCGTTGGCTAAAAGGCCTGATCCTGGCCATTATCCTGCTGGCGGTGCTGCTGATCGGCATCCTCTTTGCCGTCAACAACCAGCAGGCCCTGCCCCTCAACCTGATCTGGATCGAGCTGCCTGCAGCCTCGCTCTCCGTCTGGCTGCTGGTCTCGCTGGCCGTGGGCGTGCTGCTGGGCATGCTCGCCATGAGTGGCGTCTACCTGCGCCTGCGCACCCTGCTGACCCGCGCCCAGCGGCACAACCAGCAGCAGCGCAAGGAGCTCGACCGCCTGCGCGTCCAGGAGATGAAGGAACTCCCCTAGAATGCCCGATGTCTTCCTGCTGGCCCTGCTGGTGGTGGCCGTCGCCATCGGCTGGTGGCTGGGCCGCCGGGAGCGCCAGGGCACCGGCAGGACATCACAGCCGCCGGCGCTGGCGCGGGACTACTTCGTGGGCCTCAACTACCTGCTCAATGACCAGCAGGACAGGGCCATCGAGACCTTCATCGGTGCGCTGGAGGTCAACAGCGACACCATCGAGACGCACCTGGCGCTGGGCAACCTCTTCCGGACCCGGGGCGAGGCCGACCGCGCCCTGAAGATCCACCAGAACCTGCTCGCCCGCCCGACGCTGACCGCCGAGCAGAGCGACCGGGTACAGCTCGAGCTCTCCCGCGATTTCCTCGCCCTGGGCCTGCTCGACCGCGCCGAGCGCCTTCTTCAGGGCCTGGTGCGCGACTGCCAGGATGACGAACTGCGCAATGCGGCCAGGCGGCTGCTGGTCGACCTGCTGGAACGGGAGGGCGAGTGGCAGGCCGCGCTGGATGTCGCCCTGCCCAGGCTGGTCCGACAGCACGACGACATCCGCCGCGCGGCGGCGCACTGGCTCTGCGAACTGGCCGAACAGGAGCGTCATTCGGCCAGCCCCGTGCTGGCGCGGCGCCACCTGCGCCAGGCCCTGGCCACCGACCCGCACTGCGTGCGCGCCAACCTGCTGCTGGCCGCCATGGAGCACGATACCGGCCAGTACAAGCCGGCCATCCGACTGCTCAGGCGAATTCCCGACCAGGACCCGGCCTTCACCCCCACCATCCTCGAGCCCCTGGCCCGCGCCTATCGGCTGCTGGATGACGAGGAGGGCCTGATCCGCTGCCTGCAGGAGCTCCTCGAGCAGGCGCCCTGCACCAGCGTGATCACCCGGCTGGCCGAGACGCTGCGCCACCACCACGGCAACGACCGGGACGCCCTGTCGCTGGTCACCGCGCAGCTCGACCGGGAGCCCAGCCTGGGGGCGGTGCACTACCTGCTGACCCTCTACCGGCACAACGCCAG
The DNA here is from genome assembly GCF_030010555.1 of Halomonas rhizosphaerae. Taxonomy (GTDB): domain Bacteria; phylum Pseudomonadota; class Gammaproteobacteria; order Pseudomonadales; family Halomonadaceae; genus Halomonas; species Halomonas rhizosphaerae. The sequence goes on from NZ_JASCQP010000018.1 coordinate 87,423, forward strand.
TGGCGAGGAGCACGAGCGCCTCGCGCTGCTGCAGCACCACACCCACGCCCTGGTGCAGGCCCTGCCCCGCCACCGCTGCCGACGCTGCGGCTTCTCCGGCGAACGGCTGCACTGGCAGTGCCCCCGCTGTCGCAGCTGGGGCACCACCAAGCCCATCACCTGCATCGAGGGCGAGTAGCCAGGGTCAGTCGCCGGCCAGCTCGCCCTCGATGGTGGCCAGGGCGGCCATCGGCTCCTCTGCCTGGGTCACCGGCCGCCCCACCACCAGGTGGGTGCTGCCGGCGGCCATGGCATCGGCAGGGGTCATGACGCGACGCTGATCGCCGGCCACGGCGAAGCTCGGACGGATGCCCGGGGTCACCTTGAGGAAGTCGCTGCCGCACAGCTCACGCAGGCGCGACGCCTCCTGCGCCGAGCAGACCACCCCGTCCATGCCACTGTCACGGGCCAGCACGGCCAGCCGCTCGACCTGGTCGGCAGGCGAGGTCTCGATGCCCACTTCCGCCAGGTCGGCGGCTTCCATGCTGGTCAGCACCGTCACCGCGATCAGCCGGGTCGTCAACCGCTGGCGGTCGAGGCGCTCACGGGCCGCCTCCATCATCCGGCGGCCACCGCTGGCGTGGACATTGACCATCCACACACCCTGCTCGGCGGCGGCCTGGATCGCCCCGGCCACGGTATTGGGAATGTCGTGGAACTTGAGGTCCAGGAACACCTCAAAGCCGCGGCCGTGAAGGGCATCGAGCACTTCGGGCCCGCTGCGCGTGAAGAGCTCCTTGCCCACCTTGAGCCGGCAGCGTGAGGGATCGAGGCGATCGGCCATGCACAGGGCGGCGTCCAGGGAGGCATAGTCGAGGGCGATGATCAGGGGGGAGGCGGTGGGCACGGGCTGGCTCCTGGCGGGTTGGGTGGACCGGCCAAGTATATCAGCCATGGCCTACGGCGCATGTCCGCCAGGTCGCCGACACGCCTTCCGTAATCGCTGACATGACTCGACCGCATTCGATGACACGGGTGCGGCCGGGAGCCCACTAGCTTGAAAGGGGCAGGCCGGCGCCGCGCGGTGTCGGCCGCAACCACCCAGGAACAAGGAGAGTGATCATGATTACCGCCATCACGCGACGCCTGCCCGGCCTGCTGCTGGTCATGCTGCTCGGCCTCGCCCCCTTTGTCGCCGGCCAGGCGCTGGCCCAGGAGATGGAGCCGATCAACGTCAACAGTGCCGATGCCGAGCTGCTGACCGAGTTGCCCGGCATCGGGGAGACTCGCGCGGCCGCGATCGTCGAGGACCGGGAGGCGAACGGCCCCTACGAGAGTGCCGAGGCGCTGACGCGAGTCAACGGCATCGGCGAGGCCACCGTGGAGGGACTCGCCGATCAGGTGACCTTCTGAGCGGGGCTGCGCCTGTCAACCACGACGACGCCGGCCGCTCGGCCGGCGTCACCCCCTCGACCCTCGGCGGCCGCCTAGAGGCGCAACCCGCCGTCGCACTCGACCACGCGTCCGGTGAAGTAGTCGTTGGTCATGATGAAGGCCACGCTCTCGGCGATGTCCTCGGGCTGGCCGAGCCGTCCAAGCGGCACGCCCGCCGTCAGCTTGTCGAGCATGTCCTGACGCATCGCGGCCGTCATGTCCGTCTCGATGAACCCCGGCGCCACTGCCCCCACGCGAATGCCGTAGCGTGCCAGCTCCGTTGCCCAGGTCGTGGTCAGCGCCACCACACCGGCCTTGGCCGCGGCATAGTTGCTCTGGCCCATGTTGCCGGCCCGCGAGATGCTCGAGATGTTGACGATGACGCCACGGTGGCCCGCCTCGATCATCTGTACCGACGCCTCGCGCCCGCACAGAAAGACGCCGGTCAGGTTGACGTCGATCACCTGCTGCCACTGCTCCAGCGGCAGGGTCTTCTCCACCTTGCCATCCCTGGCCTTGACGAGCAGGCCGTCGCGCACGATGCCCGCATTGTTGACCAGGCCGTGGACCGGGCCCAGCGATGACGCGATGTCGCGGAACGCCTGCGTCACCGACGCCTCGTCAGCCACGTTGACCACGAAGCCGCGGGCCTCGATCCCGTCGGCATGCAGGGCGGAGACGGCATCGTCGAGGCTATCGCCGTCCATGTCCATCAGGGCGAGCCTCGCCCCCTGACCACCGAGCCGGCGTGCCATGGCCAGGCCAAGGCCGCGGGCACCGCCGGTGATGGCGATAACGGTACTGTCGAGTTTCATGGGCGCTTCTCCAGGGGATGGGAAATCGCGCTGTCGGCGCGGTTGCCGGGCAGCCGCCGGCGCGTGGACCAGTGCACGCTATAACCTTATTATGGTGCGCTGCACCATCACCATAGCGAATCATGGAAGGACATTCCATCACTCCGGCACGCCACGGCGCTGGCTTGAATTTTCCTGCCCTGCCCCCATCACCTGCGCATCTGTCTTACGCGGAGTCATCATGCCCTTTCTCGTCATCTTCACCCTCTTCGCCCTGCTCGACTTCGTCATCCTCTTCTCGGTCGGCAGCCAGATCGGGCTGCTGAGCACCCTGCTGCTGGTCCTGGCCACCGGGTTCATCGGCCTGCACCTGATCCGCCGGGAAGGCGTGGCCACCTTCGCCCGTGCCCAGGAACGCATGGCCCAGGGGGAGATCCCCTCGGGCGAGCTGCTGACCGGGGCGGCCCTGATCTTCGGTGGTGCCCTGCTGATGGCCCCCGGCTTCCTCTCCGACGCGCTGGGCTTCATGTGCCTGATCCCGAATGCGCGGCGCCTGCTGGCCAGGCTGCTCGGCTGGGTGGGCGTGCGCATGAAGGGCCTGCACCTGCATGCCGAGACCTATCGCCCGCGCCAGGGGACCGATGCCGACTGGCAGCAGGCGGGCCCGCGCCGGGAATCCTCCGCTGAGCGGGGCACTCACGAGCAAGGCAAGCAGCCGCACGGCGACCCACAGGACGAGCCCCTCGAAGGCGAGTTCATCTCGCGTGACGATTCGCGCTGAGCGGGGCACAAAAAATTTTCATGCGGGGCCTTGAAAGCCCAATGCCGAGCCCCACTTATCCGACAGCATCAGGATTCGGCACGGGTTAACCCCCGGGCCATCGACAAGGAAGGCGAACCCCGCCTCCACCCCGCAGCATGACTGCGGGTAGATGATGAAAACCGCTCGGGTAATGCCCGAGCACAGCAAACCATCAGGAGAACGTGAGCAATGAACATCCGTCCCTTGCACGATCGCGTCGTGATCCGTCGCGTTGAAGAAGAACAGAAGACCGCTGGCGGCATCGTGCTCCCGGGAAACGCCCAGGAAAAGCCGACGCGTGGCGAAGTCCTGGCCGTCGGTAACGGCCGGATTCTCGACAACGGCGACGTCCGCCCGCTCGACGTCAAGGTCGGTGACACCGTCATCTTCAAGGATGGCTTCGGCGTCGAGAAGCAGAAGATCGACGGCGAGGAAGTGCTGATCATGAGCGAGTCCGACATCCTGGCCGTCGTCGAAGGCTAACCCCCGGACACGACCCGCAACTGCTAGATACTGACGTTCACGAACTCACAGGAAGCATACGAAAATGGCAGCAAAACAAGTCAAGTTCTCCGATGATGCCCGCAAGCGCATGGCGCGCGGCGTCGATGTCCTGGCCAACGCCGTCAAGGCCACCCTGGGGCCGAAGGGCCGCAACGTGGTACTGGAGAAGTCCTTCGGTGCACCGACCGTGACCAAGGACGGTGTCTCCGTGGCCAAGGAGATCGAACTCAAGGACAAGTTCGAGAACATGGGCGCCCAGATGGTCAAGGAAGTCGCTTCCAAGACCTCCGACGTTGCCGGTGACGGCACCACCACCGCTACGGTGCTGGCCCAGACCATCGTCACCGAGGGCATGAAGGCCGTGACCGCGGGCATGAACCCGATGGATCTCAAGCGCGGCATCGACCAGGCCGTGTCCGCCGCCGTCAAGGAGGTCCAGGAGCTGTCCGTGCCCTGCACCGACTCCAAGGCCATCGCCCAGGTCGGCACCATCTCTGCCAACGGTGACAAGCGCATCGGCGAGATCATTGCCGACGCCATGGAGAAGGTCGGCAAGGAAGGCGTGATCACCGTCGACGAGGGCCGCGGCTTCGAGGACGAGCTGGATGTCGTCGAAGGCATGCAGTTCGACCGTGGTTACCTGTCGCCCTACTTCGTCACCAACCAGGACACCATGGCGGTCGAGCTGGAAGACCCCTACATCCTGCTGGTCGACAAGAAGATCTCCAACATCCGCGAGCTGCTGCCGACGCTGGAAGCCGTGGCCAAGGCCGGCAAGCCGCTGGTGATCGTGTCCGAGGACATCGAGGGCGAGGCGCTGGCCACCCTGGTGGTCAACACCATGCGCGGCATCGTCAAGGTCGCCGCCGCCAAGGCACCGGGCTTCGGTGACCGTCGCAAGGCCATGCTGCAGGACATCGCCATCCTCACCGGCGGTACCGTGATCTCCGAGGAGGTCGGCCTGACCCTCGAACAGGCGACCCTGGACCACCTGGGCACCGCCAAGCGCGTGACCATGTCCAAGGAGAACACCACCATCATCGATGGCGCCGGCAAGGACGGTGACATCGAGGCACGTGTCGGCCAGATCCGCGCGCAGATCGAGGAGACCTCCTCCGACTACGACCGCGAGAAGCTGCAGGAGCGCGTCGCCAAGCTCGCCGGCGGCGTGGCCGTCATCCGTGTCGGTGCCGCCACCGAGATCGAGATGAAGGAGAAGAAGGCCCGCGTCGAGGACGCCCTGCACTCCACCCGCGCCGCCGTCGAGGAAGGCGTGGTGCCCGGTGGCGGTACCGCCCTGGTGCGCGTGCTGACCAAGCTCGCCGGCCTCAAGGGTGACAACGAGGACCAGAACCACGGCATCGCCCTGGCGCTGCGCGCCATGGAGACCCCGCTGCGCCAGATCGTCACCAACGCCGGCCAGGAAGCCTCCGTCATCCTCAACCAGGTGAAGGAAGGCGAAGGCAACTACGGCTACAACGCCCAGACCGGCGAGTTCGGTGACATGTTCGAGATGGGCGTGCTGGACCCGGCCAAGGTGACCCGTTCTGCCCTGCAGTCCGCTGGCTCCGTCGCCGGCCTCATGATCACCACCGAGTGCATGATCGCCGACGACCCGGAAGAGAAGGAAGCCGGTGGCGCCGACATGGGCGGCATGGGTGGCATGGGTGGCATGGGCGGCATGATGTAATCAGCGCCCCCTGCCCCAGGCCTTGCCTGAGACGAACCCCGCCGGGAAACCGGCGGGGTTTTTGCTTTGCTGATTCAGGACAGTTCCAGGCCAGCGAATCCGGCGTTGGCCACCGCCTCACAGTGCTTGCGGTACTCGCCTGCTCCGGCCGCATAGATGGTGGCAACGCGCGGTTTGCCCGGCGTATTGGCGCCGAAGAACCAGGAGTCCTTCATCGCCGCCAGTACGGAAGCGTCGGCAACGTCGTGGACGTGTCCGGTCCACTCGTCCTCCGCAGCCGGTGTCGGCACGATGCGCGTTGCCCCCTGGCGACGCATCTGCTCGATGCAGCGTGCCATCCAGTCGACGTTCTGTTCGATGCAGCGCCCCGCGTTGCAGAGTGCCGCGGCATTATGCGGGCCGTTGACGATGAACAGGTTGGGAAAGCCGCTGACGAGCAGCCCGAGGAACGTCTTCGGCCCCTCCTTCCATTTCTCGGCCAGCGATAGGCCGTCGGTGCCGCGGATATCAAGCCGACTCAACGAACCGGTACCGGCATCGAAGCCGGTGGCGTAGACGATCACGTCAAGCGGATGCTCTTCACGCGAGGTTCGAATGCCTCCCGAGGTGACCCTCTCGATGGGCGTCTCCCGCAGATCCGTCAGCGTAACGTTGCCGCGGTTGAACACTTCGTAGTAGCCGTTCTCCAACGGCACGCGCTTCGTGCCGAAAGGGTGACTGGGCAGAAGCCGTCGCGCCGACTCGGGGTCGTGAACACGCGCCTTGATCTTCCGACGCAGGAATTCACAGGCGTGCTCGTTCACTTCGAAGCTCATCATCAGATCGGCAAAGTTGCCGAACCAGAACGCGAAGCCTGCCTTCTGCCAGAGGTGTTCGAACTTGGCTTCCCGTTCTGCAGCGGAAACGGCCAGCCCGGACCGGGGATCGAAGGTGTGAATGAATCCGCCATAGGACTCGCGGCAGGTGGCCAGGATCTGAGCCCAGTCCCGGCGGATCTCGCGGCGGTCGGCATCCGTCAGCGGCCGGTTGCGCTGGGGGATACAATAGGTGGGGGTGCGCTGAAATACCGTGAGGTGTGCGACCGCCGGCGCGATGGTCTGGATCACCTGCACTCCCGAGGCGCCGGTGCCGATGATTCCCACGCGCTTGCCCTCCAAGGCCACGCCGGCCGGCCATCTCGCGGTATGAAAGCTCTCTCCCGAAAAGTCGCTCATCCCTGGGTAGTCGGGCAGCTGCGGAACCGACAAGGTGCCTGCCGCGGCGATCAGGTAGCGCGCGGCCACGCGCTGCCCGGTGCCGGTCTCGACCTGCCAGAGCGCGTCCCCCTCGTCAAACGTTGCGGCAAGCACAGGTGTGCCGAACCGTATGTGCCGACGCAGGCCGAATCGCTCGACCACGTGGCGAAGGTAGCGGGACATTTCGGGCTGGGCCGGGAAGAGCTCCTGCCACTCCCAATCCCGGAGCAAGGCATCCGAAAACGAGAAACCGTAAGTATGGATCTCCGAATCGACCCTCGCGCCGGGATAGCGGTTCCAATGCCAGACGCCCCCCACCTCGGTGCCGCTCTCATAGACGCGGGTACGCAGCCCCATCCGGCTGAGACGTTCCAACGCACAGATGCCCGAGAGGCCTGCTCCGATGATGACGGCATCCAGGGCAGCAGTTCCCTGGGGCGGAGCGGGACCACGGACATTCTGCTTCATCCTGCCGAGTTGAGACGGTCTCGGGGCGGACTGTGATGCGAAGAGCCTGGGCGGTGCGGGATCGAGCTCGGTGCACCGCCAGACGCTTGTCGGAACAAGACCGAGGGTTCCCAGGCATTGGGTAGGGGCATGCGTGTCACGTCCCTCCACCAGGCAGAACAGCCGGCCGTAATGTCGGGACAAGAAGGTTCGGCTAACCACCACCCCGGCCTTTGCCAGGGCGTCAAGAAGCGCACTTGTCGTGGGCGCGATGTCACTCGAGTCGTCCCCATCGAGAGGCAGCTCCACGAGGACACGGTCGCTCGTTCCTTCGATCGCTTCTCCTGCCACGCCCTCCATCAGCACCACCGGCCACACTGCGGCATCCGCCGAACCCTGCTGGCGCAGCACCAGGCGAATGGACTCCGCGTCCCGGGCCTGATACCAGCAGAGCATGCGCTGCCCGTCAGACGCCAGGTAACCCCGCCGCCAGCGTACGCGGTGGAGTTCCAGACAGGCATGGATCGCCAGCCGCCGCAGACCGTCACGATCGAGCGGCGCCGCGAGGGGAAGGATCGAAACGAAGTCATTCATCCGATTATGGAGGCAGGCCGATCAGTCAATATCATCTTGGTCGGTCCCGGCACAGCGAGCAAGCACGAAGGACCGAAGAGACTGAGTGGATTTACGGGTAGACTGTTCACTTCCAGGCGCGAGGCGCCGAACGTCACTCGTCCACTTCCCGTCACGCCCATGCTTTCCAATATCCGTATCGTCCTCGTCCAGACCTACCACCCCGGCAACATCGGCGCCTCGGCCCGAGCCATGAAGACCATGGGCCTGACCGACCTGGTGCTGGTCAATCCCCGGCAGTTTCCCGACCTCGAGGCCTCGCGGCTGGCCGCGGGCGCCGAGGACCTGGTCGACAACGCCCGGGTGGTCGGCTCACTGGCCGAGGCGGTAAGCGACTGCGTCCAGGTGGTCGGGGCCAGCGCGCGGCTGCGCAGCCTGCCACTGCCCCACTTCGACGAGCCGGACGCGATGGCCCGGGGACTGGTGGACGAGGCCAGCCATGATCCGGTGGCGCTGGTGTTCGGCCGCGAGCGCTTCGGCCTGACCAACGACGAGATCCGCTGCTGCAGTCATCAGGTAAGCATCCCCGCCAATCCCGACTACGGCATCCTCAACCTCTCCCAGGCGGTGCAGGTCCTGGCCCACGAGCTCTTCACCGCCTGGCGGCGCCGCCCCGACAGCGGCTACCGCTCACCGCGGCCGGCACAGGAGCGCCAGCCGACGCGCGAGCAGCTCGGCCATTTCCAGGCCCACCTCTCGCGGGTGATGCAACGCAGCGGCTTCATCAATCAGCCCCATGCCCGCACCGAGGACCAGCTCGAGGCCCTGTTCGCCCGGGCCCAGCCCTCTCGCCGCGAGCTCTCGCTGCTCCGAGGCCTGCTCGCCTCCCTGGAGAGCCACCTCCCCGAAGCGTGACGGGCGGAAACGACGACGGCGGCCCCAGGCGCCGCCATCGTCGATCACGCAGGGAGAGCGATCAGAGGGTCATCGCCGCCAGCCAGCCGAAGGCGATCAGCGGGATGTTGTAGTGCAGGAAGGTCGGCACCACGCTGTCCCAGATATGGTCGTGCTGGCGGTCGACGTTGAGCCCCGAGGTCGGCCCCAAGGTGGAGTCCGAGGCCGGCGAGCCGGCATCGCCCAGTGCCGCGGCGGTGCCCACCAGCGCCACGGTGGCCAGCGGCGAGAAGCCGAACTGCACCGCCAGGGGCACGAAGATCGCCGCGATGATGGGGATGGTGGAGAACGACGAGCCGATGCCCAGGGTGATGAACAGCCCCACCAGCAGCATCAGCAGCGCGGCCAGGCCACGGTTGTCGCCGATCACCTCGACGCTGGAGGCCACCAGGGTCTCGATCTGCCCGGTGGCGGTCATCACCGCGGCGAAGCCCGAGGCAGAGATCATGATGAAGCCGATCAGTGCCATCATGCGCATGCCGCTGGTGAAGAGGTCGTCGGCCTCCCGCCACTTGAAGATGCCACCCACCGAGAGCAATGCGAAGCCCACCAGGCCGCCAAGGATCATCGAGCCGGTATAGAGCTGGATGCCCAGCGCGGCGACGATGGCCACCAACGACATCACCAGCCCCAGGGCATGCGGCTCATGCACCTCGGGATGGTGGTGCGGCACGTTGCTGGTCGCCACGTCCAGCTCCTCGTAGTCGCGTGGCTTGCGATAGCTGATGAACACTGCCACCAGCAGACCCAGCGCCATGCCGGCCACCGGCACGCCCATCGCCAGGGGCACCATGCCGCGGCTGATCTCGAGGCCCAGCGCTTCACCGGCCTGGTTGATGTTGGCCAGCAGGATGTCATTGAGGAAGATCGCCCCGAACCCCACCGGCAGCAGCATATAGGGCGCGGTCAGGCCGAAGGTCAGGGCACAGGCCACGGCCCGGCGGTCGAGTCTTAGCTGGTTCATCACCTTGAGCAGTGGCGGGATGAGGATCGGGATGAAGGCGATGTGTACCGGAATCAGGTTCTGGGAAGAGATCGAGACCAGCAGCACTGCGCCGAGCAGCAGATACTTCACGGTGGCCTGTCGGCTCGCCGAGGCCTCCTGGCCGAGCAGCCGGATCAGCCGATGCGCCAGCAGGTCCGGCAGCCCGGAGCGCGAGATGGCGACCGCAAAGGCCCCGAGGGTCGCATAGGCCAGTGCCACCTTGGCGCCCCCGCCCACGCCGTCGTTGAAGGCCGCCAGGGTCGCCTCGATGGAGAGCCCACCGACCAGCCCCCCGACCAGCGCACCGACCACCAGCGCAAAGACCACCGAGACCCGTGCCAGCGACAGCCCCACCATCACCAGCACCGCAATGATTACTGCATTCATGACAGCTTTCCCGAAAAAGGAGTTGGATTGAGACGAAACGGCGCAGGATTCTACCAGAAGGCGGCCTGACCTGCCGGCGCGCCTCGACCCGGATGTCATGCAACCGTCACCCAGCCATCACGCCGCTGTCACGGGGAGCGGCGATAACATCGGGGACAGGCAAGGGACACTGCCGGAAATGTCGCCAGGGACGCGAGGGGGCGGGAGCCCTCCCAGGGAGAACGGCATCGGGATGATGCCCAGGGAGGAGAGACATGCCGCCACGACGCCCGCGTCGTGGCGTTTTTCATGGGCAACGGCCCAGGGACTCCCAGCCGGGGACGCCCACGCGTATCCGACGGGAGAAGTCGGGGGCATCATGGGCCTGCCGGGCGCGCTCGGTGATATCCCCCAGCCGGCGCAGCTCGTGCAGGGAGTAGCCGCGCACCAGGCCGCCATGGTCATGGATGTAGCCCGGCAGCAGGCCGCTGAGCAGCAGGCGATGGTCCAGCGGCAGTCCCTCGATGATCCGCCGCATCATGGCGAACACCAGGGTGGTGCAGTTGGCGGTGATGGTGTGGTAGAAGCGCGGCTCGCGCTCCAGGTCATTGGCCGCCGCCGCCAGGGCCAGCAGCAGGTCGCGACGGGCCTCGGGTGAGAGGGTGACATGGTAGAGGGTGACCCGCTCGCCGCGAACGTTGCTTCTCAGGCGCACCGCGTCGCGTTCATCGGCGGCGATGATCGCCAGCTCGTACTGCTTGAAGAAGCCGCCGAGCTCCGAGAAGCGCTCGTGGCGCTCGCGCCGCACCTCCACCGAGAAGGCCACGAAGTCGTCGTTAACCGGTCCCTTCCCGGAAAAGCCGAAGGAGACCAGCACATGAGCGATACCCGGCCGGCCCCAGCTCGAGACGAACAGGTCGACCGCACGCAGGCGGCGCAGGTCATAGACGCGCCGCTCCCAGCCCCCACGGGCATCGTTCGGGGTCAGCCAGTCGAAGTGACGCACCCGGTGCAGGGTCAGCCGGTGCCCCTCGACGTCACCCGTCGCCAGGTGGGCGACATCCTCGGCCCACGCCAGGTCCGTTGCCGGCGTCAGGCGCCGCCACCAGGCCAGCAGCGCGGTCATCTGCACCGCCATGGCGGCAAGCGGCCCCAGCCGCGCCCCCTGCCAGGCCAGCCACAGCCAGACGCCTCCCGCGAGCAGCCAGAGCCCCACCACCAGCCAGCGCCCGGGCCGTGGTAGCGCCAGGCGATGGCCCAGGGCCAGCGCCCCCCAGAGGGTGGCGAGCAGCAGCGCCAGCCACAGGATGCCATCCAGCAGGGCCATGATCATCGTCGTCCTTGCGAGCGGGATAGCGCGAGGCTACCACGACCGGCAGGGCCGGATGTCAACCCGGGCGTCCGGCGGCTCAGACGCCGGTCAGCCAGCCGGTGAAGCCCTGCAGGTCATCGCCAAGCTCGCCACGGGTGACCCGGTGATAGAGCCGCTGCAGCCGGGCGGTCAGCGACGCCTCGGCGATGGGCCGGTCCGGCGGCGGGGCCCCGGCCCGGGCGCCGATGTGACGACCATCGAGCTCGCGCAGCGGCAGCAGCTCGGCCGCGGTGCCGGTGACGAAGGCCTCGTCGGCGGTGTAGAGCTCGTCGCGGGTGATGCGCCGCTCGCGCACCTCGATGCCCAGTACCTCCCTGGCCAGGCGGATCACGCTGTCGCGGGTGATCCCCTGCAGGCAGGAGGTCACCTCGGGAGTATGCAGCACGCCGTCGCGCAGCAGAAAGACATTGGCCGCCGAGGCCTCGGCGACATAACCCTCCGGGTCGAGCATGATCGTCTCATCGAAGCCCGCCTTGACGGCGGTGTTGAGCGCCAGCATCGAGTTGACGTAGTGGCCGTTGGTCTTGGCCCGGCACAGGCTGATGTTGACATGGTGGCGCGCCCAGGAAGAGGTCAGCGCGCGCAGGCCGATCGACGCCGCCTCTGGCGAGATGTAGTCGCCCAGGTCCCAGGCGGCGATCATCACATGCACGGAGAGCCCCTTCGCCCTCAACCCCATGCCCTCGGCACCGAGGTAGACCGTCGGCTTGAGGTAGGCATTGGTCAGGCCGTTGCGCTCCAGGCACTGGCGCTGGGCCTGGATCAATGCCTCATCATCGAAAGATAACGGTATATCGAGGGCGTGGGCGCTATCCAGCAGCCGGCGGGTGTGCTCCGCCACCCGGAACAGGTGCGCGCCACGCGGGCCATCGTAGGCACGCACGCCCTCGAAGCAACCCATGCCGTAGTGCAGGGTATGGGTCAGCATATGGGTGCGGGCGTCGCGCCACGGCAGCCACTCGCCGTCATGCCAGATCCAGCCGTCGCGGTCAAAGAGCGGTGTCATGGGCATGCGCTCCTGTCGTGAAAGAATCGGTCATCGGAAAACCGTGGTCAGAGCCGGCCGGCTGCGGCCCAGGCCGCACGCCAGGCGTCGATCAGCTCGCGCTGGTGGGGCTGCAGGGCCTGGTAGGCCCAGGCGGCGATCTCATCATTCTGGGGGTCGGGCACGGTGATGTCGCTGTCGGCCAGGGCCTGGACGACCGCGTGGCCGCACAGCGGGACATAGCCTTCCGAATAACCGCCCTCGTGAATCATCACCAGCCGCCCCTGACAGCGTCGTTCTGCCAGCTCGCGGAGCTGGCGGGTCATGCGCGCGAAGGCCGCGCTATTGAGCAACATCTTGCCCAGCGGATCCTTGGCACAGGCGTCATAGCCGCAGGCCACCACGATCAGCTCTGGCGCGAAGGCCTCGATCGCCGGCAGGACCAGCTCGGTCATGGCGTGCTCATAGGCCCCGAGGCCGCAGCCGGGCGGCAGCGGCAGATTGAGGCAAGCGCCCTCGCCGTCCCCCTCCCCCTGCTCCTCGAAGGTGCCGGTGTCCAGCGGGTAGTTGCCCGCCTGGTGGATCGAGACCGTCAACACCTCGGGGTCGGAGTAGAACGCCGCCTGCTGGCCGTTGCCGTGGTGCACATCCCAGTCGAGGATCGCCACGCGTCCCGCCTGGCCAAGGGCACGCGCCCGCATCACGGCCACCGGGATGTTGCCCAGCAGGCAGAAGCCCCGGCCGAGGTCGGCCTCGGCGTGGTGGCCGGGGGGACGACAGAGCGCATAGGCACGCTCCAGCTCCCCGGTGGCCACGGCCTCCACCGCGGCGATCGCCAGGCCCGCCGACTGGCGCGCGGCGGCCAGGCTACCCGGCGTGAAGGGGGCGCAGTCGCCCCCGTCGCCACCGCGTCCCCGGTCGCCGGCCTCCAGCGCCTCGAGGTAGCGGGACGTGTGGAAGCGTTCGAGATCCTCGCGGCGAGCCGGCGGCGGCTTGCGCACCGCCAGCGCATCGATCAGCCCGGAGACCTCCAGCAGGTTCTTGAGCCGCCGCTTGCTCTCCGGGCTCTCCGAGGCCGGCTGCGGCTGCAGGAACTCGCCGGGGGCCGAGAAGACCCCGATGGCCCCCGGGTCGTGCCAGAAGCAGCGCTCGTGCCAGAAGAAGCCTGTGGCAGCCGTCATTCACGGCCCTCCTGCCGCTCCCAGACCTCGATGGCCGCGGCCAGGTCCTCCAGCGAGGCGCCCACCGACTTGAACAGCGTGATGGCATCGGTCGAGGAGCGCCCAGGGCGCTCGCCGCGCAGCAGCTCGGCGAGCTCGCCGCGGATGGCGTCGAAGGCGAAGCCCCCCTCGTCGATGGCCTGCAGGATATCGCCCGCCTCGCCCCGGGCCCCGGCATAGGTGTCGACGAACACCTCGCTGCGGGCCAGGCACTCGGCATCGGTCTCGCGCATGGTCGGCCGGAAGGCACCGATCAGGTCGAGGTGGGTGCCGGGCGTGAGCCAGTCGCCGCGGATCAGCGGCTCGCTGGAGAGCGTCACGCAGCTGACGATATCCGCCTCGCGGGTCGCCGCCTCGAGGTCGGTGACCGCGGCGCTGTCGAAGCGGTCGGCATAGTCGGCGGACAGCCGCTCGGCCTTGTCGGCGTTGCGCCCCCAGACCCTGACCCGGGTGATGGGCCGGACCGCGGCATGCGCCTCGATCACCATGGGGGCCAGCTTGCCGGTGCCCACCACCAGCAGGGTCGCGGCATCGTCCCGGGCCAGCTCCCGGGCCGCCAGGGCCGAGGCCGCCGCGGTGCGCCGCCGGGTCAGCTCGCTGCCGTCGATGCAGGCCAGGGGGCGCCCGTGGGCGCCCTCGCTGAGCAGGTAGACGCCAGCGATGGCCGGGAGCCCGTGGTCGGCGTTCTGGGGGAAGACGTTGACCATCTTCACGCCGATATAGCCGGCCCGCTCCCAGGCCGGCATCAGCAGCATGGTGGCCTCGCCATCGGGGCGATGCATGGCGTGGTGGTGACGCGGCGGCGACTCCACCCCCTCGCGAAAGGTGGTGGCCAGTCGCTCGACCAGCGCCGGCAAGGCCAGCGAGGCCGACACCTCCTCGGCGGTGATGATACGCATCTCAGGCCTCCGGCAGCGCCGCGGTGACCATGATCTCCACCTTCCACTCGGGCTTGGCGAGCTTGGCCTCGACGGCGGCACGCACCGGCGGGCGTCCCGGCACCACCCAGCCATCCCAGGCGGCATTCATCTGGTCGAACTCGGCCATGCTGGTGACCCAGACCTGGGCGGCGACCAGGTGCTCCTTGGAGGTGCCGGCCTTGGCCAGCAGGTCATCGATGCGGGCCAGCACCTGCTCGGTCTGGCCACGCATGTCGGCGGAGGGGTCGGTCGGCACCTGGCCGGCCAGGTAGACGGTGCCGTTGTGCACGGTGATCTGGCTCATGCGGGCATTGCTGTCGTGATAGGTGACGGTCATGGCGTGGTCTCTCGTCGGGGTGTCGCGGTGGCAATCAAGCTGCGGTATAGCCGCCCAGGAAGGCGGCCAGGTTATCGCCCAGGTGCGCGGTGGGGTAGCCCCCCTCCTGTACCAGCACGGTGGGCAGGTCGATGGCGGCCAGTCGCCGCCCGATCTCGGTGAAGTCCTCGGTTTCCAGGGCCAGGCCGGCGAGCGGGTCATCCTTGTGGGCATCGAGCCCCAGGGCCACCACCAGCGCCTGGGGGCGGAAAGCGACCAGGCGCTCGATCAGGCGGTCCAGGGTCGCCAGGAAGGTCGCACCGTCGCTGCCCAGGGGCAGCGGCAGGTTGACGTTGGTCCCCTGCCCGTCCTCCTCGCCGTGCTCGTCGGCTCCGCCCCAGAAGAAGGGATAGAAGTCGGCGGGGTCGGCATGCAGGGAACCGGTCCAGACATCGCCGCGATCATAGAAGATATCCTGGGTGCCGTTGCCGTGGTGGAGGTCCACGTCAAGGATCGCCACCCGCGCATGGCGCTCGCGCAACACCGTGGCGGCCAAGGCCGAGTTGTTGAGGAAGCAGAAGCCCCCGGCGCGCTCGGGACCGGCATGGTGACCCGGCGGCCGGCACAGGGCATAGGCCGAGGGCTCACCGTTCAGCACGGCATCGGCGGCGGCTCCGGCGCTGGCGGCGCTGGCCAGGATGCCGGCGAAGCTGTCGGCGGTCATCGGACAGGCCATGTCATGCATGTGCCAGCCCACCAGCCCCACCGGATGCCGAGGATAGTGGTGCCCGCCACCGCAGGGGTGGACGTTGGGCGCCACGATCTCCGCGGCACCCGGCAGCGCCCGCCAGCGGGCATGGATGGTCTCGAGGAACTCGAGATAGCGCGGGGCATGGATCCTGGCCAGGCGGTCTCTCAGGCACGAACTGTCGACCTCGGTGGGCGGGGTCATGGAGAGGCCCATGGAGGCCAGCCCCCGGGTCAGCAGCTCGGCCCGCACCGGCCCTTCCGGGGAATCCGCCGGCCGGCCCCGTAGCAGGAAGGTCGGCGGCGCATGGCGTTCCTGGTCGGGATGGTAGAAGAGCTTCATGAGGGGTTCCTTAGCCCAGCAGCGAGGGGATCCAGGTGGAGAGCGACGGGAAGGTGACCAGCAGCAGGATCACCACGATAAAGGCCACATAGAACGGCAGCGAGGCAATGATCGCCCGTTCGAAGGGCACGTTGGCGATCCTCGCCGCCGTCATCAGCGTCATCCCCACCGGCGGCGTCACGTTGGAGATATTGAGCACCACGATCATCAGGATGGCGAAGTGCAGCGGGTCGACGCCGAGCTGGATCATCGCCGGCACCAGCACCGGGGCCACCACCACCAGCGCCGGCAGCACGTCCATGACCGTGCCGACCAGGATCAGCAAGGCGCAGACCAGCAGCAGCTGCAGGAAGGTCGAGTCGCTGAAGGTGGTGATCAGGCCCGCCGCGTCCCGGGCGATACCGGAGCGGGTGACGAACCAGCCGAGCACCGCCGAGGTCGCCAGCAGGAAGAACACCACCCCCGAGAAGCGCACCGTCACCACCAGCGCGTGCCAGATCTTGCGCCAGGTGAGGTTGCGGTAGAAGACGACCCCGATGGCGATGGCATAGACGGCGGCGAACCCCGAGGCCTCGGTGATGGTGGTCAGCCCCGAGAGGATGCCGCCGAGGATGATCAGCGGCACGATCATCGCCGGCAGTGCCACCAGGAAGGCCATGGCCGCCGCCTTGAGCGGCGTGGGGGGCTGCTTGGGATAGCCCCGTTTCCAGGCCAGGAAGAAGCTCACCGCGAGCAGCGCCAGGGCCATCAGCAGGCCGGGAATGATCCCCCCGGCGAAGAGGTCGATCACCGAGATGTCACGCAGCAGGGTCGCATAGACCACCATCACCACGCTGGGCGGGATGATCGGCCCGATGATCGACGAGCAGGCGGTAATCGCCGCGGCGTACTCGGCGTCATAGCCCTGCCGCTTCATCTCCGGGATCATGATCTTGCCGATCGCCACCGTGTCGGTGATCGCCGCCCCGGTCAGCCCGGCGAAGAACACCGACACCGAGACGTTGACGTGGGACAGCGCCCCGCGCACCCGACCGAACAGGGCGTTGTTGAAGGCGATCAGCTTCTGGGTCAGGCCGCCCTGGTTCATCAGCTCGGCGGTGAAGATGAAGTAGGGCACGGCGATCAGCAGGAACCCCGAGACGCCCGAGAACATGCGGTCGGCGATGATGCCGAGCATGCGCTCGCCGCCCATGGCGAAGCCGCCGGCCAGCCCCGACATGGCCATCACCACGGCCACCGGGGCCCCGATCAGCAGAAGCACGACGAAGGCGATGATCGCGGGCGTCATGAGCGCTCCTCCCCATCAGTGGCGTCAATGAGTTCCTCGATCATCGTCTCGTCATCGATGAAGTGTTCCAGCAGGTCGAAGCCCTGAACCAGGTGCAGCAGGATGATGACCCCGCTGATCGGAATCACGATGGCGGTGAACTTGCCGGAGATCTGGATCTGGTCGGAGACCATGTAGACCTGGGAGGCTCCCTGGAAGAAGATCCAGCCGTACCAGACCAGCATCAGGGCGAACAGCGCGATGACGCCAAGGCAGAGTCCCGCTGCCACGGTGAGCAGCACGCGGGGCAGGCTGCGCACCAACAGGGTCATGGCCACATGCTCGCCGTAACGCAGCGAGATGGTCATGGAGAGGAAGCCGATCCAGGGCAGGAAGAGCCGCGCCAGCGAGTAGGTCCAGCTCAGGGTGCTGCCGGTGGCCAGCTTGTAGAGGAAGGCCGTGAAGGAGATGCCCAGCATGATCAGCACGCAGGCCACACACGTCACGATCGCCGCCTGATTGACCAGGTCACTCAGGCGACGAAGGGGCTGAAGTAGGTGCATCGAGTAACCTCCCAGGCAGCGTCGACCGGCCGGGC
>NZ_JASCQP010000020.1 GCF_030010555.1 Halomonas rhizosphaerae
TCGATCAGGTAATTCATTGTGGACACTTGCCGGGTGCCGGGACTGGTCGTTTAAGGAGGTGATCCAGCCGCAGGTTCCCCTACGGCTACCTTGTTACGACTTCACCCCAGTCATGAACCACACCGTGGTGATCGCCCTCCGAAGTTAGGCTAACCACTTCTGGTGCAGTCCACTCCCATGGTGTGACGGGCGGTGTGTACAAGGCCCGGGAACGTATTCACCGTGACATTCTGATTCACGATTACTAGCGATTCCGACTTCACGGAGTCGAGTTGCAGACTCCGATCCGGACTGAGACCGGCTTTTCGGGATTAGCTCCACCTCGCGGCTTTGCAACCCTTTGTACCGGCCATTGTAGCACGTGTGTAGCCCTACCCGTAAGGGCCATGATGACTTGACGTCGTCCCCACCTTCCTCCGGTTTGTCACCGGCAGTCTCCCTAGAGTTCCCGACCGAATCGCTGGCAAATAGGGACAAGGGTTGCGCTCGTTACGGGACTTAACCCAACATTTCACAACACGAGCTGACGACAGCCATGCAGCACCTGTCTGTGCGCTCCCGAAGGCACCAATCCATCTCTGGAAAGTTCGCACGATGTCAAGGGTAGGTAAGGTTCTTCGCGTTGCATCGAATTAAACCACATGCTCCACCGCTTGTGCGGGCCCCCGTCAATTCATTTGAGTTTTAACCTTGCGGCCGTACTCCCCAGGCGGTCGACTTATCGCGTTAACTGCGCCACAAAGGTCTCTAGGACCCCAACGGCTAGTCGACATCGTTTACGGCGTGGACTACCAGGGTATCTAATCCTGTTTGCTACCCACGCTTTCGCACCTCAGTGTCAGTGTCAGTCCAGAAGGCCGCCTTCGCCACTGGTATTCCTCCCGATCTCTACGCATTTCACCGCTACACCGGGAATTCTACCTTCCTCTCCTGCACTCTAGCCTGACAGTTCCGGATGCCGTTCCCAGGTTGAGCCCGGGGCTTTCACAACCGGCTTATCAAGCCACCTACGCGCGCTTTACGCCCAGTAATTCCGATTAACGCTCGCACCCTCCGTATTACCGCGGCTGCTGGCACGGAGTTAGCCGGTGCTTCTTCTGTGAGTGATGTCCTTCCTCGGGGGTATTGGCCCCAAGGCCTTCTTCCTCACTGAAAGTGCTTTACAACCCGAAAGCCTTCTTCACACACGCGGCATGGCTGGATCAGGCTTGCGCCCATTGTCCAATATTCCCCACTGCTGCCTCCCGTAGGAGTTCGGGCCGTGTCTCAGTCCCGATGTGGCTGATCATCCTCTCAGACCAGCTACGGATCGTCGCCTTGGTGAGCCATTACCTCACCAACAAGCTAATCCGACATAGGCTCATCCGATAGCGCAAGGTCCGAAGATCCCCTGCTTTCTCCCGTAGGACGTATGCGGTATTAGCCTGGGTTTCCCCAGGTTATCCCCCACTACCGGGCAGATTCCTATGCATTACTCACCCGTCCGCCGCTCGACGCCTGGAGCAAGCTCCATCGTTTCCGCTCGACTTGCATGTGTTAGGCCTGCCGCCAGCGTTCAATCTGAGCCATGATCAAACTCTTCAGTTTAAAGTCTGATAGTTCCTAAGGTGGAACCAAACCTGGCTCAAGGTTCAAACGTTCTCAAAAAGACCCGAAGGTCCTTGACGAGTCGCTTGCCTTGAATGTTTCAGTGACTGGTCACCGACATCCCGACAAGCGCCCACATGAATTACCTGATCGATTGTTAAAGAGCATCTCGCTTTGGTCGCGACCCAAAGGCCGTTGCGACGCCGCTGCAAGGAAGCGAAATTCTACCGATTCGACCGCTGCTGTCAAGCCCTGCTCGGAGACCCTGAAGCAGCGACTTCCGATCATCCGAGCCGGCGACTGGCCGGTCGGTGTGGCGATGCATTCTACTGCATCTGGCCGTTCTGTCAATCTCGTTTTTCTCGAGAGGGCTTCGAAAAACCCAAACAGAAACAACCACTTGTGCCAATCATTACCGCCTGCAACGTGTGCCCGTCGCCGGCAGCGGATGCGTACTTTACGATCTGACGCCGGAACACGCAACCCCCGTGCGTCAAAAAATATAGCCCAGTATTCACAGCCGCGCCATGCCGCTCGCCGGCGTGTTTCCCACGGGCCCAGGGACGTGCCCGAGGACAGTGGCCCTACCCGTGAGAACACTGCCTGCCGCGCGGCGACAGGACGGCGACGGGACACGCGGACGCTCAGATCACGAAGAGGTCGACGAAGCGGTTCACCGGGGTGCGCTCCAGGCGTGCCTGCTCCTCGCACAGCGCCATGATCGTCTCGCATCGGCCTGCCGGGAAACGGGTCGCCAGGTTGCGCCGGAACTTGTCGACCAGCAGCGGAATCCCCTCCGCCCGACGACGACGGTGGCCCACCGGGTATTCGACCTCGACCTTCTCGGTGGCACTGCCGTCCTTGAAGAAGACCTGGATGGCATTGGCGATGGAGCGTTTCTCGGGGTCGTAGTAGTCCCTCGAGTAGGCCTCATCCTCGACCACCTGCATCTTGCCGCGCAACGCATCGATGCGCGGGTTCGCCTCGTGGAACTCGTCCTCGTAGTGCTCGGCGGTCAGGCTGCCGAAGATCAGCGGCACGGCGGTCATGTACTGCAGGCAGTGGTCGCGATCCGCCGGATTGGCCAGATCCCCCTCCTTGGAAATGATGCGTATTGCCGAGTCGTGGGTGGTCAACTCGATGCGGTCGATCTCGTCCAGACGATCCTTGACCTGGGGGTGCAGGGTGACGGCGGCCTCGCAGGCCGTCTGGGCGTGGAACTCGGCCGGGAAGGAGATCTTGAAGAGGATGTTCTCCATCACGTAGCTACCGAACTCGCGCTGGAAAGAGAACGTGCGCTCCGCTTCCGGCTTCAGGGCCAGATCCCGGTTGGTATGGCTGAAGAGGATGTCGTAGAACCCCCACTGCGGGGCGGAGAGCACCCCGGGGATGCCCATCTCGCCACGCATGGCGATATCGGCCAGGCGCACCGCGCGTGACGTGGCATCCCCGGCGGCCCAGCTCTTGCGAGAGCCGGCATTGGGGGCATGACGGTAGGTACGCAGGCTCTGGCCGTCGACCCAGGCGTGGGAAAGCGCCGAGAGCAACTGCTCGCGATCGGCCCCCATCAATTTGGCCACCACGGCGGTCGAGGCCACCTTGACCAGCACCACGTGATCGAGGCCCACGCGGTTGAAGGAGTTGTCCAGCGCCATGACGCCCTGGATCTCATGGGCCATGACCATGGCTTCCAGCACCTCGCGCATGGCCAGCGGCGAATCCCCCTGGGCGAGCCGCTTCTGGGAGAGGTGGTCGGCGATCGCCAGGATCCCCCCCAGGTTGTCGGAGGGGTGCCCCCACTCGGCGGCCAGCCAGGTATCGTTGTAGTCGAGCCAGCGGATGATGGCCCCGATGTCCCAGGCCGCCTTGACGGGATCCAGTCGGAACGAGGTCCCCGGTACGCGGGCGCCGTGGGGCACCACGGTACCCTCGACCAGCGGCCCGAGGTGCTTGGTGCACTCCGGGAAGCGCAGCGCCAGCAGGCCGCACCCCATGGTATCCATCAGGCAATGGCGGGCGGTGTCCAGCGCTTCGCTGCTCTCGATCGTGAAGCCGAGGACATAGTCGGCGATCTTCTGCAGTTCGACGTCATAGTCCGGCCGCACGTTGGCTTCCACGGTACTCATGCCCTTCTCCTTTTGCCTTGTCGAGCAAACGCCTTCGATGCGTGTCCTTCACTATAGAAGACGCCCCGAGTCCTGGGACCCGGGGCGCCTTTTCCATCAGCAGGACCATGCACCAGGCAGGCCCTAGAAACTGTCGCCGGGAATGCGGACCCAGCCCTCCATCAGCACTCGGGCGCTGCGGCTCATCACCGCCTGGTCGATCACCCAGCGGCCGTCCACCAGGCTGGCCTCGGCGCCGACCCGCAGGGTGCCGGAGGGGTGACCGAAGGTCACCGCATTGCGCTTGCCACCACCGGCGGCCAGGTTGACCAGGGTGCCCTCGATGGCGGCCGCCGAGGCGATGGCCACCGCCGCGGTGCCCATCATGGCGTGGTGCAGCTTGCCCATGGAGAGCGCCCTCACCACCAGGTCGACCTCCTCGGACTTGACCTGCCTGCCGCTGGAGGCGAGGTAGTCGGCCGGCGACGCCACGAAGGCCACCTTGGGGGTATGCTGGCGGGCCGCGGCCTCGCTGACGTCGGCGATCAGCCCCATCTTCACCGCCCCGTGGGCGCGGATGGTCTCGAACATCTCCAGCGCCCTGGCGTCGCCGTTGATCGCCTCCTGCAGCTCGGTGCCGGTATAGCCGAGTTCGGTGGCATTCAGGAAGACGGTGGGAATGCCGGCGTTGATCAGGGTCGCCTTTAGGGTGCCCACGCCCGGCACCTCCAGGTCATCCACCAAGTTGCCGGTGGGGAAGATGGCGCCCTCGCCGTCCGCCGGGTCCTTGAAGGCCACCGGCACTTCGGCGGCCGGGAAGGTCACCCCGTCCAGCTCGAAGTCACCGGTCTCCTGCACCTCGCCGTCGCTGATCGGCACCCGGGAGACGATGGTCTTGCCGATATTGGCCTGCCAGATGCGCACCTCGGCCTCGCCGTTCTCCGGGATGCGCGCCGGGTCCACCAGGCCATTGCTGATCGCGAAAGGCCCCACCGCCGCGGAGAGGTTGCCGCAGTTGCCGCTCCAGTCAACGAAGGCCTTGTCGATGGAGACCTGGCCGAACAGGTAGTCCACGTCGTGGTCGGGACTCTCGCTCCGGCTCAGGATCACCGTCTTGCTGGTGCTGGAGGTGGCACCGCCCATGCCATCGATCTGCTTCTGGTAGGGGTCGGGACTGCCGATCACCCGCATCAGCAGGCGATCACGGGCCTCGCCGGGTAGCCGCGCGGCCTCCGGCAGGTCGGTGAGCTTGAAGAAGACGCCCTTGCTGGTGCCGCCACGCATATAGGTGGCGGGAATCCTGATCTGGGGTAGCCGACTCATGCGCTCGCCACCTCCTCGGACTCCAGGAAGTCCTTGGCGAAACGCTGCAGCACGCCGCCGGCGGAGTAGACGGTCACTTCCTCGGCGGTATCCAGGCGGCAGGTCACCGGCACACGATCAACCTCGCCGGTCGTGCGGTGAATCACGAGCTCAAGGGTCGCGCCCGGCGCCGGCTTGCCCTCGACGTCATAGGTCTCGGTGCCGTCGAGCTGCAGGGTGTGACGGCTGGTGCCCTCCTTGAACTGCAGCGGCATCACGCCCATGCCGATCAGGTTGGTGCGGTGGATGCGCTCGAAGCCTTCGGCGACGATCGCCTCGACCCCGGCCAGGGCCACGCCCTTGGCCGCCCAGTCACGGGAGGAGCCCTGGCCGTAGTCGGCGCCGGCAATGACGATCAGCGGCTGCTTGCGCTCCATGTAGGTCTCGATGGCTTCCCACATGCGGGTCACCTGGCCCTCCGGCTCGATGCGCGCCAGCGAGCCCTGCCTGACCTCGCTGTCCTCGTCCCGCACCATCTCGTTGAAGAGCTTGGGGTTGGCGAGTGTTGCCCGCAGGGCGGTGAGGTGGTCGCCGCGATGGGTGGCGTAGGAGTTGAAGTCCTCCTCCGGCAGGCCCATCTTGTGCAGGTACTCCCCCGCCGCGCTGTCCATCATGATGGCGTTCGACGGCGACAGGTGGTCGGTGGTGATGTTGTCCGGCAGGATCGCCAGCGGCCGCATCCCCTTCAGTGCGCGCACGGCCGCCATGTTGCCTTCCCAGTAGGGTGGGCGGCGGATGTAGGTGCTCTGCGGGCGCCAGTCGTAGAGCGGACTCTCGGCCTTCTCCGCGGCGTCCAGGTCGAACATCGGGATATAGACCTGCTTGAACTGCTCCGGCCTGACGAACTCGCCGACGATGGCATCGATCTCCTCGTCGGAGGGCCAGAGGTCCTTGAGCGTCACCGGGTTGCCGTTCTGGTCGGTGCCCAGCACGTCCTTCTCGATGTCGAAGCGCACGGTACCGGCGATGGCGTAGGCCACCACCAGCGCCGGCGACGCCAGGAAGGCCTGCTTGGCATAGGGGTGAATGCGGCCATCAAAGTTGCGGTTGCCGGAGAGCACCGCGGTGGCATAAAGGTCGCGGTCGATGATCTCCTGCTGGATCTCGGGGTCCAGCGCGCCGGACATGCCGTTACAGGTGGTGCAGGCGTAGGCGACGATGCCGAAGCCCAGCTTCTCCAGCTCGGACAGCAGGCCGGCCTCCTCCAGATAGAGGCGCGCGACCTTCGAGCCTGGCGCGAAGGAGGACTTCACCCAGGGCTTGCGCACCAGGCCCAGCTCGTTGGCCTTCTTGGCCAGCAGGGCGGCGCCCACCACGTTGCGTGGGTTGGAGGTGTTGGTGCAGCTGGTGATGGCGGCGATGATCACCGCGCCATCGGGCATCCTGCCCGCCTTCTCTTCCGCCTGGGCCTTGTCGTAGTCCACGGCGATCCCGCGCTCGTGCAGGGCGCTGGTGGGCAGGCGGCGATGCGGGTTGGAGGGCCCGGCCAGGTTGCGCTCCACGCTTGCCAGATCGAAGGTCAGCACGCGCTCGTACTGAGCGTCGACCAGGCTGTCGGCCCACAGGCCGGTCTGCCTGGCGTAGGTCTCGACCAGCGCGACCTGCTCCGGCTCGCGGCCAGTGAGGGTGAGATAGTCGAGGGTCTGGTCATCGATGTAGAACATCGCCGCCGAGGCGCCATACTCCGGCGTCATGTTGGAGATGGTGGCGCGGTCGCCGATCGTCAGGCTGGAAGCCCCCTCGCCGAAGAACTCGAGATAGGCCCCGACCACCCGCTCCTTGCGCAGGAACTCGGTGATCGCCAGCACGATATCGGTGGCGGTGATACCCGGCTTGGGCTTGCCGGTCAGCTCCACACCGACGATATCGGGCAGGCGCATCATGGAGGGGCGACCCAGCATCACGGTCTCTGCCTCGAGGCCGCCGACCCCGATGGCGATCACGCCCAGGCAGTCGATGTGCGGGGTATGGCTGTCGGTGCCCACGCAGGTATCGGGGAAGGCCACGCCGTCGCGCGCCTGCACCACCGGCGACATCTTCTCCAGGTTGATCTGGTGCATGATGCCGTTGCCGGCGGGGATCACGTCGACATTCTCGAAGGCGGTCTTGGTCCACTCGATGAAGTGGAAGCGATCCTCGTTGCGACGATCCTCGACGGCGCGATTCTTGTCGAAGGCGTCCGGGTCGAAGCCGGCGTGCTCCACGGCCAGGGAGTGGTCGACGATCAGCTGGGTGGGCACCACCGGGTTGACCTTGGCAGGGTCGCCGCCCTGCTCGGCGATGGCATCGCGCAGGCCGGCCAGGTCGACGAGCGCCGTCTGACCGAGGATGTCGTGGCACACCACGCGGGCAGGATACCAGGGGAAGTCCAGGTCGCGGCGACGCTCGATCAGCTGCCGGAGCGAGTCGGTGAGCATCTCCGGCTCGCAGCGGCGAACCAGTTGCTCGGCCAGTACCCGCGAGGTATAGGGAAGGGTGTCATAGGCACCGGGCTGGACATCCTCGACGGCGGCACGCACGTCGAAGTAGTCAAGCTCGGTACCGGGGAGCGGCTTACGGTAGTTGGTATTCATGGCGTCGGACGGAGCCTCGTTGGCATCAGGGCGCGGGGTGGTGGAGAGAGGCGGTAGAAGGCGACCTCGCATGGGCCGCCTTGCCGCGGACGCGCGGAATCAGTCGCGCTGCCCGATCGGCACCCACTCGCTCTTCTCCGGACCGACGTAGTCGGCGCTCGGACGGATGATACGGTTGTTGGCGCGCTGCTCGAAGACATGGGCACACCAGCCGCTGACCCGCGAACAGACGAAGATCGGAGTGAACAGCTTGGTGGGAATGTCCATGAAGTAGTAGGCGCTGGCGTGGAAGAAGTCGGCGTTGCAGAACAGCTTCTTCTCGCGCCACATCACTTCCTCGACGCGCTCGGAGACCGGGTAGAGCACGCTGTCGCCCACGTCCTCGGCCAGCTGCTTCGACCAGTGCTTGATGATGGCATTACGCGGATCGGACTCGCGGTAGATCGCGTGGCCGAAGCCCATGATCTTGTCCTTGCGCTCGAGCATGCCGAGGATCTCGCGCTCGGCCTCCTCCGGCGACTGCCAGTCCTCGATCATCGCCATGGCCGCCTCGTTGGCACCGCCATGCAGGGGACCGCGCAGCGAGCCGATGGCGCCGGTCACGCAGGAGTGCATGTCGGAGAGGGTCGAGGCGCAGACGCGAGCCGTGAAGGTCGAGGCGTTGAACTCGTGCTCGGCATAGAGGATGAGCGAGACGTTCATCACCCGGGCATGCAGTTCGGAGGCCGGCTCGTCGCGAAGCAGGTGCAGGAAGTGCCCGCCGACCGACTCGTCATCGGTCTCGGTCTTGATGCGCACGCCATCGTGGCTGAAACGATACCAGTAGCAGATGATCGACGGCAGCACGGCCAGCAGGCGGTCGGAGACGTCCTGCTGCTCATCGAAGCTCTCCTCGGTTTCCAGGTTGCCCAGCATGGAGGCGCCGGTACGCATCACGTCCATGGGATGGGCGTCCCTGGGGATCTGCTCGAGGACGGTCTTGAGCGCGTCGGGCAGGCCACGCAGGCCCTTGAGCTTGGTGATGTAGGCATCGAGCTCGGCCTGGTTGGGTAACTTGCCCTTGAGCAGCAGGTAGGCCACTTCCTCGAAGCGCGCCTTCTCGGCCAGTTCCTTGACGTCGAAGCCGCGATAGGTGAGGCCCGAGCCGGTCTTGCCGACGGTGCACAGGGCCGTGGTCCCGGCACTCTGGCCGCGCAGGCCGCTGCTGCTGACGGGTTTGTCTGCCATGTGGTGTCTCCTTGTGAGTCGGTTCTTGTCGGATTGACGGGCGGGCAGCGTTACGCCTCGCCGCCCTTCTCCGCGAACAGCGCGTCGAGCTTGCGCTCGAAGTCGTGATAGTTGAGGAAGTCGTAGAGCTCGTCGCGGGTCTGCATCAGCTCCACCACGTCCTTCTGGTGGCCCTTGTCGTGGATGCTCTGGTAGACCTTGAGTGCCGCCGCGTTCATGGCGCGGAAGGCGGACAGCGGGTAAAGCACCATGCGGCAGCCCACCTCGCCCAGCTCCTGCTGGGTGAACAGCGGCGTGGCACCGAACTCGGTGATGTTGGCAAGTATCGGCGCGTCGACGCGCTCGCAGAACGCCTGGTAGTCATCCAGAGTGTGCACGGCCTCGGCGAAGATGGCATCGGCACCGGCGTCGATGCAGGCGTTGGCCCGCTCGATGGCGGCATCCAGGCCGTCCTTCTGGAAGGCATCGGTACGCGCGATCAGGTAGAAGTCCGGGTCGAGGCGCGAATCCGCGGCGGCCTTGACGCGGTCGACCATCTCTTCCTGGGAGACGATCGCCTTGTTGGGGCGATGCCCGCAGCGCTTCTGGGCCACCTGGTCCTCGAGGTGGACGGCGGCCACGCCGGCGCGCTGCATCTCCTTGACGGTGCGGGCGATGTTGAAGGCGCCGCCCCAGCCGGTGTCGATGTCCACCAGCAACGGCACCTCGGTGGCACCGCAGATGCGGTGGGCATCCTCGACCACATCGTTCATGGTGGTCATGCCGAGATCCGGCAGGCCGAAGGAGGCATTGGCCACGCCGCCACCGGAGAGGTAGATGGCCTGGTGGCCTACGCGCTCGGCCATCATGGCGGTGTAGGCGTTGATGGTGCCGACGATAGGCAGCGGGCGGTGGGCCTCGAGGGCGGCGCGGAAGCGCGCACCAGGGGTCTGCTGAGTCATGCTGGATCTCCTAATGTTGGCCGGGTCGGCCTCAGGTGGTCGCCTCGGCTTCCTGCTTGAGCGTCGCGGCGTAGCGGTCGGCCACATTGGCCCGGGATGCGCTGACGTGGCGGCGCATCAGCAGCTCCGCCAGCTCGGCGTCGCCGGCCTCGATGGCATCGACAATGCGGTGGTGTTCGACGAAGGCGCGCTGGGGACGCGTGCCGCTGGCACTGAACTGGGTACGGTAGAGCCGCACCAGATAATAGAGGTCATCGCAGAGCATGCCCGTCAGCATCTTGTTGTGGCTGCCCTGGACGATGCGGAAGTGGAAGTCCAGGTCACCCTCGCGCTGATAGTAGGCCTCGCCGCGGCGCAGGTCGGCCTGACGCTCGTGCATGGCCAGCACCTCACGCAGCCCGGCGATCTCCTTGGGCGTCATGTGCTCGGCAGCGAGCCGGGCGGCCATGCTTTCCAGGGCCTCGCGCACGTCGAAGAGCTCGAGCAGCTCCTTCATGGAGAGCTTGACCACCCGAGCCCCGACATGGGGCACCCGTTGGATCAGGCGGTGCGCTTCGAGGCGGCGCATGGCCTCCCTGAGCGGCCCACGGGAGATCCCGTAGGTCCGGGACAATCCCGGCTCGGTGATCTTGCTGCCCGGTGCCAGCTCTCCCCTGACGATGGCATCCTGCAGCTGCTGAAAGACCCGTTCCGCCAGGGTGCGGACTTCGGGGTTCGTGACCTGTTCCGGCGCGACTGAGTTCATGGCAATTGTCGACAATCGAGTGATGGACGAACTTTAGACACTGCCTCCCCCGTGGTCAACAGGCCGGCAGGGCAGAAGGGCTTAACCTTTGGTTGTAGACAACTCGTGGTCCACCTCCATCAATGTCGACAATAATCGCGCGAGGGATGGAGCGGTAGCATGTCGACAGGGGATGTCGGCGGGAGGGACAAGTCGGCTCTCGACGCCTAGAATGGGACGCCTGTTCCGGGAAGACGCCGTGATGACACCACCGATCGAGATCACACCCCTGCCCTACCACGAGGATCCGCTGGGCTACTTCGCGTCCCTGCGCGACAGGCCCGGTGCCGTGCTGCTGGACAGCGGTCGTCCGACGGCGCCGGGTGGCCGCTACGACATCCTCAGCTGCGACCCCCTCGAACTGCTCGAGGTCGACGCTGCGGGCCATGTCCATGGCGACCCGGCGCTGGCGGGGCTCTCCCCCTTCGCCGCCCAGCAGGCGCTGCTCGACCGTCTGCCCGACAAGGTGCCGGACAGCCGGCTGCCGTTTCTCGGCGGCCTGATCGGCTACTGGAGCTATGACCTCGGACGGCGGCTCGAGCCGGTGGGCGGACAGGCCCGGCAGGCGGTCAGGCTGCCGGCCAGCCGGGTAGGTCTCTATGACTGGGCACTGATCCAGGACCATGACTGCCGGCAGAGCTGGCTGGTGGGCAGCGCCTCACGACGCCGCCAGGTGCTCGAGTGGCTGGAGGGTACGACGCGTCCGGCAGCGGATTTCCGCCTCACCGCGCCCTTCGCCGCCGAGCTCAGTCGCGATGATTACCTGGCACGCTTCGCCACCGTGCAGGACTACATCCGCGCCGGCGACTGCTACCAGATCAACCTGGCCCAGCGCTTCAGCGCCCCCTTCGAGGGTGACCTCTGGGCGGCTTACTGTCGGCTGCGTGACACCACGCCCACTCCCTTCGCCGGCTACCTGGCCTGGGACGACAAGGCGATCCTCTCGCTCTCTCCGGAACGCTTCCTGCTCTGCCGGGAGGGCCGGGTCGAGACTCGCCCGATCAAGGGCACGCGGCCCCGGGGCGCGACCCCCGAGGAGGACCGTCGGCTGGCCGGGGAACTGGTCGCGAGTCTCAAGGACCGGGCCGAGAACGTGATGATCACCGACCTGCTCCGCAATGACCTGGGGCGGGTCTGCCGGCCCGGCAGCGTGCGGGTACCCCAGCTCTGCGGCCTGGAGAGCTACGCCAACGTGCACCACCTGGTGAGCGTGATCGTCGGCGAACTGGAGGCAGGCCGTCGGCCCATCGACCTGCTGGCCGCCGCCTTTCCCGGCGGCTCCATCACCGGCGCACCGAAGGTGCGGGCCATGCAGATCATCGACGAACTGGAGCCCAGCCGTCGCAGCGCCTATTGCGGCAGCCTCGGTTACGTCGATGTGCGCGGTCAGATGGACACCTCCATCGCCATCCGCACCGTGGTGGCCGAGGGCGGAGCGCTGCACCTGTGGGGCGGAGGCGGCCTGGTCGCCGACTCCCGGGGCGAAGACGAGTACACCGAGACCCTGGACAAGATCCGCCACCTGATGCGGGCCCTGATGTCGGCCGGCCCTGATGCTTTATGGAATAAACAAAGGCATCACTTACTTCAATAAGGAATAGATATCCAATGAATCGGTATTGGGGAAGGTCTCGCCGGCTCTGCTAGGGTAGCCCCAGACTCAAGATCACCTGCCCGGGAGCCCCGCATGGAGCCACAACTCGACGTCATCAACCGGGAGCTCGGCAACGACCCCGAGGCCCTGATCCGCTGGGCGCTGGATCAGGGGCAACGGCCGATCTGCACCACCAACTTCCGCCCCTTCGAGGCCGTGATCCTGCACATGGTCACGCGCCAGCAGCCGGATATCCCGATCGTGTGGATGGACAGTGGCTACAACACCGACGCCACCTACCGGTTCGCCGACGACCTGATCCAGCGCCTGGACCTCAACCTGGTGAGCTACCTGCCACGGCGTTCGCGGGCCCATCGTGAGGCACTGGAAGGCCCCGCACCGGGGATCGAGGATCCGCGCCATGCGGCCTTCACCCGGGAGGTGAAGCTCGAACCCTTCGAGCGCGCCCTGCGGGAGATGGCGCCGGATGTCTGGTTTACCGCCCTGCGTGCCGAGGACACCCCCGAACGTGCCCGCATGGCACCGGTGAGCCGCAACGGGGACGGGCTGCTGAAGGTCTCCCCCCTGCTGCACTGGACGGCCCGCGACCTCTATCAGTACCTGCAGAGCCACGACCTGCCCAACAACTTCGACTACTTCGACCCTACCAAGGTCGAGGAGAAACGCGAGTGCGGCCTGCACCTGCAACACTGATGAGCGCGGTTGGCGTCGCGGGCGAGACCACCCGCGACAGGCTGGGCCGGGGAAGAGCGCCGCCGCTCAGCGCGAGGGTAGCGCGATATCCTTGAAGAGCGCCTCCTCGTGACGTGGGCCGGCGGCCAGAGCCTCGTCGACCAGGTCCCGCGTCAGATGGCCGGCAAAGCCTTCCAGGAAGTCATACATGTACCCGCGCATAAAGGTGCCACGGCGGATCCCGATCTTGGTGGTGGAACTCGCGAAGAGGTGACCGGCCTCCACCGCCACCAGGTCGGTGTCGTGCTCGGCATCCACGGCCATATGGGCGACGATGCCCACCCCCATCCCCAGCCGCACGTAGGTCTTGATGACATCGGCATCGGCCGCGGTGAGCACCACGTTGGGCGTCAGCCCACGGGCGCGGAAGGCATCGTCGAGCTGGGAGCGCCCGGTGAAGCCGAACACGTAGGTGACCAGCGGGTAGCCCGCCAGGGCCTCCAGCGTCAGGGTCTCCATCTCGGCCAGCGGATGTCCCTGGGGCACCAGGATGCAGCGGTTCCAGCGATAGCAGGGCAGCAACACCAGGTCGTTGAAGAGTTCGAGGGACTCGGTGGCAATGGCGAAGTCGGCCTGGCCATCGCTGACCATCTGGGCGATCTGCTTGGGCGTGCCCTGCTGCATGTGCAGCGCCACGTCGGGATACTTCTGGGTGAAGTCGCGGATCACCGGCGGCAGCGCATAGCGCGCCTGGGTGTGGGTGGTGGCGATCGCCAGGCTGCCGCGGCGCTCGTCGCTGTGCTCCTGGGCGACCTCCTTGATGTTCTCGGCAAGCCTCAGTACCTGCCCGGCCAGTTCGATGATCGCCTGCCCCGCGGGGGTCACGCGGGTCAGGTGCTTGCCGCTGCGAGCGAAGATCTCGACACCGAGCTCGTCCTCGAGCAGGCGGATCTGCTTGGAGATGCCCGGCTGGGAGGTAAAGAGGCTCTGGGCAGTAGCCGAGACGTTGAGATTGTGGCGCGACACCTCCCAGATGTAGCGCAGCTGCTGAAGTTTCATGGCCGCCCTCCCTCGCGTGTCGTGGGGCTTTCAAAATACCCGCAAGACATAAGAAAATTACCCATGATTACTTTATAGCATAACCTGGCCGGGCAAGTGCAACCGCTTTCCTGCGCCCTGCCACACGGCGGGGATTTGCCACCACTTCGGTCGACCGCTAACATCGTCCGACCGGGCATGCCCTGCATGTCACCCCATCCGCTCGATGCAGCGCAACGAAACTGGAGAATCACATGGCCAACAACGTCGATGTCACCAATGCCAACTTCGAGCAGGAAGTCCTCAAGGCCGACACGCCGGTCCTGCTGAAGTTCTGGGCCCCCTGGTGTGGTCCCTGCAAGGTGATGGCGCCGGTGGTCGACGAGGTCGCCGAGGAACGCACCGGCAACCTCAAGGTCGTCAGCATCAACGTGGACGATGCCCCCGAGATCGCCGCCGAGCAGGGTGTGCGCGGCGTGCCGACCGTCATGCTGTTCAAGTCCGGAACCAAGGTCGCCTCCCTAGTCGGCGCCCAGTCGAAGTCACAGCTGAGCCAGTTCATCGACCAGAACGCCTGATCCGGCGACCCTCGGTCACTCCATCGCCCCGGCCACGGCCGGGGCGATGTCGTTTCCGGTCGGTTCAGGCAGAATCGTCCAGGCGCTCCAATGGTGGCCGGTCGGCCTTGTCAGGCTTCGGCCCGTCTGCGGGCCCCAGCAGATGAGCGATCCAACGGGTCTCGGGATGGCTGTCCAGGGCGATCTTCAGGGTCATGGTCAACACCACCGAGAGCAGCATCCCCACCGCCCCGAAGATCCAGCCCCACACCACCAGCGACAGGAAGGCCACGAAGGTCGAGAGCCCCAGGGCCCGGCCCATCACCCGCGGTTCGACGATATTTCCCAGCAGGAAGTTGACGGCCAGATACGCCGCCGCCAGCAACATCGCATCGAAGAAACCGCCCTCGGGATTCACCAACAACAGCAGCACCGGGGGAAAGGCGGCGATGGCCGAACCGATGTTGGGGATAAAGTTGAGTGCGAAGGCCATCACCGCCCAGAGCAGGGCAAACTCGACGCCAAGCAGCTTGCAGGCGACCCAGATCAGCGCGCCGGTCACCAGGCTGATCACTGTCTTTACCGCCAGGTAGCGCTTCAGGGTCAGGCTAAACTCGCTGAAACGTCGCAGGCTCGGCGCCGGATCATCCAGGGCGAGGAAAACCTTGGTGCGAAAACTGACGGTCTCGAACAGCAGGAACATCACCAGCAAGGCCACGATGACGCTCTGCATCATCAGGTTACCCACCTCACCGAGCACCGTCGGGATCCAGTTGCCGAACTGCTCGGCATCCAGCAGTTCCGCCAGGCGGTTGGTATCGATGGCAAGCCCCATCCCCGCCAGCCCGTCGAGGAGGCCCAGGTAGTACTGGTAGAGCTTCTGCTCGATCCCCGGCAAGGCATCGACGAAGGTACCGAAACTGTTCACCAGCAGCAGACCGAGCAGCGACAACAATCCACCAAGCACCAGCAGGGTCAGCCATACCGCCAGCCATGGACTCACCCCCAGCCGCGCCAACCATTGCACCGGTGCCGTGCAGACCACGGCAATGAATACCGCCAGCAGCAAGGGCACCAGCAGGCTCGAGCCGGCCTTCATGCCGGTAATGATAATAACCAGCGCGGCCAGTGCCAGGATCAGGTTGAGCGGGATGGTGCTCGAATTGCTGTCTTTGGGATGGGGCATGCCCGGACTCACGACCGTTGAAGGTCCCGTCATGATGCCGGGACGCGAGGCAAATGCAAAGGACGGGAACCATCCCCGACCCGCGGGCTCGAAGCCGGGGTGTCCGCTATGTGACAAGGAGAACGCCATGCCGATTGCCCGCCCCTTCCGCCCGCTGCTCGTGCCGGCCCTGGCCGCGCTGATGGTCGCGGCCTCGCCGCCGATGCTGGCCCACGCCCACGCCGAAGAGACGCCGCGCCGCCTGGAGGTCCAGGCCGAGGCCGACCTGCAGGTGGTGCCGGATCGTGCCACGCTCAACGCTCGCCTTTGGGAACACACGCCGGCCGTCGCCCAGCGCGAGGCTACCGCGAACGACCCGGATCTCCTGCGCGAGGCCCGCGACAAGCTGGAAGCCCGTGCCGCCGACCTGATTCGCGCCCTGGAAGAGGTGGGGCTTGCGCGCGAGGCGATCCGCGCCGGCTCCCTGAACGTGCAACCCGAGCACCTGCCGGGCGAGCGGCACGAGGAGGGCGAGCGCGAGACGCTGGTACGCACCCGCCTGGAGCGCCCGATTCGCCTCCAACTCGATGACCTCGAGCAACTGCCTGTGCTGCTCGATGCGCTGACCGAGGCCGGCGTGGATGCCCTGGACGGCGTGAGCTATGACCTGGCCGACCGCGATGCCGCGACCGACGAGGCGCTGGTCAAGGCGCTGGAGAAGGCCCGCCACAAGGCCACCCTGATGGCCGAGACCCTGGGCATCGGCCTGGGTGAGGTGGTCTCCGTGAACGAGACCCGCTCGCCGATCTTCCAGCCGCGGATGATGGCCATGAGTGCCGACGCCCGGGAGAGCCTGCCCCAGGCCGAGTACCGCCCCGGCACCATTACCATCGAGGCAGGCGTCAGTGTCAGCTGGGAGATCGCGCAGTAGCGCCGCGGGGCGTCAAGCGTTAATGGTGTCGAGCCCGCCCATGTAGGGGCGCAGCGCCTCGGGGATGCCGATCGAGCCATCGGGGCGCTGGTGGTTTTCCATCACCGCCAGCAGGCAGCGCCCCACCGCCAGCCCGGAGCCGTTGAGGGTGTGCAGCAGCTGCGGCTTCTTCTGCTCGGGGTGGCGGAAGCGCGCCTGCATGCGCCGCGCCTGGAACGCCTCGCAGTTGGAGACCGAGGAGATCTCGCGGTAGGTGTCCTGACTCGGCAGCCACACCTCCAAGTCGTAGGTCTTGGCCGCCCCGAAGCCCATGTCGCCGGTGCAGAGCGTCACCACCCGATAGGGCAACTCCAGCGCCTGGAGGATCGCCTCGGCGTGGCCGCGCATCTCCTCCAGGGCCGCATAGCTGGTGGCCGGGTCGACCAGCTGCACCATCTCGACCTTGTCGAACTGGTGCTGGCGGATCATGCCGCGGGTGTCGCGTCCGTGGGAGCCCGCCTCGCTGCGAAAGCACGGGGTATGGGCGGTGAGCTTCATCGGCAGCGCCCGGTGGTCGAGGATCTCGTCACGGGCAAAGTTGGTCAACGGCACCTCGGCGGTAGGGATCAGGTGGTAGCCGCGCTCGTCGTCGAGGCGAAACAGGTCCTCGCCAAACTTGGGCAGCTGACCGGTGCCGTACAGCGACGCCTCGTTGACCATGTAGGGGACATAGCACTCCTCGTAGCCATGCTCGAGGGTCTGCTTGTCGAGCATGAACTGGGTCAGCGCCCGATGCAGCCGCGCGATGGGGCCGCGCATCACCGCGAAACGGGACCCGGTCAGCTTCGCCGCCAGCTCGAAGTCCAGGTGGCCCCTGAGCGCCCCCAGGTCGACGTGGTCGCGCACCGCGAAATCGAACGCGCGCGGCGTCCCCCAGCGGTGGAGCTCGACGTTGTCCTCCTCGCTCTCGCCCACCGGCACGCTCTCGTGGGGCAGGTTGGGCAAACCGCTGACCACGGCGTCCCACTCGGCCTGCACCTCGGCCAGGAGCACCTTGGCGGCGTCCAGGCGCTCGCCCAGGTCGGAGACCTCGTCGAGCAGCGGCTGGATGTCCTCGCCCTGGGACTTGGCCTTGCCGATCGCCTTGGAGCGGGTGTTGCGCTCGGCCTGCAGGGACTCGGTCTCGGCCTGCAGCTCGCGCCGACGGGACTCCAGCGCCTCGAGACGGTCGGTGTCGAGGACGAAGCCCCGCTTGGCGAGTCGTTGGGCGACAGCGTCGAGGTCGCTGCGCAGCAGTTTGGGGTCGAGCATGGCATCCAGTCCGTTGCAGTCGTGAAGTCGGGAGTCGCCAGGGCCGGGAGCGCCGGCAATGGCATCGGCAGACAGGGCAGCCATTGTAGGCAAAAGGCCACAGCGGCGCCACGCACCACCGCGTTCCGCCACCTGTCCCGGACGATCGCCCGGGGCAGGATGCGCGACACTGCCCTCTCGCGGTAAAGTAGCGCCACTCTCTCCTCCCCAGACAAGAGCGCCATGATCGCACGACTGGATACCGCCGACTCGCGCCGCATCGAGGGCCTCGACAACCGCTACCTGCGCTTCCTGGACGCCCTGCGCGACGCGGGCTTCGAGGGCGAGATCGCCCCGGACTATGCCGCCCGCACCGTGCTGGCCACCGACAACTCCATCTACCAGCGCCTGCCCCAGGCCGTGCTCTACCCCAGGCACGGCGCCGACCTCGAGCGCATCGCCCGGCTGGCCGGCCGTGACGAACACCGCCGGGTGGCGCTGACCCCGCGCGGCGGCGGCACCGGCACCAACGGTCAGTCGCTCACCGACGGCCTGGTGGTGGATGTCTCGCGGCACATGAACGCGATCCTCGAGATCGACGTGGAGCAGCGCCGGGTGCGGGTCCAGGCCGGCGTGGTCAAGGACCAGCTCAACGCGGCGCTCAAGCCCCATGGGCTCTTCTTCGCCCCGGACCTCTCCACCTCCAACCGCGCCACCATCGGCGGCATGATCTCCACCGACGCCAGCGGCCAGGGCAGCTGCGAGTACGGCAAGACCCGCGACCACGTGCTCGAACTCGAGACCCTGCTGCTGGGCGGCGAGCGGCTCATTAGCCGCCCGCTGGAGGACGCCGAGCTCGCCCGCCAGTGCGAGCGCCAGGACGTCACCGGGGCGGCCTACCGCACCGCGCGGGAGATCATCGATACCCAGGGCGAGCTGATCGAGGCCAAGTTCCCGCCGCTCAACCGCTGCCTGACCGGCTACGACCTGGCGCACCTGCGCGACGCCAAGGGTCGCCTCGACATCAACAGCCTGCTGTGCGGCGCCGAGGGGTCGCTGGGCCTGCTCGACGAGGCGGTGCTCAACGTGCTGCCGATCCCCAAGCACTCGACCCTGGTCAACGTGCGCTATGCCGGCTTCATGGACGCCCTGCGCGACGCTCGGGCCCTGATGGGCTCTTCACAAGACCAGCCGCAGGCGCTCGGCGCTTCAACAGCCCAGCCGCAGGCACAGCCCACCTCCATCGAGACGGTGGACGACAAGGTACTGATGCTGGCCATGGAGGACTTCGTCTGGGACAGCGTGGCGGAATTCTTTCCCTCGGGCGAGACGCCGGTGCGCGGCATCAACCTGATCGAATTCAATGACGACGCCCCCGACCGGCTGAAGGACCGGGTCGCGGCCTTCTGTCGCCACCTGGAGGCCGATACGAGCGTGCCCCGCCTCGGCTATACGCTGGCCGAGGGGCGCGAGCAGATCCAGCGGGTCTACGGGATGCGCAAGCGTGCCGTTGGCCTGCTGGGCAATGCCAAGGGCGAGAAGCGCCCGATCCCCTTCGTCGAGGACACCGCCGTCCCGCCGGAGCACCTGGCCGACTACATCGCCGAGTTCCGCGCCGCCCTGGACGCCCGGGGCCTCGAGTACGGCATGTTCGGCCACGTGGATGCCGGGGTGCTGCACGTGCGGCCGGCCATCGACATGAAGGACCCGGCCCAGGCCCGGCTGATCCGCGAGGTCTCCGACGAGGTGGCCGCACTGACGAAGAAGTACCACGGCCTGCTGTGGGGCGAACACGGCAAGGGCGTGCGCTCGGAGTATGCCCCCCGCTTCTTCGGCGAACTCTATCCCAGCCTGCAACGGGTCAAGGCGGCCTTCGATCCCCACAACCAGCTCAATCCCGGCAAGATCGCCTCGCCGCTCTCTATCCCGCCCGATGCCGCGGGTAAGGCCTCACAAACCAGCGCCTCTGATCAAGAGGTAACGGTCAAGTGGGTCGATCCCAACCTGCTGACCATCGACGGGGTCCCCACCCGCGGCCAGTTCGACCGCACCATAGACGAGCGGGTCTGGCAGGCCCACGCGGCCACCGTCTACTGCAACGGCAACGGCGCCTGCTACAACTACGACCCCGATGACGCCATGTGCCCCTCCTGGAAGGCCACCCGTGACCGCATCCACTCCCCCAAGGGACGCGCCAGCCTGATCCGCGAATGGCTGCGCCTCCAGGGCGAGGCCGGCACCGACCTGGTCGATGAGTCGAGGAAGAAGAAGGCCGAGGGCGCCTGGGGCTTCGTCAAGGATTTCCCGCTGCGGCTCAGGAACACCCTGGCCAGGCGGCGCGGCGAGAAAGACTTCTCCCACGAGGTGTACGA
The DNA here is from genome assembly GCF_030010555.1 of Halomonas rhizosphaerae. GTDB lineage: Bacteria > Pseudomonadota > Gammaproteobacteria > Pseudomonadales > Halomonadaceae > Halomonas > Halomonas rhizosphaerae. The sequence continues at coordinate 20,199 of NZ_JASCQP010000020.1, forward strand.
CGCCATGGCGGGGTGTCTCGCCTGCAAGTCCTGCGCCGGCCAGTGCCCGGTGAAGGTCAATGTCCCGGATTCCCGCTCGCGCTTCCTCGAGGTCTACCACGGCCGCTACCTTCGCCCGCTGCGCGACTACCTGGTGGGTGGCATGGAGTTCCTGGTGCCGACGCTGGCCCGGATGGCGCCGCTCTACAACGCCGCCCTGGAGAATCGCCTGGTCGACCGGCTGCTGGCCGGCCCGCTCGGCCTGGTGGACAGCCCGAAGCTCTCCCGCGCCAGCCTGAGGAAGCAGCTCGCCGCCTGGGGCGTGGCGGAGGCCACGCCGACGTCGCTCGGCCTGCTCACCGAGGCGCAGAAGGCCCGCAGCGTGGTGCTGGTGCAGGACGCCTTCACCAGCCACTTCGAGGCCAGGCTGGTGATGGACATCGTCGAGCTGCTCTCGCGCCTGGACGTGCGGGTCTTCGTCGCGCCCTACTCGCCTAACGGCAAGCCGCTCGATGTCCAGGGCTTCCTGGGCGCCTTCGAACGCACCGCCGAGAAGCAGGCCAGACGCCTCAGGACCCTGGCGGCGTTCGGCGTGCCGCTGGTGGGGATCGACCCGGCCATGACCCTGACCTATCGCCAGGAGTACGTGAAGGCGCTGGGACCGGACGCCGTGCCCGAGGTGCTGATGCTGCAGGAGTGGCTGGTGACCCAGGCCGCGCGGCTGGCGCCCCCTGGCCTGAGCCTCGACGCCCCGGGCTACCGGCTGCTCTCCCACTGCACCGAGAAGACCAACGCCCCGGGCAGCCCCTGGGCGTGGCAGCAGGTATTCGTCGCCTTCGGCCTCAAGCTCGAGCTCGTCGCCACCGGCTGCTGCGGCATGTCGGGCACCTACGGCCACGAGGCGCGCAACCGCGAGACCTCGAAGACCATCTACGCCCAGTCATGGCAGCCGGTGGTGGAGAGTGAGGCCAACTCGGGCAAGCTGCTGGCTACCGGCTACTCCTGCCGCAGCCAGGTGAAGCGGTTCTCGGACCAGGGCCTGCCCCACCCGCTTCAGGGGTTGTTGCAGCAGCTGCGCATCGCTCGAGGTTGAGCGGCGAGTATCCCGGCCAATGGGACTCGCTGCCGTTCCTCGGGCAGAACCAGGCGCAGGATACCCCCTTGGCGGCAGGCTGGCGCCCGATACCACAAGGAGAACCGTGACCATCATCCGTTCCATGCGCTGCTTCCTCGGCCTGGGCCTGCTGCTCGGACTCCCCGCCCCGCTGCTGGCCCAGGATGCCCTCGTCACCACCGCCCGGGTCGAGGAGCGCGTCATCGTGGAGACGATCGACATCAACGGCAGCGTGACGGCCCCGCGCACCGCGCACCTTTCCAGCGATGTCGAGGGGCGCATCACCGCGTTGCCAGTCTCGCTCGGCGACGACGTGCAAACCGGCGACCGGCTGCTGAGCATCGATGCCGAGGAGATCGCGCTCCAGGCACAAAGCGCCGAAGCCGACGTCAGCGAAGCCCTGGCGGCAAGGGACAATGCCCGCCGGCGACTCCGGGAAGCCACCCGCCTGAGCGAAGGGCGCAACATTGCCAGCAACGAGCTGAGGCAGCGCGAGACCGATGTCGCCATTGCCGAGGCAACGCTCGAACGTCGCCGCGCCGAGCGTGACCGCCTCCAGGTAGGCCTCGAGCGCCACCACCTGCGGGCCCCGTTCGCCGGTAGGCTCACGCACCGCGATGTGGCCATCGGCGAGTGGGCGGCGTCCGGCACGCCGATCCTGACGCTGATCGACCTCGAACGGCTGACGCTCGACTTCGCCGTGCCCCTCGACCTGCATCACCGGCTCAGCGACGCCGAGATCGAAGTACGCCTGCCGGGGAGCGACGCCTGGCTAGCCGCCCGGCCCATCGCCGATGTCCCGCTCGAGGACGGTGCCTCGCGCCAGTTCCTGCTACGCGCCACCCTCGATGATCCCCCGCCCATGCTGCCGGGCATGGCCGTGCAGGGTCGGCTGATGCTCAGCGGCGAACGCCGCCCCGCCGTGCCACGCGACGCCCTGATCCGCCGCCCGGACGGCAGCGTCAGCCTCTGGCTGGCCCGCGAGGAGGACGGCGAATGGCACGCCGACGAGCGACGCGTCACCACCGGGGCCAGCCACGACGGCCAGGTCGCCATCCAGCAGGGCGTCAGGGCCGGTGATCGTGTCGTCCTGAGGGGCAACGAGCGCCTGGAAGAAGGGCAGCGCCTCACCCTGGACGACGAATGAAGGAGCCATGATTCCATGTTCGCGGCGATTATCCGTCATGGCGTTCTGGTCAGCGTCGTGGTGCTGATCCTGCTGGTGCTGGGCATTGCCGCCATCTGGCGGATTCCGGTGCAGATGATTCCCGACCTGGAGGTCCGCACCATCGGCGTCGAGACCCGCTGGCCCGGCGCCACACCCCAGGACATCGAGAAGGACATCCTCATCGAGCAGGAGGAATACCTGCGCAACGTTCCCAACCTGGTGCGGATGGAATCCACCGCCACCAGCGGCGCGGCGGAGATCGAGCTCGACTTTCCCTTCGGTATCGACCTCACCGAGACGCTGATTCGGGTCAACAACGCCCTGAGCCAGGTGCCCTCCTACCCGACCAACGTCGACCAGCCGCGCATCGTGGCCAACTCCTTCTCGGCCAACGCCTTCATGTATTTCAACGTGGCACCCCGCGAGGGCAACCCCCGCGACCTCGACACGGCGGCGCTGCGCGACTACCTGGAGGACAATGTCCGCCCGCGCATGGAGAGCGTGGCGGGCGTTTCCGAGGTAACCGTGTCGGGCGGCGCCGAACGGCAGATGCAGCTGCTCATCGACCCCGATGCCCTGGCCGACCACTCGCTGGGCATCGGCGACATTCGCGACGCCCTGCAGGCCCGCAACCAGGACGTCTCCGGCGGCGACCTGGAGAGCGGCAAGCGGCGCTACCTGCTGCGTACGGTGGGACGCTTCCAGGACATCGCCGAGCTCGAGTCGCTGATCCTCACGCGCCGCGGGGATACCGTGATCCGGCTCGGAGATGTCGCCGAGGCACGCCTCTCCCACGCCGAACTGAGCGAGCGCTCCTTCGATTCCCGGGGCGACCCGGTGCTCAGCGTCCAGGTGCGTCGCCAGCCCGGCTCCAACGTCATCGACATCAAGCGCGGCATGCTGGCAGAGGTCGAGTCCCTCAATGACGGCCTGCTCGCCGAGCAGGGCCTGCACTTGGCGCTCTCCAGCGACGACGTGCGCTATGTCGAGGCCTCGATCGCCAATGTCTGGACCAATCTCGGTCTGGGGGCACTGTTCGCCACCCTGGTGATGTTCGCCTTCCTGCGCTCGCCGCGCGCCACCCTTGCCGGCGTGATCGGCATCCCCATCTGCACCATCGCCGCCTTCCTGGGGCTGCTGCTGGCCGGCCGCAGCCTCAACGTGATCTCGCTGGCCGGGGTCGCCTTCGCCATCGGCATGACCATCGACAACACCATCGTGGTGCTGGAGAGCATCGAGACCCAGCGCCGCAACGGCCGCCAGCGCTTCGAGGCCGCCCTGGTGGGCGTGCAGCAGGTCTGGCCGGCGGTGCTCGCCTCCACCCTGACCACCGTGCTGGTGTTCGTGCCGATCTTCTTCATCGAGGAGGAGGCCGGCCAGCTCTACTCCGACATCGCCGTGGCCATCGCCACCTCGATCCTCGCCTCGCTGGTCGTGGCGATTACCGTGATACCGACCCTCGGCGCCCACCTCGATTTCCATGGACGCGGCTCGTCCGCCGGCCACCAGGCGCCACGCTGGATGCGCGGCTGCCTGCGCCTGGTCGATGCGCTGATCGCCTCCACGGCGCGGCGCTGGGCGGCCATGGCCATGGCACTCGCGGGCGGCCTGGCGATCTTCGCATGGCTGACGCCGCCGGCCGCCTACCTGCCGGAAGGGGAAGAGGCCAAGACCTTCGCCAGCATGAATGCCCCGGCCAGCTACAACCTCTCGACCATGGCGGCCATTGCCGAGGAGGTCCAGGCCGAGCTGCTGCCCCACGTAGGTGCCGACCCGAGCGACTTCGACGAAGGCAGAAGCGAGATTCCCGCCATACGCACCATAGGCACCCAGGTCGGACCGCAAAGCCTGCGCATCATCGCCGAGACCCGCGACCCGGCGCATATCGAAGCGCTGATGGACGCCCTGACCCAGCGCTTCGAGGCCTATCCCGACATGCGCGCCTTCGCCTCGCGCGGCTCGATCATCTCCAGCAATGACGGCGGCACGCGCAGCATCACGCTGGACATCGCCGGCAACGACCTCGCCGAACTCTACGCGGCGGCCAACCGGCTGTATGCCCGCACCGAGCAGGTCTTTGCCAGTCCGCGCATCCAGTCGCGTCCCTCGGCGCTGGACCTGGGGCAGCCCCTGATCGAGGTCTATCCCGACTGGGACCGTGCCGCCGAGGTGGGGCTGGACGCCGACGACCTGGGCACCACCGTGGCCGCCCTGAGCAACGGCACCTACCTGGACGACGTCTACTTCGAGGGCGAGAAGATCGACCTCTACGGCTATGGCAACGGTGTGGACGCCGCCGCTCTGGACGACCTCGTCGACCTGCCGGTCCACACGCCCCTCGGCGTCACCCTGCCGCTCAGCAGCCTGGCGAAGATACGCGAGACCGTCGCCACCGCCACCCTGCGCCGCGTGGATGGCCGCCGCAGTGTGACCCTCGACATCATCCCGCCGCGCGACGTGCCCCTGGAGGCCGGGATCGAGCGGGTGAACCGCGAGGTGATCGAGCACCTGCGCGAGTCGGGGGCGCTGCCGGGGCATATCGATGTCACCCTCACCGGCGCCGGTGACCAGCTGGATGCCACCCGCGCCTCGCTGATGGACAACGGCCTGATCGCCCTGGTCCTCGTCTACCTGCTGCTGGTGGCGATTTTCGCCCACTGGGGCTATCCGCTGCTGATCCTGGCCACCATCCCGCTGGGTGCGGCCGGCGGCATCGTCGGCCTGGCATTGATGAACCTGGTGGGTGGCTGGCTGCCCCGGCTGGGGCTCGCCGAGATCCGCCAGCCCTTCGACATGATCACCATGCTGGGCTTTCTGATCCTGATGGGCACGGTGGTCAACAACCCCATCCTGGTCGTGCACCAGGCCCGCGTGAATCTGCGCGAGGCCACCGCGGACGTGCGCCAGGCGGTGCACGACGCCGTGGCCAGCCGCCTGCGCCCCATCGCCATGACCACCCTGACCACGATCGGCGGGCTCTCGCCCCTGGTCTTCCTGCCCGGCGAAGGGACCGAGCTCTACCGAGGGGTGGGTGCCATCGTGCTGTTCGGCCTGCTCGGCACCGCCTTCGTGACGCTGACCTTCCTGCCGGCGCTGACCGTCACCCTGCTGTCGCGAACCGGTCACCGCCGACACGGTCCCTTGAACCAGGCATAGGCGTGTCGGCCCGAGGAGGCGCTGCCCCATGAACCGCACCCTGATCCTGATCGGCCTCATCGTCATCGCCGCGGGTCTGCTCTGGCCCTGGCTCTCCAAGCTGCCCCTGGGCCAGCTCCCCGGCGATATCGTCATCCGCCGCGAGAATGTCTCGTTCTACTTCCCGATCACCACCATGATCCTGGCGAGCCTGGTGGTCTCGGCCATCCTCTGGGTCTTCCAGCGCTGAGTTGAACTCGGCATGTGAGCCACTCCCGATGCCCGAAACCACAGCGGGCAGCCCGAAGGCTGCCCGCTGTCGCTTGCGCAGGACAGGCGATCAGAAGAACAGCCGCCGCAGGGCCTGACCGGGGTCGGCCTCACGCATGAAGGCCTCGCCCACCAGGAAGGCGTTGACGTCATGCTCGCGCATGCGCAGCACGTCGTCGCGGGTATGGATGCCGGACTCGGTGACCACGCTGACGCCGGCCGGAATCCGCGGCAGCAGCTCCAGGGTGGTCTCGAGCCGGGTGTCGAAGGTGTGCAGGTCGCGGTTATTGATCCCGACCAGCGCGAGGTCGAGCTTGAGTGCCCGGTCGAGTTCCAGGGCGTCGTGCACCTCCACCAGCACGTCCATGCCCAGTGCCATGGCCTGGCGATGCAGGTCCGCCATCCGGGCATCGTCGAGGGCGGCGACGATCAACAGGATGCAGTCGGCGCCGAGGGCGCGTGCCTCGCTGACCTGGTAGCCGTGGGTGATGAAGTCCTTGCGGATCACCGGCAGCGTACAGGCCTCGCGTGCCTCGATCAGGTAGTCCTCATGGCCCTGGAAGAAATCGGCATCGGTGAGCACCGAGAGGCAGGCCGCACCGCCCTGGGCGTAGCTCGCGGCGATCTCGCCGGGGCGAAAGTCCTCGCGGATCACCCCCTTGGAGGGCGAGGCCTTCTTGATCTCGGCGATCACCGCCGGATCGCCGGCCTGGATGGCGCGGTCGAGGGCGGCGACGAAGCCCCGCGGGGCGGCCTGCTCGGCGGCGAGGCGCAGCAGATCCTGCTCGGAGACGACACGGCGCCTTTCGGCGACCTCCTCCTCCTTGCGGGCCAGGATGCGCTCAAGGATGGTGGGCAGGGGACGGGGTTCGGTCATGTCGGGCCTCACTGGGTAAACACGCGGGTGAAGTTGGCGAGCTCCCGGAGCTTCTCGAGCGGCAGCTTGGAGGCCTGGGCGTCCTGTGCCATGGCCACACCCTCCGCGAGGCTGTCGGCCACCCCCGAGGCATAGAGGGCGGCGCCGGCGTTGAGCGCGACGATGTCCGCCGCCGGCCCCTCGCCCACCAGGGCCTGCTCGACCAGTCGCAGGCTGTCCTCGGCGGTCTTCACTCGCAGCGGGTCCAGGGACTGGCGGGCGATGCCGAAGTCCTCGGGGGCGATGGTGTACTCGCGGATCTCGCCCGCCTTCAGCTCGGCGACCAGCGTCGGCTGCGCCAGCGAGATCTCGTCGAGGCCGTCCTCGGCATGCACCACCAGCACGTGCTCGCTGCCCAGGCGCCGCAGCACCTCGGCCATCAGCGGCACCAGCTCGGGGGCGTAGACCCCCAGTACCTGGTTGGGGGCGCCGGCGGGGTTGGTCAGCGGCCCCAGGATGTTGAACAGGGTGCGCACCCCCATCTCGCGACGCGGGCCCACGGCATAGCGCATCGCCGGGTGGTGGTTGGGCGCGAACATGAAGCCTACCCCCACCTGCTCGATGCAGCGGCCCACCTGCTCGGCATCCAGGTTCAGGTTGATGCCGGCCACGGCGAAGAGGTCGGCACTGCCCGACGAGGAGGAGACCCCGCGGTTGCCGTGCTTGGCGACATGGGCCCCGCCCGCGGCGACCACGAAGCTTGCCGCGGTGGAGACGTTGAAGAGGTTGGCGCCATCGCCCCCGGTGCCCACGATGTCGACCACGTTGTCGGCCTGCAGCCGGACCGGGTTCATCAGTTCGCGCATCACCTGGGCCGCGGCACTGATCTCCTCGGCGGTCTCGCCCTTCATGGCCATGCCCACCAGGAAGGCGGCGATCTGGGGATCGCTGGCCTCGCCGGTCATGATCTGGCGCATCACCTCGTGGGTCTCGGCGAAGTTCAGGTTCTCGCGGCGCATCACCGCACCGATGGCCTCTCGCATCTGCATGACGTTGCTCTCCTCTGGCATGGGCACGGCTCAGCGACGTTTCAGGAAGTTGGCCAGCAGCTCATGGCCCTGGCGGGTCAGGATCGACTCGGGGTGGAACTGCACCCCTTCGACATCCAGCTCACGGTGGCGCAGCCCCATGATCAGCCCCGGGGTGACATCGTCATCGTCGCACCAGGCGGTGACCTCGAGGCAGTCAGGCAGGCCCTCGCGCTCCACCACCAGCGAATGGTAGCGCGTCACCTCCAAGGGGTCCTCGAGGCCCTCGAAGACCCCCTGGCCGAGGTGGCGGATCCGCGAGGTCTTGCCATGCATCACCTGGGGCGCGCGGACCACCTTGCCGCCATAGACCTGGCCGATGGCCTGGTGACCCAGGCAGATGCCCAGCACGGGGATCCGCCCGGCGAAGCGGCGAATGGCCGCCATGGAGATGCCGGCCTCGTCGGGCGTGCAGGGCCCCGGCGAGATCACCAGGTGGCTCGGGGCCAGGGCATCGATCTCCTCCAGGGTAATGGCGTCGTTGCGGAGGGTCACCACCTCGGCGCCCAGCTCCCCCAGGTACTGCACCACGTTGAAGGTGAAGCTGTCATAGTTGTCGATCATCAGCACGGACATGGCAGGCTCTCCGGCACTCGCCCGGCCAGCGCCGGACAACAGGAATCAGGGGTCACTCGAGGTTATCCAGGCCACGCTCGGCCATGGCCACGGCACGGAACAGGGCGCGGCCCTTGTTGAGCGTCTCCTGCCACTCCATCTCGGGCACCGAGTCGGCGACGATGCCCGCGCCGGCCTGGACGTGCAGTTGGCCATCCTTGATCACCGCCGTGCGAATGGCGATGGCGGTGTCCATGTTGCCGTGCCAGGAGAGGTAGCCCACCGCGCCGGAGTAAACGCCGCGCTTGACCGGCTCGACCTCGTCGATGATCTCGAGTGCCCGGATCTTGGGCGCGCCGGACACCGTGCCCGCCGGGAAGGTGGCGCGCAGCACGTCCATGGCGGAAAGCCCCGGCTTCAAGCGCCCGACGACATTGGAGACGATGTGCATCACGTGGGAGTAGCGCTCGACCACCATCCGGTCGGTCACCCTCACCGAGCCGGTCTCGCTGATGCGTCCCACGTCGTTGCGCCCCAGATCGATCAGCATCAGGTGCTCGGCGAGCTCCTTGGGATCGGCCAGCAGGTCGGCCTCCAGGGCGCGGTCCTCCTCCTCGCTGTGGCCGCGCTTGCGTGTGCCGGCGATGGGCCGTACCGTGACCTCGCCCTCCTCCAGCCGCGTGAGGATCTCCGGCGAGGAGCCCGCCACCTGATGATCGCCCAGGTTCAGGTAGAACATGTAGGGCGAGGGATTGAGGCTGCGCAGGGCCCGGTAGAGGTCCAGCGGCGGCGCCTGGTAGGGGATCGACATGCGCTGGGACGGGACGCACTGCATGACATCGCCGGCCAGCACGTACTCCTTGATGGTCTCCACGGCCGCCTTGAATCCCTCCTCGGTGAAGCCCGAGGTGAAGTGCCCCTCCTCCACCGCGGCGCGCCCGGTGCCGGGGCTGATGGTGTTGAGGGTGGCGCTGCGCAGGCGGACCTCCAGGCGTTCCAGCCGGTCCAGGGCGCGGGCGTAGGCCTCCGGCTCGGCGGGGTCGGCATGCGTCCAGAGCGCCAGGCGGCCGGAGAGGTTGTCGAACACCACCAGGTCGTTGCAGACCATCAGCAGGATGTCCGGCACACCGATCGGGTCGGGCTTCTCGACGCCTCGCAGGCGCGGCTCGATATAGCGGATGGTGTCGTAGCCGAAGTACCCCACCAGGCCACCGTCGAAGCGCGGCTGGTCATCGAGACGCGGCACCTTGAAGCGGGCCTGGAACTGCTCGATCCAGGCCAGCGGATCCTCCACCTCGCCGGCGCCCTGGAGCTGTTCATCGACGATATGGCTGACGGTGAAGCCACGAACCTCGAGGCGCTCTCGGCAGGGCAGCCCGATGATCGAGTAGCGCCCCCACTTCTCGCCGCCCTGCACGGACTCCAGCAGGAAGGTCCAGGGCGCGTCGGCCAGCTTGAGATAGGTGGAAAGCGGCGTGTCGAGGTCGGCCAGCACCTCGCGGGTGACCGGAATGCGGTTGTAGCCGGCGTCGGCCAGCTCGTGGAAGCGTTCGGGAGTCATCATGCCCGGGTCCTCGATGTGACGGGTTGGCGATGGCGGGCGCAGGGACGCCGCGGGTCAGGCTCGCGAGGCGAGCGTCACCATCGCCAGCCGCCGCGGGCAGGCGAACGGGGCAGGCGTCGGACGGCGGTCGAGAGAGGGTCCGGCTTCGTGCGGCTGATCATCGAGGGGTTTCCGCGTCTTATAGCAATAACATATTGATTGGGCCGCGCTTATAGCATTAGCCGGACTCACGTTAAACGAGTTCCGCCAGCGATTCAACCACGCCATCCGGGGCGCTATCGCGCACCGGCTCGCCGTGATTGTAGCCGTAGGGCACGGCCAGCGTGCGGAAACCCGCGGCGCGTCCGGCCTCGATGTCATGGCGCGAGTCACCGACCATCAGGCAGGCCGAGGGCGAGACGTCGAAGTGGGCCGCCACATGCAGCAGCGGGGCCGGGTCGGGCTTCTTCTGCGCCAGGCTGTCGCCCCCCAGACAGAGGCCGAAGTGCGCCTGCAGGCCGAAGGCCTCGAGGATCGGCGCGATGAAGGCGCTGGGCTTGTTGGTCACCAGCGCCAGGGGCAGTCCCCGGTCGTGCAGGGCGTCCAGCGCCTGCCGCACCCCGGGATAGAGCCGGGTGCGAGCGCTGGGGTCGCGACCGTAGTGGTGGAGGAAGCCCTGGTGGGCCCGGGCCAGCAGCCCCGCGTCGGGGTCCCGGCCCAGGGCGTCCCGCAGGGCGCGCTCCATCAGCCTGAGCGAGCCATTGCCCACCCAGTCGCGGACCCGGGGCTCGCCGGGGGGCGCCAGGTCGAGATCCGCGAGGGCGGCGTCCACCGCCGCGGCCAAGTCGGGCACGGAGTCGACGAGGGTCCCGTCCAGGTCGAAGGTCACCAGACGGATGTCGTTCAGTATGGGGTGCATGATGCCTCTCGCGATGCGGTCGGGCGAACATTATGCCGGACAGGTCATGGGCAGGAAATCGGGCAAGGGCTTATGCTGGAGACCCGTCCCTTATCTGGAGTCGCTGCATGAGTGTGCCAAGAATCGTCGTGGTCGGGGGTGGTGCCGGCGGCCTCGAACTGGTCACGCGCCTAGGCCGCAAGCTCGGCAGGCGCGGGCGAGCCGAGATCGTGCTGGTCGACCGCAATGCGACGCACATCTGGAAGCCGCTGCTGCATGAGGTCGCTACCGGGGCGCTGGATTCGGGGCTCGACGAGATCTCCTATCAGGGGCACTCCGCCGTCCATGGCTACCGCTTCCAGCGCGGCACCCTGTGTGATGTCGACCGCGAGGCTCGCACCCTGAACCTGGCCCCCATCCTCGACGAGGACGGCAGCGAAGTGCTGCCCTCCCGCATGCTCGAGTACGACCTCCTGGTGCTGGCGCTGGGCAGCGTCAGTCATGACTTCGACACGCCGGGCGTCGGCGAGCATTGCCACTTCCTCGACAGCCCGCAGCAGGCCGAGGCCTTCCGCCGGGACATGCTCAATACCTTCCTGCGCTACAACAATCCGCGCCGGGACAAGCATGCCCGCATGGTCGTCGGCATCGTCGGCGCCGGCGCCACCGGGGTGGAACTGGCGGCGGAACTCCACGAAGCCTCGCGCATGCTGCAAAGCTACGGCGTCACGGACCTGGACAGTGACCACCTCGAGGTTCACCTGCTCGAGGCCGCCCCCCGCATCCTGCCGGCCCTGCCCGAGCGCATCAGCCAGGCGGTCCACCAGGAACTGGCGGGCCTCGGCGTGCACCTCCATCCCGCCACCCGCGTGACCCGGGTGGAGGCCGACGCGATCCATACCGCCGATGGCAAGCGCATCGACACGGATCTCGCCGTCTGGGCGGCGGGCATCAAGGCCCCGCCCTTCCTCTCAGAGCTGGGACTGCCGACGGAGTCCAATCACCGACTCAAGGTTCACGCGACCCTGCAGAGCACGGAGGACCCCCTTGTCTTCGCCATGGGAGACTGTGCCAGCTGCCCCCAGCGCGATGGCAGCACGGTGCCCCCGCGCGCCCAGGCCGCCCACCAGCAGGTCGCGACGCTCTCTCGCAACCTGCGGGCGCAATTGGACGGCAGGCCGCTCAAGCCCTTTGTCTACCGGGACCGGGGGTCGCTGATCTCGCTGGCGCACTTCGAAGCCGTCGGCAGCCTGATGCGCGGGGCCTCGGCAAGGAGCCTGTTCATCGAGGGCCACCTGGCGAAGTTCTTCTATGCCTCGCTCTATCGCATGCACCAGCGTGCCATCCACGGCACGCTCAAGACGGGCCTCATCGTGGTGGTGGATGGCATCAACCGCTTCCTCAAGCCACGCATGAAGCTACACTGACCCAGCCCCTTCATCCGGACTGACCGTCAGGCCATCGGGACCTCTCCCGGCTCCACCTGCCGCTGTGCCAGCCAGGTGCGCTTGGCCCGCGCGGTCAGGCGCTTCAGGCGTGCCTCCAGGCGCAATGCCTCACCGCGGCTGCCGACGGGTTCCTGGTGACGAAGCACCAGCGGTCCCTTGCCGCGCAGCGCCTTGGCCCCCCGGCCGGCACGGTGTTCGGCCAGGCGCCGGGCCACGTCCGTGGTGATCCCGGTGTACAGCGCACCGCCGGCCGTCTCCACCAGGTAGAGATGCCACAGGGGAGCAGGAACCGCCTCCTTCACGGGGCGCCCTATGCCCTGGCCAGCTGGTCGCGGAATTCGCGGATGACGCTGTCGTAGCGGTGCGGGTCGGCCTCGTTGCGCGCCTTGAACACCGCCGAGCCGGCCACGAAGGTATCGGCACCGGCCCGGGCGATCTCGGCGATGTTGTCGACCTTCACCCCGCCATCGATCTCCAGGCGGATCGGGCGACCCGAGGCATCGATGCGGCGGCGCGCCTCGCGCAGCTTGTCCAGGGTCCCGGGGATGAACGACTGGCCCCCGAAGCCGGGATTGACGCTCATCAGCAGGATCATGTCGATCTTGTCCATCACGTGGTCGAGATGGGAGAGCGGCGTGGCCGGGTTGAACACCAGGCCGGCCTGGCAGCCACCGTCACGGATCAGCTGCAGCGAGCGGTCGATGTGATCCGAGGCCTCCGGGTGGAAGGTGATGTAGCTGGCCCCGGCATCGATGAAGTCGCCGATCAGCCGATCCACCGGCTTGACCATCAGGTGGGCGTCGATGGGTGCGCTCACCCCGTGCTTGCGCAGGGCCTCGCAGACCATCGGCCCGATCGTGAGGTTCGGTACATAGTGGTTGTCCATCACGTCGAAGTGGACGATGTCGGCGCCAGAGGCCAGGACATCATCCACTTCCGCGCCCAGCCGGGCGAAATCGGCGGAGAGGATGGAAGGAGCGATGAGGAAGTCGCGGGTCGTGTCGGTCATGGAGTCGTCCGTCATGGGGGTGTGCAGGCGATCGCGCGATCCCGGGCATTCTACCAGAGGCCCGCGAGGGTCAGGACCTCGCCCGGCGCCTCATGCGGGCTCCCGCCCTGCACCGCCGACGGTGCCGCGTCTCCGAGCATGGCGCCCCGTGCCGTCAGCGTGACCAGGCCATGAGCGACTCCTGCTCCCCGGTCTCCGGGTCCTCACGCTCATCGACGATGCTGAACCCCAGCCGCCGGTAGAAGGAGACGGCCCTCACGTTGCGCGAATAGACCCACAGGGTGATGCATTGGTGACCCTCCATGGCGTGGGCCATCAGGCCGGAACCATGGCCGAAGCTCTGCACCTCGGGGTCCACGAACAGCGCCTCGAGATGATCACCGTGCATGGCGCAGAAGCCGATCACGCGTCGGCCGGCCTCCAGCACCTGCACCTCGCAGGCGGGAAGGCGGCGAAGCGCCATGTCATCGGCACGTGCCTTCCAGCAGGCCTCGGAGATGAAGGGGTGAGCCTGCTGGGAGGCGCGCAGCCAGATGTCGACAAGCTGCGGGAACTCCTCCCGGGTGGCGGGTCGGATCATGTCGCGGCTCCTGTGGCTATCCCTGCAGTGTAACCCCTCGCACGGGACGGGTCGCCCCACCGGTTTCGGCCACCAGAGCCGGGGGATATACTCGGAGCCCTGCGATCATCGGGAGACTTTCCATGCAGCGTCGTCACTTCCTGGGTGCCTGTGCCCTGCTCCTCGCCACCGGCTGGCTGGCCGGCTGTGCCAGCCCTCACTATCTGCAGCTCGACCCCAGGCGTACGGCCCAGGTGCCGCAGAGCGGCAGCGGTCAGGAGGTCACCGTGACGGCCGTGGATGGTCGTGACAGCGAGGTGATCGGCACCCGGACCGGCAGTGCCATGTCCACCGCCGTGATCACCGTGAACGCCCACGAACTGGTGCCGCGGCTGCAGGCGGAGGCGGAACGCGCGGTGCGGGAAATGGGCTTCACCCCGACCAACGAGCGCGCCGAGGGACGACCCAGCCTGACGCTGACCCTGGACCACCTGGGCTACGAGCGTGGCGAGAGCCGTCCGGTCATCGACGAGGCACGGCTCGAGGCAGTGCTGGTCGCCGAGGCGATCAACGGCGACAACACCTATACCGGCACCTATACCTCACGCCGCACCCAGAGCTATGCGGTGCGCCCCGACAAGGAGGCCAACACCCGCATGGTCAACGAGTTGCTCTCCGACAGCCTCGACCGTGCCTTCCGCGACCCCGAGCTGGGACGCCTGCTGGCACGCTGAACGCCTCAGGTCAGCGGGCCCCGGCGCTCCAGCGCCCAGGCACTCTCGCGAAAGCCGTTGGGCTCCGGCTCGCCGTCCTCCAGGTGGGTGATGCGGAAGTTGGGCTCGAACAGCTCGCGCACTTCCTCGGCGGACACGCTGAAGGGTGGACCCCCCGGGCCACGCGTCAGGCTGATCAGCAGCCCTCGAGCACCGGGGGGGATCAGCTGGGCCAGGTGGAAGGCGTAGCGCTGGCGGGTGGCCGCCGGCAGGGCGATCAAGGCGGCGCGGTCGTAGAAGGCCCCGATCTCCGCCGCCTGTTCGATATGGAAGTGGAAGAAGTCGCCGCTCCAGAGCTCCACGCTGCCCTGGCGACAGATGTCGAAACCGGCCTGACGGTAGCGGGTCACCTCCCCCACGCCCTCGGCGACGAACGCCTCGATGGCCTGCCCGGCCAGCTCGATGCCCAGCACCGGATGGTCATGGCGCGCCAGCCAGCGCATGTCCAGGCTCTTGCCGCACAACGGCACCAGCACCTTGGTGCCGGCCCGCACCCCCAGGCCGGGCCAGTAGCGGACCAGTAGCGGATGAGGCCGGTCACGGTGGAAACCGATGCGCCCCTCGCGCCAGCGCTCCAGCCATTCGTTGGCCATCACTCCCCCTGCCGGCCCGGCATCAGAACCAGCGATCTCGCTTGCGGCGACGACGCGGCAGGTGGGGCACGATCAGCCCCACCAGCAGGCCGGCCCCGGCGACCCCGCCACCGTACATGAAGTAGCGCATCAGCAGGTCTTCCTCCTGGGTATCCAGGCGGGCCTGGAGCTCGCGGATGGTGGAGCGCGACTGCTCGGTCTCCCCCTCGAGCGCCGAGTTGTGCGCCTCGAGTTCGGCGATGCGCCGCTCGCGGACCTCGAGGGTCTCGGTCATCGACGCGGTACGGCTCTCCCAGGTGTCGTTGATGCCGGAAAGCTCGTCGGTCAGCTCCTCCACCCGGGCTTCCAGCGCGGGCAGTTGCTGCTGGGCGCTGGGGTCCTCCTGCAGCTCGCTGCTGAGCACCCAGACGTCGTCGCCATCGGCGTCCTCCACCCGGCTGTAGTCGCCGCTGGTCTCGAGGACCGTCACCGGCTCGCCGGCGGTCAGGGTGCCGACGATCCGATAGCCGTCGGTCGGGCCACTGCGCACATAGGTGGTGAGCTCATCCGACACCCAGGCGGTGCCGTCGGCCGCCTCCTGGGCATGCAACATGGGGGGGAGCGTCGCGAGCGCCACGCCCAGTGTCAGAATCTTGAGTCTATGTATCGTCATGCCGTTATCCTGGCTGTCCAAGGCTCGCGTGTCGCGGCTCTGTCGCGTAGGGCGCACCACCTGCGGACGTCCCTGCCGGCCGCGGCGGCGATGCTGTTCGTGGTATCGGGTTACCCACAGCGACTGTGGACAACCATCGGGAAAACCGCTGGAAAGCCACCCGCAGCCGGCATGCCAACCGCCCCTTGCCGCTGCCGGTCACTTTCTGACCAGGGCACGCACCCGTGCCCGCCCCTTGAAGGCGCACAGGGTACCACAGTCGCGCCGGCCGTCAGCTGGCCCCGATGGCGGCCGCCGCGTATAATATTGGGTCTTGTCCGGGTGGCCATTCGGCCATCTGCCAACGTCCATCCACCGGTGCACCGTCGCGCCAGATGCCGCGACCTATTCTTATGGCGAAGAAACTCTTCATCAAGACGCATGGCTGCCAGATGAACGAGTACGACTCCGCGCGCATGGCGGATCTGCTCGGCGAATCCCATCAGCTCGAGCTCACCGACGACGAGCGCGATGCCGACGTCATCCTGCTCAACACCTGCTCCATTCGCGAGAAGGCCCAGGAAAAGGTGTTCCACCAGCTGGGGCGCTGGAAGAAGCTCAAGGAGGCCAACCCCGACCTGGTGATCGGCGTCGGGGGCTGCGTGGCCAGCCAGGAGGGCGAGGCGCTGCGCAAGCGCGCGCCCCATGTCGACATGGTGTTCGGGCCCCAGACCCTGCATCGCGTGCCGTCCATGCTCGACTCGCGGCGCAACGACCAGATCTCGGTGGTCGACGTCACCTTTCCCGAGATCGAGAAGTTCGACCACCTGCCCAAGCCGAGTTCCGACGGCGCCACCGCCTTCGTCTCGGTGATGGAGGGCTGCTCCAAGTACTGCACCTTCTGCGTGGTGCCCTATACCCGCGGCGAGGAGGTCTCGCGCCCCTTCGAGGCAGTGATGGAGGAGGTGATCCACCTGGCCGACCAGGGCGTGCGCGAGATCAACTTGCTGGGGCAGAACGTCAATGCCTACCGCGGCGAGAACCAGCTGGGCGACGAGATCGACCTGGCCGAACTGATCAGCTGCGTGGCGGCGGTGGAGGGCATCGACCGGATCCGCTTCACCACTTCCCATCCCGTGGAGTTCTCCGACAGCCTGATCGAGGCCTACGGGGAGATCCCCGAGCTGGTCAGCCACCTGCACCTCCCGGTGCAGGCCGGGTCGGATCGCGTGCTCGCCGCCATGAAGCGCGGCCACACCGTCGAGGAGTACGTCGAGAAGATGGAGCGCATCCGCGCACTGCGCCCGGACATCAGCTTCTCCTCGGACTTCATCATCGGCTTCCCCGGCGAAACCGAGGCGGACTTCGAGGCCACCATGGACCTGATCCACCGCATCGGCTTCGACCACTCCTTCAGCTTCGTCTACTCGGCACGCCCCGGCACGCCGGCGGCCAGCCTCGAGGACGACACCCCGCAAGGCATCAAGAAGCAGCGCCTGGCGATCCTCCAGGAGCGCATCAACCAGCAGGCGATGCAGATCAGCCGGCGCATGGTGGGCACCACCCAGCGCATCCTGGTCACCGGCTTCTCGCCGAAGGATCCGGGGCAGCTCTCCGGGCGCACCGAGAACAACCGCGTGGTCAACTTCCGTGCCGCCAACCCCTTCGAGCTGATCGGCTACTTCGTCGACGTGGAGATCAGCGAGGCGCTGCCCAACTCGCTGCGCGGCGAGCTGGCCTCCCCTGCTCGCTTCTGAGCGCCACGATTGCCCCGGCCAAGGCCGGGGCAGTAAGCTGACCCCCACATTCCCTTAAACGGATCCCCCTGCCTTGAGCCAGCCATCTTCCACGGCCAATCGCATCGTCACCCTGAACCTCGAGCCCAACGACCCCCGGCGCCTGGCCAACCTCTGCGGCCAGCGGGACGAACATCTCAAGCTGGTCGAGTCGCGGCTCGGCATCACCCTGCGCAACCGCGGTAACATCTTCCAGCTCGCCGGACCGACCCATCGCGTCAAGGCGGCCGCCAACGTGCTGGAACACCTCTATCGCGAGACCGAGGCCAGCGACCTGGAGCCGGACACCGTGCACCTCTTCCTGCAGGAGTCGGGCCTGGAAGCGCTGGACGAGGAGGAAGGTGGCGAGCCGGAGGACGAGGTGCTGCTGCGTACTCCGCGTACGCTGATCAAGCCCCGCGGCCTCAACCAGCAGGGCTACGTGCAGAGCATTCGCGCCCACGA
This sequence comes from Halomonas rhizosphaerae, assembly GCF_030010555.1. Taxonomy (GTDB): domain Bacteria; phylum Pseudomonadota; class Gammaproteobacteria; order Pseudomonadales; family Halomonadaceae; genus Halomonas; species Halomonas rhizosphaerae. Next base: position 38,058 of record NZ_JASCQP010000020.1, read on the forward strand.
CATAAACTTCGGCATCGGCCCGGCGGGTACCGGCAAGACCTACCTGGCCGTGGCGGCGGCGGTGGAGGCGCTCAACCAGCAAGAAGTGCGCCGCATCCTGCTGGTTCGCCCGGCCGTGGAGGCCGGCGAGAAGCTCGGCTTCCTGCCCGGGGACCTGGCCCAGAAGATCGACCCCTACCTGCGCCCGCTCTACGACGCCCTCTACGAGATGATCGGCTTCGAGCAGGTGGCCAAGCTGATCGAGCGCCAGGTGATCGAGATCGCCCCGCTGGCCTACATGCGCGGGCGCACCCTCAACAACGCCTTCATCATCCTCGACGAGAGCCAGAACACCACCCGCGAGCAGATGAAGATGTTCCTGACCCGCATCGGCTTCGGCTCCACCGCGGTGATCACCGGCGACGTCACCCAGGTCGACCTGCCCCGCGGCCAGACCTCGGGGCTGATCCAGGTGCTCGAGGTGCTCAAGGGGACCCCCGGCATCGGCGTGACCCACTTCGCCGCCAAGGACGTGGTGCGCCACCCGCTGGTACAGCGCATCATCGAGGCCTATGACCACTTCGAGGCCGAGCAGGAAGCCTCCGAGCGCGCCCAGCGCGAGGAGCGCGAGTCCCTGCGGCAGGAACGCCTGGAGCGCGCCCGGCAGGACAAGCAGCGCCACGACGACCAGGGGCCCGTCGACTCATGAGCGCCCTGCTCATCGACCGCCAGGTCGCGCTCGAGGTCGACGGCCTGCCGTCACAGGCCGAGCTCGAGGCCTGGGTGGCCGTGGTGCTGGCCCGTCATGCCGATGAGCCACGCCACGAGCTCACCATCCGCTTCGTCGATGACGCCGAGAGTCGGGCCCTCAATCGCGACTACCGCGGCAGGGACAGGCCCACCAACGTGCTCTCCTTCCCTTTCGAGAACCCGCCCGGGGTCGATCTGGGGCTGCTCGGTGACCTGGTGGTCTGCCACCCGGTGGTGGTCCGCGAGGCCGCGGAGCAGGACAAGTCGCTGCGCGCTCACTACGCTCACATGGTGGTCCACGGCACCCTGCACCTGCTGGGTCATGACCACCTGGAGGAGACCGAGGCCGAGGCCATGGAGGCCCTCGAGCGTGAGATACTCGCGTCGCTGGGGATCGCCGACCCCTATGCGCCGTCGAATCACGATTCCGATACCGAGGACGAGAGAGCCGACGCATGAGCGAAGACCGATCGAGCAGTCAGGGCAGCAAGTCCTGGCTCGACAAGCTGTTCAGTGCCCTGTCCAGCGACAGCGATGAACCCAGCTCTCGCGACGAACTGCTGGAGTTCCTGCGCCAGGCAGGTTCCCGCCTCAAGCTCGACCAGGACGCCATGATGATCATCGAGGGCGCCCTGAACATCAGCGACCAGCAGGTGCGCGAGGTCCTCATCCCTCGCTCCCAGATCACCGCCATCGCCCTCGACCAGCCCCTCGAGGAATACCTGCCGGTAATACTCGAGACCGGCCACTCCCGCTATCCGGTGATTGGCGAGAACCTCGACGAGGTCAAGGGCATCCTGCTGGCCAAGGACCTGCTCCCGCTGCTGCGTGGCGGCCAGGGGAACGGCATGCCCTTCCAGCTCGACGAGGTGCTGCGACCGGCCATGTTCGTGCCCGAGTCGAAGCGCCTCAACAGCCTGCTCAAGGAGTTCCAGGACACCCGCAACCACATGGCGGTGGTGGTGGACGAGTATGGCGGCACGGCGGGCATCGTCACCATCGAGGACATCCTCGAGGAGATCGTCGGCGAGATCGAGGACGAGCACGACATCGACGAGGAGATCGATATCCGCGAGCTGGGGGACGAGCGCTATGCGATTCGCGCCCTGACCACCATCGAGGACTTCAACGACCGCTTCGGCACCCGCTTCTCGGACGACGAGTTCGACACCCTCGGCGGCCTGGTGATGCAGCGCTTCGGGCACCTGCCGGGACGCGGCGAACACACCGAGATCGGTGGCTGGCGCTTCACGGTACTCAACGCCGACAACCGCCGCATCCGCCTGCTCGAGGCCGAACCCTGCGAGGAGAGCGCCGAGGAGTGACGCGGCCCCATGACCACGGATGGACACCATGGCTGACGCCCGACTGACCCCGGCACTGGGCTGCCTGGCGGCCCTGCTCGCCGGCGGCCTGACCACCCTCAGTGCCGCTCCCTTCGCGCTCTGGTGGCTGGGCCCGGTGGCCGCCGGTCTGGTCTACCTGGGACTGCATGCGTTGACGCCCGCCCAGGCGGCGCTTCGCGGCTGGTGCTACGGGCTGGGCCTGTTCGGCTCCGGGGCCTCCTGGGTCTACGTCTCGATCCATGACTACGGCTACACCGGCGTGCCCCTGGCGCTCTTGCTCACCGCGCTGTTCGTCGCCGGCCTGGCGCTGTTCTTCGCCCTCACCCTCTGGCTCTACCGGCGGCTGTGCGGGCCGCGCCTCGCCGCGCTGAGCTTCGCGGGCGCCTGGGTACTGGGCGAGTGGCTGCGCACCTGGCTGTTCACCGGCTTCCCCTGGCTGCTGCTGGGCAGCGCCCAGGTCGATTCTCCGCTGGCCCCCTGGGCCCCGGTGGGCGGCGTCTACCTGCTGACGCTGATCACCGCCCTCACCGGCAGCCTCGGCGTCGAGCTCCTTCGCCGCCGCGCCTGGGCCGCCGCGCCGCTCGCCGCGCTGTGGCTGGTGCCGCTGGCCCTGCCCGCCCAGTGGACCTCCCCCGCCGGCGAGCCGGTGCGCGTCGCCCTGCTCCAGGGCAACCTCCCCCAGCTGATCAAGTGGACCCCCGAGGGGCAGCGCCGCGCGGTCGACACCTATCTCTCGATGACCCGCGAACTGGAGACGGACGTCGACCTGGTGATCTGGCCCGAGGCCGCCCTGCCCATGTTCGAGGACCAGGCCGCCCCCCACCTCGACCGGGCCCGGGCCGGCCTGCCGAGGGACACCGACCTGCTCACCGGCATCCTGCAGCGTGACGACGAGGGCCGCTACTACAACAGCGTCGTCGGTCGGGGCGACGTGGAGGGCGAGTATCGCAAGGCCCACCTGGTGCCGTTCGGCGAGTACCTGCCGCTGGAGAGCCTGCTGCGCGGGGCCATCGCCTTCTTCGACCTGCCGGCGCCGACCATGGCCCCGGGACCGGCCAACCAGGCGCCGATCCGCGCCGGCGAGCTGACCATCGGCAACGCCATCTGCTACGAGATCATCTATGCCGACCTGGTGGCCTCGCGAGCCCGCGATGCCGGGGTCCTGCTCACCGTCTCCAACGACACCTGGTTCGGGCGCTCCATCGGGCCGATGCAGCACCTGCAGATGGCCCGCCTGAGGGCCCTGGAGAACGGCCGCCCGGTGGTGCGTGCCACCAGCAACGGCGTGACTGCCCTCATCGACCCGCAGGGCAGGGTCACGGCCCGGGCCCCGCAGTTCGAGGCCACCGTCCTCGAGGGCGAGGTCACGCCCATGCAAGGCCTCACGCCCTTTACCCGCACGGGCAGCTGGCCAGCCTGGCTGCTGGCCGCCCTGCTGGTGCTGCCGGGGATTCAGCGCCGAGCGCCGAGCCAATAGCAGCCAAGCAGCCAAGCAGCCAAGCAGCCAAGCAGCCAAGCAGCCAAGCAGCCATCAGTGTGTGCTGCTCCCGAAAAAAGCGAACCCCGAGGTCATGGCCTCGGGGTTCGCTTGTAGCTCGGCGCTTGTAGCTCGGCGCTTACTTCTCGCCCAGCACCTCGGGGATGGTCATGCGCACATAGCGCCCCGGGGCCGGCTCGAGGATATCGAGCTCGCCGTCACCGGGCTGTCGCGCCGGCACCAGCTTCTCGGTGTCCACATAGCCGTTCTCGGTGATCCACGCCTGCCAGTGGGGCCACCAGGAGCCCTCATGGGGCTCGGCGACCTCCAGCCACTCCTCGGCGGTGCCCGGCAGCTCGTCGTTGGTCCAGTAGCCATACTTGTTCTTGCTGGGCGGATTGACGATCCCGGCGATATGGCCGGAGCCACCCAGCACGAACTTGACCGGCCCCTTGGGCAGCAGGGCGCCGTAGTAGGTGCTGTTCCACTTGGCGATGTGGTCTTCCCGGGTGGAGATGAAGTAGCTCGGCGTGGAGATCTTGCGCAGGTCGATCTTGACCCCGTCGAGCTCGATGCCACCCGGCTGGACCAGACGGTTCTCCAGGTACATGTGCCGCAGGTACCAGGCGTGGGTCCCGGCCGGCAGGTTGGTGCCGTCGGTATTCCAGTAGAGCAGGTCGAAGGGGGCGGGTGCATCGCCCTTCAGGTAGTTATTGATGTAGAAGGACCAGAAGAGGTCGTTCTCGCGCAGCAGGTTGAAGGAGTAGGCCATGACCCGGCCGTCGAGGTAGCCATCCCGCTCGAGCTTGGCCTCGATGCCCTCGAGAACCGGCTCGGAGAGGAAGACACCGATCTCGCCCGGGTCGCGGAAATCCTGCAGGGTCGCCATGTAGGTCACCGACTTGACCTTGCGGCCACGCCGGGTGCTGGTCAGGTAGGCCACGGTCGAGGCGGCGAGGGTCCCGCCGATGCAATAGCTCATCAGGTTGACCGACTTCTCGCCGGTGGCCTGCTCGATGGCCCCCATGGCGGCGATGGGGCCCATCTGCATGTAGTCGGCCCAGGTCAGGTCGCGCTGGTCGGGGCCGGGGTTGCGCCAGGAGATCAGGAAGACGGTGTGGCCCTGCTCCACCAGCCAGCGCACCAGGGAGTTGTCCTGACGAAGATCGAGGATGTAGTACTTGTTGATCCAGGGCGGCACCACGAGCAGCGGGGTCTTGTAGACCTGCTCGGTGGCCGGCGTGTACTGGATCAGCTGGATCAGCTCGTTCTCGTAGACCACCGCCCCCGGGGTGACGGCGATGTTCTCGCCGATTTCGAAGGCGCTGCGATCGGTCATGGTGACATTGAGACCCTCGGCGGAGTTGGCCAGGTCCTCGCGCAGCCGGGCCAGGCCCTCGACCAGGTTCTGGCCACGGGTCTCCATGGTCTTGCGCATCACCTCGGGGTTGGTGGTGACGAAGTTGGTCGGCGCCATGGCATTGACCAGCTGGCGTGCATAGAACCCGAGGTTGCGTTTCTGGTCCTCCGAGAGGCCATCCAGGCGCTCGATCAGCTCTTCCACCATGCGCGAGAACAGCAGGTACTGCTGCATGATCGCCAGGTAGTAGGGATCATCGCGCCAGGCATCGTCCCGGAAGCGGCGGTCGCCCTTGTCCGGGGTGATCAGCGGCTCGACCTCCTCGCCGGCGAGGCTGCGCAGCGACTGCTGCCACAGCTGGAACTGGTCCTGGAGCAGCCGGGACTGGGTCTGCCACAGCAGGGGCGGGTTCTGCATCAGCGACTGGGCACCGGCCTGAAAGCACTGGCGCATGTCTTCATGGACCGATTCCGCGGCATCGCTGGGCACCATGCGTGCCAGCAGATCCTGCATCAAGGCCTTGTATTCCTCGCCGATCACGGCGAGCTGGGCATTCCACGCCTCGAGCTCGGCCTGTGTCGGTGCTTGCACCCCTGACTGCATTGACCCCTCCTGTTATTCATCAAGGCCGGTGTTGCTGACGGCCGGACACTGACACCGGCCTAAGGCCTTGTAGTCTGTTACCGCATCACCTCGCGCTGGGCAAGGCATGGCCAACCACGGCAAGGTCCGGCACCCGGGATCCGGGCACCGGACAGGCGCGGCTAGCTTATCCTGTTATCAGCGCTTGCGCGACGAGGACTGGCTGGTCGCCTTGGCGGGCTCATCCGATTTCGGTGCCTCGCCCTTGGCGGCCTGGCCGGCCTTCTCGGCCTGCTCGGCGAGCTGCTTGCCCGACTCGGCATAGAGCTTCTCGAGCTCGGCCTTGAACTCCAGGCTCATCTCGCTCATCGCCTTGGCATCCTCGAGCATCTGCTTGGAGAGCTCGTTCATCATCTCGGCCTGGCGGGTGCCGAAGTCGCGCATGCTCTCGGCGTCGGTCACTTCGCCGGCGTCTCGCATGCGCTCGGTGCCCATCTGGCTGTAGCGCTTCATGGACTCCATCTGATACTGGGTCATCTTCTCCATGTTGTTCAGCATCAGGGAGTTGAGCTTGCGCATCGGTTCGAAGAACTGACGGGTCTGCTCGTTGAATGCGTTGATCATCTTGTCTTGGTCTTGCATGTCGAACTCCTCCTGGAGGATCGATAACGAACGGCTTGCTGCACTGCACAAAGCCTAGTCTGCCACCAGCTGTGTTGCAACCGTATTAATGGCGCCCCCCGCGAAGGTCGAATGCGCCCCGTCGGCTTCCGCCGTCAACTCTCGCGCTTGCTGCGGGAGCGGGCACTGGCCGTGGACTTGCGGGAGGTGCTGCCCGCGCTGGACTTCCCGGCTGAGCCACCGGACGACTTACCCGAACTCCCGGACTCCCCCGCGTCCGTCTTCTGGCCTCCCTTCTGGTCTCCGCTCGCTGTCCCGCCGCCGCTGCTCGCGGAACTGGCGGCCTTGGTCAGCATGTCGAGCATCATCTGCTGGTAGTTGCCGAAGCTGGACAGGCCCTGGGAGAGCCCCTGGGAGAGGTTCTGGGACAAGCCGGGCTGCTGCAGGAAGGGTTGCATCAGGCTCATCGGGTCATACCCTTCCGTACCCGACTCCATCTGCTTGTAGATCCGATTCAGCAGGTCCTTCTGGAAGGCCTCCACGTCCGGCAGGCCCAGCGCCCGGCGAAACTCCTCGGGGGTCAGGTCGAACTCGACGTTGATCTTCATGGCGTCACTCTTGTGGATGGTCCACTGAAGTGTAGCAGCCATGCCGGATAGCGCGGCTCAGCGCAATCGGGGCGTCGACACCTGGACCTCGGCATTCTGGCCGCGGTGACGCAGCAGGTGGTCCATAAGCGTCAGCGCCATCATCGCCTCGGCGATGGGCGTGGCACGGATGCCCACGCAGGGGTCGTGGCGCCCCCTGGTAACCACCTCGACCGGGTGGCCATGGACGTCGATGCTGCGCCCCGGCGTGGTGATGCTGGAGGTAGGCTTGAGCGCCAGATGGGCGATGATCGCCTGACCGCTGGAGATGCCGCCGAGCACCCCGCCGGCATGGTTGGAAAGGAAGCCCTCGGGGGTCATCTCGTCGCGATGCTCGCTGCCGCGGCTTGCCACGGCGGCGAACCCGTCGCCGATCTCCACGCCCTTCACCGCGTTGATGCTCATCAGGCCGTGGGCCAGTTCGGCGTCCAGGCGATCGAACACCGGCTCACCAAGCCCCGGCGGCACGCCCTCTGCCACCACGCTGATCCTTGCCCCCACCGAGTCCTGGTCACGGCGCAGCTGGTCCATGTAGGCCTCGAGCTCCGCCACGCGATCGGGGTCGGGGCAGAAGAAGGGGTTCTCGTCCACCGCGTCCCACTGCTTGAAGTCGATGGCAATCGGGCCGAGCTGGCTCATGTAACCGCGGACGGAGATCCCCTGCGCGGCAAGATACTTCTTGGCGATGGCCCCGGCCGCCACTCGCATGGCGGTCTCCCGGGCACTGGAGCGCCCGCCGCCGCGGTAGTCGCGGATACCGTACTTGTGGTGGTAGCTGTAGTCGGCGTGGGCCGGGCGGAACTGGTCCTTGATCTTCGAGTAGTCCTTGGAGCGCTGGTCGGTGTTCTCGATCATCAGGCCGATGGTCGTGCCGGTGGTCACCCCCTCGAAGACGCCGGAGAGGATCTGTACCCGGTCGGGCTCACGCCGCTGGGTGGTGTGGCGGGAACTGCCGGGGCGACGGCGATCCAGGTCGCGCTGCAGGTCCGCCTCGGTGAGCGGCAGTCCCGGCGGGCAGCCGTCGACGATGGCCCCCAGCGCAGGCCCGTGGCTCTCGCCGAAGGTGGTGACGGTGAACAGCTTGCCGAAGGTGTTGCCGGACATGGTCGCTCCTCCTGGGTCGGGAGATGGAAATCAGGCGAAGGACGCCGCATGGGCGTCGAGTTCTGCAGCGGTCAGGGCAAACACCCCCTGGCCACCGCGTTCGAATTCGAGCCACAGGAAGGGCACCTCGGGGAAGGCAGCCTCCAGGTGATGGTCGGAGTTGCCGACCTCGACGATCAATACGCCCGCGTCGGTGAGGTACTCGCGAGCCTCGCGCAGGATGCGGCGCACGATATCCAGCCCGTCGGCCCCCGCGCCCAGCGCCAATGCCGGCTCGTGGCGGAACTCGGCGGGCATGGTGGTCAGGTCGCGGGTGTCCACATAGGGCGGGTTGCAGACGATCAGGTCATAGCGCTGGCCGGCGAGCCCCGCGAAGAGGTCGGACGCCACGGCACGAACCCGCTCGCCCACCTCGTGGCGGGTGATGTTGATACGGGCCACGGCCAGGGCGTCGGGGCTGATGTCGGCCAGGTCGACCTCGCAGCCGGGCAGGTGCAGCGCCGTGGCGATGCCGATGCAGCCCGATCCGGCGCAGAGGTCGAGCACGCGCCTCGGCGGCTCGACGGGGAACCAGGCGGCGAAGCCATGCTCGATCAGCTCGGCGATGGGCGAGCGGGGAATCAGCACCCGCTCGTCGACGCTGAAGGGGACACCGGCGAAGAAGGCCTCGCCCAACAGGTAGGGCAGCGGGCGGCGGGTCTCGATGCGGGCGCGAACCAGCGACACGATGCGGGCACGCTCCATGGGCAGCAGCCGCGCCTCGAGCACCGCCGGGTCGACGTTCCAGGGCAGGTGCAGGGCGCCCAGCGTCAGCGCCACGGCCTCGTCCCAGGCGGAATCGGTGCCGTGGCCGTAGAAGAGGCTCGCCAGGTGGAACTCGCTGGCGGCCCAGCGCAGGCAGTCGCGCAGGGTGACCAGGCCATCGGCGAGGGCCTCGTCGCTGAGCACGAGGGTGGAGGAAGACGCATCAGGGAGAGATTCAGCCACGGGGCATCCTGGAGTCGGAGGGTTCGGGTCGGGACGAGAGCCGATTGTAACCGGGCCCGCGGTTCACAGCCACGGCAGGGGCGGTATACTGGCGCTTTGCGTCACAAGCCGAATGCCCCATGAGTCGAGACCGCCATCCCTCGGACGAGGACGAGATCAGTGCCTTTCGCCAGGCCCTGAAAGAGGCCGGCGTGCGCCCGATCGCCAGCAACCGGGCCGATCCCGGGCGCCGGCGCCGGGGGGATCCCGCCGCGGCCGAGCGACGGGCCGCGGCGACCTCGGCCCCTGACGACCTCGCCGCGGCCGGTCGCACCTCGGATGGCCGGGTGGAGCCGGTGCGACCCTCCGAGTTCCTCGACTTCGCGCTGCCCGACCTGCCCTGGCGCACCCGCCAGCAGCTCAAGCGCGGGCGCATCGGCTGGGAGGCCGGGCTCGACCTGCATGGCCATACCCTCGAGGAGGCCCGGCAGGAACTGGAGGCCTTCCTGCGCGACGCCGCGAGCCGCCACCGGCGCTGCGTGCTGGTCGTCCACGGCAAGGCCTGGGGCACCACCAGCGACTATCCGGTGATCAAGAGCCACGTGAATGCCTGGCTGCGGGAGTGGCCGAGCGTGCTGGCCTTCTGCTCGGCGACCGCGATCGACGGCGGCACGGGGGCGGTCTACGTGCTGCTCAGGCGGCGCGGCAGTCAGGCCTGACACCGTTCAGGACACCCCCTCCCCTTCCTGGCCTTCCCTGGTCGGCGTTTCCACGACGATGGACGGGCTTCCCCAGCCGGGATGGGCACGTCCCTCGAAGCGGTCCAGCGCCTCCACGGCCAGGTGCCTGCCGAGACTGATCAACGCCTCGGCGCGGTGGAACTCATAGGCACCACAGACCGTCTTGGGTACCTCGATGAGCACATCCGGCGGATAGCCCGCTACCTTGTACTTGGCCAGGGCCGCCTGGGTGATGTCGAAGGAGGCCAGCACCATGTCCAGGCGTCCCCACTCGCGACGGCCGCGCTCCAGGGCCTCGTCCACCTCGCTCCTGCCGCCATTGGTACTGGTAGTGGCGTTGGTATTGCCGAAGCCATCGAACAGCCGACGGGTAGCCCCGCGGACCCCGTCGATCCAGCTGGCAAAGTCGACGCCACCGGCTTCCCGAGACTTCTCGCGCGCCTGCTCCTCGGCGACCTCCTCGGGGGGCAGCAACTCCTCCAGGGTCACCGGGCGCGGGCTATGCGCCGTGGCATTGACTGCCAGCACACAGTCCGCCTGGGCCGACACCGTGGGGATAATCGGCAGCGGGTTGAGCAGCCCGCCATCCACCAGCACCTGGTCGCCGCGATGCACCGGCGTGATCACCCCGGGCACGGCGATCGAGGCGCGGATCGCCTCGAGCAGCGAGCCGCTCTGGAACCACACCTCGCGCTGACGGGTCAGGTCGGTGGCCACGGTGGTCACGGGGATCTCCAGGTCCTCGATGCGGGTATCGCCGATCAGGCTCTCGAGCTTGCCCATCACCTTGTTGGCCCGCATGGCCCCCATGGGGCTCCAGGTGACATCGACCAGCCTGAGCACATCGAAGTAGTCCAGCCGGCAGACCCAGTCGCGGTAGGCGGCCAGCTCCCCTGCCGCGTAGACGCCGCCCACCAGGGCGCCCATGGAGCAGCCGGAGATCGCCACCACCCGATAGCCTCGCGCCTCGAGCTCCTCGATGACCCCGATGTGGGCATAGCCACGGGCGCCCCCGCTGCCGAGCACCAGTGCCACGCTCTTGCGCCCTGTGTTGTCGGCTTCCCGCTGCTGGCTCATGATGCGCCCCCCTTCTCGGCTCCCAGGATCAGCTCTCGTGCCACTCGACGATGGCCTCCGCCACCCCTGCTGCGGCCGACGGCTCCAGGTGCAGGTGATGCCCTCCCGGCAGCACGCGGCGCGTCAGCCTCGCCACCGCCGCCCGGGCCTGGCGTGCCCGCGCCCGCTCTCCCAGGATGCCGGTTTCCCCCTCCACCAGCAGCACCGGGCAACGGATCGCTGCCAGCATGGCCCCCACCTGCTCGGGAGAGAGCCGCACCAGGGACGGGCGCAGCAGGCGGGCATCGGTGCGCAACTGCACGTGACCACCGGGCAACGATTCGAGGTTGCGTGACACCAGCGGGCGCGCCGTCTCGGCATCGATGGGCGTCGCCCCGCCGGCCACCCGTGCCGCCACGGCGGTCTCATTATCAGGATAGCGCGGCCCCGTCGAGAGGGGGCGCCGATCGGCGAGCAGGCCCTTGCGCAGCTGGCCAGGTGCCTCGCCGGCCTCGGTGGTCAGCGCCCCCAGGCCGTCGAGCAGCACCAGCGTCTCGACGCGCTCCGGCAGGGCGGCGGCCGTCAGGCAGGCCACCCCGGCCCCCATGGAGTGGGCCAGCAAGGGCACCCGCGCGAGGCCCAGGTGGTCACAGGCATCGAGGAGGTCGTGGCAGTAGTCCCACAGTGCATAGTCGCCACGACGGTGGTAGGACAGGCCATGGCCGGCAAAGTCGATGGCCACCACCCGGATGCCGAGGTCTGCGACCAACCGGGGGGCGAGGCGTGAAAAGCTGGCGGCATTGTCCAGCCAGCCGTGCAGCGCCAGCCAGGTGGGGGCCTGATCATCGCCCCAGGCCAGCGCCGCCAGGCGGCCGCCTGCCAGTCTCAGGGAGCGGGGCTCGCTCATGCCGGCGACTCCAGCAGGTCGTCGAGTAGGGCCAGCAGGGCCGAGCGGGTCTGGTCGGGGAACTCCATGGGGAACATGTGTCCGCCCGGGACCTGGGCCACGCTCACGCCCCGCCGTGCCAGACGGCGACGTCGACGCGGAGTGAGCAGGTCGGACTCGGCACCGGCCAGCCCCCCCAGGGGCACCCTGACCCGGCCGGGGAGATCACCCAGGTGGTCCGGCAGGTGGCGGAAGACCTGCACCTCGATGTCGGGGTCGTAGAGCAGCACCACGCGACCGTCGTCCAGCTCCCGTGTACCGCCGTCCACGTAGTCGTGCAGGGCGGCCTCGGTGAAGCGCCGGAAGAGTCCCCGCCGGCGCAGGTAGTGGAACATCGCCTGGCGGTCGGGCCAGCTGTCGCGACGGCCCAGGCTCCTGCCCGCGGGGGTCACCCGGTCGGCCAGGCCCAGGCGCTTGGCCGCCTTCATCACCCAGGCCTCCAGGCCCAGCATCAGCGGCGGGTCGAGCATCACCACGCAGCGGAACCTCTCGGGCATGCGCTCGGCGGCCATGGCCATCAGCACGCCGCCCATGGAGTGGCCCACGCCGACCACCGGGCCCGGGAGGCGGGCCAGGTGCTCGAGCAGCTCGTCGCGCAGGGCCAGCCAGTTATGCCCGACGGGGAAGTCGGGATGATGGCCCAGCCGATCCAGCGGGTGCACGTCGAACCGCTCGGCCAGCGGCGCCAGGAAGCTGCGGTAGCTCTGCCCCGGGAAGCCGTTGGCGTGGGCAAAGACGAGGGGGATGCGCGAGGCGTGGTCGGATCTGCTCATGGACTCTTCCTGCTGGCGGGCGCCCGGCCGGCACCCTTCTGGCGATAGCAGGCTAACGGGATTACCATGATCCGCCAAGTCGCCCGGCGGCGACAGGCCAATCGACAGGAGCCCCTCGTGGAAGACCCCCGCAAGCCCATCCGTGATACCCGCACCCGCAATCGCGTGTTCCTGGTGACCGTGGTGGCCGCCATCGTCGTCGGCTTCTGGCTGACGCGCTAGGCCAGGCCCCATGGAGCTCTCCACCCTCTTCCTGCAGACCCTGGAGATCACCCTGCCGGTGTTCGCCATGGTCTTCATCGGCATTGGCCTGAAGCGCGCCGGCTGGATCGACCGCGCCTTCGTCTCCACCGCCTCGATGCTGGTCTTCAAGGCCACCCTGCCGACGCTGATCTTCCTCAGCATCATCCGTGCCGACCTGACGGCCACCCTGAACCCGGCGCTGCTCGGCTTCTTCGCCCTGGCAACCCTGGGCAGCTTCCTGTTCAGCTGGGGCTGGGCGCTTGTGCGCGTGCCCCGAGAGGAGCGCGGCGTCTATGTCCAGGGCGCCTTTCGCGGCAACTGCGGCATCGTCGGCCTGGCGCTCGCCGCCGGCATGTACGGCGACTACGGGCTGTCCGCCGGTGGCCTGCTGCTGGGGGTGGTGATCATCACCTACAACGCCTTCTCGGTGATCGCCCTGGCCAGCTACCAGGAGGGACGGCACACCGACTGGCGCAGCATCCTCGGGCATATCGCCACCAACCCGTTGATCCTCGCGGTGGTCGCCGCCGTTCCCGTGGCCGCCGTGGGGTTGCCCCTGCCCGGCTGGCTGATGACCTCCGGCGACTACTTCGCTTCCCTGACCCTGCCGCTGGCCCTGATCTGCATCGGCGCCACCCTCTCGCTTGGGGAGATCCGCGACTCGGGCCGGCTGGCGGTCAGCGCCAGCCTGATGAAGATGGTCACCGTCCCGGCACTGGCCACCGGCGCCGCCTGGGGGGCCGGCTTCGAGGGACGCGAGCTCGGGGTGATGTTCCTGTTCTTCGCCAGCCCCACCGCCGCCGCGGCCTTCGTGATGGCCAAGGCGATGGGCGGCAATGCCGCACTCACCGCCAACATCATCGCCCTGACCACGCTGATGGCCAGCCTGACCATCACCCTGGGTGCCTTCGGGCTCAGGGCCGTCGGCCTGATCTAGTCCAGGTCGGCGGGTGCCGTGAAACGCGCCAGCCTGGCGCAACCCGCCGCCCACACCTCGGCTTCCAGCTCGGCCACGGCGGCCGTGGGGAAGCCGGGGCCGCGATCGACCCGCCCTTCCACCAGCAGGCCGGTGAGGGCCGCGACCAGCGGCATATGGCTGACCAGCATCATGGGCCGCCCCTCCGGCTGCTCCAGTAGCCATTCGACCACCGCCTCGGGGGGATCGTCGGGGGTGATGATCGGCAGGGTCTCGACCACGAGCCCCAGAGGCTCGGCGATCCGCTCCGCCGTCTGTCGGGCCCGCACATAGGGACTGACCAGCAGGCGAAGCCGCGTGAGGTCCGGCTCCTCGCGGGCCGCGAGCCAGCACGCCATGCGGGCCGTCTCCCGGTCGCCCTGCCCAGTGAGCTCGCGTGCCGCATCCGGCCGGCCGTGGCCGGCCTCGCCGTGGCGCATGATCAGCAGCCGCTCAGCCAAGGCGTCCGCCCCTGTCGCGACGATCCTGCTGCACGTCCTTGCGGGGCAGCACGAACTCCACATCGCTGCTCTGCTCGCCGAGCATCAGCAGCCGCGCCATGTCGCGGGCCGGCACCCCCTTGAACAGCACCTGATAGAGGCCCTCGGCCAGCGGCATGTAGACGCCGTCCTCGTGGGCCTTGTCGCGCACCAGGCGCACGGTGTTGACCCCTTCGGCGACCTGGCCCAGGGCCTGTACCGCCTCGTCCAGGGTCTTGCCCTCGCCCAGGGCCTGGCCCACCCGATAGTTGCGCGACAGCGCCGAGGAGCAGGTGACGATCAGGTCGCCGACCCCGGCCAGTCCCAGGAAGGTCATGGGGTTGGCTCCCTGGTCGACCGCGAAGCGGCTCATCTCGGCAAGCGCCCGGGTCATCAGCATGCTGCGGGTGTTCTCGCCCATGCCCAGCGCCGCTGCCATGCCGGCGGCGATCGCGTAGATGTTCTTGAGCGCTCCGCCAAGCTCCACGCCGAAGCGGTCGTTGCTGGCATAGACCCGGAAGTAGTCGCAGCCCAGCGCGGTCTGCACGCGGGTACGCGTCTGCGGGTCGTCGCTGGCGATCACCGTGGCGGTGAGCTGCTTGTCGGCGATCTCCGAGGCCAGGTTCGGCCCGGAGATCACGCCGATATGCGCAAAGCCGGTCTCCTCTTCGAGGATCTGGCTCATCAGCTTGAAGCCCTCCTCCTGGATGCCCTTGGTGGTGCTGACCAGGATCTGGTCTTCGTGCAGGAAGGGCCGTGCCTGGCGTACCACCTCGCGGAAGGCCTTGGAGGGAATGGCCACCAGCACCAGTTCGGCGCCCTCGAGCACCTCGGCCATCTCGGTGGAGGCCACCACCGCGGCATTGATGGCGTAGTCGGGCAGGTAGCGGCCGTTGCGGTGCTCGCGAGTGATCTGCGCCGCCAGCTCGGGGTCGCGCAGCCATTGGCGCACCTCGGCACCGTTATCGGCGGCGATGCTGGCCAGGGCGGTGCCGAAGCTGCCGCCGCCGAGCACCGCCACGCGCATGGGTTGGTCTGACATGGTCGCCCCGGGAAGTTGGATGGATGAAGGGCAGTGTAACGAAAAACGCCCCGCGAAGGGGCGTGTCGGGAGGTCGAGGCCCGGGCCGGCGATTCGGCCCGGGCGCGCAAGGGTCAGTCGATCAGGTGCAGCAGCGAGTCGATGCTCGACCTGGCATCGCCGTAGAACATCCGCGTGTTCTCCTTGAAGAACAGCGGGTTCTCGATGCCGGAGTAGCCGGTACCCTGGCCGCGCTTGCAGACGAAGACCTGCTTGGATTCCCAGACCTTGAGCACCGGCATGCCGGCGATCGGGCTGTTGGGATCCTCCTGGGCGGCCGGATTGACGATGTCGTTCGAGCCGATGACGATCACCACGTCGGTGGTGGGGAAGTCGTCGTTGATCTCGTCCATCTCCAGCACGATGTCGTAGGGCACCTTGGCCTCGGCGAGCAGCACGTTCATGTGCCCCGGCAGGCGACCGGCCACCGGGTGGATGCCGAAGCGCACGTTCTTGCCGGCGCTGCGCAGCTTGCGGGTCAGCTCGCTGACCGCATTCTGGGCCTGGGCCACCGCCATGCCGTAGCCCGGCACGATGATCACGCTGTCGGCATCGTTGAGGGCGCTGGCCACGCCGCCGGCGTCGATGGCCACCTGCTCGCCTTCGATCTCCGCCGCCGGCCCCTGAGTGCCGCCGAAGCCGCCGAGGATGACGTTGATGAAGTTGCGGTTCATCGCCTTGCACATGATGTACGACAGGATGGCACCGGAGGAGCCCACCAGGGCGCCGGTGACGATCAGCAGGTCGTTGGAGAGCGTGAAGCCGATGGCGGCCGCGGCCCAGCCGGAGTAGCTGTTGAGCATCGACACCACCACCGGCATGTCGGCGCCGCCGATGCCCATGATCAGGTGGTAGCCGATGAAGAAGGCCAGCGCCGCCAGCACCAGCAGGGTCCAGAAGCCGGCACCGTTGAGATAGAGGATGGCCAGCAGCAGCGACAGGGCCGCCGCACCGGCGTTGAGCATGTGCCCGCCGGGCAACTGCTTCGGCTTGCCGTCGACCTTGCCGGCCAGCTTGCCGAAGGCGATCACCGAGCCGGTGAAGGTCACCGCGCCGATGAAGATGCCCAGCACCACCTCGACCTGCAGGAACAGCAGCTCGTCCGGGGCCTTGGTGGCCACCAGGGCGGCGAAGGCCGAGAACTCCTCCATCGAGGCATCCACGGCCCGCGCCGCCATTACCCGGCGCCGCTCCAGGTCCGCGCTCCAGGCCACGAAGACCGCGGCCAGGCCGACGAAGCTGTGCAGTGCCGCGACCAGCTGCGGCATCTCGGTCATGTCGACCTTGCCGGCCACGTAGACGCCGACACCCGCCCCGATGATCATCATCGGGATCATCCACCAGTAGCCGCCGATCCCCGGCCCGAAGGCGGTGAAGAACACCGCCACGGCCATGCCGACGATGCCGTACCAGACGGCACGCTTGGCCTTCTCCTGGTTACTCAGCCCACCCAGCGAGAGGATGAACAATACACTTGCCGCGATCGCCGCGGCAGATACGAATCCTTGACCCAACATGTCGTGTCTCCGCCGCTCAGGATTTCTGGAACATGGCCAGCATCCGGCGTGTCACCAGGAAGCCACCCACGATATTGATGGACGCGATCAGCACCGAGATCGCCGCGAGCACGCCGACGACGACGCTGCCGGAGCCGATCTGCAGGATCGCCCCGAGGATGATGATGCCGGAGATCGCGTTGGTCACCGCCATCAGCGGCGTATGCAGCGAATGGCTGACGCCCCAGATCACCTGGAAGCCGACGAAGCAGGCCAGCACGAAGACGATGAAATGCTGCATGAAGGAGGCCGGGGCCACCTGGCCGAGCAGCAGCATCAGCGCGCCGCCCACGGCGAGCAGGGTCACCTGGCGCTTGGTCTGCGCCTTGAAGGCGGCAAGCTCGGTGGCCTTCTTCTCCTCCGGCGTCGGCTCCTTCTCCTTGGGCTTGGGCTTGGCCGCGGCGATGGCCTTGACCTTGGGCGGCGGCGGCGGGAAGGTGACCTCGCCCTGGTGGGTCACAGTGGCGCCGCGGATCACGTCGTCTTCCATGTCATGCACGACCTTCCCGTCCTTCTCGGGCGTGAGGTCGGTGAGCATGTGACGGATGTTGGTGGAATAGAGCAGCGAGGACTGGGTGGCCATGCGCGAGGGGAAGTCGGTGTAGCCGACGACCGTCACGCCATTGTCGGTCACCACCTTCTCGTCCGGCCGGGTCAGGTCGCAGTTGCCGCCCTTCTCGGCCGCCAGGTCGACGATCACCGAGCCGGGCTTCATGGCCTCGACCATGTCCTCCAGCCACAGCTTGGGCGCCGGCTTGCCGGGGATCAGCGCCGTGGTGATGACGATGTCGACGTCCGGGGCCTGCTCGCGGAAGCACTCGAGCTGCTTCTCGCGGAACTCGGGGCTGGAGGGCGCGGCATAGCCGCCGCTCTCCGAGCCGTCCTGGCTCTCGTCGAAGTCGAGGAACAGGAACTCGGCGCCCATGGACTCGATCTGCTCGGCCACCTCGGGACGCACGTCGAAGGCGCGTACCACTGCCCCCAGGCTGGTGGCGGTGCCGATGGCGGAGAGGCCCGCCACGCCGGCGCCGATCACCAGCACCTTGGCCGGCGGCACCTTGCCCGCCGCGGTCACCTGGCCGGTGAAGAAGCGCCCGAAGTTGTTGCCCGCCTCGATCACCGCCCGGTAGCCGGCGATGTTGGCCATCGACGAGAGCGCATCCATCTTCTGCGCCCGCGAGATGCGCGGCACCATGTCCATGGCGACGACGGTGGCCCCCTGGGCCTTGCACAGCTCGAGCAGGGCCTCGTTCTGGGCCGGCCAGAAGAAGGCAATCAGCGTCTGGCCTTCACGCAACCGACGGGCCTCCTCCTCGGAGGGTTCGCGGACCTTGATGACCACCTCGGCCTCGGTCCAGAGCGCCTCTGTCCCGTCGACGACGGTGACCCCGGCCTCGCGGTAGGCGTCATCGTTGAAGCCGGCCGCCACCCCGGCCCCGGCCTCGATCAGGCACTCATGTCCCAGTTTCTGGATCTGCTTCGCGCTCTCGGGGGTCAGCGCAACACGCGCTTCCCCCCGGGCAGTCTCCTTCGGTGCGCCTATTTTCACGTTCCATCTCCTTGCTTCAGGCCGCCCTGGGCGGCCCCACAATGACTGAACCGGTGCCGATGCCCGGTGCCGAGAACCAGAACGCTATAGAGCACCACAACGCAGCCATCGGATCAAGGTGGCTTAGGGCGCCACTCGCCAAAACTCGGGCCCCGCTGCGCCCTCGGCAACGAAAAACCCCGCCGGCAGGGAGGGCCGACGGGGTAGTGGTCACTTACCGCAAGAAAGCGGTAGCGCCGGGGTATCAGGCGCTCAACAGGGCATTGAGACGCTTGACGTAGGTGGCCGGATCATCGAGATGACCGCCCTCGGCGATGATCGCCTGGTCGAGCAGGATGCGCGCCAGGTTCTCGAAGCCCTCGCCCTCGGTGCTCTCGAGGCGCGCCACCAGGGCGTGCTCGGGGTTGAGTTCGAGGATCGGCTTGACCTCGGGCAGCGACTGGCCGGCCGCCTCCATGATGCGTCGCATCTGGAAGCCCATCTCGTGCTCGGGCAGCACCACGCAGGCCGGCGAGTCGGTGAGGCGGTGGGTCACCTTGACCTCCTGGACCTCGTCCCCCAGTGCCGCCTTGACGCGCTTGACCAGGTCTTCCTTGGCCTTGGCGGTCTCCTCCTGGGCCTTCTTCTCCTCCTCGTCCTCGACGTCGCCGAGATCGAGCTCGCCCTTGGCCACGTCGACGAAGCGCTTGCCCTCGAACTCGTCGAGATGGCTCATCAGCCACTCGTCGATGCGGTCGTGCAGCAGCAGTACCTCGATGCCCTTCTTGCGGAAGATCTCAAGGTGCGGGCTCGACTTGGCTGCATTGAAGCCGTCGGCGACGATGTAGTAGATCTTCTCCTGCCCTTCCTTCATGCGCGAGACATAGTCGGCCAGCGACTGGTCCTGGGTAGCGCTGTCGGTGTGGGTGGTGGAGAAGCGCAGCAGGCCGGCGATCTTATCGCGGTTGGCGAAGTCCTCCGCCGGGCCCTCCTTGAGCACGCTGCCGAAGGTGTTCCAGAAGGTCTGGTAGGCCTCCTTGTCCTTGGCCAGCTTCTTGAGCATGTCCAGGGCGCGCTTGGTCAGGGCGGACTTGATCTTCTCGACCTTGGGATCCTGCTGCAGCAGCTCGCGGGAGACGTTGAGCGATAGGTCGCGGGTATCCAGCACGCCCTTGATGAAGCGCAGGTAGAGCGGCAGGAACTGCTCGGCGTCGTCCATGATGAAGACGCGCTGAACGTAGAGCTTCACGCCCCGGGCCCCGTCGCGCTCGTAGAGGTCGAAGGGCGCGCGGCCCGGCACGTAGAGCAGGCTTACGTACTCCAGCTTGCCCTCGACCTTGTTGTGGCTCCAGGTCAGCGGATCGCTGAAGTCGTGCGCTACGTGCTTGTAGAAGGCCTTGTACTCGTCGTCGGAGATCTCGCTCTTGGGCCGTACCCAGAGGGCGGTGGCCTCGTTGACGGTCTCCCAGGTGGTGGTCTCGCTGCCCTCGATGTCGTTGCCGTCCTCGTCCTTGGCGGTCTCGACCCTGGGCATGCGCACCGGCACCTCGATATGGTCGGAGTACTTGCGCACCAGGCTCTTCAGGCGGAAGTCGTCGGCGAACTCGCGGGCATCCTCCTTGAGGTGCAGCACGATCTCGGTGCCGTGGACCTCGCGCTCGATGTCGGCGACGGTGAACTCACCCTCGCCCTTCGAGTGCCATTCGACGCCTGCAGCCTTGTCGCTGCCCGCCTTGCGGGTGCGCACGGTGATGTCATCGGCGACGATGAAGCCGGAATAGAAGCCCACGCCGAACTGGCCGATCAGCCGGGCATCCTTCTGCTGCTCGCCGGAGAGCTGCTTGAGGAACTCGGCGGTGCCGGAGCGCGCGATGGTACCGAGGTTCTCGATGACCTCGTCACGATTCATGCCGATGCCGTTGTCGCGCACGGTCACGGTGCCCGCCTCGGCGTCGTGGTCGATCTCGATGCGCAGCTCGCTGTCGCCCTCGTAGAGCGCATCGTTGTCCAGCGCCGCGTAGCGCAGCTTGTCGCAGGCATCGGCACCATTGGAAATCAGCTCGCGCAGGAAGATCTCCCGGTTGGAGTACAGGGAGTGGATCATCAGGTGCAGCAGCTGCTTGACCTCGGTCTGGAAGCCGAGGGTTTCCTCATGCGTGGCTGTGGTCATGTGTCTGGGACCCCTCTTTCGACATGCCATGGTGGCAGGAACCACCGGTTCGGAACTGTCGTCGATATGGGGCCCGGTAGCGGTTTTTCAAGCGCCTGGCTTGGCGGGATCACCGAGCACGAAGTGCAGCCTCGCGGTGGCCACCGGCACCGCCTCGCTCTCCTGCCAGGCACAGACATGCACGTTGCCCATGCGCCGTCCCTCGCGCAGCAGGCTGCAGCGGGCCAGGGTCGGGGCCACCCGTGCCGTACGCAGATAGTCGATGGAGATGTCGACGATGCGCGGCAGGCGTGGCGCGCGGGTGGCGAGCATCAGGTCGAGGGTCGCCGCGGTCTCCATGAAGGCGGCCACCACGCCGCCATGCAGCGCCGGCAGCAGGACGTTGCCGACATTGCCCTCGCGAGGATCGAGGCGGAACAGCAGGCCCTCGCCCTGCGGGTCCGAAACCGCCGAGACCCCGATGCGCCGGGCATAGGGAATCATGGCCAGCCAGGCCTCGACATCGCCCTCGGCGCGGGTCCTCGCCAGCCACTCGACATTGTCGAAGCCCTCACGCATGGTCGTTCTCCTCCGCAAAGAGCGCCTCGGCGAAGCCCTGGGGCGTATTGCGCGGCCCCAGCCGGACGAAATTGCCGATACCCCGCGCCAGCGGCCGGCCTGTCTCCTGCCACAGGGTGCCTTCGGTGAAGACCACCGACTCGGTGACCCGGACCACGCGCGCCTCGGCGAAAATCGCCCGCCCGGCCACTGCCGGCCGGAAATGGTCGACCCGCAGGTCCAGGGTCGGACAGACCTCCGGCGCCGGCAGGGCCGGCAACACCGCCGACCCGCAGACCGTGTCCAGCAGCATGGCCAGCACCCCGCCGTGCACCAGTTCCCGGGCGCTGTCGCCGAGCAGGTCGTCGCACCAGGGCAGGCGCATGGTGGTCCCCTCTGGTGTCACCTCGAGCACCTCGAGGCCCAGTTCGCGGGTGTGCGGGATCACCGTGACGAAGCGCGTCAGGGCGCGACGCCAGTCGGCGTCGCTCGGGGTCTGGCCGTGGGTCATCCGGGCCTCGCAGGCGGCAGCAGGGAAACGAAGATTTCAAACGATCGTATCAAGGCGGCGGTTCCACGTCGCCTCGACCTTCGCCGGAGGACGGATCACTCCCCTCCCGGCGCTCCCGCCAGGCACGATAGCCCGCCAGGCGCCGGTCGACCCGTGTCAGCAGCCAGCCGACGATCACCACATCGTCCACCAGCCCCAGCAGCACGAGCATGTCGGGTATCAGGTCAAGCGGCGAGACCAGGTACGCCAGGGCCGCCAGCATCCACAGGAAGGCGCCCCAGGGCACCGGGCGATAGCGTCGCAGCAGCACATCGCGGGTCATGGGAAGGAACAGCCGCAGGGCGCGGCCCATCTGGCCCAGCACGTGGGCGCGGCGCCGCAGCCGCGCCACCAGGAAACCGCCACCGAATCTGGCCATCTCGAACTCCTTGCCGACCTGCGGGAATACCGCTACACGATAAGGTATCCCCACCATGACGGACAGTCGCTGCCTGTCGGGCAGCGGCGACACTACTCAAGTGCCCTGCCATCGGCCACCATGGCAGCTTGACGACCGCGAACCGCAAGAGGTCACGATATGTCCCTGTCATTCGGCCGCTGCAAGGCCTTGATCGCCGCTACCCTGTGCTGCCTGCCCCTGGCCGGCCAGGCCGATGACCGCGCCATGCGCGAGGCCCTGGAGGCCGCCCGCAACGCCCAGTGGGAAAAGATCGACCGGGACGCCATCGAGGATCATGTCCTCTCCGGCTATGTCGACTACCACCGCCTGCGCCAGCGCCTCCCGGAGGTGGATCCCGACCGGGTGCTGGCCTTCATCGAGCGCCACGAGGACTCCCCGCTCAGCGACTGGATGCGCGGCCAGGCGATCGCCAAGTACGGCCACGCCGGGCGCCCGGCCAGCCTGCTGGCGGTCGCCGACGGCGTGCCCGAGGGCACCGCCCGCCAGTGCTACTACTACACCGCCCTGCTCGATCGCGAGCCGGAAGACGCCGCCCGGGGCGGACGCGACCTCTGGCTCGTCGGCCGCTCCCAGCCGGATGCCTGCGACACCCTCTTCGACACCCTGCGGGCCCGGGGCGAGATCGGCCAGGCCCATGTCTGGGAACGCATGATGCTCGCCTGGCAGGCCGGCGAGACCGGCCTGATGAACTACCTGGGTCGGCAGCTGGATGCCGACTGGCAGTCCGCCAGGGCCAGCCTCGACCGGCTGCGCAAGGACTATGCGGCCGTGACGGAGGTACCGGCCTGCACGGGGCCCGGCTGCCGGGGCAGCGGACCGCTGTTTGCCGCGGCCATGCACGGCTTCACCCGCGCCGACACCGAGGCGGCCCTGGAGGCCTGGCGCAAGGTATCCCCTCACCTCTCGCTGGAGGCCCGCCACCGCGACGCCATCGAGCGTGACCTGGCCTTCTACGCGATGGTGCGCGACGTCGACCAGCACGGCGCCTGGCGCGACGAGGTCGTGGCACGGCTCGGCGATGCCGAGCTGCTGGAGCTTCGCGTGCGTTCGGCCCTGGCCGAACGTGACTGGCCGGGGGTCGTCGACTGGGTGCATCGCATGCCCGACGAGACCCGCCGGGAAGCCCGCTGGCAGTACTGGCTGGGCCGCGCCCTGGAACAGCAGGGCGACCCCGCCACCGCGGAGAGCGCCTATGCCGCGGCCGCCGGCGAACGCAACTTCTTCGGCTTCGCCGCTGCCGACCGGCTGGGTCGCCCCTACGCCCTGAACCTGGAGCGCAACGCCCTCGACGCGGCCACCCGCCGGGAAGTCGCCGAGTGGCCGGCGGTGAAGCGCACCGAGGCGCTGCGCCGGATCGACGAACCTGGCCTGGCCAACAGCGAATGGTACCGGGCCGTGGCCCGCGGCACCCCGGAGGAGGCACGGGCCCTGGCCGACTACGCCGCCGAGAAGGGCTGGCTCGCCGAGCTGGTGCAGACCACCATCGTCGGCCAGATGTGGGACGCCCTGGCCTGGCGCTTCCCCGAGGCCTATCGCGATGACTTCCTGCACTGGGGCGGCGAGGCCGGAGTCGACCCCTATCTGCTGATGGGCATCGCCCGGCGGGAGAGCGGCTACAACCCCGAGGCCCTCTCCCCCGCCGGCGCACGGGGCCTGATGCAGCTAATGCCGGCCACCGCGGCCCAGCTCGGCCAGCGCCTGGGGATCGGCGACCCCGGCCCCTATGGCGTCCTCGAGCCCGAGGTGAACATCCGCCTGGGCAGCACCTACCTCGGCGAGCTGATCGACCGCTACAGCGGCAACCGGCTGGCCGCCGCAGCCGCCTACAATGCCGGCCCCGGCCGGGTCGATCGCTGGCTGCGCGATGCGCCAGAAGCGTTCGACCTCTTCGTCGAGAGCATTCCCTTCCGTGAGACACGCAGCTATGTGCAGGCCGTGCTCGCCTACCGGGTGATCTTCGAGAGCCTCTCCAGGGGCGGCGAGAGCGAGGGCGTCACGATGCTGAGCCCGACGGAGAAGACGGTGCGCTACGATCGCTCGCTGCTGGCCAGGAACTGAGCCGACGGCGTACAGGCCGCCCGCAGGAGGCCCCGGCAGCACCGGGGCCTCCTGCCTTGCGACACCCTCTCAGCCCGGCTGGCGCGTCAGCGCCAGCTTGATGCCGAAGCCGACCAGCACCGCGCCGGTGACACCATTGAGCCAGCGGGAGAAGGCCGGGCTCGCCAGCCAGCGACCGGCGCTGCCCACCATCACCACGATGCCCACCTGCCACAGGTTGGCGACCACAAAGTGCACCCCGGCCAGCCACAGCGACTTGGCCAGCGCCGGGTCGCCGGGCGCGATGAACTGGGGCAGGAAGGCCATGTAGAAGACCACCGTCTTGGGGTTGAGCACGTTGGAGAGCAGCCCCTCGCGCACCGGGCGCCACAGCGGCACGGCCTGCCGGTCGGCCTGCACGCCACCCACGGGCAGCCCCTGTCCTCGCCGGGCCGAACGCAGGCTGTTCACGCCCAGCCACACCAGGTAGGCGGCACCGGCCAGCTTGAGCAGGCCGAAGGCCCAGGCCGACTGCAGCAGGATCAGCGAGATCCCCAGGGCCGAGACCGTCGCGTGCACGAAGAGCCCGCAGCAGATCGCCAGGCTTGTGAGCACACCGTCGCGCACGCCGCCCCGGGCGGTATTGCGGATCACCAGCAGGGTGTCGACCCCCGGGCTCATGCTGAGCAGGGTGATGGCCACCAGGAAGGGCCAGAACTGTGCATCGAGGTACATGGGGTTAACCGCTGAAGATGCCGCGACGGGCATGGCGCACGGAGATCTGGTCGTTGAGGGTCCAGAAGTCGTAGAGCACCCCGAGGCCGAAGAGCCCGAAGGTCAGCAGGTAGAGGAGCCCGGTCAACCACTTGCCGAGGTAGAAGCGGTGCATGCCGAACACCCCGAGGAAGGTGAGCAACAGCCAGGCCAGGGAGTAGTTGGTGGGTCCGGCCTGGAAGCGCAGGTCCGCCTGGCGGTCCATGGCGGGGATCAGGAAGAGGTCGATCAGCCAGCCGATCCCCAGCAGCCCCAGGGTGAAGAACCAGATCGTGCCGGTGACCGGCTTGCCATAGTAGAAGCGGTGGGCACCGAGGAAACCGAACAGCCACAGCAGGTAGCCGATCAGCTTGCTGTGCGTGTCCCGGGAGGAAATTCGGGTATGGGTCATGGGGCTCTCTTCCATGGGTGAAACGGGCGAGATGGAGGCTGGACGCTCACAGGCTTTGCATCTACAGTGACCTTGCGGGCGCAGCGCCAGTCTCCCTGTGCCACCTTGTTGACGCAACCCTGGCGCTGTTGCACTATCCGCTGCGTTGGTCAGCAAGCAGAAAAGTCGTCAGTTGTACTTCGATTCCTTCGATGCACCCGGTGCGCACTTCCTTCTTGTCTTGCCCACGCATTACGGGTCTGCGGCGAGGATGTTCCCTGCCCGGCCCAGCACCATTATTTAGTTAGTTAAGGAAATCGACGATGGCAACTGGCACTGTCAAGTGGTTCAACGACACCAAGGGCTACGGCTTCATCTCCCCGGACGACGGCGGTGATGACCTGTTCGCTCACTTCTCCGAGATTCAGGCTGAAGGCTTCAAGTCCCTGCAGGACGGCCAGAAGGTCACCTTCGAAGTGACCCAGGGCAAGAAAGGCCTTCAGGCCTCCAACATCCGGCCCGCCGACTGATCCTCGGTTGATCCGGAAGCG